>CALRUM020000001.1:0-684717 GCA_943371375.1 Asaia bogorensis
TGCAGCGTGAGCTGCAGGCGCTTTTGCATCTGGCGCGCCTTTTTCAGGCCGCGCGTGCCGGGTCCGGGTAAATCAGCCCGTGAAAAAACGTGCCCTTGCGCTCGAAGGCCTGCCAGCTGCCTTCGCCCTGTGCGAGCCGGTTGGCCACAGCCCACCAGGCGCTGGGGTTCAGACCCAGGCCGACATGGCTGGCAATCACCTCGATGTTTTCGGTCTGCGGGTTGTGCGGCGCGGGCTTTTGCACACTGCCTTGCCAGGCCACGATGCCATCGCTGCGTGAATAAATGCTGGTGGTGGGGACGGGAGGTGCTGCCGGCAAATCGTAGTTGGCAGACTCCAGCGCCACCTTGCGGCCGCTGGCCAGCTCGTAAATGCGCCAGGCATTGGTGGAGCGGTGTGAGCCGCCAAACGGCGTGCCCAGTGTGATCACGCCGCGCACCATGTGCGGCAGCTCCTTGGCCAGTTCGCGTGCATAAACCCCGCCCAGGCTCCAGCCAATCAGGCTGACCTTGCGCCCGCTTTCGTCGAAGGCCCGTGTGACCTGTGCACGTGCGGCTTCCAGCACACCGGCGCGCGGGCCAAAGTTGAAACCCTGCTCCCAGCCGCTGGTCTGGTAGCCCAATGAGTCGAGGTAGCGGCGCAGCGGCATGGTGGAGCCGTCGCTGGCCGACAGGCCGGGAAACACCACCACGCTGTGCTGGTCGCCCCGGGGTGCCCGGGCCAGCAGCGGCCAGGCCGGCAGCAGCGCACCAAACTCCCAGAAAGCGCGAAATTCAAGCGCCAGCAGCCAGGCGTTAGGCGCTGGTCCCTCGTGCAGTGCGTGTTTTTGACTTTGTTTTTGCGCTGACTGCCGGGGTGCGGGTGATGCCATGGTTCGAAGCATTGGATGTTGGGGTCTTGTTCCTGACAGGGCTTATCTTGGGACTGGTGGCCCGTTTGACAGAGGGAGACTTCCCTAGAGGCGTCTCCTGCGTGACAGCGGGCTTGGGGGTTTCTACCGGGGCGGCCGGTGCACCCATCAAGGCCTGGGCCTGCCTGAACGCCTCTTCAATCGCGCTGGCCAGCTCTTGCGCATCAGGCAAGGCCTGCTTGCCGGCGATGATGCCAAAGTCCACCTGCCCGGCGTAGGTCTGGATGGTGATGTTCAGCGCCAGCCCATGCAGCACGATGGACAGCGGGTGAAAGCTCAGGATTTTTGCCCCGGCCAGGTACAAAGGCACGGGCGTACCGGGCACATTGGAGATCGCCAGATTCGCCACCATGGGCAGGCGGCTGGCCAGCCCGCTTTTGCCATAGGCATTGAGTGCCGCCTTCGCCGCGCCGCCCACCAGCCAGGGTGCCAGCAGCGAGGGGTAGTCGGTCGGCAGCAGGCCCTTGAGGCTTTGCATCGAGGTTTTTACTTTGGCGGTGGACGCCATGATGGCGTTCATGCGTTTGAGCGGATTCGCAATGTGCGTGCCGAGCTCGACCAGGCTCATGCTGACCTGGTTGCCCAGATTGGCGGCGTCGCTGGCACCGGCTTCGCGCAGGGACACCGGCATGGCCGCCACCATGGACTTGGGGGGCACGCCACCGTGATGGGCCAGGTAGCTGCGCAGCGCGGTGGAACAGATCCACAGCGCCACATCGTTGAAACTGCCGCCTATCACCTTGCCCATGGCTTTGCATTCGGCCAGCGGCACGGTGGCCGCCACAAACACCCGGTCTTGCGTGATGGCGGTGTTGAAAGGGGTTTTGGGCGCGAGTTTCATCGGCATTTTGGGCCGGCCATTGCCGCCTTGCAGCGACTGTCTGGCCAGGGTGCCGCCCAGGGTGCTGGCGGCGGAGGGCAGGGATTTGGCGAGTTTGGCCACCTGCGCCAGCGAGTTGGAAAACACCGAGCCGATCATCTTGCCGACCTTCAGATCGGCCGCCGTCTTGCCACGGCGCGCCGGGTCGGGTGGCGCCACTTCGCGCGGCACCGGGCCGATGTCCAGCATGGCATTGGCCAGCATCACGCCGCCCTTGCCGTCCAGCGCGGCATGGTGAATTTTCGAGAAAAACCCGCCGACGCGCTCACCGGTGGGCAGCTTGATCGCGTCAAACACATAAAACTCCCACAGCGGATGTGCGCGGTCTATCAGCTCGCTGTGCAGCCTGGCCACCAGGGTGTGCGCCCGTGCCAGGCTCATGGGTTTTTGCGCGGAGCAGGGCACACGCCGGATGTGAAAGTCAATGTCCACAGCTTCAGCCTCCACCCACAGCGGATGGCCCAGATCAAAGGGCATGAAAACCAGCCTGCGGCTGAACACCGGTGCCAGGTGCATGCGGCTGGCAATGTGTTTTTGCACTGCCTTGTGAAAGCTGCCCTTGAAACCGGCCGGCAGCTCACACAGGTTCAGCGAGCCCACATGCATGGGCATCTCGGGGGTTTCGAGGTAAAGGAAAGTCGCGTCCAGGCCGGTGAGGGTTTTCATGTTGCTTGGTGTCTCCGTGTGGGAGACATTAACCGAGCGGGAGGCCCTGGGGCATTGGGGTTTGCCGTAGACCGCAGATGGGCAGATCGCCAGTCCGCAAACCATTCTCCGTTGGAGGGAGTTGCCTGATGATTTCAGGTGTTTAAAATCGGTGTCCGTTTTTTGATGCGGAAAGGCTGGTTGTCCTTATGAAGGTCCTGGTGTCGGCTAACGGAGGCATCAATTGGGAAAACACGCGATCCATGGTGATCCGCAGCGCGGCATTCGCTTCGGGCACACACGATTATGGAACCGGTGTTGCAGAGTTCCAGGCGCGCTGTCCAGGGTGTAACCGGATGCTGCCCACAGCGCTGATGCACCTCGATCACATTCTTTCACAGGCCCAACATCAACAGGCGCTGTTCGCTGCCGATGCCAGAGTCCAGGTTCTCGATTCACATGCTCCACACGCGCCATCCACCACGTACGGAGCGCAGCTCAAGGGTGGCGTAGTGACGACCGTGAGGCTTGCTGCACAAAGAGGCGGCACTGGCCGGGGAGGCCCCATGCGCACCAGTACGCGGCAAAGAAATCAGCCCTATGAGCGGGTCGTGGCTGTGGGACAGGTATTGCACGCACAGGCTGCGTGGACCAACGACCTGGAGAACCTCCAGTTTCTTTGCATGTGCTGCAACACCTCGAAAGGTGACCGCTTGTTTGCCCACGCTTTTCCTGCCCGGCGAGCCTCCCCCCTGAAATAGCGCAGGGGACGGTTGCAGGCCTCGGCAAGCCGGCAATTGTCTAGACAAGCATTGCCTGCTCATCGTCGCGCAGGCCGTCCAGCGGTGTTGCCTTGGCCAGCGCCAGCCAGACGCCGAAAGGCAGCGACTGCCGGGTGCGCCGCGGTGCAGCCCGCAGCACCGCCATCCGCTGGCCTTCGACCTGCATCACGCCGCACTCGGGCGGCACTTCGCCGGGGTCGGCGATGGGGCGGCCCTTCGCATCGCAGCCCAGCACATACCAGCATTCGCCGCCCAGATCCAGGTAGGCCGCGCGTTTGTCGGGACGGCGCAAATCACCAAGCAAGTCGGAGCGGCGCACCTTGATCTCGTGGACCACCGGATCGACGTACTCCGCGACCGAGGTGTTGCGGATCGAGAACACATCGGGCCTGGCGATACACCAGCGGACCTTGCCGCCTTCTTCCAGCGGCGGTAGTTGCGCGCGCAAGCCGAGGCCGCGCCAGGTGATGCGGCCGGCGCGGAGCATCTCGCAGGCCATGTAATCCACCAGTGCCTCGTGCGCCGACAGCGCCGCGCGGTTACGCACCAGCGTTGCGGCCAGGTAGCTGACACCGGCATCGGTGACACGCAGGGTTTCGTGGCCGCCAGCACTGGACACGCGCTGGAGCATGCCCCAAGCCAGCAATTCAATTTCGATCAGGTCCTGGCAGGGCCAGCCGGCCGAGCGGTAAATCTCGCGCAGGCGGCGCGCGTGGATCTTGCCGAGCGGCGCCGGCGCATCGGCGGGGGCTGGGGTTTCGGGGAGGGCGGAGGGCGGATCAAACATGCTGAAAAAGGTCGAATTCAGGCTCACAGCTTAAAACAGCCGGATTCATAAGCCAAACAGGCCGTGGTCTCCCGATGGTCCTGGATAGTTTGCTATCAATAGTGAAGCAAATCTCAGTCGCCACCATGGCTGCCGGCTTGCCGGAAGGGATTTCGCCGCTCCAGCTCGTCCATATAGCCTGCAATACCCTCGCCCTCGCGCTCCAGGAATCGCTCCACCGCATCGGCAAAGGCCGGATGCGCCAGCCAGTGGGCGCTGGTGGTTTTGACCGGCAGCAAGGCGCGCGCCATTTTGTGTTCCCCCTGGGCGCCACCTTCGAAGCGCTGGTAGCCGTGTTCGATACACCATTGCAGCGGCTGGTAATAACAGGCCTCGAAGTGCAGGCAGTCCACGCGTTCGGTAGCGCCCCAGTAACGGCCATAGGCGATTTTGGCCGAAACCATGGCGTCCAATTGGCTGTTGGCCCTTGTTCCACTTGCGCTGACAGCTATCAAACTAGTAGCAATCGGGGTGCCGTTGCGTTCGCCGACAAACAGCAGCCAGTTCTCAGCCATGCTGTCGGCCATGCGCTGGAAAAAGTTGCGGCGCAGGTAGGGCGCATTGCCGTGTTCGTAATAGGTGCGTTCATAACAGCTGTAGAAAAAGTCCCAGTCGGCGGGGCTGATGTCCTGGCCCAGCGACCAGCGGAAGCTGACACCGGCGTCCTTGACCTTGCGCCGCTCCTGGCGGATTTTTTTGCGTTTGTCCTGGCTCAGCGACATCAGGAAGTCGTCGAAGTCGCGAAAGGGGCGAGCCGCATCACCGGTGTCCGTCGCGGGCGAAGAATTTTCCGACGGGCCGCCCCTAGGAAAATTAGCCCCCTCGGGGGGCAGCGAACCACGCGCAGTGGGGAGCGTGGGGGCCATATTCGTCCAGTGGAATTGCACGTTGTGCCTGAGCATGAGGCCCGCTTCCTCACAGGCAGCCACATCGACATCGCTGGTGAACAGCAGATGCAGCGAAGACAAACCCTGCTCGCCGCACCAGGCCACCAGCGCCTGGACCAGCAGCAGGCGCGTCGCTGCATCACGCGCCAGCAGGCGCGGACCGGGCACCGGCGTGAAGGGCGGGGCCACCAGCGCTTTCGGGTAATACGCCAGGCCATGCTGGTGGTAGGCATTGGCCCAGGCGTGGTCAAAGACGTATTCGCCGTAGGAGTGGTCTTTGATGTAGAGCGCGCAGGCGCCGGCCAGCTCAGCGCCATGCCACAGGGTGATGAAACGCGGCGTCCAGCCGGTGGTCGGCGTGGCGCTGCCGCTCTCGAACATGGCGCTCAGGTACTCGTGGCGCATGAAGGGGTTGAGCCCGCCGTCCGGGTCCTGCAGCGCCAGCAGGGTATTCCAGGCGACGCCATCGACCAGACCCGGCTTGTCCAGCACACGGATGACATAATCGTTTTCAGCCACAGCACCTACCGTCTTTTTCTTTTGTCATGACTCTCAAAATCTGCGTTGCCCAATTGAACTATTGCGTGGGCGACATGCCGGGCAATGCGCAAAAAATCGTGGACGCCGCCCGCAGCGCCTATGCCGACGGCGTGCGTCTGCTGCTCACGCCCGAGATGGCGATTTGCGGTTACGCCGCCGAAGACCTGTTTTTGCGCCGCTCTTTCATCGAAGCCTGTGATGATGCCGTGAATCTCATCGCCCGGGAGCTGGCCGGGTTAAAGGGCCTGACCGTGGTGGTGGGCACACCCACCCACGGCGACAGCGGCAAGGGCCTCCGCACCAAAAGCGTCGAGGTGCAGCAGCGCCACAACGCCGCCCGCGTGTTGCGCGAGGGTGTGGTCATCGCCAGCTACGCCAAGCGCGAGTTGCCCAACTACCAGGTGTTTGACGAGCGGCGTTATTTCACGCCGGGGCAGGGGGTGTGTGTGTTTGAAGCCGGCGAGGGCGCCGACATGGTGCGCATCGGCCTGCTGATCTGTGAAGACGCCTGGTTTGAAGAGCCGGCGCGGCTGGCCAAAGAGGCCGGCGCGGAGATGCTGGCCGTCATCAATGCCTCGCCGTTTCATGTGGGCAAGGGCGGCGAGCGTGAGCTCATGATGCGCGAACGCGTGCTGGCCACAGCCCTGCCCATGGTGTATGCCCATCTGGTGGGCGGGCAGGACGAAATTGTGTTTGAGGGCCATTCCTTTGCGCTGCAGGCCGACGGGGCTTTGGCTGGCCGGGCTGAAAGTTTCAAGGAAAATCTGTTTGTAGCCCAGGTGGCACGTGCACAAGCAGCTATTGAATTGATAGCTGATACGGTGCCACTGCGCAGCGCCGAGGCCGATTTGTGGGATGCGCTGGTGCTGGGCGTGCGCGACTACCTCGGTAAAAACGGCTTTCCCGGCGCCATCCTCGGCCTGTCCGGCGGCATCGACTCGGCGCTGGTGCTGGCGATTGCGGTCGATGCGCTGGGCGCCGACAAGGTGCGCACGGTGATGATGCCTTCGCCCTACACCGCCGATATCTCGTGGATAGATGCCCGTGACATGGCGGCCCGGATGCAGGTGCGTTACGACGAGATGTCCATCATTCCGGAGTTTGAAGCCTTCAAGGCCTCGCTGAGCCATGAGTTCAAGGGGCTGCCGGAAGACACGACCGAAGAAAACATCCAGGCGCGCATCCGCGGCGTGTTTCTGATGGCGCTGTCCAACAAATTCGGCGCCATTGTGCTGACCACCGGCAACAAAAGCGAAATGGCCACCGGTTATTGCACGCTTTATGGCGACATGGCGGGCGGTTTTGCCGTCATCAAGGATTTGCTCAAGACCACGGTGTTCCGGCTGGCGCAGTGGCGCAATCAGAACGACCCCTATGGCACCGGCAGCAGCCCGATTCCGGAGCGCATCATCACGCGCCCGCCGAGTGCCGAGCTGCGTGCCGACCAGACCGACCAGGACAGCCTGCCGCCCTACGAGATCCTCGATGCGATTTTGCAGCGCTACATGGAAAATGACGAAAGCATGGAAAGCATCATCGCCGCCGGGTTTGAACCTGCCGTGGTAGAACGTGTGACCCGGCTGATCCGCATCAACGAGTACAAGCGGCGCCAGGCGCCGATAGGGATTCGGGTTAGCCACCGAAGTTTCGGCAAGGATTGGCGCTATCCTGTCACGAATAAATTTCGAGCCTGAACATTTCAATAACCATCGGAGCCAAACCAGTGAAACAGATTACCGCCATCCTCAAACCCTTCAAGCTCGAAGAAGTCCGTGAAGCCCTGGCCGAATGTGGCGTGACAGGCCTGACGGTCACCGAGGTCAAGGGTTTTGGCCGCCAGAAAGGCCATACCGAACTCTACCGCGGTGCGGAATATGTCGTGGACTTTCTGCCCAAGGTCAAGGTCGAGGTGGTGGTGAAAACCGAAGACGTGGAGCGCTGCGTGGACGCCATCGTGCGTGCTGCGCGCACCGGCAAGATCGGCGACGGCAAGATTTTCATCACCAGCGTCGAACGTGTGGTGCGTATCCGCACCGGGGAAGAGGACGAAGCCGCGGTCTGATTCCAGCGCTTAAATCTGGTCCAGCCTCAGCCCTTCGGGTGCCATGCCCGCGACCTGTACCAGTTGTTCGAGCAGGGCCTGAGGCTCGGCGCCGACATGGATCAGCTCCATCTGCCAGTCGCTCATGAAGCCGCTTTTCACCGATGCGGCCAGAAAAGCCAGCAGGTCGGTGTAATAACCGTTCAGGTTGAGCAGACCCACCGGCTTGGCGTGGTAGCCGAGCTGGCGCCAGGTCCAGACTTCAAAAAACTCTTCCAGCGTGCCTATGCCGCCGGGCAGCGACAAAAATGCATCGGCGTGTTCGGCCATGATGCGTTTGCGTTCATGCATGGTGTCCACAACGTGCAGCTCGCTGCAGCCGGTGTGCGCCCATTCCTTTTCCACCAGGGCCTTGGGGATGACACCAATCACCCGGCCACCTGCGGCCAGCGTGGCATCGGCGACGATGCCCATCAGGCCATTGCGGCCACCGCCATACACCAGTTGCCCGCCGTGGTGACCAATCCATTGGCCGATCTGGCCTGCGGTTTGCGCAAACACCGCGTCCGTGCCTGGGCGCGAGCCGCAATAGACACACAGCGAAAAGGCGGGTTTCATGCCAGAAACCTGTGAAACAGGGCCATGGCCCAGATCCCGGCACAGATCAGCAGGCTCAGCAGCACGGCGGCGCTGCCCATGTCTTTGGCGCGTTTGGACAGGTCGTGCCATTCCGGGCCTATGCGGTCTATCGCCGTTTCAATACCGGTGTTGAGCAGCTCGACAATCATCACCAGGATGACGGAACCGGCCAGCAGGGCCACCTCCACCCAGCTGCGGCTGAGCCAGAAGGCGGCGGGAATCAGCACCAGGGCGGCCATGGCCTCCTGCCGGAAAGCGGTTTCATGCCATCCGGCGCGCAAGCCTGCCACCGAATAACCGAGGGCGTGCCAGACGCGGTTCAGGCCCTTGCGGTCTTTTTGCGGGTTGGCGCAAGAGTCTGCAGGCGCCAGCGGCGGGGTCCGGTGTGTGGAAATCGGGGGAGATGCAAGGGGTTGGGGCATCGCCTGATTCTCGCGCAGCTCTGTGGCAGTTTGATGTGACGTTTTCATGGCAACGCTGCCAGCGCCATCACGCTGCGGTCGCAGGCATGCCCGGTGGCAGGCTGCTGACCAGCCGGGTACCGGCCAGGGCGTCATGCCAGAACTGCCGGTCCGGGTGAAAGCGCGACAGGATGGCCCAGATGGCGATCCAGCCACCGGCCAGCACCAGAGCCTGACGCACGTCCAGGCCCAGCAGCCAGCTCGCCGCCAGCGGCGGTAAAAACCAGAGCCAGCTCAGGGTGTAACGCACAAAGGCGCGCTTCTGGCTGACCTGCAGGCCGTGCAGATCGGTCAGGCGGATGTTCCAGGTTTTCATGGCCAGGGTCTGGCCCTTGGCCCAGAACCAGACAAAGTAGATGCCGAAGATGACGAACAAAAACGCCTGCTGGGCGTTGCGGTTGTCCATCGCGTTGCGGGTCTGGCTCAGGGTGCTGAACAGGTAGTCCGCCACAAAGACCACGCCGAACATCAGCATGCCCTCGTACAGCCAGCAGGCCATGCGCCGGCTCAGGGAGGGGGTGGTAAGAGGGGCGGTGTCAGTGCGCGTCATGGCTTTTTTCGAGTCGGGCTAATTGGGACCCAGGCTGCCGGTCAGGGCTGTTTCCAGGCAGCAAGCCGCTGGACGTCCGCCGGGATTCCAGGCCGTCAGGCCGCCGGCTCAGGGGCTGCGGGCGGGTACGGCCTCGGGCGTGGCGACCGGGCTGCTGCCGCCAGGGGCGGCTTGGGCATCAGCGATTTTAGGCGCTGGTTTGGCCTTGGGCTTGTCGGCGGGAGAAGGGACGGTAGCGAGTTTCTGCGGCGCGACCGGTTTGGCGGTTGCGGCAGCGCCCACGGGTTTGGCTGGGGCCTTGGCAGCGAGTTTGCGTTTTTCTTCTTCGCTGAGCGCCTGATAGGCCTGCCATTTTGCTTTTTTTTCTTCTGGCGTCAGTTCTTTGGACAGCTCTTTGGTCTTGGCAAAGTTCAGCCGTGCCTGGTTGCGTTGCTGGGGGCTCAATGCCACCCATTCCTTCATGCGGCCCTGCATCTTGAGCTGTTCTTCCACCGGCAAAGCCGGGTAGCTTTTGGCCATCTGCCGCCACTTGCTCTTGTGGCCTGGCGTCAATGCGTTCCAGCTGGAAGCCAGAGGTTTGAGGATGTCCCTCTCCACCGCGCTCAATTCTGTCCAGCCCGGACCACCCAGAGACGGAGCCGCCGCTGCTTTGCCGGCTGGCGGCTGAGCTGCAGA
Organism: Asaia bogorensis; assembly: GCA_943371375.1. Classification (GTDB taxonomy): domain Bacteria; phylum Pseudomonadota; class Gammaproteobacteria; order Burkholderiales; family Burkholderiaceae_C; genus Polaromonas. The sequence goes on from CALRUM020000001.1 coordinate 9,837, forward strand.
CGAAGCCGCAGCGCTGGCCGGCGCGGTTTGCGCCGCAGCCGGTGCGGCCAGCGTGCCTGAAAGTCCCAGCACCACCAGCCCTGTCAGCAGACCGCGCTGCGCGTATGGGGCAAGGCGCAGCGTGCGCGCAGAAGGGCGGGTGAGACGTGCAGTCATGGCTTGGTGAGCTGGTTACTTGGCAGGTCAGCCACAGTCAGGGTTTTAGCGGGTGGCTTTGAGAAACTGCACAAATCCGGGGTCGGAGAAGGCGTCAGGCGGCAAATCGTCGGTCAGCAGGGCGGAGTCAACCTCGGCCAGCTCCTGGACAAAACTGTCTGTCTGCAGGGTGTTGATGGTCAGCAAACCTGCCACCAGGGCAATCAGCGGAAGCACCGAGCCGATCCGGTTCCAGAAGCTGAACCCGTCGTCGGAGCCCCAGCTCAGAACAGAGCCCGCGCCCTCGGTCGCCGACGCAGTGGCGGCATGGGTACGTGCAAGCTTGCGCGCGGACACGGCCTGAGCCCGTGCGGCCCGCAGCCGTTCGGCAATGTCGTAAGGCAGGTTGGCGGTGCCAGCCGAGAGGTAGGAGGCGGTTTTCAGGCCGTAGCGGTCTTGCAGGATGTCGGTGCGATTTTGCGGTGAGTGATTCATAGTTTTATTCCCTTGGCAGCCAAAGCCTTGCTGAGTGCGTGAACCGCTCGTGAACAATGCGTTTTGACGCTTCCTTCAGAGCAGCCCATGGCGGCAGCGGTTTCGGCCACATCCATCTCCTCCCAGTAACGCATCAGAAAGGCTTCCCGTTGACGGCCCGGGAGCTCTTTGATCTCGGTCTCGATCTGGTGCAGGATTTGTGCCCGTTCGGTGGCGTCCTGGGCGCTTTCCGTACCTTCAGAGTTGGTTGAGCTCTCTAAAGTTTCCAGTAAATCAAAATCTCCGTCGTCGCCGGCAGATTCGAAGTCGCTCATGTTCGAAAACAGGGCGTTGCGCGTCTTGCGGCGGCGGAACCAGTCCAGCGTGGTATTGGACAAAATGCGCTGAAACAGCATGGGCAGCTCGGCCGCCGGCTTGTCGCCGTAGTGCTGGGCCAGTTTCATCATGCTGTCCTGAACGATGTCGAGCGCCGCCTCGTCATCCCTGACGTGGTACACGCTGCGCTTGAAGGCGCGTTTCTCGACGTTTTTCAGGAAATCGGAGAGTTCTTGTTCAGTTGCCAACGGATTGAGTCCCGATTTGTCCCAGCGCTGTCATTGTGGTGCCTGCGCCCGTTCAAGGTGCGGTTTGCGGGCTGCAAAATTATCGCATCAAGCGCCGGGCGGCCCCGATTTTTTTGGGGCCGGGCTCACTCTGTGCCGGCTGGTGCCATAATGCGAGCTGCAATTCAAACAGCAAACGGGTCAAGACTCGGCGGATTATGTGTCTGCTCATGGTTTTGGCCTCAAGTCTCGACGCTACTCCACAAGAGTGGGTGAAGAGGCACCCAAGGTATTTCGTTAGAGAAATTCACAAAGGTTCATCATGGAAATCTCAAAGGCCGAACTCGCTTCGGCGGCGGCGGCAGCGTCTGCCCCCTCCCATCCGCAAGAACTCCGCGGCGCGGAAATCCTCATCAAGGCCCTGCAGGCCGAAGGTGTCAAACACGTCTGGGGTTATCCGGGCGGCGCGGTGCTGCACATTTACGACGCTTTTTACAAGCAGGACACCATCCAGCACATTCTGGTGCGCCATGAGCAGGCGGCCGTGCATGCGGCCGACGGTTATGCGCGCGCCACCGGCGATGTCGGCGTGGCGCTGGTCACGTCCGGCCCCGGCGTGACCAATGCCGTCACCGGCATCGCGACGGCCTACATGGACAGCATCCCGATGGTGATCATCACCGGCCAGGTGCCTACCCATGCGATTGGTCTGGACGCCTTTCAGGAGTGCGACACGGTGGGCATCACGCGTCCCATCGTCAAACACAACTTCCTGGTCAAGGACGTGCGCCAGATGGCCGAGACGATGAAAAAAGCCTTTCACATTGCCCGCAGCGGCCGGCCCGGCCCGGTGGTGGTCGACATCCCCAAGGACGTGTCCTTCAACAAGACGCCGTATGCCGGTTACCCGGACAAGGTGGAAATGCGCTCCTACAACCCGGTGCGCAAGGGCCACGGCGGCCAGATCCGCAAGGCGCTGCAGCTGCTGATGGCGGCCAAGCGGCCTTACATCTATACCGGCGGCGGCGTGTTGCTGAGCAATGCCTCGCAGGAGCTGCGCACGCTGGTGGACATGCTGGGCTATCCCTGCACCAACACGCTGATGGGCCTGGGCGCCTATCCGGCCAGCGACAAGAAGTTTCTCGGCATGCTGGGCATGCATGGCACCATCGAAGCCAACAACGCGATGCAGCACTGCGACGTGCTGCTGGCTGTCGGCGCGCGTTTTGACGACCGCGTGATCGGCAACCCCAAACACTTTGCGCAGAACGAACGCAAGATCATCCACATCGACATCGATCCGTCGAGCATCTCCAAACGCGTCAAGGTGGACATTCCCATCGTCGGCGACGTCAAGGACGTGCTGACCGAACTGATTGCGATGATCAAGGAGTCCGGCCTCAAGCCCGACGGCAACGCACTGGGCGGCTGGTGGGAAACCATCGAAGGCTGGCGCAAGCGCGACTGCATGAAATACAGCATGGGCAAGGGCGATGTGATCAAGCCGCAGTATGTGGTGGAGACGCTCTGGAACATGACCAAGGACGCCGACACCTACATCACCTCGGATGTGGGCCAGCACCAGATGTGGGCGGCGCAGTATTACAAGTTCGACGAGCCGCGGCGCTGGATCAACTCCGGCGGCCTGGGCACCATGGGGGTCGGTATTCCCTACGCCATGGGCATCAAGCTGGCCAGGCCGGACAGCGAGGTGTATTGCATCACCGGCGAGGGCTCGGTGCAGATGTGCATCCAGGAGTTGTCGACCTGCCTGCAGTACAACACGCCGATCAAGATCGTCTCGCTGAACAACCGCTACCTCGGCATGGTGCGCCAGTGGCAGGAAGTCGAATACGCCGGCCGCTACAGCAGCAGCTACATGGACGCCTTGCCCAATTTCGTCAAGCTGGCCGAGGCCTATGGCCACGTCGGCATGCTGATCGAAAAACCGCAGGACGTGGAGCCCGCGCTGCGCGAGGCGCGCAAGCTCAAGGACCGCACGGTCTTCATGGACTTCCGCACCGACCCCACCGAGAACGTGTTCCCGATGGTGCAGGCCGGCAAGGGCATCACCGAAATGCTGCTCGGGTCCGAAGACCTGTAAGCGGCGCACACCATTTTTTCAACCGTCACCTGACGAATCTATTGCCTGCCGAGCCCGCGCATTACCGTGCGCGGGGGAGGGCAGCGAAAAGAGGAATCTTCATATGAAACACATCATTGCCGTTCTGCTCGAAAACGAGCCCGGCGCCCTGTCCCGCGTGGTGGGCCTTTTCTCCGCGCGCGGCTACAACATCGAAAGCCTGACCGTGGCGCCCACCGAGGACGCCAGCCTGTCGCGCATGACCATACAGACCACCGGCTCGGACGACGTGATCGAGCAGATCACCAAGCACCTGAACCGCCTGATCGAGGTCGTCAAGGTGGTGGACCTGACCGAGGGTTCCTACACCGAGCGCGAACTGATGATGGTCAAGGTCCGCGCCGTCGGCAAGGAGCGCGAGGAAATGAAACGCATGGCTGATATATTCCGCGGGCGGATCATCGACGTGACCGAAAAAAGTTACACCATCGAGCTGACCGGCGACCAGTCCAAAAACGACGCCTTTCTGGAGGCGATTGACCGCAGTGCGATCCTGGAAACCGTGCGTACCGGCTCCAGCGGCATTGGCCGCGGCGAGAGGATTCTCAGGGTCTGATTTTCAGTGGTCCGTGCGCGCGTTTTCGACAGGCGGGGCGCGAACGGACAGAAGTGGCGATGTGTGTTTACCGTTCGCCTTCAGCCTGTCGAAGGGCATTTTCGCCAGAACCATCAACGATATCTACGGAGAGAGAAATGAAAGTTTATTACGACAAAGACTGCGACCTGAGCCTGATCAAGGGCAAAACCGTCGCCATCATCGGTTACGGCAGCCAGGGCCATGCCCATGCGCAAAACCTGAACGACAGCGGCGTCAAGGTCGTGGTCGGCCTGCGCAAGGGCGGAGCGTCCTGGCCCAAGGTCGAGAAGGCCGGCCTGAAGGTCGCTGAAGTTGCGGACGCGGTCAAGTCGGCCGACGTCGTGATGATCCTGCTGCCCGACGAACAGATTGGCTCGGTGTATGCCAACGACGTGGCCCCCAACATCAAGCAGGGCGCGTCACTGGTGTTTGCCCACGGCTTCAACGTGCATTACGGTGCCGTGATCCCGCGCGCCGACCTCGATGTCTGGATGGTCGCGCCCAAAGCTCCCGGCCACACCGTGCGCAACACCTACACCCAGGGTGGCGGCGTGCCGCATCTGGTGGCGGTGCATCAGGACAAGAGCGGCAAGGCGCGGGATCTGGCGCTGAGTTATGCCATGGCCAATGGTGGCGGCAAGGCCGGCATCATTGAAACCAATTTCCGCGAAGAAACCGAAACCGACCTGTTCGGCGAGCAGGCTGTGTTGTGCGGCGGCACCGTCGAGCTGATCAAGGCTGGCTTCGAAACGCTGGTGGAAGCCGGTTACGCGCCTGAAATGGCTTACTTCGAATGCCTGCACGAACTCAAGCTGATCGTCGACCTGATTTATGAAGGCGGCATCGCCAACATGAACTACTCGATCTCCAACAACGCCGAATACGGCGAGTACGTGACCGGCCCGAACATCGTGACCGCGGCCACCAAAGAAGCCATGCGCAAGTGCCTGAAGGACATCCAGACCGGCGAATACGCCAAGAGTTTCCTGCTCGAGAACCGTGCCGGCGCACCGACGCTGCTGAGCCGCCGCCGCCTGAACGCCGAACACCAGATTGAAGTGGTGGGCGAAAAACTGCGCGCCATGATGCCCTGGATTGCCAAGAACAAGCTGGTCGACCAGACCCGCAACTGATGAAGCTGCCGGGTCTCACCCGACCCGGCCAGATTCAGCGTCAAGCCGCGCAGAACACCTGCGCGGCTTTTTCGTTTCCGGCTGCTGTGGTTTGGTATCCTCTGGGCATGATCCAATGCCTATCGGCGCTGCACTATCGCCGCGCAAACTGTCCTGAACTCCCTATGGCCTGCCATGCATGACGGCCACGACCCGGAGCTGGACGCCGAAGAAGTGCTGCCGCGCAAGCGGCGCAAGGGCATCTACATCCTGCCCAATCTGTTCACGCTGGCGGCCTTGTTTGGCGGCTTTTACGCCATCGTCATGGCGATGAACGGGCGTTTTGACCAGGCGGCGATTGGCGTGTTCTGCGCCATGGTGCTTGACAGCCTGGACGGACGCGTGGCGCGCATGACCAACACCCAGAGCGCGTTCGGCGAGCAAATGGACTCCTTGTCGGACATGGTGTCTTTTGGCGCCGCGCCTGCCTTGATCGCCTACGTCTGGGCCCTGACCAGCCTGGGGCGCTGGGGCTGGATTGCTGCCTTTGTCTATTGCGCGTGTGCTGCGCTGCGGCTGGCCCGCTTCAATGTCAATACGGCCGTGGTGGACAAGCGGTTTTTCCAGGGCCTGCCTTCACCGGCAGCGGCCGCGCTGGTGGCCGGGTTTATATGGCTGATGCATGAAGCCGGCATCCGTGGGGAGGAGGTACGCTGGTTCATGTTTGCCCTGACGCTTTACGCCGGCCTGACCATGGTGACCAATGTGCCGTTTTACAGTTTCAAGGACCTCAGCATCAAGCGCAGCGTCCCATTCGCCGTGATTGTGCTGATTGCCCTGGGCATTGCCGTGATCAACATTGACCCGCCCACGGTGATGTTTGGCCTGTTTGTGATTTACGGCTTTTCCGGCTACGTCCTTTACGGCTGGCGCAAGGCCAAGGGCCTGCAGACCAGCGTGATCTCGACCTCTACCGACGAGCCGGATGAGCGCGGCCTGCACAAGTAGGCGGGATTTTTTTTGTGGTACATTGAATTCATGAAACGTATTTCGATTGCACTATTGCTACTGGACCAACACGGGCCCAGTCGATAGCGCACGCGCGATCCCCAACGGCCCGTATGCAAACGCAGCGGGCCGTTTTTGTTTTGGGCTGCGTTTTTTGAGCTTCAGATGACCTCTCAGGAGAAATAACATGGCAGACAAGTTGATCATTTTTGACACCACCTTGCGTGATGGCGAGCAGTCCCCCGGCGCTTCGATGACGCGCGATGAAAAGCTGCGTATTGCCCGCCAGCTGGAGCGCCTGAAAGTTGATGTGATCGAAGCCGGCTTTGCCGCCAGCTCCAATGGTGACTTCGAGGCGGTCAAGGCCATTGCCAATGCGATCAAGGACTCCACAATCTGCTCGCTGTCACGCGCCAATGACCGCGACATTTCGCGTGCTGCCGAGGCGCTCAAGGGCGCCAACAGTGCGCGTATCCATACCTTTATCGCGACCAGCGCGCTGCACATGGAAAAAAAGCTGCGCATGACGCCGGACCAGGTGCTGGAGCAGGCCAGACAGTCCGTGCGTTTTGCACGCAACCTGGTGGCCGATGTGGAATTCAGCCCGGAAGACGGTTACCGCAGCGATGTCGACTTCCTGTGCCGCGTGCTCGAGGTGGTGATTGCCGAAGGGGCGACCACCATCAACGTGCCCGACACCGTGGGTTATGCGGTGCCGGAGCTGTATGGCAACTTCATCAAGACGCTGCGCGAGCGTGTGCCCAACAGCGACAAGGCGGTCTGGTCGGTGCATTGCCACAATGACCTGGGCATGGCGGTGGCCAACTCGCTGGCCGGCGTCAAAATTGGCGGCGCACGCCAGGTGGAATGCACCATCAACGGCCTCGGTGAACGCGCCGGTAACTGCTCGCTTGAGGAAATTGTCATGGCGGTGAAAACCCGGCGCGATTATTTCCAGCTCGACATGAACATAGACCCGCTGCACATCGTGGCCGCCAGCCGCATGGTCAGCCAGACCACCGGTTTTGTGGTTCAGCCGAACAAGGCCGTCGTGGGCGCCAATGCCTTTGCACATGCGTCCGGCATCCACCAGGACGGCATGCTGAAAGCACGCGAAACCTACGAAATCATGCGTGCCGAAGATGTGGGCTGGAGTTCCAACAAGATGGTGCTGGGCAAGCTCAGCGGTCGCAACGCCTTCAAGCAGCGTTTGCAGGATCTGGGCATCCAGATGGAAAGTGAAGCCGACACCAATGCGGCTTTTGCGCGCTTCAAGGAACTGGCCGACGGCAAAAGTGAAATTTTTGACGAAGACATTCTTGCACTGGTCAGCGACGAGAGTGTGACGCACGAGAAGGAGCAATATGGCTTTGTCTCCCTGTCACAGCACAGTGAAACCGGTGAACGGCCGCAGGCGAAAGTGGTGTTCACGGTGGACGGCAAGGAAGTCACGGGTGCTTCAGACGGCAATGGCCCCGTGGATGCGTCTCTCAAAGCCATCGAAACACATGTCAAAAGCGGTGCAGAGATGGTGCTTTATTCGGTCAACGCCATCAGCGGTTCGACGGAAAGCCAGGGAGAAGTGACGGTGCGCCTGCAAAACAGCGGCCGGGTGGTCAACGGGGTGGGTGCCGATCCCGACATCGTGGTGGCTTCCGCCAAAGCTTATTTGAGCGCGCTGAGCAAGTTACAAAGTAAATCCGACCGCGTAGCGGCCCAGGGTTGATCCGGGTGTAGTTGAAAATACGTTTATATTCAATGACTTAGAGAGTTTTGGCGGTTTTCTGCGAAAAACGCCTTAAATTTCAGTCATCTGAATGTTGCGTTTAGGAAAGTCACGCAAACGATTGATATTGCGTGACTTTTTCTATTTGTATACACTCCAGCATCGCCCTGACCGCAAACCCGGAGACGAATCCATGTCCATCACGCTGAATTCGATTTTCAAACAGACCTTACAAGTCCTTGGAATTCTTGCTTTTTCTTCAGCGCTGATCACTCCGACGGCCCATGCTGCACCCCCTAAAGCGGCCAAAAAATCGAATGTGGCCAAAGTGGCTGCGAAGACGCCAGTGAATGCGCGCAAACGTGTGACTTTTGTCACCGGCTCCAAGCGCAGGCCCATGATTATTGCGGCCCCGGCTCCGGTACGCCCTTCCTTTGGGCAGATCGCCGGTTTGCATGCTGCGCAAGACCCGCTCGATCTGAAATCCAGCGTGGCCCTGGTGATTGATCAGGACACGCAGGAAGTGCTGTTCAGCAAGAACGACCAGGCGGTGTTGCCGATTGCTTCCCTGACCAAGTTGATGACCGGCGTGATCATCAGCGGCGCCCATTTGCCCATGGATGAAGTCATCACCATCACACAGGACGATGTGGACACCGAAAAAGGCAGCCGCTCGCGCCTGCGTGTGGGCAGCAGCCTGACGCGTGGTGAGTTGCTGCATCTGGCCCTGATGTCCAGTGAAAACCGCGCCGCCCACGCGCTGGGCCGTACCTACCCAGGTGGCATGGCCACCTTTGTCAGCCTGATGAACGCCAAGGCCAGGCTGCTTGGCATGAAGGGCACCCGTTACGTAGAGCCTACCGGGCTGTCCAGCCAGAACCAGTCCAGCGCCCAGGACCTGGCGACGCTGGTCAACGCAGCCCATGGCGATCCGGTGCTGCGCGAGTTGTCCACCTCTGCCGGCCACCAGGTGGCCGTCGGCCGGCAGACCCTGCAATACAACAATACCAACCGGCTGGTGAAAAACCCGGCCTGGGACATTGGCCTGCAAAAAACCGGCTACATCTCTGAAGCGGGACAGTGCCTGGTCATGCAGACCAAAATTGCCGGGCGCAAGCTCATCATGGTGTTTCTGGATTCGGCCGGCAAGCTGAGCCGTCTCGGTGATGCAGAACGTGTGCGCCGCTGGGTCGAGTCGCAGCCCGTGACCTTGCCCAAAATCAGCGCCGCCGCACGGCCCACCAACGGCTGAACGGCTTCTTTGGCAGCCCTTGCTGCCGCCATCCGCTATATTTTTAATAGCTGACCACGCAGGTCCGGAGAGGGCCAGGGCCGCTTTTTTTACTTGAAGTTTTCGGGGCGATAACCCAAAGCCGCCGAAATGTCGCGTGCTGTGGATTGCAGCTTGGGCAGCCAGTTTTCGTCCAGTCTGTCGGCCGGTGCAGAAATCGACAGGCCGGCCACCAGCTTGCTCTGGTCGTCGTAAATGCCGGCTGCCATGCAGCGCACCCCCAGCTCCAGCTCTTCGTTGTCTCTGGCAATGCCATACTGCCGCGCTTTGGACAGTTCACGCTCCAGCGCCGCCAGCTGGGTGATGCTGTTGCGGGTGTGCCCGGGCAGGCCGGTTCGGGTGGCATAGCTGCGCAGGCGTTGCGGGTCGTCAAAGGCCAGAAACAGCTTGCCGACAGAAGTCAGGTGCAATGGCGCGCGGCCGCCTATGGCGCGCACCACCTGCATGCCGGAACGCTCGCTGAAAGCGCGCTCCACATAAATGATCTCATCGCCCTGGCGCATGCTCAGGTTGACGGGCTGCTGGGTCAGCTTGTGCAGCTCACGCATGGGGATCAGCGCGGCATCGCGCACACTCAGGCGGGCCTTGACCAGGTTGCCCAGCTCCAGCAGGCGCATGCCCAGCCGGTAACTGCCGGCCACCGGTCTGTCGACAAAACGGCCGGTGGCCAGGTCGTTGAGAATGCGGTGGGCGGTGGACGGGTGCAGGCCGGATTTTTCGCTGATTTCCTTGAGCGACACCGCTTCTTCGCGGCCCGCCAGAATCTCCAGCAGCGTGAACATGCGTTCGATGACCTGCACCGTGGGCTTGGCGGGTGGGGCGAGCGGGTCGGGGTTTTTCATGGGCGGGTCTGCACACCAGATTTTAGCTGGTGAAATCTGCCGCCGTTAAAACTTGCTGAACGGACCGCCAGTGGCCGGCGTGCGAACCTCGTCCTGTGCGTCCGCCGCCCCATCAGCAGCCGGCCCACCGGCCACCCATTGGCCGTCCTGCAAAATCTGGTTCGGCAAGAACTTCGCCTTGTAGTTCATCTTCGGGCTCTGGGCAATCCAGTAACCCAGGTACACATGCGGGAGGTCCAGCCGCCGGGCTTGCTCGATCTGCCACAACACGCTGTAGTTGCCGTAGCTGGCCTGTGCATCGGGCTCGTAAAAGGTATAAACCGCCGAAACACCGTCTTCCAGCACGTCGAGGATGGACACCATCTTGAGCGCTCCCGCCTCGCCATTGGGCAGGGGCTCGCGAAACTCCACCAGGCGCGAGTTGACGCGGCTTTGCAGCAAAAACTGCGTGTACTGGTCGATGCTGTCATGGTCCATGCCGCCGCCGGCGTGACGGCTGTTCTGGTAACGCAGGTAAAGCTCGTAGTGCTCCGGCATGAAGCAGAGTTTGAGCACGCGCACCTGCAGGGCCTGATGCCGCTTCCAGGCACGGCGCTGGCTGCGATCCGGCTGAAACCCCGCCACCGGCACGCGCAAGGGCACACAGGCCTGGCAACTGTCGCAATAGGGGCGGTAGGTAAACATGCCGCTGCGCCGAAAACCGCTGGTCACCAAGTCTGAATAGGCGGCGTTGTGGATCAGGTGGCTGGGGGTAGCCACCTGCGACCTGGCCTGGCGGCCGGGCAGGTAGCTGCAGGGGTAAGGCGCTGTGGCGTAAAACTGCAGCGTCTGCAGGGGCAGGTCTTTGAGGTGCGTCACGTCGTCAGGTCGTTCTGCGTGGTGGCCTTCAGTAGCTGATTCCAGTATAGGCGTTCAAATTGCCATTGGGGAGAGGCCTGCGCAGCGGTATTTGCCACATGTGCGACAAATTCGGCACGCGGTATTTCCGCCGCCCCGAGCGAGGCCAGATGCCGCGTGTTTTGCTGGCAATCGATCATGGCCACACCCTTGGCGCCGCAAAAAGCCACCAGGGCCGCCAGCGCGATTTTTGACGCATCGGTCTGGTGCGCAAACATCGACTCACCAAACACCATGGCGCCCAGGTTCACGCAATACAGCCCGCCCACAAGCTTGCCGTGGATCCAGGTTTCCACGCTGTGTGCACTGCCCGCGCGGTGCAGGGCGGTATAGGCCCTGACCATGTCGGGCACTATCCAGGTGCCGGGTTGACCCTCACGCGCCGTGGATGCGCAGGCGTGGATCACCTGCGTAAACGCCGTGTCAAAGCGGATCTCGTGTCCGGGCGTGTTGACGAAGCGCAGCAGGCTTTTGCGCAGCGACCGGTGCAGCCTGAAGGCCTGTGGGCGCAGCACCATGCGCGGGTTCGGGCTCCACCACAAAATCGGCTGGCCCTCGCCAAACCACGGAAATATGCCCAGGCCATAGGCTTGCCGCAGGGTGGTCACATCCAGCGTTCGGCCTGCCGCCAGCAGGCCGGGCGCCGGGTCGTCTTCCGCCCACGCGGTTTCCACGGAGGGAAAAGCCTCCTCGGCATCCAGCCAGGGCAGTGGGGACGTTGACTTTCGCACGGCGTGGGAAGGCGGGTGTGGCGTGGCCTGGCGTGTGGGCTGTGAGTGGTCAGCATGTGCCGGCGGCCCATGGACATCACCGGCAAATGGTAACCCGCCCATGCAAAAAGCCTGAGCGCGCATCGCGTTCAGGCTTTTGAATGTTGGCTCCTCAACCTGGGCTCGAACCAGGGACCTACGGATTAACAGTCCGGCGCTCTACCAACTGAGCTATTGAGGAATACAGCCTAAGATTATAGCCTGATATTCATGCCTGTCCGGCTCCGGTCGGCCTGCCACAGCGCTGCGACGGCGCTGACCCTGGGCGTTGGTGCTGTCCCCGATAATCGGGCTATCGCGTCAACCGTCGCGGCCACCGGATCACGTTTTGCTTCATGAACAACGAGACATTTGAATTCGAATACCCGCGCGTGTTGTCGATTGCCGGCTCTGACAGCGGCGGCGGCGCTGGCATCCAGGCGGACCTCAAGACCTTTGCCGCGCTCGGTTGTTTTGGCATGACCGCGATCACCGCGCTGACGGCGCAGAACACCCTGGGCGTGCGTGCCATCCACGGAGTGCCGCCGGCCATGCTGCGTGACCAGATTGACGCGGTGATGGAGGACATCGGTGCCGATGCGGTCAAAATCGGCATGCTGCATTCGCCCGAGATTGTGCTGGCTGTGGCCGAGGCGATCGACCGCCACAGCCTGAAGAACATCGTGCTGGATCCGGTGATGGTCGCGACCAGTGGCGCGGTGCTGATTGACCAGCCGGCCATTGAGGTGCTGGTGCGTGAATTGTTTCCGCGGGCCTTGCTGGTGACGCCCAATCTCGATGAGGTTGCCCTGCTTGTGGGCCGGCCCATCCAGAATGCCGACGACATGGAAGCCGCCGCGCATCAATTGCAGGCCATGGGCGCGCGCGCGGTGCTGGTCAAGGGCGGGCACCTGCCCGGCGACACCGTGATGGACCTGCTGCTGGCTTCGGGCGAGAAACACTGGATGCACGCGCCGCGTATTCACAGCGCCAACACCCATGGCACCGGTTGCACCCTGTCTTCTGCCATCGCGGCCGGGCTGGCGCTGGGCCAGCCGCTGCGCGAAGCGGTGGAAGCAGCGCGCAGTTATGTACGGGCAGCGCTGATGGCCGGGGCCCAGGTCAGGACCGGCGCTGGCAGCGGGCCGCTGAACCACGGGCATGCGCCCATGGCCATGCGGCTCAGGCCGCAGAGCTGAGCGAAGCCTGGCCCGACGCCGGCCTCGACGGGGCGCGGGTGACGCGGGCCAGTACAAAAGTCAGCGCCAGGGTGGGCAGTGCAGCGCCCCATTCGGGCGCAAATTTGGCGCACAGGTGGTAGCTGGCCACACCCAGCAGCCAGATCAGCACCGCACTGAGGTTGACCTTTTTCGCGCCCACCAATGAGGCCACGTTGGCTGTGCCGACCAGGCGCGCCAGGATCACGCCATACAGCGGCACAAAGACCGAGCTCAGCATCAGCAAAAAGGGCTCCAGACTGTGCATCGGCAGCACCAGCGCCAGGCCGGTGCACAACACGGCCAGGACCATGCCCCAGCGGCGCAGGCTCCAGCCCGGTTTCAGGCTTTGGCCGGCCACAGAGCCCGAATACAAATCGCCGTAGGCGTTGTCCACTTCGTCGATCAGGATCAGGCCCAGGGCAATCAGCCCGCCTTGCGCCAGCAGCAGGGCTGCCACCAGATCGGTACTCGGCGTGGTCAGCGCAATCAGCACACCCAGGCCGTAACACCAGGTGTTGGCAATCGCGTAACCGAGCCAGGTGCCGCGCAAGGCGCTTTTTCCGTCGCGCCCGTGGCGCGCAAAATCAGCCACCAGCGGCAGCCAGGACACCGGCATGGCAATCACCAGGTCCAGTGCCGACAGTGTGCTCATGCCGCCTGCGCCGGGCCGGCTCCAGAAAGCTTCCCAGCCCTGGGCTTGGGCGCGGCCGAGGAACTGCCAGCTCAGCCACAGCAAGGACGCAATCACCAGCGGCAAACCAAAGCGGCCGATGAACTTGCGCACCAGTGTGACCATGGAGCCCGAAAGCAGCGCAATCAGCACGCCGCCCCAGAGCAGCGTGGCCAGCACCGGCCAGAAAGACGCGACAAACGAGCCCGACTGCCGCGCGATCGCGACCGTGCCATCCCGCATGACCACCAGCTCAAAGGTGGTCCAGCCTATCAGCTGAACAATGTTGAGCAGCACCGGCAGGCGCGCGAAACTGCTGCCGTAGGTCGCGTGCATCAGTCCGGCGCTGGACAGGCCGCTGTCGCAGCCGAGTTTGGCCGTCCAGGCCAGCAGCCCGGCGCCCAGGACCGAACCGGCCACGATGACCGCCAGGGCGGTCTGCGTGCCCAGTGCCGGCACCAGGTAGGCGCCAATCTGCATGACCAGCAATCCGACGCCCAGGCTGAGCCAGAGAGCGGCATGCTCACGCCAGCCGAACAGGCGGTCGGAGGCGCCCAGCGGTGTGAGTGCGGTGTTGTTTGTGGAAGCCATCAACTTTTCCTTGGGTTAATGGCAGGTCGGCTTGCGGGGGCGCCGGTCGCAGTGGGACTGGGATGGCGCCTCTGACATGCTTCCCTGCGCGAGGATTACCTCAATCAGGTTCAAAGGGACTTTCTCAGTCGCCGCTTTCGCAGCAACACCCCCAGCGATTGCCCCAAGTGATGGAGCAGCTTTGATTGTAGGGGATGGGCCCTGTGATGCTCAGGCCGTTTCGCCGGCCTGCGCGTCGAAGGCCGGTGCCAGCAGCTGGCGGGCGTGCCGGCGCACATCAGGCGGCCAGCTGGCGGTCTGGCTGTCAAAGCGCAGGGCGTCACCGGCAAACAGCGCCCGGCTGGCTTCTTCAAAGCCGGCTTCATGACCCGCAATTGCCGACAGGAAGCGGTAAGCCGCCTCCTGCGCGTGGCGCACACGGTCCTGGCCCTCGTGGCTGCGGCGCGCCTCTTCAACCAGCTTGCGCAAGGCCACCGAAGCACCTCCGGGCTGGCTGCCCAGCCACTGCCAGTGGCGCGGCAGCAGGGTGACTTCGCGCGCGACCACCCCGAGTCTGGGCCGTCCGGGCCCGCGCGGTGCGTCGTCCGCCGCTGGTGCGGCGGGTTGAGCAGCCTCCTCGGATGCCTGCTGCGCTTCCAGGCGCTGGCGCAGCTCAGCGCCGCTGCCGCGCAGGTCGAGCTCGATCAGCTCACTGGTCAGGTCGTCGAAGACAAGAATGGTTTTCTGGCGGTTCTGGTCGGCGACCGCCTTGACCTGCTGGGCTACCTCGCTCAGCGGACCGCTGGCGATGCGGCGGCTTTCCTCGAAGGCGGTGCAGTGGCGTGTGGTGACTGTCATGTGTGTTTTCCTGGGTGTGAAGGCTCAAAGTTCAAGGATATTACCCGGGTAAAACAATTTCGTCAATAAAATCCGGGTAAAAATAAACGCAGACGAAAAAAAGCCCGCGTGAGGCGGGCATGCGGGTTGCGCTGCTGAGCCGCTGTCAATCAAAAACCGGCGACTCTACACCCAGCACCTTGTGCAATTTGGGGCTGGTGGTGGTGTATTGCAGGTGGATTTTCTTGTCAGGAAAAATCAGCGGCGCGGCGCCAAAAGCGGCCAATGCGCATTCATGAAAGCCGCTGAGAATCAGCTTTTTCTTGCCGGGGTAGGTGTTGATGTCACCGACGGCAAAAATGCCCGGCACATTGGTCGAAAACTTTTCGGTATCGACCTTGAGCTGCTTGCGTTCAATGTCCAGGCCCCAGTCGGCAATCGGTCCGAGTTTGGGCGACAGGCCAAAGAACACCAGCAACGCGTCCAGCGGTACGATGCGGGTCACACCATCGGCGCCAGTGACCTTGGCGCCCGCGAGCTTGCCGTTTTTTTCCTCGTAACCGGTGACCTGGCCGACGATGAACTGCATCTCGTAGTTGTCGCAGAGCTCTTTCATTTTCGCGACGCTGGCCGGTGCGGCCTTGAAACCGTCGCGGCGGTGGATCAGGATCACGCTTTCGGCCTTGTTCGGGCCTTCCTTGGAGAAGTGCAGCGCCCAGTCCAGCGCGGAGTCGCCGCCACCGACGATGACCAGGTTTTTGCCGGCAAACTGGGCCGGTGATTTGACGCGGTAAAACAATTGTGTGTCGTCAAACCGGTCCAGGCCGTCCAGGCGCAGCAGGCGCGGCTGGAAGGCGCCCACACCGGCGGCAATAAAAATGGTCCTGGTCAGAAACTGCGTGCCCTTCGAGGTCTGCAGCAAAAAACGGCCGTCGTCCTGCTTGTGGACCGCGCTGACCTCCTGGCCAAAATGGAAGGTCGCGCCAAAAGGCTCAATCTGCTTGAGCAGCGAATCGGTCAGTTCCTTGCCGGTGCAAACCGGCACAGCCGGAATGTCGTAAATCGGCTTGTCGGGGTACAGCTCTATGCACTGGCCGCCCGGATACGCCAGCGAGTCGATCACATGGGCCTTGATCTCCAGCAGGCCGAGCTCAAACACCTGGAACAGCCCGACCGGACCGGCGCCCACAATCACCGCGTCGGTCTCTATCGGGCCGTCGTGCGCGCTGGCGGTGGCTATCACTTCGGGATTGAGTTGGGGTTCCATGGTCTTGGATGGCGCAGCGTCTAACGGATCAGTTCAGACAGTTTGCCGGTCTTGTCTTTCCAGTCATCGGCATCGGGCAAGGCTTCCTTGCGTTTGGTGATGCTTTTCCAGCCTGCCGCATGGCTCAGCTCCACATTGAGCTTGATGAAGGGGATCTGGTCGGCCGGCACGTCTTCCTCGGCGTAAATCGCATTGACCGGGCATTCGGGGATACAGACCGCGCAGTCGATACATTCGTCCGGGTCGATCACCAGCATGTTCGGGCCTTCGCGGAAGCAGTCCACGGGACAGACGTCCACACAGTCGGTGTATTTGCAGCGGATGCAGGATTCGGAAACGATGTGGGTCATGTTGTTCTTGCGCGATCGGTGGAAACCCTCGATTTTAAGAGGATTCCGTGAGCAGGGTGAAGACAGAGGCCGGGAGACCTGATGCGGATCAAAGAATCAGTGCGGCACCCGACGTCTTGTGGGATGCGGTATCGACCAGCACCAGCGAGCCCAGCACGCGCGAACGGGCATAGGGCAGGGTGGCCAGTGCCTCCTGCAGGCTCAGTTCCACATGGCCAATGGCATTGGGCGGCAGTTCGCTGGCATCTTCCTCGGCCAGCGTGTTCACGTCCAGCTTGTGGACAATGCGTTTGACTTTGGCCTTGACCCAGCGGTGGCCGTGCAACGCCCAATAAACACGGCCTGCGACCAGCGGCTCGTCGTCCATCCAGGCGATGGTGACGGACAGTTCGCGGCTCGGTTCGAAGCTGTCGGCAGCCAGCAACCAGTCGCCGCGGGAGACATCCACCTCGCGGTCCAGCACAATGCCCGCGCTGTGGCCGGCCAGTACCGACCGGGGCTCGCGCGTGTGGTCCAGTACCTGCGCAACCACCGCCGTTTGCCCGCCGGGCAGCACACTGATGGTCTGGCCGGCCTGTACGCCGCCGGTGGCGACCCGGCCCCAGAACACGCGGCGGCCCTGGGTGGTGTCGGACGAGGACGAAAACTTCTCGACCCATTGCACCGGGAAGGCAAAAGCTTCGCTGCGGTCGGCCGGCGTGGCGGGGAGCTGTTCCAGCAATTGCAGCAGCGACGGGCCTGCATAAGCACACCAGCCCGGTTTGGCATCAACCACGTTGTGGCCTATCAGCGCCGAGATCGGCACGATGGCCTGGACCGGAATCCTGGCGGCACCGGCAAATGCCGTCAGTGCGGCGCTGATGTTGCTGAAAGCCAGGGCCGGGTCGTCGACCGCATCGAGCTTGTTCACCGCAAACACAATCGACGGCACGCGCAGCAGGTTGACCAGCAGCGAGTGGCGCCGGGTCTGCGGCAGCAGCTCCATGGCCGGATTTTTCCAGTCCAGCTTGGTCGCATCGACCAGCACCACGGCGGCGTCGGCACTCGACGCTGCGGTGACCATGTTGCGCGTGTACTGTTCGTGGCCAGGTGCATCGCCGATGATGAATTTGCGGTTTTCGGTGTTGAAGTAGCGGTAGGCCACATCGATGGTGATGCCCTGCTCGCGCTCGGCACTCAGGCCGTCGGTCAAGAGCGCCAGGTCGGTCGCGCCGCCGCGCTGCACGCCGGCCAGGTGGTCCTGCAGCACGGCCTTGCTGTCCACCAGCAAGCGGCCTATCAGTGTGCTTTTGCCGTCATCGACAGAGCCGCAGGTGATGAACTTCAGCGCAGACCTCAAGTCATTTTGGCCTGCAGCCCTTGCTGGCTGAGCGCTGGCAGCTATCAAATCAATAGTAGTCATCAGAAGTACCCGTCTTTTTTCCGCTTTTCCATCGAAGCGTCGGAGGTTTTGTCGTCCATGCGTGTGGCACCGCGCTCGCTCACGTCGGCGGCCAGGGTTTCGATCACGATCTCTGCGGCTGTGGCGGCCGGGCTGTCCACTGGGCAGGTGCAGGTGATGTCACCCACGGTGCGAAAACGCACGGTTTTCTCGACCACCTGCTCGCCGTCACGCGCCGGCGTCAGTTCCGTCACCGGCACCAGCAGGCCCTTGCGTTCAACCACCTTGCGCTGGTGTGCGTAATACAGCGAGGGCAGGGCGATGGCTTCGCGTTCTATGTATTGCCAGACGTCGAGCTCGGTCCAGTTGGAGATCGGGAACACGCGGAAGTGTTCACCGGGTTGCAGCCGCGTGTTGAACAGGGTCCAGAGCTCGGGACGCTGGGCCTTGGGTTGCCACTGGCCGAAGCTGTCGCGGTGCGAAAAGATACGCTCCTTGGCTCTGGCCTTTTCCTCGTCGCGGCGTGCGCCGCCGATCAGCGCGTCAAAGCGGAACTCCTCGATCGCCTCGAGCAAAGTCACCGACTGGTGCACATTGCGCGATTCGCCCGGGTGCGCCAGGCGCACCGTGCCGCGTTTCATCGAATCTTCGACATTGCGCACGATCAGCTCGGCACCTAACTCTTTGGCGCGCAGGTCGCGGAAATCCGTCACTTCGTGGAAGTTGTGGCCGGTGTCAATCATCAGCAGCGGGTAGGGGATGCGGCCCGCACCAAAGGCTTTTTCGGCGCACTTGAGCATGACCAGCGAGTCCTTGCCGCCGGAAAACAGCAGGGTCGGGCGTTCAAAAGCGGCGGCCACTTCGCGCAGGATGAAAATGGTTTCTTCCTCGAGCGCGTCGAGGTGGGCGTTGGACAGCCGCGCGATGGAGATCGCCGGGTCGGCTGGCAGCAGGTTGGAGGGTGTGCGGGCGTTCATATTCAGTGTGCGAGGTGCAGGCCGCATTCGCGGTTGTCCTCGCCCTTGGTGGGGTCCACGTAGTCGAAGTTGTTGGGCAGGCCGTTGATTTCACAGTACTGGTAAAGGTCTTTGGACGACCAGTGCAGGAGCGGCGCGACCTTGATCAGACCGTCGGGGTTGACGCTGACCGGCTCCATCTGCGCGCGCACGGCGGTGTCGGTGGCGCGCAAGGCGGTGAACCAGACCTGGGGTGCGGTTTCACGCAGGGCGCGGGCAAAGGGCTCCAGCTTGACTTCTGCGGTGAAGGCCGCATGGCCTGGATCGTCCAGCGCCTGGATCGGGCCTTCCACAGCCTCGCGGTGCGCACGGGAGCGGCGCGGCAGGTAGATATGCAGGTCCAGCTTGAGCAGCTTGGTCACTTCGTCGGCGAAGCGGTAGGTGGCCTCGGTGTTGTAGCCGTTGTCCATCCAGACCACGGGAACGCGGGGATTGGCGCGCGTCACCATGTGCAGGATCACCGCCTCGAAGGGACGGAAATTGGTGGTGACGATGGCGGGTCGGTTCAGTCCCACGGCCCAGTCCACCAGGCCCTGTGCGTTGTGGCCGAGTTCTGCGTTGATTTTTGCAAGGTCGAGACTCATGGTGTTCAGGCTGTCGCCCCCTCCTCGGATTCCTTGAAATGCGGTAACACGTCCACGGCATCGCCCTGGTAGGTGCCGACGCCGTAGCCGGGGTAGGCCGCCAGCACGCGCTGCGCGGTCGCCATGTCCTGGTCGGCACGCAACACGGCCACGTCAAAACCGCTGCGCTCCATCTGTGCCAGCTGGTCCGCCAGCACATCGCCGGTGGCGCGGATTTCGCCTTTGAACTCGCGCCGGCGGCGCAGCAAAAAGGCCTGGCTGTAGGCGCGGCCATCGGTGAATTTAGGGAAGTGCAGGTCTATGCGTGTCACGCCTTCAAGCGCGGCCAGCAGCGGATCGGCGTCGTTGGCAAGCACCAGGACGGCGGTGTTCTCAGTGACGGCGTGATCGGCAAAGGGCAAAAGTTTCATGCAGTTCTCCTCAGGCGGCCACAGCGGCGGCGGCAAAACGTGCGCCCTTGGCGGCTTCCTTGAAAGGATCCATGCCAACGCGGCGCAGGGTGGCGATAAAGGTTTCACCGGCTTCGCGTTGCTGGCGGTAGGTCTCCAGCACGGCCTCAATCACTTCGGGCACTTCGGCCGCAGAAAACGAGGGGCCCACCACCTTGCCGGGCACAGGGCTGCCACTCAGCGCGGAGCCATCGGAGCCGCCCAGCGACACCTGGTACCACTCCAGACCGTCCTTGTCCACGCCCAGGATGCCGATGTGGCCGCTGTGGTGGTGGCCGCAGGAGTTGATGCAGCCGCTGATGTGCAGGTCGATCTCGCCGAGATCGTGCAGCTCGTCCATGTCCTGGTAACGCTCGGTGATGGCTTCGGCGATAGGGATGGAACGCGCATTGGCGAGCGAGCAGAAATCACCGCCTGGGCAGGCAATCATGTCGGTCAGCAGGCGGATGTTGGGCCTGGCAAAACCGGCCTTGCGCGCGGCGCGCCAGAGTTCCGGCAGCTCGTCGCAGCGCACCCAGGGCAGCAGCAGGTTCTGGTCGTGTGTGACGCGCAGCTCGCCGGCGCTGAACTGGTCGGCCAGGCTGGCGGCCAGGTCGAGCTGGTCGGCGGTGGCGTCGCCGGGCGCCTGGCCCAGGCGCTTGAAGGACAGCGTGACGCAGCGCAGATCCGGGTTCTGGTGCGGCGCCACGTTCTGCTTGAGCCAGCGGCCAAACTCCACGTCGTCTTCGGCGGCCGCGCGCAGGATATTCGCAATTTTCGCATCGGCGCTCTTGCGGTCGCAATTGAGCGCCGGTGGCACAAAACACGCCGTGACGCGGTCCAGCTCGGCCTGGATGATGGTGTGCGGGCCGCCGTCGTGGTCCATGATCTGCCGGTACTCGGCTTCCACGTCGTCGATGTATTTCTGGCCCTCGGCCTTGACCAGAATCTTGATACGCGCCTTGTACATGTTGTCGCGGCGGCCATAACGGTTGTAGACACGTACGATGGCCTCGATGTAATTCATGACCTGGTCCCAGGGCAAAAACTCGCGGATCACGGTACCTATGATCGGTGTGCGGCCCATGCCGCCGCCCACCAGCACCCTGAAGCCGAGCTCACCTGCGGCATTGCGGATCAGGTACAGGCCCACATCGTGCCAGGCGGTGGCGGCGCGGTCTTCCTTGGCGCCGCTGATGGCGATCTTGAACTTGCGCGGCAAAAACGCGAACTCGGGGTGCAGCGTGCTCCACTGGCGCAGGATTTCGCCGAAAGGCCGCGGGTCGGCGATTTCATCGACCGCAATGCCGGCGCGTTCGTCGCTGGTGATGTTGCGTATGCAGTTGCCGCTGGTCTGGATGCCGTGCATGCTGACGCTGGCCAGCAGGTCCATCACGTCGGCCGACTTGTCGAGTGGAATCCAGTTGTACTGGATGTTCTGCCGCGTCGTGAAGTGGGCATAGCCGGCGGTCAGTTTCGAGCTGACAGACAGGCCGCTTTTCAGGTTGACGGGGCCGAGCTGGTCCTGTTTGGCCTGTGCTTCGTTGAACAGGGCGGCATTGGGCTGGTCGTACTCGCGGGCAATTTTGGCCAGCACACGTACCTGCGCGCTCGAGAGCTCGCCATAAGGCACGGCCACGCGCAGCATGGGTGCATAACGCTGCACATACCAGCCGTTTTGCAGGCGCAAGGGCCGGAACTCGTCTTCGGGCAACTGGCCTGCCTGCCAGCGGCCCAGCTGGTCACGGTACTGGTCGGCTCTGGCCTGAACAAACTGGCGGTCAAATTCGGTGTATTGGTACATGGCTGTCAGGGATCAAAAGAGGGATTCAGATGGCGATGAGCTTGACGCCGGCATAAGCCAGCAGCACGGAAAGCAGCGAACGTATCCAGCGGTCGGGTGTGCTGTTGACCAGCCGCGAACCGAGCCAGATGCCGGGCAGGGAGCCGGCCAGCAACTTGGCCAGCAGTATCCAGTCGACCGAGCCTATGGACGCATGGCCCAGGCCGGCCACCAGCGTCAGCGGCACGGCGTGGGCAATGTCGGCGGCCACAATACGCGGCAGCGGCAGGGCGGGATACAGCAGCATCAACACAATCACACCAATCGCACCGGCACCGACCGAGGTCAGGGTGACCAGGCTGCCGATGACCGCGCCAAACAGCATGGGCAGGGCCCAGTGCCGTGCCCGGGTGGCCATGGCCAGGTCGGCCGTTGAAATCGCGCGCGGCGCCGACTTGCCGTACACCGCCTTGTAAAACATGGCGATGGCGGTGAGCAGCAGCGCCACACCCAGGGTGGTGGTCATGACCGCATGGGTGGCCGGGCTGGCGGGGCCGGCCAGGTGCAGCACGTAGAGCGTGGCCAGTGAGGCCGGAATGCTGCCCGCCGCCGTCTGCCCGACGATTTTCCAGTCCACCATGCGGGTGCGGGCCAGGCTGACGGTGCCGCCCAGCTTGGTGAAGGCGGCAAACAGCAGGTCGGTGCCAATCGCCAGGTGCGGTTTGATGCCGAAAAAGAAGATCAGCAGCGGTGTCATGAGCGAGCCGCCGCCCACGCCGGTCAGGCCCACCACCAGGCCCACGGCAAATCCGGCAAATACAAAGGCGAAATCATGCATAAGCCGCAGACTTTAGGGTGCTTGCTTATAAAAACAAACTACAGATTTGTTGTTCGCTTATGCGAATAAGCTTATTCCGGCGCGCTCATGTGACTTTCGGGTGTTCCGGACCGTGTCATCTGGACAACGCCGGGCGCTGCATGCTGAAACAAGCCCGCATAATTCACGGCAAATCAACAACCATGCGGGGCCCCTTGACCCGGATATTCGTCAAGTTTTACGGATTCAGCGATGCCGAGCGCCACGCACTGGACACGGTGTTTCGCCTGTCCGAATCGCACGAGGTGGTGTATGCGGCCTGGGCGCCGCAGGCCGAAGGCGTGCCGGCCGAGCCCGACATCCTGCTGATTGACGGCGACAACTGGGAGGCGGTACTCGAACTGGCCAAGCCCGCGCATGACGCGCTGAAACTGATCTGGGTCGGTGAGGGCGCGCCCCTGCATGCCTGGCGCGTGTTTGCCGCCCCGGTGCGCTGGTCGGCCGTGCTGGAGGCGCTGGATGCCGAGTTTGCGCCGCTGACCTCGAAAGCGCTTTCGGCAGACCTGGCCTTGAGCCACGAGCATGACCTGGACGTGGTGCTGGACGAGGCCGATGACGACACCGAGCCCGCCGCACTGGAGGGTGATACCGACATGACCGCGCAGCGCCGCGTGTTGCTGGTGGATGCCTCGCGCGATGACCGGCTTTATCTGCGTGCCAAGCTGGCGTCCGAGGGCCTGCACGAGGTCGACGAAGCGTCCTGCGGTGCGGAAGCACTGGAGCTGCTGGGCGCGCAGACCTACCACCTGGTGGTCGTCGATCTGGGGCTGGGCGACATGGACAGCTGGACCCTGATCCGGGCCATAGGCAAAACCCAGCCAGCGCTGGCGCACCTGATTGTCACAGGCGCAGTACCCGGCTGGATGCGCCAGCTGCGGGCTTATTTTGCCGGCGCCGAGGCTTACCTGGCCAAGCCGCTACACCCCGGTGTGCTGAAAAGTCTGCTACAAAAAATATAGCTGCTCACGCCCGTCACCAAAGGGCAGGAGGGCTGAAAAACCACCCCTGTGAGGCCTGCGCCGCTTACCGGCCGCTGTAGCGCCCGGCCCACAGCGCCTGCGCCATGCGTGGCTCCAGCGGCAGCGGCTCATGATGCAGGCGGGCGGCCAGCAGCTCGGCGCACAACACGGCAAAACTCAGGCCGCGCGACCCCATGGCGCTGTTGATCCACAGCCCTGGCTGCTGCGCGCCATCCACCGGCCCCACCACAGGCAGCCGGTCGGGCGAGGCGCAGCGCACGCCGGCCCAGGCGCGCACCGTTCCCGCCTGAAAATCCGGCGCCAGCTGCGCGGCCACATCGGGCAGCAGCACTTGCAGGCGTGCCAGATTGTCCAGCTGGTCTTGTGCCTCGATGCGGCTGTCCTGGCGATCGCGGTTAAAACCGGCACCGGCCAGCCAGACCGGCCCGTCATCGGTAGGCACACCCGGCAGAAAACTGCCATGGCCATTGACCGGGAAGTCCGGAAACCCCGGGGCCGCCGCACCCTCAGCGCTTTGAGCGGCCGGCTGCAGACCCCATGACAACTGGCCGCGGATCGCCTGCAAAGGCAGCGGGCCGGGCACCAGCTGCGTGCAGGCATATGCCGCTGCCAGCACCACCAGATCGGCCTGCTCAACGAGCTCGCCCGAGTTGCCGAACAGCTGCCAGCCGCCGCTGCCAGGCTCATGCTCCAGCCGGGTGACCTCCACGCCGCCACGCCAGCGGATGCCGGGCTGCGCCAGCAGAGCGCTGACCAGTCTGGCCGGCTTGACCCAGCCTGCGCGCTGGTGCCAGCAGGCCGCTGCCGGGTTTGAGCCCATGTTTTGCAGCTGCACGGGGCTGGCAGGCTGGCTCCAGTCGCGGCCGGCCTCGGGCCAGTCGGCGGGCAGGCCGCTGCTGCCGTCCAGACGCAGTTCCAGCACGCCGGTGGCCTGCCAGTCCTGTCCCTGAGCCAGCAGTGCCTGCGCCTGCTGCAAGGTGGCCCGCACGCCGCTGCGCGACAGGCGCGACAACAGGCTGTCGTCCGGCGACACATGCGGCACCAGCAGACCGGCCGGCAGGCCGGAGGCGCCACCAGCGGGCGCTGCATGTGTGTCCAGAACAGACACGCGCCAGCCACGACGTGCCAGGCTGGCGGCTGTGGCCGCGCCGGCCAGACCGCCGCCTATGACCACGCAGCGGCCGGGTACGGCGGGCAGGGCCAGCGCGTAGCCAGCGGCCCGGCGCGGCTCCCAGCGCGGGTTGAAGACGCCCTGCAGGTTGTCGCGCTTGGGCGGCAGGCCAGCGGTTTTCTGCACTTCAAAACCACACTGCTGCAGACCGTCCAGCACGCTGCGGGCCACGGTCCAAGTGGCGATGCGGCTGCCGCGCCGGCAACAGCGCGCCACCGCCTTGAAAGTGGCGCTGTCCCACATGCCGGGGTTGAGGGCCGGGCTGAAACCGTCCAGATACACCGAGTCGGCCAGCAGGTCCTGGCCCCGCAGCACGGCGGCGGTGTCACCCACACACAGGGTCAAGAGCACTTGCCCTTGCTCAAACACCAGCCGGTGTATGCCTGGCAACAGGCCCCACAGCTGCGCTTGCAGTTGCTCGGCGAAGGACAGCAGTTCGGGGTGGCTGGACGCGGCACGCAAGACATCAGCGGCGCTGGCGGGATGCGCTTCGGTCGCCACAAAATGCAGCAGGCGCGGCCGCTGTACATCGGCTTTCCAGGCCTGCCAGGTGACCAGAAAGTTCAGGCCCAGGCCAAAGCCGGTTTCAAGCACACACCACTGCGGCTGGCCCGCCCAGGCGGCAGGCAGGCCGCACCCGCGCAAAAAAACCTCACGCGACTGCGCCAGCCCGCCGAGCTCGCTGCGGTAGCGGTCGCCATAACGCGGGCTGTAAGGCGTGCCATCCGGCAGCCACTCGATGACTTCGGCCATCGCCGACAAACGGTGGCAGCCTATTCGGCAGGTGGAACGTAGCCCTGAACCTTGTCCGCGCCGCTGCCAAAAAAGTGCTGTTCCATCTGCCGTGCCAGGTACTGGCGGGCCCTCGCATCGGCCAGGTTCAGGCGGTTTTCATTGACCAGCATGGTCTGCTGCTTCATCCAGTCGGCCCAGGCCTCTTTGCTGACCTCTTCCCACAGGCGTTTGCCCAGCGGTCCGGGGTAGGGCGGAAAGTCCAGGCCTTCGGCCTCGCGGCCCAGCTTGATGCATTTGACGGTGCGTGCCATGTGGAATTCTTTCGTGAGATGTCGTTATAGATGATTGAGGTATTAAGAACTGACTTCTTATTCGTTCCAGTTTTGGGTCGCGGCTTCCAGAATCCAGTTTTCCAAAAACTCGCATGCGAATGCACCAGACCAGAAAGTAGACCATGAGCCCACGCCGCCATTTTATGAATGTTTCCAGCCGCCTGGCATTAGCCGTGGCCATCGCAGGGTCGGCAGGCGCCGCCCTGGCCCAGGCGCCAGCCGCCAAGCCGCCTGTGACCCTGCTCAATGTCTCCTACGACCCGACGCGTGAACTGTACGTGGAGTACAACGCCGCTTTTGCCAAACACTGGAAAACCAAGGCCGGTCAGGACGTGACCATCAAGCAGTCGCATGGCGGCTCGGGCAAGCAGGCGCGCTCGGTGATTGACGGGCTGGATGCGGATGTGGTCACGCTGGCGCTGGCTGGAGACATTGATGCCATCCACCAAAACGGCGCCTGGCTGCCCAAAGACTGGCAAAAACGCCTGCCACTGGCTTCGTCGCCTTACACCTCGACCATTGTGTTGGTCGTGCGCCAGGGCAACCCCAAGGGCATCAAGGACTGGGACGACCTGATCAAACCCGGCGTCAGCGTGATCACGCCGAACCCCAAGACCTCGGGCGGTGCCCGCTGGAACTACCTGGCAGCCTGGGAGTTTGCCAAACGCAAATACGGTGGGGACGCCAAGGCGAAAGAGTTTGTCGGCAAGCTCTACGCCAATGTGGCGGTGCTGGACACCGGCGCACGCGGCTCGTCCATCAGTTTTGCGCAGCGCAACCAGGGCGATGTCTTTATTTCGTGGGAGAACGAAGCGTATTTGCTCGAAAAGGAATTC
Organism: Asaia bogorensis; assembly: GCA_943371375.1. Taxonomy (GTDB): domain Bacteria; phylum Pseudomonadota; class Gammaproteobacteria; order Burkholderiales; family Burkholderiaceae_C; genus Polaromonas. Next base: position 36,391 of record CALRUM020000001.1, read on the forward strand.
GGCAGCAAGGTGGATTTTGTCTACCCCAGCCTGAGCATCCTGGCCCAGCCGCCGGTGACCCTCGTGGACAAAAACGTGGACAAGAAGGGCACCCGGGCCGTTGCGGAGGAGTACCTCAATTTCCTGTATTCCGAAGAGGCCCAGGACATCATCGGTAAAAACTTCTACCGCCCGACGTCTGCCAAGGCGCAAGCCAAATACGCCAGGCAGTTGCCCAAGCTGAACCTGTTCACCATCGATCAGGCCTTCGGCGGCTGGGACAAGGCGGCAAAGGAACACTTTGCCGACGGCGCGGTATTCGACCAGATCTATCTGAAAAAATAAAAAACATCGCCCGGCAAAGAACTGGATCAGGTATCCCCAGATGACCGCACAACCCTCTGTTTTGCTTGTTGCCGGCAGCCCTTCCTTGCAGTCGCGTTCCTCGGGACTGCTCGAAGGGGTGGGCCAGCGGCTGGTTCGCCGCGGCCTGAAGATTGAACGGCTGAATATTCGCGAACTACCGTCGGGGGCGCTGCTGCTGGCCGACTGGAAGCACTCTGCGGTGATCAGCGCGATCGAACAGGTAGCGCGTGCCAAAGTGATTGTGGTGGCTACACCGGTTTACAAGGCGGCTTACAGTGGCGTGCTCAAGGTGTTTCTGGACCTGCTGCCGCAAACTGCGCTGAAAGGCAAAACCCTGTTGCCACTGGCCACAGGCGGCAGTCCACACCACATGCTGGCGCTTGATTACGCATTGCGGCCCGTGCTGCAGTCGCTGGCAGCAAGGCACATCCTGCCGGGTGTGTACGCCACCGACGCCCAGGTGACGCAAACCCCCGATGGCGCCTATGCGCCCGGCGACGATATCTCGGCCCGGCTGGATGACGCAGTCGAGATCCTGATGCTGGAGAGTTTTCGAATGCCGGCCACGACGGGCTTTGAGCCCGTGCCGTTTTCACGGGTGCGATGTAGCGTCTGACGCACCGCACGCAGGCCGCTGACGGCCTGCAGCCCAAATTCCACCCGTAGTTATTCAAAACCGCCTGTGCAGGCGGCAGGGACTGCCTTTGCCTGCGCAACTTCAACAAGGATTGACACATGTCTTCAACTTCTCCAGAAATTCACCCCCCGGCGCCTGCTGGCCGCACATTCAAAACATGGCAGCGCCTAGCGCTGGCTGCTCTGGTGCTCACAGGCCTGGCCGTGGGGCTCAGTCTGCTGCTGCTTCCCGTGGCCAGGGCCCAAGGCAAACCTGCCACCGAGCTGCGCATTGGTTACCAGAAAGGCGCCAGCCTCTTTGTGCTGCAAAAAGCCAAGGGCACACTTGAAAAGCGCCTGGCACCGCTGGGCGCCAGTGTGAAGTGGGTCGAATTTCCGGCCGGACCGCAACTGCTCGAAGGCCTGAACGTCGGCTCGGTCGATGTGGGATTTGTCGGCGAAGCGCCACCCATTTTTGCGCAGGCCGCCGGCGCGCGTTTTGTCTACATCGGTCATGACCCGGCGGCGCCGCAGGCCGAAGCCCTGGTGGTGCCGAAAGATTCAAAAATCAAAGCTGTCAGCGAGCTCAAGGGCAAAAAAATTGCGCTCAACAAGGGCAGCAATGTGCATTACCTGCTGGTCAAGCTGCTGGAGAAAAACGGCCTGAAGCTCAGCGACGTGCAGCCGGTCTACCTGGCGCCCGCTGATGCCCGCGCGGCGTTTGAAAGCAAAAACGTCGATGCCTGGGTGATCTGGGACCCGTTCACCGCCGCCGCCGAGAAAGCGATTGGTGCCCGTGTGCTGGCCGACGGCCGGGGCGTTGTCAACAACTATCAGTACTACCTGGGTGAGCGCGGTTTTGTCGGCAACAACCCCAAGATCATCGCCGCCTGGTTTGAAGACTCGGTCGAGCAGGGCCAATGGCTCAAGGCCAACCTGAAGCAGGCGGCCGAGCTGATCGCGCCCTTGCAGGGTTTGCCGGTGGACGTGGCCGAGCTGAGCCTGCGCCGCTATGAGTTCAACGTGAAGCCGCTGAGCGACAGCGTGATTGCCGACCAGCAAAAAATTGCCGACACCTTTTTTGAGCTCAAGCTGATTCCCAAGGCCATTGCCGTGCGTGATGCAGCCTACAGGTCCGCGCTTTGAGTGACAGGAGAAACAACATCATGAACACAACATCCCCATCCGCTGCCATCAATTTGCGCCGCCGTTTTCTGCAGATCGCCGGTACCACGGCGGCACTCTGGGGCCTGGGCCTGAAGGCTGCAAAAGCGCAGCAAAATGCCCCGCAGCCGCCTCCTGCCCAATTGCGCATCGGTTATCAGAAGTCCGCCGTCAACCTCGTCATTCTCAAGCAGCAGGGCGTGCTGGAAAAGCGCTTTCCCAACACCCGCATCCAGTGGGCCGAGTTTCCGGCCGGCCCGCAACTGCTCGAAGCCCTGTCGGTGGGCAGCCTGGAGTTTGGCCTGACGGGTGATTCACCGCCGGTGTTTGCGCAAGCCGCCGGCAAGGACCTGTTGTACGTGGGTGCCGAGCCGCCCAAGCCCGACAGCTCGGCCATCCTGGTGCTGAACGATTCGCCGCTCAAAACGCTCGCAGACCTCAAAGGCCGCAAGATCGCTCTGCAAAAAGGCTCGAGCGCACATTACCTGCTGGTGCGTGCGGTGGAAAAAGCCGGCCTGCAGTGGAGCGATATCCAACCCATCTACCTGCCACCGGCCGATGCGCGTGCGGCCTTCGAGCGCAAAAGTGTCGATGCCTGGGCCATCTGGGACCCGTTTTATGCCGCGACCGAGCTGGCCATCAAGCCGCGCAAGCTGGCGACGGGCCGCGACCTGTCGAGCAACAACTCGTTTTACCTGGCCTCCAGCGCTTTTGCCTACCAGCACAGCCAGGCCTTGCTGGGACTGCTGCAGGAGCTTTCAGGCGCTGACGCTTATGCACAGAACCAGCGCAAGGACGCCATCAAGCTGATCTCTGATTTCAGCGGCCTGGATGCCGGTGTGGTGAGCCTGTTTATCCAGCGCCGGCCCAAATCTCCGGTATCACCGCTGAGCGCTGCCACGGTGGCCGACCAGCAGCGTGTGGCCGATGCTTTTTTCAGGATCGGCCTGATTCCCAAACCCATCAAGGTGGCCGACATCGTCTGGCGGCCCGATGCCGCCCGTCTGGCACAACTCGATCACAAATAAGGAAATCAAGATGAATGTTTTCTGGTTTATTCCCACCCATGGCGACAGCCGCTACCTCGGCACCGCCGAGGGCGCGCGCGAGGTCAGCCACGACTACCTCAAGCAGGTGGCGGTGGCGGCCGACACCCTGGGTTATGACGGTGTGCTGATTCCGACCGGCCGTTCCTGCGAAGACCCCTGGGTGGTGGCGGCCAGCCTGCTGCCGGTGACGAAGAAGCTCAAGTTTCTCGTCGCTGTGCGGCCCGGCCTGCACCAGCCCAGCCTGGCCGCGCGCATGGCCGCCACCTTCGACCGGCTCTCGGGCGGCAGGTTGCTGATCAACCTGGTCACCGGCGGCGACCAGATCGAACTCGAAGGTGATGGCGTTTACCTGGACCACGCCCAGCGTTATGAGCAGTCGGCCGAGTTCATACGCATCTGGCGTGAAATCCTGGCACGCAGCCATGCCGGAGAGAGTTTTGACTACGAGGGCAAACACCTGAGCGTCAAGGGCGCCAGGCTGCTTTACCCGCCGGTGCAGCAACCCTATCCGCCGGTGTATTTCGGCGGTTCCTCGCCGGCCGCGCATGAGCTGGCGGCCGAGCAGGTGGATGCCTACCTGACCTGGGGTGAACCGCCTGCGGAAGTGGCCAAAAAAGTCGCCGATGTGCGGGCGAGGGCGGCAAAACACGGACGCGGCGTCAAGTTCGGTATTCGCCTGCATGTCATCGTGCGCGAGACCGAAGACGAAGCCTGGCGCGCCGCCGAAAGCCTGATCAGCCGGCTCGACGACGACACGGTGATACGTGCGCAGGCGGCGTTCTCGCGCATGGACTCCGAAGGGCAGCGCCGCATGGCGGCCCTGCATGCGGGGGGCAAGAAACGCTCAAGGGCCGACCTCGAAATCAGCCCCAACCTCTGGGCCGGCGTCGGGCTGGTGCGTGGTGGTGCGGGTACGGCGCTGGTCGGTGACGCCAAAACCGTGGCGGCGCGGCTGGAGGAATATGCCGCGCTGGGTCTGGACACCTTTGTGCTGTCGGGTTACCCGCATCTGGAAGAAGCCTATCGCTTTGCCGAGCTGGTGTTTCCGCTGCTGCCGCGCAAGCTGCGTGACAAGCTGCCGGGTCGCGGCCTGAACGGCCCGTTTGGCGAGGTGGTGGCCAACGACTACCTGCCGCGCGTGTCGCAAAGCTGAGCGGAGACTGCGAATGAACACACAAGTACGTGAAATCCAGCTGACGCCGGTGCCCGACCTGATGGCCGCGCCCGGGCCGGCCCGCCCGTTTTTCCAGACCCTGTTTCGGGATATCGGCCAGCGCCTGCTGCCCTGGCTGCTGCCGGTCGGACTGGTCACGCTGTGGCAGGTGGCGTCGGCGCTGGGCTGGCTGTCGACCCGCGTGCTCCCGGCACCCCTGGAGGTGGTCAAGGCGGCCTGGACGCTGGCGCTGTCCGGAGAGTTATGGACCCATGTAAAAGTCAGCGCGGGTCGGGCGCTGGCCGGTCTGGCCATAGGCGGCAGCCTGGGCCTGCTGCTGGGCCTGCTGACCGGGTCGGTGCGCTTCTTCGAGACCCTGCTCGACTCGACCATACAGATGGTCCGCAACATCCCCGCGCTGGCGCTGATTCCGCTGGTCATCCTGTGGTTTGGCATCGACGAGACGGCCAAACTCTTCCTGATTGCGGTGTCGGTGTTTTTTCCGATCTACATCAACACCTTTCACGGCATACGCAATGTGGACCCGGGGCTGATTGAAATGGCGCGTACCTACGGCCTGACTCGCGGGCAGTTGTACCGCGAGGTCATTCTGCCTGGCGCTTTGCCGTCCATCCTGGTGGGCCTGCGCTTTTCGCTGGGCCTGATGTGGGTCATCCTGATCGTCGCCGAAACCATTTCGGCGCAGGCGGGCATAGGCTACATGACCATGAACGCGCGGGAATTTTTGCAGACCGACATTGTGCTGGTCGGCATTCTTTTGTACGCCGCACTCGGCAAGATCGCCGATGTGCTGGCGCGTGCGCTGGAGCGCAACTGGCTGCGCTGGCACCCCGGTTACCAGACACCCAAGGCCTGAGGAACACCCATGACCACTCCAAGCTCCCAAAGCAAACCTGGCGTCAGCCTGCAGGTGCGTGATGTGCACAAGCGTTACGGCGCACGTGAGGTGCTGAGCCGCACCGACATCCACATCCAGCCCGGCGAATTTGTCGCCATCGTGGGCCGCAGCGGCTGTGGCAAAAGCACTTTGCTGCGCCTGGTGGCCGGCCTTGAACCGGCCAGCGCCGGAACGCTGCGTATTGACGGCGAAGACATCGAAGGCCTGCGTGACGACACCCGCATCATGTTTCAGGACTCACGCCTGTTGCCCTGGCGCCGGGTGTACGACAACGTGGCGCTGGGCCTGCCACCCGCAGAACGCCAGCGCGCCCAGGAGGTACTGGGCCAGGTCGGACTCGGTGACCGCGGCGGCGACTGGCCGGCGCGGCTGTCGGGCGGTCAGCGCCAGCGGGTGTCGCTGGCCCGCGCGCTGGTGCACAACCCGCGCCTCTTGCTGCTCGACGAACCGCTGGGCGCGCTGGATGCACTGACCCGCATCGAGATGCACCAGCTGATCGAGGGGCTGTGGCAACGCAGCGGCTTCACCGCCTTGCTGGTCACCCACGATGTGCAGGAAGCCGTGGCGCTGGCCGACCGGGTGATCCTGATCGAGGACGGCCGGATCGCGCTGGACGAGCGTATTGCGCTGCCCAGGCCACGCGTGCGCGGCAGCGCGGCCTTTGCGGCGATTGAAGCCCGCGTGCTGAACCGCGTGCTCAGCCGGCCCGGCGACGAGCCGCAGCGTCGGGGCGACCATTCGCTTTTTTCGAGCTTCGGGCAGGTCGCCTGGGCCATCTAGTTCATTTTTTACTTTTATTAACCAGGAAATCTCATGTCCATTCAAGCCATCAACGTACGCAACCAGTTCAAAGGCAAAGTCAAGGAAATCATCCGCGGTGATGTCGTGTCCGAGATCGATGTCGAAACGCCGTGGGGCATCGTCACCTCGGTCATCACCACCAGGTCGGTGGACAACCTGGAGCTGGTGATAGGCAGCGAGGTGGTGGCGCTGGTCAAGTCGACTGAAGTTTCCATCGCCAAGCTTTGACAGGGACAGCTGCCGGGCATCGGCAAATTCGCTATATAAAAGATAGCTGTAAGCGCCCATGCTGAAAGGGCTGATGACGGATTGGGCAGCAGGAAAATGCAGAAACCGCCGAACCGCGGGAGGGCTGCCATTTTCATGCTGCCAAAACAGCTGCAAACCCTTGTGTGGCGGGTCCAGGCAGCTATCAAATAAATAGCGATTGCCCGGCTCGCCGCTGCTGCTTGTTTTTGGCGTCCAAGTCCCCAGTTACAGGGGCATGAACACAACGCAAAACCCTTCTTCCAGCGCCAGCCTGACCGTGACCCACGTGCTGGCCGAGCTGCTGGAGCGGCTTGAACACAGCGCCGTGCCGGTGGGCGCGGAGCAGTACCGCGCGGTGGTGAAGCGCCTGGCCAGTGCCTTGAAAGAGGCTGAGCCCGGGCGCGAATTGGGTGCTTTGCTGGACACTCACCCGGCCGCGGCCGAAATGTACGAAAATACTCACTACCAGCATGCGGGCCTTTGCCGTTCGCCGCTGGATCCGGCGCTGGCTGCCGAACGGCAGGCCAGGCAAGCCATAGAGCGCGCAATGCGCCAACCCAACCAAGGAAACACCCATGGCCAGAGCTGATGCCAAAACCACCGTCCTTGCCGACGGACTGCGTTACAAATCCAAGGTGTCGGGCTCCCCGTTTGTCGCGTCCGCCTCTTTCGGGGCCGCCACCATGTCGTGCTTCATGTGCGGCAAACACCGCCCGCGTTCGCAAATGGGCACACGCAAGGTGCTGGGCAAGTCCCACGCCGTCTGTGCACCGTCCTGCAAGGCGCTCGACGAAGCCAACAACAGCTGAGCCAGGCTGCGTCCGGGGCAAGATGACGCCATCCCTGCACATCGTGTGCCCGCACTGCCACACGACGAACCGTGTCAGCAGTGCCGATCTGGCCAGAGCGCCGGACTGCGGCAGCTGCCACCAGGCGCTGTTTACCGGCAAGCCGGTCAACCTTGACGAGGCGGCCTTTGAGCGCCACATCGCGCGCAGCCAGATTCCCGTGTTGATTGACTTCTGGGCGCCGTGGTGTGGCCCCTGTTTGCAAATGGCCCCGGCTTATGCGCAGGCGGCCGCCGAGCTGGAACCTTTGGTGCGTGTGGCCAAGGTCGATACCGAGCAGGCCCGCACACTGGGCGCACGCCTGAACATTCGCAGCATTCCCACCCTGGCCCTGTTCATGGGTGGCCGGGAGGTCGCGCGCCAGGCCGGCGCCATGGGTGCAGCAGACATCGTCCGCTGGACGCGCGCCCAGCTGCGCTGAAGCCCGTTCAGGCCTTCAGTTCTGCCATCTGCACCGACAGATCGTGCAACCTGATCTTGCCCAGGTAGTAACGCTCCAGCCGCCAGTCCTTCAACACCTCGATACAGATGTCAAAGTTGTCGTAGTCCAGCTTGTAGATCTGGCTGAGGTCAAACTTTTCGTCTGATTCCAGCGCGCGTACCAGGCCGGCCAGGGTTTTGGCGGCTTCAGAGCCGGGTTTGCTTTCAATCAGTTTGCGGGCTTTTTTGATGGCGTTCATGCGGTCTTTCGAAAAAATACAGGACCTCGGCTGGCGGATGAGAATCTGCGATACGACGCGGGTCAGCAAAAATTATGGCGGTGTCATGACCCTCCTGTCTATCGTGGGTGATAAATAGCGGCAAGAGCAGGTGATCTAGATCACTGCATCTGCTGATGACCGGGGCGCGGCTACGATGGGGCTTTCGCACTTCCTCCTCTCCCCAAAGCTGCCGATTGACCACCGATCTTTTTGATGATGTGCTGCCCGACGAGCCGCCGCAGACACTGGCGCCAGGGGCCGTGCTGCTGCGCGGTTTTGCGCGTGCGACAGCGCCAGCCCTGCTGCAGGCGCTCGAGGGGGTTATTGCACAAGCGCCCTTGCGCCACCTGGTGACGCCGGGCGGCTACACCATGTCGGTGGCCATGAGCAATTGCGGCGCGCTGGGCTGGGTGTCGGACCGCAGCGGCTACCGCTACAGCGCGCTGGATCCGCTGTCGGGGCAAAACTGGCCGGCCATGCCCGCCTGTTTTGTGGAACTGGCCACACAGGCCGCTGCGCGGGCCGGGTTCGATCACTTCCAGCCCGACGCCTGCCTGATCAACAGCTACCAGCCCGGCGCGAAACTTTCCGTGCATCAGGACAAGGACGAGAAAGATTTTTCTGCGCCCATCGTGTCGGTCTCTCTGGGTTTGCCGGCTGTGTTTTTGTTCGGCACGCCGCGCCGGAGCGACAGGCCGCAGCGTTACCGGCTGGCTCACGGCGACGTGGTGGTGTGGGGCGGGCCGGCGCGCCTGGCCTTTCACGGCGTGGCGCCACTGCCCGCGGGAGAACACGCCTTGCTGGGCCCGCGGCGCATCAACCTGACGTTTCGCCGCGCCGGCCGGACTTAAGAGGAAAAAGAAGGTCTGGCCCTTGTATGACGGGCGCTGGCAGCTACAGAAAACATAGCAAAAAGCCGGGCCGGGGCAGATGCAACGCGGCTCAAACGAGGGCTAGAAGTCTTCGGTCTTCAGCACCAGGGGGCTGTCCCGGGTGTAAGTGACGCCCGGAAGAATGAAGTCGAGCGCCCGGGCATTGATCATTTCAGCATCCAGCGCGTAGGCCGCTTTCAGGGCGCCAGGCCCCTGGCCCGCGCCGAAGTGGTCTTCCATGGCCTCGCGCGAAATCCTGGCCGGAATGGCGCCACCGGCATGCGCCAGCTCAAAGCCCAGCCACTCACCGTGGTCTTCTACATTCAAGAACGGTTCCATGCTTGCCTCCTGAAGAGGTTTCCAGAATAGCGGACTGGTTACAAAACGTACAGACCGGCAACCCTGCCAGTGTTTGGGAAAAACCACGAAGCTCCGCCATGGTGTGCAAAAAAAAAGGGCGGCACCAGGCCGCCCGTTCTGCGTCAGCGGCCTGAAGCCGCTGTGCCTCTTCAGGCAGCCAGAGTGGCCTGCGCTTCGTTGGCGGCTTTGGCCTGCAGCGCGATGTCAGCCGTGGCGGCGGCCAGGGCAGCGGCTTTGGCGGCCTCACCCATGGCCAGGCCTTCGGCGCGTACAAAACGCACGTCGGTGATGCCGAAGAAACCGAAGACGACCTTCAGGTAGCTTTCCTGGTGTTCCATCGCATTGCCTGCGTCGCTGGTCGAATACATGCCGCCGCGCGAAGACGCGACGATCACGGTCTTGCCGCCGGCCAGGCCCACCGGGCCCTTGTCGGTGTAGGTGAAGGTGCGGCCGACTTGCGCCACGCGGTCAATCCAGGCCTTGAGCTGGGTCGGGATCGAGAAGTTGTACAGCGGTGCGCCGACCACAATCACGTCGGCCGCGAGAAACTGCGCCACCAACGCCTCAGACACCGCGTTTTCGCGTTTTTGCACCTCGCTCAAGTCGCTGCCTGCGGGCATGCGAAAACCCAGTGATTCGGCCGACAGATGGCTGGGTGTGTCCACAGCCAGGTCCAGGTAGCTGACCTCCGTGGCGGGATGGCCGGCGCGCCAGGAGGCGACGATTTGCGCCGTGAGCTGGCGCGACACCGAGTTGCCGCCGAGGATGCTGGAGTCGATGTGAAGAAGTTTGCTCATGATGGATTCCTTGAAGTGGGTTTCGGGTTGTTGGCCGGATTCCTGTGAATCTGAACCATGGATAGATTGTGCGGATGAGTCTATTGATTGATAAGTCGGCAAAATCGCGATACATTGTTCTATCAGCAGGACAATGGAGCGATCATGCAGGACCTCAACGACATGTTTTATTTCGCCGAAGTGGTCGAGCGGGGCGGATTTGCCGCCGCCGGGCGCGCGCTTGGCTTGCCCAAGTCAAGGCTGTCACGCCGCGTGGCTGAACTCGAGGCGCGGCTCGGTGCCCGTTTGCTGCAGCGCACCACCCGCAAGTTGTCGCTGACCGAGGTCGGCACGATCTATCTGGGCCACTGCACCGCCATGCGTGATGAGGCCCTGGCCGCCGACGAGGCCGTGGCGCAGTTGCAGGTGGAGCCGCGCGGCACCCTGCGCATCAGTTGCCCGGTCACGCTGGCACAAAGCACGCTGGGTTACCTGGTGCCGCGTTTTTTGGCCCAGCACCCGCTGGTCAAAATCGACATGCGGGTGACCAACCGGGTGGTGGATCTGCTGGAAGAAGGCATGGACATCGCGCTGCGGGTGCGGCCCACGCTGGACGACAGCGGCAGCCTGGTGGTGAAAAACCTGGGGATGTCGGGCGGCCAGCTGCTGGCCAACCCGGCGCTGCTGGCGCGCCAGGGCAGGCCTGAAAAGCCCGAAGACCTGATGCGGCTGGACACGGTGGCCATGTCCTGGGTCGATGGCCGCTCCTCCTGGACCCTGACAGGCCCCGAAGGCCAGGACTACCTGCTGCAGCACCAGCCGCGTTACGTGGCCGACGATTTGCAGACCCTGAAGCTGGCCATTCTGGCCGGCACCGGCATGGGTTTTTTGCCCGAATCCATGAGTGCGGCCGAGCAGCAGGCCCGCTTGCTGGTGCCTGTGCTGCCGGGCTGGGCGCCCAGGCCCGGTGTGGCCCATGCCGTTTTTCCGTCGCGCCGGGGCCAGGTGCCGGCTGTGCGCAGCTTTCTGGATTTTCTCGGTGCCCACATGTGCGGCGAGACGCTGCGATAACCGGTATTCCGTGCGCCTGATGTCATGGCGGATAACACATAAGCAGAAAGGGCCAAAGGCCTGTCCATAGTCTTCATATCGTATAAATTTAGAACGATATATTCTTTTGAGTTTTAAGGCTTACTCCCCAAAATGCATTTTCTGAATAAGCATTGAAGGAGCGCCATGACTTTCTCACTATCCCGCAAGCTGACGCCCAGGTCTTGAAGGCAGGGCGTACAGGTGCGTTTCATCATCGTCCCCGGCTGGCGCGATTCCGGCCCCGGCCACTGGCAAAGCCTGTGGGCCGGGCGCCTGCCCAAGGCCGTGCGTGTCAGGCAGGACGACTGGATCACCCCATCGCGCCAGGCCTGGGTGGCGACACTCGCACAAACCATTTTGCTGCAGCGCGAACCGGTGGTCATCGTGGCGCACAGCCTGGGCTGCATCACCACCGCGCACCTGCCGGCCGAGGCCGCTGCCGCGATCCAGGGCGCCTTGCTGGTCGCGCCGGCTGACCCGGAGCGCCGCGCCATCCTCAGTGATTTTGCCCCCGTGCCGTACCAGAAGCTGCCGTATCGCAGCGTGCTGGTGGCCAGCAGCAATGACCCTTATTGCCCGGTGCGCCTGGCCGGGGCTTATGCGCGGGCCTGGGGCAGCGAGTTTGTGCGCATCCAGGACGGCGGCCACATCAACATCGAGTCGGGCCACGGCGAATGGCCGCTGGGCGTGGCGCTGCTGCAGTCACTGGCCGGCGACCTCGATGTTGCGTCGCGCCTGCACACTCCTTTTTCCTCTTCTTCAACTTCCTTTTCGTCCTCTTCTCCCTCTGCTCCCCTGGAAACTGTATGACCACCCGAATCAAACTCGCTCTCGCCTCCCTGGCTCTCGCCACCGGCGGCATGGCTTCCGCCCAGACCCTGCTCAACGGCTCCTACGACGTGGCACGCGAGTTCTACAAGGACTACAACGCGGCCTTCATCGCCCACTACAAAAAGACCACGGGCAAGGACATCAAGGTCGATCAATCACACGCCGGCTCCAGCGCGGTGGCGCGGTCCGTGGCCGACGGCCTGGACGCCGACGTCGTGACCATGAACACCACGACCGACATCGAGTTTCTGGCCGACAAAGGCCTGGTCGCCAAAGACTGGACCCAGCGTTTCCCCAACGATGCCTCACCCACCACCTCGACCATGGTGTTCCTGGTGCGCAACGGCAACCCCAAGGGCATCAAGGACTGGGCCGACCTCATCAAGCCCGGCGTGCAGGTGATTGTGGTCAATCCCAAAACCGGCGGCAACGGCCGCATGGCCTACCTGGCGGCCTGGGGCTCGGTGCGCAAAATGGGCGGCAGCGATGCGCAGGCGGCCGAGTTTGTCAGCAAGCTCTACAAAAACGTCCCCATCCTGGCCAAGGGCGGCCGCGACGCGACCTCCATCTTTCTGCAGCGCAACACCGGTGATGTGCTGATCACCTTTGAGTCCGAGGTGCTCTCGGTGAATCGCGAGTTCGGCGAAGGCAAGGTCGATGCGGTCTACCCCTCGTCCAGCATCGTGGCTGAAAACCCGGTCGCCGTGGTCGAACGCACCGTCGCCAAAAAGGGCACGGGCGAGCTGGCCAGGGCTTACCTCAACTACCTGTATTCGGACGTGGGCCAGGAGATTGCGGCCCAACATGCGATTCGCCCGCGTTCGCAAACCGTGCTGAAGAAGTACGCGGCACAGTTCAAGCCGCTGCAATTGTTCACGGTCAAGGACTACTTCGGCTCGCTGGCTGAAGCGCAGAAGGTTCACTTCAACGACGGTGGCCAGTTCGACAAGCTTTACACCGTCAGGTAGGCCATGACTGCTGCTTCCCTTTCGGTGCCGCTCGCTGCGGTGCCGGTCCGGCGTGCCGCCAAAAAGGTGCTGCCCGGTTTCGGCCTGACGCTGGGCTACACGCTGTTTTACCTCAGCATCATCGTGCTGATTCCGCTGTCAGCGCTGCTGTTCAAGACTTTCTCATTGAGCTGGGAGCAGTTCGTGACGGCGGTGACTTCGCCGCGTGTGATGGCGTCCTACCGCCTGACCTTCGGCGCCTCGCTGTTCGCCGCACTCGTGAATCTGGTGTTTGGCCTGCTGCTGGCCTGGGTGCTGGTGCGCTACAAATTTCCGGGCAAAAAAATCATCGACGCGCTGGTGGATTTGCCGTTTGCGCTGCCGACCGCGGTGGCCGGCATCTCGCTGACCGCCATCCTGGCCGGCAACGGCTGGATAGGCCAATACCTGGAGCCCATGGGCATCAAGCTGGCCTTCACGCCGGCCGGTGTGGTGATTGCGCTGATTTTTATCGGCCTGCCGTTTGTGGTGCGCACGGTGCAGCCGGTGCTGGAAGACGCCGAGAAAGAACTCGAGGAAGCCGCGACCTCGCTGGGCGCGACCCGTCTGCAGATTTTTACCCGGGTGATCCTGCCGCACATCGCGCCGGCACTGTTGACCGGTTTTGCGATGGCGTTTGCGCGCGCGATTGGTGAATACGGATCGGTGATTTTTATTGCCGGCAACATGCCCATGATTTCCGAGATCACGCCGCTGATCATCATCGGCAAACTCGAGCAGTACGACTATGCCGGCGCCACCGCGGTGGCGGTGGTGATGCTGGTGATTTCCTTTGTGTTGCTGCTGATCATCAACGGCCTGCAGGCCTGGCAGCGGCGTTTTGCAGGGGCACCGGCATGAAAAAGGCCCCCACGCTCGGCACTGACGTGTCCTCGCTGCCCCCCGAGGGGGCGCTGCGCCTGCGGCCCGGCAAAGCCGGTTCCGCGGCCCTGGCTGGAAGGGAGGAGGCGCAATGGGTGCGCTACACCCTGATCACCATCGCGCTGGTGTTTGTCCTGCTGTTTCTGGTGCTGCCGCTGGCCGCGGTGTTCACCGAGGCCTTGCGCAAGGGCTTTGACGCCTACTGGGCGGCGCTGAAGGAGCCTGATGCCTGGTCGGCGATTGAGCTCACGCTGATCGCCGCCGCGATTGCCGTGCCGCTGAACCTGGTGTTCGGCGTCTCGGCGGCCTGGGCGATTGCCAAGTACGAGTTCCGTGGCAAGTCCTTTTTGACGACGCTGGTGGACCTGCCGTTTTCGGTCTCGCCGGTGGTGGCCGGCCTGATGTATGTGCTGGTTTTCGGCGCCCAGGGCTGGTTCGGCCCGTGGCTGCAGGCCAACGACCTCAAGGTGATTTTTGCGGTGCCCGGCATTGTGCTGGCCACGGTGTTTGTGACCTTTCCCTTTATCGCGCGCGAGCTGATCCCGCTGATGCAGGCCCAGGGCACGGACGAGGAGCAGGCCGCCATCGTGCTGGGCGCCACCGGCTGGCAGACCTTCTGGCATGTGACCCTGCCCAACATCAAGTGGGGCCTGCTGTACGGCGTGATTTTGACCAATGCACGCGCCATGGGTGAGTTCGGCGCGGTGTCGGTGGTGTCCGGCCACATACGCGGGCAGACCAACACCTTGCCGCTGCATGTGGAGATTCTCTACAACGAGTACCAGTCGGTCGCCGCCTTTGCGGTGGCGTCACTGCTGGCGCTGCTGGCCCTGGTCACCTTGCTGATCAAGTCGGTGGCCGAATGGCGCGCCGCGCAGGAGCTCAAAGCCGCAGTCGAGCTGCCGCCTGAGCGGCCTGCAACACCCGCAGCCGCCTGATTGAAAGAAACGGGAACCCTCATGAGTATTGAAATCCGCAACATCAACAAACACTTCGGCAACTTCCAGGCGCTGGCCGACGTGAGCCTGGACATAGCATCGGGCGAACTGGTGGCCTTGCTCGGCCCCTCGGGCTGCGGCAAAACCACCTTGCTGCGCATCATCGCCGGGCTGGAGACCGCCGACCAGGGCAGCATTCTGTTCAGCGGCGAAGACACGACCGATGTGCATGTGCGCGAGCGCCAGGTCGGTTTTGTGTTCCAGCATTACGCGCTGTTCCGCCACATGACGGTGTTTGAAAACGTCGCTTTTGGCCTGCGCGTCAAGCCGCGCGGCCTGCGGCCCAGCGACGCCGACATCAAAAAGAAAGTGCACGACCTGCTGGGCCTGGTGCAGCTCGACTGGCTGGCTGACCGCTTCCCCTCGCAGCTCTCGGGCGGGCAGCGCCAGCGCATTGCTCTGGCACGTGCGCTGGCGGTCGAACCCAAGGTGCTGCTGCTGGACGAGCCTTTCGGCGCGCTCGACGCCAAGGTGCGCAAGGAATTGCGGCGCTGGCTGCGCCGCCTGCACGACGACCTGCATGTCACGAGTATTTTTGTCACACACGACCAGGAGGAGGCGCTCGAAGTGGCCGACCGCGTGGTGCTGATGAACCAGGGAAAGGTCGAGCAGATCGGCTCGCCGCAACAGGTCTGGGACCACCCGGCCAGCCCCTTTGTGTACGGGTTTCTCGGCGACGTCAATTTGTTCCATGGCCGCGCGCATGAAGGCCAGATCCAGCTCGAAGGCATGCGGCTCGATTCGCCCGAACACAGTGCTGCGCAGAACGCCAAAGCCTATGCCTATGTGCGGCCGCATGATTTCGAGGTGCAGCGTTATGCCCCGGGCGCCGAAGGCATCGCGGCGCAACTGAGCCGCGCGATTGTGATCGGGCCGATCGCCCGGCTGGAGTTGTTGCCGTCCGAAGACAGCGGCCAGGCCGATCCGCTGATCGAGGCGCAGATTCCCTCACAGCAATACCGCGACATGGGGCTGCGCGAGGGGGATCTGCTGGTACTGACGCCGCGCAACGCGCGGGTGTTTGTGGATGCGGGGGAGGGGATTTGAGGGGGCCAAAAGCGCGGCACTGCCCACACGGACGCGGGAAGCTGCCCTACAAAACCGGCCGGTGATTCGCGGGGAAAATTTGTTCAAAGTTTCTGCCTGAGGCCTTGATCAGGTCTTCATGAAGCAGGCTTTTGATGTCTCCACTCAAGCACCTTTGACCTATTTACCCGGGAGTACCCATGTTGAAAACCACCCTTGTTATCGCCCTTTTTTCAGCCAGCGCTCTGGGCCTGAGCGCCTGTGACGTCAAAAAAACCCAGGAAGGCAACATCACCGTGCCCAAAGTTGATGTCACCAAAACCCAGGAGGGTGACGTCACGCTGCCCAAGTACGAGGTCAAGACCCCGGACGTCACGGTAGGGACCACCGAAAAAACGGTGGCTGTCCCGACCGTCAAGGTGGAAGAGAAAAAAATTGAAGTGCCGACCGTCACGGTGACGCCGGCCAAATAAATCCGGTCCTGCGATTGTTCAGGGTGCCGCGCGGAGCTTTCCGCAGCGGCACTTTTTGTTTCTGCACTGCAATCCGGACTCTTGTTCTGTCTGGCAGACGCGGCTTCTTCCGGTCGGGGAACTTATCAGCGCCTAAACTCACGAACCATCGGACAATTCGTGTGTAGATAAAAAGGGCCCTGATGTTGCTGACGTATTTTGAAACCGCGCCGCGCCGCGTGCTGGCACTGGTATCTGTGGGCTGTGTGGCCATGCTGGCTTTTGGGCTGTACCTGCAGCATGTGGTGGGGCTGGAGCCGTGCCCCATGTGTATCGTGCAACGTTATGCGCTGGCGCTGGTGGCCCTGGTGTCCGGCATCACCGCGTTTGCGAATAAAAGGGGGCTGCTTGTGACGGGCTCGGCGCTGACGCTGCTGCTGGCCGGCTTCGGCGCTTTTGTCGCGGCCCGCCAGAGCTGGCTGCAGTGGTATCCGCCGCAAGAGGCGTCCTGCGGGCGGGATTTTTACGGAATGATAGAAACCTTTCCGCTGCAGCGCGTGATCCCGATGATCTTCAAGGGCAGTGGCGACTGCACCAAGATCGACTGGACCTTTCTGGGCCTGTCGATTGCCAACTGGTCGTTTCTCTGTTTTGCCGGCATCGCGCTGCTGATGCTGGTTTTGCTGGCCGTGCCGGCGCGCGGGGCCAGGCCAAACCGCCGTTGACCGGATTTGTCATTGCGGGCCCGACCCGCAATCCATGCTGAATCACTACACCTTTGGTTTGCGCGCATGGATCCCGGATCAAGTCCGGGATGACATCCTCAGATGCAGCCTGACGGGCAGGTGTTACGGCGGCAGCGGCGCCACCCTGGCGGGTACCAGCACAATTTCGACGCTGCCGCCCGGGTTGTGGCTGCGCAGGCGCAATTCGTCGTGGCTCAGGCTCAGGATGTCGGTTTTGTATTCCTGCGCGCCTTCCACCATGGTCAGCTTGCCGTTTTTGTAAGTCCAGGCGCCGAAGGCGGCCTTGCTGTTGGGCGAGGTGATCACCAGCGTGCCGTCGGACAAAAACGCATACAACATGCCGGGCGACACCCCGGTGGACAGGCTGACCTCCCACACCTTGTTGACAAAGCCCGGCTTCACGTTGGCCGGCGGCGTGGTGGGGGCCGCAGCGTCCGTGCCAAGTTCTCTGGAGCAGGCTGCCAGCAGCAAAAGCACGGCCATACCCGTGCTGCCCAGCAGACAACGCAGAAGAAATTTCATTGAGCAGGCCCCAAAAAACATTGATTTTCCGCCGCGACCGCAAAAGGTGTAATACTGTACGAATAAACAGTATTTTATGCACCACCTTTTCTCCTTGTTTCTTCGTGCTGCCTTGCCATGTCTGCCCCTTGCCCTGCCGTTTCTGCCTTGCCCTTGCCCACAGGTGGCTTGAAAGCTGCGTGGCCGGCGGGTTTGGCGCTCGCCCCTGGCGTCTGGCGTGCCGGTGAACTCGGCAGCTCTTGCCAGCAACTGGTGGACACCGGTTATGCGCTGCTGAACCAGGCCCTGCCGGGCGGCGGCTGGCCGCAAGGTGCGCTGGTTGAAGTGCTGCAGGCGCAGGCGGGCCTGCACGAGTGGGGCTTGCTGGCGCCGGCGCTGGCTGCTGTGCAGGCGCGCGCGCCTGGCCAGTGGCTGGTGCTGGCAGGCGCGCCTTGCCAGCCCTTTGGCCCCGCGCTGGGCGCACGTCAGCTCAACATGCAGCGCCTGCTGTGTGTGCAGGCCCACAACAGCGATGGGCCGGCGCTGCTCTGGGCCACACGCGAGGCGGTGCAATGCGCCGATGTGGCCGCCGTGCTGGCCTGGCTGCCGGATGTGCGCAGCGCCCATTTGCGCCGGCTGCAGATTGCGGCCCATGCGCACAACAAGCTGCTGTTTGTTTTTCGCACGCCGCGCGCGCAGCAGGAGTCTTCACCCGCGCCGCTGCGCCTGCTGCTCGAAGGTGTGAACCAGGAGGGCGGCAATTTGCGCGTCCATGTGCTCAAGCGGCGCGGCCCGCCGCTGTCAGCGCCGCTGTTGCTGGCCACGCGGCCGGCGCGGCTGTCGGCGCTGCTGGCGGCCAGCCGCGAACGTGTGCGCCGCCAGCGGCAAGAGCTGGCACCGCTGCAACAACCCGTCACTTCACCGGACAGCCCCCTCCATGCCTTGCTGGATCGCATTGCACACCTCGATCACCACTGAGGCTGTGTGGGACGCCGCGGCGGTGCAGCAGGCGGTGGCCCGCATCGCGCTGGGCTTTTCGCCGCGCGTGGTCGTGCTCGAGGAAGCCGTGCTGGTGGACGTGAGCGGCAGCCTGCGCCTGTTCGGCGGGCTGGCGCGGCTGATGCAGGGGCTGGAATCCCGTTTGTTTGTTTTTTTTGAGTCCAGTCAGGCGCCAGCCCTTATCCGGCGGGCGCAAGGCGCTACTTCTTTGATAGCGCTGGGGCGGCTGCGCTGGCAAGCGGGCCGGTCAGACAGCGAGAAAATACGCGTCGCCGACCTGCCCATGCACACCCTCAGCGCGGCGCGTCCGCACCTGGGGGTGCTGGGGCGCACAGGCTGCCGCAGCTGGGACGACCTGCTGCGCCTGCCGCGTGAGGGCGTGGCCCGGCGTTTTGATGCCGGGCTGCTGCAGGCGCTGGACCGCGCGCGCGGCACGCTGGCCGATGAATACGACTGGCAGGTGTTGCCGGAGCACTTTGAGGAAAAACTCGAACTCCCTGCGCTGGTCAGCCACGCGCCTGCGCTGATGACCGGCGCCCAGCGCCTGCTGGCCAGCCTGCAGGCCTGGCTGCTGGGCCGGCAAAGCGGGCTCAGTGCGCTCCGGCTGACCTGGCACCTGGACAAACGCCGGGACGTGCCGCCTTTCGGACAGCTGGAGATACGCACGGCCCAAGCCGCGCAGGACTTGCGTCACGTGGCACGCCTGCTGGCCGAACAGCTGGCGCAGCAAAAGCTGCCGGCGCCTGTGTACGCCCTGAGCCTGCAGTCGCTGGTGACCGAGCGGCTGAGCGATGCGGCGGCCGCCACGGGCAGCCTGCTGATGCAGGAGCACAAGCAGGGCGACAGCGCGCTGGAGCTGATCGAACGCCTGAGCGCGCGCCTGGGCGAGGCGCAGGTCCAGGTCTGGCAGCCTGCGGCCGACCACCGGCCCGAGCAGATGCAGCGCTGGGTGAGCGCCCAGGGTGCTATGCAATTAATAGCTGGCGGCGCTCATTCCATAAGGGCCAGAGGCCAAAAAGGCTTGAAGCCACTGGCCCCCGCCGGGATCCGGACCGAAGCCCTTTATCCGAGCTGGCTGCTGCCCGAGCCGCTGCGGCTGGCGACCTCCGGCAACAGCCCGGTCTGGCAGGGTCCGCTGCAGCGGCTGGTCGGGCCGCAGCGGCTGGAGGCCGCCGAATGGCTGCTGGCCGATGGCGGCGCGGCGCGCCCTGCAGGGGTCTGCGACAAGCCCCGGGCCTTGCGTGACTACTTTGTTTACCGCAGCCGGCAAGGCGACCTGCTGTGGATTTACAGCGAACGCCTGGTGGCCACGCCGCAGTCGGTTCAGCAGCGTGCCTGGTACCTGCATGGTTTTTTTGCCTGAGACCCTTCCCATTTCCATTCGCATGGCCAGCTACCCGCTTCCCGATTACGCCGAGTTGCATGTACTGAGCAATTTCAGCTTCCAGCGCGGCGCCTCACATGCCGAGGAACTGGTGGAACGCGCGGCCGGGCTCGGCTACAAAGCGCTGGCCATCACCGACGAGTGTTCTGTGGCCGGTGTGGTGCGGGCGCATGAGGCGGCCAAAGAGCTGGGCCTCCAGCTGCTGCCGGGCGCTGAATTCCGGGTCACTGCCGAGCCTGACTTCCGCCTGGTCGTGTTGCCGCACAATGCCGCCGGCTGGGGCAATCTGTGCGAGTTCATCACTGCGGCCAGACAGGCCGGCGACCTGATAACCAAAGGCAGTTACCGCGTCGCCCTCGGTGAGACCGATTTTGCGCAGCTGACCGATTGCGAGGTATTGCTGGTACCGCTGCCGGACGCTATCAATAAAGAAGCACTCTGCGCCCACGCTGAATGGGCTGCAGGCCTGTTTGGCATGCATGCCTGGCTGGCCGTCGAGCTGCTGCAGGGTCTGGACGACGCGCTGCGCCTGCAGCAGCTGCAGGACGTGGCGCAGCGCAGCGGCATCCGCCTGGTGGCAGCGGGCAACGTGCTCATGCATGTGCGCTCCCGCAAGCCGCTGCACGATGTGCTGACGGCCATCGGGCTGGGCCGGACCGTGCATGAATGCGGCTTTGCCCTGCAGGCCAATGCCGAAGCCCACCTGCGCCCGCGCATGCGCCTGAGCGACATTTACCCGGCCGCTTTGCTGCGCGCCACGCTGGAGGTGGCGGCACGCTGCAGCTTCAGCCTGGACGAGATCCGCGCCCTGTACCGCTACCCGCAGCAAGACATGGTGCCTGCGGCTGAATCACCGGCGCAATGCCTGCGGCGCCTGACGGCAGAAGGCGCCAAAAAACGTTACCCGGACGGGCTGGGGGAGGCACTGCAGGCGCAGGTCGACAAAGAGCTGGCCCTGATTGAAGAACTCGGCTACGAGATGTATTTCATCACCGTGCACGACATTGTGCGTTTTGCCCGGCAGCAAAACATCCTCTGCCAGGGGCGCGGCTCGGCGGCCAATTCGCTGGTCTGTTATTGCCTGGAAGTCACGGCCGTCAGCCCGGCTGAAAGCAATCTGCTGTTCGAGCGCTTCATCAGCCGCGAGCGCCGGGAACCGCCCGACATCGATGTGGATTTTGAACACCAGCGGCGCGAGGAGGTGATCCAGTACATCTATGACAAATACGGCCACGACCGCGCCGCGATTGCCGCCACCGTCATCAGCTACCGTCCGCGCAGCGCGCTGCGCGACACCGGCAAGGCGCTGGGCATGGCGCCCGGGCTGATAGAACGTTTCGCCAAAGAACATTTCTGGTTCGACGGCAGCGCGGCGCTGGCGAAAAAAATCGAGGAAGCCGGCCTGCAGGCGCAGGCCGGACCGGTCATGCGGTGGCTGGAGCTGGCCCTGCAGCTGACGGGTTTTCCGCGGCACCTGAGCCAACATGTGGGTGGTTTTGTGCTGACGCAGGGCAAACTGACGCGGCTGGTGCCGGTGCAGCCGGCCTCCATGGAAAACCGCCGCATCATCCAGTGGGAGAAACACGATCTCGAGGTCATGGGCCTGCTCAAGGTGGATGTGCTGGCGCTGGGCATGTTGTCGGCGATTCGCCGCTGCCTGGACATGGTGAACCAGCAACGCGGCAGCCAGCTTGAAATGCACACCATAGCCCCGGATGACAAAGCGACCTACGACATGATTTGCGCGGCCGACACCGTGGGTGTGTTCCAGATCGAAAGCCGGGCGCAGATGTCCATGTTGCCGCGCCTGCAGCCACGCTGTTATTACGACCTGGTGGTCGAAGTCGCCATCGTGCGGCCCGGGCCGATCCAGGGCGGCATGGTCCATCCCTATCTGAAAAACCGCGAGGTGGTCAGGCGCGATGGCTGCATCAGCGCCGAGTACCCGGCGCTCAATCCGGCGCTGGAACGCACTTTCGGCATACCAATTTTTCAGGAGCAGGTGATGCAGATTGCCATGATTGCCGCCGATTTCACGCCGGGCGAGGCCGACGACCTGCGGCGTTCCATGGCGGCCTGGAAACGCAAAGGCGGGGTCGAGCGTTTTCATGGCCGCCTGGTCAATGCCATGGTGAAAAACAAGTACAGCGCCGAATTTTCAGAACGCATCTTCAGGCAGATCCTGGGTTTTGGCGATTACGGCTTTCCCGAAAGCCATGCCGCCAGTTTCGCCAAGCTGGTCTATGTGAGCTGCTGGCTCAAATGCCACGAGCCGGCCTGTTTTTTGGCGGCCCTTGTCAACTCCCAGCCCATGGGTTTTTATGCGCCTTCACAGCTGGTGCAGGACGCGCGCCGGCATGGTGTCGAGGTCAGGGCGGTGGACGTGATGCACAGCCACTGGGACTGCACGCTGGAGCCATCCTCCGTTCACCCTGAGCTTGTCGAAGGGTTCTTCGATGTTCAGAAGGAAGGGCTTCGACAGGCTCAGCCCGAACGGGGGAAGCAGCCCGCCGTCCGCCTCGGCCTGCGCCTGGTGGCCGGCCTGCCCGAAGCCGCCGCCCTGCGCCTGGTGCAGGCCAGGGACGAAGCGCTGTTCACCTCGACGGAAGACCTGGTTTCGCGCGCGCGCCTGGGCACGCTGGAGATCAACGCCCTGGCGGCCGCCGATGCCTTGTTGCCGCTGGCCGGCCACAGGCGCCAGCAGGTCTGGGAGGCCGCCGCGATCCGGCCCGCACCGCCGCTGTTCAAGGCCGTGCCCACCCACGAAACCGCGCTGCAACTGCCGGACACGCCCGAGGGTGAAAACATCCTGTTTGACTACCAGTCCACCGGCCTGAGCCTGCGCCGGCACCCGCTGGCACTGCTGCGGCCACGGCTGGCCAGGCGCGGGCTGCTGAGCGCCGGGCAGTTGAATGCCTTGCCCAGCGGGCTGGAGGTGGCGGCCTGCGGCATTGTCACGGTGCGCCAGCAGCCGCAAACCGCCAAGGGCACCATCTTCATCACGCTGGAAGACGAGACCGGCCCGGTCAATGTGATTGTCTGGAAATCCCTGCGCGAGACCCAGCGCGCCCAAGTCTTGCATGCGCGCCTGCTGGCGGTCTATGGTGTCTGGCAGCGCAGCGAGGAAAGTGGTACCCAGGAAGGTTACGGCGCGGTGCGCAACCTGGTGGCGCAGCGTCTTGAAGACTTGACGCCGCTGCTCGGACGGCTGGGCACGGCCAGCCGCGATTTTCACTGACAAAAAGACTTCACATGCCCGACGGGAAAGTCTCGGGCGCCTCGCCGCTGTGCCACACCGGGCCCTTGTCCAGCGGTTCCAGCGCATGGGTTTCGTCGATGTGGATCAGGGCGTCGAACTGCTCACTGAGGTGGGTGTGGAAGTAGTGGCTCTGGCGTTCGGTGTCGGGCCGGTAGATCACGCCAATGGCGCGTTGCAGCCGCCGCGGCGCAGCCATGGCGCCCAGTTCGGTGTTGTCGCGCAGGTCCAGCCAGAAGCGGCTGCCCCCGGCCTGATGCAGCACATCCTCCCAGCTGCCGGGCAGGCCGGCCCGTACGCGCTGGTGCTGCGGCGGCTCGTCCCAGTTCGAGGCCGCCGTGACCCAGCCGTGGTGGGTGCTGAAGCCCACCAGCACCACGTCGCCGTCATGACGGTCGCGCATGAGCTGGCCCAGGTTCCATTCGCCCCTGGCGCCCATTTCGGTGGCGGCCGCATCGCCCAGATGCGAGTTGTGCGCCCACACGGCCATGCGCGGCGGCGTGCCGTCAGCGCCCAGGTGGCGGTCCAGCGCCTGCAGGGTTTCTTCCATGTGGCTGTCACGCAGGTTCCAGGACGACACCCGCCCGCGGAACATGCTGCGGTAATACTCTTCGGCGTTGCGCACCAGGCGTGCGTTCTGCTGCGCGTAAAACATCTGGTCGCGCTCCAGCCCGGCGGTGGCGGGCATGTGCCCGAAACGCAGGTTCATGCTGCGCAGCTGCTGCACCACCTCGTCTTCACAACTGCGCGCCAGCCCGAAACTGGCCGCATAACCGTAAGCCTGGCTGTTTTCGGTCGCATGGTCAAAACAGGCATAACGCTCGCGGGCCCGCTGCGCCGCGGCGGGGTCGGTGCGGTCCAGGTAGGCCAGCACCTCCTGGATGGAGGTGAACAGGCTGTACAGGTCCAGGCCGTAAAAGCCCACCTGCTGCGCAGGCGCGCGGCCGGCGTTGTGCGCGCGCAGCCACTCGACAAAATCGCGAACCACGGTGTTGCGCCACATCCAGGCAGGAAAACGTTCAAAGCCGGACAGGGCGTCCCCGGCATGGCGCTCGTCCGACAGGCCGCGCACATAACGGTTGACACGCCAGGCGTCGGGCCAGTCGGCTTCCACCGCCACAGCGGTGAAGCCTTTTTCGGTGATCAGGCGTTTCGTGATGTTCACGCGTTCCTGGTAAAACTCGCGTGTGCCGTGGGAGGCCTCACCGAGCAGAACAAAACGCGTCGGGCCTATCAACTCCAGCAAGCCGTCGTAGTCGTGTGTATCGCCGGTCAGCGGCTGCAGGTGTTTCTGCAGGCACGCCAGCAGTCCTGCATCGGTGTGGGAATGTGCGTGCGGGCTCATGGGGAATCCTCGTGCGGCTGCAGCGGGACGGCGCGGGCAGGCAGGCGGCGCGACTCTTCCAGCAGCGTGTGCACCTCGTCGTCGCTGGTCTGGGGAAACTCGCGGTACCACAGGCCGACCGCGCGAAACGGCTCGGGCGTGGCGGGGCAGACCACTTCATCGGCCGCGTCCTGCAGCTCCCGGCAACTCTCTGCAGCGCCTACCGGCACGGCGGCCACCAGCCGGGCCGGCCGCTGCTGCCGCAGGGCCAGCAGCGCAGCGCGCATGCTGGCACCGGTCGCCAGTCCGTCATCCACCACAATCACCGTGCGGTCGCGCACATCGATGGCCGGGCGCTGGCCGCGGTAGAGCTGTTCACGCCGCAGCAACTCGGCCTGCTCGCGCGCCACCACTTCTGCCAGCGCCCCGGGCGGCACGGTCAAGCCGGGCAGGGGGTTCATCACCGACACGCCGCCGCTGGCAAGCGCGCCTATGGCGTATTCCTCGTGGCCCGGAAAACCGAGCTTGCGCACCACAAAAACGTCCAGCGATGCTGCCAGCGCCGTGGCCACTTCAAAACCCACGGGCACACCTCCACGCGGCAGGGCCAGCACCAGCAGCCCGGGCTGCCCGCGGTAATGCGCCAGCGCGCCGGCCAGCACCCGGCCGGCCTGGCGCCGGTTGTCATAGGGAAGGTGTGTGTCTTTCATGATGCACGCCCCTGGTTTTCACCGGATCCAGCCAGGCGCTGAACCAGTCGGCGGCCAGGTCGCCCACCTGCTCCAGGGCGCCACCTTCCTCGAACAGGTGGCTGGCGCCCGGCACCACCGCGAGCCGCTTTTCGCATTGCAAATGCGCATAAGCCTGCTCGTTGAGCGCCATCACTTCCGTGTCGGCAGCGCCCACGATCAGCAGCGTGGGGGCAGTCACCGCCGCCAGGGCCACCGGACCGGCCAGGTCGGGGCGGCCGCCGCGCGAGACCACGGCCGCAATACCTTTGCCGAGCCGCGCTGCGGCAATCAGTGCCGCAGCGCTGCCCGTGCTGGCGCCGAAGTAGCCTATGGGCGCATGCTGCAGGCCGGGCTGCGCAAGCACCCATTCGGTGGCTTGCTGCATGCGGCCGGTCAGCAGCGCGATATCGAAGCGGTGTTCGCGCGTGTGGATGTCCACCTGCTCTTCCTGCACGGTCAGCAGGTCGAACAGCAGCGTGGCGATGCCCGCGTGCTGGAGCCGCTGCGCGACCTGGCGGTTGCGCGCGCTGTGCCGGCCGCTGCCGCTGCCGTGGGCAAACAGCACCACACCGCCGGCGCCGGCCGGCAAGACCAGGTCGCCATACAGCCAGGCCTGGCCGCAGGGAATGCGGGCTTCGCGGCTGTCCGGGGCAGGGCTGGGACGGTTCATGGGCATCTCCGTTTGGACAGACCGACCATAGTCCTGAGCGCTGCGCCCTGCCATCAGACAAGTCCTATTTGACGGTCAGACTGGCCTGGCCTTGATCTGGCGCAAAAACCGGCGCCCCCCCATCAGGACGGGCGCCAGCAGCCATGACATCAGGCGTTTCCGGCGGGCCGGACACCTTTCCCCCGGCGGCCGGCGGGGTTGCTCAAGAGCCACTACCATGACTGCTGATTTCCCCCACCTCTGTCAAGGACACACGCATGAACGCCCCCGCACTGGCAAAAATGAAAATCGACTTTGTTTCCGACGTCTCCTGCCCCTGGTGCGTGATCGGCCTGAAAGCGCTCGAAGATGCGCTGGGCCGGGTCAGCGGCGAGGTCCAGGCCGACCTGCATTTCCAGCCCTTTGAGCTCAATCCCGGGATGGCGGCTGAGGGGCAGGACATCACCGAACACCTGACCGAAAAATACGGCTCAACGCCTGAACAGTTGCAGCACAACCGCGAGATGATCCGCCAGCGTGGCCAGGCGCTGGGCTTTACCTTCACCGTGGGTGCACGCAACCGGGTGTACAACACCTTTGATGCGCACCGGCTGCTGCACTGGGCCGAAGCAGAAGGGCGGCAGCTGGCGCTGAAAGAAGCCTTGTTCAAGGCCTACTTCACCGACGGCGAAAACCCGGGCTCCCACGCGGTGCTGGCCCGCATCGCCGGTGAAGTCGGTCTGGACCAGGCGCGTGCGCAGCAAATCCTGGCCTCCGACGAATACGCCAGCGAGGTGCGCCAGCGCGAGCAGTTCTACCAGCAGCAAGGCATACGCTCGGTGCCGGCCATCATCATCAATGACAAACACCTGATCTCGGGCGGGCAGCCGGCCGAGGTGTTTGAGCAGGCGCTGCGGCAGATTGCTGCGGCGGGCTGAACCCTGCCATGAACCACGCCCTGTTGCGCCAGGCGGAGAGGGAAGGCCTCGCACAGCCGCAACAGGAAGCGCTGCGCCTGGCATTTGGCCTGGCCTGTGCGCGCCGGGTGCAGCATCTGCTGGAAGACCCAGGTGCCGTGCAGGGGCTGGACGTGCTGCAGGCCTTTGTGGATGGCCACACCGACCGGTCCGCCTTGCAGCAGGCGGCCGGGGCGCTTGCGGTGCTTGCCAACGGCCACTGCGGTTCAAATTCAATCGACGGTTCGGCGCATGCGGCGGTCTCTGCCACCTACGCGGCGGCCAATGCACTGGCGGGCAAGGCACTCGAAGCGGCCAGCTACGCCGCCTACGCCGCGGTTTATGGTTATGGCGCTTATGCGGTCAACGACCCCGGCGCCTTTGAAGGCGAGTTTGCCTGGCAGCTCGCGTGTTTTCAGGCCTTGGCAAGCTCAATGGGCGTTGCGGCGGTAAACCGCCAGTGAGCCGGCCAGTGCCAGCAGGGCGCCGCCGCACAGGCGGTCCAGCCAGCGTGTGGCGCTCGCCTTGAGCAGCCGGATCGCGCGTGCGCCAATAAAGGCATAGGCAAACATCACGCTGAAATCCAGCCCGCCGAAAACCAGGGCGATGGCCAGGTACTGCGGCGCCTGCGCGGCCGCCGGGTCTATGAACTGCGGCAGCAGCGCCGAGCAGAACAGATAACCTTTCGGGTTGGTGGCTGCCACCAGAAAAGATTTCATGAAAATCGTGCGGCCGTTGCGCGCTACCGGGCCGGCACCGGCGGCCGGCAGTTCAAAGCCGCCCTTTGAACGCAGCATGCGTACGCCGAGCCAGGCCAGATAGGCCGCGCCCACCCACTTGAGCACTGAAAACCAGAACTCGGACGCCGCCAGCAGCGCACCCAGGCCCAGCGCCACCGCGCCTACCAGCACAAAGTCCGAGGCCACCGCGCCCAGCATGCCGGGCACCGAGCGGCGCACACCATAGTGCGAGCCATTGATCAGCGCCAGCAGCACCGTGGGGCCGGGCGTGGCAATCACCGCCAGGGCGACGAGGGCAAAAAGCAAAAGCGAGGTGCTGTTCATGCGGGGGCTCCACAGCCAGCGGGTTTGAAAATCCGTTCGGTCGATGCCGGGTAAGAGGCCAGTTTGCCGGCCGGCCGCCGTGGCCGTACCACCAGTTCCCCGCCGCAGTTCGGGCAAATCCCCTGGAGCTTGCTGCTCGCGCAGTCGCTGCAGAAGGTGCATTCAAACGTGCAGATGCGCGCCTCGACGGAATCGGCGGGCAGGTCCTTGTTGCAGCATTCGCAGTTGGGGCGGAGTTGGAGCATGCCCACATTCTCAGCCATTTTCAGCTTGAAACACAAGTCCGCCCGCGGGCTGGGGCATGATGCGGGTCATGGGACCGACAGGTGTTTTGCATGGACTTTGAAATCAGACTCGACGACGTGCTGCGTGAGCCCGAGGTGCTGGCGCTGTACCGCGCCAACCACTGGTCGGCGGCCGACAAGCCGGCCCAGCTGATGGCCGCGCTGTTGCACTCGCATGGCCTTGTGACCGCGCGGGCCGGGGTGCAGCTGATGGGCCTGGGCAATGCCATCTCGGACGGCCACCTCGTGGTCTATTACCCGCACCTGCTGGTGCATCCCGACTGGCAGCGGCGCGGCATTGGCAAACAAATGATGTTGGCCCTGCAGACCCGTTACAGGGGTTTTCACCAGCAGATGCTGACGGCCGACGGGGCGGCGGTCGACTTTTACCGCGCGCTCGGGTTTGAACGCGCGGGCGCCACGGTGCCGATGTGGATTTACGCGGGATCGGAGCACTGAGCGCCATGACACCCAGGTTCATCGAACACATCGGCATGTCCATTGAATCGCAGGGTGGTGGCAGCAGCCGCTGCACCCTGGAAGTCCAGGATTTTCACCGCAATTCGATCGGCCGCGTGCATGGTGGTGTGGCCTTCACGCTGGCCGATACCGGCATGGGCGCTGCGCTGTATCCGACACTGGCAGCCGGCGAGTTGTGCGCCACCATAGAGATCAAGATCAGTTATTTCAAACCGGTTCTGGCGGGTCAGCTGGTCTGCCTCAGCACGCTGCTCAACAAGGGCCGGCGTGTGGCCAGCCTGGAGTCCTGCGTTTACCTCGGTGACACGCTGGTGGCCAAGGCCAGCGGAAGTTTCGCGATCTTCACACCGCAAGATGGCCAGACCGGCTGAGGGCTGTGGGCCGGGGCGCGGGCCGCTGTGGCGCGGCCAGGGGCTATGACAGCTTCTTGACCAACACCTGGCTTTTGCGGTTGATGTTGTACTTGCGCTTGCGCGCCTCGGGCAGCCATTCCGGATCAACCTGCACAAAACCGCGCTTGATGAACCAGTGCATGGTCCGTGTGGTCAGCACAAAAATGCTGTCGAGCCCGGCCAGTCTGGCGCGTTGTTCTATGCGTTTGAGGATGCGTTCGCCGTCGCCCTGGCTCTGGCTTTGCGGCGACACCGTGAGCGCCGCCATCTCGGCGGTTTTGGCTTCGGGATAGGGGTAGAGCGCGGCGCAGCCGAAGATCACGCCATCGTGTTCGATCACGGTGTACAGGTCGGCATCGCGTTCGATCTCGGTGCGGTCGCGCTTGACCAGCGTGCCGTCCTGTTCAAATGGTTCTATCAGCTGCAGGATGCCGCCCACGTCGTCGGCCGTGGCCTCGCGCAGGCTCTCGAGTTTTTCATCGATGACCATGGTGCCTATGCCGTCGTGCACATAAATTTCGAGCAGCAAGGCGCCGTCCACCGCAAACGGCAGGATGTGGCTGCGCTCCACGCCCGACTTGCAGGCCTTGACGCAGTGCTGCAGGTAAAACGCGGTGTCGGTGGGTTGCGTCGGGTTCGGCAGTTGTGCCAGCAGTTTTTCGGCAGCGGCCAGCGGCAGCTCGGTGTCTATCGGGTTGTCCTCGCCCTCGGGCTGGTCCGGGTGGATGCGCAGGCCGGGGATCTCGGTCATGAAAATCAGCTTGTCGGCCTGCAGCTCAATCGCCACGCTGGTGGCGACTTCTTCCATGGTCAGGTTGAAGGCTTCGCCGGTCGGTGAAAAACCGAAGGGCGAGAGCAGCACCATGGCGCCAAATTCGAGCGTGCGCAAAATGCCCCGCGTGTCGACCTTGCGCACCAGGCCCGAGTGTTTGAAGTCCACGCCATCGACAATGCCGACCGGCCTGGCGGTGATGAAGTTGCCCGAGATGACACGCACGGTCGAGCCGGCCATTGGGGTGTTGGGCAGGCCCTGGCTGAAGGCCGCTTCGATCTCGTAGCGCAGCTGGCCTGCGGCCTCCTGCGCACAGTCCAGCGCCACCGTGTCGGTGATGCGCATGCCGTGCGAGTATTGGGCCTCGTGGCCCTTGGCCGCCAGCTGCTCATTGACCTGGGGCCGGAAGCCGTGCACCAGTACAATTTTCACGCCCATGCTCTGGATCAGTGCCAGGTCCTGCGCCAGATGTTGCAGCTTGCCGGCGGCAATCGCCTCACCGGCAATGCCGACCACAAAGGTCTTGCCGCGGTGCAGGTGGATGTAGGGTGCCACCGAGCGAAACCAGGGCACAAAGGTGAAATTGAAGACGGCAGACATGGGACGCGCTTTCGGGTTCGGGGCAGGTCATGCGGCAGGGCGGAAAAACCTGGCCATAAGCGGCCTTTCCGGGCAATGGCAGAGAGTGTAAGGGACGATGGCGGCAGGGCGACGCCGTTCTGAGCCCCTTCTGGCTGGCAAATAACGCACCCCCGCCGGGACGGCTTACGCCTGATAATGCGCCCATCTATGGACAAACTGGCGTTTGGCTTCTGGGGCTGTTTTTTCGGCATGACGGCCCTGATGCTGGCTGGCGCTGCGCTGGCTTATACGCGTTCCCTGCGCCGCATTTCGCTCAATGCCGCCTTGTCGGCCATGGCCTCCAGTTCTTTTGTGGTCGCCTTTCTGGGCGGCTTGCCTATCGACGATGACGCGACACAGGCGCGCGTGCAGGCGCATGTGGCCATGCTGGTGTCGGCCTTCATGTCCTATCTGCTTTTTTCCATCGTCGGCGTGCTGGGCCGCCGCAAGACGCGGCGCGTCATTCAGCTGGCGCTGGCCGCGATGGTGCTTGCCGGCGTCGCCATCGGCTGGCTGCTGAGCGCCCGGCAGTCGCTGGTACTCGGTCTTGGCATGGCCTGCCTGCTCGGCCTGGTGGCGCTGGGTGCGGGCTTGCGCAGCGTTTTTCGCGGTGAACGGCTGGGCTGGATCGCCGTCGGCGGGGTTTTCTTCATGCTGGTGGCGATTGCCGGGCTGGGCTGGATTGCGCTGGCGACGGCGCCGGTGCCCTGGCCGGTGCATGCGGTCAGTGCCCTGGCCGGTACCGCCTATGTGGTGACCATGTCCGCGGCACTCTGGGCGCGTTACGCCTACCTGATCGAGCTGCACCAGGTGATGGCACTGGGCCCGAGTTACGACCCGGTGACGCGCTTGCGTTCCCTGACGGAAACCGGCCAGATGCTGGGCGAGATTTTCCGGCAGGACCGCCTGCCTGGTACCGGGGTGGGTGTGGTGGTGGTCACCATTGGCAACCTCTATGCACTGGAACGCCTGCACGGCATGGCGGCGGTCAACCACGCGCTGTTTGTCTGTGCCGGCCGGCTGCGGCGTGCGGTGTCGGCGCATGTGGAGCCGGGCCGCCTGTCGGCCGATGGTTTTTTGCTGGTGATGCGCCATTGCAGCGACAGCGGCCAGTTGATCCGGCTGGCGCACCGGGTCGAGGCACGTTTGTCCAAATCGGTCGCGCTCAACACCAGCCTGGACGCGAGCCGCCGCGAAAGCGAGCAAACCCGCTGGCAGGCGGATATCGGCATTGGGGTGTTGCTGGTGTCCGACCCCGCAGCCCGGGCATCGACCGTGCTGGCCAAGGCCAAGGCCATGTCGCGCACCGCCATGACTTACGCCAGCCGGGTCGCCTGGTTTGACCAGGCCAGCGGCGAGCCGGTGGAGCTGCCGGTGCTCGAAGTGGCCTGAGTTTTGTCCCTTTCAGGCCGGCGCCAGGCGGCCAGCGCCGATAATGCAAGGCTTTGACATCCCATCCCTTGCCGACGCCTGCCTTGCCCCATTCCCTGCGTATAGAGTTTCCCGAATCACTGCCGGTTTCCGGCAAGCGTGAGGAAATCACCGCCGCCATGCTGGCGCACCAGGTGGTCATCGTCTGCGGCGAAACCGGCTCGGGTAAAACCACGCAGTTGCCCAAAATTGCGCTGGCCATGGGCCGCGGCAAGCTCAACTACCCGGCGGGACAACACGCCAGGCTGATAGGCCACACCCAGCCGCGCCGGATTGCGGCCTCCAGCGTCGCCAAACGGATTGCCGAAGAGCTCAAGACACCGCTGGGCGAGGTGGTGGGCTACAAGGTGCGCTTTCAGGACCGGCTGAGCCGCGACGCCTCGGTCAAACTCATGACCGACGGCATCTTGCTGGCCGAGACCCAGACCGATCCGCTGCTCAACGCCTACGACACCCTGATCATTGACGAGGCGCATGAACGCAGCCTGAACATCGACTTTCTGCTCGGTTATTTGCGCCAGTTGCTGCCGCGCCGGCCCGATTTGAAAGTGGTGATCACCTCGGCGACGATTGATGCGCAGCGTTTTGCGGATTATTTTGCTTCTTCCAAAGGGCCGGCGCCCGTGATTCTGGTCTCGGGCCGCATGTTTCCGGTCGAGCAGCGTTACCGGCCGTATGAAGAGTCGCGTGACTACGACCTCAACGACGCAATTGCCGACGGCGTGGACGAACTCTGGCGCAATCCGCACAGCGCCGGCGACATCCTGATCTTTTTGCCGGGCGAGCGCGAAATCCGTGAGGCCTCTGACCACCTGCGCAAACATCTGGCGCACCAGCCGCTGTTTCGCAATGCCGAGGTGCTGCCGCTGTTTGCGCGCCTGAGTCAAGCCGAGCAGGACCGCATTTTTGACGGCCACACCGGGCGGCGCATTGTGCTGGCCACCAATGTGGCCGAAACCTCGCTGACGGTGCCTGGCATCCGGTATGTGATTGATGCCGGCACGGCGCGTGTCAAGCGCTACAGCTTTCGCAACAAGGTCGAGCAGCTGATGGTCGAGCCGATCTCGCAGGCCGCCGCGAACCAGCGTGCCGGCCGCTGCGGCCGGGTTGCCGACGGCATTTGCATACGCCTGTACGACGAGCAGGACTTCCTCGGACGCCAGCGTTTCACCGACCCGGAAATTTTGCGCAGCTCGCTGGCGGCGGTGATTTTGCGCATGAAGGCGCTGCACCTGGGGACGATTGAAAGTTTCGCCTTCATCGAGCCGCCCCAGGGCCGTGCCATTGCCGACGGCTACCAGTTGCTGGCCGAACTCGGCGCGGTCGACGACGACAACGAACTGACCCCCGTGGGCCGGAATCTGGCCCGCTTGCCGCTGGACCCGCGGGTGGGCCGCATGATTCTGGAGGCCAGGGACAGGCAGGCACTCGACGAGGTGCTGGTGATTGCGAGTGCGCTCAGCGTGCAGGACGTGCGCGACCGGCCCATGGACAAACAGGCGCAGGCGGACCAGCAACATGCCAAGTTCGACGATGAAAAAAGCGAATTCACCGGTTATTTGAAACTCTGGAAATGGCTGGGTGATGTGCGCGGTGGCCATGGTGAAGACCACAAACTCTCGAACCGCCAGTATGAAAATCTGCTGCGCGAGAACTACATCAACATCCGGCGCGTGCGCGAGTGGCGCGACATCCATTCACAACTGCACGCGGTGGTGGGCGAGCAGAAATGGGTGCTGAATGACAAACCTGCCAGTTATGAACAGCTGCATTTGTCGATGCTCTGCGGCCTGCTGGGCAACCTCGGCATCAAGAGTGACGAAGACGACTGGTACCTGGGCGCGCGCGGCATCAAGTTTTACCGCCATCCGGGCGCTCGCCTGAGCAAAAAGCCGGGCCGCTGGATTGTGGTGGCCGAGCTGGTGGAAACCACGCGCCTGTTTGGCCGAGGCATTGCCAACATCGAGCCGCAGTGGGTGGAGCAGGTGGCCGGCCATCTGCTGAAAAAACAATTGCTCGATCCGCACTGGGAAAAGAAAGCCGCGCAAGTGACTGCGCTGGAGCGCGCCACGCTGTACGGCCTGGTGATATACAACGGCAGGCGCGTCAATTTTGGCCGCGTCGATCCGGTGACAGCGCGCGAGATTTTTATCCGTGAAGCGCTGGTGGCCGGCAACTGGGACAGCAAGCTGCCCTTTCTGGCGGCCAACCTCAAGCTGATCGCCCAGGTGCAGGACCTGGAGCACAAGGCCAGGCGCCAGGACGTGCTGGTTGATGAAGAGCTGATCTACGCTTTTTACGACCAGCAACTGCCGGCCGACATCTGTACCGGCGCCAGTTGTGAGCGCTGGTACAAGGACGAGGTCAAGAAGCAGCCCACGCTGCTGCTGTTGAGCCGTGAAGAGCTGATGCGCCATGAAGCCGCCGGCATCACGACCCAGTCCTTTCCCAAAACGCTGCGCCTCGGTGGTGTCGATTGCCTGGCGACCTACCTGCATGAACCGGGCGACGCCAAAGACGGCCTGACGGTGGATGTGCCGCTGTTTGCGCTGAACCAGGTCAGCGAGGAGCGCTGTGAGTGGCTGGTGCCCGGCATGCTCAAGGACAAGATCCAGGCCCTGATCAAAACCCTGCACCAGCGGCCCCGTTCACGCCTGGTGCCGTTGCCCGACACGGCGTCGCGCATGGCGGCCGAGCTGCTGCAGCCGGAAAAGTTTGGCGCCGGCTCGCTGACGGACGCGGTGCTCAAGCTGGTGCGTGATGCGACCTCGCTGGATATCAAGCGCAACGACATGAAGCTCGACATGTTGCCGCCGCATCTGTTCATGAACTTCCGCGTGCTGGACGAACACGGCCGCCAGCTCGGTGCCGGCCGCAACATCGGCGCGCTCAAGGGTGAGCTCGGCTCCCAGGCACGCGGCGCCTTCCAGGCCCTGGCCGGGCTCAAAACACGCGTGGTGCCAGATTCTGCCCAGGATGTTGAGTCAAATCGGCCTGCAGCCCAGGCAGGACGGGCGCAAGCAGCTCCTGAAAGCATAGCAAATCAAAAACCTGCAGCAGCCCGCATCCCCGAGGGTTACACCAGCTGGAGCTTTGGCGAGCTGCCCGAACTGATGGAGATCAGCAAAGGCAAACAGACCCTGATTGGTTTTCCGGCGCTGATCGATCTGGGCGACGCGGTGACCATAGAGGTGTTTGACGAACCCGAGCTGGCGGCGTCCCGGCACCGCGCCGGCCTGCGCCGGCTGTTTGCCTTGCAGATCCGGGACGCGCTCAAATACCTCGAAAAAAATCTGCCCGAGCTGCAGAAAATGGCGACCGCCTACATGCTGGTCGGCCGCGCCGCCGACAACTCGGGCGGCGGCACGCTCGAAGAGCTGCGCGAGCAGATCATCGAGGTGGCGCTGGACCGGGCTTTTTTGCAGGAGCCGCTGCCGACCGACGAAGCCGGCTTCAAAAAACGCACAGACGACGGGCGCGGCCGCCTGACCCTGATTGCCAGCGAAGTCGCGCGCCTGGCGGCGGCGATTTTGCTGGAATTCGCCGTGGCCCAGCGCAAGATCAAGGACACAAAAAACGCTGCGGAAGCGGCGCTGGACGCCGCCCAGCAATTGCAGCGCCTGGTGCCCAAACGGTTTTTGACGCTGACGCCCTGGACCCAGCTGCAGCATTTTCCGCGTTACCTCAAGGCCATCACGCTGCGGCTGGAAAAGTGGCGCGCCGACCCGGCACGGGATGCCGCGCGCCTGGCCGAACTGCGCCCGCAGGAGCAGCGTTACTGGCGGCTGGTGGCAGAACGCAAGGGTGCGAGCGACGCGCGCCTGCAGGAACTGCGCTGGCTGCTGGAAGAACTGCGGGTCAGCTTTTTTGCGCAGGAGCTGCGCACACCGCAGCCGGTCAGTATTAAGCGGATTGAAAAGGCTTGGCAGCAGCTGGTGGGTTAAGGCCAAGCCTTTCAGCGCAGGCTGACAACTGCCCGCAGGGCTTGTCACGCCGTAGCTACAAAGCCTGGGCGCAGATCAACACCTGATTCCATACGGTTCGTCTCCTGTCATGCCGGACCCGATCCGGCATCCATGACGCGCGGGCATGGATTGCGGGGCTAGCCCGCAATGACAGCTCAACGAATAGTGTGGACACCTGACGCTTGCCCTCCACGCTTTGCAAGCGCCAAAAAAAAGGACTCAAGCCCTGCGGCTGAGTCCTTTTTTGGTGCTGGCTTCAGATCTAGATTCGGCCCATCAGCAGCAGCACGATCAGGATGATGACAATCAGGCCGACGCCACCGCTGGGACCGTAACCCCAGGCGCGGCTGTGACCCCAAGTGGGCAGTGCGCCGACCAGGATCAGGATGAGGACGATGAGCAGAATCATTGAGATCGACATGGGAAACTCCTTGTTGGTATGTGTATGCAGTGTGGCCGCTGCGCAGTCGTCCGCACGCAGGCAGTGGCGCTGACCCACCGTCAGGCAGCACCTACAGTTGCTGTATATAACCTGGAAACCGCAG
This sequence comes from Asaia bogorensis, assembly GCA_943371375.1. GTDB lineage: Bacteria > Pseudomonadota > Gammaproteobacteria > Burkholderiales > Burkholderiaceae_C > Polaromonas. The sequence continues at coordinate 72,610 of CALRUM020000001.1, forward strand.
TTGACCGCTCACTCTCGCTTGCAAGGTCGAATGGGCCTGACTGCTATACGCACGAACGAGTTCACCTTTTGGGTGACAACGCTACGTACCCGATTGAGCCGCCCTGGCGCGCTCTGGCGGCGTTGCTCCTCCTTGCGGGCAATAGCCCGCAGCGTCGTCGTGCCTTGCCAGAACACACCAAGGCGGCCCACTCGGACACGTCCAACTGCGGTTTCCAGGTTTAACTGCCGCGCTGCAGGGCGGCCAGGGTGCTGTTGGCCAGCCGCAGGCGCTCGGCCATGGTGTGCATGACAAAGGCGTGCACCTGCATGGCCGTCTCGGGCGCGTTCAGTTGCAGGGTTTCAAGCGCCTGCCGGCTCAGGGCCCAGACCACCGAATCGCGTTCTGCCAACACGCTGGCCGAGCGCTCGGCGCTCGAGTACAGGGCCATTTCTCCAACCATGGTGCCGCCCAGCAGGCCGGCCAGCCGCTGGCCCGCGCCTTGACCCTGCAGGCGCACCGTCAGGCGGCCGCTTTCTATCAGGTAGAGGCGGGTGTCAGACAGCTCGCCCTGGCGCATCAGCACTTGCCCCGCCGCCAGGGTGTGCCGTTGCAGCAGTGGCTGCAGCGCGGCCCAGTGGGCGGCTTGCCCGAGTTCGCGCAGCATCCAGGGCGCCAGCGCCTCGGCCGGCTCCGCGGCGTCATGTGCCGCCAGCAAGTGGTGTTCGGCCGCCTCCAGCGCCTGGTCCAGCGTCTCATGGCTGACCGGCGCCGGGGCAGGGGCCGCTGCCGCGTCCGGCTGTCCATCGGGCTGGCTCAGTGCGGCCTGCACCGCAGGGCGCAAGCCGCTGAGCACCACCGCCACGCCGGCGGCCTGGGCCAGCTGGAAAATTTTGGCAAAAGTCATGCCGGCCGAGGAGTCGGCGCTGGCCACATGGCTGAAATCGAGCACCAGGGTGCGTGCTGCGGCCGGCCCTTGCGGCGCGGCCTGCAAAAAGCGGCGCACGCGCTCCAGCACGCTGTGGGCGCTGCCGAAAAAAATCATGCCGCGCAGCATCAGCACCCGGATCTGGCAGCCGTGCTGGTTCAGCAACTGGCGCTGTGCGGCGGGCCGCACCAGCTTGCTGTGCAGGGCCGTGCCATCCAGGTCGTGCTGGATCACGCCGACCCGGCTGTAGTTCAGCGCAAAGTTCAGGCAGCTGGCCACCATGCCCACCAGCACCGCGGTGGTGAAACCCACCGTGGCGGAAATGCCGAGGATGATCAGCACCAGCCACCAGTCGGCGCGGTTCAGCCGCTGGCGTGAATCGAGCACCCATTCACGCAGGATGGACAGCCCGATGTAGAGCAGGAAAGCCGCCGGCACGATCTTCGGTACCCAGCCCAGCAGCAGCCCGCCCCCCAGCGCCGCCAGGCCACACACGGCGGCAGCCAGCATGCCGGCCAGGCGGGTGCGGGCGCCGCTTTCCAGCATGACCGCGCTGCGGCTGACCGACACCAGGCTGATACAGCCGCCCGTGCAGGCGGCCAGCAGATTGAGCCAGCCATGGGTGCGCAGCTCGTGGTCCAGCGAGATGTCGCGCCGCGACATGATCTCGAGTCCGCTGGCGCCCAGCAGCACGGTGAGGGCAGCCACAAACACCACCGCCAGCATGTCCAGCCACTGGTCGGCGAGCCAGAACCAGTCAAAACCGGCAGTGCGGGTGTCCAGCAGTGTCCACGGCGCCAGCCACTGCGCGCGCGCCATGCCGCCCAGAAACCAGCCCTGCTGGCGCGCGGCATCCAGCGACTGGCCGGACAGCAGCAGCGCCGCAAAAAAGAGCGCGCAGGCCGCCAGCAGCAGCAGCGGCAGCCAGCCGGCAGAACGCTGCCTCGGCAGAACCAGCAGAAACACCGCCGCCAGCCCCAGCGTGGCCAGCAGCCGTGGGTCGGCCAGGTGGCGGCGCCAGTGCAGCAGCAAGTCCCAGCCTGGCGCCTGATCGATGGCCACTTGCAGTGCCCCGGTGGCAATCAGCCAGCCGGTGGCGGCCAGAAAACCCGCAATCACCGGAAACGGCACATAACGCACCCAGGCGCCGAGACGGCCAAAACCGAGCAGCAGGAACAGCAGCGCACACAGCGCGGTGGTGACCAGCAGCAGCAACAGCACATGCTCCAGCGGGCCTTTGAGCATGCCGGTGCCGCTGGCCGCAGCCGCTGTGGCGGCCATGGCCGCCAGGATGGACAGGGTGCTGCCATCCGGCCCGGCAATCGCAAAAGGCAGCTCGCTGCGCCAGGCGAGCCAGAACGCACCGAGCGCGGCACTGACCAGGCACAGCGACATGCCCAGCGGCAGACCACCTTTCAGCGGCCCCGAAAACAGCAGCGCCGCATAGGTCACGGCATAGACCACGGCCACCATGCCGGTGATGAGCCCGCCCGACAGCTCACGCAGCCAGTGGTGGTGGCCGGCCAGCGTGTTGCCTGGGGTCATGCCGGAGCGATCCATGCGGGGTGTGTGTGCCAGTCGGGGGGTATCGATGAGGCCGCTCAGTCCGGCGGATCGGACGGCTCCGGCTCATGGCAGGCCACGCAGAGCTTGTTGCCGTCCGGGTCGCGAAAGTAGGCGCCGTAGTAATGCGGGTGGTAGTGCGGCCTCAGGCCGGGCGCCCCTTCGTCGCTGCCGCCATGGCGCAGCGCGGTGGCATGGGCCAGCCGCACCGCCGCCCGGCTGCTGGCCAGCAGGGCAACCATCTGGCCGTTGCCGGCCTCATGCGCCAGGCCGTTGTGCGGCGTTGCAATCACCAGCAGCGGCCGCGTGGCGCCGGCGCTGTGCCAGCCGGCCCAGGGCCTGCCAGGCTCGCAAAAGCGCTGGGTGATGCCCAGGCTGCCCATGAGGGCGTTGTAAAAATTCAGCGCACGTTCAAAGTGGCTGACACCCAGAAAAACATGTGAAAACACGGCGGCTCCTGGCTGGAAAGGGCGCGCCGCAACGGACGGGACGGGAGCTGTCGGGCGGCCACTGGCAGTTTAGGGCCTGTTAACGCTATTTCTGCAAGATGCGTTGCGAGTCAAAAAGGCGCTGAGCAAGGCGCAAAACGCCGTCGGGGTGGCGCTGCGGAGCGTCCGTGCGCGAAGCTGTACAGCGGAGCAGCGCCATCAGCGGCCCTTCGCCGGGTCTCTTCGCGGCCCGGACGGCTACGGGCCGCCCCCGACAAGGCTTTGCAACGCCGCGCAGGGTCTTTTTGATCGCAACCCGGAGGGAACGGGGTGAAAACAGCGCCACTCGGCGTTGCGCTCCTAGCTCAGACGCCCAGTCTGGGCGTCGTCGCGCGCCTTGATTGGTACTGTTTTCACCCCGTTCGCATTCGCAAAAATAGCGTTAACAGGCCCTAATCGCGCTGCCGCCTGGCGTGAAGCCAGCCCACCGGCCTGCGGGGGGCCGGCCATGTGCTATGGAATTTATAGCTGCTTGCGCTCGCCAGCCAAGGGCTGCTGGCCTTTTTGGCTTGAAGAAAATACGCCGACCGTGAAAACTGGCAACGGCGGCCGGCTCAGGGTTTGGCGTCGCGCCAGAGCAAAAAGGGATTGAGGGGCGTGCCGCGCCACCACTGCTTTTGCGCTTCCAGTTTAAAAACCGCGAAGTGCAGGTGCGGTGCATCCGGCGAGGCGTTGCCGCTGCTGCCGACATATCCAATCACCTGGCCCTTGCGCAGGCTGGCGCCTTCAGCAATGCCGTCGGCATAAGCGTCCAGATGGGCGTAGTAGTAGGCGTATTCGCTGCCCGGGTCAAACTGGTACAGCGTGATGCCGCCGGGTTTGCTCAAAAACAGTTTCGCGACACGCCCGTCTTCGACCGCCAGCACCGGTGTGCCGCGCGCGGCCATGATGTCCAGCGCCTCATGCGGTGCGCCGGCCGCACGCGCCTGCGTGTAGGTGTCGGCCAGTTGCGCGGCCTTCACCCCGCTGACAGGCAGCGTCAGGCCACGTGCGCGCAAGCGGGACAGATCCGGAACATCGGCCAGTTGCGCCGGCGCGACTGGCGTCACGTCGGTGTTGGGCGCAGGTTCGGAGGCTGGCGCAACACTGCTGGGCTGGGGCAAAACCTGTACCTGCACCGCTTCAGGCGGCGTGGCTTGCGGCGGCGCGGCGCTGGCTTGCACGGTTGCGCTGGGTGTCGTCGCCGCAGGGCGCAACCAGGTGCCAATCACCCCACCGGCCAGCACGGCCAGTAGCGCGCCCAGGCTCAAGGCCTTGCGCCAGCGTGGCGCTGGGGCGGCGGCGCTCACAACTTGACGTCCACCTTGAAGCCGGCCCTGGCCAGCGTGGACAGGCGTTCGGCGTCCCAGTTGGTCAGGTGGATGCAGCCATTGGTTTCGGAGTGGCCGACGTTGGACGGATTCGAGGTGCCATGAATGCCCCAGTGCGGCTTGGTCAGGCCCAGCCAGATGCTGCCCACCGGGTTGTTCGGGCCCGGTGCAATGTCGGCTTTCTGCGCATCCCTGGGCGCGGACTTGAGCAGCTTGGGATCGTAGGTGAAGCCGGGGTTCTTGACTTCGTTTTTGATCGCCATCAGGCCTACCGGCAGCGGATCGTTTTTCTCATTGCCTATGCTGATGGGGAAGGCCGCCACCGGGCGTTTGTCGGCGTCGAGCACGTAGAGCACGCGTTCCGACTTGTAGATCTGTATGGACGCCGCCTTGACCGGCGCGGCGGCGCTGCTCACATTCGGCACCACGATGTCCTTGCCGGCTTCGATCTTGCGGCCGCCGTTGAGCTGCTGCAGGTAAGCGATGCTGGTGTGGAATTTTTCGGCCAGGGCCTCGTCCACCGACTCGAACACCAGCGCCTTCATCTTCGCGCGTTCGGCCATGTCGGCCGGTGTTTTCTCAAAAGGCCCGGCGGTGTCTTTTTCGGTCACGGTGTAATGAGTCAGCAGCGGTGCGCTGTCTTCGCGCAGCGACTTCCAGGTGTCTGCCGTGACCGTGCCAGTGACCTTGAGTCCGCGTGCGGTCTGGTAGGCCTTGACCATGCGCTGCATGTTGGCGGCAAAACGCCCGTCGATCTCGCCGCAGGAAAACCAGGCGCGGTCCAGCAGGATTTGTGCACGTGCCACCGCCGCGCCCTTGCTGCCGCTTTTGAGCAGCGGGCTGTCGCTGGCGCTGTTGAAGGCCTCCATGTTGAAGCCGGCGCTGGCCGCTGTTTTGGCGCCGGCCCTGGCCGTCTGTGCCACAGCAGCCCCGCCGGCAACAGCCAGTGCCGCGCTGCACAGGACTATGGCCAGCAGGCGAAGGGAAAGCGGCTTGGACGCGGAGGGGGAAAATGGGGCCATGGAGAACTTTCAGGAGTGTTGGCCCAGTGTTGCCACTAAGTGGCACGCAGGCTGTAGGAAGCCGCGCCTGCTGCTGGTCAGTGTCGGGCTGTCAATGCGCCACGCCGGCTGACCGCAGAAATTCCTGCAGCACGGCGAAATCCAGCGGCTTGGTCAGATGGGTGTCAAACCCTGCGCCCAGGGCCTTGCTTTTGTCCTCGTCGGTGCCAAAACCCGTCAGTGCGGCAGCGGTGACCCGCTCGCCGCCCGGCATGGCCCGCAAGGCCTTCAAGACCTCATAACCGGTCATGCCCGGCATGCCTATGTCCAGCACAATCAGCTGCGGCAGCTGCTGGCGCGCAAGCTCCAGCGCCGAGGGGCCGTCATAAGCCACCTTGACCTGGCAATCCATCAAACGCAGGATTTCAGCCAGGCTGTTGGCGGCGTCCCGGTTGTCGTCCACCACCAGTACCAGCGGTCCTGGCGGGCTGGCCGGCGTGCCACCGCTGCCGGTCCCTGATGAGCCCGCATTCGGCAGAAAGAAAGTGAAGGTACTGCCTTGCCCCGCGCCTGCGCTGGCCGCACTGAGCACCCCGCCATGCATTTCCACCAGCGAACGCGCCAGCGTCAGGCCGATACCGAGCCCGCTTTCCCTGGCAGCGGTCTGGTCATCGCCCTGGGAAAACAGCTCGAAGATCTGGTGCGTGGCCTGGGCCGACAGGCCAACGCCGTTGTCCCGCACCGAGGTGTGCAATTGCGTGCCTTCCTGCCAGACTTCCAGCCCGATCAAACCCCCTTCGGGTGTGTACTTGGCCGCGTTGGTCAGCAGGTTTTGCAGCACCTGCGCCAGCCGGGTGGCGTCGCCCTGGACCCACAGGCCGTTGTCCGGCATGTTCACTGTGAGCAGGTGGCGCCTGGCGTCCATGAGGGGGCGAACCGCCTCAACAGAACGCGCGACCACCTGGGAGTAAGCCACCTGCTCGGCCTTGAAACGGATTTTGCCGGTGGTCAGGCGGCCCACATCGAGCAAGTCGTCCACCAGCCGTGTCATGTGGGACAGCTGCCGGTCTATCATGTCGCGGCTGCTGCGCACCATCGGGCTGGGGGAGGGCTCGAGCTGCAGGATGGTGACCGCATTGCGTATCGGGGCCAGCGGGTTGCGCAGCTCGTGCGCCAGCATGGCGAGGAATTCGCTCATGCGTTTGCTCGAGTTTTCCAGCTCCTGCAGGCGCCGTCTTTCCGTCATGTCACGCGTGACCTTGGCAAATCCGCGCAGTTGCCGGGCTGCGTCATAAACCGGCGAAATCACGACGTTGGCCCAGAACACCGAGCCATCCCGGCGTATGCGCCAGCCTTCTTCCTCGGCCCGGCCCACGGCCAGCGCGGTTTCGAGCTCGGCTGCGGGCAGGCCGGCGGCCAGGTCTTCGGCCCGGTAAAACATGCTGAAATGCCGGCCTATGACCTCCTGGGCGCTATAACCCTTGATCAGTTGCGCGCCGCTGTTCCAGCTTTCAATGATGCCCTCGGGGCTGAGCATGAAAATCGCGTAGTCGCGCACGCTTTCCACCAGCAACCTGAAACGCTGCTCACTCTCGCGCACGGCTTCTTCATGGATGCGGCGCTCCGTCAGGTCGCGTGTGACCTTGCCGAAACCGGTGAGCAGGCCGCTTTCATCCTTCAGCGCGGTGATGACCACATTGGCCCAGAAACGCGTGCCGTCCTTGCGGATGCGCCAGCCTTCTTCTTCAAAACGGCCATCGCGCGCCGCGCGCCGCAGCTCTTCCGCGGGCCAGTCGGATGCAATGGCTTCGGGTGGGTAAAACAGGGAAAAATGCCGGCCTATGACCTCCTCAGGCCGGTATTGCTTGATGCGCTGGGCACCGCTGTTCCAGGACACCACCAGCCCCTGGGGGTCGAGCATGAAGATGCCATAGTCCTGAACCGCATCGACCAGAAGTCGAAAGCGGTCAGTGGCCGCCTGCTCCAGAACGATGGGTGGGGGCATGGACATGCAGGGATGATAGCGACTCGCCCCAGCCATGCGGAGGCCGCATGGCGCGAAGCCGCAACTCGCTACTTTGTCCTACAGGGCTTGTTGCTTTTGCGCCGGTTCCAGGCTCAGGGCTTGCCCAGCAGCCGGGTTATGTCGCGCCAGTGTTTTGGCTCCACCGGCGTGATGGACAGGCGGTTGCCCTTGCGCAGGATCAGCAGGTCCTGCAGCGCCGGGTGGGCACGCAGCTCGGGCAAGGCCAGATTGCGCGTCTTTTTGAGCACCTGCACGTCCACCAGCAGCCAGCGCGGCTCTTCGGGTTTTGACTTGGGGTCGTGGTAGGGCGACCGCGGGTCAAACTGCGTCGGGTCCGGGTAGGCTGTGGACGCCACCTGCGCGATGCCGACTATGCCCGGCTCGGCACAACTCGAGTGGTAGAACAAGACGCCGTCACCGACCGACATGCCGTCGCGCATGAAATTGCGCGCCTGGTAGTTGCGCACGCCGACCCAGGCGACGGTTGAATCTTTGGCCGCCAGGACATCGTCGACCGAACATTCCCCGGGTTCGGATTTCATGAGCCAGTAGTTCATGAAGGTGATTTTATGCGGGCCTTGCAGACCGGAGCCCGGCTTGCAAGACCGGGCCTATCCGCCAGTGCGTTGTTTTTTGCAGCGGCGGCCCCCAAAAATGGCGAAGTAATTGTCAGGCCGTGCGGGGGCCGCAGTGATAATGGCAATCACTTTTACAAGAAACTTCAGGGAGAACCGATGAAATTTGCCCGCTATCTGGCGCTATGTGCGCTCGTCATCGTCACCGGTTGTGCCCAGGCGCCAAAAAAGCTGGCTTTCAACAAGGTTGGCGCCCAACACATCAAGACAGTCGTGGTGACCCGGTCTCCGAACCAGGAAACCTATGAGGCGGCGGTTCTGGCGCATCCCGGCGTGAGCTTCGGCCTGATCGGTGGACTTATTGCAGCCGCAGATATACAAGCCAAAAGCAATCGGCTTACTGCCGCCATGGACCCCGCCGAGACCCGTTTGCAGGAGCGTACCGCAAGCCTTCTTTCAGACGCGATGAACAAGGCTGGCTACGACGCCCGGGTCGTGCCTGTTACCAAGCGGGCCGGGCTGGATCAAGCCGCGCTTGAGGTGGTCAACAGTGGCGTGAAGACCGACAGTGTCCTGCTTGTAGAGACGATGGGGAGCTATCTTGCGGCGGGTCCCTCCACGGACTACTTTCCTTTCGTTGTGGTCAGGGTCAGAAGCGTCGATAGCAAGTCCGGAAAAACGCTTTATGAGGACACGCTGACCTACGGTTACGCCGTGTCCAGTACTCAAACGGTGCACTTTGCATCCGACCCGTCGTACCGGTTCGGCTCCATCGAGGCGCTCACGGCCGATCCGAAAAAGACGCGGCAGGGCCTGTATGCGGGCGTCGAGGCCATCGTGGCCCAGATCGCTCAGGACATGCAGAGGGACTGATGCGGGCATTTGCATGCGCAGTTGTAATCGCGTCGCTGGCAGGCTGCGTTGCCGTCCCCAAGGGGAGCGAGGTGGTTACCCTGGGTTTGGCCGATCTGAATGGCGCAGCTATTTGCTGCCCGACGCTGGCGACCGCGGCCCATTCGCCGCTGCCCATGCAGAAGACCAAGGTTCAGCTGGACAAAACCAAGCAGGCTTTCTCTTTTGGGGGGACAAAAGCTTTTTTTGTCCTTTATGAGCTGCCGGCCTACAAGCAGACCTATAGCCTGACGGTCAACAGTGTGCCGCAGGGCACTGTCGGGGACATTTCGCTGGTTGTGCCGCGACTTGCCTTCTATGACGCTGATTTCAAGCTCACGCGCCTGTTTGACGAGAAGACGCTGCGCCACCGCGGAAACTCGGTAGAGCGGACGGTGTACCTGAATCCTCAGGATGCCGCAGAAAAATACGTGGCCATCTTTGCTTCGGACCTTTCGGCATCGATCGAGCGCGCTTATTCAGAAGTCGTCGTCAATACGATAGCTGCCGGTCCGATGATGTTCAATATTTACAGTGGCCGCGATGGCAAGTCAACGCTGCGCTCCTCGCCGGTCGGCGGCCTGGACATTGAAACGCAGGGGCTGGCTGCGCCAGCGGCCGCAAAGTGAATGCAGCCGCGGGCAAGAAATCTTTTCCGCCATCCAGGCTGCCGCCTCAAAAACCCACTAAACCCGCTCAAAGTCGATAAAACTTTTTTCAGCATCCACCGCCAGCAGCCTGACGCGGGCCGTGTCGCCGACGTCCAGCCCTTCAAAACCCCGCACCACCCGGCCTTCCAGCAGCGGGCTGCTGATACGCACAAAGGTGCCCTTGGCCGCCGCGCCGGTCACGATGGCGTCAAACACCTCACCGATGCGCCCATGCAGCAAATACGCGCCTGCCGCCTTGAGCACCTGGCGCTCGACCTTGCTGGCGTTGTCTTCCTGCAGCGTGCAGTGTTGGGCGATCGCTGTGAGCTGCCCGGCGGAGTAGGGCGAGGCTTCACCGGCCAATGCCGCCTTGATCAGGCGCTGCGTGACCAGGTCGGGAAAGCGCCGGTTTGGCGCGGTCGAATGCGCGTAGTCGTTGATGGCCAGGCCGAAGTGGCCGAGGCCGTTGGCGCCGTTGGCTGTTGCCGGGGCCGCCGCGTATTCACCTGAGCCCAGCAGTTTCACCACGGCCAGCGACAGGTCGGAAAAACCGGTGGGGTCGGCCGCGCGGCGGGCACTCAAAAAGCGATCCAGTGCCAGCGCGTCAGGCGACGCGGGCAGCTCCGCGCCATGTCCTGCGGCCAGCAGCACAATGCGGTCCCAGCGCCGCGGTGACTGCAAAAACCGCCGTATCGACGGAAAGCCCTGGTCCACCAGAAACCGCGCGGTCGCGCCGTTGGTGGCAATCATCAGGTCGGCAATCAAATCCTTGGCGCGGTTTTTTTCATCGGGCTGCAGGTCCACAAGTTGGCCGTCCTTGAACACCGGCCGCGCGGAGATGGTGTTGACGTTGAGTGCGCCGCGCGACTGACGCCACTGGCGCAGCTTGCCGGCCAACACATCATGCAGGCGCAGCTGTTCTTCCAGCCCCGGCACGCTGGCCATTTGTGCCGGTGCTGGCCCATCGCCGTCCAGCCAGGCCGACACCGCGTCATACGTCAGTTTGGCGTGGTTTAACACCAGCGCGCGGTAGATGCTGGACTCAGCCACCGTGCCGTCGGCAGCGACCCGCATGTCCACCACCACGGCCAGCCGCTCCTGGTTTTCGTGCAGCGAAGTCAGGTCGGTGGACAGTATTTCGGGCAGCATCGGGAAAATGCCTGCCGCTGTGTACACCGAAGTGGTGTTGGTACCCGCATGGTCATCGACCGCTCCGCCGGGCCGCACCAGCCAATCGACATCGGCCACCGCCACCAGCAGCCGCGCAGCGCCGCCATGCAACGGTTCGGCCACGCTCAGCTGGTCCAGGTCGCGCGTGTCGTTGTTGTCAATCGAGAACCAGGTCAGTTGCCGCAGGTCGCGGATGTCTGCGCTGCGTTCGGGGGTGGTGTGGCGCGCCGCCTCGGCTTCCTGCAGGGCCTGCGGGGAAAAGGCGGGCAGCAGGCCGCGGGAGCGCATGGCTGCTACGGCTAGTTGGTGGAGGTGGGTGGGGTCCATGGGATTGGTTGATGATTGGCTCACTGTACCTGCGTGAGCGTTTGATCATGAACGCGGAGGTTCATTGACCGAAGATCGCTGCTAGTCGAAAGGCAAGTTCTAGAAATGCACAACGTCCGCTGTATCAACTGCCACCTCAGGGGTCTTCATCGCGGTGCTTCTCGTAGAGTCCACGCCAGTGCTGCGCCCGTTTGGCTGGATTTTTCTCTGCCAGTACATATCGCCATCGGTCAAAGACATCTGAGCTGAAACGCTTCCTGTCCTGAAGGATGCGCGGTGCGACATCCGGGAAGTTGGCAATCCACCACGTCAAGAGGGGTCCGAGAACAGGCAAAAGTGCGAGAAGTGAAAGGCTGATCTTGAAGAACAGGTGATCATCTGATCGCCAGAGGCGCCAGATCAGTACCAGCGCTATCAGCTCCGATACGATGACCACCGCCGAGCCAACCGAAATTTGATCAAACATATTCTTGGCGGTGATGGGAGTCGGTCATATGGCTTCGCGGTAGGCGGTGAACTGGTCGTGTCTCATGGTTGAAGGAAACGAACCGAGGCCTCGCGTCCTTCAGTCGTCAGTCTGGTCACCAACTCCGGTGTTTGTGCCAGCAGCTTCCCCTTGTTCCACACCTTCAACCGATTCGCCCGCAGCCGAATCGCCTCCACCACATCCCGCGCCTGCAGCAGCACAAAACTCGCGTCACAGCCCGGTGCGATGCCGTAGTTGTCGAGGTGCATCACCTTCGCGGCATTCACCGTCACCGCGTCAAAGCAATCGCGAATGCCTTTCTGGCTGGTCATCTGCGCCACATGCAAACCCATGTGCGCAACTTCCAGCATGTCGCCGCTGCCCAGGCCATACCAGGGGTCCATTACGCAGTCGTGGCCAAAGGCGACATTGACGCCTGCGGCCATCAGTTCGGGCACGCGGGTCATGCCGCGGCGTTTGGGGTAGCTGTCGTGGCGGCCCTGCAAGGTGATGTTGATCAGCGGGTTGGCGATGACACTGACGCCGGATTCGGCAATCAGCGGCAGCAGCTTGCTCACGTAGTAGTTGTCCATGCTGTGCATGGACGTGCAGTGGCTGCCGTTGACGCGGCCCTGCAAGCCCAGGCGCTGGGCTTCGAAGGCCAGGGTTTCGATGTGCCGGCTCAGCGGGTCGTCGGACTCGTCGCAGTGCATGTCGGTGAGCAGGCCGCGCTCTGCGGCGATCTCACAAAGCAGCTTCACACTCGCCGCGCCTTCACTCATGGTGCGTTCAAAGTGCGGAATGCCGCCGACCACGTCCACACCCTTGTCCAGTGCGCGCTTGAGGTTCTCGACCCCACCGGGGCTGCGCAACACGCCGTCCTGCGGAAAGGCGACAAGCTGCAGGGCTATGTAGGGCGCGACCTGTTTTTTGACTTCCAGCAGCGCGTCCACCGCCAGCAGACTCGCGTCGCTGGTGTCCACATGGCTGCGGATGGCCAGCAGGCCCTTGGCCACGGCCCAGTCGCAGTAGCTCAGGGCGCGTTCGATGATGGCCTCGGCCTTGAGTGTGGGTTTCAGTTCACCCCACACAGCAATGCCTTCAAGCAGCGTGCCGCTTTCATTGACCCGCGGCAGGCCGTAACTGAGCGTGGCATCCATGTGAAAGTGCGGGTCGACGAAGTGCGGGCTCAGCAGGTAGCCGCCGGCGTCCACGGTTTCGCTGGCCTGCGCGCCGGCGATGGGGCCTTCAGCCACTTCGGTGATTTTGCCGTTCAGCACGGCAATCGACATGGCCTTGCGGCCATCGGGCAGGGCGGCGTTGGTGATGAGAAGGTTGATCATTCCTGGGGCCTTTCAGCTTGATTCTGCTGGGGCGCATCGAGGCTGTCGGCCGTCCACTCGATGGCCTCGGTTTCCAAGCGGCCACTCAGGGCTTCCTGCAACACCTGTCGCTCCGCCTGTTTGCGTGCGGTCCTTTCGTCTAGAAATGTCGGGTCGGCCTTGTCCTGGCGGCTGCGCATCAACGTTCTCCCTTGCGGTAAGGTTTCATTAACGGCTGAGGATACGCCGCCTTGCGCCCTGGCCGCGCCTGCTACAGCTCAAACAGCCTTTGCACCAGCCACCAGGCCGCCAGCATGGCCACCATCACCGAGCCGAGCCGGAGCACACCCACCTGGTAGAAGCGGGTGGCGCGCAGGCTGAAGGCCAGCGGCAGAAACACCGCCACAATCGCGAGCTGGCCCAGCTCCACACCGACGTTGAAGCCGACCAGCGCCAGCACCAGCGCATCTTGAGGCAAGCCGAGGTCCGCCAGCACCGACGCAAAACCAAAGCCGTGGATCAGGCCAAACACAAAAGCCATGACCCAGCGCCGGTTTTCGAGCGAGCCGCGCAGGTTGCTCAGGGCGGCGACGATGACCGAGGCGGCAATCGCCGACTCGACCCAGCGTGAGGGCAGGGTGATGACTTCCAGCGCGGCCAGGCTCAGGGTGATGGAGTGCGCCAGGGTGAAAGCGGTGACGACCTTGAACACCTCCTTGACCGCGCCGCCCAGTTGTGGCGCCGGTTCCCACTGGCCCTCGCGCCGCACCAGCACCGCCGGCAGCAGCAGGGCCAGCAAAAACAGGATGTGGTCATAACCTATCCAAATGTGCCAGACGCCATCAACGATGTACTGGCTCAGGGTTTGCCAGGCACCTGTTGGCAGCAAGGCCAGCGACTGGGTGGCGGATTCGGTGCCAAAAATCAGCGCCTGCGCGCTGGCACTGCCGGGCGCCAGCCATTGCACCAGGCCGCGGTGCGTGGGGTCCACATCAAAAAACAGCGAATACGCCGCTTTGACGTCCCGACCCAGCCCCTCACACTGCGCGCTCAGGCTCAGCACGGCATAGTTGCCGTCGCTGTGTTTGTCCAGCATCAGCGGGCCGGTGCTGGCCCAGCTGCAGGGCTTGTCGGCGCTGCTGAGTATCAGCCGGCTGGTGGCCAGGCGGGTGATGTCCTCGCTGCGCTGGCGCACTTCGCCCCAGCTGAGTTCGCCATTGCCGTCGCGGTCCAGCTGCAACACGTAGTCGAGGTCGCGCAGGGCGATGTCCCAGCGCACGCTGAGGTCTGTGCTGCCTTCGGTCGTGCGCAGGGTCAGGTAGCTGTCGCTCGGTTTGTGCGCCCAGGCGCTGGCAGACAGCAGCAGGGCCAGCACGGCGGCCAGGAAAGGTTTCATCGGGCGGCCCCCGGCGTGCTCAGCTTGTCGGCCAGGGCTTTCAGGGCCGGGTCTTCATAGTGGCTGCTGCGTAACCAGTCGAGCGCCGGCACGGCCGCCCTGGGCTGTCTGGCAGCCAGTGCGGCGCGCATCAATATTTCAGCGTCGCGCGGCTCTTTCTGGTCCTGGTAGTTGCGGCTGGCCAGGTCCAGGGCTTTGGCCGGCTGGTTTTCAATATCGAGCTCAAAACGCGCGGCCTCCTGCTCATGCAACCGGTCCTTGCGCAAGGCGGCGGCCTGAAAACGGTCACGCAGCTGTGCCGACCAGTCTGCGGCGCGTGTGTCTTTGGCGGCGCGGCCGGCCAGCGCCAGGCGCAACAAGAGGATGTCGGAGCGCTCCCAGCCCGCGAGCAGGGTCAAGACTTCAGCTGGCCGCTCGCGCGCCAGCAGAAAGTCGGCATAGGCGCCGAGCAGAAACTGGTCGGTGATGCCAAGTTGTAGCGCGCGTTTGAAATAGTCTTCGGCGAGTTCGTGGCGTTGCAGGCGCACCGCCATTTCGGCCAGTCGCGTGTAAAGCCAGAGCAACATGTCGGGCGAGGTCTGGGCAGAGCGCACGCTGCCGGCCAGCATCTCAAAGGCTGGCTGCAGCTGGCCGGTGGCGGCGCGCACGTAAGCGCTGCAACCGGCGCCCAGCAGCGGATCAGCCAGAGGCGTCAGGCGTTGACACTCGGCCAGTGCCGCCGGGTATTGCGCCTGCACCATGAAGATGGCGGCGCGCCAGGACAGCGGATCTGGCAAACGCGGGTCCAGCGCGGCCGACTTGGCCAGGCTGGCCAGCGCAGCATCAAACTGGTGGCTGTATTGCTCGATCAGGCCACGCAGCAACCAGTACTCGGCGTTGCCGGCGGCGCTTTGGGCCAGCGGCGCAAGGGCGGACGAGGCATAACCGACATAACGCGGATCCCCCTGGGCCATGGCCAGGTCAAAGTAGCGGCGCGCGATCTCCAGCCGCAGGGCGATGTCACCGGGGCGCGCGGCGAGTTGTTTGCGCAGCGAGTCCACGCGGCGTATGGCCGGGTCGCTGGCGCGGCCGGGCAGGCGCTCGACCACTTCGGTATCACTGGCGGGTGTGTAGGGTGCAGCATGGGCCACACCCAGACCCAGCAGCAGGGCCAAAGCGAGAATTTTCATGTACTCAGTTTGCTATCGAATCAGGAGCTGCTTGCGTACGTCCGCAAAGGGATGGGGGCCTATTTGGTTCCAAAGATGCGGTCACCCGCGTCACCCAGGCCGGGCAGGATGTAGCCGTGGTCATTGAGTTCGCGGTCAATCGCAGCGGTGTAAATCGGCACATCGGGGTGGGCTTTTTGCAGCGCGGCAATGCCTTCAGGGCAGGTCAGCAGGCAGACAAACTTGATCGATCTGGGCTTGAGCTCTTTCAGCCGGTCCACCGCGGCAATCGCCGAGTTGCCGGTGGCCAGCATGGGGTCCACCACCACAATGTCGCGCGCTTCCATGTCGTGTGGCATCTTGAAGTAATACTCCACCGCGGTCAGGGTTTTCGGGTCGCGGTACAGGCCCACATGGCCGACACGGGCGCCCGGCACCACACTGAGCATGCCTTCGAGGATGCCGTTGCCGGCGCGCAGGATGGAAACAAACACCAGTTTTTTGCCGTCTATGACTTTGGACAGCGTTTTTTCCAGCGGGGTTTCAATCTCTATGGTCTGCATCGGCATGTCGCGTGTGACCTCATAGGCCATCAGCATGCTCAGTTCATTGAGCAGGGTACGGAAGGTGTTGGTCGAGGCGTCCTTGCGCCGCATCAGGGTCAGCTTGTGCTGGACCAGCGGGTGGTCGATCAGGTGGACTTGGCTTGTTGGGGTGGTCATGGTGTGTGGTGGATGGTCAAAATACGGTGCCGTCGCTGACGATGTTCAGCGGCGGCTGGCCAGCGTGCAATTGTTGCGCCAGTGCCCGGCCTGCGGCCCAGGTGCCGCCTTCAAGCACACAGGCCAGGGGCATCTGTGCTGCGCTCAATCCTAACTGCTCGCGCACCAGCGGCGCCAGTTCATCGAGCAGGGCCACGGTCAGCGCGCGCCACTCGACAATCAGTTCATCACCGGCCGCATGCAGGCGGTCCGCTTGCGCCGGGTCCTTGAGCTGCAACACCCCTGCGTCCAGAAACAGGCCGCCGTTGCGGTATTCGGGCAGGCCGGTCAGGGCATCCAGGCCCTGAACCCGCACGCCAGCCCATTCAAACGGCTCGAGCAGCGAATAGGTCAGCCACTGCGAGAGTTTGTGAAACGGCATCCAGCCGGCGCTGGGCCCTGGCTCATCGGCGCCGGCGGCGGGATGGCGCCAGCAGTCACCGAGGGCGACGCCATCCAGCGTATTGCGCGCCGGCCAGATGCTCGCCAGGCCGGTCAGCAGCAGCGACAGCAGCGCATGCGCCTCAATGCTTTTGCCCCCCGCTGGTGTGAGCTGGTCAAACAGGCCGCCTGGCCGGGCGCTGGGGCCAAACAGGGCGGGCTGGTCTTGCAGCGCCTGGCCCAGCTGGCGCAGCAGGGCGGCGCGGCCATCCAGGCCCAGCAGCGGGTTGGCCGGGCTCACCTGGAAGGCGGCGCCCAGCTGTGCGGCGGTCACGGCCTGCAGGCCACTGGCATCGGCTTGCAGCGGCTGCGCCGGGTTGCTGGAAAAAAGCCCCGTCATGAAGGCGTGAAAACTCGCCACGCCCAGGCCTTCGGAGCGGCTGTAGCTGTGTGCCGGCCGCGCACCCTGGGCGGCCTCCTGGTAGGTCCAGTCAGCACCAGCGCCAGCGTCCAGCAGCACACTGACCAGCGCCAGATCGATCTGGGCCCGGGCCCGTTCTGCCGGCGAGACCTGGCCCAGCGCGCGGTTCAGTTGCGCCAGCCGGTCCACACCTCCGGCTTCGAAATGCCGCCAGCGGCTGTGGTACGGAATTTTCAGATCCGGGTAACGCACCTGCGTGAGCTCGGCCACCAGCGCGGCGGTCGTGACCATGGCGCCGTCGTTGATGCTGAACCAGGCCGACTTGCCGCTGCGCGCCCGCGCCAGCAGCGCTGCAGCGCGCGCGCGTATCGTGGCTGTGGAACGTAATTGGGCAACAGCCCTTTCCCGGTCTGCGTGAGCAGCTCTATTTTTGATAGCGGCGGCTTGGGCGGGTTCAGGCATCAAGACCCCGGCCCTTGGCTTTTTTGAGCTCCTCGGCATCCGGCACGGCGCCGGGTGTGAAATAGCCGGCCGCCATCTTGGCGTCCATCTCGACCTGGGCGTCGGCCGGAATCATGTGGTCGGGGATGTTCACACGTGCTACCACTTCAATGCCGGCGGCCTTGATCGCGTCGTACTTCATGTTGCTCATGGACACGAGACGGTGGATCTTGCGTATGCCCAGCCAGTTCAGCACGTCGGGCATCAGCTCCTGGAAACGCATGTCCTGCACGCCGGCCACACATTCGGTGCGGTTGAAATACTGGTCTGCGGTGTCGCCGCCTACCTGGCGCTTGCGCGCGTTGTACACCAGGAATTTGGTGACTTCACCGAGGGCCCGGCCTTCCTTGCGGAAGTAGGACACCAGGCCCACACCGCCGCGCTGCGCACCCTGGATGCATTCTTCGATCGCATGTGTCAGGTAGGGGCGGCAGGTGCAGATGTCCGAGCCGAAGACGTCCGAGCCGTTGCATTCGTCATGCACGCGGGCGGTCAGCTCGATCTCGGGGTTGGCCAGGTCGCGCGGCTTGCCGAAGATGTAGGCGGTGAGCCCGCCGATGGGCGGCAGAAAAACTTCGAGGTCGCTGCGGGTCACGAGTTCCGGGTACATGCCGCCGGTTTCTTCAAACAACACGCGGCGCAAATCGGTTTCGCTGCAGTTGAAGCGTTTGGCGACTTCGGGCAGGTACCAGACGGGCTCGACCGCGACCTTGGTGACCATGGCGGCGCCGCCGGCCGTCAGGTATTTGCCGTCGGCTTTAAGCCGGCCCGATTGCAGCGCCTCTATGACTTCCGGCAGTATCACATGTGCCTGGGTCACGGCAATCGTCGGGCGGATGTCGTAGCCGGCGGCCAGCTCGGCGGCAAACACGTCGGCCACGGTCGCACCCCAGGGGTCCATCGCGACGATGCGGCCGGGCTCACTCCATTGCGGGTAGGGGCCAATGATGTCGGTCGGCGAAGTGTTGGTCAGGTCGGCCTTGTGGCTGGCCGACAAGGCGCCCGAAGCCACGGCCAGCGCGCGGTACACGCTGTAGGAGCCGCTGTGCGTGCCTATGACATTGCGGTGGCTGCGATTGGTGGTGGTGCCGACCACCGGCCCACGTTCAGTGGCGGTGGCTGCAGCCCAGTGGATGGGGAGGGCGCCGTCACCTCCGGCGTGGGAGGTCAGGCGGATATGGCGCGGGGAGTTTTCCCGGACCGGAACAACAGGGTCGGCAGACATGGAAGGCCCTCAAAAACAACAATGTACAGAGCCCGCCTGTGACTGGCAAGCGCGACTTGTCGTCAGCCGGCCACCAGTTGCGCGAAACGCGACAGATCGATATTGCCGCCGCTGATCAGCACGCCGACACGTGCGCCGCGCAGGTCCAGACCGCTGCTGGCAGCACCGGCCAGCGACAGGCAGCCGGTGGGCTCGACCAGCATCTTCATGCGTTCGGCGTAAAAACGCATGCTGTCCACCAGCTGGGCATCGGTGGCGGTGAAGATGTCATCGACCTTGTTGCGGATGATCTCGAACGTCAGCTCGCCGAGTTGCTGGGTCTGTGCGCCATCGGCCAGGGTTTGCGGCACAGCTATCTTGATACGCTGGCCGCTGCGCAGCGACTGCTGGCCGTCGTTGCCGGCCTCGGGTTCCACGCCATACACCTTGCATCGGGGTGACAGGGCGCGCGCTGACAGCGCGCTGCCGCTGAGCAGTCCGCCGCCGCCCAGGCAGACAAAAAAATGGTCCAGCGCACCGACTTCTTCAAACAGCTCCTTGGCGGCTGTGCCCTGGCCGGCGATCACGTCGGCATGGTCAAAAGGCGGGATCAGCGTCATGCCGCGTTCTTCGGCCAGCTGGCGGCTCAAGGCCTCGCGGTCCTCCCTGAAGCGGTCAAAGGTGATGACTTCCGCGCCGTAGCCGCGCGTGGCCGCCAGTTTGGCGGCGGGTGCGTCCTGCGGCATCAAGATCACTGCCGGCATGCCCAGGATGCGCGCCGACAAGGCAATCGCCTGCGCATGGTTGCCCGATGAAAAAGCCAGGGCGCCGCGTTTTTTTTGCTCGGGCGTGAAGCGGGCGAGGGCGTTGAAGCCGCCGCGGAACTTGAAAGCGCCCATGCGCTGGAAGTTCTCACATTTGAAAAACACCTCGGCGCCCAGCATTCTGTTGGCGGTGCGCGAGCGCAGCACCGGGGTGTGGTGCGCCTGGCCTTCTATGCGCGCGGCGGCGGCCACGACATCGTCATAAGTCGGAAGCTGCATGGGGTGGGATTACCTTTTCAAATGACAATGTTCCAGCGGCCGTCGTCCCCTTTTTTGTAGGTCCGGGTGTCTTTACTGCGCTCCACGTAGTCGTCCACTTCATTTTTCAGCTGGTCGACTCCCGTGAGCGGCCTGGCGTCCGTGCCACGCATGCGCCTGTAGTAGCGCTTGCTGAGATTCGCGATGTACTGGCCACGTGGCGACAGCTTGTCGACGCGATAGTCCTCGTAAAAAAGGTGCCCAACGCCACCCTGGATACCGAATCTGTGGAAGCAAGTCATCCACCTGGCAGCGTCGAACATGCCTTCGTAGTCCTCCTTGCTCATCTTGCCGTACAGCAAGTCGTAGGAGTTGACCTGAATTTCAGCGGTACGCCCCACATAGCCCGGTGTGACCTCGTGCACGGGCCTCTGCACGGCCGCCATGATTTGAGCGCCTGTCATGTTCGCCCTGAGTTGTGAAATCGGCTCACGCGCAGGCCCTATGCTGCCTGGCGCCAGGAAGGCGGCTTTTGCGGCGACCTTGCCTGTCGCTATCGCCGCGGGGTTCAGGGAGGCAGAGACCGGCTTCCTGCCGAAGCGCAGGACCCCGTTCCAGCCCGAATAGCCGCACGGGTCGGTCGCCGCGTTCTTCGGCTCACGTTTCATCCACGAGTAGCCTTCGCTGGTTGACAGCGCTTCCACCATTCTGATGGCCTTGTCGACATCGTCCTGCCTTTCTCCCGCAAGCGTGACGCGTGCGATGTCTCCAATCTCCAGCCAGTGCCCGTTGCATTGCCCCTTGACTTTACGTGTCGCGCTCTTCAGAGACTTGGTCCCGGCGGCGATCAATTTACAGCCGGATTTCTCCTCGATGATCCTGCTTATCCGCTCCAGCTCGAACTGCGTAGCGTCAGCAGTGCTCCAGACGTTGGCCTGCTGCTTTTTCTCCGCTGCATCCATGATGCTGTCGAGCAGCCCGGAGGAAAACGACCTGGGGTACTTGGGAGTGGGCATTGGTGCGGTACCTTTGGTGGTGGACTAAGGCTACTGTAGCTTAAGGAAGCGCTGAACAGACCTGTTCAGCGCTTCCTCAGGGGCAGTCCTGCAGAGCTGCACTAACGCTTCTTGCCACCGAGGATGCTGCCCAGCGCGCCACGCAGCACCTGGCGCGCCAGGTTGCGGGCTTCGGACTTGAGCACCTGCTGCACCAGCCCGTCGCGCGCGCCGCCGCGTGGCCCTTTGGAGCCGAACAGGACGTCACTGATGCCACCCATCAGGCCGCCCGAGGCTTCGGCCGCCTTGGCGGTCTCCGCCTGCGCGGCTTCGGTGCGTGTCTTGAGCATTTCGTAGGCGGAGTCGCTGTCGACGGCCTTTTCGTAAACGCCGGTAACCAGCGAGCTCGCCACCAGCGCGTGCCGCTGCTGCGGCGTGATAGGCCCGATCTGGCTGCCGGGCGGCAGCACATACACGCGCTCGGTGATGCTGGGCCGGCCCTTGCTGTCGAGGAAACTGATCAGCGCCTCGCCGACGGCGAGCTCGGTGATCGCGGTTTCGATGTCCAGACCGGGTTTTTGCCGCATGGTCTGGGCCGTCGCCTTGACGGCTTTCTGGTCACGCGGGGTGAAAGCGCGCAAGGCGTGTTGCACCCGGTTGCCGAGCTGGGCCAGCACCGAATCGGGAATGTCCAGCGGGTTTTGCGTGACGAAATAAACGCCGACGCCTTTGGAGCGCACCAGTCGCACGACCAGCTCGATGCGTTCGATCAGCGCCTTGGGCGCTTCGTTGAACAGCAAATGCGCCTCGTCGAAGAAAAACACCAGCTTGGGTTTGTCCGGGTCGCCGATCTCGGGCAACTGCTCAAACAGCTCGGACAACATCCAGAGCAGAAAGGTCGCGTACAGGCGCGGCGAGTTCATGAGTTTGTCGGCGGCCAGGATGTTGATCACCCCTTTGCCATCGACCGTCTGCATGAAGTCGCTGATGTTGAGCATGGGCTCGCCGAAAAACTTGTCGCCGCCCTGGGTTTCGATCTGCATCAGCCCGCGCTGTATGGCGCCCACGCTGGCGGCGCTGATGTTGCCGTATTCGGTGGTGAACTTGCTGGCGTTATCGCCCACATGCTGCAGCATGGCGCGCAGGTCTTTGAGGTCCAGCAACAACATGCCGGCGTCGTCGGCGATCTTGAACACCAGGTTGATGACACCAGCCTGGGTCTCGTTCAGGCCCAGCATGCGGCCCAGCAGGAGCGGCCCCATGTCGGACACCGTGGCGCGCACCGGGTGGCCTTGTTCACCAAAAACGTCCCACAGCGTGGTTGGGCAGGCGAAGGGCGTGGGCTTGTCGATGCCGCGCTCTTTCAGGATGCCGGCCATTTTTTCGCCCATGTTGCCGGCCTGGCTGATGCCGGCCAGGTCGCCCTTGACGTCGGCCATGAAGACCGGCACCCCGATTTTCGAGAAGTTTTCGGCCAGGGTTTGCAAGGTGACAGTTTTGCCGGTGCCGGTGGCGCCGGTAATCAGGCCGTGCCGGTTGGCCAGGCCGGGAAGAAGCTCACAATGGGTGGAGGCGTTCTTGGCAATCAGAAAAGGTTCGGCCATGGCTTGTCCTGAAGTGAAAAAGTAAAATGCTGTTTGTAGATTAAATCAATTCCAAAGGATTTCCGTGGCTGGTCACAGTAAATGGGCGAATATTCAGCACCGCAAGGGGCGCCAGGACGAAAAGCGCCAGCGTATCTGGACCCGGGTGATGCGTGAAATCATGGTGGCAGCCCGCATGGGCGGCGGCGATATGGGCACCAACCCGCGCCTGCGCCTGGCCGCAGAAAAAGCCAAGGCGGCCAACATGCCGCTGGAAAACGTCAAATACGGCATCGCCAAGGCGACCGGCAGCCTCGAAGGTGTGCATTACGAGGAAGTCCGCTACGAGGGGTATGGCATAGGCGGCGCCGCCATCATTGTCGATTGCATGACCGACAACAAGGTGCGCACGGTGGCCGAGGTGCGCCATGCGTTTGCCAAGTTTGGCGGCCACATGGGTACCGAGGGTTCGGTCGCTTTCCAGTTCAAACATTGCGGCCA
This sequence comes from Asaia bogorensis, assembly GCA_943371375.1. Classification (GTDB taxonomy): domain Bacteria; phylum Pseudomonadota; class Gammaproteobacteria; order Burkholderiales; family Burkholderiaceae_C; genus Polaromonas. The sequence continues at coordinate 95,219 of CALRUM020000001.1, forward strand.
GCTGATATTTGCGCCCGGTAGCAGCGAAGACAGGATCATGGAAGTGGCGCTGGACGCCGGCGCCGACGATGTCATCACCCACGACGACGGTGCGATTGAGGTGCTGACGCCCTATGCGCAGTTTGAAGTGATCAAACATGCGCTGGAAGCGGCGGGCCTGAAGGCCGAGCTCGCCGAAGTCACCATGCGTGCGGACAACATGATCGAGCTCAGCGGCGGCGAGGCCGCCACCATGCAGAAGCTGCTCGACGTGCTGGAAGACCTGGACGACACGCAGGATGTGTTTCACAACGCCGCACTGTCTGAATAAAACAATGAAAGTTTTCGCATGAAAGTCCTGGTAGTAGGCGGCGGTGGCCGTGAACACGCGCTGGCGTGGAAACTCGCGCAATCACCCAGGGTGCAGGCCGTGTATGTGGCGCCCGGCAATGGCGGGACGGCACTCGACGCGCGGCTGGAGAACATTCCCATCACCGATGTTCAGGCCCTGCGCGAATGGGCGCTGGCCGAAAAAATCGCCCTGACGGTGGTCGGGCCCGAGCAGCCGCTGGCGGCCGGTATTGTCGATGAGTTCCGGGCACATGGCCTGCGGGTGTTTGGCCCGACCAAAGCCGCAGCGCAACTCGAAAGCTCCAAGGCTTTTTCCAAGGCCTTCATGCAGCGCCATGGCATTCCGACGGCCGAGTACGACACCTTCACCGACGCCGCGGCGGCCCATGCCTATGTGGATGAAAAAGGCGCACCGATTGTCATCAAGGCCGATGGCCTGGCGGCCGGCAAGGGCGTGGTGGTGGCGATGAACCTGCACGAGGCGCACGAAGCGATTGAATTCATGCTCGCGCCCGACCCCAGCTTCAACCCGCTGGGCGTCACCCACAACGCCGGCGGCGCACGAGTGGTCATCGAGGAGTTTTTGCAGGGCGAGGAAGCCAGTTTCATCGTGATGTGTGACGGCAAAAATGTGGCGGTGATGGCGACCAGCCAGGACCACAAACGCCTGCTTGACGGGGACCAGGGGCCCAACACCGGCGGCATGGGCGCTTATTCGCCGGCGCCTGTGGTGACGCCCGATGTCCATGCCCGGGCCATGCGCGAGATCATCCTGCCGACGATTCGGGGCATGGAGAAGGACGGCGTTCCGTTCACCGGCTTTTTGTACGCCGGGCTCATGATCACGCCCGACGGCAAGGTCAAGACCCTGGAGTTCAATTGCCGCATGGGCGATCCCGAAACCCAGCCCATCATGCTGCGGCTCAAATCGGACCTGTTTGAGGTCATGCTGGCGGCCACCTCGGGCAAACTCGATGAAGTCGAGCTCGAATGGGACCGCCGCGTGGCACTCGGCGTGGTTTTGGCTGCCCATGGCTACCCGCTGCAGCCGCGCAAGGGGGATCTGATCACCGGCCTGCCGCCTGTCAGTCCGTCGGCTGCGTCTGATGATGTGGTGGTGTTCCACGCCGGAACCGCGAGTGCCGCAGGCGGCCCCAAGGGCAGTGTGCTGAGTTCGGGCGGCCGGGTGCTCTGTGTCACGGCGCTGGCGAGTTCGGTCCGCGAAGCCCAGCACCTGGCCTATGAAGCGGCGCAAGCCATTCATTTTGACGGTGCCCAGTACCGCAAGGACATCGGATTCCGCGCGATCAAGTCCTGATGGGCATGGATTTCCAGCCGCCGCATCCCGTGCAGTTCCAGGGAAGCGGTTTGGCCCGGGCGGTGGTTAGTGCCCTCGGCTGGCGTATAGATTTTGCAGGCCTGCCGACGCAGCAGGGCGTGATTGTGGTGTACCCGCACACCTCGAACTGGGACTTTCCCATCGCCGTGCTACTGAAGTGGGCGGTCGGCATTCCGGTGCAGTTCTGGGGCAAGGACACGCTGTTTCGCATTCCGCTGTTCGGTTCCTGGCTGCGCTGGCTCGGTGGTGTGCCTGTCAGGCGCTCGGCACCCCAGGGCGTGGTGGGGCAGATGACCGCCATGATGAAACAGAAAAAGGCCGCCGGGCAGTATTTCTGGCTGGCCCTGTCGCCGGAAGGAACACGCCGGCTCACCGACGGCTGGCGCAGCGGTTTTTACCGGCTGGCGCTGGAAGCCGATGTGCCGGTGGGCCTGGCCGGGCTCGACTACTCTCGCAAACGCCTGGTTTTTCGCGATTTTGTGCGGCTGACCGGCGATGAAGCGCGCGACCTGGAATACATGGCCAAGTCCCTGCAGGACTTCCACGGCTTCCGGGCCGGCGCCGCCGCCCCGGTGCGTTTGATCAATTCAGACCCGCCCCAAGCCGATACCATCGTGCAATGACCACCATGACCGATTCTTCCCCTGTCCGCAGCTACTTGCTGGAGTTGCAGGAGCACATCACCAGCACCGTCGCCGCAATGGACGGCCAGCCTTTTGTGGCCGATCACTGGCACAAGGAGCCCGGCGAGCCGCTGCAGGGCAACGGCGTCACCCGCATCCTGGAGCAGGGCGGGGTGTTCGAACGTGCCGGCTGCGGCTTTTCGCATGTGCGCGGCAGCAAACTGCCGCCGTCGGCCACGCAGCACCGGCCCGAACTGTCCGGTGCGCCGTTTGAAGCGATGGGCGTGTCGCTGGTGTTTCACCCGCGCAACCCCTATGTGCCCACGGTGCACATGAATGTGCGCATGCTGATGGCCACGCCGGCGGACGGCGCTCCGGTGTGCTGGTTCGGCGGCGGTATGGACTTGACACCGTATTACGGTTTTGAGGAGGACGCGGTTCACTTCCATCAGAGCTGCAGGGACGCGCTGCAGCCTTTTGGCGCGGACAAATACCCGCGCTTCAAAACCTGGTGTGACGAGTATTTTTTCCTCAAGCACCGCAACGAGCAGCGCGGCATAGGCGGCGTTTTTTTTGACGACTTCCAGGAACTCGGTTTTGAAGGCAGTTTTGCGATGCTGCGCTCGGTCGCGGACGCATTTCTGGGCGCCTACCTGCCGATTGTCGAGCGCCGCAAGGACATGGCTTACGGCGAACGCGAGCGCGATTTCCAGCTGTATCGCCGTGGCCGTTATGTGGAGTTCAACCTGGTCTGGGACCGGGGCACCCATTTTGGCCTGCAGTCGGGCGGCCGCACCGAGTCGATTTTGATGTCCATGCCGCCGCTGGCCGCCTGGTCTTACCAGCGCCCGGTGCAAGCCGGTTCTGCCGAGGAGCGGCTTGGCAGCGAGTTTCTGGTCAGGCGGGACTGGCTTTGAGCAGCGCGGCGGCTGCCCGGCCAGAACAGACAGGCGCCAGCCTGAAAAAAAAGCTCGGTATTTTTGGCGGCGCTTTTGACCCGCCGCACAAGGCCCATGTGGCGCTGGCGCAGGCCGCGCTGGCGCAACTGGCGCTTGATGCCCTGCACATCGTCCCGACCGGTCAGGCCTGGCACAAGGCGCGCCCGCTCAGCGCCGCCGCAGACCGTCTGGCCATGACACGGCTGGCTTTTGCCGGCCTGCAGCGCGTGGTGATCGATGAACGCGAGATGCAGCGCGCCGGACCCAGCTTCACGGTGGATACGCTGGAGGCCCTGCAGGCCGAGAACCCCGGCGCGCAACTCTATCTGGTGCTGGGTGCCGACCAGGTGGCGGCCCTGCCCACTTGGCACCGCTGGCAGGACGTCCTGAAAATAGCTATAATTTGTATAGCAGGCCGCGCAAGTGGTGCAAGGGCTGAAGCCATATTTGCCCCTGAACTTCAGGCCGCACACCCGGTGCTGACCCTGCAATTACCCCTGATGCCGGTCAGTGCCACAGACATCCGGCAACAAATTGCCTCCCCTGTCCCCGGTTCGCCGGGCTGGCACACACTGGTTCCCGAGCCGGTTGCACGTTATATTGAGCGCCATCGGCTCTACCTTTCGTCCTGAAACCCTTTCCCCTCACTTTATTGAAGCAAACCCTGCATGAACTCCACCCCTTCCAGCACCACCGGCAGCGCTGCCAAAAAAGACGTCCAGAAACTGCAGCGAGCCATCATTGATGGCCTGGAAGATGTGAAGGCGGTGGACATCCAGGTGTTTGATACCGAACACATCACCTCGCTGTTCGAGCGCGTGATCATCGCCTCGGGCAGCTCCAACCGGCAAACCAAGGCGCTGGCCGCCAGCGTGCGCGACGCCGTTCGCGACGCCGGTTTTGCCAAACCGCGCATAGAGGGCGAAGAAAACGGCGAGTGGATCATTGTCGATTGCGGCGCCGCCGTGGCCCACATCATGCAGCCCACCATACGCCAGTATTACCACCTCGAAGAGCTGTGGGGCGACAAACCGGTCAAGCTCAAGCTCGGTGCGCCCGCGCCTCTGGTCAAGGCGGCCAAACCCGAGCCTGAAGAGGCGCCAAAACCCGCCAGAACCCGCGCCGGTGCCAAATCTTCTTCCGGCAAAGCTGGCGCCAAACCAGCGGCCAGAAAAGTGGTGCCCAGAACCGACGACGGTACCTATGTGGGCCGGGTCGGCAAGATGACCGACTGGACCGCCAAGCGCAATGCGGCCGCTCCGGCCGCTGAGCCGGCGGCCAAACCCGCGCGGGCTGCGGCCAAAACCGCTGTGAAAAAAGCACCGGTGAAAACGCCGATCATTAAAATCCCCGTCGCCAAAAAAGCAGTGGCCAAAAAAGTGGCTGCCAAAACTGCAGCGAAAAAACCCGCTGCGAAGAAAACCACGACCCGGAGCAAATGAGGCTGACGATTGTCGCCGTCGGCCAGAAGGTGCCGGATTGGGCGCAAACGGCTTACGACGACTACGCCAAACGTTTTCCGCCCGAACTCAAAGTGGAGCTCAAGGCCGTCAAGACCGAACCCCGCGCCTCCAAAACGCTGGAGAACCTGCTGGCGGCCGAGCGCCAGCGCATAGAAGCCGTGATTCCCAAAGGCACACGTATTGTGGCGCTGGACGAACGCGGTACGGCGGTGACCACGGTCGCGCTGTCGGCCAGGCTGACGGGCTGGCAACTGAGCGGCGACGACGTGGCCATCGTCATAGGCGGGCCGGACGGGCTGGACCCGGCTTTCAAGCAGGCCGCACATGAGCGCCTGCGCCTGTCCGACCTGACCTTGCCGCATGCCATGGTGCGTGTGCTGCTGATTGAGCAGCTGTACCGCGCCTGGAGCATCACGGTCAACCACCCTTACCATCGTGAATGATGCGGCCGCTTCGTGACCTGACATGACCGACTTCATCTACCTCGCCTCCCAAAGCCCACGGCGCCGGCAATTGCTGGAGCAACTGGGCGTGTCCTGTGAATTGCTGTTGCCCGACGCTGCGGAAGACAGCGAGGCCCTGGAAGTGCTGCTGGCAGGAGAGTCGCCGACCGCCTATGTGCAGCGCGTGACGCAACTGAAGCTGGACGCCGCTGTGGCGCGCCTCAAGAAACGCGGCCTGCCGCCAGCCCCGATTCTTTGCTCGGACACCACCGTGGCCAAGGGGAGCCGTATTTACGGCAAGCCCGGGGATGCCGCCGACGCGGCCCGCATGCTGGGCGAACTGGCTGGCAGTACGCACCGCGTGCTGACCGCTGTGGCTGTCCAGCATGGCCGCAAGCGACAGCAGGCCCTGAGTGTGTCGCGTGTGAGCTTCGCGCCCATGAGTGCAGCGCAGATCCGGGCTTATGTGGCTTCGGGGGAACCCATGGGCAAGGCCGGTGCTTATGCGGTGCAGGGCAGGGTGGCGATGTTTATCAGCCATATCAGCGGCAGTTATTCGGGCATCATGGGTTTGCCCCTGCATGAAACGGCACAGCTGCTGCGCGCGGCCGGCCTGAAAATATAGAGACAAGCACATGCAACAAGACATCCTCATCAACTGGTCGCCGCAGGAAACCCGTGTGGCCGTGGTCGAATACGGCGCCGTACAGGAGTTGCACGTTGAGCGCACACTGGAGCGGGGCCTGGTGGGCAACGTTTACCTGGGCAAAGTGGCCCGGGTGCTGCCCGGCATGCAGTCGGCGTTTATCGACATCGGCCTGGACCGGGCCGCGTTTTTGCATGTGGCGGACCTGATGAGCAGCATCACCAGCCGCCATGCCGATGCCGACAATACCGTGGCCTTGCGGCCGATTGAGAAACAGCTGTTTGAAGGCCAGACCCTGATGGTGCAGGTGCTCAAGGACCCGATAGGCACCAAGGGCGCCAGGCTCACGGCCCAGATCAGCATTGCCGGCCGCCTGCTGGTGTTTTTGCCGCAGGACAACCACATCGGGGTCTCGCAGAAGATACCGGCCACGCAGCGGGAAGACCTGCGCCAGCGCCTGCAGGCACTGGCGTCCGACATGGGCGGCGGCTTTATCCTGCGTACCAACGGCGAAGATGCCAGCGACGCTGAACTCGGCGAAGACATCGCCTACCTGCGCAAGACCTGGGCGCGTATCAAGGACGCAGCCCTGCGGCTGCCGCCGACTTCGGTGCTGCACCAGGACCTGAGTCTGCTGCAGCGTGTGCTGCGCGACATGGTGCTGGAAAACACCCAGAGCATACGCATAGACTCGCGCGAACAGTACGACAAGCTCAAGGTTTTTGCCACCGAATTCATGCCGGCCACGCTGCAGCGGCTGCAGCTGCATTCGGGTGAGCGGCCGATTTTTGACCTGTTCAACATCGACGAGGAAATTGCCAAGGCCCTGGGGCGCCGCGTGGACCTGAAGTCCGGCGGCTACCTGATCATTGACCAGACCGAAGCCCTGACCACGGTGGACGTCAACACCGGCGGTTTTGTCGGTGCGCGCAATTTTGACGACACCATTTTCAAGACCAACCTCGAAGCTTCGCAGGCGATTGCCCGGCAGCTGCGGCTGCGCAATCTCGGCGGCATCGTGATTGTGGACTTCATCGACATGGTGCAGGCCGGCCACCGCGATGCGGTGCTGGCCGAGTTCCAGAAGCAATTGGCGCGCGATCGCATCAAGACCAGCGTGAATGGTTTTTCGGCGCTGGGCCTGCTGGAGATGACACGCAAGCGCACGCGCGAATCGCTGGCCCATCAGTTGTGTGAGCCCTGCAGCGCCTGCATGGGCAAAGGCGTGGTGAAAACGGCGCGCAGCATTGGTTACGACATCCTGCGCGAAATCCTGCGCGAGGCGCGCCAGTTCAATCCCAAAGAGTTCAGAGTGATTGCCTCGCCCAAAGTGATAGAGCTGTTTCTGGACGAGGAAAGCCAGCATCTGGCGGGTTTGAGCGACTTCATCGGCAAGCCGATTTCCCTGCAGGCCGAAGCGGCGATGGCGCAGGAACAATACGATATCGTGCTGCTGTGAGCGCCAGGCCGAAACGTCCGATTCCGATTCTGGTCTACCACCAGATCAGCGCGGCGCCGCCCAAAGGTGCGCCGTTTCGCAGCCTGTATGTGGCGCCCGCTGCTTTTGCGCGGCAGATGGCCTTGCTCAAGCTGCTCGGTTACCAGGGTCTGTCCATGGGCGCGCTGCTGCCTTATCTGCGCGGTGAAAAAAGTGGCAAGGTGGTCGGCATCACTTTTGACGACGGTTACCTCAACAACCTCACGCATGCCCTGCCGGTGTTGCAGCACAACGGGTTTTCTGCGACCTGTTATGCGGTCAGCAATCTGCTGGGAAAAACCAATGTCTGGGACAGTGCCATAGGCATTGCACAGGTGCCGCTGATGAACGCGGCGGAGTTGCGCCAATGGGTGGCCGGGGGCCAGGAGGTCGGTTCCCACACTCAGAACCACGCCCGGCTGCTGCAATGTGATGCCTCTGCCGCGCTGGCCGAAATGACGCAGGACAGGGCTGCGCTGGAGGGGTTGCTGGGGCTGCCGGTCCGGCATTTTTGCTACCCCTATGGCGAATACGCGCCTGAACATGTGGCCATGGCGCAGCAGGCGGGGTTTCAAACCGTCACCACCACGCAGCGCGGGCGTTGTGCGGTGCCAGGCGATTTGCTGGAATTGCCGCGTGTGCCGGTGCTGCGCGCCACCAGCTTGCCGCTGTTCTGGCTCAAGGTGGCGACCGGCTACGAGGACCGCAAGCGCGCATGAACCCGCCAAAGCGCTTGCGCATTGCGGTGCTGAACCGGGTTTTTGAGACCACCGGCGGCGGGGCCGAGCGTTATTCCATCGCACTCGTCGAGCAACTGGCGCAACGCCATGAGGTGCATGTGTTTGCACAGCAGATCAGGCATGACTTTCCTGGCGTGACTTATCACAAAGTGGCCATGCCTTGCGCCAAGCCGCGCTGGATCAACCAGCTCTGGTACGCCTGGGCCACCTGGCGCGCCACCCGCAGCGGCTTTGACATTGTTCATTCGCACGAGAACAGCTGGCACGGCCAGGTGCAGACCGTGCATGTCTTGCCGGTCAAATACAACCTGTTTCATGGCCGCACCGGCCTCAAGCGCGTTCTGCGCTGGGTCAAGGTGCTGAGCAGCCCGCGTTTGCTGGCCTACCTGTGGCTGGAGCGTATGCGCTTCAGGAGCCAGCCTGAGCGTCGGGTGGTGGTGACTTCTGCCAGTTTGCAGCGCACCATGGCGGCGACCTATCCCCACCTGGCAGCAGCCACCACTGTCATCACACCCGGCGTGTACATGCCCGAGGCCAGCAGTGACGCCGAAAAGCGCGCTGCCCGCGAGCAAATGGGTTTGCCTGTTACCGGCCCTTGCCTGCTGTTTGTCGGCAATGACTACAAAAAGAAGGGCCTGGATACGCTTCTTCAGGCCATGCCCAGCCTGCCCGAGGATGTGATTCTGGCCGTGGTGGGAAGCGCCGCACACAGGGCTGCGTATAAAACGCAGGCAGAAGCAGCCGGTATGGGCAACCGGGTATTTTTTCTGGGCGCGCTGCCCGATGTGATGCCCGCCTACCGGGCAGCCGATGTGCTGGTGCATCCGACGCTGGAGGACACTTTTGCGATGGTGGTGCTCGAAGCCATGGCGCATGGCTTGCCGGTGGTGGTGAGCAGTGCGGCTTACTGCGGCATTTCCGCCGGGTTGACCCATCAGATAGACGCCTTGATTCTTGAAGATCCGCGCGATGCCAAGCGCCTGGCGCAGACCCTGAGCCAACTGCTGGCAGACCTCACACTGCGGCAGCAACTGGGCGCCCAGGCGCGTCTTTTTGCCGGCCAGTACCGCTGGCAGGACATTGCCCGCCAGCAGGAAGCGGTTTACCGGTCGGCTCTCACGCCACCAGCTTGAAGTGTTTGCGGCTGAAGTCCAGGCCGCTCCACAGTTCCAGCTTGCGCATCAGGTGGTATTTGTTTTCCTTGCGGGTGGGCCGGTAAGCCGGGTCAATGTGCAGTTCCTGCTCGGCACCGGTTTGCAGCCATGCCTGCACCAACTGCGGGTGTGTGCCGGTGAATGGCTCCAGCGCCCTTGCATCAAACTGGCTGTACTGGATTTTCAGCGTGGTCGAACTGGCCCAGTATTTGCTGACCTGATCGAGCTTTTTCTGCATGTCCTCGTTGCGCCGGATCCAGCCGTAGTGGTAAATGTGGGCGTTGGCCAAAGCCGCCTGCGGATTGCGCGGTCGCTTGTGGTCGGTGGTCACCAGCCAGTACTGGCCGTCAGGTGCATAGCTGCGAATGGTGTTTCGAATCAGGCGGCACTCGCGCCGGTACCAGCCGGGACTGACCGAGACCCACTGGGCTGAGCCGTAGAAGTGGTGGTAGTCAAACACCAGCGCTTCCACCGCCGGATTGCCATGGTGCTGCTCGACACTGGCGCGTATCGCGGCCAGGTCCTGCTCGTGCACCACCTCGTCGCCTTCCAGGTAAAAGGCCCAATCGCCGGTGCAGGCGTACTGGGCGATCATTTTTTGCTGGGCATACACAAACCCCCGGTCCGCCATGCGTTCGTTCCAGAGGGTTTCAATCACGCGGATTTTCGGGTCACCAATGGCCAGCACCCGCGCCAGTGTGTCGTCATTGCCACGGCCCACGGCCACCACAAACTCGTCGACCAGCGGCAGCAGCGAGCGGATGGAAGCCTCAAACGGAAAACCCAGCTCAACACCGTTGCGGATAAAGGTAAAACCACTGATGGAAATTGTCATGACAGTTGCGCCGTAGCCGGTTTCTGCGAAAGATCTGCGTCGTACAAACCAAGCTTGTACAGGCGGGAGTAGGGGCCGTCGCGTGTGATCAGGCCGGCGTGTGTGCCGGTCTCGACAATCCGGCCTGCGTCCATGACCACAATCCGGCTGGCATGCTGCACGGTGGACAGCCGGTGCGCAATCACCAGCGTGGTGCGATCACGCATCAGGCGCTGCAAGGCCTCCTGCACGGCGCGCTCGGACTCGGTGTCCAGGGCCGATGTGGCTTCGTCCAGAATCAGGATAGGTGCGTCCTTGTACAGCGCGCGGGCAATCGCCAGGCGCTGGCGCTGGCCACCTGACAACTGGGTGGCGTTGTGGCCGGCCAGCGTGTCGATGCCGCGCGGCAGCTCGGCCACAAAACGCTCGAGGTTGGCGGCCTTCAGGCAGGCCAGCACCTTGTCGCGGTCCATGTCCATGCCCAGGGCGACGTTGGCAGCCACCGTGTCATTGAGCATCACCACATGCTGGCTGACCAGTGCAAACTGGCTGCGCAGCGAGTCGAGCTGCCACTCACGCAGTTCGTGGCCATCGAGCTTTATCCGTCCGGCACTGGGTTCGATAAAGCGTGGCAGCAGATTGACCAGGGTGGTCTTGCCCGCGCCCGAAGCGCCCACCAGGGCCACGGTTTCCCCGGGTGAAATTTGCAGTGTGAGGGAGTCAACGGCGGGTGCGCCGTCTTCACTGAAGGCAACACGCACGTTCTCAAAACGGATGTCGCCACTGGCCCGCAGTTTTGAAAAATCTCCACCGGGCTCGTCCGGCGTTTTTTCCATCAGGTCCAGTCCGCGCTCCAGCGCCGCCAGCCCTCGAGTGATCGGGCTGGCAACCTCGGACAGGTGTTTGATGGGTGCGACCAGCATCAGCATGGCAGTGACAAAAGCCACAAATGAGCCGACCGAGGTGTCGTCGTTGGCGCTTTGCAGCAAGGCGATGGATATCACAGCCGACAAGGCCGCTGCTGCCAACATTTGTGTGGCCGGGGTCATGGCGGCCGATGCGGCAATTGACTTCATCGAAAGCCTGCGTAGCGCATCGCTGAGCTGGGCAAAGCGCAAGGCTTGACCATCCTGTGCGCCGTGCAGCCGGACATCGCGGTGCGCGAGCACGTTTTCTTCCACCACATAAGCCAGTGAATCGGTCGCTGCCTGGCTCGCCTTGGTCAGGCGGTACAGGCGGCTGGACAACACCCGCATGACCCAGGCGATGGCCGGGATGAGCAGCGTGACAATCAGCGTCAGGCGCCAGTTCAGATACAGCAGGTAACTCGACAGCGCGAGCAGGGTCAGGGTGTCGCGGGTCAGGCCCATGATGGAATTGACCAGCATGGAAGAGCCGTTTTGCACCTCGTACACCACGGTATTGGCCAAGGTGCTGGCTGACTGGCTGGAAAACAGGTCCAGCCGCGCGGTCAGCAGTTTTTTGAACATGGCCTGGCGCAGCTCGAGCAGGCCCATATTGGTCACCTTGGCCAATGCGATCTGCGCCAGAAAACCGGCAAAACCGCGCACCCCGAACAGCAGCATCAGTGACACGGGCACCACCCAGATATCGATGCCACCTTTGCGGAAACCCTTGTCCAGCAAGGGCTGCAGCAGGGCCGGTATCAAGGGCTCGGTGGCTGACGCGACCACGGTGGCGCCAATGGCGACGGCCCAGGCGCTGGGAGATCGGCTGAAATAAGGCCAGATCCGGCGCAGGCGCTGGCCTATGGGCGCGGGCGACACATTCTCGCCAGCGGGTGCGGCGGGGTCCGTCAAGCCGCAGGCCCCGTCAGAGCTGCGCAGCCGCAGGTAAAGTGGACTGGGATGGCTGGCATCGAAATTGGCATGGATCGCGCCGGAGGCCCGGTTGAGTAAGCAAGCCTGCATTATCGTGGAACAATTGGTGGCCAATTCCTACAAACCAGCCTGGGTCCGGCTCCCACAATGGGGCTTGATCAGCCATCCGACCCCGGGCTCATACACAGTACGCCATCCATGAGCCTGTCCGTCATCATCATCACCAAAAACGAAGAGGCCAATTTGCAGGCATGCCTGGAGTCCGTCAGTTTCGCCGACCAGTGGGTGGTGGTGGACAGCGGCAGCAGCGACAACACGCGCGCGATTGCCACCGCATTCGGTGCAGAAGTGACGCAGACCCAGACCTGGCCAGGTTTTGGCCCGCAAAAAAACCTGGCCCTGAGTCTGGTCACCGGCGAGTGGGTGCTGTCGATAGACGCCGATGAACGCGTGACGCCCGAGCTGGCCCTTGAGATCCAGCGGGCCATGGCCGATCGCGGTGCCGATGCCTTTGACATTCCGCGCCTGACCCAGTTTTGCGGGCAATGGATACACCATTGCGGCTGGAACCCCGACTTTGTGCTGAGGCTGTTCCGGCGCGGACAGGCCAGATTCAGCGAGGACCTGGTGCATGAACGTGTGCTTTTGAGTTCTGGTGCGCGTTTGCGCCTGAAGGGCCGCCTGCTGCACTACAGCTACCCCACTCCCGCGCACTACTGGCGCAAGCTCGAGCAGTACAGCATGGCGTGGGCCGAACAGGCCCATGCGCGCGGCAAGCCGAGTTCCATGCCGCGGGCGGTAACATCGGGCCTGATGGCCTTCATCAAGAGTTATTTTTTCCGGCTCGGCTTTCTCGATGGCAGCATGGGCTTTGCCGTATGCGCCATGCAGGCCCAGGCCGCCTTTGGCAAATACTTCACTCTTTACTGCCTGAATCAGCAACATGCACCCCAAAAAACCTGACCCTTCTTCATTCATCTGTCCGCCTGCAGGGCGGCGCAGCTTTCTGGCCGGTGTGACCGGTGGCCTGGGCGCGCTGGCGGCATTTCCCGCATGGTCCCAGTTCCGGGTTGAGGTCTCGGGTGTGGGCCTGACCCAGTTGCCCATTGCCATCGCCAGTTTCCGCGGGGATGCGCAATCGCCGCAAAAAATTGCCGCGATTGTGCAGGCCGATCTGGAGCGCAGCGGCCAGTTCCGTGCGGTCGATGCCAGCGGCAACAACCTCGATGAAAGTACCAAGCCCGATCTGACTGTGTGGCGCCAGCGCGCCGCCGACTCCCTGTTGACAGGCAGCGTGACGCGCCTGGCCGACGGCCGTTTTGATGTGCGTTGCTATTTGTGGGATGTGGTGCGCGGCGCCGGCCTGGGCGGCCAGAGTTATGTTGTGCCGCAGGGTGATTTGCGTTTGTCGGCGCACCGCATCGCGGACTTTGTGTATGAAAAACTGACCGGCGAAAAAGGCATCTTTTCCACCCGCATTGCCTACGTCACCAAGGCCGGCCAGCGCTTTAACCTGTGGGTGGCAGACTCTGACGGCGAGGGCGCGCAGTCTGCGTTGACCAGCCCCGAGCCCATCATTTCCCCGGCCTGGTCACCGAACGGCGCGCAACTGGCCTATGTGTCGTTCGAGTCGCGCAAGCCGGTGATTTATGCCCACGATGTGGCCTCCGGCAAGCGCCGTTTGCTGGCCAATTTCCGCGGCTCCAACAGTGCGCCGGCCTGGGCGCCCGACGGCAACCAGCTGGTGGCCACGCTGAGCCGTGACGGCGGCTCGCAGCTGTACGCGATCTCTGCTGCGGGCGGCGAGCCGCGCCGCCTGACCCAGTCTTCCAGCATAGACACCGAGCCGGCTTTTTCACCCGATGGACGACTGGTTTATTTTGTCAGCGACCGCGGCGGTTCACCGCAGATTTACCGCATGGCCGCCAGTGGGGGCAATGCCGAACGCGTGACCTTCACAGGGAGTTACAACATATCACCGGCCATCAGCCCCGATGGCCGCTGGCTCGCCTATATTTCACGCATAGGTGGTGCTTTCAAGCTGCACCTGATGGAACTCGGCAAGGGAACTGCGGTGGCCATCACCGACACCAACGCCGACGAAAGCCCGAGTTTTGCGCCCAACAGCCGATTGATTGTTTATGCCACCCAGCAGCAGGGCAGGGAAGCGCTGCTGACCACCACGCTGGACGGCAAGATCAAGGCCCGCCTGACGGGCGCCACCGGAGACCTCCGCGAACCTGACTGGGGACCTTTTCAAAGGTGATCCGCACAGCCCTGGTTCTAGCCCTTTTTGTTCTTTTGAAGAAAGTAGTCCTCATGAAACGTATCCTTATCGCACTCGCCAGCACCTTTGTCCTCAGCGCCGCCGTGGTGGGATGCAGCTCGGGCGTCAAACTCAATGAGGCCCCTGTGGAAAACCGGACGGCAACCGCCGTCGCGCCGGGTGGCGGCGACGCTACCGGTGTGGCTGCACGCGACGTGGCGCCGGTGCTGATTGGCGCCACCGACCCGTCGCTGGCTGGCCCGGCCGGTGCCGCCCGGGTGATTTACTTCGACTACGACAGCTTTGTCATCAAGCCCGAGGCGCAAGCCACGGTGGAAGCCCATGCCCGTTTTCTGAGCGCCAACAAGGCCAGAAAACTGGTCATTGAAGGCAGTACCGATGAGCGCGGTGGGCGCGAGTACAACCTGGCGCTGGGTCAAAAGCGTGCAGAAGCCGTGCGCCGGGCGCTGGCGTTGCTGGGTGCCAGCGACAGCCAGATCGAAGCCGTGAGTTTTGGTGAAGAAAAACCGGCGGTCTCGGGCTCTGATGAGGAGGCCTTTGCCAAAAACCGCCGCGCCGAGTTCAACTACCGCTAAGCCGGAGCACTCACCTTGAAGACCTTACGCACCGTTTTTGGCGCGCTGACCTGCGCGCTGGCCTGCACGCTGTCTCTGACTGCCCATGCCGGCCTGTTTGAGGACGACGAGGCGCGCAAGGCCATTCTGGAGATGCGCCAGCGGCTCGATGCCTCGCAGTTGCGCCTGACGGATGAACTGCGAAAAGCCAACGAGGACAATGCCCAGCTGCGCCGCAGCATGCTCGATTTGTCCGGCCAGATCGAGGTGTTGCGCGGCGAGCTGGCCAGAATGCGCGGGCAGGGTGAGCAATTCGCGCGCGACCTTGCGGAGGTGCAGCGGACCCAGAAAGACCTGTCTCAGGGGGTGGACGAAAGGCTGCGCAAGTTCGAACCCTCAAAAATTTCGGTGGACGGCAAGGAGTTTGTCGCCGACCCGGCAGAAAAGCAGGAGTTTGATGCGGCGCTGGCGGTGCTGCGCAAGGGCGAGTTTGCACCGGCACAAACGGCGTTCGTCAACTTTCTCAAGCGTTATCCGCAAAGCGGCTACAAGGCACCGGCCCTGTTCTGGCTCGGTAATGCGCAGTACGCCTTGCGCAATTACAGGGACGCGATCAGCAATTTCCGCATGCTGGTCGCCACCGACTCCGAGCATGTGCGCGCGCCCGAGGCCGTTCTGGCGATTGCCAATTGCCAGGTCGAACTCAAGGACACCAAAGCCGCCCGCAAGACGCTGGAAGACCTGATCAAGGCCTATCCGCAGTCGGAAGCCTCTTCGGTGGCCAAAGAGCGCTTGAGCAAATTGAAATAAAGCCCCCACGGTCGCTCGCTGCGCGTAGCTCCCTGCCCCCCGAGGGGGCCGCTGCGCCTGCGGCCCGGCGGAGCCGGTTCCGCGGCCCCTGCTGGTGAAGAGGGAGCATCCACTCTGGACGCCCTAAAATCGGGCGATGGACATCACTCAACTCAATACACTGACCACCCAGGTTCTCTGGGCGGCCTTTATCCTGGCTGCGCTGTTTGGCGCGATTGCACAGCGCACCCACTTCTGCACCATGGGCGCCGTCAGCGACATTGTCAACATGGGCGACTGGACACGCATGCGCATGTGGGGCATGGCCATCGGTGTCGCCATGATCGGCTTTTACGGCATGGCTGCCGCCGGGCTGATTGACCCTTCCAAAACCCTGTATGCCTCAAACCGTTTTATCTGGCTGTCGGCGCTGGTCGGTGGCGGCATGTTCGGCTTTGGCATGGTGCTGGCTTCAGGTTGCGGCAGCAAGACACTGGTGCGCATAGGTGGCGGCAACCTCAAATCGCTGGTGGTGTTTCTGGTCATGGGTGTGGCCGCGTTTGCGACCCTCAAGGGCATCACGGCCGTGCTGCGTGTCGCCACGGTGGATCGGGTGGCGATTGATTTTTCAAGCAATGCCGCTTTGTCCAATTGGGCCGCTGCAGTGGCGGGCGTGTCACCGGCTGTGGCCGGGCTGGCGATCGCTGTGCTGCTGGGCGGTGGCCTGATCGTCTGGGCCCTGCTGGGCCCGGACTTCCGCCGCCTGGACAACCTGCTGGCCGGTTTGGGCATTGGCGCGGTGATTGTGGGCATGTGGTGGGTCAGCGGCCACCTGGCTTATGTGGCCGAACATCCCGACACCCTGCAGGAGACCTTTCTGGCCACGAATTCCGGCCGCATGGAAGCGCTGAGTTTTGTCTCGCCCGTGGCCTACACCGTGGACTGGTTCATGTTTTTCAGTGACAAGACCAAGCTGCTGACGATTGGCATCGTGTCGGTGTTCGGTGTGGTCGCCGGTTCGGCGCTGTATGCGCTGCTGTCACGCAGCTTCCGCTGGGAAGGTTTCCGCGATGCCGAAGACACCGGCAACCATCTGGTCGGCGCGGTGCTCATGGGTGTGGGCGGCGTCGCCGCCATGGGCTGCACCGTGGGGCAAGGCCTGTCGGGAATATCCACCTTGAGCGCCACCAGTTTTGTGGCAGTGGCTGCCATCGTGGCCGGTTGCGTGGCCGGCGTGCGTTACCAGGTCTGGCGGCTGGAGCGCAGTGTCTAGTGGAGGCTGATCTCGAGCGGCGCTTCGGTGGTCTGGCCCGCCTGTATGGTGCGGCAGGCGCCCGGAAAATTCGCGCTGCCCATGTGGTGGTGGTGGGCTTGGGCGGCGTCGGCTCCTGGGCCGCTGAAGCGCTGGCGCGCAGTGGTGTGGCCAGGCTCACGCTGATTGACCTGGACCACATCGCAGAATCAAACATCAACCGGCAGATCCACGCACTCGACAACACCGTGGGCCAGGCCAAGGTGCTGGCCATGCGGGAGCGTATCGCCCACATCCATCCGGCTTGTGAAGTTTTCTGTGTGGAAGAGTTTGTCGATGCGGCCAACTGGCCGGCACTGGCCGGGTTGACGGCGGGTGCCGGGGTGTCGGTGATTGATGCCTGTGACCAGGTCAAGGCAAAGACCGCGATGGCCGCCTGGGCCCTGCAAAACAGGATCAACTTCATCAGCGTGGGCGCTGCCGGTGGCAAACGCCATGCGCACAAGGTCGATATCGAAGACTTGTCGCTGGTCACACATGACCCCTTGCTGGCACAACTGCGTTACCGCCTGCGCAAAGAGCAGGGCGCGGCACGCACGGGAAAAATCGGCGTCGCCTGTGTCTTCAGCCGCGAGGCCGTTTTGCAGCCTGCGGCATTGCCGGAAGGCGGGCTTTCCGGGGACACACAAAGCGACGGCAGCCTCAACTGTCACGGCTACGGATCGGTCGTCAGTGTGACCGCCACCTTTGGCCAGTGTGCAGCGGGCTGGGTACTGGGAAAAATTGCAGAGTGAGTTTGCAGAGCACCAAAAAATGACGCTATAATTCAAGGCTTTGCTGCACACGATGCAGTAAAAACCAGGTTCATTTCACGATGGGCCTTGGGGCCTTAGCTCAGTTGGTAGAGCAGCGGACTTTTAATCCGTTTGTCGTGGGTTCGACCCCCGCAGGCCCCACCAGATTTGAAAGCGCCTGACTGCAAAGTCAGGCGCTTTTTCTTTGCCTGATTGGCCCGCAGGCGCAAGACCTCAGGCGGTGTAGCCGAGCAGCGGCACCTCGAGGTGCGCCTCCCGCGCGACGCGGATGCAGTCCTTCATGTGTTCTTCGCCCAGATAACGAATCGCCGCATAACCGACGGCCGCTGAAACAATCTGGCCGGCAAAGGGCACGTATTTGGCAAGTTGTTTGGTGGTCAGGCGCATGCCGATTTTGGTCGCGGCCTTGATCACCAGGTCGCGGCTGATGAGTTTGCCAATCAGCACCGAGCCCACCATGGTCACGGCTTTTTGCACCTGGTCGCGCTTTTTCGGCTCCAGCCTGTCGAGTTGCTGCGGGGTCAGGCCGAATTCCCTGTTGATCTCGGGAATCAGCCGCGACAGCATGGCGGCGTCCACCGCCCAGTCAAGACCCGGCACGGGGACGGCGCTGGCGGCGGCCGCCACCATGGCGCGTTTGTTCAGGAGTTTGCGGCTGCGGGCGACGGCGGCCGCAAGGGCTGCGTCGTCAGAGGCCATTTGAAGGGCGGTAGGCATGGCGCCACTTTAGCCCGAAATTCCGCGCAGCGGTGTAGGTGGGCGGCGCAAACCGCACACGCTCAGGCCGCGGCGGTTTCGATCTGCTCGGTCAGTTCCAGCCAGCGCTCTTCGAGTGTGCCGAGTTCGCTGTTGATGGCTTTGAGGCGCTTGCCGGTCTGCGCCAGCTCGAGGGCTGCGCTCGTGCCGGCCAGTCCGGCCTGCAGCCTGTCGCGCTCGGTGCTGAGGGTCTGCATTTGCTGGTCAATTTTTTCCAGCTCCTTGCGCAGCGGCCTGGTGCTGTCCGATTGTTGCTGGCGGCGCTGGGCATCGCTCTTTTTGTCGCCCGGTTTTTTGGCATCAAAAACGGCTGCAGCCTTTGGCGGCTGTGCACTGGCTGCTTCTGTTTTAGTAGCGGCTGCGGAGGACGCAGCGGTGCCGGACGATTTTTTTGCTTCTTCGCGCTGGCGTTTGGCGTAATCCAGAAGGTACTTCTGGTAGTCGTCCAGGTCACCGTCAAACGGCGCCACACCGCCTTGCGACACCATCCAGAACTCGTCACACACCGCACGCAGCAAGGCGCGGTCGTGGCTGACCAGCATGACCGTGCCTTCAAACTCGTTGAGCGCCATGGACAGCGCCTCGCGTGTGGCCAGGTCCAGGTGGTTGGTTGGCTCATCGAGCAGCAGCAGGTTGGGGCGCTGCCAGACAATCATGCACAGCACCAGCCGGGCTTTTTCGCCGCCGCTCATGCTGCCGACAGACTGTTTGACCATGTCGCCGCTGAAGTTGAAATTGCCCAGAAAGCTGCGCAAGTCCTGCTCGCGCGTTGGCTGGTTGCCCATTTTGCCGGCGGCCGTGACTTCCTTGACCAGGCGGATCATGTGTTCCAGCGGGTTGTCGGCCGGGCGCAAGACGTCCAGTTCCTGCTGGGCGAAGTAGCCGATGTTCAGCCCCTTGCCTTCGGTCATCTCGCCTTGAATAGGCGCCAGGGCGCGCGCAATCGTCTTGACCAGGGTTGATTTGCCCTGGCCGTTGGCGCCCAGAATGCCTATACGCTGACCGGCCAGCACCGATTTGCTGACGTTTTGCACGATGACGGTAGGTGGTGTGCCTTCAGGCGCATCTTCTGGCGGCGGGTAGCCAAAGTAAGCGTTTTGCATCGACAGCATGGGGTTGGGCAGGTTGGCCGGTTCCTTGAACTCGAAGGTGAAGTCGGCTTCGGCCAGCAGCGGCGCGATTTTTTCCATGCGGTCCAGCGCCTTGACGCGGCTCTGCGCCTGTTTGGCCTTGCTGGCCTTGGCCTTGAAACGTGCAATGAATTTTTGCAGGTGGGCAATCTTGTCCTGCTGCTTGGAATACGCACCTTGCTGCAGCGCCATCTGTTCGGCGCGCAGGTCTTCGAACTTGCTGTAGTTGCCGCCGTAACGTGTGAGCTTGGCGCGTTCGATGTGCACGGTGACATCGGTCACGGCATCGAGGAATTCGCGGTCATGGCTGATGACCAGCATGGTGCCCTGGTAACGCTGCAGCCAGGCTTCGAGCCAGACCAGGGCGTCCAGGTCCAGGTGATTGGTGGGTTCGTCGAGCAGCAGCAGATCGGACGGGCACATCAGTGCGCGCGCCAGTTGCAGCCGCATGCGCCAGCCGCCGGAAAAGCTGTTGACCGGGTTGTCGAGCTCGCTGACCTTGAAGCCCAGCCCGAGGATCAGTGCCTGTGCGCGCGCCTGCGCATCGTGCGCACCGGCGTCATAAAGCTCCATGTAGGCGTGGGCCATGCGGTCGCCGTCGCCGCTTTCTTCAGATGCGGTGACCTCGGCCTGCGCAGCCAGCAGCACCACGTCGCCTTCGATCACATAGTCGGTGGCGCTTTGTTCGGTTTCGGGCATGTCCTGGGCGACCTGGGCCATGCGCCATTGCGCGGGAATGTAGAACTCGCCGCCGTCTTCGTGCAACGTGCCGTTGAGCATGGCAAACAAGGAAGACTTGCCCGCGCCATTGCGCCCCACCAGGCCGATTTTTTCACCGGGGTTCATGCTGACAGACGCGCTGTCGAGAATCACTTTGGCGCCGCGACGCAGCACCACGTTTTTAAGGGTAATCATTTCAAACAGACAAATTGTTCGGCATTCACAGCCGTGGAAGCCAGGACGCAGGTTTCAGGCCAGCTGCTGGCGCGTGAGGAGCAAGACCTGATCCGGGCCGGCGCTGGTCTCGAACCACAGGGGTTCAAGCCCGGGAAAGGCGCGTTCAAAATGCCCGCGCTCATTGCCGATTTCCAGCACCAATACCGCATTTTCGCTCATATGGGCGGCAGCGTTTAGAAAAAGGCTTCTGATGAAGTCCATGCCGTCCTCGCCACCGGCCAATGCCAGGGGGGGTTCGGCCCTGAATTCAGCCGGCAGGGCGGCCATGGTGGCGGCGTTGACATAGGGCGGATTGCACAAAATCAGGTCATAGGGGCCGGGGCAAGCCGCCAGGCCGTCGGAGGCGATCAGCGTGATGCGCTGCTGCAACTCATGCACGTCCACATTGATTCTGGCCACGGCCAATGCGTCGCTGCTGATGTCGGCGGCATCCACCGCCACCTCGGGCCAGGCCATGGCGGCCAGGATGGCCAGGCTGCCGTTGCCGGTGCACAGGTCCAGTACACGCCGGGTGGATTCATTGAGCCAGGGGTCTATGCTTTCATCCACCAGCAGCTCGGCAATCAGCGAGCGCGGAATGATCACGCGTTCATCGACATAAAACGGCACACCCTGCAGCCAGGCTTCGCGTGTCAGGTAGGCCGCGGGTTTGCGAGTGTGTATGCGTGCTTCCAGAAGGCTGGCAATTTTTTCAGCATCAGCGGCGCTGACCGCCGTGTTTTCCTCTTCATCGAGCTCATCCAGCGGCAGGCCCAGTGACCACAACACCAGCCAGGCCGCTTCGTCAAAAGCGGTCAGCGTGCCCTGGCCGAAGCCGTCGGCCAGTGTGAGGCCGGCGGCCTCGAGCCGGTCGGCCCAGTGTTCGACCAGCGCGATGACGGTCGTCGGCTGCGCGCTGCTCACAAGGCGGCCAGGCGCTCCAGCACGCCCTTGTAGATGTTTTTGAGCGGGTCCAGCGAGCTGACGAGCACATGTTCATCAATCTTGTGGATGGAGGCGTTGATGGGTCCGAACTCGATCAGCTGCGGGCAGATGCTGGCGATGAAACGCCCGTCGCTGGTGCCGCCGGTGGTGGAAAGTTCGGTCTTGATACCGGTCTCGGTCTGGATGGAATCGCTGACCGCCTGCACCAGTTCGCCCGGCGTGGTCAAAAAGGGCTGGCCGCCCAGGGTCCACTTCAGGGTGTAGTCGAGCTTGTGTTTCTGCAAAATGGCTTCGAGCCGCGTTTTCAGGCCCTCGGCCGTCGATTCGGTCGAAAAGCGGAAGTTGAAGTCCACCACCAGTTCACCCGGGATGATGTTGGACGCGCCGGTGCCGCTGTGCACATTCGAGACCTGCCAGCTGGTGGCCGGAAAAAACGCGTTGCCCTTGTCCCATTCGGTGGCCACCAGCTCGGCCAATGCCGGGGCGAAGCGGTGAATCGGGTTGTCGGCCAGGTGCGGGTAGGCGATGTGGCCCTGCACACCCTTGACGCCCAGTTTGCCGCTCAGGGTGCCGCGCCGGCCGTTCTTGATCATGTCGCCGAGCTGGTCGACCGAGGTCGGCTCGCCGACGATGCAGTAGTCCAGTACCTCGCCGCGCGCCTTGAGCTGCTGCACCACAACGGCCGTGCCGTCCACCGACGGGCCTTCCTCGTCGCTGGTGATCAGGAAGGCGATGGACAGATTCGGCTTCGGTGTGGCCGCCAGAAACTCCTCGACGGCCACCACCATGGCCGCAATCGAGGTTTTCATGTCGGCGGCGCCGCGGCCGTACAACACACCGTCGCGATGCGTGGGCGAAAACGGCGGGCTGGTCCACTGCTCGAGCGGGCCGGTCGGCACCACATCGGTGTGGCCGGCGAAGACCAGGGTCCGAGGCGCTATCAATTCAGGAGCTGACTGCGCGCGCCCATCCTGGGCTGCAGGCCTGAAACCCTTGAACTTTGCCCACAGGTTGGTGACCCGGAAGTGGTCCGGCCCGCTGCTGATGGTTTCACACTCAAAACCCAGCGCCTGCAGCCGGGCGGCGATTATGGACTGGCAGCCCGCGTCGTCGGGGGTGACGGAAGCGCAGGAAATCAGTTGCTCGGTGAGGTGCAGCGTTCGCGACATGCCTAGTGTTTCACGTCCAGCGTGATCTCGGTGAACGAGGGCTCGTCATCCGGATCGTCCTCGGGCTCCTCTGTCGCTTTGGCCGCGTTGGCGAAGTCGTTCTCCAGGCGCCACATCAGGTTGGTGGGTGAGTCGGCGTGGAGCAGGCCCTCCTTGCGCGTCACGGAGCCGTCCACAATCAGCCGCGCAATGTCCTGCTCGAAGGTTTGCGAACCCTCGGCCATGGATTTTTCCATCGCTTCCTTGACGCCGGAAAAGTCACCTTTTTCGATCAACTCCGAAATCAGCTTGGTGTTGAGCATGACCTCAACCGCCGGTGCGCGGCCACCGGCCTGGGTACGCAGCAGTCGCTGCGAGACAATGGCTTTCATGGCCGCGCCCAGGTCGCCGAGCATGGTGGTGCGCACCTCGACCGGGTAAAAACTCAGGATGCGGTTCAGCGCCTGGTAGCTGTTGTTGGCATGCATGGTGGCCAGGCACAGGTGGCCGGATTGCGCATAGGCAATTGCTGCCGACATGGTTTCACGGTCGCGGATCTCGCCGATCAAAATCACGTCGGGCGCCTGGCGCAACGCGTTTTTCAGCGCCACCTGCAGCGATTGCGTGTCGCTGCCGACCTCACGCTGGTTCACCACCGAGCGCTTGTTGGTGAACAAAAACTCCACCGGGTCTTCAATCGTCAGGATATGTCCGGGCTGGGTGGCGTTGCGGTGGTCCATCATGGCTGCCAGCGTGGTGCTTTTGCCGGCGCCGGTGGCTCCTACCATCAGCAGCAGGCCGCGTTTTTCCATGATCAGCGTGGACAGTATGGGCGGCACCTTCAGGCTTTCCAGCGGCGGGATTTCTGTTGGCACAAAACGGATCACGGCCGCATAGGTGCTGCGCTGCCGGAAAGCGCTGATGCGGAAGTTGCCGACACCAGCCACCGGAAAAGCCATGTTGAGCTCACCGAGTTCTTCCAGTTCCTCGATACGGGCCGGTGGCAGCACCTCGGCCAGCAGGTTGCGCGGCGCGTCCGAAGGCAGGATCTGGTTGTTGATCGGTATGGCTTCGCCGTTGATCTTGATCAGCGCCGGCGAATTGGCGGACAGGTAAACGTCGGAAGCCTTTTTCTCGGCCATCAAACGAAGAATTCTCTCCATCGTGCTCATGGGTGCGCCTTTCGGTGCCGGGGTAATTGCTTCAGCCATCGCAGATCAATCGCGCAGCAAGTCGTTCAGGCTGGTCGTGGCGCGCGTTTTGGCGTCCACCTTCTTGACGATGACCGCACAGTACAGCGAGTATTTGCCGCCGGCCTTGGGCAGGTTGCCCGAGACCACGACTGAACCCGCCGGTACGCGGCCATAGGTCACGGTGTCGGCTTCGCGGTCGTAAATCGGCGTGCTCTGGCCGATGTAGACCCCCATGGAGATGACCGAGTTTTCCTCCACGATCACGCCCTCGACCACTTCGGAGCGGGCACCTATGAAACAGTTGTCTTCAATGATGGTTGGATTCGCCTGCAGCGGCTCCAGCACACCGCCCAGGCCGACACCCCCGGAGAGATGCACATTTTTGCCGACCTGGGCGCAGCTGCCCACCGTGGCCCAGGCATCCACCATGCTGCCTTCATCGACATAAGCGCCTATGTTCACGTAACTGGGCATCAGGATCGCACCCTTGGCGATGTAGCTGCCACGCCGTGCCACAGCGGGCGGCACCACACGCACGCCGCTGGCTTTCATTTCCTGCTCGCTCAGGTGTGAAAACTTCGTCGGCACCTTGTCATAAAAGCCGAGGTCACCGGCGCGCATCAACACATTGTCTTTCAGGCGAAAACTCAGCAACACGGCCTTCTTGATCCACTGGTGTGTGGTCCACTGGCCCACACCCTGGCGTGTGGCGACACGCAGACGGCCGCCATTGAGCTCGGAAATCGTGTGCTCCACCGCGTCCTGGATTTCTTTCGATGCGGCTTGCGGCGACAGATTCGCACGGTCCTCCCAGGCGGCGTTGATGATGCTTTGCAGTTGGTCTTGGTTCATTTTGGAATGATCAGGTGGATTGGATAAATTGAACAATTCTCTGGGCGGCTTCAACACATTCGGCGGTTTCAGCCACCAGCGCCATGCGGATACGGCCTGCGCCCGGGTTCCGGCCCTGGGCTTCACGGGCCAGGTAGCTGCCGGGTAACACCACCACATTGTAAAGAGCGAGCAAGTCGCGCGCGAATGCGGCGTCGTCACCCTGGAAGCCTGGGGGGATTCCGGCCCAGAGGTAAAAGCCGGCATCGGGCAAGGCCACGTCCATCACAGCGGCCAGCATGGGCGTGACCTGGGCAAACTTGGCGCGGTACAGCGCGCGATTCTCGACCACATGTTGCTCATCGTTCCAGGCGGCGATGCTGGCGGCCTGCACGATGGGGCTCATCGCGCTGCCGTGGTAGGTGCGGTAGAGCAAAAAAGGCTTGATCAGTGCCGCGTCGCCGGCCACAAAACCGCTGCGCAGGCCCGGCACATTGCTGCGTTTGGACAGGCTGGTCAGGGCGATCAGGTTTTTGAAGCCATGCCGGCCCAGTTGTGCAGCGGCCTGCAGCGAGCCCAGCGGTGGCTCGTCGCGAAAGTAAATCTCGCTGTAACACTCGTCCGACGCGATCACAAAACCATAACGGTCGCTGAGTTCGAATAGCTGCCTCCACTCCTCCTGCCCCATGACAGCGCCGGTCGGGTTGCCGGGCGAGCAGACAAACAGCAACTGCGTCTTTTGCCAGACCTCTTGCGGCACGGCGGCCCAGTCCACTGCAAAATTGCGCGCCGGGTCGCTGGGTGCAAACCAGGTGTTGGCGCCGGCCAGCAGGGCTGCGCCTTCGTAGATTTGGTAAAAAGGATTCGGGCTCACCACCGTTGCACCCGGCTGGGTCGGATCGATGACGGTCTGAGCCAGTGCAAACAAGGCTTCGCGCGAGCCGTTGACCGGCAGGATTTGTGTCAGCGGGTCCAGCGTCAGGCCGTAGCGGCGATACATCCAGCCCGCCATGGACTCGCGCAGTTTCGGCTCACCCGCCGTGGCCGGGTAACTGGCCAGGCCGGCGAGGCTCTGGGTCAGGGCGCTCTTGATCAGCTCCGGTGTCGCATGTTTGGGCTCGCCAATGCCCAGGCTGATCGGTCGGTATGCCGGGTTGGGCGTGACACCGGCATGGAGCTGGCGCAGCCGCTCAAAAGGATAGGGCTGCAGGCGTTTCAACAGGGGATTCATGGCCCGGATTATCCGGTGTCGGACGCCGGTCGCGCCTGACATGACTGGGGCGTGCCTGGCTTGCTCCTGAAAAGAGAGCGTCCCACGCATGCCACACAAGGGCTGGAGGCCAATTTGATGCATGACGCTGAGACCAGCGGGGGGTTGACGCCCTGCGGGTCGGCCGGCCACACGGCGGTTTGGAACCAGGTCACCCTTTTTTACAGCGGCCAGGCGCACTGCCTCGGGTAACATTGCAGCTCTGCAGCGCTGGGGGCAGGTCGAGCGCCTCCCAAAAGCGCCATAAAAATCAATGGCTTAGCTTCAAAGCGCGAACAAGAAAACAGGGTCCGCCGTGCGTCTCAATTCGATCAAGTTATCCGGGTTCAAGTCGTTTGCTGAACCCACCAATTTTGTTTTGCCGGGTCAGTTGGTCGGCGTGGTCGGCCCCAACGGTTGTGGCAAGTCCAACATCATGGACGCGGTGCGCTGGGTGCTCGGCGAAAGCCGGGCCTCCGAGCTGCGCGGCGAGTCCATGCAGGACGTTATTTTCAACGGCACGAATCTGCGCAAACCGGCCAGCCGCTCCAGCGTCGAGCTGGTGTTTGACAATGCCGACCACCGCGCCGGCGGCCAGTGGGGCCAGTTTGCAGAAATCGCCGTCAAACGTGTGCTGACGCGCGACGGCACCTCCAGCTACTACATCAACAACCAGCCGGTGCGCCGGCGTGACGTGCAGGACGTGTTCCTGGGCACCGGCCTGGGCCCGCGCGCCTACGCCATCATCGGCCAGGGCACGATCAGCCGCATCATCGAGTCCAAGCCCGAAGAGCTGCGCCTGTTTCTCGAAGAAGCCGCCGGTGTTTCCAAATACAAGGAGCGCCGGCGCGAAACCGCGAATCGTCTCAGCGACACGCGCGAGAACCTGACCCGCGTCGAAGACATCCTGCGCGAGCTCAATGCCAACCTCGAAAAACTCGAAAAACAGGCCGAGGTCGCGCTGCGTTACAACGCGCTGCATGCCGACGCGACGCTCAAGCAGCAACAACTCTGGTTTTTGAAACGCGCCGAGAGCGAGGCCGATCAGGCCAAGGTCAAGCTGGACGCAGAAAAAACCGTCAATGAGCTCGAAAGCCGCATTGCCGATTTGCGCCACATCGAGGCCGACCTGGAGACCATACGCCAGGCCCATTACGCCGCCGGCGACCATGTGAACCAGGCCCAGGGCAAGTTGTACGAAGCCAGCGCGGAAGTGGGGCGCCTTGAAGCTGAGATCCGTTTTGTGGTCGAAGGCCGTCAGCGTGTTGAGCAGCGCCTGCTGCAACTGAAAGAACAAACCAGCCAGTGGGCCGCGCGCAAGGATGACGCCGCGCTGGAAACCGAAAGCCTGGCCGCGCAGGCGCTGCAGGCTGAAGAGCAGTCCGAATTGCTTGCTGCCCAGAGCGAAGACCAGGCCGGGCAGTTGCCGGCGCTGGAAGAAGCGCTGCGCGCCGCGCAGGCCAAAGCCAATGAGCAGCGCGCCAGCGTCGCCCAAGTACAGCAACAAATCCAGGTGCTGGCGGCCGACCAGCGCAACATTGAAGAGCAGTCGCGCGCGCTGGGCCTGCGCCATGAGCGGCTCAGTGCCGACAAAAACGCGCTCAATGCCCCCGATGAAACACGTCTGCTCAACCTGAACGCGCAATTTGCCGCCGCACAGGAAAACCAGGAAATGGTTGAGGCGCGCCTGCACGAACTCACCGACAGCGTGCCGCAACTCGACGAAGACCGGCGCCACAAACAGCAGGCCGTCAACACCGAGTCGGCCAAACAGGCCGACCTGTCGGCGCGCATGGAAGCGCTCAAGGCGCTGCAGGAAAAGGTCAAGACCGACGGCAAGCTCAAACCCTGGCTGGCCAAACACGGGCTCGACAGCCTGCAGGGCCTGTGGAGCCGCATCCACATCGAGCAGGGCTGGGAGAATGCCCTCGAGGCCGCGCTGCGGGAGCGGCTAGGCGCACTCGAAGTCAGCCGTCTGGACATGGTGCGCGGTTTTGCCGGCACCGACGGGCGCGACACGCCGCCCGCCAAACTCTCTTTTTATTCGCCGCCCGCCGCGGCCGCACCCGCCAAGGTATCCGGCAGCGGCCTGAAGCCGCTGGCCGACTTTTTGCGCCTCGGTGATGCCAGTCAGGCGGCCCTGCTGGGCGACTGGCTGCACGGCTGTTTGACCGCTGCCAGCCTGGACGAAGCTCTGGCCGCACGCCAGCAACTGCAGGCCGGTGAAGTGATTTACGTCCAGACCGGTCACGCCGTGACACATTTCAGCGTGAGTTTTTACGCCCAGGACTCCGAGCAGGCCGGCCTGTTGGCGCGCGCCCAGGAAATCGAGAACATCGAGAAACAGCTGCGTGGTCAGGCCCTGATCAGCGACGAGGCGCGCAGCGCGCTGATTCGCGCCGAAGCCGCTTATGCCGATGCGGCCCAGCGCCTGGCGACGGCGCGCCGCGAGGCCGCCGAAGGCCAGAGCCGCACGCATGAACTGCAGGTCGAAGTGCTCCGCCTGACCCAACTGGCCGAACAAACCCGCGCGCGCAGCGAGCAAATCGCCACCGATCTGGCTGAAATCGATGCGCAGACGAATGATTTGCAGGAGCGCAAGCTCACGGCCGAAGCGCGTTTTGAAGAGCTCGACATGCAGCTGGCCGACAGCCAGGAGCGCCACGCCCAGCTCGATGACCGCGTGATTGAGGGCGAACGCAAACTCAATGAATCGCGCGAGCAGCAGCGCGCACTGGAACGCCAGTCGCAGGAGGCGCAGTTTGCCCTGCGCAGCCTGGCCTCGCGCCGCGACGAACTGGCCCGTTCCATCGCGATTGCAGCGCAGCAGGCCGCGACGATTGCCGATGAAGAGCAACGTGCGCAGGAAGAACTGTCGCGCCTGACCGACGCCGCTGCGCAGGCCGGCCTGCAAAGTGCGCTGGCGGTCAAACTCGAGCGCGAGGCCGACCTGGGCGCCAAACGCAGCCAGTACGACGACCTGACCACCAAATTGCGCGCCAGTGACGAGCGCCGCCTGCAACTGGAGCGCGAGCTGGACCCGCTGCGCCAGCGCATCACCGAATTCCAGCTCAAGGAGCAGGCCGCACGCCTGGGCTTCGAGCAGTACAGCCAGCTGCTGCTGGACGCCCAGGCCGACCTGGCGGCGGTGGAACAGTCCATTCAGAGCGGCAATGTGCGGCTGACCGGCCTGCAGGGCGAGATTGACCGCATCAACCGCGAAATCCAGTCGCTGGGCGCGGTGAACCTGGCTGCGCTCGACGAACTGAGCAGTGCGCGTGAGCGCAAGCAGTTTCTCGATGCGCAGTCGGCCGATCTGAATGAAGCCATGGCGACGCTGGAAGATGCGATCAAGAAAATCGACATGGAAACGCGCGAGCTGCTGTCGAGCACCTTTGAAACCGTGAACCGGCATTTTGGCGAGATGTTCCCGCGCCTGTTTGGCGGCGGCAACGCCAAACTGATGATGACCGGCGAGGAAATCCTCGACGCCGGCGTGCAGGTGCTGGCGCAGCCGCCGGGCAAGAAAAACCAGACCATCCACCTGCTCTCAGGCGGCGAAAAGGCCTTGACCGCGATTGCGCTGGTGTTCGCGATTTTCCAGCTCAATCCGGCGCCGTTTTGTTTGCTGGACGAGGTCGACGCACCGCTGGACGATGCCAACACAGAACGTTATGCCAAACTGGTGGCCAGCATGAGCAAGGAAACCCAGTTCCTCTTCATCAGCCACAACAAGATCGCGATGGAAATGGCCGAACAACTGATAGGCGTGACCATGCAGGAGCAGGGCGTGTCGCGCATTGTGGCGGTGGATATGGAAGCAGCGCTTGGTTTTGTGGAGGCGGCATGAACGCAGCGAAGGGCCGCCCCGAGCAAGTTCGGCCCCCCCGGGGCTGTTGCCTGCGGCTTCAAACCTGCTTGAGCAGGTTTGAACAGGCAACAGAAGCGAAGCCTCTGGCGAGCGGCGGCCTGCAAGGCCTCGTAAGCTACGCGCAGCGAGCGAACGTGGGGGCAATCTCCAGATGAGCACACTTCAGATCAGCCTGGCCATCATCGGCGGCCTGGTGCTGGCCCTTGTGGTCGCCCATGGCGCCTGGTCGGCGCGCAAAAACCTGCCGCGCCAGCCCGAGCCCGATCCGCTGGCCACTGGCCCTGCCGATGCGCCGGCTGTGGACGCGCAGCCCGAGCGTCAGGAGCCCGGCTTTGACCAGGACTCCAGCCTCGACGCCCTGACCGCACTGACCGTACCCGAGAAAAAACCCGGGCTGGATGCCCTGATCGACGTCATCGCGCCTGTCGCCGTGGATGCACCGGTGTCGGGCGAGGCCGCGCTGGCCGCCATGCCTGGTTCGCGCCGCGCCGGCAGCAAGCCGTTCGCGATTGAAGGACGCAACGTACACAGCAGCGTCTGGGAAACCCCGGTACCGGGCCAGCGCTACAGCGCTTTTCAGGCTGGGGTGCAACTGGCCAATCGCACGGGGGCGCTGAACCAGATCGAGTTTTCGGAGTTTGTCGTCAAGGCGCAGGCTTTTGCCGACGCCGTGGACGGCCAGCCCGAGTTTCCAGACATGCTTGAAGAGGTCGCGCGGGCCCGCGAGCTGGACCAGTTTGCCAGCACACATGACGCACAACTGGGTTTCACCCTGCGCGCCAAAAACACCGCCTGGAGCCCCGGTTATGTGCAGCAAAGTGCTGCCAAGCAGGGTTTTGTCGCCGGTTCCATTCCCGGCCGCATGGTGCTGCCCGCAGGCGGGGCCGGCCACGCGCCCATACTCGGCCTGGCATTTGACAGCCAGGCCGCCATGGCCGAAGACCCGGAACAGACGGCCCTGCGCGAACTCACGCTGTCGCTCGATGTGCCGCAGGTGGCGCGCGGCGAGCAGCCTTTTGTGCGCATGTGCGAAGCCGCGATTGCCCTGGCCACCAGCATGGACGGCATCATCATCGACGACCAGGGACAAACCATCAGCCCCGAAGCCATGGAGGCGATTCACGCCGATCTGGAGCAGCTCTACAACACCCTGGAAGAGCGCGACATGCCGGCCGGCTCGGCGCTGGGCCGGCGCCTGTTTTCCTGATGGCATCCTGATTTTTTCAGCGTTTCCCATGGTGACCAAAGACATGTTCGGGGAGCCCTCCGCGCCGCCGGCCAGTGCTGTTGCCCGGGTGGCAAGCTTGCGCGAAGAGCTGCACAAGCATGCGCACCGCTATTACGTCCTTGACGAGCCCACCATTCCTGACGCGGAGTACGACCGGCTGTTTCAGGAACTTCAGGTGCTGGAGGCCTTGCACCCGGAGCTGGCCAGCCCGGATTCGCCGACCCGGCGTGTGGGCGCCAAGCCGCTGGAGCAGTTCGCCAGCGTGCGCCACGCCGTGCCCATGCTCAGCATTCGCACAGAAACCGACACCGAGGCGAGTGGCGCGCAGAACTTCGACACCCGTGTGCGCAAGGAATTGGCGCTGGGCGAGTCGGACGCGCCGGTCGAGTACGTCGCCGAGCTCAAATTTGACGGTCTGGCGATGAACCTTCGTTATGAAAAAGGCGTGCTGGTGCAGGCCGCGACACGCGGCGACGGCGAGACCGGTGAGGACGTCACCCAGAACATACGCACCATCCGGCAAATCCCCCTGCGGCTGCCGGCAGATGCGCCCGCTGTGCTGGAGGTGCGCGGCGAGGTCTACATGCGGCGCGACGATTTTGAATCGCTCAATGAGAAGCAGCGCGAAAAAATCGCCCAGGGCGCAAAAAACGAGAAGACTTTCGTCAATCCGCGCAACGCCGCGGCCGGCGCGGTGCGGCAACTGGACCCGGGCATCGCGGCCCAACGCCCCTTGAGCTTTTTTGCCTACGGCCTGGGCGAAGTCACGCCGCAGGAAGAGGGCGGTCCGCAGTTCGAGACCCACCTGCAATTGCTGCTGACCCTCAAATCATGGGGTTTTCCGGTCGCGGCCCAGACACAGATTGCGCAAGGGGCTCCTGAATTGATAGCGTTTCACGCCAGGATCGCACGTGAACGGGATCAGTTGCCTTACGACATCGACGGTGTGGTGTACAAGGTCAACAGCCTGGCCCTGCAGAAAAAACTCGGCTTCGTCACGCGTGAGCCGCGCTGGGCGGTGGCGCACAAATACCCGGCGCAGGAGCAGATCACCACCGTGCTGGCGATCGATGTGCAGGTCGGCCGGACCGGCAAACTGACGCCGGTGGCCAAACTCGCGCCGGTGTTTGTCGGTGGCGTGACGGTGACCAACGCGACGCTGCACAACGAGGACGAAGCGCGCCGCAAGGACGTGCGGGTCGGTGACAGCGTCATCGTGCGCCGCGCCGGTGACGTGATTCCCGAGGTGGTCAGCGTGCTGGCCGACAAACGTGTGAAAGACGCGCCGCAGTTCACCATGCCACGAATCTGCCCGGTCTGCGGCTCGGACGCGGTGCGGGAGGAGGGGGAGGCCGATTACCGCTGCACCGGCGGCCTGTTCTGTAGCGCCCAGCGCAAGGAAGCCATCCTGCACTATGCCCATCGCCGCGCGGTGGAAGTCGAAGGCCTCGGTGACAAGCTGGTCGAACAACTGGTCGATGCCCACATCATCCGCACCTTGCCCGATCTTTACAGACTGGGCCTGACGGCGCTGGCCGGGCTGGAGCGCATGGCCGACAAGTCGGCGCAGAACCTGCTGCAGGCGCTGGAAAAGTCCAAGACCACCACCTTGCCGCGCTTTCTCTTCGGCCTGGGCATACGCCATGTGGGTGAAGCCACCGCGAAAGAACTGGCACGCCATTTTGGCAAGCTTGATGCCATCATGGACGCCACCGAGGAGCAGTTGCTGGAAGTCAGCGATGTAGGCCCCATAGTCGCCAAAAGCCTGCGCACCTTCTTCGACCAGGCGCACAACCGCGAGGTGGTCGAGCAGTTGCGCGCCTGCGGCGTGAACTGGGTCGAGGGCGAGCCCGCTGCCCGGGCGCCGCAGCCGCTGTCGGGCAAGACCTTTGTCATCACCGGCACCTTGCCGACACTGAGCCGGGACCAGGCCAAAGACCGGGTGGAAGCCGCCGGCGGCAAGGTGGCCGGCTCAGTCAGCAAAAAAACCGACTATGTGGTGGCCGGGGCCGAGGCCGGCAGCAAGCTGGTCAAGGCACAGGAGCTTGGTATTGCCGTGCTCGACGAAACGGCCTTTCTGGCCCTGCTGGATGTGGCGGCGGATTCAAGCTGACGAGCGTGGGGACCTTGTTTACACCGCGTTACCGGCCTTTGCAAACCGAATGTCAGGCCGGCCGGCAGACCAGACGTTAAAGCTCTAACAACAGGAGCTTTCCATGAAGTACTTGCGCCTTTTCGCCGCGCTGGCCACAGCCGGCGTCGCCGCCTTATTGTCCGGCTGCGTGGTGGCACCGATAGGGCGTCCGGTGGCCGTTTACCCGCAAGGTGTGTACGTGGAACCGGCACCGGTCATCGTTGTTCCTGCCGTGCGTTATCACTACGGTTATGGCTACCGCGCTCACCCCGGCTATCGCGGCCACCATGGGCACCGCGGCCATCACCGCTAGGCCTGAAGCGGCAGTCGTCCTGCGCGCCGCGATAATCGGTGCATGACCATACGCGACATTCTCAAAATGGGCGATGCGCGCCTGCTGCGCGTGGCGCCTCCCGTCGCCGAATTTGACACCGACGAGTTGCACCTGCTGGTGGCCGACATGTTCGACACCATGCGTGCTGTCAACGGCGCCGGCCTGGCTGCGCCTCAGATAGGCGTGGACCTGCAACTGGTGATTTTTGGCACCGATCAGGTCAATCCGCGTTACCCCGACGCGCCGCTGGTGCCGCGCACGGTGCTGCTGAACCCGGTCATCACGCCGCTGTCGGCGGAGGAAGAAGAGGGCTGGGAGGGCTGCCTGTCGGTGCCCGGCCTGCGCGGCCTGGTACCGCGGTTTTCGCGCATCCGTTACACCGGCTTCGACCCCTATGGCGAGCCGCTGGACCGCACGGTGGACGGTTTTCATGCCCGGGTGGTGCAGCATGAGTGTGACCATCTGATCGGCAAACTGTACCCGATGCGCATCCGCGACTTCTCGCAGTTCGGTTTTACCGAGGTCTTGTTTCCCGGGCTGGACGCCGCGCAAGACGACTGACTAGGCCCGGCTGACGGGCCGGTCCGCCGGCAGCCGCATGCCGGGCCCCGCGCCCAGCACCGAACGCCACCACTGGGCCGAGCCGTCGGGCGCCACCGGCGAGGCGCTCACGGCCTCCGGATTCACATAGTCAATCGTGACGCGGCGGCGGTAACGCGCCACATCCTCTCCCGCCATCTCTATCATCGGCCGGGCAGCGCCCCGGCTTTGCACCAGGATCTGGCTGGGACGGGCACCTGCCTTGATCAGGGCAGCGCGCACCGCGATGGCCCGGCGGTCGCCCATGAGCCAGAAAAAGCGGTGGCTGCCGGTGCCGTAACTGTGGCCGGACACCACCGCGGCGAGTCCTGGCTGGGCGATCAGATAAGCCGCATGGGCTGCCAGCAAAGCCGCATAGTCGTCGGGCACCAGCCAGTTGTCGGCTTCAAAAAAGACCTGGTGCGCCAGCGGCCGTCCGTCCGGGGCACAGGCACCGGTAGAGCGCCATGCCTGTTCGCGGGCCAGAAGGGTCTGTGTCTTGTGTTGCACGCTGAACTCCTTGGGGTGGGGTGTTGGTCTGGGCGGCCAGCCCATTTGAAAACATTCTGGGCTGTATCAGGGCCCATTGTCTACCCCGGTTCGAAGACACCGATGTCCCGACTATATTTAATGTGTAACTTTAAGAAAGTAATATAAATCAATGATTTATATCAATATTTATCACTAAAAATAAAATTCCAGCAGATGTGCTGCTTGCATGGCATTACAAGTTGACGCGGTCCGGGCGATAAACGGTTGCTGCCCGTCCGCCCGCACACGGGTGCCGCTTTTTATGCGCTCAGCGCTTCCAGCAGCTCGGTTTCGATGGCGATCTGCGCCTTGTTGTGCTGCAGTTCAGGACCATCGATCAGGAAGGTGTCTTCCACACGTTCGCCCAGGGTGGTGACTTTGGCGAGCTGCAGGTTGATGCGGTGCCTGGCCAGCACGCGGGCAATCGAATAAAGCAGGCCCACGCGGTCGCTGGCCGAGACGCTGAGCAGCCAGCGCTGGGCTTTTTCGTCAGGCCGCAGGTCCACACGCGGCGTGATCGGAAAACTCTTGACGCGGCGCGATACCCGGCCTTTGCCCGGTGCCGGCAGCGGCCCGTTTTCTTCAATCGCGCGGTCCAGGTCGGCCTCCACCATGGCCACCAGTTCGCGGTAGTGGTCGGCCAGTGTGGGACTGACGACCTGAAAGGTGTCCAGCGCGTAGCCGGGCGAGCCCTTGTGCGGCCTGGCTGTGTGCACCTTGGCGTCCAGAATGCTGAAGCCGGCCTCTTCAAAGTAGCCGCAGATGCGGGCAAACAGATCGGGCGCATCGGGCGTGTAGACCAGCACCTGCAGCCCCTCACCCGTGGCCGAGCGGCGCGCCCGCACAATACATCGGGCGCTGCCGACATGGCGCGAGAGCTGGCGCGCATGCCAGGCGATGTCACCGGCCTCGTGGCGCATGAAATAACTGACGTCCAGCGAGTCCCACAAGGCCTTGTGCGCCTCAAACGGTTCGGCATGCAAGGCCAGGATGGTCAGGGCTTCGCGCTTGCGGGCTTCCACCTCGGCGTCTGCGTCGGGCGCGCGGCCGCCCAGCACCCGCAGGGTGTAGCGGTACAGGTCTTCGAGCAGTTTGCCTTTCCAGGCATTCCAGACCTTGGGGCTGGTGCCGCGAATATCGGCCACGGTCAGCAGATACAGCGCGGTCAGGTAGCGCTCGTTGCCGACACGGCGCGCAAAACCGGCAATCACCTGCGGGTCGCTGAGGTCTTCTTTCTGGGCGATGCGGCTCATGGTCAGGTGTTCACCGACCAGAAATTCGATCAGCCGGGTGTCTTCGGCGGCAATGCCGTGCTGGCGGCAGAACAGCCGCACATCGCGGCAACCGAGCTCCGAGTGGTCACCGCCGCGCCCCTTGGCGATGTCATGAAACAGCGCGGCAATGTACAGAATCCAGGGCTTGTCCCAGCCGGCGGCCAGCTGCGAACACGAGGGGTATTCATGCGCATGTTCGGCCATGAAAAAGCGCCGCACATTGCGCAGCACCATCAGGATGTGCTGGTCCACCGTGTAGACATGAAACAGGTCGTGCTGCATCTGCCCGACAATTTTGCGGAACACCCAGAGGTAGCGGCCCAGCACCGAGGTCTGGTTCATCAGGCGCATGGCATGGGTGATGCCTGCCGGTTCCTGCAAAATACGACGGAAGGTGTCCCGGTTCACGGGGTCGCTGCGAAAGCGTGCGTCCATCACGCCGCGTGCGTTGTACAGGGCGCGCAGCGTGCGCGCCGACAGGCCCTTGACGCCGACTGTGGTCTGGTACACCAGAAAGGTCTCCAGAATGGCGTGGGGCTTTTTCAGGTACAGGTCATCGCTGGCGACCTCGACCATGCCGTCCTTGTTCAGGAAGTTCTCGTTGATCGGCTGAGGCGCACGGCCACTGGGGTGCAGCCGCTCCTCGATGTTGAGCAGCAGGATCTGGTTGAGCTGGGTCACCGCCTTGGCGGCCCAGTAAAAACGCTTCATCAGCGCTTCGCTGGCGCGCGAGACCAGGCGGCCGCTGTCACCGTGCATCACGGTCAGATAACCGAAGGACTCGGCCACCACGGTCTGCAGGTCAAACACCAGCCGGTCTTCGCGCCTGGCCGCCAGCAGGTGCAGGCGGGCCCGGATCAGGCTCAGCAGCGCCTCATTGGCCTTGATCTGGCGCACTTCAAATGCGGTGGCCAGACCGTTGCGTGCCAGGTCGTCCCAGGACTTGCCGAGCCCGGCCGCACGTGCCACCCACAGGATGACCTGCAGGTCGCGCAGGCCACCCGGGGACTCCTTGCAGTTGGGTTCCAGCGAGTAGGGCGTGTTTTCAAACTTGTTGTGGCGCTGGCGCAGCTCCAGCGTCTTGGCGACAAAAAAGGCCTGCGGATCGAGTGCCGCATCGAGGCGCCGGATCAGCGCCGTGAACCCGGTTTTCGAGCCCGCCAGCAGGCGCGCCTCCAGCAGCGAGGTCTGGACCGTGACATCCTTGGCGGCTTCATCGGCGCAATCACTGAGGCTGCGCACGCTCGAGCCGATCTCCAGCCCGGTGTCCCAGCAGCTGCCGATGAATTTTTCAATGCGGCCGGTCAGGTCGGGATTGTCGCCCACGGCGATGGCGTCGGGCAGCAGCAGCAGCACATCGACATCGGAATGTGGAAACAGCTCGCCCCGGCCAAAACCGCCCACCGCCACCAGTGAGCAGGCGGCGGGAAAACCGGCCTGCTGCCAGAGCTGGCGCAGCGTGGCGTCAGTATGCCGGGCCAGCTGGTGCAACAGGCTGCGTATGCCGCGCGTGGAAGAGCCGCTGTTGGCCAGGGAAACCAGCAGGGCGGCTTTGCCGGCCCGGTATTGCTCGCGCAATGCCAGCGCTTCAGCGTTCAGGGAAGAAGAGGGCAGCGCAGACCGCATGCGGGGCAGGCGATCGACGCCGCTTCAGGCGACGGAATCGGCGGTGGAGATGCTTGCCGCTGGTGCCGCAACACGCGGCGGCGCAGCCGGCACAAAGTCCGGAACCGGCGGGCTGCCGGCCGAGAGCGTCAGCACCTCGTAGCCGGTTTCGGTCACCAGGATGGTGTGCTCCCACTGCGCCGACAGCGAATGGTCACGCGTGACAATGGTCCAGCCGTCTTTTTCCGGGCCGTCCTTGATGTCGCGCTTGCCGGCGTTGATCATGGGCTCTATGGTGAAGGTCATGCCCGGTTTGAGCTCTTCCAGCGTGCCGGGTCGGCCGTAATGCAGCACCTGCGGCTCTTCATGGAAGCGCTGGCCTATGCCATGGCCGCAAAACTCGCGCACGATGGTGAAACCCTGCTTTTCGGCAAACACCTGGATGGCGTGCCCGATGTCGCCCAGACGTGCGCCGGGTTTGACACGCATGATGCCGTGCCACATGGCTTCGTAGGTGACCCGGCACAGGCGCCGGGCCGCAATCGACACATCGCCAATCATGTACATGCGGCTGTTGTCGCCAAACCAGCCGTCTTTGGTGATGACGGTGACGTCAATGTTCATGATGTCGCCCTTGCGCAGGGGCTTGTCATTCGGAATGCCGTGGCAGACCACATGGTTCAGCGAGGTGCACAGCGAGGCCGGGTAGGGCGGGTAACCCGGCGGCTGGTAGCCCAGGGTGGCCGACACCGTTCCCTGCACATGGACCATGTAGTCGTTGGCCAGTTTGTCGATTTCGCGCGTCGTGACGCCGGCTTTCACAAAGGGCGTCAGGTAGTCCAGCACCTCGGAGGCCAGTTTGCAGGCGATACGCATGCCTTCAATGCCGGCTGCGTCTTTGTACGTGATACTCATGCCGCGATTATCCCACCTGGACTGTTTCAGGGTCGGCTGGCCGTCCATCGCTGATAAAATTCAGGGTTAACGAGTACCCCCGGCAAGCGCCAGCCCGCTCTGCCCATAACCACAAGGCCGCCGCCACCGTGACCCTGCACCTGACGACCTTCGAGGGCGAGCCCCACGGCATCAGCGCCCTGAGCGACTTCCGCATCCAGCAACTCCTTCCCCGCCTGCAAGGCATCAGCGACAACATGGTGGGCATCAGTGCCCGTTTTGTGCATCTGGTGGCGACCGAAGCACCGCCTTCCAGCGAGCTCAAGGCCAGTCTCGCCGCGCTGCTCAGTTATGGCGAACCGGCTGCGGCAGCCGGCGGCGATGGCCTGCTGGTCATCGTTTCGCCGCGTTTCGGCACGGTTTCTCCCTGGGCGTCCAAGGCCACCGACATTGCCCACAACTGCGGCCTGGCGGTCAAACGCATAGAACGCATCACCGAATATCACGTCAGCTTCAAGGCAGGCTTTTTCGGCAAAACCACCCTGAGCGATGTGCAGCGCGCCCAGGTGGAGGCGCTGCTACACGACCGCATGACCGAAAGTGTCATGGCCGACCGGGCGCAGGCCGCCGGTCTGTTCACCGAGCTGCAGGGCGCGCCACTGCAAACCATCGACGTGCTGGCCGGCGGCAAAGCCGCCCTGGAAGCGGCCAACAGCGAGTTTGGCCTGGCGCTGGCTGCGGATGAGATCGACTACCTGGTGAAGGCCTTCACCCAGCTCAAGCGCAACCCGACCGATGTCGAACTCATGATGTTTGCCCAGGCCAACAGCGAACATTGCCGGCACAAGATCTTCAACGCCGACTTCACGATCGACGGCGTGGCCCAGGATCTGAGCCTGTTTGGCATGATCCGCAACACCGAAAAGCTCAACCCGCAGCACACGGTGGTGGCCTACTCGGACAACGCCTCGGTCATGGAAGGCCTGCCGGTTCAGCGCTTTTATGCCAAATCGGCCTCCAGCCCAGCAGGGACGGGCGCCACCAGCTACCAAAGTTATAGCGCCACGGACGACGTGCTGATGCATGTGCTGATGAAGGTCGAGACGCACAACCACCCGACGGCGATCTCGCCGTTCCCGGGCGCCTTGACGGGCGCCGGTGGCGAGATCCGCGACGAGGGCGCGACCGGACGCGGCTCCAGGCCGAAAGCCGGCCTCACGGGTTTCACCGTCTCACGCCTGTTTGATGGGGATTTCGGCAAGCCGGAGCACATTGCCAGCCCGCTGCAAATCATGACCGAGGGCCCGCTGGGCGGCGCGGCCTTCAACAACGAGTTTGGCCGTCCGAATCTGGCCGGTTATTTCCGCGAGTACGAACAGACCGTGGGTGGCCAGCGCTGGGGTTACCACAAGCCCATCATGATTGCCGGCGGCGTCGGCACGATTGACGCGGGCCTCACGAAAAAAGTCCTCTTCCCGGCCGGCACCTTGCTGATCCAGCTCGGCGGCCCCGGCATGCGCATAGGCATGGGCGGCAGCGCGGCCAGTTCCATGGCTTCGGGCGCCAACGCGGCGCAACTCGACTTCGACTCGGTGCAGCGCGGCAACCCCGAGATCGAGCGCCGCGCCCAGGAAGTCATCAACCAGTGCGCCCAGCTCGGCAGCGCCAACCCGATTCTGGCGATCCACGACGTGGGCGCCGGCGGCCTGTCGAATGCCTTCCCCGAACTGGTCAACGACGCCGGGCGCGGCGCACGTTTTGATTTACGCGCCGTGCCGCTCGAAGAAAGCGGCCTGTCGCCCAAGGAAATCTGGAGCAACGAAAGCCAGGAACGCTACGTGATGGCGATTGCGCCGGAGTCGCTGCCGCAGTTCCAGGCCTTTTGTGAACGCGAGCGTTGCCCGTTTGCAGTGATTGGTATTGCCACGGAAGAAAAGCAGCTGGTGTTGTCGGACGCCGGCCAGGCGGCTCCGGTGGACATGCCCATGAATGTTTTACTGGGTAAACCGCCCAAGATGCTGCGCGACGTCACGTCCATCCGCCATGAGATCAAGCCCATCACCCTGACCGGCGCGGACCTGCAGAAAAGCGCGATTGCCGTGTTGAGCCATCCCACGGTGGCCTCCAAACGTTTTCTGATCACGATTGGCGACCGTACCGTCGGCGGCCTGACCCACCGCGACCAGATGATCGGGCCCTGGCAGGTGCCGGTGGCCGATTGTGCGGTGACGCTGGCCGATTACGCCGGTTTTGCGGGCGAAGCCATGAGCATGGGCGAACGCACACCGCTGGCCGCTGTCAACGCGGCCGCTTCGGGCCGCATGGCCGTCGCCGAGGCCATCACCAACCTGCTGGCCGCACCGATTGAATTGCCACGGGTCAAGCTGTCGGCCAACTGGATGGCCGCCTGCGGCGAACCGGGCCAGGATGCCGCGCTGTACGACACTGTCAAGGCCGTCGGCATGGAACTGTGCCCGGCGCTGGGTGTGTCGATTCCGGTCGGCAAGGATTCGCTGTCCATGCGCACCGTCTGGAGCGAGGGCGGCAGCAGCAAAAAAGTCACCTCACCGGTGTCGCTGATTGTCAGTGCCTTTGCGACGCTGGCCGATGTACGCGGGACCCTGACACCGCAGCTCAAGGCCGAAGAGGCCGACAGCACGCTGATCCTGATCGACCTGGGCCGGGGCAAAAACCGCATGGGCGGCTCCATCCTGGCGCAGACGCTGGAACTCGAAGACGGCGATGTGCCCGATCTCGACGAACCGCAAGACCTGGTGAATCTGGTCCATGCGATCAATGCCCTGCGTGCCCAGGGGCAAGTGCTGGCCTACCACGACCGCAGCGACGGCGGCCTGTTCGCCAGCGTCTGCGAGATGGCCTTTGCCGGCCATGTGGGCGTGTCGCTGAACATCGACATGTTGCTGGTCGAAGGCGACGGCATTTCCGATAGCCGCATGGACACGGGCGACAGCAAAAACTGGGCCTCGCAGGTAGCCGCGCGCCGCGAAGAGCTGACGCTCAAGGCGCTGTTCAGCGAAGAACTGGGCGCCGTGATCCAGGTGCGGACCGAGCTGCGCAACCAGGTCATGGCGACCCTGCGTGAGCATGGCCTGGCCAAATTCAGCCACTTCATCGGCAAGACCCGGCCGCCACATGCCTCGCTCGAGGTCGGCAAGGGTGAAGTCCAGGTCTGGCGCGACACGAAAGCGGTGTTCAGTGCGAAGCTGCAGGACCTGCACCAGGTCTGGGACAGCGTCAGCTGGAAGATCAACCAGCAACGCGACAACCCGGCCTGTGCCGACGCCGAACACGCGGCTGCCGGCGATCCGCAGGACCCGGGCCTGCATATTTTTATGCCGTCGAATCAGGCTGCAGCCCTTTCCGCACCTGCGCAAGCAGCTACTGAAACAATAGCAGCTCCGGCGCTGATGTTGTCGCGCCCCAAAGTCGCGGTGCTGCGCGAGCAGGGCGTCAACTCACACATCGAAATGGCTTACGCCTTCACCCAGGCCGGCTTCGAGGCCTTCGATGTGCACATGACCGACCTGCAGACCGGCCGTGCGCAACTGGCCGACTTCAGCGGCGTGGTGGCTTGCGGCGGCTTCAGCTACGGCGACACCCTGGGCGCCGGCATAGGCTGGGCCCGCTCCATCACCTTCAACCCGGCCTTGTCGGCGCAGTTCCAGGCCTTTTTTGCCCGCCCCGACAGCTTCGGCCTCGGCGTGTGCAACGGCTGCCAGATGTTTGCCGAACTCGCCGACATCATCCCGGGCGCCGGGGCCTGGCCGCGTTTCACCACCAATCGCAGCGAACGTTTCGAGGCGCGCCTGAGCCAGGTCGCGGTGCTCGATTCCCCCAGCCTGTTTTTTGCGGGCATGGCCGGCTACCGCCTGCCGATTGCCGTGGCGCATGGCGAGGGTTATGCCAATTTTGCGCGCCGCGGCGATGCCTCCACAGCGATTGCAGCGATGTGTTTCACCGACAACCATGGAAAGCCGACCGAGGCCTACCCGGCGAACCCGAACGGCAGCGCCGGCGGCCTGACGGCGGTGACCACGGCAGACGGGCGTTTCACGGCCATGATGCCGCACCCGGAACGCGTGTTCCGCAATGTCCAGATGAGCTGGACGGACCAGGACATCAGCGCCCACAGCGCCTGGATGCAACTCTGGCGCAATGCGCGCCGTTGGGTCGGCTAGTCGCGCGGAGTCAGCGGGCCGGCGGTGCCACCGCCGCGCCTTCGATGCCGTGCCGCTGCAGGGCTGCGGCCACAAAGCCCGAGGCCTTCATCTCTTCGATGAAGCGTTCGACGTAGGCCGCTGCCGCATCGCGCCCTTTGGGCAGGCCCATGGCCTGGTTGATCACCATGAAGCGTCCCGGCAGCAGGCGCACGCCGCCCACGCGTTGGGCATCGGCCTCCAGCTGCTGTTTCACGCCGGCGGCCACTTCCACGTTCTGCGCGAGGAAGACGTCGGTCACGGCCGGTGAGGTCGGCGCCTTGACCAGCTTCGCGTTCTTCAATTCCCGTGTGAGGTACAGGTCGTAGGCGCTGGCATTGCCCACCACAATCCGCACGCCGGGCTTGTCCACGTCCTCATTGCGTGTGATGGGCGAGGCGTTTTTCACCAGGTAAGCGCCTTCTATCACCACGTAAGCGGCGGTCTGGTACATGCCCGCGCCGCGCACCGGATCGATGGCGACAAAACCGATGTCCACCTGCGCCCGGGTGACAGCGTCCACCGACTGGCCTGCGGAGGTGAAGGTGATCAGTTCCACCGGCACGCCAATGCGCCGGCCCAGCTCGCGCGCCAGGTCCACCGACACACCACGTGGCGTACCGTCGGCATTGCGCAAGGCGAGGATGGGGTTGCCGAAATTGATCGCCGCGCGCAGCTTGCCGGTCGGGGCCAGCTCGGCCACCGGCACGGGTGGCACCGGCGGCACGGATGCACAGGCCGCAAGCAGGCTTGTCATGACCAGGGTGGCGGCCAGGCGGCGCCTCAGCATGCTGCTGGCCCCTGCGTCTGGGCGCAAGGTCGGCCATGGCATCGGTGGCCCAAAGGAAAGGTGTTCACGCGCAAGCTCCAGATGGTTGGTATGCCACCTATTTGAGCCGAGCGCCGGGGGGTGCGTCAACAGGGCAGATACCTGCCGGCCGCGTTTCGGAGAAATGCAAGGCCGCTTTTGTTCCAGCCCTGTTTTGTTGCGCAGCCCTCGCTGGGTGTACGCAGACAGCTATCCCGAAGATAGCAGACAGGCCAGGTGCGGGAGGCACGCCCCGGGTTGGTCCTGATGCGCCGGGGCAGGGCGCGCGCTTCAATGCCGCATGAACGCATCTGCCCCACCCACCGAATCCGCCGCTGCAGACCTTGCCGCGCCGCAAATACCACAGGTGCGCGTGCTGCAGCCGCTGCGCCTGGGCGACCCCGTGCGCTGGCTGCGCGCGGGCTGGCACGACCTGCTGGCGGCGCGTGGCATTGCCCTGTTTTATGGCGTCTGTTTCTGGCTCATGGCGCTGCTGCTGGGCGCGGTGTTCCGCAATCTGCCGGAATACACCATGTCCTTCGTATCGGGCTGTTTTCTGTTGGGCCCCTTCCTGGCCATGGGGCTGTACGAGGTCAGCCGGCGGCGCGAGCTGGGGCTGCCGCAGAGCCTGGGCGCTTCGCTGACCTGTTGGGACAAACATCTGGGCAGCATGGGCATGCTGGTGCTGGTGGTGATGCTGCTGGAGCTGTTGTGGGGCCGGGCCTCGCTGGTCGTTTTTGCCGTGTTTTTCAACACCGGCATGCCCAGCACCGCCGGTGTGCTGAAGGCCGTGTTCAACCCCCAGAACTGGCAATTCATCGCGGTTTACACCGTGGTGGGTGCTGTGTTTGCCGGCCTGGTGTTTTCCACCTGCGTGGTGTCCATCCCCATGATTCTGGACCGGGACACCGATGCGATCAGCGCGGGCATTGCCAGTTTCGAGGTGGTGGCGGGCCGCACCGGCCCCATGCTGGTGTGGGGGGCTGTGATTGTGGTGCTGGTGGTGGGGGCCATTTTGCTGCCGTGGTCAGCCGGTTTGCTGGTGATCGGGCCCTGGCTGGGCCATGCCAGCTGGCATGCCTACCGCGGCAGCTTTGTCTGGCAGGCGCCCTAGGCAGGCAAAAAAAACGCGGCTCAGGGCCGCGTTCCAGGACAAGCGCAAGACTGCGGCTTATTCGACCTTGGCCTTTTCGCGCAGGCCTTGCTGGAAGGCCGCCAGTTTCTGCTGCTGCATCTGCTGCGCAATCTGCGGCTTCAGCTCTTCAAACGCGGGCAGTTTGGCGGTACGGATGTCGTCAATGCGGATGATGTGGTAACCAAACTGGGTCTTCACCGGCGCATCGGTCAGCTGGCCCTTGTTCAGCTTGATCATGGCTTCGGCAAACTCGGGCACATAGCTGCTCGGATTCGCCCAGTCCAGATCACCGCCATTGGCGCCTGAGCCGGGGTCTTTGGAAGACTTCTTGGCGATGTCTTCAAATTTG
This sequence comes from Asaia bogorensis, assembly GCA_943371375.1. GTDB lineage: Bacteria > Pseudomonadota > Gammaproteobacteria > Burkholderiales > Burkholderiaceae_C > Polaromonas. The sequence goes on from CALRUM020000001.1 coordinate 139,871, forward strand.
CCGCCTTTTTTCAGGCTCGCAATGATGGCTTTGGCTTCATCTTCCTTTTCCACCAGGATGTGGCGGGCCTTGTATTCCTTGCCGCCGTTGGCCGCAACAAACTTGTCGTATTCGGCTTTGAGGTCGGCATCGGTGACCGGGTTCTTCTTCTGGAAATCGGCAAACAGCTCGCGGATCAGGATGGCCTGGCGCGCCAGCTCCATCTGGGTCCTGAAGTCATCGCTGGCTGCCAGGCCCAGCTTTTCGGCCTCTTGCATGAAAACTTCACGCGCAATCACTTCTTCCCGGATCTGCCCCTGCATCTCCGGCGTGACGGGACGGCCGCTACGCGCCAGTTGCTGCGCCAGCGCATCCACCCGGGCCTTGGGAACGGCCTTGCCGTTGACGATGGCGATATTCTGGGCCAATGCGCCGGAAGCGCCCAGCGCCATCAAGCCGGTGAGGGCGCTGGCAAGTAAAAATTGCTTTTTCATGGTTTCCTTGGGAATGGTGCGGATCTGGGCCAGGGCGGCCGCTCAAAAAATCAGGGAGTTTCGATGATTTCGATGGCCAGCGCATGCAGGCCCTCGTCAATGAAATTTTGCAGTGCATCATACACAAGCCGGTGGCGCGCCACGCGGCTTTTGCCGGCAAAAGCCGGGCTGGCAATACGCACCCGGAAGTGGCTGCCAAAACCCTGGGCATTGGCACCGGCATGACCGGCGTGCAAAGCACTTTCATCGAGGACTTCAAGCTGGCTGGGGTTCAGGCTGGCACGCAGCTTGGCTTCAATCCGGGCCGCGTGGACGGGCAGGGCCGTGCTGGGGGTTGTCATGGCCCGGTCTTGATGTGTTTGTTCAGCAAAACCGCCTGCCCCAGCACAAAGGCCAGCATCAGGCCCATGCCGCCGAACAGCTTGAAATTGACCCAGGTGGCCGTCGGAAAGCTAAAGGCCACCCAGAGATTGAGTAGCCCCATGAGCGCAAAAAAGCCGACCCAGCTGTAGTTCAGGGTGCGCCAGACCGGGTCGGGCAGCGTCATTTGTGCGCCCATCAGCGACTTGATGCCGTTTTTCCCGAAGCCCAGCTGCCCCACCAGCAGTGCTCCCCCCATGACCCAATACAACACGGTGGGTTTCCACTTGATGAATGCTTCGCTGTGAAAGTAGATGGTGGCACCGCCCAGCAAGGTCACCAGGCCCAGGCTGACCCAGAGCATGGTGTCGATCTTGCGGCCGCGCGCCACCAGCCAGAGGATTTGCGCCAGGGTGGCCAGAATCACCACCACGGTGGCCAGCAGCACCGGCGCCTCGGCCACACCCACCACCCCGCCAGACACCATGAAGCCCAGCCATTCGGTGGCGGTACGCGCAGCCCATTCGGTGTTGCCTTCGGCGTACTTGAACATGCCGAAAAAAAGAATGATGGGCAGGAAGTCGAAGAAAATTTTCATGAACCAATTATCGCGGGCAAAAAGAGAAAGAAGAGCTGGCTGTGATTCCCCTGTCAGCCGGGGCCGCAGGCGCAGCGGCCCCCTCGGGGGCTATTTACGCGAGAAATCAAGAGACGCGGAGTTCATGCAATACCGCAGGCCGGTATCCGTGGGGCCGTCGGGAAAGACATGGCCCAGATGCGCGCCGCACTGGCTGCAGACGGTCTCCGTGCGTGTCATGCCGTGGCTGCGGTCCACGATGTCGGTGATGGCGCCGGGCACGGCTTCGGAAAAACTGGGCCAGCCGCAGCCCGCGTCAAACTTGGTGCTGGCGTCAAACAGCAGATTGCCGCAGCAAATGCAGTGGTAGCTGCCGTCCTCCCAGACCGCTTCATACTTGCCGGTGTAAGGGCGCTCGGTGGCCGCGTGGCGGGTGACTTCAAAGGCACCCCGTTCAGCGCCTTTTTCAGCCAGCACGGCCTTCCATTCGGCGTCGGTTTTCTGGATTTTCACGCTCATGCTCTACCTCTTGTGACGGTTTTTAAGCTTGCTTACGAACTGCAGCTGATTTCAATCGATGCCGCCCAGTCCGGCGGGAAACCGGCCAGCTCCGCGTGCACGGGATGCTCTTCAAATGGGGCCTGCAGCAGCGTGAGCAAGGTGTTGACCATGGAAAAGTCATTTAGTTTCGCGGCCTGTATGGCCTGTTCACCGAGATGGTTGCGCAACACATAACGCGGATTGTTCTTCAGCATCAAATCGGCCCGCAGCCCTTTGTGCACGTGCGCAAACCGCTCTGAATAGTGTAGCGCCCAGGCGTCAAAACCGGCCCGGTCCAGGAACAGGTCACGCACGGGCTCATGGGCCGCACCGGCCGCAAAACCGCCCAGCCGGCGCCAGAAAATGCTGTAGTCGACCTTGCCGGCGGCCAGCAGCTTGAAGATGTCTTCGATCAGCGCCTTGTCTTCCGGGTGTATGTCGGGCAGGCCCAGCTTGGCGCGCATGCGGGCCTCTAGCGCCCCGGGAAACACGGTTTTATACGATTCCAGCGCAGCCAGAGCCTGCTCCTGATCGTCCATCAGGGGCAGCAAGGCCTGGCCCAGGCAAAACAGGTTCCAGTAGGCGATGTTCGGCTGCTTGTTGTAGGCGTAGCGGCCCTGGGTGTCGGAGTGGTTGCAGATGTGGCCGGGGTCGAAAGCGTCGAGAAACTGGAACGGGCCGTAGTCTATCGTCAGGCCCAGAATACTCATGTTGTCGGTGTTCATCACCCCGTGGCAAAAACCGACCGCCTGCCAGGCGGCCAGCATGTGGGCCGTGCGTTCACTGACCGCCTGCAGCAGCGCGGCATAGGGCTGGGCCGTCTCCCGGCACGCCGGGTAAAAGCTGGCTATGACAAAGTCCGCCAGGGCCTTGAGCTGTTCGTGCTGGTCGCTGTAGCTGAAGTGCTCGAAGTGGCCAAAGCGGATGAAGCTCGGTGCGGTGCGTGTCACCACGGCGGCGGTTTCAATCTCCTCGCGCCGCACTTTGGCGTCGGAGCCGGTCACACACAGCGCGCGGGTGGTCGGTATGCCCAGGCCGTGCATGGCTTCGGAGCACAGGTATTCACGGATCGAACTGCGCAGCACCGCCCGGCCATCACCCATGCGCGAGTAGGGCGTGGCGCCTGCGCCCTTGAGCTGGATTTCCTGCGGCCCGCCGGGTGTGTCCAGTTCACCCAGCAAAATCGCCCGTCCGTCACCGAGTTGCCCGGCCCACTGGCCGAACTGGTGACCGCTGTAGACGCTGGCCAGTGGCTGCGAGCCTTGCATGCTGCGGTTGCCGGTAAAAACCTGCAGGGCCTCCTGCGATGCGAACCACTGCTCCTGCAGCCCGAGTTCGCGCGCGAGCGCCTCGTTACGACTGATCCAGCAGGGGGCGGGCAGAGGCGTGGGCTGGAGTTCGGTAAAAAAATCCGTTCCCAGCGCGGCGAAGCGGTTGTTCCATGTCTGACCCGGTATGGCCGCAGGCGATTCGTTGAAAACGGCGTTCATCCGGTCATTGTCCTATGCGGCCATCAGCCCCGTGCATGAGGGGTTATGGCCCCTCGGCCGGAAGTGACCGTGGGGACTCAATCCGCAGGCGGCGCGGCGTAGGCGGCCAGGGCATCGGCGTCGAGTATCGTCACGCGGCCGAAATCCAGGGACACCAGGCCCAGCTCCTCCATGGACTTGAGCGCCCGGTTCACCGTTTGCCGCGACAGGCCGGCCAGATGGCCGAGCTCTTCCTGGGACAGCACCAGCCTGCGCCTGCCGTGCCAGAACACCCGGCTCAGGTACAGCGCCACACGCTGACCGGGCGCGCGCAGGCGACCGGCTTCAATGATGGTCATGGCCTGGCCCAGGCGCCGGTTCATGTGTCCCACCAGGAAATGGTTGAACGGCAGGGAGTGCGCCAGCAAATCCTCAAACTGGGCGCGCGGCAGGCACAGCAGCACCGTGTCGCGCAGTGCAATCACCTCGTAACGGCGCCGCTCGGTCTTCAGGGTTGAGCCTTCGCCAAACCATTCGCCGTCGGGTACCCCCAGAAAAGCCGATACCCGTCCCTGGCCCGAGCTGCTTTGCAACTTGACCAGGCCCGACAGCACCGCGTACCAGCCCTTGACTTCGGCGCCCGCATGCAACAACACATCGCCCTTCAGGCCGGCAAGGGTGAACGTGCGCTCGGCCACATGGGCCTGCCGCTCAGGCGGCAACTGGGTGAACCAGTCGTGTTGCTGAAGAAAAAGCGTGGCTGGCGATGACAGATGCGGGAACATGGCGCGATTTTCCGTCAGCGCGTGGGCTCAAGGGTAACTACCAAGAAACTGTACCTGCCGCGACAGGTTTTGCCAGGCGGGCACATGGCGGTCAGACTCGCACCCATGCGGGCAAATCCCCTGCCAGTGGGCCAGGGCCTGTTCACACTATTTATGCAAGATGCGTTGCGAGTCAAAAAGGTCATGCGCGAGGCGCAAAATGCAGCCGGGCTGGAGCCCGGCAAGGCTTTGCAACGCTGCGCATGGCCTTTTTGGCCGCAACCCGGAGGGAATATGGTTAAAACAACGCCACTCGTTGTTGCACTCCTAGCCCAGCCGCCCAGGCTGAGCGTCGTCGCGCGCCTAGATTGGCGCTGTTTTAACCATATTCGCACTTGCATAAATAGTGTGAACAGGCCCTAGCCACTGCGCGATACTGAAACACCCGAATCCCGAAAAAAAGGAAACACCCATGCTGGGTTTAATGCAAGGCCAACCGCTGCTGATCTCGTCGCTGATTGATTTCGCCGAGCGTCACCACGGCGACGCAGAAATTGTCTCGCGCCGCGTCGAGGGCGATATCCACCGCTACACCTACCGCGACGTGGCGCGCCGCTCGCGCCAGGTCGCCAGGGCGCTGGATGCGCTGAAGCTGCAGTTCAGCGACCGGATTGCCACCCTGGCCTGGAACGGTTACCGGCACCTGGAGCTGTATTTCGGTGTCAGCGGCTCGGGCCGGGTGTTGCACACGCTCAATCCGCGCCTGCACCCGGATCTGGTGTCCTGGATTGCGAACCACGCGGAAGACCAGGTGCTGTTTTTCGACATGTCCTTTCTGCCGCTGGTCCAGGCTTTCCATGCCAAGTGCAACACCATCAGGCATTACATCGCGCTGTGTGATGCCGACAAGTTGCCGGCTGACAGCGGCATCCCGAATCTGAGCAGCTACGAAGCCTGGATTGCCCCGCATGCGTCCGACTACGTCTGGCCCAGTTTTGACGAAAACTCCGCGTCCAGCATGTGTTACACCAGCGGCACCACCGGCAACCCCAAGGCCGCGCTGTACAGCCACCGTTCGACCATCCTGCATGCCTACGCGGCAGCCTTGCCCGATGTGATGTGCCTGAGCGCGCGTGACAGCATTCTGCCGGTGGTACCGATGTTCCACGTCAACGCCTGGGGCATTCCGTACTCGGCGGCATTGACCGGCGCCAAGCTGGTGTTCCCCGGTCCCGGCCTGGACGGCAAGTCGGTGTATGAGCTGATTGAAGGCGAAAAAGTCACCTATGCCGCAGGTGTGCCTACCGTATGGCAGATGATGCTGGGCCACATGAAGCCGGCCGGGCTGAAATTCTCCACCCTGAAACGCACGGTGATCGGCGGTTCTGCCTGTCCGCCCGCGATGATCCACGCCTTCCAGGAAGACTACGGCGTCGAGGTTTTGCATGCCTGGGGCATGACGGAAATGTCGCCGCTGGGTACCTTGTGTACGCTGAAAAACAAGCACCTTGAGATGTCCAAAGACGAGCAGATGAAGATCCGGCTCAAGCAGGGGCGGGCCATTTTTGGCGTGGACATGAAAATTGTCGATCCGGAGGGCAGGGAACTGGTCTGGGACGGCAAGGCTTTCGGCGATTTGCATGTCAAGGGACCGTGGATAGTCGGCGAATATTTCAAGGGCGAGGGCGGCAACCCGTTGGTCGACGGCTGGTTTCCGACCGGCGACGTGGCGACGATTGACCCCGATGGCTATATGCAGATCACCGACCGCAGCAAGGACGTGATCAAGTCAGGCGGTGAATGGATCAGCTCCATCGACATCGAAAACATTGCCGTCGCACATCCGGCCGTGGCGATGGCGGCCTGTATTGGCGTGCGCCACCCGAAATGGGACGAACGGCCCATCATTGCCGTGGTGAAAAAGCCGGGCGCTGAAGTCAGCCGCGAGGAATTGCTTCAGTTTTATGAAGGCAAGACCGCCAAATGGCAAATCCCCGACGATGTGGTGTTTGTCGATGCGATTCCGCTGGGGGCCACCGGGAAAATGCTCAAAACCCGTTTGCGCGAACAACTCAAGGACTACCAGTTGCCTTCCCTCTGAAGCCCTGTTGGCCTCGCCGCGTGCACTGCTGCAGTGCAGAACGTGGTGTTCGATGGTGACCCTGCAGCTGTCGCATCGGCGATAGAAACCGCGCTGCTTAGGGGCAATCCCTGATCGCTGCACTGCACAAAACTTGTACGCTCGTTTCATTGTGATTTACCCAGGAGACATTGATGACTTTCAAGATCAGACACCTCGCACTGGCCGCTGCTTTTGCATGCGCCGGCACCGTTTTTGCGCAGCCTGCTGCGCCTGCAAAACCGGCAGCGCCCGCGGCCAAGGCCGCACCTGCTGCCAAAGCCGCCCCCGCCAAGGCGGCCGGCGCGCCCATGTTCCCGGCCGGGCCGCTCAAGGGTGAAACTGTCAAGCTGGTCCGGATTGACCCGCTGACCGGTTTGCTCGGGCCTGTGGGCGTCGCCCAGACCAAGGGTTATCAGTTTTTTGCCGAAAAATACAGCGGTACCGGCAACCCTGCGGGCGTGAAATTCGAGTTCTCGACCATAGACAACAAACTCAGCCCGGCAGAAAGCCTGAACGCGCTGAAGGCCGCGATTGACCAGGGCGTGCGTTACATCATCCAGGGCAACGGCTCTTCGGTCGCGCTGGCCCTGTCGGACGCGATCACCAAACACAATGAGCGCAACCCGGGCAAAGAGGTGATGTACCTCAATGACTCGGCGGTGGACCCGGATCTGACCAACAGCAAGTGCAGCTACTGGCACTTCCGTTTTGATGCCGACACCTCGATGAAGATGGAAGCGATGTCCAGCTTCATGGCCGGCCAGCCGGACATCAAGAAGGTTTATTTCCTGAACCAGAATTACTCGCACGGCCATCAGGTCGTGAAGTTCGGCAAGGAGGCCCTGGCACGCAAGCGCCCGGACATCCAGGTCGTGGGCGAAGACCTGCACCCGCTGGCACAAACGCGTGACTTCGCCCCCTACATCGCCAAGATCAAGGCCTCCGGCGCCGACACCGTGATCACCGGCAACTGGGGTTCCGACCTGTCGCTGCTGATCAAGGCTGCCAATGAAAACGGCTACAACGGCAAGTTCTTCACCTACTACGCCGGTGTCACCGGCACGCCGACCGCCCTGGGCCAGAACGGCGCCGGCCGCGTTTACCAGATTGCCTACAACCACTACAACATGGGTGGGCAGATGGACAAGTGGATGACGGAGTTCAATGCCAAGTACAACGACGACTTCTACACCGGCTCGACCATCCGCATTTATGAAATGCTCGGTGCCGCCATGGCCAAGGCCAAGTCCACCGACCCTGTGAAGGTGGCGGCGGCGATGGAAGGCCTGCGTGTGCAGAGTTTCAACGGCGAAGTGGAGATGCGCAAGGCCGATCACCAGCTGCAGCAGCCGCTGTACATGTCGGTCTGGCAAAAGGCCGATGCCAAGGCCCCCTACAGCCCCGAGAAAACCGGCATGACGCTGGCCATGCTCAAGGAATACCCGAACTACATTTCGAGCACGCCGACCAGCTGCCAGATGAAACGCCCGTAAACACAGCCGGCTGAGACAGGGACAGAGCCCGAGCGGGTTGCCGTATCGGGCTCTTTTATTTTTTATCGACGAGGAAGGTCAAGCGGAATGGAGTTTTTCATCATCTCGATGCTGAACGGGCTGAGCTACGGGCTTTTGCTGTTCATGCTCAGTTCCGGGCTGACGCTGATTTTCAGCATGATGGGTGTGCTGAACTTTGCGCACGCCAGTTTTTACATGCTGGGCGCCTATGTGGGTTACACCGTGGCCCAGTTTGTCGGCTTCTGGCCGGCCTTGCTGATTGCCCCGCTGGTGGTGGGTGGCCTGGGCGCCCTGTTTGAGCGTCTGAGCTTGCGCAAGGTGCACAAATTTGGCCATGTGCCCGAGCTGCTGATCACCTTCGGCCTGTCTTATGTGATTGTGGAACTGGTCCAGCTGGTCTGGGGGCGCATCGCGGTGGAGTTCCGTCCGCCCGAGGTTCTTCAGGGGCCGGCTTTCACGCTGATCAACGATTCGATCAAGGGGCTGAGCCTGATCTGGGGCAGCGCGCCTGCCGAACTGTGCAGCACCGCCGATGCGGCCGTGCGGATTGTCTGTTCGCCGTTTCCCGCCACGCGTGGCTTCATGATGCTGGTGGCCCTGGTGATGCTGGGTTCGGTCTGGCTGATGCTGACCCGCACGCGTATTGGCCTGGTGATCCAGGCCGCGCTGACACACCCGGATGCGGTCGAATCGCTGGGGCACAACGTGCCGCGGGTCTTCATGCTGGTGTTTGGCGCCGGTTCCGCCCTGGCGGGCCTGGCCGGTGTGATTGGCGGCAGCACCTTCCTGACCGAGCCGGCCATGGCGGCCACCGTGGGTTCCGTCATCTTCGTGGTGGTGGTGGTCGGCGGCATGGGCTCGCTGTCGGGGGCGTTTGTGGCCTCGCTGCTGATAGGTGTGATCCAGACCTTTGCCGTGGCCTTCGACTATTCACTGGCGACACTGGCGCAGCAGCTGGGCGTACCCCTGGCTGCCGGCGTGGCCAACAACTCCTACATCAAGCTCACCTTGTCCCAGGTGGCGCCGATACTGCCTTACCTGTTTCTGGTGCTGATCCTGATCTTCCGGCCGCGCGGTTTGCTCGGCAAGCGGGAGGGCTAAGCGATGAAAACACATTACACCTTCAAGCCCCTGAACATCGGGCGCTGGATCACCTGGGGCCTGTTTGCGCTGTTGCTGGCCGTGGCACCGCTGCTGTTTGGCAGCGGCCTGGCCATGACCGTGCTGTCGCAAATGGGCATTGCCATCATCGCCTGCCTGTCCTACAACATGCTGCTGGGGCAGGGCGGCATGCTGAGCTTCGGCCATGCGGTGTATACCGGCCTCGGTTCGTTTCTGGCCATCCACGCGCTCAACAACATTGGTAACGGATCGCTCGCGTTGCCGGTGTCACTGGTGCCCCTGGTGGGCGCACTGGCCGGTGTGGGTTTTGCCGTGTTGTTCGGTTATGTCACGACGCGCAAGTCGGGCACCACCTTTGCCATGATCACCCTGGGCCTGGGCGAACTGGTGTTTGCGCTGTCGCTGATGATCCCCGAGTTTTTTGGCGGGGAAGGCGGCGTGTCCGGCAACCGCGTGACCGGCAAGGCCGTGATGGGCATCACCTTCGGCCCGCAGATTCAGGTCTATTACCTGATCGCGGTTTACACCTTTGTGGCGGTGGGCGCCATGTTTGCCTTCACCCGCACACCGCTGGGGCGCATGCTCAACGCCGTGCGCGACAACCCGGAGCGGGTTGAATTTGTCGGTTACGACACCCAGAAAGTGCGTTATTTCGCCTTCATCATTGCCGGCTTTTTTGCCGGCCTGTCGGGCGGGCTGGCGGCCCTGAACTTCGAAATCGTCACGGCAGAGGTGGTGGGGGCCGCGCGTTCGGGCGCCTACCTGCTGTTCACCTTTCTCGGTGGCGCGACCTTCTTCTTCGGCCCCATCATTGGCGGCATCCTGATGGTGCTGGCTTTTGTGCTGTTGTCGGAGTTCACCCAGGCCTGGCTGCTGTACCTGGGCCTGATCTTCCTGTTCATGGTCATGTACGCGCCCGGAGGGATTGCCAGCCTGATCATGATGAACCTGCGCGTCGCCGCCTTTGGCAAGCTCAGGCAGCTCTGGGTCAGCTACCTGGCGCTCGCCGTCACCGCCCTGATCCTGCTGGTCGGCGCCGCAGCGATGATTGAGATGGTGTACCACCTGCAGCTCAACACCACACTGGGCTCGGAACTGCGTTTTGCCGGCATCCCGCTCGATGCCAAGGGACTGAACAGCTGGTTTGGCGCGGCATTTGTCACATTGACCGGCCTGGGTCTTTTTGAAGTCACACGCCGGCAGTTCCTGCGCGAGTGGGGCGAGATCCAGGAATACATCGAAAAAGAAATCAAGCGCAGGGAGGCACTATGAGCCCCCACGCTTGTCACTACGTGTACTTCGCTGCCCCCCGAGGGGGCGCTGCGCCTGCGGCCCGGCAAAGCCGGTTCCGCGGCCCCGGTTGGTATAGACGGAACCCTGACCCCGCCGTGTGCGGTGCACTGGCAGGGCGGAAAGCAATATGACATACGCACTTGAATTGAAGGACCTGCGCAAGAGTTTCGGCAAGACCGAAATCATTCGCGGTATCAATCTGGCGGTGACCGCCGGCGAGCGCGTTGGCATCATCGGCCCGAACGGCGCCGGCAAGTCCACGCTGTTCAACCTGATCAGCGGGCGTTTTGAGCCCAGCAGCGGCCAGGTGTTGCTCAACGGTGAGCGCATTGAGGGGAAAAAACCCTTTGAGATCAACCGGCTTGGCCTGTCACGCAGTTTCCAGATCACGAATATCTTCCCCAAACTCAGCGTGTTTGAAAATCTGCGCTGTGGTGTGTTGTGGAGTCTGGGCTACAAGTACACCTTTCTGAAGTTTCTGGCGGGTCTGGATGACGCGAATGAACGGGCGGACGAGCTGATGAAGATGATCAAGCTCGATAAAAAACGCGATGTGCTGGCCATCAACCTGACCTACGCCGAGCAGCGCGCGCTCGAGATAGGCATCACCATCGCCGGCGGTGCCAATGTGATCCTGCTGGACGAGCCCACTGCGGGCATGAGCCGCAGCGAAACCACCCGCTTCATCAGCCTCATCAAGGAGGTGACCGTTGGAAAAACGCTGTTGACGGTCGAACATGACATGGGTGTGGTGTTTGGTCTGGCAGACCGGATTGCGGTGGTGGTTTACGGCGAGGTGCTGGCCTTTGATGAGCCAGAGGCGGTGCGCGCCAACCAGCGCGTGCAGGAGGCCTATCTCGGCTCTTCCGTGGCGGATTCGCAGGCGGGAGGCCACTGATATGACCCCCACACTTGTCACTTCGTGTACTGCATTGCCCCCAGAGGGGGCCAAAGGCTGCCTAGGGACGGCCCGTCGGAGCCTTTCATGCTGAAAATCGACAACCTGCACGCCTATTACGGCAAAAGCCATGTCCTGCATGGCGTGAGTTTTGAGGTCCAGCCCGGTGAAATCGTGGCGCTGCTGGGCCGCAATGGCTCTGGCCGTTCGACCACTGCCAAGGCCATCATGGGCCTGGTGGAATGCCAGGGTGATATCCAGTGGCGTGGCAAGCAGATTTCCGGGCACAAGGCCTATGAAGTCGCGCACCTGGGCATCGGTTATGTGCCCGAGAACCGGGACATCTTTCCGACCTTGACTGTGCACCAGAACCTGATGCTGGGGCAAAAGGGCAAGGGCAAGGGAAGCCGCTGGTCGTTTGACGACATGTACGGCATGTTTCCGCGCCTGAAGGAGCGCCAGCACACCGAGGCCGGTGTGTTGTCCGGCGGCGAGCAGCAGATGCTGACCTTGTGCCGCACCCTGATGGGCGACCCCGACCTGATCATCATTGACGAGCCGACCGAAGGCCTGGCGCCAAAAATTGTCGAGCTGGTGGGCCAGTACCTGCAGACGCTCAAGGCCAAGGGTATTTCTGTGCTGCTGATTGAGCAGAAACTGACGATTGCGATGGCGATTTCCGACCGCGCGCTGGTCATGGGCCACGGCAGCATCGTGTTCCAGGGCACGCCGGACAGCCTGCGCGCCGACGCCTATATCCGCAAGGAATGGCTGGAAGTCTGAGAGACGGCGCCGTTTTGTCGCCGCTGGGACATCAGCGGCGACCTTCGGGCTTGAACTGGGCTGTAAGCTCTCTACAATAAGAAAAGAACGGTCGTACTATTTTTGCGGCCCAGCAGTTTGACCCGGTTTGCAGCAAGCTGCCAACCGCCAGCGAAATCCCAACCCAAGGAAAATTCATGACAGCAAAATACGAAGTTCACGGCAGCGTGGCGGTGATCACCATGGACAACCCGCCCGTCAATGGCCTCGGTTATTCGACCCGGGTGGGCATTACCGACGGCCTGCAAAAGGCCAATGCCGATGCCGCCGTCAAGTCGATTGTGCTGACCGGTGGCGGCAAGGCTTTTTCCGGTGGTGCAGACATCAAGGAATTCGGCTCCCCCAAAGCGCTGGCCGAGCCCAACCTGCTGAGCGTGATCCTGGCCGTGGAAAACTCGGCCAAGCCGGTGGTGGCGGCGGTCCATTCCGTGTGTATGGGTGGTGGCCTGGAGCTGGCGCTCGGTTGCCATTACCGCATCGCCGCCCCCGGCTGCAATGTGGCCCTGCCTGAAGTCAAACTCGGGCTGATCCCCGGCGCAGGCGGCACGCAACGCCTGCCGCGCGCGCTCGGTGTGGAGCCGGCGCTGAACATGATTGTCAGCGGCGAGCCGGTCAAGAGCGAACTGCTGGCCCAGATCCCCGGCCAGAAGCTGTTTGACAAGATGGCGGCCTCTGCCGAATCACTGGCTGAAGAGGCGCTGGCCTATGCGCAAGCGGTGTCCGACACCCGGCCCCTGCCACTGGTACGCAACCTGCCGTGCAAACATCCGAACGGCGATGCCTACTTCCAGTTTGCGCGCAACATGGTCAAGGGCATGGCGAAAAACTTCCCGGCGCCGGGCAAGTGTGTGGACGCGGTGGAGTCAGCCACGAAGAAAAAATTCGACGAGGGCATGGTTTTTGAGCGCGAAATTTTCACCGCCCTGATGTTCACGCCGGAAAGCCGCGCCTTGCGTCACATTTTCATGGCCGAACGCGCCGCTTCCAAAATTCCGGACGTGCCGGAAGACACCCCGAAGCGCGAGATCCAGTCCATCGCCGTTATTGGCGCCGGCACCATGGGTGGCGGCATTGCGATGAACTTCCTGAACGCCGGCATCCCGGTCAGGATGCTGGAGATGAAGCAGGAGGCGCTGGACAAAGGCCTGGCCATCATCCGCAAAAACTACGAAGCCCAGGTCAAGAAGGGCAAGCTCAAGCAGGACAAATACGAGCAGCGCATGAGCCTTTTGAGCACCACGCTGAGCTACGACGACCTGAAAGAGGCCGACATGGTGATTGAAGCCGTGTTCGAGGAAATGGGCGTCAAGGAAAAAGTTTTCAAGGAACTGGACCGGGTGATGAAACCCGGTGCCATCCTGGCGTCCAACACCTCCACGCTGGATGTCAACCAGATCGCGGCTTTCACCAAGCGCCCGCAGGACGTGGTGGGTATGCATTTTTTCAGCCCCGCCAACGTCATGAAGCTGCTGGAAGTGGTGCGCGGTGAAAAAACCGCCAAAGACGTGCTGGCCACGGTGATGGCCGTCAGCAAGAAGATCCGCAAGACCGCTGTGGTCTCCGGTGTCTGCGATGGCTTCATCGGCAACCGCATGATCGAACAGTACGGCCGCCAGGGCGGTTTTCTGCTCGACGAAGGTTGCACGCCCGCGCAGGTGGACAAGGCGATGGAGAAGTTCGGCATGGCCATGGGCCCGTTCCGCATGGGCGACCTGGCCGGCAACGACATTGGCTGGGCCATACGCAAGCGCCGCTACACCGAAAAACCAGGCATGAAATACAGCAAGACCGCAGACTTGTTGTGCGAGAAGGGCCGTTTTGGCCAGAAGACCGGTGCCGGCTGGTACGACTATGTGCCCGGCAAGCGCGATGCGATCCCGAATGCCGAGGTCGTCAAGATGATTGAAGACCACCGCGCAGCGCTGGGCATCACAGCGCGCAAGATATCCGACGAAGAGATTGTCCAGCGCCTGGTGTATGCCCTGGTCAATGAAGCGGCGCATATTCTGGAAGAGGGCATTGCGTCCAAAGCCAGCGACATCGACATGGTTTACCTCATGGGTTATGGTTTTCCGATCTACCGTGGCGGCCCCATGAATTACGCCGACCAGGTCGGTCTGTTCAATGTGGTGCAAAGCATGCAGCGCTTTGCACAGAACCCGCTGGACGACGCGGCATTCTGGCAGCCAGCACCTTTGCTGGCCAAACTTGCAGCCGAAGGCAAGTCTTTCAACTAACCCCCTTTTTCGGAGATTCCCATGACTTCAGCTGTAATTGTTTCCACCGCCCGCACCCCCCTGGCCAAAAGCTGGAAGGGTTCCTTCAACATGACCCATGGCGCCACCCTCGGTGGCCATGCGATTGAACACGCGATCAAACGCGCCGGCATCGAAGCCGGCGAGGTTGAGGATGTGATCATGGGTTGCGCCAACCCTGAGGGCGCGACCGGCGCCAACATCGCGCGCCAGGCTGCCCTGCGGGCTGGCTGCCCCATCACGGTGTCCGGCATGACCGTCAACCGTTTTTGTTCTTCGGGCTTGCAGACCATTGCGCTGGCTGCCCAGCGTGTGATCGCCGGCGAAGCCGACATTTATGTGGCCGGTGGCGTGGAAAGCATTTCCTGCGTGCAGCAGGAAATGAACACCCACATGCTGGCTGATTCCTGGCTGATGAAAAACAAGCCCGAAATTTACTGGAACATGCTGCAGACCGCCGAACAGGTCGCCAAGCGTTACGGCATCTCGCGCGAGCAGATGGACGAATACGGCGCGGCCAGCCAGCAAAAAGCCAGCGCCGCGCTGGCCGCCGGCCTGTTTGACGCCGAGATTGCGCCCATCACCGTCACCATGGGTGTGGCCGATGCGGTCATGGGCCTGACCACCAAACAGGTCACCGTCAGCAAGGACGAAGGTATTCGCGAAGGCACAACCAAGGAAGGCATCAGCGGCATCAAACCGGCGATTCCCGGCGGTGTGATCTCAGCCGGCAATGCCAGCCAGTTCTCCGACGGCGGCGGTGCCGTGGTGGTGATGAACGAGACCCTGGCCGAGAAAAAAGGCCTGAAACCCCTGGGCCGTTTTCTCGGTTTTGCGGTGGCAGGCTGCGAGCCCGACGAGATGGGCATTGGCCCGGTGTACGCCATCCCCAAGGTGCTGGCGCGCCTGGGCCTGAAGGTCAGCGATATCGACCTGTGGGAACTCAATGAAGCGTTTGCGGTGCAGGTGATTTACTGCCGCGACAAGCTGGGCATCCCCATGGACAAGCTCAATGTCAACGGCGGCGCGATTGCGGTGGGCCATCCTTACGGCGTCAGCGGCCAGCGCCTGACCGGCCACGCCCTGATCGAAGGCAAACGCCGCGGCGCCAAACGGGTCTGCGTGACCATGTGTATTGGCGGCGGCATGGGCGCAGCGGGCATATTTGAAGTTCTGTAAGCAAAGCCTAGTATTACGCTCAATGGAGCTATTCAGCGTCCTAAATCAAGGCTGGTTTGGAATCATCGCCGGTGTAGCCATCGGCGTTTTTTTCTACCAACGCTCCAAACGGGATCCACGAATCAGTTATCAGGTCTCAACTCGGACTCTCATTGCCGGAGTTCCGCAGTCCTTACAGGGCAGAGTTTCAATAAGTATTGATGGACAGCAAACCGCCGATCTTTTGAGCACAAGACTTGTGCTTTGGAATTCGGGCTCTGCTGCAGTCAAGTCGGACTCATTTCCAACGGGCGGCGGATTACTGATACGGCCAGAAATGATGGTTGACGTTGTGGGATTCGATGTCCTAACCGCTACTAATCCAATTAACGGTATCAGACTCATAGCAACGGGCACAGGAATTGCCGTTGAGCTAGATTATTTGAACCCTGGGGATGGAGCGATTGTTGACATTCTCCATCGCTCGAATGCAGGAAAAATTCGTCTTGATGGTACTTTGCTCGGTCAACAGCGAGGCATTCTTTACGAAGGAAAAATAGGAGTAGAACGTTCTACTCAACGATCTTTCCGAACACCTACCAAAGACTTGTGGGAGGGTATGGGCTTTCTTGCAGCCGGATCACTTTGCTTATTCATAGGAACGGAGTACTGGAACGCGTACTCCGGCGGTGTCGTGGTGTCCAAAACAATGTCTGTATCGGAGCATCTTTATGGTGCCATTGGTATGTCGGTGTTTGGCCTGATCGCAATCTTGGTTGGAAGCTTTTCTATTTTCATGTCTCGCCGTCATCCTCCTCGAAGAATCGCGTTGCCAGAAGATTGACATCCTGCACTCCTGGTTCACCCAAATGCAACTGAAAGATAGTAGTGAATTTACGTCCCACCCTGGATTTCCTGTTGTACCACTGGCTGGAAGCCGAGTCGCTGAACCAGCGCGAGCGTTTTGCCGACCATTCACGCGAAACCTTTGACGCAGTGTTTGACACCTGCGAACGTATTGCGCGCGAAAAATACGCACCGTTCAACCGGCTGGTCGATACCCAGGAGCCGCAGTTCGACGGCGAAAAAGTCATACTGCCGCAAGCCACCCATGAGGCCAACAAGGCCTATGCCGGCTCCGGCATGCTCAGCGCCGCGCAGGACTACGACGAAGGCGGCATGCAGCTGCCCTACACCATAGAAGCGGCAGCCAACTGCTTTTTTGCCATGGCCTCGGTCAGCATGGGCTCCAGCCTGCTGACCAAGGGCAATGCCAACCTGTTGCTGGTGCACGGCACCGAGGCGCAGAAAGCCGTGTTTGCGCGCAACGAGTTCGCCGGGCGTTTCTCGGGCACCATGTGCCTGAGCGAGCCGCAGGCCGGCTCCTCGCTGAGCGACATCACGACACGCGCCGTGCCCGATGGCGAAGACTTTGAGGCCGAGCCGCTCGGACCACGCTACCGCCTCAAGGGCAACAAGATGTGGATTTCGGCCGGTGAACACGAGCTGACCGAAAACATCATCCACCTGGTGCTGGCCAAAATTCCGGGGCCGGATGGCAAGCTGATCCCCGGCACCCGTGGCATATCGCTGTTTATCGTGCCGAAAAAAATGGTGGACAGCGATGGCCAGTTGACCGGTGTGCGCAACGATGTCGCCCTGGCTGGCCTGAACCACAAGCTGGGCTGGCGCGGCACCACCAACACCCTGCTGAACTTTGGCGAAGGCAAGTACCCGGTGGGCGCAGAGGCGGGTGCCGTTGGCTACCTGGTCGGCAAGCCGCACGAAGGCCTGCGCTGCATGTTCCACATGATGAACGAGGCGCGCATTGGCGTCGGCACGGCGGCGGTGATGCTGGGCATGGCCGGTTATTACGCGAGCCTGGACTACGCGAAGAACCGGCCGCAGGGCAGGCCGATCGGACCGGCGGGGAAAGATTCAGCCCAGCCGCAGGTGCGCATCATCGAACACGCTGATGTCAAACGCATGTTGCTCGCGCAAAAATCCTATTGCGAAGGCGCGCTGGCGCTGGAGCTGTATTGCGCGCGCCTGGTGGATGAGCAGCACACGGCCGAGGCGCAGGCCGCCGATGAGGCGCGCCTGTTGCTGGAGGTGCTGACGCCGATTGCCAAAAGCTGGCCCAGCGAGTGGTGCCTGGAGGCCAACTCGCTGGCGATCCAGATCCACGGCGGCTACGGCTACACGCGCGATTTTCCGGTCGAGCAGTACTGGCGCGACAACCGGCTGAACATGATCCACGAGGGCACGCACGGCATCCAGGCCACCGACCTGCTGGGCCGCAAGGTGCTGATGGAGGGGGGCAAGGGCCTGCAACTGCTGGCGGCCCGCATCCAAGCCACGATAAAACGTGCGGTCCAGGTGCCGGAACTGGCCGCCCATGCCCATGCGCTGGGCCAGGCCCTGCAGCAGGTCGGCGCCACCACCCAGGCCGCCTGGGCCACCGGCAATCCCACGGACGCACTGGCCAACGCCGTGCCCTATATGCAGGGTTTTGGTCATACGGTACTGGCCTGGATCTGGCTGGACGTGGCGCTGGCGGCGCTACAGGCGGACGCCACAAAATCCATGGCCGCAACGGCAGGCAAGCTAGCGGCCTTGCGCTACTTTTATCACTATGAACTGCCTAAAATCGATGCATGGCTCAATGTGGTGGCAGCCCGCGACCTGACTTGTGCCGACTTGCCGGAGGAGGCTTTCTGATGGGGTTTTTCAAGGAGTCGACCAGCAGCACCTCCAGCAAGGCGATCAAGCGCCTGCAGCAGCTGATCTGGGTGCTGATCTACGGCGGGCTGCTCACGCTGGTGCTGGGCCTGTCGGTGCAGCGCAGCGATGATGCGCTGGGCTGGTCCCTGGTGGCCGGCGGCGCTGTGGTGGCGGCGCTTGGTTTTGGCCTGATTTACCTGCGATCGCGCCTGACCGCAGGCGACTGAGACGTCCACCGCGCGACAGCCGCCCTGGCTGCATTGCGCGACACTGCCTTCACATTTCCACGCTACACGGAGCAAGCAACATGACACGAACCATCCAGCAACTTTTTGACCTCAGCGGAAAAACCGCTTTGGTCACCGGCGGCTCACGCGGACTGGGCCTGCAACTGGCGCAGGCGCTGGGCGAAGCCGGCGCGAAAATCATGCTGAGCTCGCGCAAGGCCGAAGACCTCGAAGAGTCAGCCGCCACGCTGAAGGCCGCCGGTATTGCGGTGGACTGGATCGCCGCCGACTGCTCGAAAGAGGCCGACATCCGCGGCCTGGCCGACGAGACTATCAAGCGCCTCGGCCATGTGGACATCCTGGTCAACAATGCCGGCGCCGCCTGGGGCGCACCGGCCGAAGACCACCCGGTCGAAGCCTGGGACAAGGTCATGAACCTCAACATCCGCGGCTACTTCATCCTGAGCCAGCACATCGCCAAACACAGCATGATTGCGCGCCGCTCAGGCCGCATCATCAACGTGGCATCGATTGCCGGCCTGGGCGGCAATCCGCCCGAGATGACCACCGTGGCCTACAACACCTCCAAGGGCGCGGTCATCAATTTCACGCGTGCACTCGGCTGCGAATGGGGCAAATACAACATCACGGTCAATGCCATCTGCCCGGGCTTTTTTCCGAGCAAGATGACGGTGGGCACCCTCAAGGCGCTGGGCGAGGAAAAGCTGGCCGCTCACGCGCCGCTGCGCCGCCTCGGCGATGACGAAGACCTCAAGGGCCTGTGTGTGCTGTACGCCTCCGACGCCGGCAAACACATCACCGCGCAGTGGCTGGCGGTGGATGGAGGCGTCTCTTCAGTGACCGGCGGTTGATCAAGTCATGAACTTCGGCGTCGAAATTCCTTTTGTGCATCACCTCGGCTTCGAGCTGGTGCTGTTTGAAGGCGGCCATTCGCAGATCGACTACCTGCCCAAGCCTGAACACCTGAACTCATTTCAGGTCACCCATGGCGGGGCGTTGATGACCCTGCTGGACGTGGTCATGGCGACGGCAGCCCGCAGCGCGCGCCAGGAGATGGGTGTGGTCACCATAGAGATGAAAACCAGTTTCATGCAACCGGCGCGCGGCAAGCTCAGCGGCAAGGGCCGGCTCATGCACAGCACGCCCACCATGGCCTTCACCGACGCCACCGCGTATGACGAAGACGGCAAAGCCTGCGCCCATGCCACAGGCACTTTCAAATACGTCAAACGGCTGCCTGTGGGGTCCAAAGAGGTCAGTCCGCTCAACTTCCGCATTTCCACCGATTGATCACAGGCTTTATGTCAAATCGTGCTCCAGCCCTTTATTCATGGGCGAAAGCTGCTCATAAATAGATAGCAACAAGGATACTTTCATGCCACTCAACCAGCAAATCCACCTCGACAACCGACCCACCGGCGAGGCGGTCGCCAGCAACTTCAAGCTTGTCAGCAGTGACACCCCGGCGCTGGCAGACGGCCAGGTGCTGGTGCGCCACCATTTCATGAGCCTGGACCCCTATATGCGCGGTCGCATGAACGACGCCAAGAGTTATGCCCAGCCGCAGGCGCTGGGCCAGGTCATGGGCGGCGGCACGGCGGGTGAGGTGGTCGAGTCGAAAAACCCCAAGCTCGCTGTCGGCGACAAGGTGGTGGGCATGGGCGGCTGGCAGGAATACAGCGTGGTCGATGCGAACCAGCCCGGCGCGCTGCGCAAGGTGGACACCACCCATGTGCCGCTGTCGCATTACCTGGGCGCGGTCGGCATGCCGGGCGTCACCGCCTGGTACGGCCTGGTGAAAATCATTGAACCGAAAGCCGGCCAGACCGTGGTGATCAGCGCCGCCACCGGCGCGGTGGGCAGCGCCTTCGGTGCCCTGGCCAAGGCGCGCGGCTGCCGCGCCGTCGGTATTGCCGGCGGGCCCGACAAATGCAAATACGCTGTGGATGAGCTCGGTTTCGATGTCTGCATTGACTACAAGCAGCACAAGGACGCGGCTTCGCTGTCGAAAGCACTCAAGGAAGCGTGTCCTGACGGCATCGACGGTTATTTTGAAAACGTCGGCGGCATGATCCTGGATGCCGTGCTGTCACGCATGAACGCCTTCGGCCGCATCGCCCTGTGCGGCATGATTGCCGGTTACGACGGCCAAGCGCTGCCCATGACCTACCCGCAGCTGATCCTGACGAACCGCCTGAAGATCCAGGGTTTCATCGTCAGCGAACACATGGAAGTCTGGCCCGAGGCCCTGAAAGAGCTGGGCACGCTGGTCGCCACCGGCAAACTCAAGCCGCGCGAAACCATTGCGCAGGGCATTGCGGCGGCGCCTGAAGCCTTCCTCGGTTTGCTCAAGGGACGAAACTTCGGCAAACAGCTGGTCAAGCTAATCTGAGTCGGCTACTGCGCGGCTACCATGCGTCGTTGGGCGGTGCTCGAAATCCTCACGTACCTGAAGTACGCTCCGGTTTCTGCGCGCCGTCCGCCTAGCCTGGCAGCCGCTCGCTACGCCTCTCACGCGGTTCCAAAGGAGATGCGGATATGACCCATGAAGTCTTCAACCAGCCCGAAGCGCTGGTCGGCTACAACCTGTTCGACAGCAACCGCGGCCTGCGCGATGCGCTGAAATTCAATGCGCCGCAGCTGGCGACGGGGGAGCTCAGCGTGCTGGGGGCCAGCCTGGGCAGCGCGGAGATGCAAACCCATGCGCGCCTGGCCAACAGCCACACGCCCGAGCTGCACAGCCATGACCGCTTCGGCCGCCGCATGGACCAGGTGGAGTTTCACCCGAGTTACCACGCGCTGATGAAGCTGGCCACCAGTGCGGGACTACATGGCACGCCGTGGGCCGGCGGGAGCAGCTCTGCGCATGTGCTGCGCGCTGCCGGCTTCATGCTGTTCACCGAGCTCGAGCCCTCCATCCTGTGCCCGATTTCCATGACCTACGCGGTGACGCCGGCGCTGCGCAGCAATACGGCCATCCATGCCGCGTGGGCGCCCAAACTCACCAGCCGTGCCTATGACCCGGCGCTCAGGCTTTTCTCCGGCAAAACCGGCGTGACCATGGGCATGGGCATGACGGAAAAGCAGGGCGGCTCTGACGTGCGCGCCAACACCAGTCAGGCTCTGCCTGATGGCCCCGACGCCTGGGGCCAGCGTTTTCGCCTGACCGGCCACAAATGGTTTTTCTCGGCGCCCATGTGCGACGCTTTTCTGGTGCTGGCGCAGGCACCGGCAGGTTTGAGCTGTTTCTTCCTGCCGCGTATCTTGCCCGACGGCAGCCTCAACGCGATCCACATCCAGCGCCTCAAAGACAAACTGGGCAACAAGGCCAACGCGAGTTCCGAGGTCGAGTTTGACGGCGCCAGCGCCTGGCTGGTCGGCGAGGAAGGCCGCGGCGTGCCGCAAATCCTGGAGATGGGCACCATGACGCGCCTCGACTGCGCGCTCGGCACCAGCGGCCTGATGCGCCAGGCCCTGAGCATTGCGCTGAACCACTGTGCCCAGCGCCAGGCCTTTGGCAAAGCCCTGATCGAGCAGCCGTTGATGCGCAATGTGCTGGCCGACCTGGCGCTGGAGTCCGAAGCCGCCACCGCGCTGTCCATACGCCTGGCCCGTGCTTTTGACCACAGCGGCGATGCGCATGAGCAGGCCATGGCGCGCCTGCTGACGCCGGTCGCCAAGTTCTGGATCTGCAAACGCGGCAGCCACTTTGCCCAGGAAGCGATGGAATGCCTGGGCGGCAACGGCTACGTGGAAGAAGGCGGCGAAGGCATCATGGCGCGCATCTACCGCGAAATGCCGCTCAATTCGATTTGGGAAGGTGCCGGCAACATCATGGCGCTGGACCTGCTGCGCGCGCTGCGCAAGGCCGATGCAGGCGCCGCACTGGCGCACGAGCTGGCGCCGGCCAAAGGCGCACATCCCGCACTGGACCGCCTCGCCGCCGCGCTGCCTGCCCGCGTGGAAGAGATGGCGACCGAAATCGAAGCGCGCCGGCTCGCGCAGGACGTGGCCCTGGCCGTGCAGGCGGCACTGCTGTACCAGAGCGCACCGGCCGCCGTGTTCAGCGCTTTTTGCGATTCACGGCTGGCCGGCAACTGGGGCCAGGCCTTCGGCACGCTGGGCGCCGGTACAGACTTTGATGCCTTGATTCAACGTGCCATGCCGCACTGAAACCTGCAGGAGACACCATGGCCGAACTGATTTTTCACCACTACCCGACATCCCCCTTCTCGGAAAAAATCCGCCTCATCCTCGGCTACAAACAGCTGGCCTGGAAATCGGTGCTCATTCCCAGCATCATGCCGAAACCCGACGTGCTGGCACTGACCGGTGGTTACCGCAAGACGCCCATTTTGCAGGTGGGTGCCGACATTTATTGCGACAGCGCGCTGATTGCCGATGTGCTCGAACACCTGCAGGCAAGGCCCTCGATTTACCCCGAGCCCGGCAAGGGCCTGGCCCGCACCATCGCGCAGTGGGCCGACAGCACCTTGTTCTGGGCCGCCATGGCGCACAATCTCGGGCCCAAGGGCGCAGCCCACATGTTTGCCGGTGCGCCGCCCGAAGCGGCCCGGGCCTTTGGTGAAGACCGCAAGGCCATGAGCGCCGGCATGCTGCGCCTGCGCCCGGCCGACGCAGCGGCGGCCTACAAGTCCTACCTGCGGCGCCTGTCGGACATGCTCGACGACCAGCCTTTTTTGCTCGGCCAGGTGCCGTGTATTGCCGACTTTTCGGCCTACCACCCGCTGTGGTTCACGCGCGTGCGCACACCGGTGGTGGCCGACATCCTGCAGCTCACGCCCGCTGTGCTGGACTGGATGGACCGCATGGCCGCCATAGGCCAGGGCACGATGGAAAAGTTTGACGCCGCCAGCGCCATTGCCGTGGCGGCAGCGGCGGAACCCACGCGGGTGGGTCACGGCCTGCTGACGGACAGCACCTTCCAGGACGAACACGGCATCCCGCTGGGCAGCCGCGTCACGGTCACGGCCGAAAGTTTCGGGCCGGAGCCGACCGAGGGTGAACTGATGGCCGCCACCCGCACCCACTACACCCTGAGCCGCAGTGACGACAGGGTCGGCAAGGTGCATGTGCATTTCCCGCGCATCGGCTACGCGCTGAAAGCCGTCGCACCGGCATGAGCGGGCTGGACTGGCGGGCCGTGCCCTTTGATGCCCTGACTGCCTCCGAGTTGTATGCAGTCCTGCAGCTGCGCACCGAGGTGTTTGTGATCGAGCAGGACTGTGCCTACCAGGACATGGACGGCGCCGACCACGCGGCGGTGCACCTGCTGGGCAGCGTCGACGGCGAACTGGTGGCTTATGCGCGCTGCTTTCCGCCCGGCGTGAAGTTTGCCGAGGCCAGCATTGGGCGGGTCATCACCCGGCAGGACACGCGCGGCCTGGGCATGGGCCATGAACTGATGCGCCAGGCGATGGCCTGCGTGTTTCGGCGCTGGGGCCCGCAGCCGATACGGATTGGCGCGCAGGCGCGCCTGGACAGGTTTTACCAGCAGCACGGATTTTCAACTCAAGGCGAGCCGTATATCGAAGACGGCATTCCCCATATCGAGATGCTGCGCCCCATTTCATTTCAGGAGTAATTGATGATCAGCAATTTCAAAGGCAAAACAGCGGTTCTCACCGGTGCCGGCTCCGGCTTTGGCCTGGAGTGTGCCCGCATTGGCGCGCGCCTCGGCATGAACCTGGTACTGGCCGATGTGCAGCAGGATGCGCTCGACAAGGCAGTGGCCGAGATCAGTGCCACAGGCGCACAGGTGTTGCCGTTCCGGCTGGATGTCTCCAAAGCCGCCGAGGTCGAGGCACTGGGCGCGGCAGTGCTGGCGCGTTTCGGTGCGCCGCATTTTGTCTTCAACAATGCCGGCGTTGGTGCCGGTGGCCTGATCTGGGAGAACACGCTAAAGGACTGGGAGTGGGTGATAGGTGTCAACCTGATGGGTGTGGCCCACGGCGTGCGGGTGTTCACCCCCATGATGCTGGACGCCGCCAAAAATGACCCGGCATGGCAAGGCCACATCGTCAACACCGCCAGCATGGCCGGCCTGCTCAATGCGCCCAACATGGGCATTTACAACGTCAGCAAACATGCGGTGGTCAGCATGAGCGAAACCCTGTACCAGGACCTGGCACTGGTGACCGACCAGATCAGCGCCTCGGTGCTCTGCCCCTTCTTTGTACCGACCGGTATCAGCCAGAGCCAGCGCAACCGGCCCGACGATCTGCCGGCCGCCAAACCGACCAGAAGCCAACTGATAGGCCAGGCCATGAGCGACAAGGCCGTGGGCTCCGGCAAGGTCACGGCGGCCGATGTGGCGCAAAAAGTGTTTGACGCAGTGGCCGCCAACCAGTTCTACATTTACAGCCACCCGAAGGCGATTGGCTCTGTGCAGACACGGCTGGAGGACATCCTGCAGGCGCGCAATCCCACCAGCCCGTTTGCGCACAAACCAGAGCTCGGTGTGGAGCTCAAAAAGGCCTTGCGCGAGGCTTAAATTCAGGTGCGCGCGCATCCCCCAATTGGGGGATGCGGGGCAGAGGGAGCGGGTCTATTCTTTTTCTCCCGTGACTCACCTGTTGAGGAGAAGCCCATGAAACCCGTCGTTCATCCGTGGAAGGTGTTGTTATGGCTTGTGCTGGCCAGCCCGAGCCTGGCGCTGGCCCAGGCCACCGGCCCCTCCGGATTCACCAAGAAGAATTTTGACAGCAACTCCGTGCCAATACTGCACTCCGGCAGTCCCATGGCCAGTGTGCCTGCCTCCGTTGGCAACCAGTTGCCATGGCCTTCCTGCAGCAAGCAAACCGCACTGATTGCAGAGCTCGAGAAAACAGTGGCGCTGCAGACCAAACGCATAGAGGAGCTCGAAACCGCCGTCAAAGTCGCCGGAAAGGGGGGCGCAAAATGAGCCAGACCATCGCCGAACAGCTTCAGGCGCAGACCGCCAAACTGACAGCGGCTCGGGCCGCTGTCACGGAACAAGCGGCGGACGCCTCATCTGGCAAGCTACCCTGGTGGTCCGTGACCGACGCGATGACGATCAGCGCGTCGATTTTGCTGTTTGGCCTGTTGGTGATGATGCTGGCCACTTGGGCGCTGCGTCATGGCATTGCTGCCGGTCTGGTGCTGCGCCTGTTTGGCATGCTCACCATCATTGTGCTGGCGGTGTTTCTGGTGGTTGCCGGTTATGACAGCCAGCAGATTGCGCCGGTGACCGGCCTGCTCGGCACACTGGCCGGTTACCTGGTCGGCCGGAGTGTGCAGGAGCAGCCCAAGGTTTAGCGCCGCCTTATTTGCGGCCCACGGCGCTCAGCAAATCGCCAAACGCCACAATGCGGCCATGCAGCGGCAGGATGCGTTCGACGACGAGTTTGTTCTGCTCGATGTTCTGCACCAGATTCACATGGTTGGCATTGGGCTGGGTCGGCGCCGGGGTGTTGGGCGCAGCCGGGGTGTAAGCATCGGCCTCAATCAGGATTTTTTCTGCCGGCAGGTAGACCATCAGAAAACCCTGGGCATGCACGCTGCCCTGGATTTCGTGGATGTCGACAGTGCGAACGCCATCGCTCAGACTGCGTTTGCCACTGACGCCCTCCACCGTGGCAGGGCGGCCTGAGCGGGCCAGGGCATCGGGCCGGATACGGTTGGGATTGGCCATGGTTTTGTCCCACCACGGTTTGGCGTTGGCGCTGGTGAGCAGCGTCGCGCCCTCGGCCACTGCAGTGCGCAGGCCTCCCGCATGGTCAAAGTGGTGGTGCGAGTTGACAACATAACGCAGCGGTTTGCCCGGCACGAGCTGGCGCGCCTGTGCCAGCACTGCGCCAGCGCGCCCGTCGTACAGCGGCGACTCCACCAGCACGGCGTAGTCCTTCATTTCGATCAGCACGCTGTTGTGGGAACCACCGGCGAGAAACCAGACACCTTCGGCCGCTTTTTCAACCGCCACACGTTCGGCAAACTGGCGCACCAGCTCGGGCGCTGCCAGATCCGCAGCGACATTGACCAGCACCTCGCTGACCTGCAGGTCCAGAATGTCCGAGCCACCCATGGTTTGGCGCATGCGGCCGGGGAATTTCACACCACCATGATCGCGGTAACCAGAAAAAACAATGACAGAGTCGGTATCGCCCATCACCGCATTGGGCTGGCGCGAGTCAATGCGTTCGACCAGGTTGTCGGCATTGACATAAGCCGTGGCTTCAAACCGGCCCGGCTCGGTGAAAGTCAGGGTGGTATAGCTCTTGCCGTCCACGCTGCGTGTGCCAGCCGTGGCCTTATTTTTCAGCGCCGCCTTGAGCACGCCATGCGGGGTGGTCCAGAGGTCGTGGATACGCGCGTCCAGCGCGAGCGGTGAAGCGACAGGCGCAGGCCCCACCATGTTCCAGGCCCAGCCAGCCTGCAACATGGCCACGCTGCGCTGCTCGCCCAGCCCCATCAATGGCAGGGCGCCGCCGCCCGAAGGCTCGGCCCGTGAGACGGCGGCCTCTTGCCGCATCGCGCCGCTGGCGTAGTCCACCAGGCGCGAAAAACTGCTCACCGTGATTTTGGGCCAGGGCATGCCAGCTTGCCAGGCCTGACCGAAGGTGGCGCCCGTGCCGCTGCCGGAAAAACGCAGGGTGTTGATACCCGCGCCGCCCATGGCGGCTTCGGCCCGCTGGATGACGGCAACGGGGTCTGGCGGCGGCAGACTGGCACATCCGGACAACACAAGAAGTCCGCCCGCCAGACAGGCGGCCCAGGGCAGGGCGGTCAGGCGCAAAAAGGTATTCATGAAAGGCTCCGATCAGGATGGGGCGTGCAAAAACAGCCAGCTTAGGGCCGCAGCGCTGCCGGTCGCAGCGGCAATACCCTGAGAGATAAGGCTGGCCAGGCGGGAACTTTTCCTGGCATTCCCGGGCGTCAACCAGCCGTTACGGCCTGCGCGCCCTGGCCCGGAAACTTCCATAATCTGCGCATGGCAGCGCTGCTTTCATTTCTTCCACTTTCCGGGCAGGGGTATTCATGCTGACCGCTACCGCCCTGCGGAGCGGCCCGATAGAGGTCGTGGATTACCGCTGCAGCACGGGTCCCGATGCCCGGCCTTTCACCGAGGTGCACAGCGGCTACTCGCTGTCGTATGTGTGCAAGGGCAGCTTCGCTTATCACACGCGTGGTCAGTGTTACGAGCTGGTGGCCGGCTCGGTGCTGGTGGGCCAGCCTGGCGACGAGTTCATGTGTACACACGAGCACCATGTTTGCGGCGACGAGTGCCTGGCTTTTCATCTCCCGCCGGACTTTGTCGAGCTGATCGGTGGTGATGGCGGCACCTGGCGCAGCGCTGGCCTGCCGCCTTTGCCCGAACTCATGGTGCTGGGCGAGCTCGCGCAGGCGGCGGCCGGCCAACACAGCGATGTGGGCCTGGACGAAGCCGGCCTGTGTTTCGCCTCCCGTTTTGTCGAGGTGGCGACAGGCCGCAGGCCACGGCCGCAACGCGCCAGCGTCAAAGACCGCCAGCGTGCGGTGGAAGCCGCGATGTGGATCCAGGCCCATTCGCAGCAGGACATCGCGCTGGACCACGCCGCCAGCCAGGCGGGACTGAGCGCGTTTCACTTCCTGCGGCTGTTCTCGCGCGTGCTCGGCGTCTCGCCGCACCAGTATCTGGTGCGCTCGCGGCTGCGCCACGCGGCGCGGCTGCTGGCCGATGGCGACAGGGCTGTCACCGATGTGGCGCTGGACGTCGGTTTTGCCGACCTGAGCAACTTTGTGCGTACCTTTCACCGCGCGGCCGGCGTCTCGCCGCGTGTCTTCCGCCAGGTCGCGCGCAAAGGCCTGAAAGAAAAGCGCAAGATTCTCCAAGACCGCCTGGCCGCACTGCTTGATGATGACCGCCTGATCCACTCTTCAAGCAGGAAATCACCATGTACGACCACCTTGGTTTAAAGGTCAACAACCTCGCAGCCAGCATCCGTTTTTACGAAGCCGCACTGGCTCCGCTGGGCCATGTGCTGGGCTCGCACGACGACAGCTACGCCGGCATAGGCCCGGCCGAGGCACCGGCCTTGTGGCTTTATGCATCTCCAAAGGCCCAGGGCCCGGGCACCCACATCGCTTTCCGTGCCGCCAGCCACAAAGCCGTCGATGCTTTTTACCAGGCGGGACTGAAGGCCGGTGCCAGCGACAACGGCGGACCTGGCCCGCGTCCGGATTACAGCCCGACCTACTACGCGGCCTTCCTGATCGACCCCGACGGCAACAACGTCGAAGCCGTCTGTCCCTGAGGCCGGGGCACAGGACACAGCCCGCCTGCGGGGGCGTCGCCGGCCTCAGGCGGGCTGAAGTGCAAACGTCACCTTGACGGCAGACGCTGCCTGCGTCCGTCCAGCAGGACGCGCCGCGGCAACCGCGGGCGCTACCACCAGGCTGAGAGACGATGGTTGCAACGCATAGATCAGCGCGCGGCGGTGTTCCGTGGTCAGGAAGCTGCCGCCCGCGTCGATCACGATATCGCGCGGATCATCATCCAGCGTCACCCACAGGCTGCCTTCATGGCAAAGGATTTGCACGCCGGCGGCGTCGGACACACTGAACATCGCCTGGTGGGCAAGGGTCAGGGCAAAGGGGCTTGAATCGTTCAGCATGGCAGGCCTTCCTTTCGGTTTCACATTCGCTATGGAAATGAATATACTGGCCGGCCCCAGAGTGTTCAAACGTTCATTTGGAATCTTTCGCATGCCCCAGCCGAATGTGAAGTCAGCATCACCCGTGGTCCTTCCCCATGCGATCCGCCGCAGTGAACTGCCACGGTTGGAACTGCTGCACAGCTTTGAAGCGGCTGCGCGGACCTTGAGTTTCACGCATGCGGCCGCCGAGCTGTTCCTCACGCAATCGGCCGTCAGCCGGCAGATCCAGCAGATCGAGGCTGGCCTGGGCGTGGCCTTGTTTGAAAGGCGGCACCGCGCACTCGCGCTGACCGATGCCGGCAAGGTCATGCAGCGCGCTGTCAGTGATTGTCTGGAGCGCCTGCGTGATGCCACCGCCAGCGTGCGTGCCAGAACGACCGCGCGGCAGGTGGCGATCACGACCACGCCGGGTTTCGCCTCGCTCTGGCTGATTCCACGGCTGGCGCGTTTCACTGCCACACACCCCGGGGTCGAGGTGCGTATCTCCGCAACGCTGGAAGTGCTGGACCTGGAGCGAAGCGGCATCGACGTCTCGGTCCGCCTGAGGACCATCGAGCATGCGGTGGGCAGTGCCCTGTTCGAGGAAACCGTCACCCCCGTGTGCTCACCGCTGCTGTTGAAGAACCGCGCCTTGCCTTTGAAAAAACCGGCAGACCTGGCATGCCACACCCTGCTGGCCAACGACGTGCCCCAGGGCCAGCCGCTGACCATGGACTGGGAGCCCTGGTTCCGGGTCATGGGCCTGCCCGACGTGCGCATGAAAAACACCTTGCGGTTTTCGCAGTACTCCGATGTGGTGGCCGCAGCGGTGGCCGGGCAGGGCGTGGCGATTGGCCGCCTGCCGCTTCTGGCGGAGCTGCTGCGTGACGGCAGACTGGTAGCTCCGTTCAGCGGGGCGGTGTCCCGGTTCGGCTACTTTGTGAATATTGCACCGCGTTCGGCCGGTAACAGCGATGCGCA
This sequence comes from Asaia bogorensis, assembly GCA_943371375.1. Classification (GTDB taxonomy): domain Bacteria; phylum Pseudomonadota; class Gammaproteobacteria; order Burkholderiales; family Burkholderiaceae_C; genus Polaromonas. The sequence continues at coordinate 169,846 of CALRUM020000001.1, forward strand.
GGATTTCATCCGCTGGCTGATAGCGGAAGCCGAAGACGCAAAGATCGTCTGCGAGTAAAACAGGCTCTAGCGGTACTTCGCCGCCGAGATGAACTCCGAAAACGTTTCGCACCAGACCAGCACGGTGGTGTAGCGCGCCAAATCCACCCCGTCCGGCACGGGGACCACAAAGTTTTCAAAAGTCTTGATGTCGCCGACACGCAGGGATTGCGCCTTGAGCTTGAGGAACTGCGCTTCGTTTTCCACAAACGCGGGCACCAGGTAGAGCTTGTAGTCGGGGCCGGGCGAGACCTTGCCCACCAGCGCGATGGCCTGCCGGCCCACCGACACCTCGCCTTCGCCCCAGTGCAGCACATCGCTGCCGGCCAGGTCGCGGCGGAAAGTGCCGCGGTAGTCGGACTGGCCGGCCAGCGCCTGAACGCTGGCCAGCGACGGCGGCACGGGTGCGGTCAGTATGGGCAGGAGGTAAATGCCGAGCGCAAAACCGGCCAGCAAGACCAGCGTGTGCGAGAGCAGCAGCCAGCTTTTTTTCATGGGGCGTCTGATGCCATGGGGTGCCGTTCAGGCCTGGCACTGCAGGCTCAGGGCCTGCAGGGTCTTGCCGTTTTGCGGGTCAAATACCACCAGATTGACCTGGCGCTCATGGCCGGGCGTGGCTGCAATGCTGCGAAACACCAGCTTTTGCGGCGTGCCTGCAGTATTCTTGTACTCACCGGCCTGGGTGTACTGGCGCACCACAAAATCATGTTTGAGGAATTCACCGGCATTTTCGCCGGCCTTGACTTTGGAGTTGTGGCCGTGCTCGGTCACCGTCCAGTACGCCGCCCAAGCCTGTGCCGCGTCGGCGGCGCCGGGTGTCACCATCGCTTCAAACTGGTCGTCTGCCAGCCGTTTAAGGGCAATGTGGCTGCGTGCGGGCTCCCGGGCAGCGCTGATGCGTGATTCGGCACCGCGCCATTGCGGCCAGTCCCGGCCATTGACCACCACTTGCGGCGTGTAAATGCTGCGCAGGCGGTTTTTGTCTGCCAGTTCGCGTTGCCGCAGGGTATGAGCAGGCGCGGCAAACCGGTCCACCCAGCCGATGTAATCCCAGTAGCCGACGTGAAAAGCCTGCACCACCAGGTCTTTGCCCTTGAGGGCAGAGGCCCATTTGTCGGCTGGCGGGCAGGAGCTGCAACCCTCGGAGGTGTAGAGCTCCAGCACCGGGGTGATCAGCCTGCCGGAACTGGCTGAACATTGGGTTGGCATGCCAAATCCGGTGGTAGCCCACGTCAGCATTGCGCAAGCAGCTATCAATTTGGAAGCGGTCGAGACCATGATCGGGGCCCTTGAGAAGCTGTAAGCCCTGTTGGTCGGCCAGACGCCGCCGTTCTTACTGGCTTTTGGTCCCGGGGTTTCTAAAGCAGCGTCGGTGTGTCGGCGCGCCGCACGCCGGTGCGCACGCCATCGCGGTTTTCCAGGCGGTCTTCGAGCTCCCCAATGTAGGCCGCCAGGGTGTTGCCCGACTGCTCGATCTTGCTGCCCAGCAGTTGCTGGGTCTGGGCCAGGCGTTCGGCCAGCACCGTGGCCTGCGCGGCTTCGCGCTGCTGGGCCGCCAGGGCCTGGGCTTCCAGGTAGTGGCGCAACTCGGTAAAACGCGAGGCTTCGGCCTTATCGGCCAGCTCACGCTGGGTCGCGAGTGCGCGAGTGGTCTGGCGCATTTCCAGCAGATGGGTACTCTGGATGTACAGGGTGGTGGCCAGAAACACCAGCAGCACCGTCGCCAGCAATACCAGCATGACCAGTCCCAGCGGCACTTGCACCGTGGTAAAGCCAAGGCTGAGCACCGAGCTGCGGCTGAATTCGTCCACATTCAGCGCGGCAAAACCCGCAATCAGCACAATTGCAACAATCAACACAATGGTCCGGATACGCATGGCTAGCTCCTGAGATGGGAGTTTCCATCCTAGGATGCAGGTGCCCGGCCTGTCTGTAGGAAAAAGGCCTGAATGGGGCGCAGCGGGCGTGTGGCACACTCGCCCACTTTGTCCCCCGTTGCCCAAGAGCCCTTTCAAACTGACATGCAAAAAATCATTCGCCAGATCGCCTTTGAGATCAAGGTGCAGGAGCACCAGGTCAAAACCGCCGTTGAACTGCTCGACGGCGGCGCCACCGTGCCGTTTATTGCGCGTTACCGCAAGGAGGTCACGGGCGGCCTCGACGACATCCAGCTGCGCGAACTCGAATTTCGCCTCGGCTACCTGCGCGAGCTGCAGGAGCGGCGTGAATCTGTGCTCAAAAGTATTGAAGAGCAGGGCAAACTCACGCCCGAGCTGGCCGCCGCGATTGAAGCTGCGCCCACCAAACAGGAACTTGAAGACCTGTATCTGCCCTTCAAGCAGAAACGCCGCACCAAGGGCCAGATGGCGCGCGAGGCGGGTATCGAGCCTCTGGCCGACAAACTCTTTGCCAACCCGTCGCTCGTGCCCGCGGACGAGGCGCTGGCCTTTGTCAAGGCCGAAAAAATGGAAAGTGGCGACGACTTCACCACGGTGCAGGCGGTGCTCGACGGCGTGCGTGACATCCTCAGTGAACGCTGGGCCGAAGACGCGGCGCTGTTGCAGATGCTGCGCCAGTGGCTGTGGAGCGAAGGGCTGCTGTCGTCCAAACTGGTGGCCGGCAAAGACGAGAACAACACCGACAACAGCAAGTTCCGCGACTACTTTGACTACGACGAGCCGATAGGCCGCGTGCCGTCGCACCGCGCGCTGGCGGTGTTCCGCGGCCGCGCGCTGGAGATTCTCGACGCCAAGCTGCTGCTGCCGGTGCTGCCTGAAGCCGGGAAACCGAGCATCGCCGAAGGAAAAATCGCCATACACCTCGGCTGGAGCCACCAGGGCAGGGCGGCCGACGACTTGCTGCGCAAGTGTGTGGGCTGGACCTGGAAGGTCAAGTTGAGCCTGTCGATAGAGCGTGATCTGTTCACCCGCCTGCGGGAAGAGGCCGAAAAAGTCGCGATCAAGGTGTTTGCCGACAACCTGCGCGATTTGCTGCTGGCCGCGCCCGCCGGACCACGTGTGGTCATGGGCCTGGACCCCGGCATTCGCACCGGCGTCAAGGTGGCGGTGGTCGACGCCACCGGCAAGCTGGTCGAAACCGCTACGGTTTTTCCGCACGAGCCGCGCAAGGACTGGGAGGGCTCGCTGCACACCCTGGCCAAACTCTGTGAAAAACACGGCGTGAACCTGATTGCCATCGGCAACGGCACAGCCAGCCGCGAAACCGACAAACTCGCCGCCGACCTGATCAAGGGCCTGGCCAAGGTCGGGCATGCCATGGAAAAGGTTGTGGTCAGCGAAGCCGGTGCCTCGGTCTATTCAGCCAGCGAATTTGCCAGCCAGGAAATGCCCGATGTGGATGTCAGCCTGCGCGGCGCGGCCAGCATTGCGCGCCGCCTGCAAGACCCGCTGGCCGAGCTCGTCAAGATTGACCCCAAGTCCATTGGCGTGGGCCAGTACCAGCACGACGTGAACCAGAGCGATTTGATGCGCAGCCTGGACACCGTGGTCGAAGACTGCGTCAACAGCGTAGGTGTGGACCTGAACACGGCCAGTGTGCCGCTGCTGGCGCGTGTTTCTGGCCTGTCCCAGACGGTGGCCAAGTCCGTGGTGCGCTGGCGCGATGCCCATGGCGCTTTTGCCAGCCGGGCCGACCTGCTCAAGGTCAGCGGCCTGGGGGCCAAGACTTTTGAGCAAAGCGCCGGCTTTTTGCGCCTGCGCACCGAGGGGCCGGGCAGCAACCCGCTGGACATGACCGGCGTGCACCCCGAAACCTACCCGGTGGTCGAAAAAATCATGGCCCACACCGGCAAACCGGTGGCCGAACTCATGGGCCGGGCCGAGATGCTCAAAACCCTCAAACCCGAGCTGTTTGCCAATGAACAGTTTGGCGTCATCACCGTCAAAGACATCATTGCCGAACTCGAAAAACCGGGCCGCGACCCGCGCCCCGACTTCAAGGTCGCGCGTTTCAATGATGGCGTCGAAGACATCAAGGATTTGACAGAAGGCATGACGCTGGAAGGCACGGTCAGCAACGTCGCCGCTTTCGGCGCTTTCATCGACATCGGCGTGCACCAGGACGGTCTGGTGCATGTGAGCCAGCTGTCCAACAAGTTTGTGACCGATGCGCGCGAGGTGGTGAAAACCGGCGACATCGTCAAAGTGCGTGTGACCGAGGTCGATGTGGCGCGCAAACGCATCGCCCTGAGCATGAAACTGGACGCGGCCCCGGCGCGCCAGGGCAGGGAAGGAGGCCCGCGTGACAACCGGTTTGAAGGTCTGCGGCCGGGTCAACACCAGAACCGCAGCGGCAGCTACGGCGGACAAGGCAGGGCCCCGCAGGCGGCCACCTCCACCGCGATGGAGTCGGCCTTCAGCAAGCTGGTGGCACTGAAGAAATAGGCCGGCGTCGCCGACAAGACTGCCGGCGCGAGTTGTTCAGGTGAAAATCGCCAATTCTCCCAATGTCCACGGGCGTAAGCAGCTACCAAAAACATAGCAACTGTATTCACTCCCATGCAAGCCCTTCGCCTCTACGCCGGTCCCAAGGCGCGTCAGCACCTGCAAGACCAGGGCTTGCAGCCGCAGGATGTGCGCGTGGTGCCGGGCGCGGCAGGCGGGCCCAAGGGCCTGGTGCTGGGTCCGCTGGACCGCTTCATTTTTGGCGACTGGCTGGCGCGCAGCACGCAGCCCGTGCATCTGGTGGGCGCCTCGATTGGCGCCTGGCGCATGGCGACTGCCTGCCTGAACAATCCCGTCAGCGCCTTTCAGCGCCTGGAAGACGACTACATCCGCCAGCAGTTTGAGGTCTTGCCGGGCCAGAAGCGGCCCAGTGCCGCACGTGTCAGCGAGCAGTTTGGCCAGAGCCTGAAAGACTTTTACGGCGGCCGGGTGCAGGAGGTGCTGCAACATCCGCGTTACCGGCTGCACATCGTCACCTCGCGCGGGCGGCATTTGCTGGGGCGTGAACACGGCTTGCGCACGCCGCTCGGTTACCTCGGCGCTTTCCTGACCAACAGCGTGCACCGCAAGGCCATGGGCGCCTGGCTGGAGCGGGTGGTGTTTTCCAGCCACGGCGCAGCCCTGCCTTTTGGCACGGCCGACTACCGCACGCGCCAGGTGGCTCTCGATGAAGCCAACTTCAACCCCTCGCTGCAGGCCAGTTGCTCCATCCCCTTCATGCTCAAGGCGGTGCACAACATTCCCGGCGCGCCGCCCGGCGCTTACTGGGATGGCGGCATCACCGACTACCACCTGCACCTCAACTATGCTTCTGATTTGATAGCTGGCGGCGCAGACGGGACAAGGGCTGGTGGCCAAAACGAGCTGAAGAGTTCGGGCCTGGTGCTGTACCCGCACTTCCAGAAGGCCGTGGTGCCGGGCTGGCTGGACAAAAGCCTCAAATGGCGGCACGGCGCCACACATTTCCTCGACAACATGGTGCTGCTGGCGCCCGATCCGGCCTGGGTCCAGACGCTGCCGAACGGCAAGCTGCCGGACCGCAATGACTTCCTGCGTTACGGCACCGACCTGCCTGGCCGCATCAAAGCCTGGGGTGCAGCGGCGGCGGCGAGCCGGCAACTGGCCGACGAGTTTCAGGCCTGGCTGGCCAGGCCGGACATGGGCCGGATTGAAGCCCTGTAGGCGTTTGCCGGGGTTTTGTCAGTTCCGGAAGTTCAGCGGCCGGCCTTCGCGCGAGGTGGCGGCGACAACAAACAATGCGGCCAGAATCAGGTCAAATACCCCCGCTGCCAGCAACACCCCTTTGCCGGCCCCGGCATCAAACAGCGACAGGCAGGCCAGAAAATAAACCGACTTGCCCGCTGCGCCGGCGATCAGGACGGCTTTGCGCCCGGCCGGCCACCATGCGGCCAGCAGATAGGCCAGCCCCCAGGCCATGACATTGATCCAGGTGCAGCGGTAGAAAAACAGCTGCAGCGGCTGATCGAGTGCAAGTGCGCCCGTGTACAGCTGCGCGAAGTGCTGCGCCGGGTCCCACAGCGCGCTGGCGCCTCCCGCCAGGTTCCATGCTGCAGCAAGCAGCAACAGCCGCTTTTGCCAGGTTTCAGTCATAAAGCCTCCTGCTGGGTACGGTCCTGACCAAACCGGGCCAGTGAGCGGGCGCGCGCCCGTGCAGCTTCCACTTCCCGGTCCCTGGGATCTGCCGTGGTCACCAGGGACTGGATCAGCTTGCGTGCGGCGACAGTGACATCTTCAACCGCCTGCTCAAAGGCCGCTTGGTTTGCTTTTGAAGGCACGCTGAAGCCGCTGAGCTTTCTGACGAACTGCAGAGAGGCGTCGCGTATTTCCAGCTCGGTTGCAGGCGGCTCGAAGTTAAAAAGGGTTTTGATGTTTCTGCACATGTTTCCTCCATGACGCAAGATTTCTGCACACCCGCTTGACGCTCAAAGTGAGGACGCCAGCATCTCTTCATATTCCCCGGGCGTCGCAATCCGCGGATTGGTTTTGTGGCAATGGTCGGCCATCGCACCGACGATGATCTGGTCAAACTGCCCGCGCTCCACACCCATGGCGGCCAGGCCTGTCGGCAGGCCGAGTCGGGCATTCATGTCCTTGATGGCTTCCGGTATGTCGCTGCCCGAAGCCAGGCCCATGGCCTGCGCCATGCGGTGCAGCCGGTTTTCTTTTTGAATCGACTCGGCGCTCGCGTTGAAGCTGACCACCGCCGGCAAAAACATCGCGTTCAGCGTGCCGTGGTGCAGGCGCGGATCGACCCCGCCCAGGCTGTGGCTCAGGGAATGCACGCAACCCAGGCCTTTCTGGAAGGCCATGGCGCCCTGCATGGAAGCACTCATCATGTTGAAGCGGGCTTCGCGGTCGCTGCCGTCGCGGGTGGCGCGTTCGATATGCGCCCAGCCGCGCTGCAGGCCGTCCAGGCCAATGCCGTCGGCCGGCGGGTTGAAGGCCGGTGCCATAAACGTTTCCATGCAATGCGCAATTGCGTCCATGCCGGTGGCGGCCGTCAGTTTGGCCGGCAGGCCCAGCGTCAGTTCAGGGTCGCAGATCGCGGCTTTCGGCACGATGTGCCAGGAGTGAAAGCCCAGCTTGCGGTGATCGTCCAGGATGATGATGGCGCCACGCGCCACCTCGCTGCCGGTGCCACTGGTGGTGGGTACCGCAATCAGCGGTACCGCCCGGTCGGTGATTTTCAGCGAGCCGCCTTCTATGGTGGCGTAGGTCTTGAGCGGGCCTTCGTGGGTGGCGGCAATCGCCACACCCTTGGCGCAGTCAATCGCTGAGCCGCCGCCTACCGCAATCAGGCCGTCGCAATTGTTGGCGTGGTACACGGCCACGGCGGCACGCACCGCAGCTTCGGTCGGGTTCGACGGGGTCTGGTCAAACACCGCCACCGTCATGCCGGGCAGGGCGTCCAGTGCTTTTTGCAGCACGCCGGCTGCCTTGACGCCGGCATCGGTCACGATCAGCGGTTTGCTGATGCCAACGCGTTCGCACTCCTGTTTGAGCAGCTTGACCGCACCGTAGTCGAACTGGATTTGCGTCACGTAGTAAATAAAGGCCATGGGGTGTTGTCTCTTTGTAGCGTTGTACGATCTAAGGACCTTACTTTAATGGCTGGACGCGCCTTGACAAACAAGCAAACCCTGATCGCCGTCACTTGGGTGATAGCGGCGCCGGCACCGTACTTCTTGATCTGATGACACACCCCGCTGAGCCCACAGACCTGCTGACCCCAGCCATGCGCGACGTGCTGGTGCGCATGGCGCGCGCTGCGCGGCCGGCCATGCACACCCTGAGTCCGCAAGCTGCGCGTGCCGCCTATGAGGCCGGCGCCGGTATTCTGGAAATCCCGTCCCCGCAGCTGGCCCGGGTCGAAGATTTCAGCATTGCGGCGCGCGATGGTTATGACCTGCCAATGCGCCTGTACGCGCCATCCCGCGACAAACTGCCCGTGCTGCTGTATTTTCACGGCGGCGGCTTCACGATTGGCAGCATTGCTTCGCACGATGTGTTGTGCCGCCAGCTGGCCCATCTGGCCGGCTGTGCGGTGATCTCGGTGGATTACCGGCTGGCGCCCGAACACAAGTTCCCGACCGCCGCCAACGATGCATGGGACGCACTGGCCTGGCTGTCTTTTCATGCCGATGACAAAGGCCTGGACGGCAGCCGGCTGGCGGTGGGCGGCGACAGCGCTGGCGGTACGCTGGCGGCGGCCTGCGCGATCCAGGCCCGCGACATGGCCTTGCCGCTGGAACTGCAACTGCTGATTTACCCCGGCTGCGCAGCGCAGCAGGATTCAGCCTCACACCGGCGTTTTGACCAGGGTTTTGTGCTGGAGGCCGCCCACATAAATTTTTTCTTCAGCCAGTACCTGCGCGGCCCGGCTGACCGGGACGACTGGCGTTTCTCGCCGCTGTCCGCGCCCGATGTCGGGGGCGTCGCCCCCGCCTGGCTGGGACTGGCCGAGTGTGACCCGCTGGTCGATGAGGGCCTGGCTTATGCCGATAAACTGCGTCTGGCCGGGGTCACGGTGGACCTGGAGATTTACCGCGGCGTGACGCATGAGTTCATCAAGATGGGCCGCATCCTTGTGGAAGCCCGGCAGGCCCATGCCCATGCGGCGCACGCCCTGCGCCATGCATTTTTCAACTAGGCAAGAGACATGAAACGACAGGACTTCCGATTTTTCCACCGGCTGCGCGTGCGCTGGGCCGAGGTGGACATGCAGAAAATCGTCTTCAACGCGCATTACCTGATGTACTTTGACACCGCCGTGGCCGACTACTGGCGCGCGCTGGCCCTGCCTTACGAGGAGGCCATGCACCAGCTCGGCGGCGACCTGTATGTGAAAAAGGCCACGGTGGAATACCACGGCTCGGCACGGTATGACGACCAGATCGATATCGGCATCCAGTGCGCGCGCATAGGCAACTCGTCGATGTTGTTCACCGGCGCGATTTTCCGCGGCGATGCGCTGCTGATCAGCTGCGAGCTGGTTTACGTGTTTGCCGATCCGGCGACACAAACCTCCCGGCCGTTGCCGCAGGCCTTGCGCGACATCCTGACCGGCTTTGAGGCCGGCGCGGCCATGTTCAGTATCAAAACCGGCTCCTGGGCCGAGCTGGGCAGCCATGCCGCTGCCCTCCGAACCGCCGTGTTTGTGCAGGAGCAGGGCATTCCGATGGCGATGGAGTGGGACGAGGCCGACGCCACGGCCATCCACGCCGTGGCCTACAACGGCCTGGGCCAGCCGATTGCCACCGGCCGCCTGCTGCAACACGCGCCGGGCAGCGGAAAAATCGGCCGCATGGCCGTGAACCGCGTGTTGCGCGGCGCCAGCCTGGGGCGCGAGTTGCTGGAGGCGCTGATGGACCAGGCCGGGAAACGCGGCGACATCGAAGTGTTGCTGCACGCCCAGCGCAGCGCCGAAGGTTTTTACGCCCGGCTCGGTTTTGCGCCGCGCGGTGAACCGTTTGACGAGGTCGAAATTCCGCACATCGAGATGGTGCGCACGCTCGGTCCGCGCTAGCTTTTAGGTCATTGCGGGCTTGACCCGCAATCCACGTTCGCAGACAACCAATAGCCTGGATTCCGGATCAAGTCCGGAATGACAAACCAGGACCGGCTTGCTCAGCCGACCAGCGCAGCCGGACGTTTTGCGTGCTGGCTGTGTCATCCGCACGGTGCGCGTGGGTGTATTCCTGCGCCGTGAGGTGCCAGCCGTCCGAAGCTGCGGACGCCACCAGCACCGTGCTGCAGCGTGTGCCGTAGCCGTGCTCTGGAAATTCCACAAACGCACTGGACAAGGCTTCCTCGAGTGCCAGCGGTACGCCGGTGCTGGGCAGGTCCTCGCGGCCGGCGCGCCGCCTGTCCCAGAGTGCCGCCATCAGTTCGCGCTCCAGCGCATCCTCGTCGGGAGCCGCCAGCGCCGAGTGCAGGGCTTTTTTCAGGCCCAGGGTTTTGGGCCAGGGCGTGTCGAGCGCTCCGTTGGACAGGCCGTAGATACCGGGCGGCAGCGCGCGTGCCTGCAGCCCCGGGCCGGGCTGGTTGCTGAGCCAGTGCCAGGCGCTGCTGCTGAAGTCGCCCAGCACGAGGTTGAAGCCGCCGTAGGACTGGGCGTCGATTTGCGCCATGAAACCCGCGGCATGGTCATCACCATCCAGCCAGCGTGTGACCAGCTCGCCGCGCGATTTTTCGCCAGTCAAGGAGGCTGGTCCGCGAACATTCGTCAGCATCGCGATACGCCCGGCAGCCGTCAGGCCCATCCAGGTGCCGCCGGCGCGAATGTCGCGGCCCGAGAAAATCTCCGTGCCGGCATCACTCGTCCAGCGCGCCAGCGGCAGGGTGGGGCGGTCCAGGAATTCGTCGCGGTTCGCGGCAACCAGCAGGGGCCAGCGCGCCGAGGCGCCGATGGCAAAAGCGATGAGGCACATTCGGCAAGAAGACTAAATGTCTTCCAGCAAGGCGTAAGGCAAAGGCAGCAAAACCAGCGCTGGCCCGCTGGCACTGCCCAGGGTCAGGCGGCCGCCTTCGGCATCGGCCGCAGCGGAGACCTGCATGGACACGATGGCATCGAAACCGCCGCCGGGGCGCGGCGCGCAGGCGGCAACCAGGCCACAGGGCTGGTCGGGGTCCGGCGCGTGAAACACCTCCTGACCGAGCTGCGGCGAGCCGCTGGTGTGCGCCACATAAGCCCGGCGCTTGAGCGTGCCGCGAAACTGGCTGCGCGCCACAATTTCCTGGCCCGGGTAACAGCCTTTTTTGAAGCTCACACCGCCCACCGACTCGTAATTGAGCATCTGCGGCACAAAAGCCTCAAAAATCGGTTGCGTGATCATGGCCACGCCGGACTGCACCTCCAGCCACTGCCACTGGGCCAGCGACAAGGGCGGCGTTTCGGGCGGCGGCGTGCCGGCTGGCGCACACCAGAGTGCACGGGGCTGGCCGGCGCCGGGGTACAGGTGCACCAGGCTTGCAAGACCAAAATCGGCTTTTGACCATGGCGGGTGTGCGTCAGCGGCTACTGTTTTGATAGCGTCTCCGGCCAGGCCGAAAAGCGCGTAGTCGGCAGTGGCGTCGCTGAGTCTGGCTTTGGCACGCATGACAAACATAGCCAGGCGTTTCAGTGTGGCAGCCAGAATATCGCGGCTGCAGATCAGCAACATCTCGCCTTCGCTGCGCCTGAACACGATAAAACTGGCCTGCATGCGGCCTTTGGCATTGCAGAACGCGGCCAGCCGGGCCTCCAGCAGACCCAGCTGGGCCACGTCTTGGGTCAGCTGGCCCTGCAGAAAGCTGGCGGCATCTTCACCCACAGCGCGAATCACGCCCAGATGAGTCAGTTCGGCCTGACCGGACAGCGTGGTGAATGACGACAGCGGAAGGGGCAAATCGGGGGAGGGGGTCAACATCAGCTGAATTATCATGGCTCTATCGTTTTCCGGAAGGTAACAGGGTTGTGCGTCGATTTTTCATGAGTTTGCTGGTGCTGGTATTTCTGGGTGGCTTGGCGGTATTTGCTGCCGCAGGCTGGTGGTTGCACGAGCCGCTGCGCCTGAAGCTGCCGCCAGGCGCCCAGGTGCTGGACCTGGAAATAGAACCCGGCACGCCGGCCCAGGGTGTGGCCGAAGCGGTGGCCGCCAGCGGCGTGGATGTGATGCCTGATGTCTTGTATGCCTGGTTCCGTCTGTCAGGCCAGGCGCGCCAGATCAAGGCCGGCAGCTACGAGATCACGCCCGGCACCACGCCACGCACGCTGCTGAGCATGCTGGTGCGCGGTGAGGAAAGCCTCAAAAGTGTGACCCTGGTCGAAGGCTGGAATTTCCGCCAGGTGCGCGCCGCACTGGCCAAGGCCGAAGCGCTGAAACCCGATTCGGCAGCGCTCAGCCCGGAAGTCCTCATGGCCCAATTGGGCAAGCCGGGCGTTCACCCCGAGGGCCGGTTTTTCCCCGACACCTACACCTATGCCAAGGGCGCGAGCGACCTGGCCGTGCTCAAACGCGCCGCCCGCGCCATGGACAAACGGCTGGACGCCGCCTGGGCCCTGCGCAGCCCCGATACACCTTTGAGAACCCCGGACCAGGCCCTGATTCTGGCCAGCATTGTCGAAAAGGAAACCGGCAAGCCCTCCGACCGGGCCGAGATTGGCGGCGTCTTCACCAATCGGCTGCGCAGCGGCATGTTGCTGCAGACCGACCCGACCGTGATTTACGGCATGGGTGAGCAATTTGACGGCAACCTGCGTCGCCGTGACCTGCTGGCCGACACGCCTTACAACACCTACACCCGTGCCGGGCTGCCGCCAACGCCAATTGCCATGCCCGGCAAGGCCGCGCTGCTGGCCGCCGTCAAGCCGGCCCAGACCAAGGCCCTGTATTTTGTGGCACGTGGTGACGGCAGCAGCCAGTTCAGCAGCAGCCTGGACGAGCACAACCGGGCGGTGAATAAATACCAGCGCGGACAATGAGCTCTGTTCAAGGCCTTTTCATCAGCTTCGAGGGCATAGACGGTGCGGGCAAATCCACCCACATCAGCGCGCTGGCCGATGCCTTTGCGGCGCAGGGCAGGGCCGTCACGCTGACACGCGAGCCCGGCGGCACACCGCTGGCTGAAAAGCTGCGCGCGCTGATCCTGAACGACAGCATGGACGCCCTGACCGAGTCGCTGCTGATTTTTGCCGCCCGGCGTGACCACCTGGGCTGCGTGATTGCCCCGGCACTGGCGCGCGGCGATGTGGTGCTCTGCGACCGCTTTACCGACGCGACTTTTGCCTACCAGGGCGGCGGGCGTGGTTTTGACCTCGAGGTGCTATCAAAACTGGAGCTGTGGGCGCAGGATGCACAAGGGCTGGGGCACGATTTGGTGCATGAGCTGGGTGTAAAAGGCGCAGCGCCAGCCCTGCTGCAGCCGGACCTGACGGTCTGGTTTGACCTGGCGCCGGAAGCCGCAGCAGCGCGCCTGGCGGGGGCCAGGGTGCCCGACAAGTTTGAAGCCCAGCCGGTCGAATTTTTCCGCCGCGTGGCCCAGGGCTACGCCGACCGCATGGCGCTGGACCCGGGCCGCTTCGCCCGCATTGATGCGTCAATGGCGCGGGAGGCCGTGTGGTCCTCGGTGCACCAGGTGTTCACCGGCAGAGGCTGGTTGTCATGAGCACGGGCATGGGCATGGGCAGCGAAGAAGCCACGCAGCAAAGCCTGCCGCTGGCGCCCTGGCTGCAGACCCAGCTGCGCAGCCTGCTGGCGCAGCGCGGCCATGCCTGGCTGCTCAGTGGTCCGTCGGGCCTGGGGCAGTTTGAGCTGGCACTGGCGCTGGCCCGGGCCTGGCTCTGCGAGCAGCCCACAGCCGGCGGCGCCTGCGGCGTCTGCGGCAGCTGCCACGCGGTGGAGGTGCACACCCATGCCGACCTCTGCCTGCTGATGCCGGAGGCCCTGTCAATCAGCCTGGGCTGGCCGCTCGATGAAAAAACCCAGGATGAGCTGGACAGCAAAAAACGCAAACCGAGCAAGGAAATCAAGGTGGATGCGGCACGCGAGGCCGTGAGCTTCACCCAGTTCACGCGTTCACGCGGTTCGACCAAGGTGGTGCTGGTGTACCCGGCCGAACGCATGAATTCCATCACCGCCAACACCCTGCTCAAAACGCTGGAAGAGCCCCCAGGCGCCGTCCAGTTCATCCTGGCCACCGAGGCGGCGCACCAGTTGCTGCCCACGATTCGCAGCCGCTGCCAGAGCCATACCATGCACTGGCCGGTTTTTGATGAAGCGCTGGCCTGGCTGGCGGAGCAGGCCGGGCCGGAAGGCAAGGCCGGCAAAAAACCCGCCAGCGCCGACCTGCACACCCTGCTGCTGGCCGCCGGCGGCCGGCCCGCCGATGCGCTCGAACGTGCCAGGGCCGGCCCCAGCAACGCGGTGGCGCAACACTGGCAGGCCTTGCCGAAAGCCATGGCCAGAGGGGAGGTCGGCGCCTTGTCCGACTGGACACCGGCCCAGGCGGTGGACGCCCTGCAAAAGCTTTGCCATGACATGCTGGCCACCCGGGCCGGCGCCCAGGCGCGGTTTTTCAGCGCCCAGGATTTGCCCCTGGCGGCTCCGGGCAAAAGCCAGGCAGGCGGCGGCCCGGGTTTTGCCGCGCTCAGCGCCTGGGCCAAAGAGCTGGCTGCCAGTGCACGCACGGTGGAGCACCCCTACAACCCCGGCCTGATGCTGGAAGCGCTGGCCAGCCGCGCGCAGCTTGCCCTGAATGCTAGATAGGCGTTTTTCTGCTGGCAGACGGGTGCTGCAGCCGATAAACTAGGGGCCATGAGTACAACGCCTCCCGCCAGCGCCCCGGGTGCCACGGCCACCGCTTCGAATGCCGTGCGGCCCAGTGTCATCCAGCTGGCCATCAGGGAAAAAGCCGCCCTGTACGCCGCCTACATACCGCTTTTTACCGAAGGCGGCGTTTTCATCCCGTCGGCGCGCGACTACAAACTTGGCGACGATGTGTATGTGCTGCTGACCCTGCCGGACGACATCCAGCGTTATCCGGTGGCAGGCAAAGTGGCCTGGGTGACACCGGCCCGGGCCTCCGGCAACCGCACCCAGGGCGTGGGCGTGCGTTTTCCCAACGACGAGAAGTCACGCCTGCTGAAGATCAAGATCGAGGAAATCCTGGGCGCGCACCTGGCCTCTGACCGCCCCACGCAGACGATCTGACAGCCCCGGCATTCCCTGGGCCACTCCTTTTTTGATAGCTGCTTGCGCCCGTCATATAAGGGCCAAAGCGGTTTTCCATCCCCAAGCTACAACCTCAGATGTTCACCGATTCCCACTGCCACCTGAGTTTTCCGGAACTCCAGGCCCAGCTCCCCCAGATCCGCGCAGCCATGGCCCAGGCCCGGGTCGATCGCGCCCTGTGCATCTGTACCACGCTGGAAGAGTTTGAGACCGTGCATGCACTGGCCACCACTTATGACAATTTCTGGTGCAGCGTCGGTGTGCACCCCGACAACGAAGGTGTGCTGGAGCCCGGCCTGGACGACCTCGTGCGGCGTGCCGCCCTGCCCAAAGTGGTGGCCATTGGGGAAACCGGGCTGGACTATTACCGCCTGGGCGATCGCAGTGTGGCCGACATGCACTGGCAGCGCGAGCGTTTTCGCACCCATATCCGCGCCGCCAGACAAACCGGCAAGCCGCTGGTCATCCACACCCGCAGCGCATCCGCCGACACGCTGGCGATTTTGCGGGAAGAGGGCGAATCGGCGGACAACACGGGGCGGGCCGGCGGGGTGTTTCACTGCTTCACCGAGACAGCCGAGGTGGCCAGGGCCGCGCTGGACCTGGGTTTTTACATCTCTTTTTCAGGCATTTTGACCTTCAAGAACGCCGCCGACCTGCGCGAAGTCGCCCGTTTTGTACCGCTGGACCGCACGCTGATAGAAACCGACAGCCCTTATCTGGCACCCATGCCTTACCGCGGAAAAACCAATAACCCGTCCTATGTGCCTTATGTGGCCCAACAGGTGGCCGAGATCAAACAAATGACTGTAGAAACCATTGCTGAAGCCACCAGCCGCAATTTTGAGCGGCTGTTTTCAGGGGTTGTCACATGAACTATAACTTCATAAAATGGATTAAGAATGCCATTTATCTATTTGTTTTAAATGGATTTATTCTTGTTCATGCCGGATCTTACGAAGATTTTTTTGTGGCCATCAAGCAGGACGATACGGCGACGCTGACGCAGCTGCTGCGGCGCGGTTTTGACGCCAACACCATAGACCCGAACGGCCAGCACGGCCTGTATCTGGCTGTGCAGGATGTGCAGGAACCTTCCCTCAAAGCCGCCAAGACCCTGCTGGCCTGGCCCAAAACCAATGTCAACGCCCTCAACGCCCACGATGAAAGCCCGCTGATGATGGCGGCGCTGAGGGGGCATCTGGAGATTGCGGCTGCCTTGATCAAGCGCGACGCTGACGTCAACAAGACCGGCTGGGCGCCGCTGCATTACGCCGCCACCAACGGCCATCTGGCGATCATGAGCCTGCTGCTGGAGAATCACGCCTACATAGACGCCGAATCGCCCAATGGCAGTACGCCTCTGATGATGGCGGCCCAATATGGCACGGCAGCAGCCGTCAAGCTGCTGCTGGACGCCGGCGCCGACCCTTTGCTCAAAAACCAGCAAGGCCTGACCGCCATCGACTTTGCCCGACGCGTCAGCCGCACGGACGCGATCGAACTGATTGCCGCAGCCGTGCGCAAGCGGCAAGCTACGGGCAAGTGGTAGGTTTTAACGCCCACGGGGACGCTGCCCAGGCGATCAAGACGCAGAGAAAATAGTTTGCTATTCGGCGCCAAAGCCCGCATGGGCGGGTTTTGACTGCCGCGCCAGATTTCATACTGAATTCTACGATGTATATTATGTTAACTAACATAAAGAGACATCAGATCGTCCTGGCGCTTCAGGGTTTCACAGGCCCCTCACCGCTTCAACGCGGCAGCACCTGTTGCTTTCCAGATCATCGCCACCAGTTGTCCAAATGAGGAATGTCCATCTTTCATTGCTGCAAAGCCAGTTATTGCTTTTTACAGGCGCATTGAATCCTTGATGGACCTGATTTTTCGCATTCTGCCGGGATGACCTGCGCCTTTTTGTCCTTGCCCTGGCCCGCACGACGGTCGCCCGACACAGACCATGTAGGACGACGGAGCAAGCTGCTCAAACGCCCTTGTGCGCGGGGCAAACTGTGACGATGAAACCCACACGCCCCCCATTTTCTCGCCTGAGGACTTTCTGCGCTTCGCTGGCCGTTTTGACCGGCGCCGGTGTTGTGCTGGCTCAGCCGTCGGTTGGTGACGGCGGCGCGCAGGCGCTTCAGGCCAAATACGCCGTGCTGGCCCCGCAATTGATGAAAAACGAGTTTGACAGGCCTCTGGTGATCGAGTCCACCGAATCCGACAAGTCGGTCAGCGGCAACGCTTATGCGGTGATCAATTACCCGTTTGCGACCGTGGCCAGCTCTTTCAGGGATGCGGACAACTGGTGCGAGGTGCTGATCCTGCATCTGAACACCAAATATTGCCGGGCCGAGGGCGACAGCGCCCGCTCGATGCTGGCCGTGGCGGTAGGCAAGAAACATCCGCAGGAAATCCGTGAGGCCTACAACCTGAATTTTGACTTCAGGCCCGGCCTGTCCACGCCGGAGTACATGGCGGTGCAGATGAACGCCGACAAGGGCCCTGTGGGCACCCACAACTACCGCATCCACCTGCGTGTGGTGCCGATCGCAGGTGGCAAAACCTTTATGCACCTGCAGTATTCCTACGGTTACGGCCTGGCCGGGCGCATGGCGATGCAGGGTTATCTGGCCACCATGGGAAGCGGAAAACTCGGTTTTACCCAGATCCAGGGTCAGACTGGCGGACCGAAAGCGCCGGTAGAAGGCATGCGCGGCGCGGTGGAGCGCAACACCATGCGTTATTACCTGGCGATTGATGCCTACCTGGCGTCGCTGGCCAGCGCAGTTCCGGATCAGCTGGAAAAACGCCTGCAGCACTGGTTCGATGCGACCGAGCGTTATCCGCGCCAGTTGCGCGAGATTGACCGCAGCGCATACCTGACGATGAAGCGCGGCGAACACCGGCGCCAGCACACCGGGCCGTGAGGCGGCCGGACGGCGGCTATTTGCTGCGCAAGAGCTGGCGCGCGGCTGCCATGTCGCGGTCGTACAGCGCCTTGGCATCGCGGCGGCAGGCGCTGCGTTCGGCAGCCGCCAGCGTGGCGCATTCCTCCAGATAGACCTTGTAGCCGCCGCCGGCTTCGTTGATTGCAGTGCGGTATTTTTGCTGCGGGGTGACGTCGGCCACCGCGCCGCGCGCTAACAGGCTGTCCTCGATGGCCGCAGGCTGCGCCATCACGGCTGATCCGGCGGCCAGCAGCGCGGCAGAAATAAACAAGGCGGCAATTTTTGTGGGCATAAGGAAAGTCCAGGTTGGCCGCGTGAGCGGCCGGTGTTGAAAAAACGCGAAGTTTGGAATGGGGCTAAGGGCGCCCGGAACTGTTGGGGGTGTGCTGGTGGTCAAGTGGTGGCTTGTCTGGCATGTTTTTCGAATCAATCCGCGCCTTGACACTGGCCGGACTGTTGGCGGCCTTTTCGGCCAGCGCCTGTTGTTCGCTGCCATCGGCTTGCGGGCCCTTGTTTTTGTGTCCTGGCTGGCCCGGCGTGTGAGTGCTTGTGAGGGGTTTCATGAAGGCTCCTGGTTACTGCTTGAAGGCCTCAACGCAGTGGGATGGAAGAGGCACTTTCACCTTAAGCCGTCCCCTCCCCCGGTGCCGTCAGTGCGCGAGCAGCCTGCCTGTAGGACAGACAGGCTAGTGCGGCTGCGGGGGCAAAAAAAACAGGCCAAAAGCCTGTTTTTTCAGGAAAGTGCCGCTCCTGCCATCAGGGGCGCAGCGTCATCTGGCCGCGAATTTCACCGCCTGGAAATTTGGCGGTGTGGATATTGGCGTACCACTTGCCGTCCACCAGGTCTGCCACCTGCGCTGCCGTCAGTGTGGCCTGCCCCGCCATCGGACTGGTGACCGGGCTGTTGAAGGGCAATGCCACACCGGCGTTGGCGCCGACCATGGCAGGGCCATGAAAGTGCCCTGCCGTTGCCGGGCCGCTCAGGCCGTCGTAGCTCATTTTCCACTGCAGCAGGTTGGTATCCTTGTTCAGCACGGCGTCCACCTGACCGCTGGCATTGGTGGCTGCGGGCGGCACTTCATTGGCGCCGCGCAACTGGGTCGTGAAGGCCAGCTGGTTGGACTTCGGTTGCATCATGCCGCAACCGGCGACAAGCACCACAACAGCAGTGGCTGCAAAAAAAGTGCGAAGGCTCTGGCGAGGGCTTTTGGTCATGGTGGTGCTCCGAAGGTGAAGAGGTGATCCATCCTACGCGGCAGGACAGGCCATGCCTTGTAGGACGTGAGCTTGTCTGCCGGCTCTGCAGCTTGCCCTGGCAGGTGCTGAGGCGGGGAAGCGCCGCTTGTCCACGTCCAGGAAAACGCCCGGCTTCAATCCCCGCGCTGCCTGGTGCAGCGCCCACGTAGGACCCGCATCACAAGCCAATGCGTGATGCGCTGACAGCGCTGCGGCTGCTCAGGCACTGACGCTCTGCTCCCCGGGCGCTACGCTGGGTCTGGACGTCGATCAACCTGGGCGCTACACCTTTTGTTGCCAGGTGCTCAATGTTCTGCGGAGACCTCCCATGAAAAAAACTGCTTCCCCCGAGTCGACAAGCCGCGACCGCACAGCCACATGGCTGGCGCTGTGTGCCACCGTGGCGGCGCTGCTGCTGACCGGCTGCCCGGCCTCGAAGTTGCCCGATGTCCCGCCGTCGGTGCCGCAGCCCAAGGCGTCGCTGCAACTGTTTCAGCACTCGTTTGAAATTTAACTGGATGTGCCGCCCCCATGTCGCCGCTCTGTGCCTGATCACCCTGGCGGCGCTGCTGCCCGCTTGCAGCGCCTTGCGCAGTGCGGGTGAAACCGGCGCACGGACGATTGAGCTCGATGGCAACAGCTATCGGGTGGAAGAACTGACCGCCAGCACCTGGACCGCATGGGGTCCGGTCTCTGAGCCGGACGGTCCGCAGAAAACCGCCCGGCTGCGCAAGGCGATTGAAAAAGTATCGAACTGCAAGATCACCGACAGCAGCCATGCAGGCCGCAGTGCGGCGTTGACCGCGCAGGTGGATTGTGGAGACAAGCTCAAAAATTAAAGCCAAACAGGCCTTTGGCCCTTTACCCGATCGCGTCACACGCTATCGAATAAATAGCGGATACAAAGCTTCACGAAATCGCATGGACACCCTGCATAACTTTACCGCCCAGGGGCCGGAAAGATGCAGGGCCCGCCAGACACTGACCTTATCAACCACAGGAGCTTCCCATGAAAACTCACCACGTCCGCCACCTCACACTTGCCGCGCTGCTTGCCCTTGCTGCTGCCGCGCCTGCCATCGCCCAGGTCAGCATCAACATCAACCTGGCGCCGCCACAGCCGCAATACGAGGCGGTACCGACGCTGCCGCCCGGCCAGGTCTGGGCGCCTGGCTACTGGGCCTGGAACGGGGACCGCCACATCTGGGTGCGCGGCCGGACCATTGCCAACCGCGAAGGTTACCGCTGGGCGCCCGACCGCTGGGAACAAAAGGGCGGGGGTTATTACCGCCAGCCGGGCTACTGGGTGCGCGATACCCAGTACGTGTATGTGAAAGAAAAGAAGGACAAAAAATTCAAGCACAAAGACCGGGACAACGGCAAGCACCATGGCAATGGCAATGGCAAGGGACACGGCAAGCACGATTGAGTGTTTTGCCCTGCCACCCGCCCCGCGCTCGCAGCGGGGCTGAACAGGCAAAAAAAAGCTGGCACCAGGCCAGCTTTTTTTATGCAGCAACGACCGCTCAGGACGCAGCCCTCAGTGCGTTGCGCAAGGCCTTGACCTGGTCATGGTTGCGTTGTGCCCCCTGGGCCTGACGTTCCACCACGGCACGGATGTCTGCTGGCAGGTCTTCCTTCAGCGCATTGCGGTAACGCGCCAGGGCGGTGTCTTCTCCGCGTTCACACTCATCCAGCATGGCCAGGTCGGTGTAGCCACTGAGCGTGCCCCGCACCGATACCCAGCCGCGGTGCATGGCACCGCTGACGCTGCCGCCCTCGTCGGGCTCACCACCGAGCCGGCGAATCTGGGTGACCAGTTCCACGCCGGCACTGCGGCATTCCTCGGCATGCCGGCCCAGCAGGGTTTTGATGTCCTGGGCTTTGACATGTTCGGCACATTCCCTGAAGCCGTACTCGCCATCGCGGCAGGACTCCAGCAGCTGGTTGAGGGTTTCAATCACATCGTCGTTGTCTGCCACCTGCCCGGAGAGGGTGCGTGAGCTCAACTGGTCGTCCACGCGCATCCACGCAGCGCGGCTGGCAGCCTCTGCCTCTGGCCAGCTCAGGGTCGAGCGTTCGCGCTGGCTGGTCCAGGAGGCCGAGAGATCATCGTGTGCGTCGTCAAAACTGCCGCTGGCCTTGCTGCGGCCCAGATAGCCCAGGCGATAGGCCGGTGCGTAGTCGTCATAAGCCCGGCCTGGCTGGTAGTACGGCTCTTTGGTGTACTGTTCGCGCCAGTAGGCCTCTTCGGCCGTGGGGTTGATGGCTTCGGCCGCGGCCTTGCCACCGAGGCCGCCGGCCACAGCGCCCACCACTGCCCCGGCCACCGCGCCTGCCGGGCCCCCCAGTGCGCCAGCGGCGGCACCAGCCAGTGCGCCGCCAGCGGCAGCGCCCAGCCCGGTGCCCAACGGGTGCGCGCCGGGTGCGTCGGTGATCGGATCCAGGTTGAAATTGCGGTCTGTGTTTTTGTCTTCCAGTGCCATGGTTTGCTCCTTCAAGCGTATGGGTGAAACGGATTCAGGACCGAGCATCCCGAAAGGCCGCAGCGGCCGCTGCAAGCTTGCGGAACCGGCATGCAGTTGCCAGGCAATTGCAGTCCTTGTTCAGTCCAGAAATACATCGTGGCGGGCGGGCGCCGGGCACGCGGTCAGGCTGGAACAAAGTGGTCTGTAGGAGAAAGCGCCGTGGTGGAGCGTCAGCCATCGAGCGCCGGGTAGCGGCGGAAAATGCCCTCTTCATTGAAGGCAATGCGGCGCGCGCTGGCCAGGTAGGCGGCGACGCGCCGGTGCTGCGCCACACTGGCGTGCAGGCGGCTGACCCGGGGTGCGCGCCGCAAGGCGCGGCGGCTGGCCTTCGGGAAGGCATAACGCAAGCCTTCCACCAGCTGAAACAGCGACAGATCGGCATAACTCAGGCGCGCGCCCACGAGGTGACTGTCACCCGCCGGGTTGCGTGCCAGCACACTTTCAAACCAGGCCAGAAACTTCGGGATACGTTGCTCGCGAAATGCCTGGGCCCGCGCCAGCGCTGCGTCCTGCTGGTCTTCGTAAAACAGATGTGTGGCCAAGGGATGGTGGGTGTCGTGAACTTCAGCGACCGCATCGGCGATGGTCAGCTGCAACTGGTGTGTCCACAAGCGTTTGACCTCACTCTTGCCGACCAGTCCCAGACGGGGACCGAGATAAAGCAGGATGGCGGCCGTCTGGCCAATCACCACCTGGCCGTCGATCAGAAACGGCGGTGCGAAGGGGGGATGCTGCTGCCCCGGACTCTGCATCACAGCCACCATGGCCGCCATGCCCTGCCCCTGATCCTGCGGCCCGCGCGCCACATCCACATAAGGTTCACCCGCGGCCTCCAGTGCCAGGCGCACAAATTCACCCCGCCCCTGGATACCGGGCCAGTAATGCAACTGATACGTCATGGCCGCCCCCGTTTTCAGAAGAAAGATCAAAAACAGCATCTGGCCCTTTGCTGGCGGGCGCAAGAAGCTATCATAATAATAGCAATTCAGGGGCCGGCACGGACGCCCAGGCGCCAGAGCGAGGTGGTTTCAGCCGCCCTGGCGGCGTGTAACGCGTCCTGCACGTCCAGCACCTTGGGGTGCAGCGGCCGGGTGTCCAGCTTCGACAAGACCTGCAGGCCCGCTGCCTCTATCCAGGCCAGCAGATCGCTGCGTGGCCGCAGCGCCAGGTGTTCGGCCAGGTCCGACAGGATGAGCCAGCCCTCACCGCCCGGCAGCAGATGCGCCGCCAGACCCTCCAGAAAGCCGCGCAACATGCGGCTGTCCGGGTCATAAACCGCGTGTTCCAGCGCCGAGCTGGGGCGCGCCGGCACCCAGGGCGGGTTGCAGACGATCAGCGCTGCGCGCCCCTCGGGAAACAGGTTCACCTCCTGCAATTCGACCTGAGCGCTCAGGCCCAGGCGCTGCAGGTTGTCGCGTGCGCAAGCCAGGGCGCGCGGGTCCTGGTCGGTGGCCAGCACGCGCTGCACACTGCGCTGCGCGAGAATCGCCGCCAGCACACCGGTGCCTGTGCCAATGTCAAAGGCCACGCTCTCAACGTCCAGCGCAGGCGGCAGCGGCGCTTCGGCCAGCAGTGTCAGGTATTCACCGCGCACCGGCGCAAATACACCGTAATGCGCGTGAATCTGCGCACCCCCCAGCGCTGCAATCGCCACGCCCTTTTTTCGCCACTCGTGGGCACTGATCAGGCCCAGCAGCTCACGCAGGGAGGCGAGGTAGCTGCCTTGAGATACATCGCCGGGGCCATACACCTGGCTGCAGGCCAGCGTGACATCGGGCGCGCGCCGCAAGGCCAGGTGGTGCGCACCATCAAACTCGAGCAGCAGCATGGACAAGGTGCGTGCCCGCTGCGACTGGGCCTGGCGGTGCAGGTTGAAAACGTCCGCAGGCGCGTGCGCCACCGCGTGTTTTTTGGGTTTGCCGGGTTTGTCGATGCGTCTGGCGATCGCCTGCAGCAGTTGCCGCGCGTTCTGGAAGTCACCGCGCCACAACAGGGCCGTGCCTTCGCTGGCCAGACGGAATGCGGCATCTGCACTCAGGGTGTCGTCCGCGATCTGCAGGCGCCTGGGCGGCGGCGCCCCACTTTCAGAGCGCCAGCGCGCAGAGCGGGCTTCGCCGGCTTCGGTCCAGTGAGCCAGCGTGCTCATGCCGATACGCCGCGCAAACGCGGAAAGAAAAAATGCATGGAGTCGGCCTGGTCAGTGAACAACCGGCCATTATCCCGCGCCCGGTCAGCGCCAGGGGGCGCCGGTCAGCGGCTGTCTTTGCTGTCGGGACCGGTCAGCGGCGCCAGGTCCGAGGAGTAGGTGCGGTCGCCAATCGTCAGCTCACTGCCTTTTTGCCATGCGGCCTCAAACGCCGCCAGTTCTTCAGAGGTGGCGCGTTCGTATTTGCGCATATTGGCAGAACGCTGCGCCTCGGGACTGGAATTGTCTTCGCTGGCCGCAGGAGGCTCCCCACGCCCCGGGTCAAAACCCTTGAGCTCCGGATTCACGCGCCAGTACACCGCCGCCACCCCCACCCCGTAACGCGCCAGCGCATTTTTTGTCATGGAGGCGCCCAGGGCCTGCAAGGGCCGGGGCCTGCCCTGCTCGCTGTCCATGAAGTCGGTCGAGAGGTCCACCATCACCACAAAGCTGTGGCCGCGTTTGTCGGCACGTACCACCTTGAAGCGGTAGCTTCCGCTCAGAATGCCGTGGCTTTGCATGGTGGTTTTGACCGAGTCAAAAAGCATTTCCCGGCGAAAAGCCATGCGCTCATCAAGATTCATCTTGACCGGCGCTGTTTCTGGCCCGGCACTTCCTTCACGGTTACCGTGCGACGAGGAAAACAAATTTTGAAAAAATGACATGACGTAAACACCCTGTCCAGGAGATGGGCCAGCCCTGTAGCGCTTTTTCAGTACGAGTTTTGTGGATTCCCTGGTTGACTGCGCGCATGGCGCTTACAACTTGTCTCGCAATGACACATGCTAGTCTTTTAGTTACAGCTTGTCATCTCCAGATACATGGCAGTTTGAGCGGCTGTTGGTGTGACAAATGACGGCATACAGGCCGATTGAAGACCTGCCACACAGCGGCGACACGGTAATCAGCTGCGGAACAGTAGGCCTTCTCCCACAGCCGCAAAAGCCCTCACCCGATAGGCCTGCACCCCAAGCCTGGCAATACTCGGGCATCAACTTCTGGAGGAAACATGTCTTTTGCACTCTATATGGTCGGCTTTGCGATTTTTCTGGGCGGCCTGGTCTGGGGCGCCTTTGTGGCTGGCGTGCCGCCGATTTACATCGGTATCGGCTCCTTGGTGATTCTGGGGATAGGCATCTTCAGCGCGGTGGGACGTACCCGCAGCAAAGACCCCTCCTGAAGGCAGGACCCAGGCCGCAGTGCCCGGTTAAGTTTCCGAAAAGGCCCGCAGGTGACGCGGGCCTTTTTTCGTCTGCGCCGCCCAGTTGTCACAGCTGTCGCAGGTATCACTTTCAATGCCCGGAGCCTTTATGGGCGTTGAATCAGGACGATTTGGCGCCCAGCCCCATGGACCTTGAAATCACTTCTTTCATGATTTCATTGGTGCCGCCATAGATGCGCTGCACCCGCGCATCGGCATAAGCCCGGGTGATCGGGTACTCCCACATATAACCATAACCACCGAAAAGCTGCACACATTCGTCCATGACCTTGCATTGCAGGTCCGAGCACCAGTACTTGGCCATGCTGGCCGTCGCGGTATCGAGCTTGCCCGCAATCAGCAACTCGGTGCACTTGTCCACAAAAACGCGCGCGACCTGCACCTCGGTCTGGAGTTCTGCCAGGGTGTAACGCGTGTTCTGATAGCTGGCCACGGGCTGGCCAAAAACCTGGCGCTGTTTCACATAGTCTATGGTCCAGCCAATGGCGGCCTGCGCCGCTGCAATGGCACCGATGGCGATTTGCAGCCGTTCCCAGGGCAGTTGCTCCATCAGGCCAATAAAACCCCGGTTCTCCTGCGCTGCGCCGCCCAGCAGGTTTTCTGCGGGCACACGGACACTGTCAAAAAACAGCTCGGACGTGTCCTGGGCCTTGAGGCCCAGTTTCTTCAGGCGCTTGCCAACGGAAAATCCCGGCATGCCGCGCTCGACCAGCAGCAGGCTGGTGCCTTTGGCGCCTGCAGCAGGATTGGTTTTGGCCACCACAATCACCAGATCGGCATGCCAGCCGTTGGTGATGAAGGTCTTGCTGCCGTTGAGCAGGTAGCTGCCGTCGGGCTGCTGCAGGGCGGTGCTCTTGACGCCCTGCAAATCCGATCCGGCGGCAGGCTCACTCATGGCAATTGCACCGACCATTTCGCCGCTGGCGAGCCTGGGCAAATAGCGCTGCTTCTGCGCTTCGGTGCCGTAATGCAGCAGGTAGGGAGCAACAATTTCGCTGTGCAGGCTGTAGCCAATCCCGCTGAAACCGGCGCCGCTGAGTTCCTCCATCTGCACCACCGAATACAGCTTGTCGGCACCGGCGCCGCCGTATTCCTCGGGCATGGTCATGCAGAGAAAGCCATTGGCGCCGGCCTTGTTCCAGACCGCGCGGTCCACAAAGCCCTGCTCCTCCCATTGGGCATGAAAAGGGGCGATTTCCCTGTCCATGAAGCGGCGAAAGCTGTCGCGGAAGGCCTCATGGTCGCTGTTGAAAAGTGTGCGTTCGATCATGGTATGTCCTCGGTGGTCAGGCGGCCTTGGCACCGGCCATCGCCGATTTGACGATGCGCGCGTAGTTGCCAATAAATATGTTGTTCAGCACGGCATCGCCGATACCGCGCTTGCCCAGGTTGTCGATGACGTCACGCAGGTCGGCATAGTCATTGAGCATGCGGTTGGGCCATACGCCTTCCATGTCGGTGCCGAAGGCCACGTGCTCCGGCCCGACCAGGTCGCACATGCGCATGATCTCGTCAGCGTAGCCCGCCTTGCTGTTCACCGGGTAGCCCGGGTCGTTGCCCAGCCGCAGGCACCAGAGGCCGATCGCACCACCACGCGCTGCGATCTTGCGGGCAAGGACCAGCGGCAGCGATCGGGCCATGTAGCCCACATCCGATGGCGTGCCGCCAAGTGGCGATATCCAGGAGTGCGACCAGACCATGGCTGCGGGCGACGCATCCAGTGCGCCATCGACCAGCGATCCCGCGCCGTGCGCCAGGTCCACCACCATGCCCAGACGCGCGCATTCGGCCACCACCTGCGCGCCCAGCGGCGTCAGGCGCCCATGCTGGGGTGCGGCGGTCTGGTGGTCGCCCAGGGGAGTGCGGATGTAGTGCACCAGTTGCATGTGGCGCACACCCATGGCGTGCGCCTGCGCCAGCCGAGCAATGTCACCTTCGATGAAGTTGGCCGATTCGCAGGCCAGCAGCACGCGCGGCTCGCCGGCCAGTGCCCCGTCCACGTCGGCGGTGGTCAGCGCCTTGGCGACCTTCCATTGCGCAAGGCGCGCTTCGTAGTCCTTGACCAGGTCCTGCCAGTAGGCCCAGATCGCACCCGGCTTGGGCTCTTCGACCTGCACCAGCCGTCCGCTGGCCGAAATCCATTTGCGGTCGTCCACCACCGCCCAGGCCAGCAGCGTGATGCCGTTCTCGCGCATGTGCTTGTCCAGGTCCATGCCGAACAGGCGCGGCAGGAACATGCCGTAGTGTGAATGCATGTCGGCCACGTAGGGCTGGCGCACTGTGGTCTGTGCTTCTGCGGGCGATGCCAGTCCAGCCAACGCGGCTGCGCCCAGCAATGCCACCTGGCGGCGGCTGATGTCGGTGTTTGTCATGCTGTTGCGCCTCCTGCTGTCGCCATTTTCACAAAGCGATTGCTTTGTGAAATGAATATACTCCATCATGGCCTTTTTGCCAGCTGGAGCACCCATGACCGAAGCATTCATTTACGACGCCATCCGCACACCGCGTGGCAAGGGCAAAAAAGACGGCAGCCTGCATGAGGTCAAGCCGGTGAATTTGCTGGCCGGTGTGTTGACCGAGCTGCAACGCCGCAACAACTTTGACACCGCACAGGTGGACGACGTGGTGATGGGTGTGGTGTCGCCGATTGGCGAGCAAGGCTCTGTGATTGCCAAAGTCGCCGCCTTGAAAGCCGGCTGGGACTTCCGCGCCTCGGGTGTCCAGATCAACCGCTTTTGCGCGTCGGGCCTGGAAGCTGTCAACATGGCGGCGCAAAAAGTGCGCTCGGGCTGGGAAGACCTGGTGGTGGCTGGCGGCGTCGAAAGCATGAGCCGCGTGCCGATTGGTTCAGACGGCGGCGCCTGGGCACAGGACCCGGAAACCAACAGTGCCACGGCTTTTGTGCCGCAAGGCATAGGCGCCGATTTGATTGCCACGCTGGAAGGCTTCAGCCGCACCGATGTGGACAGTTTTGCACTGGAGAGCCAGAAGCGCGCCGCCGCAGCGCGTGACGCGGGCTACTTCGACCGGTCCGTCGTTGCGGTCAAGGATTTTCTGGATCAGCCCATTCTGGCCAGGGACGAGTTCATCAAGCCGCACACCACCCTGGAAGGCCTGGCCGCGCTGAAACCGGCTTTTGACCAGCTGGGCGCCATGGGTTTTGACCAGGTGGCGCTGACGCGTTATCCGCAGGTCGAACGCATCCACCATGTGCACCATGCCGGCAACTCTTCGGGCATTGTGGATGGCGCGGCGGCGGTGCTGGTCGGCTCGGAAGCGGTCGGGAAAATCCACGGTTTCACACCGCGCGCGCGCATCGTGGCAGCAGCCTTGAGCGGCGCCGACCCGACCATCATGCTGACCGGCCCCATGCCGGCCGCCCGCAAGGCCCTGGCCAAGGCTGGCCTGAGCATTGACCAGATCGATTTGTTTGAGGTGAACGAAGCCTTTGCCGCCGTGGTGATGCGCTTCATGAAGGAGATGAAGGTGCCGCACGACAAGGTCAATGTCAATGGCGGTGCGATTGCCATGGGCCACCCCCTGGGAGCCACCGGCGCCATGATACTCAGCACCCTGATTGACGAGCTGCACCGGCGCAAGCTGCGTTACGGGCTGGCCACGCTGTGTGTTGGTGGCGGCATGGGCATTGCGACGATTGTGGAAAGAGTCTGATGAAAACCATCCAATACGAACTGGCTGGCGGCATTGCCACCCTGACCTTCGACGAACCGGGCTCGCCGGTCAACACCATGTGCGCGCAATGGCAGCAGGACCTGAACGAAGTCACCGCGCAGGTGCTCAAGGACCGCGAAGCCATACGTGGCATTGTGCTGGCCTCCAGCAAGAGCACTTTTTTTGCCGGTGCCGACCTCAAGGGCCTGATGCGCAACCAGACATCAGACGCTGCCGCCGTTTTCACCGAGATCGAGCGGATGAAGAAAAACTTCCGCACGCTGGAAACCCTGGGCAAGCCGGTGGTCAGCTGCCTCAATGGCGCTGCGCTGGGCGGCGGCTGGGAGGTGGCGCTGATCGGCCATTACCGTATCGCGGTCGATGACAAAAAAATCCAGTTCGGCCTGCCGGAAATCACGCTCGGACTGATTCCGGGGGCCAGTGGCATCACCAAGATGACGCGGCTGCTGGGCCTGATGGGGGCGCAGCCCTACATCCTGGAAAGCCGGCTGTTCAACCCGCGTGAAGCGCTGGAGCTGGGTCTGGTGCAGGAACTGGTGCCCGACGCCGCCGCACTGCGTCCGGCAGCTCTGGCATGGATTGCCAGCCACGATGGCGCCGCCGCCCCGGCCCATCACCCATGGGACGACAAGAACTACCGGATGCCTGGTGGCCTGCCTTCCAGTCCCAAGTTGGCGGGCATGCTCAGCGTGGCACCTGCGGTGCTCAAGCAAAAGACGCGTGGCCTGTACCCCGCCCCTGAAGCGGCACTGGCGGCGATGGTTGAAGGCGCGCAGGTGGATTACGACACCGCATTACGCATCGAAAGCCGCTACCTGGCCCGGCTCGCGGTCACGCCGGTGGCCAAGGCGATGATCAACACCTTTTTCTTCAACATGAACGCGATCAAGTCCGGGCAGTCGCGTCCCAGGGACATTCCGCGCTACAAACCACAAAAGGTCGGCCTGCTGGGCGCAGGCATGATGGGCGCCGGCATTGCGTATGTGCAGGCCAGCCGGGGCATCCACACCGTTCTCCGGGATGTCAGCCAGGACAAGGCCGATGCCGGCAAGGCCTACAGCGCCAAACTCACGCAGCAGCGTGTGGACAAGGGCCGCATGAGTGCGCCCGATCAAAGCGCCCTGCTCGCGCGCATCCATGCGACCGGTGAGGTCGCCGATCTGGCGGGCTGCGATTTGATCATTGAAGCGGTGTTTGAACGCCGCGACCTGAAAGCCAAGGTCACGCAGGAAGCCGAACCCCTGCTCGCATCCGGCGGTTTTTTTGCATCCAACACCTCCACCCTGCCGATCAGCGGGCTGGCCACGGCCAGCGCCAAGCCGGAAAAGTTCATAGGCATCCACTTTTTCAGCCCGGTGGACAAGATGAAGCTGGTCGAGATCATTCGCGGCAAACAGACCGACGATGAAACCGTGGCGCGTGCTTTTGACTATGTGCAAGCCCTCGGCAAAATCCCCATCGTGGTCAATGACTCGCGCGGTTTTTACACCAGCCGCACGTTTGGCACCTTTGTGATGGAAGGTGCGGCCATGCTGGGCGAAGGTATTCCGGCAGCCGCGATAGAAAACGCCGGCATCCAGTGCGGCATGCCGGTCGGTCCACTGGCGGTACTCGATGAAACCGCGCTGTCGCTCAGCGTGCATGTGCTGGACCAGACCCGCGCCGATTACGCGGCTGAAGGCAAAACCTATATCGCAACACCAGGCGAGCTGATTGTGGAACGCATGGTCAAGGAGTTTGACCGCAATGGCCGCGCAGCCGGTGCCGGTTTTTACGATTACCCGGCTGAAAAGGGCGCCCGGAAAAGCCTCTGGCCAGAGCTCCAAACCCTGTTTGAAAAACCGGCCACGCCCTGGGACATCACCGACATCAAGGACCGGCTGCTCTACCGTCAGGCCGTGGAGACCGCGCGCTGCCTCGCCGAAAACGTGTTGACCACGGTGCACGACGCCAATATCGGTTCCATCTTTGGCATCGGTTTTCCGGCCTGGACCGGGGGCGCGATGCAGTTCATCTACGGCATGGGACTGGACGCATTTGCCAGGCGGGCCGACCAGCTCGCAGCAAAATTTGGCCCGGGTTTTGTACTCAGCGACCAGGTCAAGGCGGTGATCAAAAAGCACCAGCCGGTTTATTGACCGGCAATCGCCGCAAGCAGGCCGGCTTTTTGCACCTTGCCAAGGGCTGTTTTCGGCAAGGCGTCACAAAACATCACCCGTTTGGGGTGTTTGAAGCGCGCCAGCCGCTGCTCGAACAGCTGCATCACCTGCGCCGCGTCCAGATCGGCGCCGGGTGCGCGCACCACCACCGCCACCACGATCTCGCCCCAGCGGGCATCGGGCTGGCCGACCACGGCGGCCTCCAGAATGGCCGGGCAATCCGCCAGCAGGTTTTCAATCTCTGCCGGATAGATGTTTTCTCCGCCCGAAATAATCATGTCTTTGGAGCGGCCCACAATGGTGAAAAAACCGGCTTCATCCTGGCGCGCCAGATCGCCGGTGTGAAACCAGCCCTCGGCAAAAGCCGGGTTGTCCGGGTCGGCCCAATAGCCCAGCAACAGATTCGGGCCCCGCACCCAGACTTCGCCCACCTCCCCCACGGCTGCCGCCTCGCCGCTTTCCCTGACCAGCCGCACCTCGACATGAAGGCCTGCCTTGCCCGCCGATCCGGCATGCCGCATCGCTTCTTCACGGCGCAGGTAGATGGAGACAGGCCCGGTCTCGGTGGCGCCATAAACCTGACCGAGCGGGATGCCACGGGCATGGATGGCGGCGATCATCGATGCCGGAATGGTCGATGAACCTGCGACGAGCAGCTTCAGGGATGAAAGATCCGTCCCAGCAAAATCGCGATGGTCCAGCACGGCACGCAAGGTGGCGGGCACCATCAAGGACAGCGTGGGGCGCCGCCTGGCCACGTCAGCCAGCCATGCGCCGGCCTCAAAACGCGGATGCAGGGTGACCGTGGCGCCAGCATGCAAGGCCGGCAGGGTCTGGATGCACAGCCCACCGACGTGGAACATCGGCAGCGTGCTGAGCACATGGTCGTCCTGCGTGATGTCCTGAGCGTGGGTCGCTATCACGCAGTTCCAGACCAGACCGGCCTGGGAGTGCAACACCCCTTTGGGCTGGCCGCTGGTGCCGGAGGTATAGACCAGCAACACGGGCGCAGTGGCGGCGTCGCTGAAGACGGGCAGCTTGATCTCTGCGCTTTCTCCGCCCAGCTCATGAGCCTGCAGCAGTGCACAGCCCGCTTGCGCGGACAGCGCACTGGCAGCCTCGGCGCGGGCTGCATCGCTGACCAGCAGGCTGACACCTGCGTGGCGAAGAATGGCGGCGTGTTCCGCCCCCGAGAGCCGGTAGTTGAGCGGCAGCAAAATCGCACCCACACGCGCCAGCGCGAACAGCAGCACCAGCATGGCCGGATCGTTCAAGCCCAGCCAGGCCACCCGGTCACCCGCTTGCACTCCGGCTTGGAGCAAAACACCGGTCGCGCGCTGGATCTGCTGCCAGAGGGCGCCATAACTGATGTCTTCCCCCGCCGCGTGCAGGGCCACCTGCTGCGGCGACAACTGCGCATGCCGCTTTATGATCTGCGCGAGCTTCATCCCTGAACCTAAAGCACAGCCTGCTCGTCCTGTTCACCGGCCTCGTACAGGCATTCACGCCCCAGCCGGTCCATGCACAGTTCGGCTGTCCACGGCAGCATCAGCGAGCCGCAGCGCGAATCACGGTACATGCGCTCCAGCGGCAGGCTCTTGAGCATGGACTGGCCGCCGCAGGTGCGCACGGCCAGGCGGCAGATCTCGTTGGCGTTTTCCATGATGGTGTAGTGCGCCGCATACAGGCCCAGACGGATTTCCTTGGACGGATCCACCCGGGCCGCGCGGGCGTTTTGCAGAAAAATCGCGCGGGTCTGCTCCAGCCGCACTTTCATTTCGGCCACGGCAATCTGTTTGGTCGGGTACATGCGGCGCTTGACCGGCGGCGTGCCCGCCACCTCACCGCGCAGGTACTGGACCGTGAAGTCGTAAGCCGCCTGGGCGATGCCCATGTAAGTCGGCGACAGCGTGGCAAACATGTGTGGCCAGCGCAGCGCGGCCTGGGCGTAAATGCCCTCGGGAATCAGGCGTTCGATCTCGGGCACAAACACGGCCTTGAAAATCAGCGTGCGTGACACCGTGCCGCGCATGCCCAGCGGGTCCCAGTCGCCGGTGACGCTGACGCCCTCCAGGTTTTTATCGACGGCCAGGTACAGCGAGTCGCGCTGCGTGGCGCCGGGTTTGTCCAGGGTGCACAAAATGCCGTAGTAGTCGGCGGCACCGGCCAGCGAGGCAAAAATTTTCTTGCCGTTGACGATGTAGCCACCGTCCACCTTGCGGGCCAGGGTGCCAAACGGCGCCTTGCCCGCGGCGGCAGCACCGCCCTCGGAGAACGGCTGCGAATACACCTTGCCGTCTTTCAGCACGCGCTGGTAATGCACTTTTCTGTGTGTTTCATGGTTGGCGCGTTGCTCGGCGGTCATGTCCAGGTCATCGGCGATAAAACCGGTCCACATGGTCGAGCTGACGTGCATGTTCAGGGTCAGGGCAGTGGCGCCGCAATGGCGGCCGATCTCGGCGGCGGTCATGACGTAGGTGGCAAAGTCGGCGCCCCAGCCGCCGTGTTCCTCGGGGACACAAATGCCCAGCAGCCCGGCCTCGCGCAGGTCGGCGTAGTTCTCAAACGGAAACACCGCGTCGCGGTCAATCTGCTGCGCGCGCGGCGCAAACTTTTCGCGCCCCAGCCGGGCGGCTATCGCCAGAAGCTGGGTCTGCTTAGGCGTGAGTTCGGTGTAGTCACCCGCGATCGAAGGCGGCAGGTAACGCGCGGCGGGCACAGGAGAAACAGGAAGTGCGGACATGGCTTACCTCAGGACAAAAAGTGTTTTTTCAGAAAAGACGAGAGCGCGCGGTTGAAAAGATCAGGCGCCTCGATGTTGGCGATATGGCCGGTAGCGGCGAGGCAGAGGTATTCGGCGCCGCTGATCCGGCTTGCCATTTTTTCCACCACGGCAGGTGACGCGTTTTGGTCCAGCCCGCCGGCCAGGCACAGGGTCGGCACCGCAATCCGCCCCAGATCAGCGAGCCGGTTGAAGGACACGATGGCAGACAGGGCCGCGCGGTAACTGGCCACCGGCACCTGGCCCATCAGGGCTGCCGCCTCGGCCATGCGCGCCGGGTCGGCATCGGGCGCAAACATGCCAGGCACCAGTTGTCTGGCCAGGCCTGCCATGCCCAGGCCCCGGTCCAGCGGCTCAAAACGGCTCTGCAGGAACTGCTGCTGCCAGGCCCCGTCACCCTTGCCAAAAGCCGGCGAGGTGCTGTGAAGAATCAGGCCATGCACCAGCGCAGGATGCAGAGCGACCAGTTCCTGGGCAATCATGCCGCCCATGCTGTGGCCCAGCAACACATTGCGTCTGGCGCCAACATGCTCAATCAGGGTTTTGAGAGCGCCTGCCAGCGCAGCGTTGCTGCAGCTTGCCAGCGGCGGGGATGACCCGTAGCCGGGCATGTCCCAGGCAATGGTTCTGAACCCCTGCGCAGCCAGAACCGGCTGGTTGTGCGACCAGGCCTCCTTACCGCCCCCCACGCCATGCAGCAGGAAAACAGCGGTATCGCCCTGCCCTTGCTCCAGATAGGCCGGCAGCCCCATGGTTCAGGCCAGCTCGCCGGTGAGGCGGCCGGCATCCACAATGAGCTGATCGTCCAGGCGCACGCTGCAGGCCCGAAGGGGCAAGTCAAAATGCCCCAGGGTGTGGCGTCCGGCCACTTCGTTGGCGCCGGTCGAGTACAGAAAATTGCCGGCAAAGGCGCGCAGCTCAGTGCCATTGAAATCGCGCTTGTCGTACATCGCCATGGCGTCCCAGCGCGCTTTCGGGTTCATGCCCCAGCCCACATGTGAGACCGCGTAGGCCTCGCGGTTTCCCCAGGCCGCCCAGTAACTGCGCATCAGGTCCGCATCGACATGCTGGCCGGCAATGTCGGTCACAAAGTCGTCCTTGATCGTCAGCACGACGGGCTGTTCCAGGTAACGCTTGAAGGTCAGGTTGACATCGCCGGGGGCCAGCACCAGCGTGCCGTTGACGCTGCCCTGGGCCGGAAACGCCAGGCACAGACCGCCCGGCCAGTGCGAAATGGTGCCCGGCCTTGCCGTGTAGCCCCATCCGCCACCGGCTTGTGCACCCAGCAGCGAAATGGCCAGGTCGGTGCCTGCCGGCGAGCTGACGTGCATGGATTTGGCGCTGCGCAGCCGCTTGATGCCGGCCTTGACTTTGGGTTCAAGCGCCGCATCGGGCACGCAGCGTTCCAGGATTTCGGGGTGTTCATTGGATACCATGAGCACGCGCGCCCCGCCCTTGAGGATGTCGGGCAGCTCGGCCGCATGTAACAGCCCTTCGACCGTCAGATCGGCCACAAAAGTGCAGGCTGCCAGCGCCTGCACCACGGGTGCGAGCTGCCCGATGGCGTCCGATGCGCCTGTGGACCGCACAGGCACCGGCGCCGCAAGCCGGGGACTCTGCAACACCAGATGGAAAGCCCGCGCCCCGAGTCGTGCCAGCGCGAGCTCGGCCAGGTGCACGTTGACTG
This sequence comes from Asaia bogorensis, assembly GCA_943371375.1. Lineage (GTDB taxonomy): Bacteria > Pseudomonadota > Gammaproteobacteria > Burkholderiales > Burkholderiaceae_C > Polaromonas. The sequence goes on from CALRUM020000001.1 coordinate 205,023, forward strand.
GCCGCGACTGGGTTTCAGACAGGATGGCGGCGGTATCGCCGGCCGTGACCCCACACAGGGCAAAGGTTTCGGCAAAGCAGTCTATCCAGCGTGCTTCGATTCTTTCCTGGAGCATGAGAAATTTCCTAAAGACGTGAGCCGAGGGCGAAATACCCGCCCGCATGAAACAGCAACGGCGCAAGCTCGGACGCAGTGAAACGCTCGACTTCTGCAATAAACAGGCAATGGTCGCCCGCGATCTGCTGCGACACCGTGCGGCATTCAAACCAGGCGGCCGCGCCATGCAGCAGAGGCTGGCCGCTGGCGCTTTCCGCATGCGCCACACCGTCGAACTTGTCGGGCAGGGGCGAGGCAAAGCGGCGCGAGACCTCGACCTGGGCCTCAGCCAGCACATTCACGACAAAACGCGGCGCCCCCTGGAACACCGGCAGGCTGGGCGAATTGCAGCGCAGCGACCACAACACCAGCGGCGGCTCCAGCGACAGGGCTGAAAACGAGTTGACCGTCAGCCCGACAAAGCCGCCGGTGGAGGTACGTGTGGTGACCACCGTGATGCCCGTGGCAAACTGGCCCAGCGCTGTGCGCAGTCCGCGGCTGTCCGGTGCGGCCCGGGTATCGGCAGCGGGCGGCAGGACGGCTTGCAAGTCGGCTTTCATCTGCGCATAATATATGAATATTCATGCAAATGACAAGCCCGTCAACCCTTTCTGAAGGCGCCGTGTGAGCCGCCAAAGACCGCTCGCGCGGCCGGAGCCTGAAGCGCGTTTCATCGACGGCTACCTGTCCTACCTGCTGGCCCGAGCCAGCCATACGGTGTACCGCGAGTTCCACGCCCAGGTGCAGGCCGCCGGCCTGAGTCCGCTGGAATGGCGCCTGCTGGCCACCCTGTCCGATGGTGACGGCCTGACCATCGGTGAGCTGGCGCGCGAAATACTCGCCCAGCAACCCACCCTGACCAAGCTGGTCCAGCGTATGGAAAAGGCCGGCTGGGTGCAGCGCGGCGCAGACCCGGCAGACGCCAGGCGCACCCTGGTGTTTGAAACCCGGCAGGGGCGTGACACCGTCGCCGCGCTGCTCGCCGAGGCCAAAGCCCATGAACATTCCCTGCTCCAGGGCTTCAGCGAGCGTGATGTTTCGGCGCTGAAAAAAATCCTCCGCACGCTGATCAACCGCGGTGAAGGCAAGCAACGCTAAAACATCAATTACTTGACTTGGTCAACCATTTTCAGGATGATGCTTGTCATGAAACCTCCTGCGCCCGCTCCGGTGTCTGCGGCCCATGTCAAGGCGCTGCGCGGCTTCAACCGTTTTTACACCCAGCGCATCGGCGTGTTGGCCCCCTATCTGGGCAGCGAGTTTTCCCTGACCGAAGTGCGCGTGTTGTACGAGCTGGCGCATCAAGACCAGCCCACAGCCACCGAGCTGGGGCGCGACCTCGCGCTGGACGCCGGCTACCTGAGCCGCATCCTGCGCCGCTTTGAAGGCCAGGGCTGGGTCGAACGCAGGCCCTCGCCGGCCGACGCACGGCAGAGCCTGCTGCGGCTGACCGATGCCGGCCACCAGGTCTTTGCACCGCTGCAGCAACGCTCACGTGACGAGGCCACTGCCCTGCTGGCGCCCCTGGCTCCAGCGGCGCAGCAGGAACTGACCCAGGCGCTGGCCACCGCACGGCGCCTGCTGGACCCGGCCACCCGAGCCGAAGCCCGAGTGACGCTGCGTGAGCCGCAGCCCGGTGACATGGGCTGGGTGGTGCAGCAGCATGGGGAGGTGTATGCCCGCGAATACGGCTGGAACAGCGAGTTTGAAGCGCTGGTGGCGGGCATCGTCGCGGGCTACCTGCGCAAGCACAAGCCCGACCGGGAGCGCTGCTGGATCGCCGAGCTGGACGGACAACGCTGCGGCTCGGCCTTTGTGGTGCGCAAGTCCGCCGGCGTGGCGCAGTTGCGCATGCTGATCCTGACACCGCAGGCACGCGGCCACGGCCTGGGCGCCCGGCTGACGGACGAATGCATCGCTTTTGCGCGCGCCAGGGGCTACAAAAAAATGGTGCTCTGGACCAACAGCTGCCTGGACAGCGCGCGTGCCATTTATGCCAAACGCGGTTTCCAGCTGGTCAAAAGCGAGCCCTACACCGGTTTTGGCCAGAACCTCATCGGTGAAACCTGGGCGCTCAGGCTGTGAGCCGCACCTTGCCTTGACGGCTGTCAACCTGGCCTTGCTGGCCGCTGCAGCCACCGGCGTGCAGGTTGGCGTGGCCATCGCTGCTTCGCGTTTTGTGGTGGCCGAGGTTCCGCCACTGACCCTGGCCTTGCTGCGCTACGCCATCGGGTTTGCCTGCCTGCTGCCTTTCATGTTCAGGTCATTCAAGGCTCCAGCCCTTGATGGACGGGAGAAAGCAGCTATCAAAAACATAGCTGTTTCCGACTGGCTGGTGATGGCCGCTCTGGGGGCCGGGCAGTTTGCGCTGCTGATAACACTGCTCAACTATGGGCTGCAGCACATAGGCGCAGCCCACGCAGCGCTGATTTTCAGCCTGTTCCCCTTGCTGACCTTGCTGCTGTCGGGCGCGCTGGGCCGTGAGCGCCTGTCCGCCACCCTGCTGGCCGGCGTTCTGCTGTCGATTGCCGGGGTGGCCCTGTCGCTGGGACCCAAACTGCAGGCGCCGCATCCGGGGCACTGGTGGGGGGAGGCGGCGGTACTGGCCAGTGCCTGCACCGGTGCGCTGTGCAGCGTGCTGTACCGCCCTTACCTGCGGCGCTACCCGACCCTGGCGGTCTCCGGCTTTGCCATGGGCGTCTCTGTGCTGCTCCTGGGTTTTCTCGCGCTGCATGAGAACTGGCCGGCGCAGGTGCTGGCCATGAGCCTGCAGAGCTGGTGGGTGGTCGGTCTGATCGGGGCTTCCAGCGCTGCAGCTTATGTCTGGTGGCTGTATGCGCTGAAACATGAATCACCGACACGGGTGACCGTGTTCCTGGCGCTGAACCCGCTCACCGCCGCCTTGCTGGGCAGTTTTTTTCTCGGTGAAGACCTGGGCGCGTGGCTGCTGGCCGCCCTTGTTCTGATTGCTGCCGGCTTGTGGCTGGCGACTCGCGCCGCGCAGGCCGCGCCAGTGATAATTGAGCCATGACTGCCCTGCCCCCGGAACCAGATGCCCGCCCGCAACCGCAATCCCTGAGCGACCTGTTCGTCTCATTCACACTGCTGGCCTTGCAGGGTTTTGGCGGTGTGCTGGCCGTGGTGCAGCTTGAGCTGGTCGAGAAAAAGCGCTGGTTGACCCGTGAGGAATTTGTCGAGGAATGGGCCGTGGCGCAAATCATGCCGGGACCCAACGTGGTCAACCTGTCGCTGATGATAGGGCACCGTTACTTCGGTTTGCGGGGCGCATTGGCCGCGCTGGCCGGCATGTTGACGGTGCCGCTGGTGGTGGTGCTGATGCTGGCGCTGCTGTATGCGCAGTTTGCGGGGCACCCCGGCGTGGCCGGTGCGCTGCGCGGCATGGGCGCGGTGGCCGCAGGCCTGATCGCCGCCACCGGCCTGAAGCTGATGGGCGCGCTGAAACAGCACCCGCTGGGGCTGCCCGCCTGCATCATGCTGGCACTGGCCTGTTTTGCCGGCATTGCCCTGTTGCGCCTGCCGCTGGCCTACGTGTTGCTGGGCCTCGGGTTTGTGGCTTGCGCCATCACCTACAGAAAGCTGGCGCCATGAGCATCAGCCTGTTATGGAGCGACTGGCTGGCCCTGTTTGGCCACTTCCTGATCCTGTCTTTGCTGTCGGTTGGCGGCGCCATCACGACGGCGCCCGACATGCACCGCTACCTGGTGGACGGACGGCATTGGCTGAGCGACCCGCAATTCAGTGCCTCGGTCGCCATTGCGCAGGCCGCGCCCGGGCCCAATGTGTTGTTTGTGGCATTGATGGGCTGGCAGGTGGGGCTGAACGCGGGTGGCCCGCTGATCGGGCTGCTGGGGGTCTTCGTCACCATGCTCGGGATTTTGCTGCCCAGCACCACCCTGACCTACCTGGCGGCCAGTTGGGGGCACCGCAACCGCACGCTGCGCGGGGTGCGTGCCTTCAAGCAGGGTATGGCGCCGATTGTGATTGCACTGCTGATTTCCACCGGTTACATTCTGGCGACAGGCAGCAGCTACCGTCTGGCAGACTGGCCTCTTTGGCTGGTGGCGGCGGTGACCGCGCTGATCGTCTGGCGCAGCAGAATCCACATGCTGTACCTGCTGGGCGCGGGTGCCGTGCTGGGCTGGATGGGCTGGGTGTAACACCGGGCCGGGAAGGCCAAATGTCACACGTATTTCCTTAACACTCAGATACACTTCCATACACAAATATTCAATTCAGGACTGGAACCTGCATGTCTGAACCCACCGCGGCCCCCGTCGAATCGGCTACGCCGCTTTTTGATGTTGTTATCACGGTGCCATCCGGGGCCCGGATGGAGGATATTGAGCGGCTTGCGCGTGAAGCCTCGGGTATTGCGCCGGAGCGTATCGAGCGCCTGCTCAAGGTGCTGGCCAGTTCCCCCAGCGCCAAGGTGGGTGCCGGGGTAACGCGCGAAAAAGCTGACCTCGCCAGGGTCCAGTTCGGCGCCGCCGGTCTGCTGGTGGAAGTCACCCCGATCCTGAGCATCCAGGCGGCCATGGCCGGCAATTACGACGGCACCTTTGTCTGCCCAGCCTGCGACAAGCGCGTCGTGTTGCCGGACAACCGTCAATGCCCGAGCTGCCACATATTTGTCGACAAGGTCACCCCTGAATTTCTGCTGCGCCGAAAGATGATGGAGCAGGAACGCGGGAAAATTGAGTACGAGCAGGCCAAATCCGCCAAGGAAAGCGAAAAGCGCACACGCGAGGCCATGGAAGCCGCCATGCGCGCCAAGGTGCGCGAGGAAATCGAGGCGGAATACGGCATCAAAAGGAAAAAAGGCCTGTCGGGCCCGGTGAAGGCGGCCGGTGTGTTTGTTTTGCTGGTGGCCGCCTTTGCTGGCGGCAAAGGGCTATCGCCGGATGGCCTTCCCTGGAGCAAATCAGCCAGTGGCAAGGACAGCGGCCAGCCCAAGGTCATGAGTGCCGACAGCCTTGAAAAGACAGCGCAGGCCGCCGGAGCAGATGCGGACAGCGCCACAGGCGGCGCTGCGGGCTCGCCCGGCGCTCCGGCCGCAGCAGGCGATCCGGACGTTGACGATCCCTTGATCCAGGCCGCAGCCGGCAAACCGGCAGGGGGCAAGCAGCTGACGCTGGAACAGGCGCTGGCAGCCTCGAAAACGCTCGCAAAATCAGTGGGCAACACCACGGCCGATCGGGCCATGGCTGGCGGCCCCGTGGGTGGCAAGTCTGGCAGTTCTGCCAGCCAGGCGGCCAACAATGCCATCGACGGCGCCGTGGAGAACCCGTCGGGTTCTGTGGACTCCGGCTCCAGCGCCACTGCAGGTGGCGGCGCGGCCGGTGGCGTCAGTGCCGGTGGTGTCAGCGCGGGGGGTGGCAACACGGCGCCCAACGGCATCTCGTTCAGCGGCGGCAATGCAGCTGGCAGTTCTGCCGGCACTGCCAGTGCCGCCGGTGCAGCCAGCGTCGCAGTGCCGAAACAGACCAAACAGATCCTGACCGCCGAGTTCGTCCGGGTGCTGGCCGAAATCGGCCAGTCGGCGCGCGCCAGGGAGGTTTTGAAGGCCGGCTTGGCCACCAACAGTGCGGGGGCAGAGCCTGAGGGTGCCGCTGCGCTCAGGAACGCCGACCTGAAAGCCCGTGCATGGGCGATACAAAGGCGCGAAATCGGCCCGGCACGTGTGGTCAGCGACGAGCTGAAAGCCAAAATTCTGGCGCTGGACAATGCGGCCGAACGGGTGCAATTACTGGGCAGCGTGGCCGCCATCCTGAGTCAAAGCGGGCAGATCGCGCCCGAAATACCGAGGAACTTTCTGTCGCTGGCAGCCGACGCGCTGAAATCTGTCACCGGCCCTGGCCAACCGAACGCGGCCATGGGCGACCTGGCGGTTTCCATGGCCGAGGTGTTTGCCAACGAAGCGAGTGCCAGAATCAAGACCGGCATGTGGTCGAAAGCCCAGGCCAGCGCCGCCCAGGTCGAGGGCCTGATCAAACAGGCGCCCGATGCCTGGTCGCAAGTGCGCCTGTATGCCATTGATCACCAGATCAAGCAGCAGATGGGCCAGGCCGACAAGGCCAGACAAAGCCTGGACGCAGCGCTGGCTGAAGTGGGCAAAAATCCCAACCTGTTTGAACGCGCCGCCTGGTTGCGCAGCGTGGCCCAGCTGTCGGACAATGCGGCCGATGAGCAGCTGCAAGCCCTGGCCACCAGCCTGCAAACGCAGCTCGAAGCACAATCCGGCGCTGACAAGGCGCGGGCCTTGACCCAGCTGGCCTTGTTGTACGCGGCCGGGGGGCTGCCGTCCAAGGCCGAGCATTCGCGCCGCCTGGCCCAATCGACCGCTGCCTTGAGCCCTGCGGACAGCGTGGCGATCAACACCGACCTGATTGTCCGCAGCGATCTGGCCATGGCCAAGCTGCTGCAGGGCCTGGGCCGCTATGCGGAGGCCGAGTCACTGCTGCGACGGGTAGGCGGCTACCTGCTCTAGGCGTCCGGGCGGCAGAAGCCGCCGAAGCGAGATGCGAGAGGCGGCTGTGCCGCACAGGACCTGGGCCTGACGACCCGCCCAGCCCTACTGAACATGCTCGGCGTGCAAAACCAGCGCGAACAGCTCATTGCGGAAATGGATCCCAAGGCGCGCGAAGGCCCGGTTGCGGTAGGTTCTGACAGTCGGCAGGCTCAAGCCCAGATCCGCCGCCACGCCCTCCTGTGTCATGCCCTGCAGCAGCCGGGCACAGACATCGAGCTCGCGCGGCGTCAGTTGCCGGTTGAGCCGTCCCAGGCGCTGCGCAAAGTCAGCCACCGATGCAGCCTGTTCGCGCACAGGCTGCGGCGGCAAACCTGCCAACGCCAGATGTTTTTGTGTCAATGCAAGAAGCGCGGGCGCCATGCCCTCGAGCGCAGCCATCTGGGTGTCGCTAAAGGCCACCTGGTGCGCGTGACGGTAAAAGTTAATCGCGAACACTGAATCGTCGGCTTGCTGCCGCACGATGGAAAGCCGCTCAGCCACGCCATGCGCCTCATAAACACGCGCGCGGTGTTCGGCTGCAATTTCCTGGGCCGTGATATGGCACAGCACGGTAGACGCCTGCACAGGGGCGGCTGGTTCGCGCACCAGGGTGCGGTCGCTCAGGTAAGGCCCCGACAGGTAGGCGCGCCAGCAGTCGCGCGTGGTGTCCGGTATGCCGTGGCTGGCCGACATGAACATGGCCGGCCGGCAGCTTTTCCCGGTTCGGTACACCGACCAGGAAGCGGCTGGAAGCAGCGGATACAGGCCGTCGAGCAGGTCGTTTTCAAAATGCGGCAGCCCCAGACGGGTGATCATGCCCGCCAGCGCCTGACCGGTATCGCTCACGCTGCCCGGCGCTAGGCTCCACTTTCTCATTGCCACTCCTGGTGCGGTATTGCGCCAGCCTGTCATCTTCGTGGATGACAGTGCCTCAGCGCCACGGGGATTACGCTAGCGTGATGACATTCCCCCTGCCGCCCCAGCTCGTGCATTTTGCCGATTTATCGGTTCATGTGGGCGCGCCACAGGAAGTGGGCCACACCGTGCGTGGCCTGCGCCGGCTGATCCCGATACTTGGCGGCGAAGCCGGCGGACACGGCTGGACCGCCCGTATCCTGCCCGGGGGCGCCGATTTTCAGTTGTTGCTGAATGACCGACTGGCCGAACTCGACGCACGTTATGTGATGGAAACCGACGGCGGCGACCTGATTTACGTGCAAAACCGGGCCGTGCGTTCCGGGCCGGCAGAGTTGATGGCGCGGCTGGTGCGGGGCGAGCCGGTGGACCCGGCACAGATCTACTTTCGCTGCTCGCCCAGCTTTGAAACGGCTTCGCACGCTCTGGGCTGGATCACGGAGCGCATGTTTGTCGGCAGCGGCGAGCGCCATCCGGACCGCGTGGTGATGCAGTTCTACGAACTCGCCTGAACCCGGCCAGCTTTCTGCCCATTTTTATCTTTCCAACCAGGAGACACACCATGAAAACCCCGCAGGCCTCAAAAGTCCGCCGCGCCCTCACCATCGGCATGTTCGCCGCCGGACTGCTGCCCTGGGCCGCAGCCCAGGCGCAACCGGCTTTCCCATCCAAGCCGGTGCGTATCATCGTCGGCTTTCCGGCCGGTACCGGACCGGACATCGTGGCGCGCCTGCTTGCGCAAAAACTGTCGGAAGCCTGGGGCGGCATGGGCGTGATCGTCGACAACAAGCCCGGCGCGGGCGGACTGATCGCGGCGTCCGAAGCCGCGCGTGCCGCACCTGACGGCTATACGCTGATGCTGGGTGAAACCGGCCAGCTCAGCATCGCGCCCAGCAGCTACAACAAGCTGCCCTACGACCCGGTGAAAGACTTCATCCCGGTCAGCCAGGTCGTCAGCGCGGACTTTGCGCTGCTGGTGAACCCGCAAAAAGTGCCGTCCAAAAACGTCAAGGAGTTTGTGGACTGGACGAAGCAGCAAAAAGGCCTGTTCATGGCCACCTTCGGCGCGGGCACACCGGGCCATTTCGGCGCCTTCATGTTCGGCGAAGCGATCGGCATCAAGCCGGAGCCGGTTCACTACAAAAGCACCGGCGACGCCCTGGGCGGGCTCTTCAGCGGCGATGTGCAGGGCGTGTTTGCCAGCGTCGGGCTGGCGGCACCGCAGGTGAAGGCCGGCAAGCTGGCCGCGCTGGGCACCACCGGGCCGGTGCGTGCCGGCCTCCTGCCTGATGTGCCCACCATCAAGGAGCAGGGTTTCAGCAACCTCGAGTTCACGTCCTGGTTCGGCATCGTGGCGCCGGCCAAAACGCCGACCGACATCGTCGCCCGCCTCAGCGCCGACATTCAGAAGGCAGTGCGCTCGCCCGAAGGCAAACAGAAAATGGAAGACGCCGGTTTCCGCGTGACCGGCACCAGCGGCGAGGAGTTTGCGCGCATCATCCGCGCCGACACCGTGACCTGGGGCAAGGCCGTCGCGGCCACCGGTTTCAAGGCCGACTGAAGCCGCCGGCGAGGCTGCGCGGCCCGATCCGGACGGCCTGCCTCAGGCGGTGCGCTGGCGCAAGGCCTCGTACAGACAGACCCCGCTGGCCACCGACACGTTGAGGCTTTCAACCGCCCCCCGCATCGGAATGCGGACCAGCTCGTCGCAAGTCTTGCGGGTCAACTGGCGCATGCCCTCGCCTTCGGCGCCCAGCACAAGGGCCACAGGCCGCTTCAGATCCACGTCGTAAATCGTTTTTTCGGCATCGTCGCTGGTGCCTATACACCAGATGTTGCGTTCCTTGAGCTCAGTCAGGGTTCGCGCCAGGTTGGTCACCATGAAGTAGGGCATGGTTTCCGCCGCGCCGCTGGCCACCTTGGCCACGGTGGCATTGATGCCGGCGGCGTGGTCCTTGGGGGCAATCACCGCGTGCGCTCCGGCCCCATCGGCCACACGCAGGCAGGCACCCAGGTTGTGCGGATCGGTCACGCTGTCCAGCACCAGCAGCAGCGGCATCTGGTCACCGTCAGCCTCCAGCTGCTCCAGCAATTCATCGAGTGATTTGAGCTGCGGCACCGCGTCCACGCGCGCCACCACACCCTGGTGGCCGTGGCTGCCGCACATCTTGGCCAGACGCAGGCCGTCCGATTCAATCAGCCGGATGCCGGCCTCCCGGGCACGATCGGTGAACTGACGCATGCGTGCATCGCGCCGCGATACATCAAAAAACACTTCAAACACGGACTGGGGTGCGGTTTTGATACGCACACCGACGGCATGAAACCCGAACAGGACTTTGGGGGAAGAGGACATGTGGCAATTATCACAGCACGCCTGCTTCTTCTGATAACAGGAGGCCTTCGAGGGACCGACGGTCAGGCGCGAGGCCTAAAATGGTAACAAGACGTTTTGTTTGTGAGGGGACTGACTGACATGGGTTTACGCCTTAAATTCAACCTGGTGCTGGTGGTCGTGTTTGCCATAGGCTTTGCAGCGGTCGGTTTCATCTCGCGCCAGATGCTTCAGGACAACGCCCGCGAAGAAGTGCTGCGCAACGCGCGCCTGATGATGGACACCGCGCTGGCGGTGCGGGCCTATACCGTCGAGCAGGTCAAACCGCATCTCGACAAACAGTTGCAGGACGTGTTTTTGCCGCAAACCGTGCCGGCCTACGCAGCCACCGAAACGCTGAACCACATCCAGCAGAAATACCGCGATTACGGCTACAAGGAAGCCACGCTGAACCCGACCAACCCGCGTGACCGGGCCACCGACTGGGAGGCCGACATTGTCCAGCAGTTCCGCCACAACCCCGAGTCCACAGAACTGGTCTCGGAGCGCAGCGGCGGTACCGGACGCATTCTCTACATCGCCAAACCGATTCAAATCAGCAACCCGGCCTGCCTGCAGTGCCACAGCGTGCCGGCTGCTGCGCCCGCCAGCATGCTGAAGATTTACGGCGAGGCCAACGGTTTTGGCTGGAAACACAAGGAAATTGTGGGTGCGCAGGTGGTGACCGTGCCCATGGACATTCCCGTCCTCCGGGCCGACCGCGCTTTCACGACTTTCATGGCTTCGCTGGCGGCCGTTTTTGTGGCGGTCTTTGTGGTGCTCAATCTGATGCTGAGCTGGCTGATCGTGCGCCCCATCAGGCGAATGGCGGCGGCGGCCGACCAGGTCAGCAACGGCGACTTTGAAGTCCCCGAGTTTTCCGACGCAGGCCGTGATGAGGTTGCCGTGCTCGGCAGCTCTTTCAACCGCATGCGCCGCAGCCTGCAGAAAGCCATGCACATGCTTGAGCGGGGCGAGCCCTGAACGCATGAGCGAGCCCCCGCGCGCCCAGCCCCCTTCTGGCGGCCCGCCTGCGGCAGCCGGGGCAGATGCCGCTGCCCTGCCCGTCGGGCACACCGTGCTGGAGTACCGGATTGAAAAGATGCTGGGCGGCGGCGGTTTCGGCATCACCTACCTGGCGCGTGACTTCAACCTCGAGCTGCCGGTCGCGATCAAGGAGTATTTTCCCGGCGACCTGACGGCGCGCGCAGCCGACCTGTCGGTGCGGGTTCGCACCCCCGAGGCCGAGCAGCAGTTTCACTGGGGTCTGGAGCGTTTTCTCGATGAGGCCCGGGCGCTGGCCAGTTTTCGCCATCCCAACATCGCCCGCGTGCTGCGTTATTTTCGCGAGAACGGCACGGCTTACATCGTCATGGAGTATGAGTCGGGCGACCCGCTCAAGCGCTGGCTGGCGCGCCAGCCAGCGCTCGACCAGCCCGGCCTGCTGAAGGTGATTTACCCGCTGCTCGACGGGCTGGAGGCCGTGCACAAGCTCGATTTTCTGCACCGCGACATCAAGCCCGACAACATCTACATACGCGCCGACGGCTCACCGGTGCTGCTCGATTTTGGCGCGGCGCGGCGCTACACCGGCGGACGCGACCTGACCAACATCGTCAGCCCCGGGTTTGCGCCCTTTGAGCAGTACCACAGCAAGGGTCACCAGGGTCCCTGGACCGACATTTATGCGCTGGGTGCGGTGATGTACTGGATGAGCACCGGGCAAAAGCCGGCGGAATCGGCTTCGCGCGTGCAGGAAGACAGCATGCCAAGGGCGCTGGATCTTGCAGACACCGGCGTTTTCAGCGTCGACCTGCTGCGTGCCATCGACTGGGCGCTCAGCCCCGGTGAAGCCAGAAGGCCGCAAGACATTGCAGCCTTCCGGCTGGCGCTGGAAAACGCCGGACAGCCACCGGCCCGTGATGCCCCTACCCGCACCACGCCGCTGGTGCGCCACCAGGCCGATGAGAAACACCTGCCGACAGGCAGCGGCACCGACAGCCTGCGCAAGAACGTGCTGGGAACCGTGATGTCACTGCATCTGGTGGGGTATTCGAAACACAGCACGGCGCAACAGGCCACGGTGAAAGAGCATTTCAACGAACTGCTGACCAAAGCGCTCAAGGGTGTGGACCCGGCCCTGCGTCTCGTGATAGATACCGGTGACGGCGCGGCGACCTGCTTTCTCGGTGACCCTGAGGAAGCCCTGCAATCGGCGCTGCTGCTGCGCGGCCTGCTGCTGCAGAAATACGGGCAGATGCTGTCGCTGCGCATAGGCCTGCATCTGGGCCCGGTACGCAGGGTCATCGACATCAACCAGCAAGTCAACGTGATCGGCGACGGCATCAATGTGGCCCAGCGCATTGCAGACTTTGCCCAGCCCAACCAGATCGTGGTCTCGCGCGCCTTCCACGACGTGATCACCTCCATCTCGGACAATGCGGTCGGCATGTTCAGTGCCATGGGCCCGCATCTGGACAAACACCTGCGCTCGCACGACATCCATGCGGTGCTGGACCCGCAGTCCCGGCCGGCGCCGGTGGCGCCAGCGCGCAGCACCGAATTCGAGAACACCGCCTCTTTTGCCGCGCTTGCCACGCTGACCCCGGAACGGGTGGCAGAGGTCGAGGCCGAACTGACCAAAAGTATTGGGCCCATGGCCAGGGTGCTGATCAAAAAAGCCCTCACGCGCAGCGTGAGCGCGCAGGGGCTGCGGGAGTTGCTGGCGGTGTCCATCCCCGACCCGACTGCGCGTGAGTTGTTTGTCAGACCCAAAAGCCACAAAACCCAGCCGGTCGGCAATTCCGGTTTGCTGGCTGACGTATCGCAGGCTTTTCAGTCCTTCACACGCCCGCACTCGAACGCCAGCCAGCCCGGCAGTTCACGCACCGGGCCGAGTTCACCCGTGGCCTCGCCCTACTTCAGCCCTGAGCAGCTGACGCAGGTCGAGCGCGCGCTGAGCCAGTGTATTGGTCCGCTGGCCAGGATGATTCTCAAAAAGGAAGTCACCCGGCACAGCGCGCTGCCGACGCTGCTGCTGGCGCTGGCCGCCGAGATTGACCGGCCGGCCGACCGGGAGAAGTTCCTGGCGGCCACGCAGAAGCTTCAAACCTGAGGCGCCGGCTGCTTGCTATTTTATTGATAGCTGGCCATGCTGGGTGCGAAAGGGCCAGGGGCAAATTTCATCAACTGGCGAGAAGCTGACCGGCTTCAATCGTGATGCGCCGCTCGCAACGCGCGGCGATGCCGGGGTCGTGGGTCACCAGCACCAGCGTTGTGCCCAGTTCCTGGTTCAGTTCAAACATCAGCGCCATGACCTTCTCACCAGTGGCGAAGTCCAGGCTGCCAGTGGGCTCATCGGCCAGCAGCACCGCCGGCTGCACCACAAACGCCCGCGCCAGTGCCACGCGCTGTTGTTCGCCGCCCGACAGCACCTTGGGGTAGTGGCCCAAGCGCTCACCCAGTCCAACCCGCCTGAGCATCTCGGTGGCTTGGGCGCGTGCATTTTTTGCGCCTGACAGCTCCAGCGGCAGCATGACGTTTTCCAGCGCATTGAGGTTGCCCATGAGCTGGAAACTCTGAAACACAAACCCGACCTTTTGCGCCCGCAGCGCAGCGCGGTCGTCCTCGCTGAGCGCAAACAGGTCCTGCCCGGCCAGATGCACCGTGCCCTGGGTCGGCGTGTCCAGCCCGGCAATGATGGACAGCAGTGTGCTTTTGCCCGAGCCTGAGGCGCCGACTATCGCCGCGGTTTCCCGCGGCGCCAGTGCAAAATGAATATCGCGCAAAATGGTCAGCGTGCCGGTCGAATCGCTCACGCTCTTGAAAACATGCTCGACGGAAATAATTGATGAGGGTGTGGACACAGCCGCAGCAGCATCATTCGGCAGATTAACCGCAGGTTCAAACATGTCAGCCTTGTCAGAAAACTTGAGATCAGACTTTACCAAGCTTGCCCGGTCTGCGGTAAGCCGTGTGTGCAAGCCCTTGGGCATGCTGCTGCTGGCACTCGCCGCCGTGCAGCCGTGGGCTGTGCATGCGGCCGCGCCGGGCGCCAGCGCCGGCCCGATTCTGGTGGTGGGTGACTCGCTCAGCGCCGAATACGGCCTCAAACGCGGCACTGGCTGGGTCGCCTTGCTGGAAAAGCAGCTGGCCAGTGAAAAAAAGTCCGTGCGCGTGGTCAATGCCAGCATCAGCGGCGACACCACCTCGGGCGGGCGCTCGCGCCTGCCCGCCCTGCTGGCCCAACACAAGCCCAGCCTGGTGGTGCTGGAGCTCGGTGCCAACGACGCCCTGCGCGGCCTGCCGCTGGACATGACGGAAAAGAATTTGACGGTGATGACGCAGTCGGCCAAAAAATCCGGCGCGCGTGTGCTGCTGCTGGGCATGCAGGTGCCGCCCAACTACGGCAGCGCCTACAGCGCCACCTTTTATGGCCTGTTTGACAAAATCGCCAGGGCCGAAAAAGCTGCGCTGGTGCCCTTTTTTCTCAAGGGTGTTGCTGATGTGGATGCAGCGGCCGGAAACTTCCAGGCCGACCGGATTCACCCGAACGAGCAGTCGCAGGCCCGCATGCTGGCCAACGTCTGGCCCGAACTGAAGAAAATCATCCCGTGAGCCTGGAACGTTTATCCGCCGAACAGGCGCTGTCTACGCTGGGTGACTACAGCACGGTGATAGACGCCCGCAGCGAGGGCGAATACGCCGAGGACCACCTGCCGGGCGCCGTCAACTGGCCCAGCCTGAATGACGAGGAACGCAAAATTGTCGGCACGCGCTACAAGCAGATCAGCCAGTTTGAAGCGAAAAAACTTGGCGCCGCGCTGGTCGCCAAAAACATTGCGGCCCACATCCAGCGCGAGGTGCTGGACAAGCCACGCGACTGGCAGCCGCTGGTGTACTGCTGGCGCGGCGGCAAACGCAGTGGTTCACTGGCGCTGATCCTGGACCAGATCGGTTTCCGGGTGACGCTGGTTGATGGCGGTTACAAGGCCTTTCGCGCAGCGCTGGTGGCCGATTTGCCGCAGCTGGCGGCACGCCACAGCTACCGGGTGGTCTGCGGCACCACCGGCTCAGGCAAAACCCGGCTGCTGCAGGCCCTGCAGGCCCAGGGCGCGCAGGTGCTGGACCTGGAGGCGCTGGCGAATCACCGCAGTTCGGTGCTGGGCCTGATCCCCGGCGTGGCGCAACCGAGCCAGAAGGCTTTTGACAGCCTGATCTGGGCCGCGCTGCGCCGCTTCGATCCGGCCCAACCCGTGTACATCGAAAGCGAAAGCAAAAAAGTCGGCAACGTGGCGGTGCCGGAAGGCCTGATCGCCGCCATGCGCGGCAGTCCCTGCCTGCAGCTGGACCTGCCCGAGGACGAGCGTGTGGCGCTGCTGCTTGAGGACTATGATTTTTTTGTCAGGGACACCCCGTTTTTCTGCGAGCGTCTGGGCGCCCTGACTGAAGCACGCGGCAAGGAAACTGTCAAAAGCTGGCAAGAGCGGGCCAGCAACGGCGACATTGCCGCTGTGGTGCGGGAGTTGCTGGTCAAACACTACGACCCCGTTTACCTGCAGTCGATGCGGCGCAACTTCACGCACTATGCCTCGGCACAGGTGATCACACCGCGCGACCACAGCATGGCGGCCATGAGCGGCCTGGCGCAAAGCCTGCTGGCGAACTGAATCTCGCGCATAAAAAAGCTCCGGGGGACTGGTATGTCCCGACGGAGCCTGCTGGGGGCTGATCTGCTATCAATAGAGTAGCTGCTTGCGCCCGCCTCTACTGGGCTGAAGCCCGGTTTGATTCAAATATTCTTATAGCGGCCCTTTTCAGGCTGCTGGGTCGGTAGCAGGTGGCGTGCCGCCCGCACCTTCCTGGCCATCCGGCGTGTCGTCGTCGGGCAAGTCTGGCTTGCCCTCGGCCTTACGTTTGAGTTTTTCCTCTTTTTTCTTCTTTTTGGCCAGCTCTTTCTGGCGTTTTTCGTAGGAATAATTGGGAGTTGCCACAGTGTGCTTTCTTCAGGAATATATAGGCTAACTGTAATGCATAGAAGCCAGCGCCTGGGCCAGATCGGCCTGCAGGTCGGCCACCGCTTCCAGCCCGACGGAAAACCGCACCAGGCCGCCCTGGTAAGGCCAGGGGGTGGTCCTGATCGCCGGGATATCGTAAGGCGCGCACAAGCTCATGGGCCCGGCCCAGCTGTAGCCCAGCCGGAACAGCCGCAGGCTGTCGCAAAAGTGGTCCACCGCGGCCTGCGGACAGGCCGGCTTGAAGACGATGCTCATCAGGCAGGCCGCCGCCGTGCAGTCACGCTGCCAGACCGCGTGCCCAGGCGAACCCGCCAGCGCCGGGTGCAGGACCGCCTCAATCTGCGCCTGCTGCTGCAGCCAGGCCGCCAGCGCGCGTGTGGCGCTGTCCTGGGCCGCGTAACGCAGGGCCATGCTGCCCAGGCCGCGCAGCACCAATTCGGCGTCATTGCCGGCCACACCATAACCGACACGCATGTGGCAGAAGTGAAGCAGATGGTGCAGGGCCTCGTCACGCGTCACCACCGAGCCCATCAGCACGTCGGCACCGCCGCTCGGGTATTTGGTCAGCGCCTGAACCGAGATGTCGGCGCCCAGGTCGAAGGCCTTGAAGGCAATGCCCGCGCCCCAGGTGTTGTCCAGCGCAGTGACAATGCCTTGCGGATGGGCATCCGCATGGGCCTTGACGGCGGCGACCAGTGCCGGCAGGTCCGGAAACTCCAGCGTGATCGAGCCCGGCGCCTCTAGCCAGACCAGGCGCGTCTTGCTGCTGAGTTTTGCTGCCAGGTCGGCGGGCTGCATGGCGTCGTAATAACGCAAGCTGACGCCCCAGCCGGCCAGCTCATGCTGGGCAAAAGTCTTGTTGGGGCCGTAGGCGTTGTCGGGGATCAAGACCTCGTCACCGGCCTTGAGCAGCGCCATGTCGACCAGGGCCACAGCCGCCAGGCCGCTGGGCACCAGCGTGCAGTACTTGCCGCCTTCGAGCGTGGCGATACGCTCTTCGAGCGTGAAGGTGGTCGGTGTGCCGTGCAGGCCGTAGGTGTAGCCGGTCTTGTGTTTCCAGTCGCGCTGGCGCAAGGCCGCGACGCTGGGGAAAAGGATGGTGGACGCCTTGTGAACGCCCGGGTTGACGGCGTCAAAGCCCGCAGGCGGCTGGTAGGCGTGGTGGATCAGCTGGGTGGAAATATCGCTCATCTGCCGATGTTAACGGCTGGCGATGATTGGCATCGGCCGCAGAACTACGAGGTCGAAGGTCTCCCTTTCAAGCAGGGGCCGCGGGTCCGGCTTCGCCGGCCCGCAGGCGCAACGGCCCCTCGGGGGGCAGGAAGCTACGCGAAGCGAGCGACCGTGGGGGCTATATCTTCCACTTCTCCATCAGCTGCGCGGGTCGGAGGGCGTCATACCCTTCGAAGGGCTGGTGTATCCACGGGTTGGTCGGCAAAAACTCCACGGAGTAGTCCGGCGCAAAGGTGGAGACCCCCTTGGTCCAGATCACCGCGCTGCGCAGTTCGGTGATCGGTTTGTAGTTGTTGCGCAGCTGGTGAATCACGGCGTTGAGCGTGTGGCCGGTGTCGGCCAGGTCGTCGACCAGCAGCACCTTGCCGGCAATTTCGCCCTTGGGGGTGGTGATGAAGCGCGCGATGTCCAGGTTGCCCTGTGTTTTGCCCGCGTCGGCGCGGTAGGAACTGGTGGACATGATGGCCAGCGGCTTGTCGAAGATGCGCGAGAGGATGTCGCCGGGGCGCATGCCGCCGCGTGCCAGGCACAGGATGGTGTCGAACTGCCAGCCCGACTGGTGCACCTTGATGGCCAGTTTTTCTATCAGGTTGTGGTACTCGTCATAACTGACGTACAGGTGTTTGCCGTCTTCGGTCAACATGAAAGGTGCTCCTGATTCAATAGCTGCCTGCGCACGTCCCGATTGGGCTGCAGGCCTGTTTGATGGAAAGACAACGGTGAAGGATCAAGCCACAAACGGATGCCGCAACAAAATCGTGTGGTCGCGGTCGGGGCTGGTCGAAATCATGTGGATGGGCACGCCGGTGACTTCCTCGATGCGGTGCAGGTAGCGCTGGGCAGCGGCCGGCAGCTTGTCGTAGTCGGTCACGCCCACCGTGCTTTGTGTCCAGCCGGGCAGGGTTTCGTAAATCGGCTTGCAGCGCGCGATGTCTTCGGCGCCCATGGGCAGGATGTCGGTGATGTGGCCGTCGAGCTCGTAACCGGTGCACAGCTCGAGTTGCGCAATGCCGTCGAGCACGTCAAGCTTGGTGATACACAGGCCTGACAGGCCGTTGACCTGGGCCGAACGCTTGAGCAGGGCCGCGTCGAACCAGCCGCAACGGCGGCTGCGGCCCGTGGTCACGCCTTTTTCGGCACCGACGGTGCTCATGTGGTAGCCGGGCGTGCCCGGGGTCTCCCAGTCGAGTTCGGTCGGGAAAGGACCGCCGCCCACACGCGTGCAGTAAGCCTTGGTGATGCCCAGGATGTAGTGCAGCATGCCGGGACCGACACCGGCACCGGCGGCGGCATTGCCGGCCACGCAGTTGCTGGAGGTCACAAACGGATAGGTGCCGTGGTCCACGTCGAGCAAGGTGCCCTGCGCGCCTTCAAACAGCAGATTCGCGCCTTCGGCATTGGCGTCGTTGAGTTCACGCGAGACATCGGCCATCATGGGCTTGAGCAGCTCGGCGTGACGCATGGCCTCGTCGTACACCGGTTGGAATTCGATGGCCGGGGCATGCAGGTAGCCGGTCAGCACGAAGTTGTGCAGGTCCAGCAGTTCGCGCAGCTTGGCGGCAAAACGCTCGGGGTATTTGAGGTCCTGCACGCGCAGGGCGCGCCGGGCGATCTTGTCTTCATAGGCCGGGCCTATGCCGCGGCCGGTGGTGCCTATCTTGACGGTACCGCCGGTTTCGCGGCGGGTCTCGCGCGCCACATCCAGCGCCACATGGAAAGGCAGGATCAGCGGACAGGCTTCGCTGATGCGCAGGCGCGAACGCACCTCGACACCGGCTTTCTCCAGCCCTTCAATTTCTTCAAACAGCTTGGCGGCGGACAACACCACACCATTGCCGATGTAACACTTCACGCCCGGGCGCATGATGCCGCTGGGGATCAGGTGCAGCGCGGTCTTGATGCCGTTGATGACCAGTGTGTGGCCGGCATTGTGCCCACCCTGGAAACGCACCACGCCCTGCGAGCTTTCGGTCAGCCAGTCCACCAGCTTGCCCTTGCCTTCGTCACCCCACTGGGTACCCACGACCACCACGTTGCGGCCGGCGCTTGCGGCAATTGTTTTTGTCATCTTCAGTCTGCTTTCAGGAGAGGTTAGGGTATGCGGGCGGCGCGGCTTCAGGCCGGCTTGTGGCCCAGCGGCTGGACCTGCCACTGGCCAGCCACGCTGGCCAGTTCGCGGTCACAGTCAAACTCGTCAACTTCATGTTCATGGCCGGGCAACACACAGGCCACGGTTTCGCCGCTGGCGCGAAGCCGGGCGATGGCTGCGCGCAACCCGGCTTCTTCGCCCCAGGGCGCACGAATCGCGGGACGCAAGGGTTTGGGCAGCAGCACGCTGACCAGTTCCTTGAGGTCCAGGCTGAAACCGGCCGCCGGGCGATTCCGGCCAAAGACGGCACCCACTTCGTCGTAACGGCCGCCGCGCACCAGTTCGGCGCCCTGCCCGCCGCCCTGCTGACCGTGGCCATAAATCGCAAACCGGGTACCGCTGTAGTAGGCATAACCGCGCAGGTCGGCGAGGTCGAAGGCGATGCGGACGGGGCCGGCGAGCGCCTGCACATGAGTCGCCAGCCATTTCAGGTTCTGCAGTGCCTGGAGAGCTTCCGGCACTGCCTTGAAGGCCTGTTCAGCCTCGGCCAGTACTTTGTCATCGCCATACAACTGCAGCAACGCCAGCAGGCCCTCGCGCGCCGCCGCAGGCAGTTCGCCGTTGAGGCTAGCCATCAGGCTGGACAGTTCGCTGGCGTCCTTGGCGGCCAGTGCGGCGTGGATGCGCGCCAGCATGGAAGGGTTCACCCTGGCGCCCGCCAGCAGGCTGCTGACAATACGCACGTCGGCCATGTCCACCGAGAGCTGCGTGACGCCGGCCGCTGTCAGGCCTTCGAGCGCCAGCAGCTGGGCTTCGAGGTCGGCCTCCATGCCGGCATGGCCGTAAATTTCAGCGCCAAACTGCAGCGGCTCGCGCGTGGCATGCGGACGGTCGGCTCGCGTGTGCAGCACCGGGCCGCAGTAACACAGGCGCGCCACGCCCCGGCGGTTCAGCAAGTGGGCATCAATACGCGCGACCTGCGGTGTGGTGTCGGCGCGCAGGCCCAGGGTGCGGCCCGAAAGCTGGTCCACCAGCTTGAAAGTCTGCAGGTCCAGCGCTTCGCCGGTACCGGTCAGCAGGGATTCGAGGTGTTCGAGCAGCGGCGGCATGACCAGCTCGTAGCCGTAGCTGCGTGCCGTGTCGAGAAACAAACGGCGCAGCTCTTCGATGTGGCGCGCCTCGGAGGGCAGGACATCGGCAATTTGATCCGGCAATTGCCATGATGACGACCAGGCGGGCATGTATTTATCGTGCGCTGTTAAAAACAGGATTTTACCGGGCTTGCAGGCGCTTTCCGGGCCGGGCCGCCAGCTATCTCGCTGCCAGGCGCAAATACCTGGGGGCCCAGGCGTCCGGGCGGGCTGAAGTCAAAGGAGAAAAGCGATGGCCAGCAGGCCGGCGACCATGCTGCCCAGACCGAAGAAACGGATCTGTCCGTCACTCAGTCTGAGGATTTTCTCGAACATCCGGCGCCAGCCGGCGGGCGATAAAAACGGGAACGGCCCCTCCATCACCAGCAGGCACGCCAGGGCGAGCCAGATCGTGCTGCTGTCCACGGGCCGGGCTTATTTTTTCGCGGGTGCAGCGCCGGCACCCGACCCCCGCATGGCCTTGAAGAAATCGGACGAAGGGTCCAGCACCATCACATCGCTCTTCTTGCTGAAGCTGGCCTTGTAAGCGTCCAGACTGCGGTAAAACTGGGCAAACTGCGGGTCACGCCCAAAGGCGTCGTTGTAGATGCTGGCGGCCTGGCCATCACCCTCACCCTTGATTTTCTGCGCATCGCGGTAGGCGTTGGCCACCGTGACCTCGCGCTGGCGATCGGCATCGGCACGGATTTTTTCACCTTCCGCAGCACCTGTGGAGCGCAACTCGTTGGCGACCCGTTTGCGCTCGGCTTCCATGCGGCGGTAAACCGACTCGGTGATGGCTTCCACATAATCGGCCCGGGTCAGGCGCACATCCACAATCTCAATGCCCCAGTTTTTGCTCTTGACGTTTTCCTGCACCTGGCGCTGCACTTCGACCATGAGGGATTCGCGCTTGGTGGAAATCAGTTCGCGCACGGTGCGCTTGCTGATTTCTTCCTGGAAGGCGTTGCGCACCTCCCTGCTGAGCTGGTTGGCGCCGGCTTTTTCGTCGGCCCCCAGTGCGCGTATGTATTCAGACGGGTTGGAGATGCGCCAGCGCAAATACCAGTCGATCACCAGGCGCTGCTTTTCTGCGGTCAGAACCGGCTCGGTGTCGGTGCTGTCCAGTGTCAGCAAGCGCTTGTCGAGGTATTTGACGTCCTGAAACGGCGGCGGCAACTTGAAATTGAGGCCCGGCTCGGTAATGACTTCCTTGATCTGCCCCAGCGCGTAGATCACGCCATACTGGCGTTGATCGACCACAAACAGCATGGAACTGGCCAGCGCGAGCAGCACCAGCAGCGAAGTAGCGATAAATCCAACTCTGTTCACTTTGGTCTTCCTTAACGGGTGTCGCGGTCACGCGTGCGGGACGCATCGCGGGCTCGGGTATCGGTCGGAGTGCTCACCGGCGCGGCGGGCAAGGCAGGCGCGGCGGCGCTGCCGTTGGCCGGTTCGGCCGCTGTGGCGCCCGATTGCTGCATGATTTTGTCCAGTGGCAGATACAGCAGGTTGGAGCCCTGGCGCGATTCAACCATGACCTTGGTGACGCTGCTGTAAACCTGTTGCATGGCGTCGAGGTACATGCGGTCGCGGGTGACCTGCGGTGCCTTCTGGTACTCGGCCAGCACGGATTTGAACCGCTGCGCATCACCCTGGGACTGGGCCACGATGCGCGCCTTGTAGGCTTCGGACTCTTCTTTCAGGCGCGAGGCAGAACCCACGGCTCGCGGGATCACGTCGTTGGCATAAGCCTGTGCCTCGTTTTTGGCACGCTCGCGCTCCTGCCCGGCCTTGAGCACATCGTCGAAGGCGGGCTGGACCTGCTCGGGTGGCCGCACGCCGCCCTGCTGCATGTTGATGCCCACGATCTCGACGCCGACCTTGTAGCGGTCCAGGATGGTCTGCATCAGCTTGCGCACCCTCGGACCGATCTGCTCACGTTCCTCACCGAGCGCCGCGTCCATGCGCATTTTGCCGACCACTTCGCGCACCGCGGTTTCGGCGGCCTGCACCACGGCATCTGCCGGGTTTTTGCTTTCAAACAGGTAGGCGCGCGCGTCGCTCAAGCGGTACTGAACCGCAAACTTGATCTCGACGATGTTTTCGTCTTCGGTCAGCATCGCCGACTCACGCAATCCAGTGGATTTGATGATGCTGTCGCGACCGACATCGACCGACCGGGTCTGGGTGACCACCAGGGTCTCATGCCGTTGTATCGGGTAGGGCAGGCGCCAGTTGAAACCCGCTCCCTGGGTTGATTTGTATTTGCCGAACTGGGTGATCACGGCCTGCTGGCCCTCTTGCACAATGAAAAACCCGGTGCCCAGCCAGATCAGCACGGCAACGGCGGCGATCAGGCCGACACCGATACCGGCATTTTTCATGTCGGGCTGGAAGCCGCCGGGCCCGCCGGAACCCCCGCCGCCACCGCCCGCACCACGCACGCGTTGCCCCGCATTTTTGGCGCCGCCAAACAGGCCGCCCAGCTTGCGGTTGAAGTCGCGCCACAGCTCATCGAGATCGGGCGGCCCCTGGTTGGGCCCCTGCCCTTGCGGACGGTTGCCAGCGGGGGGACGTGCAGGCGGGGGGACCGGTGGAACCTCATCACGCCCGGCCTCAGGCTTGGCGTCGTCGGGTCGCGCCTTGTTGTCGTCGTCCCGGCCCCAGCGCGGGTCGTTCAGATTGAACATTCCCCGGGCGCGTTGCCTCAACCGTGCAGGCAGGGTGGTGAGCGTCTGTAGAACAGGGTTCAGGTTCATGGAATCAAGCTGCCTTTTTTTAATAACTTCGCCATTGTGCCCAATCAGGCCACGACTTCACTGAATTGAGGGCTATCTTCTGCCGGCGGGGTCTGCACATGCCGGGCCAGCAGCTGGCGCAACAGGGGCAAACCCTCGCCGGTCTGCGCACTGACAAATACCCGCTCGACCCGCCTGCCAGTGTCAGAAAAAGCGTCTTTGACTTCAAAACTGTCACTCAACTGAAGCGGCCGGCGTGATTTTTCAAGGGCATCAAGCTTGTTGAACACCAGTATTTGCGGCACATCGGCCGCGCCGATTTCGGCCAGAACGCGCTGAACCTGTTCAATCTGCTCCAAGTGGCCGGGATTGGCGCCATCGACCACATGGATCAGCAGATCGGCATCCGCCGCCTCCTGCAGGGTGGCAGCAAAGGCGTCCACCAGCCCGTGCGGCAGGTCCCGGATAAAACCCACGGTGTCGGACAGGGACACGGAGCGTTGCGCATCACCGAGGTAAAGCTGCCGCGTGGTGGTATCCAGCGTGGCAAACAGCTGGTCGGCCGCATAGCTGCGCGCCTTGACCAGCGCGTTGAACAGCGTGGATTTGCCGGCGTTGGTATAGCCGACCAGGGACATCGTGAAGGAGTTGCGCCGCTCGCGCTGGCGGCGCTGGGTCTGGCGCTGCTTTTTGACCTTGGCCAGACGTTCCTTGGTGCGCTTGATGGACTCGCCAATCATGCGTTTGTCGAGTTCAATCTGTTTTTCGCCGGGGCCGCCGCGCACGCCGGCGCCGCCGGTTTGCCGCTCCAGGTGCGACCAGCGCCTGACCAGGCGGGTCGACAGGTATTGCAGGCGTGCCAGCTCGACCTGCAGCTTGCCTTCGTGGCTGCGCGCGCGCTGGCCAAAAATCTCCAGAATCAGCAGCGTACGGTCGTTGACCGGCAACTCCAGGGCGCGCTCGAGATTGCGCTGCTGCGCCGGGCTGAGGGACTGGTCGAACAGGATTTCGCTGGCCCCGGTCTCCAGCGCCAGCATCTTGATTTCGTCGGCCTTGCCGCTGCCGATAAAAAGGGCCGCATCGGGTGCCCGGCGCTTGCAAACCACGCGGGCAACCGGCAACATGCCGGCAGTTTTTGCAAGCAGGCCCAGCTCTTCGAGGCCGGCGTCAAAGTTGGGGTAGCCCAGGTCAACCCCGACCAGAATGGCCAGCGGCACAGGGCCTGCCGATAAGTCCTGAGAACTCAGGTGGCAGGGCTTTCCTGGGCTTCTGCCGCAGCAAAATTGACTGCGCGACCGGGGACGATGGTCGAAATGGCGTGTTTGTAAACCATTTGGGTCACGGTATTGCGCAACAGAACCACATATTGATCGAAAGATTCGATCTGCCCCTGGAGCTTGATGCCGTTGACGAGGTAAATCGACACGGGCACATGCTCACGGCGCAAAGTGTTGAGAAAAGGGTCTTGCAGGAGCTGACCTTTGTTGTTGTTGCTCACGATATTTTCCGTGTTCAAGAGTTGATAGGACTTTACCTTACCACAGCATTTTGGCGTGGAATGTAGTCCTAAGCGGTATCTTTGTCCGCAAAAGGGTTGCTGGACGATTTCATCTGGATGCGCAGCGGCGTGCCAACCAGATCGAACTCCTTGCGAAAGCGCCCTTCCAGGAAACGCTTGTAGGCGTCGGTGACATGTTCCAGCGAATTGCCATGAACAATGATGATGGGCGGGTTCATGCCCCCCTGGTGCGCATAACGCAGCTTGGGGCGGAACATGCCGGCCCGCTGCGGACTCTGGAACTGCACGGCCTCGAGCAGCAGGCGCGTCAGCACCGGGGTGGACATCTTGCGGTTGGCAGAGGCATGGGCCTGCACAATGGATTTCCAGACCGGGCCCAGCCCCTGGCGCTTGATCGCCGAGATATTGTGGATGGTGGCAAATTTCAGGAAGGACAGCCGCGTTTCGATGGAGCGCTGCAGGATTTCCTTCTGATAGGCGTCCACCGCGTCCCATTTGTTGACCGCCAGCACCACCGCCCGGCCGCTTTCCAGGATGTAGCCGGCGATGTGCGCGTCCTGATCGGTCACGCCCTGGGTGGCGTCGAGCAGCAAAAGCACCACATTGGCGCTTTCGATGGCCTGCAGGGTTTTGACCACCGAAAACTTTTCAATCGCCTCGAACACCTTGCCCTTGCGGCGCAAACCGGCGGTGTCTATCAGCTCAAACTTCTGTCCGGCCTTTTCGAAAGGCACTGAAATCGCGTCGCGCGTGGTACCCGGCTGGTCAAATGCCACCAGCCGCTCCTCGCCCAGCCAGGTGTTGATCAGGGTTGATTTGCCGACGTTGGGGCGTCCGGCGACCGCGAGCTTGATCACGGTCGGGTCGGCGGGCTCGCCCTCCTCGTCCGGATCCGGCAGCATCAAAGGTGCCAGCGCCATGTCCACCAGCGTGCGCATGCCCTGGCCGTGTGACGCAGAAACCGCCAGCACCTCTCCCAGGCCGAGCTCAAAAAACTCGGACAGCTGCACCCCCTCGGTCATGCCCTCGGCCTTGTTGGCGGCCAGCACCGTGGGTTTGCCGAGTTTGCGCAGGTATTTGGCAATGTCGTGATCCTGGGCGTTGACCCCGGCACGGGCATCGACCACAAACACCACCACATCGGCTTCGGCCACGGCCTGCCGGGTCTGCTTGGCCATTTCCTTATAAATGCCATCAGCCGCCTTGGGCTCAAAGCCGCCGGTGTCGATGACGATGAATTCCTGCGCGCCCAGCCGGCCGTTTCCGTAGTGCCGGTCCCGCGTCAGGCCGGCATAGTCGGCCACAATCGCGTCACGCGACTTGGTCAGGCGGTTGAAGATGGTCGACTTGCCCACATTGGGGCGACCGACCAGGGCGATGACAGGTTTCACGAGCGGGCATTCAAGACAGGGAAATCAGCCCCATCGGGGGCAAGGTACAACACGAGGCGACAAGCATGGGGGCCAGGTTCTAGTCGGGTGCAAAGCCGAACACGTTGCCTGATCGCGTCGCGGCTATCAGCGTATTGCCCGACAGCACCGGGGCAGCAGCAATTGCGGAGCCGTCGGTGGAGAGCCGGTTCAGCAGTGAACCGTCGGCACGCGACAACAGATGCAGAAAACCAGCGGAGTCGCCGATGGCGATCGATCGGCCCACGACCAGCGGCGCACCCAGGCTGCGGTAACGCAGGCTGTCGCTGCTCCAGGCGCTTTCGCCGTCAGTACGCAACCAGGCGATGACCCGCCCATCGGCTTCGGTGCCGAACACCAGGCGTTCATCACCGTCCACCCCCTGTGCGCCGTTGGCCGGCTTGGTCCACAACAAAGCACCGCGCTGCGCATCAACGCAGCCCACGCTGGCCTGAAAAGCCCGGGCGCAGACGGTGTTGCCGACACGGCTCACGCTGCCGACCAGATCCACCAGGCGCTCGACATCATTGATGCCGCGCGGAGAAGCGATCGGCGCCTCCCAGCGGATGCTGCCATTGAGCGGGTTGAGGCCGCTCAGGCGGCCGGCCAGACCGACCACCAGCGTATCGCCGACGGCCAGCATGACCCCCGACTGGCGCAGCACCAGCGGCTCGCTGGGGCGCTGCTGGGTCCAGAGCTTGCGCCCGGTCTGGCCGTCAAATGCGTTGACCGAACGGTCGGCTGCCAGCACAAAAACCCGCCCGCCAGCGACAAAAGGTGAAGAAAAAGCCTGGGCAGCCAGTTTCTGGCGCCAGATCTCGCGGCCGTTGTCCAGTGCCACCACTTCATTGGCGCGTGTCACCACCGCCGCCAGCTTGCCGTCGCTGCCGACGCCGGCGGCAATCGGCGTGCCCACATTGGCACGCCAGCGATCCCGGCCGCTGCGCGCCTCCAGTGCGGCGACGGTGCCGTCGCTGCTGGCAACCACCACGGTGTCACCCACCACCGTCATCTGCAGCGGAAAAGCCACCTCACCGATGCGCGCACTCCAGACCTGCCGCGCCGGCACCAGGGCCACCACAGGCTGCAGTTCTGCGGGCTGCGGTTTTTTCACGGAGCTGCCGAACATGCCGCTGACGGCCGAACAACCCGCCAAAATTGCTATCAAAACAATAGCTGCTGGCGCTCGCAGTGTATGGGCCAATGGCCGAAAAGACTTGAGAATCACGGCTTGACCTCCGGTTTGGACGTGGCAGGAACGGCGGCTGCGGACGGGTTCGAACCCAGCGCATTGAGCTTGACCTCGACCAGGCGCCGGTAGTCGGCACGTTCATCCATGGCCTTGAAGGCTTTTTCGTACTCGGCCCGCGCTTCGGCGCGCTTGCCCTGCGCCGCCAGAATGTCGCCCCGGCGATCCGCAGCAAGCGCCGCAAAGTCTTTGGGGAATGGCGCAGCCAGCAATTGAAGCGCCTCGTCATACGCCTTGGCTTCCAGCAGCAGACCGGCCAGACGCAGCCTGGCGATCGCCTGGTAACCTGCGTCGGCGCTTTTACCCACCACCCAGGTCAAGGACGCCTTGGCCGAATCGATATTGCCCTTGTCGTAATACACCTTGGCAGCCAGCAGACCAGCCTGCTGGGCAAACGCGGTGCCGGCGAAACGCTCTTTCATGTCGGCCAGCGAACGGTCCAGCCGTTCGACCTCGCCCGACACGGCCGCGCGCTCCACCTCGTCATACATCAGGGCCGCCTTGGCGGCCTGGTCGCGTTGCCAGTAGTTGTAGCCGTTCCAGGCTGCAAAAGTGCCCAGAATCGCAATCAAAGCCCAGGTGATCAGGTCGCCGTACTGCTTCCAGAAGTGCTTGATCTCGTCAAGCTGTTCCTGTTCTTCCAAATCGAGATGTTTTGCCATAAAGCTTTGTGTAGTCCACCAAATGAGGGTTGATTGTAGGGTGCTGCTTTCAGCACGCTAACGCAGGCTGTCCGCCCACGAGGCGACGGCGTCCAGCGGCTGCAGGACCTGAGTCTGTGCGGCATCGGCCTTGTCGCCGCGCAGGGACTTGACCGCCACGCAACCCTGGGCCATCTCGGTCTCACCGAATATCAGGGCGAACCGCGCGCCGCTGGCATCGGCCTTTTTGAATTGCGACTTCATGCTGCCCATGCCCTCCGCCGTGGCAGCGTGCATTTGCACGTCAAGGCCAGCCAGGCGCAAGGCTTCGCAGGCCGCCATCACGCTGGGTATGGCCTGGGCCGACGGCACAATCGCATAGACGTCCGGCGCGCGCGCGGGTGGCGGCACGCCGACCGCCTCGAGCAGCAGCAGCATGCGCTCCACACCCATGCCCCAGCCGACGGCCGGAGTCGGCTTGCCGCCAAGCTGCTCGAACAGGCCATCGTAGCGGCCGCCGCCGCAGACCGTGCCTTGCGAACCGAGCTTGTCGGTGATCCACTCGAACACCGTGAGGTTGTAGTAGTCCATGCCGCGTACCAGGCGCGGGTTGATGCGGTAAGCCACACCCGCCGCGTCAAGCACTGCGCGCACCGCGTTCAGGTGCGCAAGCGACGCCTCGCCGAGAAAACTCATCAGCTGCGGAGCCGCTTCAACCAGCGCCTGCATCGCGGGATTTTTCGTGTCCAGAATGCGCAAGGGGTTGTTGTGCAGCCGGCGTTTTGCGTCTTCGTCCAGCACATCGGCGTGCGCTTCGAAGTGCGCAATCAGCGCGGCGCGGTGCGCCAAACGCTCGTCCGGCTGACCCAGGCTGTTCAGTTCGAGCCGCACATGCGCCATCGGGATGCCCAGATCGCGCAGCAAGGCCCGGCACATCAATATCTGCTCAGCATCCACATCGGGGCCGGCAAAGCCCAGGGCTTCGACGTCGATCTGGTGAAACTGGCGGTAGCGCCCTTTCTGCGGCCGCTCGTGACGAAACAGCGACACCGCTGACCAGACCCGCACCGGCCCGTTGTACAGCGCGTTGTGCTCGATCATGGCGCGCACGATGCCGGCGGTGGCTTCAGGACGCAGCGTGAGCTTGTCGCCATTCATCGAATCCACGAAGGAGTACATCTCCTTTTCGACGATGTCGGTGACCTCGCCAAGGCCGCGTACAAACAGCGCTGTGGGTTCGACGATGGGCGTGCGTACGTTGGCGTAGGCATAACGCGCCATCAGCGCGCGAATCTTGAGCTCGAACCACTCCCAGCGCGCCGATTCGGGCGGCAATATGTCGTTCATGCCTTTGACGGCAGTTAATTTTTCAGCCATGGGGGATTCAAGCGGCTTGGGCCTGTTTGCCAAAGCGCTTTTCAATGTAGTTTTCAACAATCACGCGGAACTCCTGCGCGATCCTGTCGCCGCGCAGGGTGACACTTTTCTCACCATCGATGTACACCGGCGCGGCAGGCGCCTCGCCCGAGCCCGGCAAGCTGATGCCGATGTCGGCGTGTTTGCTCTCGCCGGGGCCGTTGACGATGCAGCCCATCACCGCCACCTTGAGTTTTTCAACCCCCGGGTACTGCTCACGCCAAACCGGCATCTGCGCCCTCAGAAAGTCGTCAATTTCCTTGGTCAACTCCTGGAACGTGGTGCTGGTGGTGCGGCCGCAGCCGGGACAGGCCGTGACGCTGGGCACAAAGCTGCGCAGGCCCAGGGCCTGCAGAATTTCGGAGGCGATCAATACCTCCTGGGTGCGCGCCTCGCCCGGCTGGGGAGTCAGCGAAACCCGGATGGTGTCGCCAATGCCCTCCTGCAGCAGCACCGCGAGCGCGGCGCTGGAGGCCACCGTGCCTTTGGTGCCCATGCCGGCTTCGGTCAGGCCCAGATGCAATGCATAACTCGAACGTTTCGAAAGCTCACGGTAGACGGAGATCAGGTCCTGCACGCCGCTGACCTTGCAGGACAGGATGATCTGGTTTTTTTCCATGCCCATCTGCTGGGCCAGCTCGGCCGAACCGATGGCCGAGGTAATCAGCGCCTCGTACATGACCTGCCTGGCGTCCCAGGGCTGATCACGCGCGCTGTTCTCGTCCATCAGGCTGGCCAGTAACTCCTGGTCCAGGCTGCCCCAGTTGACGCCTATGCGAACCGGCTTGTTCCAGCGCATGGCCGCTTCAATCATCTGGCCAAACTGCCGGTCGTGTTTGTCACCCTTGCCCACATTGCCGGGATTGATGCGGTACTTGGACAGGGCTTGGGCACAAGCCGGAAAATCGGTCAGCAGGCGATGGCCGTTGTAATGGAAATCGCCAATCAGGGGCACATCGATGCCCATGCGGTCGAGTTGCTCACGGATATACGGCACCTGCTCAGCGGCCTCGGGGGTATTGACCGTGATACGCACCATTTCCGAGCCGGCAATTGCCAGTTCCTTGACCTGGATGGCGGTGCCTATGGCGTCCACCGTATCGGTATTGGTCATGGACTGGACCCGCACCGGCGCATCACCACCCACGGTCACCACGCGCGAGCCCCAGCTCACACGGGCCTGCAGGGAGGCGCGCGCTTTCGGCGCCGCTGACTCAATCGGACAACAGGGCTGCACTATTTCACCTCGAAACGCGCGACGTTGTCTTTGCTGACGCTTGTCAGATCGAAGGCCTGGCCGCGCACCTGCACCTGCGTCGCATCGGCCCGGCCGACCACTGCCGACAGTGGCAAGGCCCCTGTGGCGCCCACTTCTTCGCCGGACGCCAACGTGCGCCTGAGCACCACGACCTTTTTGGCATCGGTCACTTCCACCCAGGACTCGCCCCTGGCCCTGAAGACGATGATGCCGGACGCATGCGGCAAAGGCGCAGCAGCAGGCACCGCGGCTTCCACCGGCACAACCGGCGCTGCCACCGCTGACAGCGTGGGTGCCAGGGCCGGAGCGGCGGAGGGTGCGGCCATCGCCACCGGGGCTTCAGCCACCACCACCGGAGCGGCAAGGGCTTCGCTGGGTGCCGGCTGCGGCCGGACAACGGCCGCTGGCACGGTCACGGCGACCGGGGCATCGGGTGTCAGCAGCGACAAGGCGCCGCCCTGCTGGGCCGTGGGCAGAAAAATCAGCACCAGGGCACCCATCAGCAGCAGCAGACCTGCCAGCACAGCGGGTTTGGAGATTTGCGTCCAGATGGAGGGCGCCGGCCCATCACCGGGCGCCCGAAAAGGCGTGTTGATGGCGCTTTGCGGCTGCCCCAGGCGCGGTTTTCCGGTTTGCGGCAACAGGGCGAGGACCTGGCCGGCATCGACCTTGAGGGTGCGGCAGACGCTGGCCGCCAGCGCACGCACAAACACGGCATCTGGCAGCAGATCGAGCCGGTCGGCCTCCAGTGCCTCCAGTTTTTTGACCGGCACCTTCAGGGAAACCGCCAGGGCAGCAATGTGCAGACCTGCCGCCTCGCGGGCCTGGCGCAGCAACAGCCCGGCGCTGACGCCGCCATCGGCCACCTCGGGACTCACTGCGCCACCGGCGATTTCAGCGTGTATCAGCCCGGAGCCTTCGGCCAGTGGGCCGGCAAGTTCAGTCATTGAAAGCTCCTCGGTCATAAGCTGCTGCCTCACGCGACTGTGAAAAGCGTTTTTTGAGTTGGTCCGCCAGCTGCGTCATGGCTTCGCGGTTGCCAAGGCCGCGTTCGACCTTGATCCCCAGCCAGAGGGTTTCAGCCCTGGCCAGGTCGCTGTTGTTGACGCGACGGATGTAAAACTGCGCCCGAGGCAAGTCGCCGCGCTGAAAAAGCGCCCTGGACAGATGGAAGGCAGTGATCGGGTTGCCGGCATCAAGCTCATAGGATTGCAACAGGCTGCGTTCACCTTCAGCCAACTGGCCTGCACTGATCTGGCAAATGCCTTGCGTCATCAGTGTTTTGGGCTGTGCGCCGTAAGACGGCAAGGCAATCGCCCGGGTGAACATGGCGGAGGATTCGCTGTAACGGTTTTGCTGGCACAACAGCCAGCCGTAGTTGTGCAGCACATCGCCATCGCGCGGGTTCAGCGTCATCGCGCGGCGAAAACTGTCTTCGGCAAGCGCATTGTCATTGAGCCGCATGTACACCAGGCCACGCAGGTTGTAGGCGTCGGCAAAAGTCGGATCGGCAATCAGGGCCTGTTTGAGTTCGTCCAGCGCGACATTGGTCTGGCCCTGCTGGAAATAGTTGGCAGCCAGCTCAAGGCGAATACGTGCGCGCTTGCGGTTGTCGGGTTCGTCGGATTCGGTCATGATCTCAGCGCGCGCAGCACTGGCACCGCCCGCCGCACCGGGATTGCCGGCGCAGCCAGCAAGCAGCAGTACTGCCGCACTGGCCAAAAGCAGCGTCGCATTGCGGACGAGTTTCATACACCGACCTCCCGGGTGACAATCTTGATGCCCTTGAGCATACCTTGCCGCTGTGTCGCCATGCGCTGCTGTACGCCGGTGCGATCCTGCACGTCGCCGGCCAGCTGGCCGCAGGCCGCGTCAATGTCGTCACCCCGCGTCTTGCGCACAGTGGTCACGATGCCTGCGTCCATCAGGATTTTTGCGAAGGCCGTCACCTGCGGCATGCCAGAACGTCTGAGGCCGGAAGCCGGAAACGGATTGAAGGGGATGAGGTTGAATTTGCAGGACAGACCCTGGGCGGCGTGCTGCCGCACCAGGGACACCAGCTGCAGCGCATGTGCCGGCTGGTCATTGACGCCGTCGAGCATGCAGTACTCGAAGGTGATGAAGTCGCGGGGCGCAGCCTGCTGGTAGCGGCCACAGGCCTGCAGCAGTTCGGCGATCGGGTACTTTTTATTCAGCGGCACCAGGTTGTTGCGCAGCTCGTCATTGGGCGCATGCAGCGACACCGCCAGCGCGACCGGGCAGTCCTGCGCCAGCCGGTCCATCATAGGCACCACGCCTGAAGTGGATACCGTCACGCGGCGACGCGACAACCCGTAGCCATGGTCGTCCAGCATCATGCGCAGGGCCGGCAGCAGCTGCGCATAATTTTGCAGCGGCTCACCCATGCCCATCATCACCACGTTGGAGACCACCCGCTCGCTCCTGCCGAGGTGCGCACGCAGGAAGTGCTCTGCAAACCAGAGCTGGCCGATGATCTCGGCGGTTGTCAGGTTGCGGCTGAAGCCCTGGTGGCCGGTGGAGCAGAAACGGCAGCCGACAGCACACCCGGCCTGCGACGAAATACACAGCGTTCCGCGATCGGACTCGGGGATAAAAACGGTTTCAATGACGTCACCCGCGCCAACGTCGAACAGCCACTTGATGGTGCCGTCGGCGGAATCGTGGCGTGAGACCAGCTTGAGCCCCTGAATGTGCGCAGAGTCGGGCAGCTTGTCGCGCAGCGACCGGGCCAGATCGGTCATCTGGCTGAAATCGGTCGCGCCTTTCTGGTGGATCCAGCGGAACAGCTGGGTGGCCCGGAAGCGTTTCTCCCCCAGCCCCTCGCAAAAGGCAGCCAGACCCTCCAGATCGTAATCAAGCAGGTTGGCTGTCATCGCATGGAAATTCGCGATCTAGCGCGAATGGATGTTCATGCCGGCGAAGAAGAAGCTGATCTCGACCTGTGCGGTTTCAACGGCATCCGAGCCGTGCACGGCATTGGCGTCAATGCTTTCGGCGAAGTCGGCGCGTATGGTACCGGCGGCGGCCTTCTTCGGATCGGTGGCACCCATCAGGTCGCGGTGTTTCAGGATGGCGTTTTCGCCTTCGAGTGCGGAGATCATGACCGGGCCGGAAATCATGAAGGCCACCAGATCCTTGAAGAAAGGACGGTCTTTGTGGACAGCATAAAAAGCTTCGGCGTCACCACGCGACAGATGCGCCAGCCGGGCCGCCACCACTTTCAGGCCGGCAGCCTCAAAACGGGCGTAAATCTGGCCGATGACGTTTTTGGCCACTGCGTCGGGCTTGATGATGGAGAGAGTGCGTTCGATCGCCATGGGGTTTCCTTAACCTGTATTTTCTTGGATTTTTGCGGATTTATTCAAAACGAATAAAGCCTCTGATTTTAACCCGCTGGCTGCGGCCCTGAGCAAAATACGGCAATGCGCGCGCAGGGGACTAGCGGTTTCCACCGCGGTTGCCGCCGCCGCTGCGATTGCCACCACCCCGGTTGGGGCCGCCGCCACGGCGTTGGCCACCGCCGGCGTTGTTTGCACCGCCACCGCCACCGCCTCCTCCGCCACCACCACCACCACCACCGCGGCGCTGCCCCTGGCCTGGCGCCTGGCGCTGGCGGGTGAAGGTGTCGGCGCCGATGTAGCCGAAGGAGGTCTTCATCGGATCGGGTTGTGCGCCGCCCTGGCCTTTGTCGCCTCTATCGCCGCGGTCATCGCGGCGTTTGGGCCCCTGGCCGGCGCCATTGCCGCCAAAGGGGCCGGGGGGGCCGGACCGTGGGCCGGCACCAGCACCGCCGCCGTTGCCGCGTCCGCCCTTGCCGCCGCGACGGCGATTCCCGCCTGGCGGGCCATCGTTGCGGTTCAGGGGGGGTTGCAAATCCAGCGGATCATGCGCTTCCTGGTCGTCCTGGCCTGGCGCATCACGCGGCTCAGGGGCTTGTGGCATCGGCTGCACATCATCCGCACGACCGCGTCCACCCCTGGAGCGTTCATTCCGCCGGGGGCCACGCCCGGCCCTGGCTTCGCCGGACCCGCCTGCACCACCTTCAGCAGCGCCCCGGCTGACGCCACGCGGATCGGCCCGCGATTCGGAGCGGCTGACCGCACCGGTCAGGGCCAGAATATCCCTGTCATCGAGCTCGACAAACGCGCCGCGCTTGAGACCGCGTGGCAGCACCACCGCGCCGTAACGAATGCGGATCAGGCGGCTGACCGCATGGCCCACGGCTTCAAACATGCGCCGCACCTCACGGTTGCGGCCCTCGGAAATGGTCACCCGGTACCAGCAGTTGGCGCCCTCGCCGCCACCGGCTTCGAGGCTGCTGAACTGGGCCATGCCGTCGTCAAGCTGCACCCCGTCGAGCAGGCGTTTTTTCTCCTCATTGTTCAGGGCGCCCAGAACACGCACCGCGTACTCGCGCTCCAGGCCAAAACGCGGATGCATCAGGCGGTTGGCCAGCTCGCCCGAACTGGTCAGCAGCAGCAGGCCTTCGGTGTTCAGGTCCAGCCGTCCCACCGACTGCCACTTGCCCTGGAACAGCTTGGGCAGGCGGCGAAATACGGTGGGCCGATTTTGCGGATCGTCATGCGAGACCACCTCGCCCGAAGGCTTGTGATAAGCGATCACGCGCGGCGGCGGCGGGTCCACCCGCACCCGCACCGGCTTGCCATTGACCTTGACCGTGTCGCCAAACTGGATGCGCTGGCCGATGTGGGCGGGCTCGCCGTTGACGGAAATCCGCCCTTCCAGAATCAGCTGCTCCATCTCCAGCCGCGAACCCAGCCCCGCCTGGGCCAGCACCTTGTGCAGCTTGGGCGTCTCCGGCTGCGCCGACAGGACCCGCTTGGGCAATTCAACCGCGGGGTCTTCCTCATCGGCATCGAACTGGCCTGTGACCACGTCTTCGAAACGGGCCTGCGACGGTGGCGCCTGGCGTTCCTGACCGCCACGCTGCGGCGCCGGATCGCTGGTCACCGCGCTCGCATCCAGTCCCTGGTCAGCTATCATTTTGATAGCTGGTTGTGCAGATCCGTCCTGGGCCAGGGGCGGATTTTCTACCTCAACCGGGGCTGCCGGCTCGGCCGAAGCCGGCTTGTCTTGTGGATTCATGCGGTGCGGTTCAGGCGTTGGGGTGGATGGTTGCCGGGCTGTCGGGCAGAGCGTGGTTCGCGGGCGCAAACACGCTGACTTCCGGGCTGTCAGCGGGCTCCAGGGCAGGCTCCTGCGCAGGCGGCACATCGGCATCGCCAGAAGCACTCAAGCCGAACTCGATCTGCCCCAGCATCGCTGCCTGCTCGGCCGTTGTATCCATCACTGGCAGCTGGTCCAGCGATTCGATCCCGAGGTCATCAAGAAACTGCCGGGTGGTCGCATACAGGCCGGGCCGGCCGACGGTTTCCCTGTGCCCGATCACCTCGACCCAGCCGCGGTCTTCGAGCTGTTTGAGAATCAGGCTGTTGATGGTCACGCCCCGGATGTCTTCCATGTCGCCGCGGGTCACCGGCTGGCGGTAGGCAATGATGGCCAGGGTTTCCAGCGTGGCGCGGGTGTAACGTGGCGGCTTTTCCGGGTGCAGGCGATCCAGAAACTCGCGCATCTGTGGCCGGCTCTGA
Source organism: Asaia bogorensis (assembly GCA_943371375.1). Taxonomy (GTDB): domain Bacteria; phylum Pseudomonadota; class Gammaproteobacteria; order Burkholderiales; family Burkholderiaceae_C; genus Polaromonas. The sequence continues at coordinate 241,269 of CALRUM020000001.1, forward strand.
AAACGCCAGCCGCTGGCCACATGAACCAGCTCGACGCCGCGCCCGGTCCAGTCGTTCTGCAACTCCTCGAGCAGGAGTTTGAGTGTGTCGGCCGACACTGCCCCGTTGAACAAAACCCCCATGTCGCGCACCGGCAGCGGCTGCTGAGCGCAAATAAGAGCCGTTTCGAGGACGCGCTTGGCATCCGTCGTATTCATGGTCTTGATTCCGAAATGATTCGAGGTAAAGGCGCCGGTCGGCGCCGGTCACATTCATGCGCAACCACCCTGTCGGGGAGCGCCATGCGGCGGGTAGAAGAAAACTACTGGTTTTGATTGTATCTCAGGCCCAGGCTGGCCCCCGCCGCAGCCAGGTCGGGCGGCAACGGCGATTTGAATTCAAGCGCCTCACCGGTAGCCGGGTGCACAAATGCGAGCCGGCAGGCGTGCAAGGCCTGGCGCTCCAGCCCGGCGGCAGGTTTGCCGCCATACACCTCATCGGCCACCAGCGGATGGCCGATGGAGGCCATGTGGACGCGAATCTGGTGGGTCCGACCGGTCTGCAGCTTGCACTTCACAAGACAGAAAGCGCCCTCGCTTTGCAGCAGGACCATGCCTGTGGACGCCGATTTGCCGGCGTTTTTTTCCAGGTCCACCACGGCCATGCGCAAGCGATTGCGCGGATCGCGACCCATGGGCGCTTCGACCTGGCGCGCGGCCGGGCCGCGCCAGGCGCCGTGCGCCAGCGCCAGGTATTCGCGGCTGACGCTGCGCTCTGCGATCATGGCGACCAGCGCGTCCATGGTCTGCCGCTTGCGTGCGACCACCATCAGCCCGCTGGTGTCCTTGTCCAGCCGGTGCACAATGCCGGCACGTGGCAGCAAGCCGGCTTGCGGGTCCCGGGCCAGCAGGCCATTGAGCAGGGTACCGCTCCAGTTGCCCGGCGCCGGATGCACCACCAGGCCCGCAGCCTTGTTGATGACCAGCAGGTGCTCATCCTCAAAAACCACGTCCAGGGTCATCGCTTCCGGTTTGAACGCCTGGCTTTGCGGTGTGGGCTTGAGTTCTATCCTGAGAACATCGCCCGCCTTCACCTTTGCCGAAGCCTTGGTGACCGCCACACCGTTGAGTTCCACAGCAGCGGCCGCTATCAGCTGCTGCAGATAACTGCGCGAAAACTCGGGCACGCTGTCGGCCAGCGCACGGTCAAGACGCTCGCCGTGGCTGGCTACCGGAACACTGACCTGGCGCCATTCGGCATCCGCGCCAGCTTCTGCATCGTCCAGAACCTCGTCGGCCAGAGCGCCCGGCGGCATGGCGCTCGATATAATCGGTTTGCTTTGTACTGAATCAGTCATCAAGAGGATCAATTGCGATGTTTTCCACCAAATTATCGGTTGTTCCAGCCAACTTGCCTTCCAGCGCAGCCCTGCTGGCCTGCCTGATCCTGCTCTCGGCATGTTCGTCCACCGTCAAGGACCCGACCGCCAACTGGAGTCCGAACAAGATTTACGCCGAGGCCAAGGACGAAGCAGAATCCGGCGCTTACGACAAAGCCATTCCGCTGTTTGAAAAGCTCGAGGGCCGCGCCGCCGGCACGCCGCTGGCCCAGCAAGCCCAGCTGGAAAAAGCCTATGCGCAATTCAAGGGCGGCGAGCAGGCCCAGGCCCTGGCCACGCTGGACCGCTTCATCAAGCTGCATCCTTCCAGCCCTGCCCTTGACTACGCCCTGTATCTCAAAGGCCTGGTCAACTTCAATGAAAACCTCGGCCTTTTCAGCTTTCTTTACAAGCAGGATTTGTCGGAGCGGGACCAGAAGGCGGCCAAGGAGTCTTTCGAATCCTTCAAGGACCTGGTCAACCAGTTTCCTGAATCCAAATATTCCGCTGACGCGCGCCTGCGCATGACCTACATCGTCAATTCGCTGGCCCAGTATGAGGTCCACGTCGCGCGCTTCTACTACAGCCGCGGCGCCTACATTTCGGCCATCAACCGCGCACAGACTGCCATCACGGAGTTTCGTGATGTGCCGGCGCTGGAGGAGGCCTTGTTCATCCTGTACAAATCCTACGACGCATTGCGCATGACCCAGTTGCGCGACGACACGCGTCGGGTGATGGAGAAAAACTACCCCCAGAGCGAGTACCTCTCCAAGGGTTCTAAAACGGTGGATGGTCCCTGGTACAAGTTCTGGTAAGCAGGTCCAGCCGCTCATAGAGTTCTTCTTCGGACAGCAGGCGCTGCATGGCGGGCAGTGCACGCATCAGGCGCTTGCCATAACCCATGGTCGCCAGGCGGCTGTCACAGACCACCAGCACGCCCTGATCGGTTTCGCGGCGTATCAGCCGGCCGGCGCCCTGCTTCAGGGCCACGGCCGCCTCCGGCAGAAAATAATCGTTGAAAGCGCTGTTGCCAGCGGTTTCGAGCTGGCGTGAACGCGCCTCCACCATGGGATCGTTCGGTGGCGGGAAAGGCAGCTTGTCAATGATGACCAGTTGCAGCGCCTCCCCGGGTACATCAATACCCTCCCAGAACGAGGCTGACGCCACCAGCACACAGCCGCGGCCTCCGTGCTGGTCCGCCTGGCGAAAGCGCTCGATCAGGGCACGTTTGGGCATGGCCCCCTGCACCAGCACCTCCAGGTCCGCCGAATTCTCAAATGTGGCCTGCAGGGCATCACCTATGCTGCGCAGGGCGCGCAAGGTGGTGGTGAGCACCATGGTCCGGCCACCAAGACGCCGCGCCCAGTCAGCCGCCGATGCGGCCACGGCTGCCGGGTGTGCCGGGTCACCGGGTTTGGGGAAAATTTTCGGGACGTAAAAAGCGGCCTGGCGCGCGTAATCAAAAGGACTGCCGACACGCAACACCTCGGCTTCTGTCAGGCCACAGGGCTGCGTGAACCAGCTCAGCTTTTCATCGTCGCCCAGCGTGGCCGAGGTAAATATCCAGGACTTGGCAGCCTGCTGGTCGGGCGGAAAGACGATGGCGGCAATCGATTTGGCAATATCCAGCGGGGCTTCCACCAGCCGCAACTGCGTGCCAACTTCCAGCCAGCGCACACCACCTGGATCGGCGGCGACGGAAAACCCCGCGACCCGCTTCGCCAGTTCGACCGCGCGTTCGTTCAGGCGCGCCAGGTCAGGAGCGATTTCGCTGACCGTGCCAAGGGCCTCGCTGGCAGCCTCCAGGCTGGCCTGCAGGCCGGACAAGCCACTGGCCCATTCGTGCGCATGCAGCCCCTCGGGCGTGGCCCCGGTCCAGCGCAACTTGCTGCCCGGGTAGGCTTGGCCCACGCTCAGGCGCAGCTCTCGCGCCGCATGTTCGGTGGCACCGGCCAGTGCCTGCCAGTCCGCGAGGCCCCGGGCCAGTTGCAGACCGGTCGCCAGCAAGTCGCGGGAGAAATCAAGCAGTTGGCCGGTAGAAAGGTTTTTGCCGAGGAACTGCACCCCGGTTTCATTGAGCTGGTGCGCCTCGTCAAAAATGGCGATGCGTACCGTCGGCAGCAACTCGGCCACGCCGGACTCGCGCACCGCCATGTCCGCAAAAAACAGGTGGTGATTGATCACCACCACGTCGGCCGCCAGCGCTTCGCGGCGTGCGTGGTTGACATGACAGGCACGGAATTTCGGGCACGGCGCACCGAGGCAGTTTTCGCGGGTGGACGTCACCCAGGGAATCACCGGGGAGCGCTCGTCCAGACCCGGCAGTTCTGCCAGATCGCCGCTGACGGTCACGCGCGCCCACTCTTCGATTTTGCCCAGGGTACGAAGTGCGCTGCGCTCCGGAAAACCGGCGTCATGCCGGGCCATCTCCATGCGGTGCAGGCACAGGTAGCTGCCCCGCCCTTTGAGCAATGCCGTGCGGACCGGCACCTGCAGCGCCTGGACCAGCGCCGGCAGGTCGCGCCCAAAAAGCTGGTCCTGCAGGGCTTTGGTGGCGGTGGAAAGCAACACGCGCTCGCCGCTGAGCAGAGCGGGAACCAGGTAAGAAAATGTTTTTCCCACTCCGGTACTGGCTTCGACCACCAGCGGGTAGGCACCGTCGATGGCCCGCGCCACGGCCAGCGCCATGTCGGTCTGGCCGCTCCTCGCCGCGAAATGATCGGTGGCACGCGCTATCGCACCGCCAGGCTCAAACGCCTCCAGGACTTGAGACTCAAGTGTCATCAGGCAGGTTCAGGAGGATCCAGCGCCAGTTCAAGCTGCGAGATCTGGTCACGCAGGTGCAAGCGGCGCTTTTTCAACCGCCGTAGCGTCAACTCGTCAATCGGGACCGCATGCGAGGCAATATCCACAAGGGCATTGAGATCGGCATGTTCGATTTTGAGTTCAATCAGGCGCCGCTCCGGAGAATGTAGGTTAAGGTCCAAGGTATTACTATCGGGCGTGCTGCTTCATCTGATAATACGTGGGTTACGGAGATAAATCGAGTCCCCATGGCTCGGCCATTGAATATGTCCAAAGGTTATCGAATCACAGCATCTACCGGCATCCACAAGGGTGACCGCGACTACCAACAAGACCAGGTGGCCTTGATCAGTCACGCGCGTATTGCCGGGTGCATGCTGGGCATCGTGGCCGACGGCATGGGCGGGCGAAGCGGCGGACGCAAGGCCTCTGACCAGGTCATGATGACGGCCAGACAGCTGTTCGAGCGTTACTCACCCGTGACGGACGATCCTGTGGCCATGCTCAAGCAGCTGGTGGAAGAAGCCCACACCGTGATCAAGCTGACGGCCATCTCGGCCGAGCAGGAACCCCACAGCACGCTGGCTGCCTTTTTGATCAACCCCGGCGGCGACTGCCACTGGGTGCACGCGGGCGATTCACGCATTTACCATTTTCATGGCAACAAAATGCTCAGACGCACCACCGACCATTCCTACGTGCAGACCCTGGTGGACAAGGGAGAAATCACGGAAGACGAAGCGAATGTGCATCCGCAATCGAACATCCTGATGGGTTGCCTTGGCACCGAAGAAGGTCCACCGATCAGCCAGCACTTCATTCCCCAGATGAAACCGGGTGACTCGCTGATCGCCTGTAGCGACGGCGTGTGGCACTATTTCAGCCCGAACGAAATGGGTTCGGCTTTGTCCATGCTGGCGCCGCGTGAGGCCACCGAATTCCTGATCCAGAAGGCCAGATCACGCGCCCACGGCGGCGGCGACAACCTGTCACTGGTGATCGTCAAGCTGGAAGCGCTGGAATAAACCTACCGGGGATCGGGCAAGGAGGCTGCCGCAGGTTTTTTCTGCTCCAGCAGCCTTTTCTCGCGGGTCGCCTTGCGCTCGGCCACTTCCTGCTGCTTGTCCCTGAATTTCTGCAGTTCTTCGGCGCTGGCGGCCTGTTTCTGGACCCGCGACTGGGCTTTTTCCTGTGAGCCTGTAGCTCGCTTGGCGGCCTCTGCCGCACTCACGCCTTCGTTCGCTTTCAGGTCCATCCTGTCCTCGGCTTTGAGCCGCGACTGCTCTTCCCGGGCGCGCGTGTCCTCCAGCGCCTTGGCGCGGCGCTCAGCCGCCTGCTGCAAGGCCTCGAGTGAGGACTTTTCCTCGGTCTTGCGAATCTGCTCGGCCGCCTTGATCTGGCGCTCCCTGGCGTCCAGCGCCACTTCGCGATTTTTGAGGTCTTTCATGATGTCGCGCCGCTGCGGCGCGAGCTCGTTCAGACAGTTGTTGACAAAGAATTTTTTGTAACACGCTGCTTCCAGTGTGTCGAATTTCGCTTCCTGGGCGGCCCTTTCAGCAAACACGCGGGTCCGCTCCGCTGTGACGGCGGTCAACACCTGTTCATCGCCAGTCTGGCTGGCCGCAGCCAGGGCGAAGGTGGAAAGCAGCAGGAAAATAATGCGTTGTTTCATGTCAATGTGGTGTCCACGGTTCTGCGCTCCAGCGCCAGAAACTCCGACGACTGCATTTCGTTGAGCCGCGAAACCGTGCGGGGAAACTCGTGCGCCAGCGGGCCTTCGGTGTACAACGCTTCGGGTGCGACTTCTGCCGACATGATCAGTTTGACACGGCGATCGTAAAGAACATCCACCAGCCAGGTAAAGCGCCGTGCCTCAGACGCCATGCGCAGCGGCATGCGCGGTACATCACTGAGCAGCACGGTGTGGAACTGGGTGGCAATCTCCAGGTAGTCGTTTTGCGACCGCGGCCCGCCACACAGGGTCTTGAAATCGAACCACACCAGGCCGCCCGCCTTGCGCCGCGCATGAATCTTGCGCTCTTCAATGTGCAGCACCGGCGACTCGTCATGCGACTCGGCCAGGCGCTCAAAAGTTTCCGTCATTTCGGCGTCAGCCTGCGGCCCCAGCGGCGTGTGGTAAAGCTTGACGCGCTCGAGCGTACGGCGCCGGTAGTCGGTGCCGTTGTCCACGCTCAGCACCTCCAGATGCTGCTTGAGCAGCTCGATGGCGGGCAGGATGCGATCCCGGTGCAGGCCGTTCGGGTACAGGTCATCCGGGCGAAAGTTGGAGGTGGTGACAAAACCAACGCCATTGTCAAACAGCGCCGACAGCAGGCGATGCAGAATCATGGCGTCGGTGATGTCGGCCACATGAAACTCGTCAAAACAGATCAGCCGGTAACGCTTGGCAATGCGTTTGCCCAGTTCATCGAGCGGATTGACCGTGCCCTGCAAGTCACGCAGCTCACGGTGCACCTCGCGCATGAACTCATGAAAATGCAGGCGGGTTTTGCGCTGGAGCGGAACCGCGTTGTAAAAGCAGTCCATCAGAAAACTTTTGCCGCGCCCCACCCCGCCGTGCATGTAGACGCCACGCGGAATGTCGGGCCGGTTGATGAGTTTTTTCAGCGGGTTGGAACGTTTCTCCTTGAAGGCCGCCCACTCGGTGGCGCAGCGCTCCAGCGCGTCGACCGCGCGCAACTGCGCGGGGTCGCTGACATAGCCACGGGTCTGGAGTTCGGCCTGGTACTCGGAACGCACCGACATCGTTGATGCTTTGCCGGATTCAGAAGTTCAAGGTGCGTTTGTCCACGGCCAGCGCCGCTTCCTTGGTCGCCTCGCTGAGCGAAGGATGGGCGTGGCAAATCCGGGCGATGTCCTCCGAGCTGGCCCTGAATTCCATGGCCACCACACACTCGGCAATCAGCTCGCTGGCCATGGGGCCCACAATGTGCACGCCCAGGATCTCGTCGGTGGCCGCGTCGGCCAGCATTTTGACCATGCCGGTGGTGTCACCCAGCGCCCGTGCCCGGCCGTTGGCCATGAAAGGAAAGGTGCCGGCCTTGTAAGCCCGGCCTGCGGCTTTGAGCTGCTCCTCGGTCTGACCCACCCAGGCGATCTCCGGATTGGTGTAAATCACCCAGGGGATGGTGTTGAAATTGACATGCCCGTGCTGGCCCGCAATACGCTCGGCCACCGCCACGCCCTCTTCTTCCGCCTTGTGCGCCAGCATGGGGCCACGCACCACATCACCGACGGCCCAGACGTTGGGTAAATTGGTTTTGCAGTCGCCATCGACCACAATCGCACCGCGCTCATCCAGCTTCAGGCCGACGGCTTCAGCGGCCAGGCCGACGGTGTTGGCCACCCGGCCAATGGACACAATCAGTTTGTCAACTTCCAGCGCCTGGGCCTCGCCCCTGGCATTGGTCCAGGCCACAGACACGCCCTTCTTGCTGGTCTTGACCTCGCCGACCTTCGCACCAAGCTCGATTTTCAGGCCCTGCTTGACGAAGGCCTTGTGCGCTTCCTTGGCAATCTGCTGATCGACCGCACCCAGAAAGGTGGGCAAACCTTCCAGCACCGTCACTTCAGCGCCCAGGCGGCGCCACACAGAGCCCATCTCCAGCCCGATCACGCCGGAGCCAATCAGCCCGAGCTTTTTGGGAACGGCAGCGATGCGCAGGGCCCCGTCATTCGACAAAATGTTCTCTTCGTCAAACGGCGCACCCGGCAAGGCACGCGCATTCGAACCCGTAGCGACGATGATGTGTTTGCCGCTTATGGTTTCTTCGGCAGCGCCAGCCACCTGGATGTCGTACAGGCCATCTTTTGCAGCCGCAAAAGAACCGCGCCCGTGGAAAAAAGTGACCTTGTTTTTCTTGAACAGGTAAACAATGCCGTCGTTGTTCTGCTTGACCACGGTGTCCTTGCGGGCCACCATCTTCGCCACATCGAGACCCAGTCCCTTGACCTCGATGCCGTGTTCGGCAAAGTGGTGGCTGGCATGGTCGTAATGCTCGGATGACTGGAGCAATGCCTTGGACGGAATGCAGCCGACGTTGGTGCAGGTGCCGCCCAGGGCCGGGCCGCCCTTGGCGTTTTTCCACTCGTCGATACAGGCCACGTTGAAACCGAGCTGGGCGGCGCGGATGGCGGCAATATAACCACCAGGACCGCCGCCGATGACGATCACGTCAAATTGTTTGGACATGCGCGTCTCCCTAGATGTCAAACAACAGACGGGCCGGATCTTCCAGCGCTTCCTTCATGGCCACCAGGCCAAGCACGGCTTCGCGGCCGTCGATGATGCGGTGGTCGTAACTCATGGCCAGGTAGTTCATGGGCCGGATCACGATCTGGCCGTTTTCCACCACCGCGCGGTCCTTGGTCGCATGCACGCCCAGGATGGCCGACTGTGGCGGGTTGATGATGGGCGTTGACAACATGGAGCCGAAGGTGCCGCCGTTGGAAATCGAGAAGGTGCCGCCCGTCATTTCTTCAATGCCCAGTTTGCCGTCCTGTGCTTTTTTGCCGTACTCGGCGATCTTCTTTTCGATGTCGGCAAAACTCATCTGGTCGGCATTGCGCAGGATGGGCACCACCAGGCCACGCGGCGAACCCACCGCGATGCCGATGTCGAAATAGCCGTGGTAAACCACGTCATTGCCGTCCACAGAAGCATTGATCACCGGGAATTTCTTCAGCGCATGCACGGCGGCTTTCACAAAAAAGCTCATGAAGCCGATCTTCACGCCATGCTCCTTGGTGAACTGGTCCTGGAACTTCTTGCGCATCTCCATGACTGGCGCCATGTTGACCTCGTTGAAGGTGGTCAGGATGGCGTTGGTGGCCTGCGACTGCAGCAAACGCTCGGCAATACGTGCGCGCAGGCGGCTCATGGGCACGCGCTGCTCGGGGCGATCGCCCAGGTCGCCGGCCTTGGCGGGTGCCGCCACCTGGGGCAAGGAAGTGGTGGGAGCCCCGGTGGGAATGGCGCTGGCCGCTGCTGCTTTAGGAGCGTTTCCAGCCGCTACCGCGCCCAGCACATCGCCCTTGGTGACGCGGCCATCTTTGCCGCTGCCGGCAACCGACCCCGCAGCCAGCTGGTTGTCGGCCATCAGTTTGGCAGCTGCGGGCATGGCCACACCGGCCATGCTGCCGCCGGTCGCGGCTGGGGCCGCTGCGGGCGCGGCGGCCGGAGCTGCAGCGGGCGCTGCCGCTGCCGGCGCGGCCGCAGCCACTTTGCCCTCGGTGTCGATTTTTGCAATCAGCTGCTCGGCCATCACGGTGGCGCCATCGGCCACCAGGATTTCGGCGAGCACGCCGGCTGCGGGTGCGGGCACTTCCAGCACCACCTTGTCGGTTTCGATCTCGATCAGGATTTCGTCAATCGCGATGGAGTCGCCGACTTTTTTCTTCCACTGCAGCATCGTGGCTTCGGCCACGGATTCGGACAGCTGGGGGACTTTAACTTCTACGGTAGCCATGTGAATTCTTTCGGGTTATGGGTTAGGGCCGGGCATGCCCTGCTGGACATGCAGCCCTCTCGTAACAATCTGCTTATTTGGTCAGGATGAAGCCTTTGAGCTTCGCAAACGCGCCGTCCACCAGCGCTTTTTGCTGCTCCTGATGCAGGTGTGAATAGCCGACAGCCGGTGAAGCCGAAGCCGCACGGCCGGAGTAACCGAGCTTCTGGCCCTCTGCCATGTTTTCGTGGATGTAATGCTGCACAAAAAACCAGGCGCCCTGGTTTTGCGGTTCGTCCTGGCACCAGACGATCTCGGCGAGGTTGGGGTACTTCTTGAGCTCGGTGGCAAAGGCTTTGTGCGGAAAGGGATAAAGCTGCTCCACGCGCAGGATGGCCACGTCGTCCAGGCCTTTTTCCTCGCGCTTTTTGGCCAGGTCGTAATACACCTTGCCCGAGCAGGCAATCACCCGCTTGACCTTGTCCGCCTTGAGCGTGCCGCTGTCGGGAATCACCGTCTGGAAGCTGCCCCTGGTGAATTCGGACAGGGGCGAGGTGGCGTCCTTGTTGCGCAGCAGTGACTTGGGCGTCATGATGATCAGCGGCTTGCGCAGGTTGCGCACCATCTGGCGGCGCAACACATGGAAGATCTGGCTGGCCGTGGTCGGCTGAACCACCTGCATGTTGGTGTCGGCCGAGAGCTGCATGAAACGCTCCAGGCGCGCCGAGCTGTGCTCGGGGCCCTGGCCTTCATAACCGTGCGGCAGCATCAGGGTGATGCCGTTGACGCGGCCCCACTTGACCTCCCCCGAGGCGATGAACTGGTCGATCACAACCTGCGCGCCATTGACGAAGTCGCCAAACTGCGCTTCCCAGATCACCAGCGTGTTCGGGTCATTCGACGCATAACCATATTCAAACGCCAGCACCGCCTCTTCAGAGAGGATGGAGTCGATCACCACAAACGGCGCCTGGTTCTCGGCGACGTTCTGCAGCGGCACATAGGTGCCGGTGTCCCATTTTTCGCGGCTCTGGTCGTGAATCACCGCGTGCCGGTGGGTGAAGGTGCCACGTCCGCAGTCTTCGCCCGACAGCCGCACCGGGTAGCCGCTGGCCACCAGCGAAGCAAAAGCCATGTGTTCACCCATGCCCCAGTCCACGGGAATGTCGCCACGGCCCATGGCGGCGCGGTCGTCGTAGACCTTCTTGACCAGCTGGTGTGCCGTCACGCTGGGCGGGATGGTGCTGACCTTGTCGGCCAGGCGCTTCCACTCAGCCATGGGAATGGCGGTGTCGCCGGCATCCGTCCACTTTTTGCCGAGGTAAGGGCTCCAGTCCACCGCATACATGCTTTTGAAGTTGGTGATGACCGGGTCAAACGTGCTTTTACCGGCATCGAGTGCCGCACGTGTGGCCTTGACCATGTCGTCGCCCAGGGTCTCGCCCATGCCCTGGGCAGACAGCCTGTCGGCGTAGAGCTTGCGCGTGCCCGGGTGCTGGGCAATTTTTTTGTACATCAAGGGCTGGGTCAGCGCCGGTGTGTCCTGCTCGTTGTGGCCGAGCTTGCGGAAGCAGATGATGTCCACCACCACGTCCTTCTGGAAGGCCATGCGGAACTCGAGCGCCAGCTGCGTGGCCAGCACCACGGCCTCCGGGTCGTCGCCGTTGACGTGCAACACGGGTGCATCAATCATCTTGACCACATCGGTGCAATACAGCGTGGAGCGGCTGTCGCGCGGGTCGCTGGTGGTAAAGCCAATCTGGTTGTTGATGACAATGTGCACCGTGCCGCCGGTGGAGTAACCACGCGTCTCGGCCAGCGCCAGTGTTTCCATCACCACGCCCTGCCCGGCAAAGGCAGCGTCGCCGTGCACCAGCACCGGCAAGACCTGCAGGCCCTTGGGGTCGGCGCGGCGGTCCATGCGGGCGCGCACCGAGCCTTCGACCACCGGGTTGACGATTTCAAGGTGTGAAGGGTTGAAGGCCAGGCTCAAATGCACAGGGCCGCCGGGGGTGGTGACGTCGGAGCTGAAACCCTGGTGGTACTTGACGTCGCCGCTCGGCAGGTCTTCAGGCGCGGTGTGGTCAAACTCGGCAAACAGGTTGGCCGGCACCTTGCCCAGTGAGTTGACCAGCACGTTGAGACGGCCACGGTGCGCCATGCCGATGACAATTTCCTTGACGCCTATGCTGCCGCCACGCTGGATCAGCTCGTCCATGCTGGCGATGAAACTTTCACCGCCCTCCAGGGAGAAGCGTTTCTGCCCCACATATTTGGTGTGCAGAAAACGCTCCAGCCCTTCGGCGGCGGACAGCCGGTCCAGGATGTGCAGCTTCTTTTCGGCCGTGAAATTGGGTTTGCTGCGGATGGTTTCGAGTTTTTGCTGCCACCAGCGCTTCTGGTTCTGGTCGGTGATGTACATGTACTCGGCACCAATCGTGCCGCAGTAGGTCTCGCGCAGCGCATTGAGCAGCTCGCGCAGGCTCATGGTGTCTTTGCCGAAGAAGGTGTTGCTGGTGTTGAACACCGTTTCCTGGTCGGCATCGCTGAAACCGTAAAAGGACGGGTCCAGCTCGGGAATGTGGTCGCGCTCGGTGCGTTTCAGGGGGTCCAGGTCGGCCCAGCGGGCGCCGACGTTGCGGTAGGCGGCTATGAGCTGCTGCACCGCCGTGCGCTTGCGGCCCATCTCGGAGTCGGCGCTGGCCACCACGACCCGCGTGCCGCCCTGCTTGGCGCGCTCGGCGAAGGCGTTGACAACCGGCAGATGCGGCACGTCCTTGGCATTGCTGCCATCGAGGGCGGGGACATGTTGCAGGGCATCGAAATACTCGCGCCAGTTGTCCGGCACGCTGCCAGGGTTGGCCAGGTAGTTTTCGTACATCTCTTCGACATAAGGCGCATTGCCGCCGAAGAGATAGGTGTTGCCCTGATAGGCGGAATAGACGGACGATGCCGCCGGTATGGAACTCATGACGCTGACCTCCGTTTCCCTGAGGGAAACATTAGCTGGCCACAACGGGATGTGGCTGGTTGATTAACCTTCCGCAACACGGCTTGACCGATTAGCGGATGCGACTGTGGCAAGGAAGGGCCTTCAGAAACAGCCTAGATTGTGCCACCGAATGCCCAAAGGACAAAAACCGGGCGCCTGTCCGGCACCCGGTTTCTGTCATGAAACAGTCACGATCTGAGGGACAGACGTCGCGCCGCTAGGCGACGCCAGGATTGCCTGCGGTGCCTATCAGTCCCGGCAGATTGAGCCGTCGCGGCTTGAGCACCTTGTGCGCCCCCAGATAGGTTTCGACCACCTCCCACACCGGCGGGCCGGCATTTTTGCTGGCTTCCTGCACAGGCGCCCAGCCAGCCACCTTGTAACTCTTGTCGGCTTCGATCAAGCGGCCTTTGAGGCGCATGTCCTGGATGCGTGCGCCCATTTTGGCGCCAGGCTCGCAGCGGTAGCTCAGGCCGCCAACGCGCACCATGTCGCCGCCCTGCTGGTAATAGGGGTCGGGGTTGAACAGGTTGTCGCCTACATCTTCCAGGATGGTCTTGATCATGTCGCCGCGCATGCTCGTCAGTGTGGTCCACGGGTAGGTGATGGCGGTCTGGTCCATCAGGTGTTCGCGCGTGAGGGTCTGGCCCGGCAACAGCGAAGTGCCCCAGCGGAACCCCGGTGAAAAGGCGATCTCCGCGCCACGGACCTCCATCATGGCGTCCAGGATGAGCTGGTCAAAGCTGCCGTTGAAATTGCCCCTGCGGTACAAGGTGCCTTCGGTCACGGCCAGTTTTTCGGCCAGCTTTGCTTCGAAAGGCGCGCGGACCCCGGCAATCAATGCACTCATGGCGGGGTCTGCCGGCAGCAGTTTCGAAAACACAGGCAGCAGGCGGTACTTGAAGCCCACCACCTTTTTGCCCTTGACATCGAGATCCAGCACGCCCAGAAACTTGCCATTGCTGCCCGCATTGGTGACTATGGTCTGGCCACCCGGGTTTTTGACGATCACCGGGACCGGCACACCATCGTGTGTATGGCCGCCCAGAATGGCGTCTATGCCGGTGATGCGTGAGGCCATCTTCAGGTCGACGTCCATGCCGTTGTGGCTCAGCAGCACCACGGCCTGCGCGCCTTTGGCGCGTGCTTCGTTGACGGTTTCCTGCATTTCGCTTTCACGGATGCCAAAAGTCCAGTTGGGTGTCAGCCAGGCCGGGTTGGCTATAGGCGTGTAGGGAAAGGCCTGGCCGATGATGGCGACGGCCACGCCGTTCATTTCCTTGATGACAAAAGGCTTGAACACCGGGTCGCCAAAATCGCTGGTCTTGACGTTTTGCGCCAGGAAGTCGATCTTGCCGGCAAAGTCTTTCTCGACAATCGTCTTGATGCGTTCTTCGCCGTAAGTGAAGTCCCAGTGCCCGGTCATCACATCGACACCCAGCAGTTTGGCCGCATCCACCATGTCCTGGCCCTGGGTCCAGAGTGCGGTGGCGCTGCCCTGCCAGGTGTCGCCGCCGTCCAGCAGCAGCGCGCCCGGCCGTCCGGTCTTGAGCTGTTTGACCAGCGTGGCCAGATGGGCGAAGCCGCCCACCTTGCCGTACTGGCGCGCGGCGCGCTCGAAGTCCAGAAAAGTAAAGGCGTAGGCTTCGGGGCTGCCGGCTTTTATGTGCGCGGCCTTGAGCAGGTTTTGGCCCACCAGGTGCGGCAGACGGCCCTGCATGCTGCCCACGCCCAGATTGACCGAAGGCTCGCGAAAATACGTGGGCAGCAACTGCGCATGGCAATCGGTCATGTGCAGCAGGTGAACATTGCCACTGGCTGGCACGTTGTACAGGCCGGCAGCCTGCTGCGCACTGGCGTCGCGGTGTATCGGAAAACCGGCTGCCAGCGCAGCGGCCAGCACACTGGAAAACTCACGTCTGGACAGATTCATGGCGTTGTTCATCCTGCCCGAAGATCGGGCATGTTTTCAGATTGCTACTATTTTTATAGCTGCCTGCGCCCGTCAGACAAGGGCTACAGGCAGAAATGACCATCAAGTTATTTGTTGACGGGCGACTGGGGATCGAGCAGCAGCGCCATCACATGCTGCAACTGGACCTCGCTCAGAATGCCCGCGTGGCCAAAACGCGGCATGCCGGAGCAGGCGTTATAGGCTTTGGCATTCCACAACTTGCCCCAGGTGTAATCCACAATCGGTTTGCTTCCCGCAGCGGCAGGGTCGGCGACGCCGCGCAACTTGCCGTAGTTGTACAGGCTGGGCCCGATGGAGCCAAACGACAACTCTTCCTTGCTGATCTGGTGGCAGTTGTAGCAGCTGCCGCCGTTGGCTGAACCGGCAGCGTCGGTCCAGGTCATGCCGCGGCCGTTCTGGGCAATTTTTTCGCCCTCTTTCCAGTCACCGATGAATTTGCCGCTGGCCGGCATTTTCACCGTCTTCAGGTTGGCCTCTTCGATGGACTTGGCGAGTTTGTCGTCCAGCGCAGCGCCCTGGGCTTCGGAACAGGCTTTGTTGGAAGCGTCCTGGTCCAGCCAGGCGATTTTGGCAATGCCCTGATCGCGGAAGGAGGATTTCAGCACTTTTTGTGTGGCTTCGGCGACATCCTGCGGCGAGGGACCGGCGGCACAACTGGCCAGCAACACAGTCAGGGCCAGCAGGCTGGCTTGTTTGTAGGTTTTTTTCATGGGAATGGCTCCTGTCCGGTTTCAGCGTTTGAGGGCGGGCGCAGTGGAAACGCCGCCCTTGCCGTTCACGCCCATGTACACGCCCAGGGCGATGGTGGCCTCCGACGCATACCCTGGAAAAGGAAAGCGCTGCTGGCGGTAACAGTCGTTCAGGCGGCGCTGCATGCCCCAGAGGTCGCCACTGGAGACGCGGTAGGCCGGCCAGGCGCCAAAGCCGTCGCCGGCACCCGGGTTCTTGGTCAGGTTCGGCAGATCCTGCAGCCGCACGCGTTTGTTGTCTTCACCGTGGCACGAAGCACAGGAGAAGTCGTAAGGGCCGCCGCGCTGGTAAAACACCTGCTTGCCAACCGCATACATCAGTTTTTCCTGGGTATGCGCCTGTGGCAGGTTGAACTTCATGCCGCGCGATTCGCCGGAGATGAAGGCCACCAGCGACTCCATGGTTTTCTGCTCGTCCCGGCCGAAGGGGGTTTTCGCAATTGCTTCTGCGCTGAAGCCCTGCAGGGTTTCCATGCAGGTCAGCAGGCGCGACTCCAGGTCCTGCACCCGGCCGGTATCTGCAAAATAACGTGGCAACTCTACAAATGCTCCTTTGGTGACGCCGGGTCCCTTGCCGAGGTTGCATTGGACCAGACTGGCGTTTTTCGGCCCCCTGGGCTGCTTCCACAAGGCTTCACCTCTGGCTTCGTACAGCTCGGCCGGATTGCCATCGGCGAGCATGGCACGGTATTCCGCAATGCCCTCCGCCGTGGTTTTTTGTGCTGCCGCCGCCAAAGGCAGCAGGCTCAAAGCCGCCAGCCCCAGAAGATTCCATTTCATCGCTTGCTCCTCGTTTTGTTCTGCAGATCTTCAGGCAATGACCGCCTCATCGGTGCGCTTGTCACCCTTGTTGTCGGACCAGCTGAGAATGACCTTCTCACCCGCCTTGCCGCCCTTGAAGCTGAACCGCAAAAAAGGGTTTTTCGACACCGCAGGTCCCCACTGGGCGCTCATGACGGTTTTACCGTTGTGGGTGGCGACTATGTTCTGGATAAACCAGGCGGGTACGGTTTTGCCGGCAGCATCCTTGCGCTGGCCGCTTTCCATCTCATGGCTGACCAGCACACTCACTGTGGTTTTGTCGCCTTGGGCCTGGGCCCGGATTCTCATCGGATCTGACATGACTTTTTCCTTCAAATTTTGTTAATCGCCCGTCGGGCGTCAGCCGCCGCAGCCGCCCAAAGTCACTTTGACTTCCTTGACCGCGTAAAAGAATTTGTCGCCGGCCCTGGCCAGCGCGTACACATTGGACGACTGTCCCATCTTCAGATTGGTCGATACGTTGGCGTCGGTGCCGGCCGGAATGTCAAACAGCGCAGCCAGCGCATTCGGGTTTTTTTCGACCACAAGCGCGATCTGGGTGGTGCCCGCGATGTTGCTTTGTGCGCCCACACGCACGACGCTGCCGTTTTCGGCAATCTCGGGGGCCTGGAGAATCAGGTCTTTGCTTTCAATCGGTGCGCCGGTGGCGCCCAGCGCCTTGGCAGCCTCGGCCAGCGACTTGCTGTCGAAGGCGGCCTTGTTCCAGCCGGGCGCGGTTTGCGCGTGGGCCGGCGCCAGGCCTGCGGAAGCAGCCAGGGCCAGCGCGGTTGCGCCCGAACCGCTGACCAGAAAGTGACGACGTTCCATGATCTGAACTCCTTTGGGTATGGCTAAATAAAACTTGAACTATTGGACACAAAAACCTGAGTCAATGACAGGGTGCTTCTCCCAAGCGCCAAACCCTGCCAGTGGTGCAAGCACTACGGTGAAAATTCCCGCGCCAGCCACTGGGCAAGCTGAGCCGCCTCTGCGTCACTCAGGGTCTGCGGCGGCATCGGCATGCTGCCCCAAACGCCTTGTCCTCCGCCCTTGATTTTGCCCGCAAGGTAATTCACCGCGTCAGCGCGGCCTTTATATTTGCCCGCCACCTCCTTGAATGAGGGGCCGACGAGTTTGCCATCCATGGCATGGCACGCTATGCAGGCATTTTTTTGAAGTACCGGCATGACGGAGGCACTGGCCGCCTCCCTGGAGGCTGCATTTGCTACATTTCTAATAGCTGCTGGCGCAGGAGCAGAAAGGGCTTGAGCGCTGTTTGACTTGAACGATTCAGGGGCGGGGCGAAGCGTGTCGGCGCCGCGGGTAGCGCCCACGACGCGGGTTTGCTCAGCCAGCTGGCCATGGGCGTTGCGTGCATAGTCGGGCAAAAAACTCTTGACGACCACGTCCTTTTTGCAGTCGCGCATACAGGCAGTGCCCTGCACATCGGGCTTGCCGGTGCCGCCAAATTCAGTGCCAGGCCACATCGCGTGGGCGGTTGTGACGCCCTTGCGGTTGGGCAGGCGGTCCTGCACATCGCGGATATTCGTATCGGACAAGGTGAAATCCGCCGGGACCACGCCGCCCAGGTTCAGGATAAAAGCCGTGGCCGCATAAACCTCATCGGCACTGAGCGACTTGGGCGCGTTCCATGGCATGGCGCGGTTGATGTAGTCCCACAGGGTCGACAAGGTGGCCATCTTCATCAAGGCCGTCCGCTGGGGCTGGTTGGCGCCCGGCATCAGGCTGGCCACCCGGCCGGTTTTGATGTCCTCGGCCGTTGTGCCCCCGGCAATCGGCGTGAAGATATCCGAGGATTCGCCGAAAGTGCCGTGGCAGGACGCACATTTACCCTCCCACACCACTTCGCCCTGACGCACAGACCCCTGCCCTTTGGGCAGACCCTTGAAGTCAGGGCGGACATCAATGTCCCAGGCGCTGACTTCGGCCGGCGTTGCCGGACGGCCCAGGCCGGAAAACCGGTCAACCCCCTGCCCGCCCGCATGGGCGGCACTGGCGCTGAAGGCCAGGGCCAATGTCAGCATGCACGGCACACGGCTAAAGCTGGACATTCGTCACCTCGCCATTTTCGCCAAGCGCCCAGGTCTGGATGGCATTGTTGTGATAGATGCTGCGCGAAGCCCGCACCCTGCGCAACTCACCATAACTGGGCTGGACATGCCCGCTTTCATCCACCGCACGGCTCTGGAAGAAAGCCGGTTTGCCGTCCCAGACAAAGTCGGCATTAAACCGCGTC
This sequence comes from Asaia bogorensis, assembly GCA_943371375.1. Classification (GTDB taxonomy): domain Bacteria; phylum Pseudomonadota; class Gammaproteobacteria; order Burkholderiales; family Burkholderiaceae_C; genus Polaromonas. Next base: position 259,676 of record CALRUM020000001.1, read on the forward strand.
AGGCATTTGGACAGCACCGGGCCTTCGAGTCGGGCCGGCTTCCAGTTTTTTCCACCGTCTGTGGAAACATCCACGCGTTTGATCTTTCCACGCCCGCTCCACGCCAGCCCCGTGATGGTGTGAAAACCCTTGTCAAGAAGAACCTGCCCGCCACTCGGTGAGGTCACCACACTTTTGACCTCCTGGATGCTGGTGTACTGGCGGTGCAGCCCGTCCGGCATCAGGTCCATGTAGTGGATCGATTCGTCCTTGCTGGCATAGGGCATGTCACCGACTTCGATGCGGCGCAGGTATTTGACCCAGCTGACGCCTTGCACGCCCGGCACCACCAGGCGCAGCGGGTAACCGTTCTCCGGGCGCAACATTTCGCCGTTCTGGCCATAAGCGACCAGCACCTGGCCGTCCAGCACCATGCTCATCGGAATCGTGCGTGTCATGCCGGAGCCATCAGCGCCCTCGGCCAGCACAAATCTGGCACGTTTGAAATCGGCGCCGCAAAGCTCCAGCAGCGTGCGCAGCGGCACGCCGGTGAACTCGCTGCAGCTGAGCATGCCGTGCGTGTACTGCACGGTGGGCACCGCCACATTGCCCCACTCCATACCGGTGTTGGCGCCACACTCGATGAAGTGCATGCGGCTGACACTGGGCAGGCGCATCAGCTCGTCCATGCTGAAAACCATGGCTCGCTTGAGCAGGCTGTTGTCGGAGCCGTTGACCATGAGGCGGTGTTGCGACGGGTCGATGTCCCACCAGCCCTGGTGATGGCGCTCAAAATGCAGGCCGCTGGGCGTGATGATGCCGAACAGGCCTTGCAGCGGCGCAAAACTGACGCTGGATTGGGGCACCCGCGTCAGCCCCGGGCTTTCGCGGCGTTGCAGATTTTTCTCCCACTCGCTTGGCAGGCCGTAGCCGCGTGCCGCCACCGGCTGGCCCAGGCCCTTGCTGTGTGCCGGCAGGTTCAGAATGGCAGGGTCGCCCTGGGCGGCGGCGCGGTCGGCCGCGATCGCGCCAGCGGCGGCTGCCACCGCGCCGGCCAGAAAGCCGCGGCGCCCGGACCTGACCGCCTGGATCTGGTCGCGACTCAGAAAGTTTTCGGGTGCCCGCTGCAGGAAGCGACTCAACATGCCATGCCCCTGGAAGTTTCAGATTTCATAACTGTTGGGCCGGGGAATGTGGGTCGGTGTCAGGCTCTCGGAAACCGGCAGCGCGCCCGGTTCATCGAGTTCGATCGCTATCTGGGTGCACACGCTGCGGCACAAGGCCACGGCTTTTTCGCTTTGCACCCGGTAAATCACCTGGGTACCCTCTTTGCGCTTGGCCAGCACACCCGTACGGAACAAAACCGCGAGGTGCTGCGACAAATTGGGCTGGGTGGTGTCTATCTCCAGCAACAGTTCGTTGACCGATTTTTCGCGCTCGCACAGTGCACTGAGAACGCGCAGCCGCATCGGCGTCGCCAGCACCGCAAACAACTCGGCGGCAAGTTCAAAAACCCGCCCCTGCTCTGATGCGGCGCCGGCCTGGATCATCTGGTTCATGCTGTTGGACATTCGTTTGAGAGGAGACAGCTCTAAATATAAGCAATTGCTGATATTTGACATCGGGGTGCGGATGTCGACCACCGGGACATACCCTTGGTCCTGTGAAATCACCAAATCCGTGCAGAACAGTACCGGTCAGGCGCAGAGTGACAGCCATATGTCACCGCAAAATCTCCCACTTTTGTCTTACACCATGCTATAAAACCCCTAGCAACAAGTGGTTGTTACTCATACCCCCCAACATGTTTTTTACCTTCCCGAATTGTCTGCGTGCCGGTCTGGCGCTGGTGTGTGCGCTGCTGTTGTCCGGGCCTGCGCGGGCTGAGGTGGACGCGCTGGTGCGCGAATCCCTGGCATTGGTCGAGCAGGGCAAGGCCCAGGAAGCCTTTGACCGCCTCTCTGCGGTAGAGACACAACGCGCCGGCGACCCCGACTTCGACACCGTGCTGGGCATCGCCGCCAATGAGGCGGGTCAGTTCACACGCGCCGTGTTTGCGCTGGAGCGCGCCCTGACCGTTCAGCCAGGCAACGCACGCGCACGTGCCGAACTGGGCCGCGCCCTGTTTGCCCTGAAGGACAACCTGGCCGCCCGGCAGGTGCTGCAGGAGGCCAGGCGCGAAAACATTCCACCTGACGTTGCCCGCAAGATTGACGACTTCCTGCTGGCCATAGACCGCAACGAAGAAGCCGCCCGGTCTTCGATCAAGGCCTATGTGGAAACCAGTTATGGCACAGACAGCAACATCAACAGCGGCCCCACCAACGCCAACGTGGCTGTGCCTTCGCTGGGCGGTCTGGTGTTGACCCTGAACCCCACTGCCGTCAAATTGAAAGACAGTTTTTACACCGTCGGTGCGGGTGTCTCGGGGCGTTATGTGATCGATCCACGCCTGTCGCTGATCGCCAGCGCAATTGGCAATTTCCGCTTTAACAACGACTACAACGACTTCGACACCAACCAGCTGGACCTCAGCGCCGGCGCAGTTTACCGGCTCGACAAAAATGAGTTCAGTGCAGTGGCTCAGGTCGGCAGCTATTCAGCCGACAACCGCGGCGTCCGGGACCAGCGCGGCCTGGTGGGTGAATGGACTTACCGGCCTGACGAGGCCAGCCAGTGGAGCAGCTATGTGCAGCTGTCCACGCTGCGTTATCCGGGGCTGGCCGTGCGTGATGCAGAGCGTTATGTCCTGGGCACGTCCTACGCCACCGCCTTGAGTGGTGGACTGGTGGTGTTTGCCGGCGGCTACATTGGCAGCGAAGACGAGCGCGCCTCCGGCGTGCCGCATCTGGGCCACCGGCTGGCAGGCTTGCGTGCCGGTGTGCAGCAATCGGTCAACGCGGACGTGGACCTGTTTGCGAGCGTGGGTTTTGAAAGACGCCATTACGGCGGCACCGACCCGACGTTTCTGGTGACCCGGCGTGACAACCAGAGCAATCTGAACCTGGGCCTGAACTGGGTGCCGGTGGTGAGCTGGCGCATCACGCCGCAACTGTCTTTGTTGAAGACAAACTCCAACATCGCCATTTCCGATTTCAGCAAACGCGTGCTGTCTGTCACGGTCCGCAAGGATTTCTAGACTCCCCGCTTCCCTGGGCGTGTCTCCCATGCCACCATCCGGACACCGACGATTGACCCATCAGGCAAGGCCTTGATCATGAACACACACTTTCCCTTGAAAAACGCGGCCCTGCTGATTGCCCTGGCAGCGGTGTACCCATTGCAGGCCCACGCGCTTGCGGGCGTCGCGCAGTTCACCGCCGGCGAAGTCAACGTGCGCCAGACCGATGGCCGCACCCTCGCCCTGGCAAAAGGTGGCAATATCGACAGCGGCCAGGCCATCGTCACCGGCGGAAACGGCCGGGCCCAGGTCAAGTTCACCGATGGCGGGCTGATTTCCCTGCAGCCCAACACCGAATTCAAAATCGCCAACTACGTCGACCAGAACGATCCGAAGCAAGACCGCTTTCTGGTGGACCTGCTGCGTGGCAGCATGCGTGCCATCACCGGCCTGATTGGCAAACGCAACCGCGACAACTACAAACTCACCACCACCACCGCCACCATTGGTATTCGCGGTTCCGGCTTCAAGGTCGGCTACAACCCCGACGGAACGCTGGGGATCACCAGCGAGCTCGACAAGATTGAAGTGTGCAACCAGAGCGGCTGTATTGGCCTGGTGGCAGGCGAGTCGGTCAAGGTGGTGGACAGCGCCACGCCGCCTGTGCGCACCAGTGAACAGCCCAAAACCGAGACCCCTGCAGCACCCAAGGACCCGAATGCGTCAGGCGAAAAGGTCAAGGAATCGGGCAAGGCAGAGGTGGTGGAGGACGTCAAACCCGTCACCAAGACCGTCGAGAAAAAAATAGAAGTGGTCAAAACCGACCCGGTGGTGGTGGTGCCGGTCAAGCGCACCTTCACAGATGTCACGGTGGCGGCTGTGGGTACCAACGGTTCCAGCGCCTACACCATCACCAGCAACTCGGGCGCCACCACACAATTCAGTGACAACAAACTGCTGATGACGGAGGACGCAGGGGCCGGCTTTGGCAAATGGTATGAAAGCGGCACGGTGCAGGCTGAAGCCAATTTCAAGTCCAGCGGCAACGTCAGCGATGCCAACTTCATTGGCTGGGGCATGTGGACCAACGGCACCCGGGAATACACGGGTACCACCCTGCTCAGCAATGTGCATTACATTGCCGGGCGCCCCACAGCCCAGACAGAATTGACTGCATTGATGTTGGGCGGCTTCAACGCCACCTACAGCCTGATCGGCAACACCGCCCCGACGCTGAGCACCAGTGGAGGTGCCCTCTCGACGGGCACCCTCACCAGTGCGACGTTTTCGGTCACTTCGACCTCCACAACCTTCACGGTCAGCAGCGCCGTCAACACTTCTTTCGGTAACTTCACCGACTCCGCCACTGGCAATACGCCCAATTTTTCGGGTAGCTTCATCCGAGGCCTCTTCATCGGCACAAATGCTGCATTTGCCGGCATGACCTACAACAAGGACTTCGGCTCCGGCATGGTTGCAGGCGCCCTGGCCTTCAAGAAATAGGCAAAGGCGAGGCGCCGCCATACAAGGCCCGCAGCGCCTCAAGCGCCCCCCTGCCGTGCAGGGTTTGTGCGGCCTTCATGCCGGCCTGCCCCATGGCGCCTCGCAAGGCCGGGTCATGCGCCAATCGTTCCAGCGCATCCCAGGCTTCTTCCTGGGACTGCACCAGAAGGCCGGTTTCCCCAGGCACCACCACTTCGGCGTAGCCGCCCAGATGGCCGGCTACCACCGGCAGACCTGCGGCCATGGCCTCGGCCACCACCCGCCCGTAAGCCTCCACCGTCGAGCCGGTGCGGTAGAAAAAGACGTCGAGCGACTGGAGAAAATCCACCACCTCTTCGCTGCCGGCGGCCAGCAGTTCCACGCCGGTCACCCCTTCAAGCTGGGGCGCCAGGCAGGTGCCGCCCATGATGCGTACGCGCCATCCAGTCGCTGCCAGCATGCGGTACAGGTTCGGGTCCTGTGGATGGTGTTTGTCCGGTGTATCGCGGCTGACCCGGCCGACAGTCAGCGGCCCACCCGCCCGCGGCCTGCGGGCACGCGCGGCCTGCAAAAACGGCGCGATGTCCATGGGGCTGTACACCACATGGCCGGGCAATCCCGCTGTCAGCCGCAGGGCCTGCGATACAAACACCAGCTCCGGGTCCAGCGCCGTGGTGTCCCGCAGTATCCCGATCAAGGCAAAAAAGCGCTCCCAGCTGGCCAGGTTGCAATGCAACATGACCCGCGCAAAATACGTGTATTTCAGCCACACCGCGGGCGCCACATGGGCGCCGCCCCAGACCAGCACCCCCGAGCGCGGAAACCGCCCGCCGAACGGCTGAACGGCCTGTACGCCCTGCGCGGCGTACCAGGCATGCGGCGGCACCACCGACCACATCTGCAACTCGCCACAGTTCTTCAGCGCGTCCCGCAGGGCCAGCAGCTCACGTTCGGCGCCCGCAAAACGGTCGTCAAACCGCCCCACCAGGTGAATCGGCAAAGCGGCAGCTTCAGGAACGGCAGTGTCCATACAGGGTCAAGCTTGACATCAAATCAACAAATCTGAGGACTGAGTCTGTCACATAATTTCGCCATGCCATCGCCGCCCGACCCGCAAGCGCTTGTCCTGCCGCATTCTTTTGCACAACAGATGGTCCGGGGCAGCACGGCCCACGCCGCAGGTGAGCGCCCGGCAGCGCTGGCGGCGTTTCAGGCCGCAGTCGCGCTGGCACCGGACAATGTCCAGGCGGCCTGCGCCTGCGCCGCCTTGCTGCATGAACTGGACCGCCCCCAGGCTGCGCTGCGCGCATTGCGGCGCGTCGAAGCGCAGCTGCTGGGCGATGCCGAGGGCGCCACCAACCTCGCACTGGCTGCGGCTGCTTGTGGACTGCTGCCCGAGGCGCAACAGCATCTGGACCACGCCCTGGTGTTGCAGGGCGACTACTTGCCGGCGCTGGCCCAGCACAGCCTGATTGCCAAACGACTGGGCGACTGGGCGGCAGCCATTGCGTATGCTGAACAATGCGTGACCGCTGCACCCGGGCGCCCAGAGGTCTGGCTGCACCTGCTGGACTGCCTGCTCGGTGCCCGCCAGTACGACCTGGCCCTGGAACACGTGGACAAAGCCATGCGGCGCTTTCCGGATGATGCACACATCGCCTGCCGCCAGGTGATGGCCCTGGCCCTGCATGGCGATTTTGCAGCAGCCGGACTAGCGCAGGCCGGCCTGGACCCCGCCGCCAGCGCTGTCTGGCAGCAATTTCTGGGCATGGCAAGCCCGCACGCTGCAGCTGTCAATGCGACGGAGGGTCCCGATGCACGCAGCCTGTTTCTGCGGCAGGCGTTTGAAGCCATGGACGAAGGCGACTGGCGCGACGCCGCGCGCGCCAACGCGCTGCTGGGCGAATTGAGTGCCGGTCCCACACACGCCGGACGCACGGCAGAACTGCAGCTGGCGATGTATTACGGCCTGGCGCTCGGATTGACAGACACAGAGATACAGGGGCTCGCACGGCTGGCGTGGGCTGGGGTGGCAGCTGACCAGCGGCCGGGCTTGCCGGCTTTTTCCGTCAAGCGGTCCGTCCGTGCCAAAGACAGCCGCATTCACGTCGGCATGGCCGTACACAGCCTGCGCGACCGGGCCGCCACCAGCAGGCTGGCCGCCCGACTGGCCTTGCACGACCCCAGCCGTTTTGCCTTTCACGTGTACTCCCCCACGCCGCAACCACAAGCCGTGCTGGCCGAGCCCTTGCTGGCGCACAGCGTCGTCGAAATCGCCCACTTCAGCGACGACGAGGCGGTGCAGCGCATTCGGCTCGACACCCTCGATCTGTGGATAGATTCGACCTTTGGCACCCCCTGGTGGCGCCCCGGCATCGCGCAGCGGCGTGTGGCGCCGGTGCAGATCCAGCCTCTGCCCTGGCACGGGCAGTTGCCGGGCGGTCCCTTTGACTATGTGTTGTCCGACCGATTTGTTCATCCCAGCGTGCAGGCCGACAGCCCGTCCAACGCGCTGGTGCGCCTGCCTCGTACCTGCTGGATGGAAGGTTCCAACGCCACATCGCCGGGGCCGACATGGGCCCGTCGCGACCTGGGCCTGCCCGACAGCGCGCCAATTCTGTGCGCCTTTGTTCCGGCCCTGCACATCGACCCCGACACCCTGAATCTGTGGCTGCAATTGCTGCTGGATCAGCCCGACGCCGTCCTGTGGCTGCCCGCCTTTGCAGCGCCAACCCGGCGGCGGCTCCAGGCCGCAGCACAGGTTCACGGCGTGGACCCTGCCCGGCTGATTTTTGTCAGCCAGCCATCGCCACAGTCCCCCGGCCCGCTGCTGCCCCTGGCCGACTTGTTTCTGGACCCGCTGCGGCTCAGCGGTGGCCATGAGCTCGCGCTGGCGCTGCACCGTGGTTTGCCAGCCGTCTCCTGCGCTGGCCCGGGCAGCGCCGCGCGGCTGGGCGCCAGCATGCTGCATGCGGCCGGACTGGGCGAGGCTGTGGCCTCGGACAGCGCCAGTTACCTGGCGACCGCCCTGGCGCTGCTGCGCGATCCGCCGCGACTGGCCGCCCTGCGCGCGCGGCTGCAGGCCGCGCAAAACACCGCGCCGCTGTTTGACCAGCAGGCGCGCCTTGGTGAATGTGAAGCGGCCTGGATGGCCATGGTCGAGCGGGCCCGCGCGGGCCTGCCGCCTGCCGCTCTGGAGATCGACGCGGCCTGACCGGAAAGCGCCTCAAGTCCTCCAGTCGCTATACTTTTTATAGCTGTTTGCGCACATGCAGCAAGAGCCAGAGGCCGATTTGATGCATAAATCCCGCATCAAGCCGTCATCAAATCCCTGATCTGCTGCAAGGCCGCCGGATCGTCCATGGTGGTCAGATCCCCCGCATCGCGGCCTTCACACACGGCCTGAATCGCGCGACGCAGCAGTTTGCCGCTGCGGGTTTTGGGCAGCACCGACACAAAACGCACCCGGGCCGGCCGCGCCAGGGCGCCCAGGTCCTGGTCCACGCGTTTCATGATCTCGCCTTCGAGTTTCAGCGCGCCTTCACGGTCGGCCAGTACGCCACCGTCTTTGGGCACCACAAACGCCATCGCGACCTGCCCCTTGAGTGTGTCGGCCACACCCACCACCGCCACTTCGGCCACGCCCGCGTGCCCTGAGATGCTTTCTTCAATCTCGCGCGTGCCCAGCCGGTGCCCGGCCACATTGATCACGTCATCGGTGCGGCCCAGGATGAAGTAATAACCGTCTTCATCGCGTATGCCCCAGTCGAAGGTGCTGTAGACCATGCGGCCCGGCACACTTTTCCAGTAGGTGTTGACAAATCGCGCATCGTCTTTCCAGATGGTCTGCATGAAACCCGGCGGCGTCGGGCCTTCCAGCACCACCACGCCTTTTTCATTCGGCTGCGTCAGTTCCTCCCCGGTACTCTCGTGCACCAGCTTGACCCTGTAGCCGTACATCGGGATGCCCGGGCTGCCGAACCTGCTGGGCTTTTTCTCGACGCCGTTGGCAATCGTCAGGATAGGCCAGCCGCTTTCGGTCTGCCAGTAGTTGTCGATGATGGGTACGTTCAGGCCTTCGCTGATCCAGCGTGCCGTCGGCTCGTCCAGCGGCTCGCCCGCCAGAAACAGCGCGCGCAGGCTGGACAGGTCGTACTTTTTGAGCAGCGCCGGGTCCTGCTTTTTCAGCACGCGCACCGCCGTCGGCGCACTGAACATGGCCGTGACCTTGTACTTTTCAACCAGGCGCCACCAGATGCCGCCGTCGGGTTGTTTGTCCAGGCCCTGGGTCGGCAGGCCTTCGTACATCAGCGTCGCCATGCCGGCAATCAGCGGGCCGTAAATGATGTAGCTGTGACCCACCACCCAGCCAATGTCGCTGGTGGAGAAATAGGTCTCACCGGCGCGGCCGTCAAAAATGTGTTTCATGCTGGCGGCCAGCGCCACCGCATAACCGCCGGTATCGCGCTGCACACCTTTGGGCTTGCCGGTGGTGCCGCTGGTGTAGATGGTGTAACTGATGTCGGTGGACTGCAGCCAAACGCAAGGCACTTTGGCATCCAGATGCCGTGCGCGCAGGTCTGACCACAGGTGATCGCGCCCGGCGACCAGCTGCATGGGCGACAGGCCACGGTCGGCCAGCAGCACCGCCTCGGGTTGGTGGCTGGACAGGCGGATGGCCTCGTCCAGCAGCGGTTTGTAGGGCACGATCTTGCCGCCGCGCGAGCCCGCGTCGGCACTGACAATCACCCTGGGCGTCGCGTCTTCAATGCGTGAAGCCAGCGAGCCGCTGGCAAAACCGCCAAACACCACACAATGAATCGCACCCAAACGTGCGCAGGCCAGCATGGCAAACGCTGCCTCGGCGATCATGGGCATGTAGATCAGCACCCGGTCGCCTTTTTGCACACCGAGCGCCTGCAGGCTGGCCGCCATGCGCTGCACCTCGGCGTGCAATTCGGCAAAGCTGTAGGTCTTCTCCACGCCGGTTTCGGTGGACACATAAATCAGCGCCGCCTGATCAGGCCTGTCCTTGAGGTGCCGGTCCACCGCGTTGTGGCACAGGTTGGTGGTACCACCTTCAAACCAGTGCACAAACGGCGGTTTGTCGTGGTTGCAGACCCGCGTGAAAGGCTGCTGCCAGTCAATCAGTCGGGCCTGCTCGGTCCAGAAAGCGTCGGGCTCTTCAATGGACTGGCGGTAGAAGTCGGCGTAACTTGTCATGGCTTGTCTCCGGATAGGTCTGGCGCAACCCGGATTCTGGCCTCGAACCGGTCGCAGCGCCGTTTGGCGTTAAATCTGAATTTATAATTATGGATAACAGACTTGCGGCAGGCTGACACCGCCCCTTCATCCCTGCGCCGGTAGCGCCCCCGTGGATGACGCGTCTGGCCAATTCCGGATCAATTTGCAGTGTGGACCGACCTCATGGCTGTCCCACCAAGCCTGCACCTCGGGAAACAGCGCGATCAGTTCCCGAACCGGCTGCTCTGGCGGGTACAGGCGTGAGCCGGCCAGAAGAGCCGCCAGCCAGGGCCTGTCCTGGCGAAACCAGTCCGCCGTGCTGCGGCCCTTGCCGCGCGGGTGCAGCCTGCAATACGCCGGCGCCTGTCCCGGGCCCACGTCACTGGCGGCCAGCTGCTGTCCGCCTATAAACACCCCCTCCAGCGCGACCTTGCCGAAGTTGACCGTGAAGCGCGGGCGGCCGGACTTGTCCCACTGCAGTTCCAGAAACAGCATCTGGTCGCCTGCCTGCCGGCGGAAGTCGAGGAAATGCGGGCCATGCCGCTGGTCAAGCTGGAAACCCTGCTCCCGCATGAAAGGCACAAAGACCCGTTTGATTTCAAGCCGCAGCGCCGTGGTGCGTCCCATGGGTCAGGCTGCCTCAGCCCGCGCTGCATACAGCGGTGGCAACAGATGCTCCAGCATGCTGACTTCCTCGACGTTATGGGTGAGCCAGGCTGTTCCCATCGCGTCGGAAAAAACGCGTGGTCGGATCAGGGCATTCAACACAGGAGCCAACATGCCGGCCCCGGCGCCCACCACCATGCGCGACCGGTAAGAGGCGCCTCCCGGAGCCGTCCCAAAGCGATGCTCCAGGCGAAACACCTCGATGCCCCCTATCCGGCGCACCAGCGAGATGCCTTCGTCGTCGAGCTTTTCCACGTATTCGGTGGAGTCCACGTAATAGTCCGGGTTGGCTGCAAAGGCTTCGACAATCCGAAAATGCGCGCCCTGCCCGCTGCCGCCGCCCGGCGAAGGCCGCGCGAGCTCCCACCGGATGTGGTCACGCGGGTGCCAAAGCAGGTAACGCGGGTAGGTCTGCCCCTTGTGCGCCATGGTCTGGCCCAGGTGTTCAAACCACCAGCGCAGCATGGCCGGCGTGACCCCGCGAATCGTGTCATGTTCTATGCCCAGCACCAGTTGGCCGGACGGCAGCGTGGCCTCTGACGTCCGGGCCGAGGAAACCGGTTTCATGGGCCCGGCGTGGGGGCGTTCGGGCAGCAGTGGCAGCTGGTTGAACTTCATGGGCATGAGACGCGAAGGGGGTGACTTTTTGCCCTGAGCTTGGGGCTCCCGAATATAGCGCCGGCAGGCGAAAGCTTTGTGACGCTTGGGTGTAGCCGCAGGCGCCCCCACACAACCCGTCTACCGGTCAGCTTCCTGCGTCTGTGGGGAAGTCCCTGCATGACAGCTCAAATCCTGGCCCCGATTCAGCGCGCACGCCGGTAGTGCATGGCGACCGCGCCGCTGCGCAGCGGCTTCGCCGAGATCAACTCGAGCCGTCGCGTGCTGGGCAGCCCGCTCTCGTACAGGGTCGGGCCATGGCCGGCGATCCTGGGGTGGACGAGCAACTTGTACTCGTCGATCAGATCCAGCCGGTCCAGCGCGGTCGCGAGCTTGCCGCTACCGAGGAGTACGCCGTCCGGGGTCGCGTCCTTGAGCTGCTGTACGCCCGTGCGCAGGTCGCCGGCGATGTGGTGGCTGTTGGTCCACGGGAAGTCCTCTCGCGTCGAGGACACCACGTACTTCGGCTTGACCTCCAGCTTGAGCGCCCACTCGCGCATCGCCGGCGGTGCCTCCGCGTCGCCGCAGGCCACCGCTGGCCAGTAGCTCTCCATCATCTCGTAGGTGACGCGGCCCCACAGCATCGCCCCGCCCTCGTCCATGAGGCGGGTGAAAAAGGCGTGTGTCTCGTCGTCGGCAATTCCTTCCTGGTGGTCGACGCAGCCGTCCAGGGTGAGGTTGATACTGAAGGTCAAGAGTCCCATGGTGTGCTCCGTTCGAGATACGCGACGAGACGCTCGCCGGCTGGCTCCAGGGGCACGGACCCAATTCGCGACGTGCTCACCCTGTGTCGCCTAGCGTTGGAGATCAGTCTGCGACCGCAGGCCGTAAGTCTGGATTGACATGCTAATGTCACCGCACCTTGCTCAAGCGATCAGCCATGCGCGTCTGCCAACCAGGCCCGGTAGCTTTCCACCGCTCGATCACGTCGACGGGCAACCTGATCGACAGCAGCTTGCGGGGGTTCTCGGAAACTGGCCTGCCCCCCTTATTCACCTTGGCTCGTGCGAACATCTCATCTGTGAGTTCGGGCAGCTCGTCGTACTCGCCCTTCTTCACAACGTGTGCATCTACACGAGCAAGGTCAGACTTCAAGGAGCGGCGCAATGCGGGCTTGCTCGCGTTCATTTGCTTTCCTCATGCTGAAGACGTGACGTTCCGCGCCACGCGGGGTGTATCCGATGACCACCATGCGCCCGATTAAAGTGCCGTAACAGATGATTCGCACTTCACCATAGTCCTTCCGCGAGTCTTCCACTTCAACAGTGACGCCTTCGAACACCAGGGCTGCGTCTTCGAAGTCCAGACCCCGATCCGCCAACGCCTTCTCGCGCTTGGCGGGATCGAAGGTGACACGCATGGGTTATTGTAGCTACACAAAGGGTCTCATGCAAGCGCGGGTGTTGCGGTGAGATTTAACGTTGGAGGCCAGGCGCGGCCGAAGGCCGTCGCCTCTGGGCCGACCAGTTAAAAGGCAAGCAGCTAATCCCCGATGAACTTGACATAAGTGTGCATCTCGCCTTCCGCAGTTGCTACAAGGGCTACCAGTTTCTCACCATGTGCGCGAGCTTCCAAATTCGTACAGCGAAAAACCGCTCCGCGCAATTCCTGTAACAGCACCGGAATTTGCAATTGGTTGAACGTTGTGTCCCCATATTCGTCGATGAACCGCAGGCACACCGTCTCACCCATAACGCTGTGGTCCGGAGTGAGCAAGAAAGCCACGAGGGATTGGGAATCTGGGAGTCCGTTAAGAACACCGCCGTCTTCGTCCTCGACCCTACAGTCAACGCCCATTGGCTGCCTTTTAACGTAGGAGTTCAGCCGAGGCCGTAGGCTGTCGGATGGAACGAAATGTTAAATCACGGCGTAACACTGATCTTCACCTTCGCCCCATCAGGAAGCCCTTTGACTTCGCTGAGAATATGGCCCGTCAGCATGAAGTGCTCATGTGCAGGTACGGGATTTAGATTTTCCACGTCGTATTTCCCTTCAGCAAACACCGGGAGAGTGACATAGGTGTAACACTGGCCTGGCTGCGCGATCTTGCCCGCCGCGTGAAGCCTCTCAACAAGCGATGGCAAAAACCATTCATCGGCAAGCTCGGTGCCGAGCATTTCGCGAAACTCTTGCGGCGACTCGGCAACCTGCGTCAATTCGCCAACGCCTGTGTTTAGCCACCACACGCCACCAGAATCAGGTTCCAGAAATACGTCGCCAAAAGCGGAAAACAGAACCGGCACGAAGGGCTCGCGCAACATCCAACCCCAAGATTCCGCTAGTTGCGCTACCGCCTCATCGGACGGCGTGCAAGTGAGTGATGCCCAGTCGATAGACATGAGTGATTTAACGTTGGCGCTGACCGGACCGGAAAACATGCGGCGAAGCCGCCTTCTGCAGTTGCGGGTCCGTGTCGAGCAACCAGTTAAACCGAAACTCGCCGAAGACCATTACGTTTTCCCCTTACCGTTACCCAACTCTTTAGCCATAGCCAAGAACTCAGGCAAGTTACTGAACTTAGCACCAAGCCGCTCTCGAACGATGGGGCCGTCAAGCTTCCATTCGTCTCCGCCGGTGTTGGCCTCCAGGAAGCCACAAGCCTCTTTGCCGTCCCAGACCAGACGAAACCTACCGCCAGCCGCGCCACGGAATACGCAATATGCGCTCCCGAAACTTTCGGGGTGCAAATGTTCCTCCACAAGCGAGGCCCCAGTGCCGGCAACAAACTCGCGCAATGAATCGTACGAATGCATATGCCGTTTAACGCCGGAGGCCAGCCGAAGCCGTAGGCTGTCGGCTCTGGGCCGACCTGTTATGCGTGGTCACTTTGCCTGCGCCTTCATTCGCCGAAATGTTTTGACCTCTTCCTGCCTCTCGGGTGTGTCCGAGAACCATGAATTGCAATGTGAAGCGACCATATCTTTCCCCAGAACAAAAACATATTCACCTCCCGCGACTAGCGCGAGAGTACACACGGGATTGTGGTAGTCGGAACCTCCTACGACCTCTATAGACTCTGCTTGCCTGCCCTTGAATGTCTCTCGCACGGTCACTTTCGCTCGAACAACGTTTGTTCCAAGTTCATCCCCGAGGCCAGGATTTCTTTGCAATGTCGTCGCCACCACAGTCCCGCGCATGACAATCGTTGCGTCTGCGTACATCGCGGACCCGGTCATCCGCGAGCAGCTACAAGCGGCAGCAAAGCCGCAGCAGGCCAGCAAGGCAACCAAGGTTGCGAGCTTACGCATAACGTTCGAGGCAACCGGACCGCAACCATTGCGGCGAAGCCGCTGCCTGCTGTTGTGGGTCCGTGTCGATTGACATGTTATCCAACATGCTGCTTTACCTGCATGTGTAGCGCGCGCTGCGGGTCATTGGTGAGCGCACCCCAGTCAAGCACAGGCTGAAGCCCACCTGTGAGTTGCAGCGCCTTCTCGCCGGCCCGCGCGTCAAGCGGCAAAACATACACACCAACTTCCGCGCCCGCAAAAGCTTCTGATATGACGCCAATTCCCTTTGCAAGCACCACAACGGTGGTGAGTTCGTCACGGTAAGCGCATCCCTCAAGGGTGAGAACGGCGGCCTTCTCTTCCACTTCGCCCAGTGCCAGGTAGCGAGCAACACGGGCCTTCACGGGAAGACCGGGACCTGCTGCCTCCTCGGAGTAGAGGTATAGCGGCGCGCTAGACGTGTTCATGCTGGATAACGTCGGACGTAACCGGCGACTATGGAACGGCGCCACGCCGCGGCGGGACGACCTTGGGCGTCCGTGTTGACGGACTCGTTATCTGTCATGGCTTAGGCCTTAGTCTGAGCCAGTTGGCAAGAGCAAGCCCCAGCATGGCGACGCCACACCCCAGGAAAATGTGGGCCGGCCCACGCTGGCCAAACATGGCGGACGCGACTGAGTAGAACCACGCCATTCGTCCCGTGTAGGGCGCGGTCGGCGGCTCGGTCCAGTTAAGCCAGCCAAAGTAGAAGAACAAGCAAGCGATCGCCACTAGTGCTGTCAGGAGATCGCGCGGCGCCATTGGAAGTGGCGTGCCGTCGTCTGATCGCAAAGGTGAGTACTTCATGACAGATAACGTTGAAGGCAACCGGACCGCAACCCCAGCGGCGGAGCCGCCTGCTGCTGTTGAGGGTCCGTGTTGGCCGACCAGTTAAGGCTGCGCGGCAACACCTTGCCTCCGAGTGAAGGAACGGAAGACTTGCATGTGCACGACATACGCCACGACGAGAGCAACCACAACGAGCGCCCAGTGCCAAGGCTCAAAGCCTGGCTGGTAGAAACGAATAGGCAGGTTTGTGGATTCCGCCAGCAAAGCAACTTCGACAGCAGCCAAGAAGCCAGAGGCGAAGTAGCACCAAGTAGGCGTACGCGCGGGCACCAAGGAGTTCTGCCGACGCCGGCCAGCGAGGCGCAGAAAGAAACCAAGTGCAATAGCACCCAGAACAACCGCGAGCATCAATTTTCCGAGAACGGCTACGACGGATGCACCGGAAGCAGACAGAATTAAGCCAGCCACGTCGGCGACGACCAAAAACCCGTCCGTAACTTTTCGCTTGAGCGTCAAAAACATTTCGTTTGCGAGCCTTAACGTAATGTATAGAGCAAAACCTGCGGTATAACTTGGCGGCTGCGGTTTAACTTGGACATTGATTCCTCCCAGAACCCTCTTGTTTATTGGCTTTGCAGCAAATATACTGTATTTTTGTACAGGTATAAACAAGCCTATGAAACCCGGCAACCCTCCGCTGCAGTCGGTCCGCTTGCTTGATCAGCTCCGGGAGCGGATTCGGTACCTGCACTATAGCCTCAGCACCGAAAAGCTTTACCTGTACTGGGTGCGTTTTTTCGTCCGCTGGCATGGCTTGAAGCATCCGCGCGACATGGGAGCCAAAGAGGTTGAGGATTTTTTGACCATGCTGGCAACTGAACGCAAGGTTTCAGCCTCCACACATAACCAGGCCTTGAGCGCGCTGCTGTTTTTGTACCGGGAGGTGCTTGGCGTCAATCTGCCGTGGCTCGACAACATCAACCGCCCCACCCGTGCGCGGCGAATTCCTTCAGTGCTGACCAAAGATGAGGTGGGCGGATTGCTGGCCATTCTGGAAGGGGAAACCGCATTGCTGGCGCGTTTGCTGTACGGCACGGGCATGCGGCTGATGGAGGGTATGCGCCTGCGCATCAAGGACGTTGACTTTGACCGCCACGTGATCATCGTGCGTGAAGCAAAGGGCAACAAAGACCGTGTGGTGATGCTTCCGCGCTCTCTGGCGCCGGCGCTGCGGCTGCAAATGCTTGCCGCCCGTGCAACCTGGGAGGTTGACCGGCAGGCACAACGCGCTGGCGTGCAAGTGCCCGACGCGTTGAGCGTGAAATACCCCAGACTGGGTCAAACCTGGGCTTGGTTCTGGATGTTTCCTTCACCCACACTGTCAACCGACCCGCGCAGTGGCGTTGAGCGCCGCCATCATTTGTACGAAGAGCGTTTGCAGCGCAGCCTGAAGCAGGCAGTCGTGCAGGCTGGAATCGTCAAACCGGTATCGGTGCACACGCTGCGCCACAGCTTTGCCACCCATCTTCTGCAGTCGGGCACCGACATCCGCACCGTGCAGGAGTTGCTGGGCCACTCGGATGTCAGCACCACCATGATTTACACCCATGTGCTCAAGGTGGCCGCAGGCGGCACAGCCAGCCCGCTGGACGTGCTGCTGGCTTGAAGTTGCTGCATCTGCAGCTTCTGAACGCTCTGTTTTTTATAGCGGCTCGCGCACACCGCATAAGGGCCAGCGGCCTTTTCTGCCTGAACTTTTTGGGCCTGAATCCGCCGCAGTGCGTTATTTCACCAGCCCCAGCATGTCCCTGAAAGCCGGGTGCTCTGCGGTGCGCAGCCACTCAAAGGCCACCATCTCGGTCGTTACCAGCTCGGCGCCGGCGCCGGCCAGGCGGTCGAAGGCGGCGTCGCGGTTGCGTTCGGTGCGGGAGCTGCAGGCGTCGGTGACGACCCAGACCTCAAACTCTTCTTCCAGCAGGCCCAGCGCCGTCTGCAGCAGGCACACATGGGCTTCACATCCGGCCATGACAATCACGCCCCTGCCCTCTTCTACCTCCTCAGCGGGCTTTTGCAGGTGTTTCGGCAGGCTGCGCGCATTGCCACGCGGCGGGCCGGGCGGCGCCTTGCGCGCCGGCGGGCGCAGCCAGTCGCCCAGGCCCTCATCAACCGCATTGAAATGGTTTTTGGCCAGCGTCCTGGCGCCTGCTGCCTGCAGCACGGCCTGAAGCTCGGGCACGGTGGCGCCCAGCTTGTCGGGTGTTTGTGTACTGGCCCACAGCGGCACTTGCAGCAGCTGCGCCATGCGCGCCAGGCGCAAGGCGTTGGCCAGCACCAGGCTGTTTTCAAAAATGGCGGGCATCAGGCGGACCTGGTAGTCCACCAGCACCAGTTGGGAGTCATCGGCATCAAGCAACATGGGAAAGTCCTGAAAGGTAAAAAGAAAACGGGCGCGATACGCTCCGTTTTTGATAGCTGCTTACGCGCGTCCGGAAAGGGCGGGGTCTATTTTTGACGCCTCACCCGCCGGCTCTGGCGCTGGCTGCACCGGCAGCTCGGCAAACTTCAGCAGGCGCGTGGCCAGCAGGGTCTCGGCCAGAAAACACAGCAGCGCCAGCAGAAAACAGAACACGCCCGAAAGAAAACTCACCGTCGCAATTTTCAACGCCGGCAAGTCGCTGGTTTCGCCCAGAAACAGCACCACAATCGTCAAGCCGATCAGGATCGCGCAAAAGGTCAGCAGCGCCAGGCAGCCGTTGACCAGCCAGCCGCGGTGCCTGAGCTCACCCAGTTCGGCATACATGCGCCTGGCCCGGCCCTCCTCCACACCCCCGTTTTCCAGGCGGTTTTCCAGAAAACGCGCACGGTCTATGATGCGCGCCAGGCGGCCGGCCACGGCGGCGATCATGCCGGACACAGCGGTCAGCAAAAACACCGGGGCCACGGCCAGCTGTATGCCATGGGTGACCGTGGCGAGGTCGGGGGCAAAGTTCATCCGGGGCTCCGTGGGCGTCAAAGACCTGATTTTGTCACGCCGGCACTGGGCTTCCTACGCAAGTGTCGCCCCTGTCCGACAGCGCGCCGTCCCGGGCGGCCCCACACTGGCAGATGTTGAGCCGCAAGGCCCCCCTTTGCCGATCAGGAATCCCGCATGCTGCCCCTGCGCCCAGCTGTTCCTGCAGCCACCTGCCGGGCTTCAACACGCTGGCGCTGGTTTTCAGGACAAGTCAGGTGATAGCATTTCAAAGTGATTCCCGCCAAACCTGTTGAGGATTTATGAGTTTGTCCACCGCTTCGCACCAGGCCGCTGTCTCCCCCGGCCACGATGAGCTGGCCGTAGAGGCGGCGCGTTACGCCTTGCTGCGCCGGATTGCACCGGCCATACGCCACCACATGGCCGGCACGCTGCAGCCCATAGGCATGATTTCTGCCATCCTGGAGCGGCGCCTGCAGGCAGCCACGCCCGACATGGCGGTGCTGCGCGACAACTGCAAGTCCATCAGCACGCTGTCACGCACGGCGGCAGGCGCCAGCATGAACCTGATCAGCTGGGTCGCACCGCGCGAAAACGGCATCGTGCTGCTGGAGGCCGGCGTGGAGGAATGCCTGGGCATGTTGGCCACCGACCTCGCTTTCCGCGGCTTTACCATCGCCAACCGGGTCACGGCAGCCGATGTGCATGTCTCGCAGGCCGCGTTGCGTACCGTCTTCACCGCCAGCCTGATTGCCCTGACCGATGCGGCGCTGGCGCCGGCCAGCGTGCTGGTCAGCAGTGAGCTGGCGGGCGACACGGCCAGAGTGTGTATCAGTGTGACGCCCGAAGAAGGCGCGAGCGCCAGCCAGGACCCGCGCGGCTACCGCAACCTGGTCTGGGATGATGTGGAGGCCCTGGCCAGCGCCGAGCAGGTCAGCATCACGCACGCTGCAAACAGGGTCGAGCTCGGTCTGGTGCTGCTGGAACAATCTGAGCTGACGTTGTAGCCGGCCGCTACCCACTCTCTTTTTGATAGCTGGTTGCGCCCGCCCCATATGGGCTGGAACCCGGTTTTCTGCATGACGCTGGCGCCAACCTGGTGCTGGCAACGGCGCCGCCCCGGGCTTGCTTATGATCAGACTGTCTTCATTGGCTCACGCCGCATGGCATGACGGCCAGCCGCGACAGGCAACACACACGCATGAAAAAAAGCGGCATTTTTCTTCACATCGCCGGCCTCTGGCTGCTGTCCGGCCTGGACGCCTCGGGCAAATGGCTGGTGCTGGCCGGCGTGCCGGTGCTCATGGTCGCCTGGGCGCGTTATGCTGTGCACACCGCGCTGATGACGGCGGTGGTGCTGCCCACACGCGGCAAAGCCATCTTTCAGACCCAATCCCTGCCGCGGCAGCTGCTGCGCGGCCTGCTGATGATCACCACCACCGTGCTGTTTTTTTCGGTGCTGGGCCGGCTGCCGCTGGCCGAGGCGACTGCCATCAACTTCATGGCGCCGCTGTTTTTGATGGCCATGGCGCCGTGGCTGCTGCACGAAGCCCACCGCCTGCACCGCTGGCTTGGTGTGCTGGCGGGTTTTGCCGGCATGCTGGTGGTGGTGCGGCCCGGTGCGCAGCTGGACCCGCTGGGCGTGGTGCTGGGCCTGGCGACGGCGCTGGCTTTTGCCTTTTTTCAAATCGCCACTCGCCGGGTCGCGCATGACGATCCCCTGACCACCAACTATTACGGCGGCCTGTTCGGCACCATAACGCTGACCCTGGCCCTGCCCTGGTTCTGGCAAACACCACAGCTCAACACCTGGCAATGGCTGCTGCTGGCCTCGACCGGTGTCACCGGTTTTCTCGGGCACTGGCTGCAGATTGCCGCTTTTCGCAGGAGCCCGGCCACCCTGCTGGCGCCCTTCAGCTACCTGCAGATCGTGGCCGCCGCCACACTGGGCTGGCTGGTATTTGGCCAGGCGCCGGGCCAGATCACCGCGCTGGGCATAGGCCTGATCTGCCTGGCCGGCCTCGGTGTGGCTTTGACCGAAGCGCGCCTGGCATTCCTGCGTGCAGGGCTGCCGTCCAGGCGGGAGCCTCAGTAAAAGAGGCCCTAGTCAGCGTAAACACCAGCGGCCTTGATGATGGGCCGCCATCTGGCTGTCTCCTTTCCCAGAAAAGCCCGGTGTCCGGCCAGCGTTGCGCGTTCGTCCTGAACCACCTGTATGCCTGACGCGATTTGCGCCGCCTTGAAAGCCTCATTTTTCATGGCCACCCTCAGGGCATCGTTGACACGCTGCTGCACCGGCAGTGGCGTTCCCCTGGGCGCGTAAAGGGCAAACCAGACGCTCATCTCGACATCGGTGATGCCGAACCTGGCCATGGTCGGAACAGCGGCCAGCGGTGTGCCGATCAAGGGCCTGGCCGTGGTCACGGCGATGGTCTTGAGCTTGCCACTCTGGATGTGGGACACCGTCGTCGGGGTGGGGTCGCAAATCATGTCCACATGGCCGCCCAGCAGGTCGGAGACCGCGGGGGCGCTGCCACGGTAGGGCACGCTGATGATGCCGCTGACCTTCAGCGACGACTTGAGCAAAAGCCCGCACAGGTGTGACGCGGAGCCTATGCCCGAATGTGCAAGCTTGACCTGGGGCTGCCTGGCCATCCAGCGGATCAAGTCCACCACCGAGCCCGTGGGCACCTGGGGCCGCGCCACCAGCACCGACGGCGTATCCACCACCACCCCCAGCGGCTCAAAGTCGGTCTCCGGGTTAAACCCCAGATTGCGGTAAAGGGCTGGCGATGTCGCCATGCCAATGTGGCCCATCAGCAGCGTATGGCCATCGGCCGCGGCGCGCATCGCAATCGCCGTCCCGAGGTTGCCGCCGGCCCCGGAGAGGTTTTGCACAATCACCGGCTGCCGCAGTTGCCCCTGCAGCGGCAAGGCCAGTTCCCGCGCCAGTTTGTCCATGGGCCCCCCTGCGGCAAAAGGGACGACGATGGTGATCGGTTTGCTGGGGTAGGCCTCCTGCGCTGACGCCGGGGCGGCCCCGGCAACAAACATCAGGCTCATGCAGACGGCTTTCATCATGGTCCTCTCCTGGGGGGTGGTTAAAGGGGGTACAGAAAGCGGCCCGTTGCACCGGCGTCGGGTTGCCAGTTCCGGCGCGATGCCTGAACCTCACGCATGCCGAATGTCGTGTGGCTGGCTGCATTGAGAAGTGGCCCCAGGGTTTCGGGGTCCAGCACCGGGTCCAGCTGCATCAGCGCTGCCGCCATCGAGCTCCCTTCGGTTCTGGACTTCTGGCAGGCACGGGCCACCAGTTCATGCGCCCGATTCAGGCCCATGCGTTTGGCCAGTTCCATCTGCACCGACTCGCTGACAATCGCTCCGCCGGTGATGGCGGTGTTGCCGGCCATTTTTTCAGCATCCACCACAAGCTCCTCGAGCATGGTGGTGGCCTGTCCCAGCAAAGCCCCCATCAGGGAAAAACAAAGCGGCACGGCATGCAGCTCCAGATACCAGGCATCGAGCGATCTTTCGTTTTCGACCAGCGCAGCATCGAGCATCATGGGCGCCGAGTGAAAAAGCATTCTGGAAAGTGCCACCACCGAAGAAGCGGCGACCGGGTTGTTCTTCTGCGGCATGGTGCTGCTGGCACCGCGGTAACTCGCAAAAGCCAGCTCCCCCACCTCCGTGCTGGACAACATCAGCATGTCCCGGCCGATTTTTCCCAGTGTGGCGGCGATCTGGGCCAGAAACAGCACCGCCTCGGTGGGGCCGTCACGCATGGCATGCCAGGCGATCTCCGGTTCGTCCAGGCCCAGGGCCTGCATCAGGCGCCGGCGGGTCTCATGGCCAGTACCCGCAAATGAGGCGAGCGTGCCCACCGCACCGCCGAGTTGCCCGACGGCCGCACGCCGGCTGACCTGGTCCAGCCGCTGCATCTGCCTGCGCACGCCGGAGTTCCAGACCGCCGCCTTGAAGCCGAAGGTGATAGGCAGCGCATGTTGCTGGTTGGTCCGGCCGGCCTGAAGCGCGCCCTGGTGGCTCACAGCCAGCGCGTCAAGGCGGGCCGAGATGTGGGTCAGGGAATCGCCGACCAGCGCCAGCGCCTCCTGCATCTGCAGTGCCAGGGCGCAGTCCATCACATCCTGGGTCGTTGCCCCGTAGTGCACGTATTGGCCCAGCTCGCCACGGCACAGGCTGACCAGCTGGCTCACCAGCCCCACCACCGGCAGCCCCACAGCATGGGTTTTGCGCTTGATCTGTGCCAGATCGATGTTGCTCATGTGGGCCACACGCCGGATTTCATCTGCGGCGTCCTGCGGAATCAGGCCCTGGCTGGCCTGAACGCCTGCCAGTTCCCGCTCGAATCGCAGGCAATGCTCCAGAAAAGTCCGCTCCGAGAAGATGTCCGCGATGGCGCCGCCGTCGTGCAGGTTGCTGAAGAGCTGGTTCATGGGTGGGGGGCCGGTGCAGTCATGTTTGAAACAAACTGTAGCGGGCCTATACAATCTTAAAAAGCGATTTATTCTGATAGCTACATTCTGTTTTATAGATTGGAAACCATGGACGTCCTGAGCCTGAAAACTTTTGAAGCCGTGGCGCAGCAAGGCGGCATCACCGGCGCCGCGCAACTGCTGCACACGGTTCAGTCCAACATCACCCAGCGCATACGCACGCTGGAATCGGAACTGGGACTGGCGCTGTTCAACCGGCACAGCCGCGGCATGGAACTGACCCGCGCGGGGCACAGGCTGCTGCCTTATGTGCTGCGCATCATGGCGCTGATGGACGAGGCGCAAGCCGCCGCCAAGGGAGAGCAGGACACACCGGCACCCCTGGTCATTGGATCGATGGAAACCACCGCCGCTGTCCGTTTGCCGGCGCTTCTTGCGTCTTTCCGGCAGCTGCAACCCCAGGTGGCCATCTCGCTGGAGACCGGGCCCACGGCGGCCCTGATTGGCGCGGTGCTGGAGCGGCGCGTCGACGGCGCGTTTGTCGCAGGCCCCCTGAGCAACCCCGCATTGACCAGCCAGTTGGCTTTCGAGGAAGAGCTGGTGCTGGTTTCATCCGTGAACTGGGAGCGTGCCGGGGATATCGGCAAACGCCTGGACAAAGGCGCTGCAGCCATCATGTTCAAGACCGGTTGCTCCTACCGCCAGCGTTTCGAACAACTGCTCAGCGAACGCGGCTGGCCGCGCTTCACCCGCCTTGAAATGGGAACCCTCGAAGGCATCCTGGGCTGCGTCGCAGCGGAGGTGGGGATCTCGCTGCTGCCGCGCTCGGTGGTCGACAACGCCACCAATAAACACCTGTTGCGCTGCCACCCGGCAAAAGGCAAACGCGGCCATGTGCAAACGCTGTTCATTCGCCGCAGGGACGAACAGCCGGGCTATGCGCTGGCCAGATTCATGGCGCTGCTGTGAGGCCGGCGCCGGCCTGGGAGTCTGCGCGGCAGAAGGCGTCGCAGCGAAAAGTGGCCCCGGTGAGGACAGTTTTTGCCGGGTTTGCAGCGCCATAGCCATCGCCATGGGGCAAAAAGCCGGTGAAAAATGGACCGTCGCGGTCGCTTTGCAGCCGACGCTCCCTCTGCCGCCCAGGCTCCTAGAACAGCGGCAGGTCGGCTTTTTTCAGCGTGCGCAGCACAAAACTGGACTTGCTGTGGCGTATGCCCTTGATCTTGTAGAGACGCTCGCGCAGCAGGCGTTCGTAGTCCTGGGTGCCACTGACCGCAATACGCAGCAGGTAGTCGTAGTCGCCGGACACCAGATAGGCCTCAATGACTTCCGGAATTTTCGCCAGCGTTTCCCCAAACTTTTCCAGCGTATTGTCCGAGTGGCTGTCCAGCGTGACCTGCACCAGCACCGTGTCGCTGAGGTCCAGCGCCACCGGGTTGATACGCACGGTGTAGCCCTCAATCACGCCCGCCTCTTCCATCTTGCGGATGCGGTTCCAGCACGGCGTGTGGCTCAGGCCCACCGCCTGCCCGATCTCCTGCAGGCTGGCGCGGGCATTGGCCTGCAGGACTTGCAGAATTTTCCGGTCAATTTTGTCCATCTGGTTATTTTTCCTGTTCTAGCGCAAATTTCAGGAATTATTACTTAATACACGCAGAATCAGAAGAAAAACAGAAGCACTTTCTCGGCCGCAAAGCCGATACTTCTTTCTGGCAAGCGGATTTACCGGTGCGTGTTGCCAGGCAAACACCCCAGCGGGTTACCACCCGCTGGGGTGTCTGGGTAGTTCAGGCAAATTTCCGCATTGCATCCAGTGACAGTCCGGCGCTTGTCATCCTGTCATCCCGGACTTGATCCGGGATCCATGGCACAAGAACAAACGCCGCATGTGATCCAGCATGGATTGCGGGTCAGGCCCGCAATGACAAGCCCTGTTCAGCCGAATTTCCGCATCGCATCGAGCGCCAGGCCGGTGCCAATGCTGCCAAACAAATCACCTTCCACCCGCCTTGCCTGCGGCAGCAGCGCGGCGATGCGTTCACGCAGCAATGGCACGCTGCTGGAGCCGCCGGTAAAAAACACGGTATCGACATCGGCGGCCTTTAAGCCGGCCTGCAGCAGCAAGCTGCTGACATTGAGCGCGATGTTGTCCACCAGGTGGGTGATCGCCCGGTCAAAATCGCTGCGCATCAGCCGCAGGTGCTGGCCCGGGTCTATGCGGCCCAGATCCATGGCGGTTTCGGTGCCGGTAGAGAGCGCAATTTTGGCCACTTCCACCTGCATCGCCAGCCAGTGGCCGGCACGTTCGGTCACCAGGTTTTGCAGGCGCGCGAGTTTGTCTTTTTCCTGTGCCTCACGCTGCAGTTCGCTGATCTGCACCCAGGCCTTTTTGGTGTAGGCAAAGTTGATGGTGTGCCAGGTCGCCAGGTTGAAGTACGGTGCCGACGGCATCAGCAGCCCGCTTTTGAGCCGGCTGCCCAGACCCAGCCGTGGCATCACGCTGGCCAGGCTCAGGTATTTGTCGAAGTCGGTGCCGCCTGTGTGCACGCCGCCACTGGCCAGGATGTCGTCCTTGCGCTCTGCCCTGCCCGCGCGCTCGGGCGCCAGGCGCACCAGCGCGAAGTCCGAGGTGCCGCCGCCTATGTCCACCACCAGCACCAGTTCTTCCCGCGTGGTTTGCAGCTCGTAGTCAAAGGCCGCGGCAATCGGTTCGTACTGAAAAGTGATCTCGCTCAGGCCGGCGGCGCGTGCCACCCCGGCCAGGGTTGTTTCGGCCTGGCGGTCGGCGGCGGCATCACCGTCGACAAAAAACACCGGCCGCCCTATCACCGCACGGCTGAAACTCCGGCCCGCCGCCTGTTCGGCCCGGCGTTTGAGCTCGCCGATGAACTGCGCCAGCAGCGAGCAAAAAGGCAGCGCCCGCCCTGCCACCTCGGTCTGTTCGTCCATCAGCGCCGTGCCCAGCAGGCTTTTGAGCGAACGCATCAAGCGCCCCTCGTAACCCGCCAGGTAGTCGGCCAGCGCGGCCCGGCCGTAACTGACGTGGGCGTCTTCGGCATGAAAAAACACCACCGAAGGCAAGGTCGGCTTGCCGTCCTCCAGCGCCAGCAAGGCGACTTGCCCGGTGCCTGGCACAGCGCAGCCGGCGGTGGAGTTGGAAGTCCCGAAATCAATGCCGCAGGCAGCGCCCGCAGACGGCAAGGCGCGCGTCATCAGGCCTTGAGAAAACCGCCATCGGCCCAGGCCATGGCACTGGCCCGGCTCAGTTTGAAGCCGGGTGACACCTGCTGCGTGGCCAGTTCCTCACCGGCCTCGTCATAGGCGCTGAGCCGCGCATGCGGATGCTCTTCATCGGGCACGATGTCGAGCCGCACCGTGACCCGCGCCCCGCGCGCATCAACTTCCAGGCTCTGGTGCAAGGCGGCGTGCAACTGCTGCTCATGGCGCCGCACAAACTCGCTCGCGGTCTTGACCAGCGTGGAGAAGGCCGTGCCATCGAGCGGCTTTGGATTTTTCTTGTCGCGCCCCATGGTCCAGGGGCCTGTCAGCGCCGGCTCGGGTTCGCCGTCCCTGGTCATGGCCACGGCCCAGCCGTCGTCGTCTTCGTTCTTGAGCACACGCGCGGTCCAGCCGTCACCGCACCAGAGGCGGGCTTGCTGCACAAGTGTGTCGGGGTCGGAACTGGAATCGCGGGAGGGCTCGTGCACGGGGGGGTGTTCCAGTCAAAAAAATGGCGCGCTGCTGCGCGTGGTCTGCAAGCGCTGATTTTACCGTCCGCCCACTGCGTCCTCGCCTGCAAGCCGCGCCAGTTCTGCCTTGCAGAATTCGTCCCTCACGTAAACCTTGATGACAGCAAGGCTGCACCGGGCTACGCTGGCCTCCAGCCTTTTTGCCCTCATTTCCGGAGACATTGTCATGACCAACCGCCGCGTATTTATCGCCAGCACCACCGCCGCCGTCGCCGGCGCTGCCCTGCCTTTGCTGGCCCGTGCCCAGGCCTTTCCGTCGCGCCCCATCAAATACATCTGCCCCTGGCCGGCCGGCGGCTCCACCGACGCGGTCATACGCGCGCTGGCTGAAAGTGCGGGCAAGTCGCTGGGGCAGACCATCATCGTCGAGAACAAACCCGGCGCCGGTGGCATGCTGGGCGCCAACGAGATGCTGTCCGCCAAACCCGACGGCTACACCCTGACGCAACTGCCGCACGGTGTTTTCCGCATTCCGCACATGCAGAAAACGGCTTACGACCCGCTCACCGATTTCACCTGGATCGCCTGCCTGACCGGCTACACCTTTGGCCTGGTGGTACCGTCCGATTCACCGATCAAAAGCATCAAGGACCTGGTGGTCTACGCCAAGGCGAATCCCGAAAAATTCACCTATGGCTCCACCGGCACCGGCACCAGCCCGCATCTGGCGGTGGAAGAATTTGCGCAGCGCGCCGGCATCAAGCTCACGCACGTGCCTTTCAAGGGCAATGCCGACAACATGCAGGCCATTCTGGGCGGCCACGTGATGGGCGCCAGCGACGCCACCGGCTGGGCACCGCATGTCGAATCCGGCAAATTGCGCCTGATTGCCACTTACGGCAGCAAACGCACCAAGCGCTGGCCGAACGTCGCCACGCTGGAAGAACAGGGTTACAAAACCGTGTCGGACTCACCGTTCGGCGTCTGTGGTCCCAAGGGCATGGACCCGGCCGTCGTCGCGACGCTGCACGAGGCTTTCCGGAGAACCCTGAATGACCCGGCGGTGCTGGCCACCTTCGACAAGTACGACCAGTCGGTGATCTACATGAACACCTCGCAGTACACCCGTTTTGCGCGCGACACTTTCATCGCCGAAAAAGAGACGATAGAGCGCCTGGGCATGTCTAAAAAGGCTTGAGGAGGCCGATAACCGGCCTTTGAGCGGGCTGCGCTATCCTTGGGGAATTCATTTCCTCGAGTGACCGCCATGACCCCTCGCCACCCCTTGCGCCTGCTTGCCGCCCTGCTGCTGGGCACCAGCCTGCTGCTGGCCGGCTGCCAGGACCGCCCTTCTGCCGATGTACCTGCCAAAACCGCCGCGACCCCGGTATCCACCGCCCTGATCGCCGCCGAGGCCAAGGGCTTTGCCGTGGGCTCTGCCATGAGCGCCCGCACGGTTTACGTCTTTTTCGACCCGCAGTGTCCCCACTGCAACGCACTCTGGCTGGCGGCCAAACCGCTGAAGTCGCAGGCCAAATTTGTCTGGATTCCGGTGGGCCTGATGAACCCTTCCAGCAATGCCCAGGGCGCTACCCTGCTGGCGGCGCCGGACCCGGCGGCGGCCATGGACGCACACGAAGCCTCGATGACGGCCAAAACCGGCGGCATCAGCGCCGGCAGCAACATTGCGGCGCAAAAAGAGGCGGTGGCCAAAAACACTGCGCTGCTGACGCGGCTGGGCTTCGGCTCCATTCCGACGATTGTGGGCACCCATGCACAAAGCGGTGCGCTGGTGACGCAGGAGGGCTCCATGCCCACCGCGGCGCTGGCCGCGCTGCTGGGACTGCAGGCACCCACGCCCTGAATTTCAGTAACTACTCAGCTGTTTGCGGTTTGTCATCCCGGGCTTGACCCGGGATCCATGGCCCCGCTGCCTGGGTCGGCTGCGCTACACATAGCCCACTATGGATTGCGGATCAAGTCCGCAATGACAGCCGGGGAGGTGCTGAGTCGTTACGAATTTCAGGCAAAAAGCGGCTTTGCCCTTTCCAGCCGTGCGCAGGCAGCTACTTTTTTGATAGCGCCCTGAAGGCGTCACCCCCAGGTTTAAAACAACACGCGGCTGCGGATGGTGCCCGGCACCTCGGCGAGTTTCGCCAGCGCCAGGTCTGAATGGGCTGCGTCTATGTCTATCACCACATAACCGATGGCTTCATTGGTTTGCAGAAACTGTGAGGCGATGTTGATCTGGCTGGCCGCAAACACACGGTTGATTTCTGCCAGCACACCCGGCACATTGCGGTGAACATGCAGCAGCCGGTGTTTGCCGGGGTGCGAAGGCAAGGCCACCTCGGGAAAGTTGACCGACGAGGTCGAGGTGCCGTTGTCGCTGTACTTGACGAGTTTTTCTGCCACCTCGATGCCGATGTTGGCCTGCGCCTCCATGGTGGAGCCGCCCACATGCGGCGTCAGGATGACGTTGTCCAGGCCGCGCAAGGGTGACTCGAAAACTTCCTTGTTGCTGCGCGGCTCGACCGGAAACACGTCAATCGCCGCGCCCAGCAAATGCCCGGCACGCAGGGCCTCGGCCAGCGGCTCGATCTCGACCACGGTGCCGCGCGAGGCATTGATCAGCACACTGCCCGGTTTCATCGCCGCAATCTCGGCGGCGCCCATCATCCACTGCGTGGCCGGGGTTTCGGGCACATGCAGGCTCACCACATCGGCCTGCGCCAGCAGATCGGTCAGCTTGCCGGCCTGGCGCGCATTGCCCAGCGGCAGCTTGGTGACCACGTCAAAAAACACCACCTGCATGCCCAGCGCTTCGGCCAGCACCGACAGCTGCGTGCCTATGGAGCCGTAACCAACGATGCCCAGGGTTTTGCCGCGAATCTCGAAGGCGTTGTCGGCCGACTTGAGCCAGCCGCCCCGGTGCGCCACCGCACTTTTCTCGGGCACACCACGCAGCAGCAATATGGCTTCCGCCAGCACCAGCTCGGCGACAGAGCGGGTATTGGAAAACGGTGCGTTGAACACCGCGATGCCGCGTTCGCGCGCCGCATTCAGGTCCACCTGGTTGGTGCCTATGCAAAAGCAGCCAATCGCCGCGAGCTTGTGCGCCTGGGCCAGGACCTGCGCCGTCAGCTGGGTGCGCGAACGTATGCCGACAAAATGCGCGTCGGCGATTTTGGCCGCCAGCTCCTGGCCTTCCAGCGCGCCCGTCAGGCTTTCGATCTGGCTGTAACCTGCCGCCCGCAGCACTTCCAGCGCCGAGGGGTGAATGCCTTCGAGCAGCAGGAACTTGATCTTGTTTTTGTCGGTAGAGGTTTTGAGCATGGGCGGTGGCGGAGGTCTGTCCAGGGGATGTTGCAGTGCACCAGTATGAAGCAAAGCCTGCGGCGCCGGCCGGCCAGCCGGGTTTTGCCCCCATCTGAAAAAGGTTGTCCCGGCCGCGCCCCGGCGGCGCCGTGATACAAACTCCCCTCAGCTCTACAAGGAAGATCTCTTGAAATTCAAAATGGCTGAAAAGTCGCTGTTTGCCGTCTTGCTGCGCTCGCCCTGGTGGATCAGTTTTGCCCTGGCGGGCGGTTTTGCGCTGGCCTCCAAGGCCTTGCTGCCGCCCCAATACGTGGTCTTTGGCGCCATTGGCGGCTTTCCGTTTGCGGTGATTGGCGTGATTGCCGCCTGGAAGCAGTTCAGCGCCCCCAGCACAGCCCATGTGGAAGCCACCCTGGCGCAAATTGCCGCCATGCCCTGGCGTGATTTTTCCGCCGCAGCCGAGCAGGCTTTGGCGCGCGAGGGTTATGAGGTGCAGCGGCTCAGCAGCGGCGGCGCCGATTTTTCGCTGCGCAAGTCCGGGCAGACCACGCTGCTGGCCTGCAAACGCTGGAAAGCGGCGCGCCTGGGCATGGACGCTTTGGAAGAGTTGCAGGCCGCGCGCCTGGCACAGCAAGCCGACAGTGCGCTGTGTATCAGCATGGGCGAACTCAGCGACAAGGCGCACCAGTTTGCGCAGCAGCAACAGATCCGGCTCATGGGGGGCACCGAGCTCGCCCAGCTGCTGCGCCCGGTGCTGGCCAGCCGGAACAAGGCCTGAGCCCGGCGCTATATTTTTGATAGCTGCTGGCGCAGGTCCTGAATGGGCCAGGCGCTCTTTTTTGCCTGGCGTTTTAAACGCAGACGGGTCTCAGCGCAGGTTGTGCCGGGACAGAACCGGGTAGGCCCTGGCCATCCAGAGGTACATCAGCGCGCCGGCCAGCAGCGTGCCGGCCGCAATCTCCAGCGACAGCGTAAAACCCGCACCCAGGCTGGGGCTGCGTATCAGCAGCCAGGCCACCAGCGGCGGCCCGGCGATCTGGCCTATGCCGTACATCGCTGTCAGCAGGCCCATGGTGCTGGCGACGGCCGCAGGCCGCAGTCGCCGCACCTCCTGCATGGCAAAAAAAGTGATGGCGGTAAACGGCAGGCCCAGCAACAAGCTGCCCAGCGCAAAGCCGGCCAGGCCAGGGCTGAGCAGGCTGGCGCCTATGCCCAGCGCCTGGATCGCATAAGCCGCCGCCAGCAAATAACGCCGGTCACCGGCCACCGGGATACGCGTGGCCAGCAGCGCACCACAGACCACCCCGACACCAAAAAGCGGCCAGAAAAAATCGATCCAGCCCGAACCCGGCATGGCCTGGCGCGCAATCACCGGCAAAAACGTGGCGGTGATGATGTAGCCAAAACCGGCCAGGCCATAAGCCAGCGCCAGCCACAACACTTGCGGCCGGCCGGCCATGGCCTGCTTGCTGGCCGACGTGTCGGCCGCAGCGCCGCCTGGCAGCGCCTCGGCCCGGCGTTCAGGTTCACTGAAGGTGGGCCAGACGATGCAGGTCAGCACTGCGGCCATGACGCCAAAAATAAGCCAGCCGGTGGCGGCGCTCCATTGCAGCGCCACCATGCCGCTGGCCAGCAGCCCGCTGATGGTGATGCCCGCACCCGGCCCGGCGTACATCACGCCGCCCAGCGCCGGCGCGCCCAGCCGCGCCAGTTGCGCCAGGCACCAGCCCGAGGTGTAGACAAACACCAGCGCACTGGCCACACCCGCTGCAAAACGCAGCAGCGGCCAGGCCGCAGGCAGCTGCAGCGCCATGCCCAGGGTCAGCACGGTGGTGGCGACCAGACCGCCGCGCAGCCAGTGTGTGGCCACCAGCGCTTGCCGAATACCCAGGCGTTTCCAGATCCAGGGCTGGAAAGTGCACAGCAGCGCGCCAACCAGGTAGCCGAAATAATTGGCGCTGGCCAGCCAGCTGGCCGACGGCAGGTTGATCACACCGTCGCTGAGCATCATCGGCAGCAGCGGCGTGAAGGCAAAGCGGCCAATCCCCATGGCGGTGGCCAGCGCCAACAGGCCGGCCATGGCAACGGCCCAGTGGCCCACAGCAGCGCGGCTCAAGGTTTGCTGCCCGGCGCCGCTGCGGGCACCGGTGTCGTCAGCGTGATGCGGCGGCGCAGCTGCGCGGCCGCAGCGCTGTCACCGCCTTTTTCCGCCAGCTGCAACTGCACACCCAGCCAGGCCAGCAGCGGCCGGCGCCAGCCCTGGCTGGAAGCGGTGTCCACCGCCTGCTGCAACACGGCCGGGCTGGCCCGGCCGGCACGGAACATCACGGCGGCAGCGACCAGCTGCGACAGGGGGTCGGTGCTGCCCTTGAGCGCCGCCACGTCGCCACCGGTCGCCGCCGCGCGTTGCGGCGCGGGCAGCAAGGCGATGTCCTGCGGCTGCAACTGCCCGGCCAGGTAGTCGGCATACGCACGCTCGGCGGCAGGAGCATCGGGGCGCAAGGCCTCGAAGCCGGCACAGGGCTCCAGCACCAGGCTGGCAATGCGGGCGGCACAACGCAGCAACTCGGCGCGCGCCACCAGGTCGGCCCGGCCGGTGCTCGAAAGTTCGCTGCGCGCGCGGCCAAACTCCAGCGCCTCGACGCGTGAATTGCCTTCCAGGTAAGCGGCGACCGAGCGCTCCATCGCGGTTTTGGCCTCGAGTTGCCAGTCGGGTACTTTCGGGCCGCTGCTGCAGGCCGCCAGGGCCAGCGTGCTCAGCACGGCCAGTCGCAAAAAGGGGGTGGCGCTCAATCTCATGGCAGCTTGATCTCGGTATCGCGGGCAAAAGGCCACTTGCGGTTGATCTCGTTGACCAGGCCGTCGACCTTGCGCAGGCTGGACTCCACCTCGGCGCGCAGCGCACCGAGGTCGTCGGTCGCGGCCCTGGCGTTGGCACCCACGGCCTGGGCCTCGACCAGCACGGCATCGACCTTTTTCAGGCTGTTGCGCGCTTCGCCGAGCAGGGTGTTGAGCTGCACCACGGTGGCGCGGGTTTCGGGCATGACCCCCTTGGCGCCAAACACCTGGGTGTCGGTTTTGGCCGCCAGGCCGTCGAGTTTGGTCAACAGGGCATTCGTGCGGTCCAGCGTGGCGATCAGTTTTTTGGCCTCGGTATCATTGCCCAGCAGCACACTGAGCGCACCGCCCGGGCCATTGAGCCGGGCCGTCAGCTTCTGGAAGTTGCCAAGGCTGGCGCCTATCGCGCCCTCGCTGGCGGTCAGGCTGTTGAGGTTTTCGATCAGGTCCTTGGCGGCAGCCACAAGTTTCGGCACCTCGGCGCCTGCGTCACCGCGCAGCACCTCGCGCACCGCACCGTCGGGCAGCGGCGGGTCCTTGAGCAGGCCGGTGTAGGCGCGGATGTTGGTGCTGCCCACCAGGCCGCGCACCAGGGTAAAAACGCTGGAGGTGCGCAGCCAGTGCGCATCCTTGGTCGGCACATCCACAATGATGCGGGCCTTGCCGTCGTCCCCCAGTTCGATGCGCCGCACCCGGCCAATTGGAAAACCGGAAAAAGTCAGGTCCATGCCGACCACCACCCCTTCAGAGTCGTCGGACAGCAGCACCAGTTTTTGCGTGCTCTCAAACGCACCGCGGGCGTACAAGACATACAGCGCCGAACCCACCACCAGCAAAGCCATGAAGGCCAGCAGCAGCACGGCCTTGAATTCAAGGTTGGCGACTTCGGGCATGCTCAATGAGGCGCCGGAGGCGGACGCCGGGGGCGCCGGCGCGGCTTCGTTTTTGCCAGTGTCGTTTTCAGGCTTTGTCATAGTGCTCAATAATAATTGCCCATCAGCGATACCACCTCAATCACCAGGATGACCGCAAACATGCGCACCAGCATGCGCAGCTCGGCGCTGGCGCGAAAACGCAGTTCTATCGGGTCATACAGCGCCGACGCCATCGGAATCAGCGACACCGCGAGGCTGAAAAACAGGGTTTTCAGCACAAAAATCAGCGTCACATCGGGGTTGAACACCTGGCCGAAAAGCCGCGTGTACACCGGCACACCCGACAGCGTGAAACCGTAACTGGCCAGGTAAGCCATGACCAGGGCCACCACACAGCTGAGCGCAGCCAGTGTGACCGTGGAAAAAATGCCGGCCGTGACACGCGGCAAGACTTCGCGCCGTACCGGGTCCTGGCCACTTTGCTGCAGCGCCTGCAGCACACCCTGCTGGCGCAGCAGCGACAGCTCCACCCCGCTGGCAATGGCGCAGCGCAGCGCCACAAACATCGCGGCGGTCAGCGGAATCAGCTCCAGCACCAGCACCCGGATGACAACCTGCAGCGCGTACTGCGACAGGCCGTAGCTGAGCGCGGTGACAATCACGATGCGGGTGATCACCACGGTGACCAGCGCGCACATCAGCGTGAAGCCGAGCAGATTGGGCGCGGTGTTGTGGTAAATGTGTTGTGCCAGCACGCGCCGGTTGTCGCGGCCATAACTGGACGGCGACAGGGCCAGCACCAGGATCATCGCGCCAAGGTACACCAGGCGCCACCAGCCGATCAGCCAGTTTTGTGCCTTGCGGTTCATTTCTGCCAGCGTGCCCGGCCGGCCAGGCAGTGGAGTCATCCGGTCATGATAACAATCGCAGCACGCAAGGCTCAGGCGGCCGCTGGCACGCCGCCCGCCAGCGCCCCGCAGTAGTCCAGAAACGCGTCCATCTCCGTGGCTTTGTCGAACACGGCATCGGCACGCAAATCCAGGCATTTCTGGCGCACTTCCCGGCTCAGGCTGCCGCTCAGGACCACTACACGCTGGCCCGCCCGGCGCGTGGTACACCAGCTCAGGGCGGCGACGCCGCTGCCCTGCTTGAGCTGCAGATCGACCACAGCGAGGTCCCAGGCGCCGTCGTTGGCGGAGAGCCAGTTGGTGGCAGCCAGCTCGTTGTCGGCGTAAAACAGCACGTCCACGCCAGCGATGTCGCGCAGCGCATCGACGATCAGCTGGCGCAGGATCAGGTCGTCCTCGATCACAAAGACTTTCAGGCTGCGGCTGGTTTCTGGTTTCATGGAGGTCCCGTGGGCCGGTGTGTGAAAGACAAACATGGACGCAAGCCGCCTAGGCAGCGGTCTGCGCGCTGCGCTGGCCTGCGCCGGAAAGAATGTCGAAGAGAAAATCGATGTCGGCGGGTTTCACCACATGGTGGTCAAACCCGGCCTTTTGTGAACGCTGCCGGCTTTCTGCTTCACCATACCCCGTCAGGGCTATCAACAGGGCATCGCGGGTTTCCGGCAGCTGGCGCATGCGCTGCGCGACCTCAAAACCGCTCATGCCCGGCAGGCCAATGTCCAGAATGACCACAGCGGGCCGGAAGGAAACCGCTTTTTCCAGTGCCGACGGCCCGTCGCAGGCGATCTCCACCACATAGTCTTCGGACTCCAGAAGTACCTTCATGGTCTCGGCCGACGCCAGCAGGTCATCCACCACCAGGACCCGCACAGAAGTCAAACACGGTCCGGCGCGCGGCGGCAGCGGCGCAACTTCCACCCCATGTTCGCGCTCGTCCACCCTGGCTGGCAGGGACACGGTGATTTCCGCGCCCTGGCCCGCACCTTCGCTGAAGGCCTCAACCTGCCCGCCGTGCAATTCCACCAGATGGCGGACCAGGGTCAGCCCGATACCCAGCCCGCCCTGAGAGCGGTCCAGCGCCTGGTCACCCTGGGCAAACAGGTCAAACATGTGCGGCAGAAAAGCCGGGTCTATGCCCTCGCCGTTGTCCCTGACACGAATACGGACGAACTCGCCGTCGAGTTCCGCCGACAGCGTGATCTGGCCGTGCTGCGGCGTGAATTTGGACGCATTGTTGAGCAGGTTGGACAGCACCTGGGACAGGCGCACCACATCACCATCCATCACCACCGCCTGTTCCGGCAGCTGCAGCGACAACTGTTGCTGCCGCGCCTTGACCAGCGGCTCGCTGGCTTCCACCGCGCGTTCGAAAAGCTCGGTCAGCGCCACCGCGGAGGTCTGCACCGTGACCTTGCCCCGGGCAATTCGGGACACATCCAGCAGGTCATCGACCATGCGCGACATGTGATCAACCTGGCGGCCTATGACGTCGCGTACCCAGACCACCGTGGGGTCGGTCAACTCCGCCCCCTGCATGATGCGTACCGCATTGCGGATGGGTGCCAGCGGGTTGCGCAACTCATGGGCCAGCATGGCCAGAAATTCGTTCTTCCGCCGGTCGGCCTCCTGCACCAGCGTGTACAGGCGGGCGTTTTCCATGGCGATCGATGCCCGGCTGACCACCTCGCGGATCAGCGACAGCTGCGCGACCTGGAAGTGCCCGCCGGCCCCAAAAAGCAGCAAGGCACCGAGCGGCCTGTCACCCGCAAACAGGGGACACACTGCGACCTGGCCCAGCCCCTCCGGCAGCTCGCTGACGGACCCGCTGCCCGCATCGCTGCGGCGGTCCTCCCACAGCGGCATGGGCTCGAGCAACGCCAGCTCGCGAGTGCTCATGGCAGCACGCATTTTTTGCGCCATCAGGGGATTGAGTTGGCGGCGCCCGTCGCCGGCCATGGTGGGCGCGGGCGCGGCATCGCCCAGTTGGCCCAGGACCTCGGTACAACGCAGTTCGCCATGGCTGTCGAGCATGGCCACCGCCGCCCGGTCGGCCAGGGCCGGCACGGCGATCTGGAACAGGGCGTGCACGGTGGCATCGAGATTCAGGGACCGCGACAGGCGCTCGCTGGCGCCGGACAGGTAATTGGCGCGGCAGATCGCGTCCTCTGCCGCAGCACGGGCGGCCTCGGACCGGGCCAGGGCTTCCCGCTCCAGCACCTGCTGCTGAAGCTGGCGGTTCATGTGGTACAGGTCGACAAACACCTTGACCTTGGAGCGCAGGATTTCCGGCACCACCGGGGTCGAGATATAGTCCACCGCGCCCAGTGCATAACCCTGAATCGCCTGCAATTCATCAACATAGGCGGTGATGAACAGGATAGGCGTCTGGGCGGTCTTTTTGTACTGGCGTATGAGTTTGGCGGTCTCCAGGCCGTCGATGTCCGGCATGTTGACATCCAGCAGGATGACCGCAAACTCCATTTTCAGGATCAGCCGCAGCGCCTCCTTGCCGGAGCGCGCATGAATCACGTTTTGCTGGAGATCCTCCAGCACGCTGCCAAACACCAGGTGTTTCTCCGGCAGGTCGTCAACCACCAGAATGTTGGCCCTGGCAGGGTCGTGGGACTGCTGCAGCGTGTCCGGGGCTGGCATGGGGGTCATTGCGGCAACCAGGCACGCAGCACCGCCAGCAGGTCTTCGGTGTTCACGGGTTTGGACAGGTAGTCCCAGGCGCCGGCTTCTATGCATTTTTCGCGGTCACCTTTCATCGCCTTGGCGGTGACGGCGATCATCGGCAGGTTTTTGCCCACCGGCAGTTTCCTTATCTCCTGCATCGTGGCCATGCCATCCATCTCGGGCATCATGATGTCCATCAGCACCAGCCTGATCAGCGGGTCTTCGGCGACACGCGTGATCGCATCACGCCCGTTGTCGGCCCAGACGATGTCCATGGCTTCTTCTTCCAGCACCGTGGCCAGTGCAAAAATATTGCGCATGTCGTCGTCCACAATCAGCACCCGTTTGCCGGCCAGCGACTTGTTCGAGTCGTGCAGGTTCTTGAGCAAGGCGTGCCGCGGTTCGGCCAGCCGGGCCGGGCTGATGTGCAGCGCATAAATCGCCAGGTCCAGCAGTTTGGGGACCGATCGCGCCTCCCTGACATTGATCTCACCCTGCGAATGCCAGGTGTGGGACTCTTCGGCTTCAATCAGGCCGTCACGGTAAACCACCAGCGGCAAGGGCCCGAGCGAACCCTGGGGCGCCAGCACCTGGCGCCACTGCGACAGGCCGGCGTCCATGGCCGCTTCGTCCGCCAGCATGCAGTCAAAACGGCCCGACTGCAGCAAGTTGCTGACTTCGTCCTCTGAATGGGCTGTGACGATGCTGACCCGCTCGTCCTCCAGATGGCTGCCGATTTGCTGGCGCACCGCCGCGTCCGAAATATGCAGCAACACCTTTTTGCCGGATCGGGTGATGTAAGCATGCAGCTGCTCCAGCATGTGGTCCAGCACCTCTTTCTGGGGAATCGGTTTACACACAAAGGCAAAAGCGCCCGAGCGGTAGGCGCGCTCGCGCGAGTCGTCGGTCGAGATCACACATACCGGGATATGCCGGACACCCATGTCCTGCTTGAGCCGGTCCAGCACGCGCCAGCCGTCCATGTCCGGCAGGTACATGTCCAGCGTGATGGCCGAGGGCATGAACTGTGTGGCCAGCGTCAAGGCGCCGGCGCCACGCGAAGTCACCAGGCCCTTGAAACCCTTGCTCCTTGCTGCGTCCAGCAAAAAGCTCGCGAAAGCCAGGTCGTTCTCGACAATCAGCAAGACCTGGTCGCCAGGCTGGATGTTCTGGCGGTCGTCCATCGCCTCGTCGGCGGGGATGGCCACAGCCTCCTCGACCTCGGGTGTGCGCAGCGGCTGCGGCAGCAGGCTGATCGCCTCGCTGCGCGGTTCCAGTACCGGTGAAGGGCGGCGCAGGTTGCGTACCGTGGCCACATTGACGGGCAGGTAAAGCACAAAACTGCTGCCCTCCCCGGGTGCACTGGACAGGCGGATCTCGCCTCCCAGCAGACGCGACAATTCGCGGCTGATCGCCAGGCCCAGGCCGGTACCGCCATATTTGCGGGAGGTAGAGCCATCAGCCTGCTGGAAGGCCTCGAAGATGATCTGCTGCTTGTCGGCCGAAATGCCTATGCCGGTGTCGCTGACGGTGAAGGAGATGACCTGCTGGGCACGGTTGAGCTCCTCGTGGTCGGAACTCCAGCCCGAGAAGGCCTCCCCTATCGCAAGCGCCACATGGCCCTGGTGCGTGAACTTGAACGCATTGGACAACAGGTTTTTCAGGATCTGCTGCAGGCGCTTCAGGTCGGTGATCATCGACGGCGGCAGTTGCAGCCCGGTGGTGATCACAAACTCGACGTTTTTCGCCTCGGCCACATGCCGGAAAGTACGCTCCACATA
The DNA here is from genome assembly GCA_943371375.1 of Asaia bogorensis. GTDB lineage: Bacteria > Pseudomonadota > Gammaproteobacteria > Burkholderiales > Burkholderiaceae_C > Polaromonas. Next base: position 298,393 of record CALRUM020000001.1, read on the forward strand.
CTGCTGCAGGTCGGACAGACGGATCTCGCTGATGTCCACCACCACGGTGCCCGACTCGATCTTGGACAGGTCCAGAATGTCGTTGATCAGCATCAGCAAGTCGTTGCCCGAGGAGTGGATGGTTTTTGCAAACTCGACCTGCTTGGGCCGCAGGTTGCCGTCGTGGTTCTTGCACAGCTGATCGGACAGGATCAACAGGCTGTTCAGCGGTGTGCGCAGCTCGTGCGACATGTTCGCCAGAAACTCCGATTTGTATTTCGAGGTCAGTGACAGCTGTTTGGCTTTTTCTTCCAGCGCCTGACGGGCCTGCTCCACCTCCTGGTTTTTGCGCTCGACCTCATGGTTTTGATGCGCCAGCAGACGGGCTTTTTCCTGTAGTTCCTCATTGGTCTGCTGCAACTCCTGCTGCCGGCTTTGCAGTTCCTGTGCCAGCGACTGCGACTGCGTCAGCAGGTCTTCGGTGCGCATGTTGGCTTCAATCGTGTTGATCACGATGCCGATACTTTCCGTCAGCTGGTCCAGAAAAGCCTGGTGCGCGGGATTGAAACGCTCGATGGAGGCCAGTTCCATCACACCCCGCACCTGGCCTTCAAAAATGATGGGCAGCACCAGAATGTTGAGCGGCGCCACCTCCGTCAGACCCGAAGCGATTTTCAGGCTTTCGGGCATGGACGAGGTCAACAGGATTTTCTGCCTGTCGTAAGCGCATTGGCCGACCAGGCCTTGCCCCAGATCGACCTCTTTGCCGTAGGCGCTTTGCCCTTCCGAGGCATAACTGGCCATCAGCCGCAGGCGCGGCTTGTCCTGGGTGTAGCGCAGCACGTAAAACTCGGCCTGCTGCGCACCAACCACCGGGGCCAGCTCAGACAGAATCAGGTGGCCCACGGCCACCATGTCTTTTTGGCCCTGCAACATGCGGCTGAACTTGGCGAGGTTGGTTTTCAGCCAGTCCTGCTCGGTGTTGAGCTGTGTGGTGTCCTTGAGGTTGCGGATCATTTCATTGATCGTGTCTTTCAGCGCCGCCACCTCGCCCAGTGCTTCCACCGTGATCGAGCGCGTCAGGTCGCCCTGGGTCACGGCGGTGGCCACCTCGGCAATCGCGCGCACCTGGGTCGTCAGGTTGGCGGCCAGCTGGTTGACGTTTTCGGTCAGGCCCTTCCAGGTGCCGGAGGCACCCGGCACTTTGGCCTGGCCGCCGAGTTTGCCTTCCACGCCCACTTCACGCGCCACGCTGGTGACCTGGTCGGCAAAAGTGGCCAGCGTGTCGGTCATGCCGTTGATGGTGTCGGCCAGCGCAGCAATCTCGCCCTTGGCGTCCACGGTCAGCTTGCGCCCGAGGTCGCCGTTCGCCACCGCCGTCACCACCCGCGCGATACCGCGCACCTGGCTGGTCAGGTTGCCGGCCATGAAGTTGACGTTGTCGGTCAAATCCTTCCAGGTGCCGGCCACACCCTGCACATCGGCCTGGCCACCGAGCTTGCCCTCGGTACCGACCTCGCGTGCCACACGTGTCACCTCGGACGCAAACGAGCGCAGCTGGTCCACCATGGTGTTGATGGTGTTCTTGAGTTCGAGAATTTCGCCTTTCACATCGACCGTGATCTTTTTGGACAGGTCGCCAGCCGCCACCGCCTTGGTCACGTCGGCAATGTTGCGCACCTGGCTGGTCAGGTTGCCGGCCATGAAGTTGACGTTGTCGGTCAAATCCTTCCAGGTGCCGGCCACACCCTGCACATCGGCCTGGCCTCCGAGGTTTCCTTCGGTACCGACTTCACGCGCCACCCGTGTCACCTCGGACGCGAAGGAACGCAGCTGGTCCACCAGAGTGTTGATGGTGTTCTTCAACTCCAGGATTTCGCCTTTTCCGTCCACCGTGATTTTTTTCGACAGGTCACCGGCCGCCACAGCGGTCGTCACCTCGGCGATGTTGCGCACCTGGGCGGTCAGGTTCGAACCCATGGAGTTGACTGAATCGGTCAGGTCCTTCCAGGTGCCGGCCACACCCTGCACATCGGCCTGGCCACCGAGCTTGCCCTCGGTACCGACCTCGCGCGCCACCCGCGTGACTTCGGAGGCGAAAGACGAGAGCTGGTCCACCATGGTGTTGATGGTGTTTTTGAGTTCGAGAATCTCACCCTTCACATCGACCGTGATTTTTTTGGACAGGTCACCGGCTGCCACCGCTTTGGTCACCTCGGCGATGTTGCGCACCTGGCCGGTCAGGTTAGAGCCCATGGAGTTGACCGAGTCGGTCAAATCCTTCCAGGTGCCGGCCACACCCTGCACATCGGCCTGGCCACCGAGTTTGCCCTCGGTACCAACTTCGCGCGCCACCCGCGTGACTTCGGACGCAAACGAGCGCAGCTGGTCCACCATGGTGTTGATGGTGTTTTTGAGTTCGAGAATTTCGCCCTTCACATCGACCGTGATTTTTTTCGACAGGTCGCCGGCCGCCACAGCGGTCGTCACCTCGGCAATGTTGCGCACCTGGGCCGTCAGGTTCGAGCCCATGGAGTTGACCGAATCGGTCAAATCCTTCCAGGTACCGGCCACACCCTGCACATCGGCCTGGCCACCGAGTTTGCCCTCGGTACCGACCTCACGCGCCACCCGTGTGACCTCTGCGGCAAAGGTGCCGAGCTGCTCCACCATCTTGTTGATGATCATGGCGGTGCGCAAAAACTCGCCTTCGAGTGCCCGGCCCTCGGCCTCCAGCGCCATGCTTTTGGACAGATCCCCCTGCGCCACCGCGCCTATCACACGCGCCACCTCGCTCGTGGGGTGAACCAGGTCGGAAATCAGCGAATTGATCGACTCGGCCGAAGCACGCCAGAAACCCGTCGCGCTGGGCACACGTGCCCGCTCCTTGAGCTTGCCTTCCTTGCCAACCACACGGCTCAGACGCGCCAGCTCATCGGCCATGCGCACGTTCTCCGCCACCACGTCGTTGAAAGCGTCGGCCAGCTTGCCGGGCACGCCGGTCCAGTCCAGCGGCAAGGCCGCGCTGACATCGCCTTTGCGCAGGGCCAGCAGGGCCGCCAGAAAAATCCTGTTTTGCGCGGCGGCATTGTCGGCTTCGGCCAGCGCGGCGTCCACTGCCGTAATGTTGTCGCGCCAAAACCCGGTCAAACGCACCTCCCCGCCGTGGCTGCTGCCCTTGAGGCTGCCAGGTTTGCGGTTCTTCAGTGTTCGCAGCCTTTCGGAACTCGTCACACTGACTTCGGCCAGCTGGTTGAATTCTGCGGCCAGCTTGCCGTACAGGCCTTTCCATTCTGTGGGCAAGGTGACCCGGGCATCGCCGCGTCTCAAGGCACCCAGGGCCTTGAGCAATATCGCGAGTTCGTCGTCACGCTGGACCAAAGGCAATCGTGCTAATGCCTCCATGGCAATCCTCGCATAGGTTCTGGTAATTGTTGGTAAATAAAAGCGACCCGAGATTACCTTTGCCGCGGGGCTTGAGGCAATCAGACAAGGCCGCTTTTTCCGGAAAATTTTGCAATTTGTGGGGGTCGCCCACCAAAAACACAAACCGTCGGAATTGGCCTACAAATGAATCCTGCAAGGCCGGATATATTTTCCGGTTCCGTCCCGGGACGGCGTACTTTTTTCCGGGGCTGGCGGACCTGTATCAGGCGGATTTTTTGAGTACGCTGATCTCGCCGTCGCTCTCCATGAAGGCCGAGACCACTTCGCTCAGGTCGCGCACGCCCTGCTCGCGCAGCCTGGCCCACAACTCTTCCACCGTGATCAACTCCTGGCGCATGTTTTTACGCAGCATGCGGCCCCCGGTGATCAACAGCAGTGGCGCGGGCTCCACCCACTTGCGCACACGCGGGAAGTGGTAGCTGGCCCAGTCCAGGCCGTAATTCCAGCCGGCGATGGTGCCGACCAGCAGGCAACCTTCGGCGATGGATTCGTAGGCGCCGGACATGGCGTTTTGTGAGGCGTCGGCAATCAGCACCAGCAGCAACACGTCGGCAATGCCTATCGATCCGACATCGCGGCGCAGCCCGAAGCGGAACAACAAAAACAGGAACCAGTACATCACCGTTCCGCGAACAACAATCTCCACCGGGCTGAGCTGGAATGAAAACAGCGTGGCCAGTTCGGGCAAGCTCATGAAAACTCCTGGAAGTGAAGCATCAGGACCCGACAGCAAGCAGTCCTGCAACACAGGCCCGTGTATCAGCGGTGTGGCGGGCGTGAAGGTCCGGGCCGGGTCACGCAAGCGCGTCAGGCGCCCGGTCAGAATGCTGTGCTGTGGGGGCAAACAGGCATCCTAAGTTGCCAGCGACCAGCGGCGTGTAGGAAAAGGATGAAGAGACGGTCAGGCGGTCAGCACAGTGCGCCCCGCGCCGATGTTGAAGACAAAACTGCCGACGTCCCTTGATGGACGTATATCAGCAGCTCTCTTTTTAATAGCAGATGGAGAGCAGTGATGGGCTAAACGGCATCTGCGGCAGCGCGGCAATCGGCCATGGCTTGCCCCAGCCGTACCGGGCCGCCCGGTGCCCACTCAGGGTTGAACTGGCAAGGCCCATGGGGAAACAGCAAGACCACGGTAGAGCCCAGCAAAAAACGCCCCATTTCATCGCCCTGCGCCAGCTGCGGCGCCTGCTGCCCTTCATAACGCCAGTCGCGCACCTGCCTGGTTCTGGGCGGATTGACCACGCCGTGCCAGACCGTGGCCATGCTGCCCACAATGGTGGCGCCCACCAGCACCAGCACAAAGGGGCCGCGCGCGGACTCAAATACACAGACCACACGTTCGTTGCGCGCAAACAGGCCGGGAACGCCGCGCGCCGTCGCCGGATTGACCGAGAACAGTTCACCCGGCACGTAAATCATGCGTGTCAGGCGCCCGGCTGCCGGCATGTGGATGCGGTGGTAGTCGCGCGGGCTCAGGTAAATCGTCGCGAAGCTGCCATTGTCAAACTGCGCCGCCAGCGCACGGTCGCCCCCGACCAGCGCGGTGGTGGAGTAATGGTGGCCCTTGGCCTGGAAAACCTGGTCGCCTTCGATCTGGCCAAACTGGCTCAATGCCCCGTCCACCGGACAGATCAGGTCGACCTGCGCCAGCGGACGCGCACCGGGCTTGAGCGCGCGCGTGAAAAAATCATTGAAGCTCGGGTAGCTGCTGATGTCCGGATTCGCGGCCTCGGCCATGTTGACGCCGTACTTGCCGACAAACCAGCGAATGATGCGCGTGGTCAGCGCACCACCGCGCATGCCGGCAATGTGGCTGCCAAACTCTGTCAGCGCCTGCTTGGGCAGGAGGTATTGCAGGAATACATCAAATCGTTCGGACACGCGGGCTCACTGTCTGGTCTGGAAAGCGCCCATTCTATCGGCGGCCCCTTGAGCCGCCAGCCACTCACTGGGGCTGCAGGCGTATCAGGCGGCCCTGCGGACTGTCGGTCAGCACGTAGAGCAAGCCGTCAGGTCCCTGGCGCACGTCACGAATGCGGCCAGTGCCTTCCAGCAACTTGTGCTCGCGCAGCACCTTGCCCCTGAAGGCTTGTGTCAGCTCCATGCGGTTCAGGTAAGCGAACTTCAGCGAACCGACAAACAGGTTGCCCTGCCAGGCTTTGCCATATCTGTCGCTGGTCAAAAACACCATGCCCGAGGGGGCGATAGAAGGCAGCCAGTAATGCAGCGGCTGCTCCAGGCCCGGTTTGCTGGTGAGGCCCTCGCCTATCCTGCCACCGCCGTAGTTCTCGCCATGGGTGATCACCGGCCAGCCGTAGTTGCGGCCAGGCTGCGGCAGGTTGATCTCGTCACCGCCTTGTGGACCATGTTCATGCGTCCAGTAAGTGCCGTCAGGCGCCAGCGCCGCACCCTGCATATTGCGGTGGCCGTAGCTCCATATTTCCGGCAGGGCGCCAGCGCGGCCGACAAAGGGGTTGTCTGCGGGCACGCCGCCGTCCTTGTGGATGCGCACCACCTTGCCATGGTGGTTGTCGAGCTGTTGCGCGTCCTGCATGCGCGAATAGCGGTCGCCCAGCGTCAAAAACAGGGTTCCATCGGGTTTGCCGTCTTTTTGGGCCTCGACGATGCGGCAACCAAAATGCGCGCTGCTGGCAAATTTTGGCTTCTGGCTGAAGATCACCTGCACCTCGTCGAGCCGGCTGTTGTCGGCTGCCAGGGTCGCGCGCGCCAGCGCCGTGCTGTTGCCGCCGCCCGAAGCCGCTGGTTCGGAAAAGCAGAAGTAAATCCTGCGGTTGCCGGCAAAGCCGGAATCGGTGATGACATCGAGCAGACCGCCCTGCCCGCCCACATCTACCGCGGGCAGCCCCGGCAGGGGTGCACCGGGTTTGCCGTCGGCTTCAATCACCCGCATGCGGCCCGACCGCTCGGTCACCAGAAAACGGCCCTGCGGTAAAAAAGCCACGGCCCAGGGGTTTTGCAAACCGGCAGCCACTGTCTCGGCGCGCACGCCCTGGGCTGTTGCAGTTTGTGCCCAAAAAACCACAAACGCTATTAAAAACATAGCTGCTGGTGCGCGCCATACAAGGGCTGAGGTCATGTTTGACTCCTGAAGGTCGGACGAAGGCGGCGCTCGCGGCCAGAGTGATTGAATATGCCACCGCAGAGCCGGCTGGGACGGCATCAGGGGCTTTCCTGCAGCCAGCATCCTGAAGAGCCCAACGCAATTTTGTTTTAAGTCGTTACAAATCAATGGCTTGTACACGTCATCTAGAAAAAACTTTAGCTTGACGTAGGACAAGTCCTTCAAGTACCCTAGCGGCCATGCGCTTGACCCTGCTCCTGACCAGCCTTCTCTTCGCCGCCTCGGCCCAGGCCAGCCCTGGCCATTCCGGCGACGACATGGACAAGTTTCTGGCAGACAAGGGTTTGCTGAATCGGCTCGAGCAAGTGCGCCAGTCGGTGGGCCACAAGGCCTCGGAGCTGGTGTTTAATGCCATGGGCTTTCTGGGCGTGCCTTATCGCCGCGGTGGCAATTCGGCAGAAACCGGTTTTGACTGCAGCGGCTTTGTACGCGCCATCTACGAGCAGACGGTGGGCCTGGTGTTGCCGCGCCGCGCGGAGCAGCAGGCCGCAGCCACTGAAAACATCGACAAAAAAGACCTGCAGCCCGGTGATCTGGTGTTTTTCAACACCATGAAGCGCGCTTTCAGCCATGTCGGCATTTATGTCGGCGACGGCAAGTTCATCCACTCACCCAAGCCGGGCGCCGAGGTCCGGGTTGAAAGCATGGGTGTGGCCTACTGGGCGCGGCGCTTTGATGGCGCACGCCGCGTGCCTGGCACGCCGGCCTCCCCTGCCTCCGGCGAATAAGCCGGCCCTGCGCCAGCCGGGCGCATTTCCAGGCGTTTGACCTGCCTAGTCGGCCTTGACGCCGGCCTCCCTGATCACCTTGGCCCATTTGGCGGTTTCGGCGGCAATAAACGCGTCAAATTCTTCCGGCGTGCCACCGGCGCCAAAAGTCCCCATCGCATCGAGCCGTACGCGGGTCTCGTCGCTGCGGATGATGCGGCCCACCTCCTCCGACATGCGTTTGACAATGTCTTTGGGTGTGGCCGCAGGTGCCAGCATGCCGGCCCAGGTACTGCCGGTGAAACCGGCAAAACCCTGCTCAATGAAGGTGGGAACATCGGGAACAGCCGGCAGGCGGCGGTCGCTGGACACACCGATCAGCCTGACCTTGCCGGCCTTGCCCTGGCTGATCAAGCCGGTGGCGGCATCAAAAAACAGCTGAATCTGTCCCCCCATCAAATCCGTCAGCGCCGGCACAGCGCCCCGGTAGGGAATGTGCACCATATAGGTTTTGGTCAGGGACTTGAGCAGTTCGCTGGTCAGGTGTGCGGCAGAGCCGTTGCCCGACGAGCCAAAGCTGACCTTGCCGGGATTCGCCCGCGCATAGGCGATCAACTCTTTGGCGGTCTTGAAAGGCGCGTCGTTGTTGACAGCAGCCAGCAGCGGCGACACACCCATCAGCGACACACCGGTCAAATCCTTGCGCGGGTCATACGGCAATTTGGGGTACAGCGTGGTGTTGGCGGCATAGGCCGCAATCACCACCGCAAACGTGCTGCCGTCGGCCGGCGCCTTGGCCAGCAAATCCACACCAATGATGCTGTTGGCACCCGGCTTGTTGTCCACCGTCACCGTTTGCTGCAGCCGGTTTTGCAGGCCCACCTGCACGATACGCGCCATCTGGTCGGTAAAACCGCCCGGTGTGTAGGGCACGATGATGCGGATGGGCTTGTTCGGCCAGGCCGGCTGGGCCAGCAGCGGCGCACAGACTGAGGCCGCACCGGCGCTGATGGCCAGGGTGAAACGGCGGCGCGAAACGGATCTGACGGACTTGGATGCGGACATGACTTCTCCAGAAAGCAAGGCCTATTCTGGGCTGGCACCCTGGCAGTGGCCTAGCGGGTTTGTCCCCAAGGAATCGGGCATGGGCCTGCCGGCTGACACCTGCGCGACGCCGCCCGTTCTGCAAAGCGGAACGCGGCCATGGCCCTGGGGACTGGCCGGCACTTGGCCCCCTTGTCAGCAGATCACTCGGGTATCCAAAAGCCGATGCAAAGGCGGTCAAGCAGGGCTAATATCCCTGCGCAGTCCCCTATTTTTCGTTTCCCAACTCCAGGAGCGCACAGATGGCAAAACTGAATATCAACGGCAAAGTCCGTGATTTTGCGGTGGAGGGGGACACCCCGCTGCTCTGGGCCTTGCGCGAGCAACTGGGCCTGACCGGCACCAAATACGGCTGCGGCATCGCGGCCTGCGGCGCCTGCACGGTACACATCAATGGCGTGCCGACCCGCAGTTGCGTGCGGCCGGTGTCCAGCGTCAAGGCCAGCGACAAAATCATCACCATCGAAGGGCTGTCCCCGGATGGCTCACACCCGGTGCAAAAGGCCTGGGCGCAGCTTGACGTGCCGCAGTGCGGCTACTGCCAGAGCGGCATGGTGATGGCTGCGGCTGCCCTGCTCAAGGCCAAGCCCAATCCCAGCGATGCCGACATCGACCAGGCCATGACCAACATCTGCCGCTGCGGCACCTACAACCGCATACGCGCTGCCATCAAGGTCGTTGCCCAGGGCGGCAACACCAAAAGCGCCGCCCTGTCCATCCAGCACACCGATGGGAGCACGACATGAGCGCCATCACAAACATCAACATCAATCGCCGCGGCTTTCTGGCTGCGGGCGCCTCGGCCGGCCTGGTGATCGGCTTTCACATCCCTTTCGCCGGCAGCGCCGCTGCCCAGACGGCTGTCCCCCCCGAAATCAATGCCTGGGTGGTGGTGCGGCCCGACGGCACGGTGGTGATACGCATCGCCCGCTCTGAAATGGGCCAGGGCACGCTGACGGGCCTGGCGCAACTGGTGGCTGAAGAGCTGGAGTGCAACTGGGCCAAAGTGACCACCGAGTACCCCACACCGGGACAGAACCTGGCACGCAACCGGGCCTGGGGGAATTTTTCAACCGGCGGCAGCCGCGGCATCCGCGAGTCGCACGACTATGTGCGCAAGGGCGGCGCCACCGCCCGCATGCTGCTGGTGCAGGCCGCGGCCAACGACTGGAAGGTCCCGGTATCTGAATGCAGCGCAGCCAACAGCGTCATCACCCACACACCCAGCGGCCGGACCACGACTTACGGCAAGGTGGCGGTTGAAGCCGCCAAGCTCACGCCACCGGCGCAAGTCACACTCAAGGATCCGAAGGACTGGAAGCTGGTGGGCAAAAGGCTGGCGCGTCTGGACACGATTGACAAGGTCACCGGCAAACAAATCTACGGCGCCGACCTCACCCTGCCCGGCATGCTGAACGCAGCGATCAAGGACTGCCCGGTGTTTGGCGGCAAGGTCAAAAGTTTCAATGCGGCCGCCATCGCAAAACGTCCCGGCGTCAAAAAAGTGCTGCGCGTCGGCGACAGCGCCGTGGCCGTGGTGGCCGACACCTGGTGGCGCGCCAAGACCGCGCTGGACGCCCTGCCTATCGAATGGGACAACGGCCCGAATGTCGCCAATTCCAGCGCCAGCGTGGCGCAAATGCTCAAGGCCGGCCTGGACGCCAATGACGCGGTAGTCGGCAACCAGAACGGCGACGCCAAAGCCGCCCTGGCTTCGTCCGCGCGTCGCATCGAGGCGGTTTATTCCTACCCGCACCAGAACCACGCGACCATGGAACCCATGAACGCCACGGCGCGCTGGACGCCCGAGCGTTGCGAGGTCTGGACGCCGACACAAAACGGCGAAGCGGCGCTGGCGGCAGCAGCGGAAGCAGCGGGTTTGCCGCCCGCCAGGTGCGAGGTCTACAAAATTCATCTGGGCGGCGGTTATGGCCGGCGCGGTGCGGTACACGACTGGGTGCGGCAGGCGGTGGACATTGCCAAACAAATGCCGGGCATACCGGTCAAGCTGCTCTGGTCGCGTGAAGAAGACATGCTGCACGGCCGCTACCACCCGGTCACGCAGTGCAAGCTGCAGGCCGGGCTGGATGCGCAAGGCAACATCACCGCACTGCACATGCGCATATCGGGCCAGTCCATCCTGGCCGGCGTGTTTCCGCAAAACATCCGCAACGGGCTGGACCCGGTGCAGTTCCAGGGCCTGAACGCGCCCGGGCCGGAAGCCTCCATTGGTTACAGCTTTCCCCATCTGCTGATAGACCACGCGATGCGCAACCCCAGCGTGCCGCCGGGCTTCTGGCGCGGCGTCAACCTGAACCAGAACGCGATTTACCTGGAGAGTTTTCTCGACGAAATTGCCTTCGCGACCCAGCAGGATCCGCTGGCCCTCAGGCGCAAACTCATGGCCAGCCACCCCAAACACCTGGCCGTGCTCAATGCCGTGGCGGAAAGGGTGAAGTGGGAGGTGCCGCCGCCCGACGTGGGTGGGCAAAAGGTCTACCGCGGCCTGGCCCAGACCATGGGTTTTGGCAGTTATGTGGCAGCCTGCGCCGAGGTGTCGGTCAACAACGACGGCCAGCTCAAGATACACCGCATCGTTGCCGCCACCGACCCCGGTTATGCCGTCAATCCACAGCAGATCGAAGCCCAGGTCGAAGGCTCGTTTGCCTACGGGCTGTCAGCCGCGCTGTTTGGTGAATGCACGCAAAAAGACGGGCGCATGGAACAGGACAACTTCAGCACCTACCCGGTGGTGCAGATGCAGCACATGCCGGCGGTGGAAACCGTGATTGTGGCCTCCGGTGGTTTCTGGGGCGGCGTCGGCGAACCGACGATTGCGGTGGCGGCGCCCGCCGTACTCAATGCGATTTTTGCCGCCACGGGCAAACGCATACGCGACCTGCCGCTGAAGAACCACAGTTTGAAGCGGGCTTGATGTGCCGTGATGGGGCACGCCTTTCGACGCCGACTGTGCATGTCCGCTGTCCTGGCCGGCGCCGGAGCCGTGTCGGCTGCGTCGGCGCAGCTCATCCCGGCGTTTGTGACGGCCGGGGATGCAGTCCCCTCGGCGCTGACCAGCACACCCGGCGATGCGGCACGTGGCCGCGCGATTGTGGCCAACCGGCAAGTCGGCCTGTGTCTGCTGTGCCACAGCGGGCCTTTTCCCGAAGAACGTTTTCAGGGCAACCTCGCGCCGAACCTCTCGGGCGCCGGCGCGCGCTGGTCCGAAGGGCAGTTGCGGCTGCGCATCATCGACGCCAGACTGGCCAACCCGCAAACCATCATGCCGCCCTATTACCGGTCCGACCCGCAGAGTGATACGACCCATCGCGTCAGCGCCGCCTGGCAGGGCAAACCCATACTCGCGGCGCAACAGATTGAAGACGTGGTGGCCTATTTGCGGACGCTGAAGTAGCCCGGCCGGAATCTCATGAAAACCCCTCCACATCCAGACAAAAAACCCGCAAACGCAGCCACCCGCCGCCACCTGCTGACAACCGGCGCGGGCCTGGGTGCCTGGGTGTTGTTGCCCCCGGCCTCGGCCGCCGGCGACGACCTGGCCGCCGCCGTATCGGCTTACGCCGGTGGCGCAGCGGTGCGCCCCGGCAAAGTGAAACTGGACATCGCCGAACTGGTAGACAACGGCAACGTGGTGCCGCTGACCGTGACGGTGGACAGCCCCATGACGGCGGGCGATCACGTCAGGGCTATTGCCGTGTTCAACGAAAAAAATCCGCAACGCGAGGTGGCCAAATTCACACTCGGCCCGCGCTACGGCAAAGCCAGCGTCAGCACCCGCATCCGGCTGGCGACCACGCAGAAACTCACCGCCGTTGCACAGATGAGTGATGGCAGCTTCTGGTCACACACGGCAAATGTTGTGGTGACTCTGGCGGCCTGTATTGAAGGCGAGACATGACCCCCACGCTTGTCACTTCGTGTACTTCGCTGCCCCCCGAGGGGGCTTTGCTTGCTCGGGGCGGCCCTTCGCGGCGCAACTGAGATGGCACGCACCCTCATCAACGCACCCACCAGCGCCAGACGCGGCCAGGTGATAGAAATCCGCGCCACCATCGCGCACCCGATGGAGACCGGTTTCCGCCCCGGTGAAGACGGCAAAGTGCTGCCGCGCGACATCATCGAGCGCTTCAGTTGCCACTACAACGGTGAACTGGTTTTCACGGCCGAGTTGTTTTCGGCTGTGGCGGCCAATCCTTACCTGGCGTTTCACACGGTGGCCACCGACAGCGGGCAGCTGGTGCTGCGCTGGGAGGGTGACAAGGGGTTTAACCAGAGCGAAACCCTGAATCTCACCGTCACCGCCTGAGCCGGATGACAGCACGCTGCCTGGGCTTTCTGTTGACGCGCTTGCCGGGAATCACCATGGCCGTGATCTGCCTTGGCGCTGGTCCGACCCATGCCCAGACGCCAGCGCCCGACCCGCGCCGCTCGGGCTTCGAGTTCATGGCGCCGTCCACCCAGGCGATGCAAAAGGACGATGCCCTGAACCCCGGCATGTTGTGGGTCAAGGACGGTGAAGCCTTGTGGCAGCGGCCTGAAGGCCAGGCCAGCAAGGCCTGCGTCGCCTGCCATGGCGCTGCAGCCAGCAGCATGCGCGGTGTGGCGGCGCGCTATCCGGCTTTGGATACGCGGCTGCAGCGCCCGATAAACCTGGGCCAGCGTATCAACCAGTGCCGGCAACAGCATCAGCAGGCGGCACCTTTGCGTGCCGAAAGCCAGGAGCTGCTGGCGCTGGAAACTTATGTCGCCTTGCAGTCGCGCGGCCTGCATCTCTCGCCGCCGGACGACGGCCGGCTGACACCGTTTCGCGAGCGCGGCCAGCAGCGTTTTGTGCAGCGCCTGGGCCAGCTCCAGTTGTCCTGCGCGCAATGCCATGACAACAACGCCGGCGGCAGGCTGGGCGGCAGCGTGATTCCACAGGCCCATCCCGTGGGCTACCCGGTGTACCGGCTGGAGTGGCAAGCGCTGGGTTCACTGCAGCGGCGGCTGCGCAACTGCATGACTGGCGTGCGTGCCGAGCCCTTTGCCTACGGCGCGCAGGAGCTGGTCGAACTGGAGTTGTACCTGGCCGCACGCGCAAAAGGCATGCCCATGGAAACGCCGGCCGTGCGGCCTTGAGCCGATTGCCCATCCGGTCAAAGCTATCAATTCGATAGCTTCTCACGCCCGCCATCACTGGGAAAAACTCACTTTCAATGCCTGACCCTTGGCGCGCAGGCGGCAGGTCGGTGCAGCTGCCAGGCGCCGCTACGGCAGCCATGCCACCGGCCTGAAAACAGGCAGCGCGGAACGCGAAGGCACAGCCCGTCGCTGGCACACAAGTTGCTCAACGCTGAACGCCTTCACCGCTTTCAACCCCCATGGATCGCTGCTCATGCAGTACTCAACCTTCAGGAGCTTTCATGAAACGTCGTCACGTATTGGCCGCAGGTGTCTCTGCCTTGACAGTTCCCGCATGGGTCAGCGCCCAAAGCGCCTGGCCCACCCGTGGGCCGGTGAAACTGGTCGCGCAATTCCCGCCGGGTGGCCTGGTGGATACGGTATCGCGGCTGATGGCGCCGCATCTGTCGCAGGCGCTGGGCCAAACCGTGGTGGTGGAAAACCGCGCTGGTGCGGGTGGCCTGGTGGGAACAGACTATGTCTCCAAGCAGCCCGCCGACGGCTACACCCTGCTGGTCAGCCATGCTTCGGTGCACATCTATGCAGCGGCCACGCGCAAAACCATGCCTTTTGATCCGGTGAACGATTTTTCCCACATGGGCATGCTGGTGGAGGCACCGATGGTGCTGCTGGTGCGCGCGCAGTCGCCCTTCCAGACCCTGGAGCAGTACCTGACGGCCGCAAAAACCCGGCCTGTGCGTTATGGTTCATCGGGCATAGGCTCTGCCAACCACTTGTTTGGGGAAATGCTCAAGCTGGAAGGCAAGGCACCCCAGCACGACCATATCCCCTACCAGGGCAGCGCGCCGGCCATGCAGGATTTGCTGGGCGGGCAAATCGACAGCGTGCTCGACCCCATCACCACCAATGTGGCCCAGCTCAAAGCCGGGTCACTGCGCGCGCTGGCTGTTTCCACCCCGAACCGCCTGCCCGCCCTGCCCAACATCCCGACCTTTGCCGAACTCGGCTTTCCCAAGCTGACGGGCTCGCAGTGGCTGGGGCTGTCTGCGCCCAAAGGCCTGCCGGCGCCCATCCTGCAGCGTCTGACGGCACTGATCCCGGAAATTCTCGCCAAACCCGACATTGCGGCCAGACTCGAAGAAATTCAAACCTTGCCACGCAAAAACCTGGTGGTCGGTCCTGAGTTCGTGAAGTTGATCAATACGCAGATAGACACATGGCGCGGCGTGGCCAAACTGGCCAACGTTGAGGTGATAACATAAATTTTTTGAACCGGCGATAGCCGCAGGAGAACCCTGATTGAACACCACGCACGCCATTTCAAGCGACCCGACAAGCGCTGCCGACGTGGTCAACGAGTTCCTGCGGCTCATCATGCTCCCTGACCCTGTGGCCGCCAGCCGGTTCACGGCACCCGGCATGAAGATTCTTTTCACCGGCGGTCGTGCCATGAAGGCACCTGCCGACTGCACCAAATTCAATGCATCACGCTACAAATGGGTGAAAAAGCGGATTGAGCGCACCGAAACGGTCATGGCCGGCGCCAACGCTGCTGCACCTGACGAAGCCGTGGTCTACAGCCTGGGCACCCTGTACGGTGAGTGGCCTGACGGCACGCCTTTTGAAGGCAACCGCTATGTGGATCGTTATGTGGTCAAAAGCGGACTGATCACCCACATGGACGTGTGGAATGACAGTGCCGAGTGGCTGCTGGTACGTGCTGGCCTGGCTGTGCTCTGATCTGCTGATGCCGGCCATCTACACGGGCGCCCTGCCAACCCACCAGCGCTTTGATTACCAGGCGATTCATCAGCGCAAAGCCTATCGCTGGCCCAACGGGGCGGGCCTGGCTGTCTACCTGGGTTTTAACATCGAGCACTTTGCCTTCGGCGAAGGCTTGGGCGCCGCCATCGGTCCGGCCAGCCCACAACCCGATGTCCTGAACTACAGCTGGCGTGAATACGGCAACCGCGTAGGTGCCTGGCGCTGCCTGGAGCTGTTTGACAGCCTGGGCCTGCCAGCGGCGGCTTTGATCAACACGGCGCTGTACAACCACTGCCCGGAGCTGGTGGCGGCCTGCGTGGCACGCGGCGACGAGTTGGTCGGCCATGGCCACAGCAACGCCGAGCGGCAAGCCGCACTCAGTGAAGCGGACGAAGGCCGCCTGCTGCTGCAATGCCGGGCGCGCATTCAAAAAGAAAGCCGGCAGTCGCCGGCCGGGTGGCTGTCACCGTGGATTTCCGAAAGCCTGCATACGCCTGACCTGCTGGTCGAAAGTGGTTATGGCTACACGCTGAACTGGTGCCACGACGACCAGCCGCTGCCCATGCGCACGCGCAGCGGCCAGCCCTTGTGGGCCGTGCCTTATCCGCAGGAACTCAATGACATCCCGATGATTGTTGCGCGGCAGATGGACGGCAAGGATTTTGCGCAAATGATCATCGACCAGCTCGACGAAATGCTGGAGCAATCACAGGCGCCCCATACCGCGCCGCTGGTGATGGGCATCGCCTTGCACCCTTACATCGTCGGCCAGCCCTACCGCCTGCGGCATTTGCGGCGGGCCTTGCAGCGCGTTGCTGCTGCGCGGGATCGTGATCAGATATGGATGACCACACCCGGCGACATCTTCAGACACGCGTTGCAGACAGCCAGCTGAGCCGCCCCAGGCAAGAGACAGGTTCAGGGCTTGCCCAGCCAGGCACGCATCTCATCGAGACGGCCGGCTTTTTGAGCCGGCGCTTGCGCAGCCAACAACAGCGTTTGGCGAACCCCCGCCAACACGCTGTCGATCACGGGCAGCCCCACCTGCGCTTGCACCTGTGCCGCCAGGCCCGCAAGGCCAGCCCCACCCAGAATGACGGACTGGACATTGAACTGCCTGACCGCCTGCAGGCAGGCATCGGCCAGCAGTGCCCGGGCGGCGAGCGGGTCCTGGGCCAGCTGCGCTCCTGTGGGTTCGACAGTCACGATGCCGCCCAGTGCCCGGGAATAACCCAGGTGGTCAGCCGTGCGCTGCAAGATGGGCTTCCAGCGCTGCCCACCCGTGACAATCGCAAAGCGTCCAAAACGCGCGGCCTCGGCAAACGCCGCCTCCGCCAGGCCTGTGACCGGCGCCGCACTGGCTTCGCGCAGTGCAAACAGGCCAGGATCGCCAAAACAGCCGATCAACACCGCATCGGACGGGAGGGCAGCACCGGTCACTGCGCTGGCCCAGGCGTCGAGCGTGGCGTGGCCAGCCACCGCATAACTGGCCTCGCACGAGATATAAGGGGCGCCAAACCTCGCGGTGACCACCTGCACATGGGCTTGGGCGCCCGCCTCCTTCTGCGCATGGTCTTGCAGCAAGGCCGTCACGCTGGCCGAGGTGTTGGGGTTGATGATCAGAATGCGGCGCATCCATTGCCCCTGTTAAAGCGGCTGGGTAAACCCGCCAATCCGGGTCTTATTTGCGTGCCGGCGGCAAATCGGTACAACTGCCGTGCGCCACTTCCGCCGCCATGCCCATGCTTTCGCCGAGCGTGGGATGCGGGTGAATCGTCTTGCCGATATCCACCGCATCGGCGCCCATTTCAATGGCCAGGGCCACCTCGCCAATCATGTCGCCGGCATGGGTGCCGACGATGCCGCCGCCCAGTATCTTGCCGTGGCCGTGTGCTTCCGGGCTGTCGTCAAACAGCAGCTTGGTGAAGCCTTCGTCGCGGCCGTTGGCAATCGCCCGGCCAGAGGCGTTCCAGGGGAACAGGCCTTTTTTGACCTTGATGCCTTGCGCTTTGGCCTGGTCTTCGGTCAGGCCGACCCAGGCGATTTCCGGGTCGGTGTAAGCCACGCTGGGGATCACGCGGGCGTTAAAGGCGGCGCTGGCCAGCTCTTTGTTGCCCTGCAGTTCACCGGCAATCACTTCAGCCGCCACATGGGCTTCATGCACCGCCTTGTGGGCCAGCATGGGCTGGCCGACGATGTCGCCGATGGCGAAGATGTGCGGCACATTCGTACGCATCTGGATATCGACCGGGATGAAACCGCGGTCGGTCACGCTGACACCGGCTTTTTCGGCGGCGATTTTTTTGCCGTTGGGCGTGCGGCCCACGGCCTGCAGCACGAGATCGTAGGTTTGCGGCGCGGGCGCGCCCTCGCCTTCAAACGTGACCTCAATGCCTTTGGCGGTTGCCTTGGCGCCCACGGTTTTGGTTTTGAGCATGATGTTGTCAAAACGCGGCGCGTTCATTTTCTGCCAGACCTTGACCAGGTCGCGATCCGCACCCTGCATCAGGCCGTCCATCATCTCCACCACATCGAGACGCGCACCCAGCGTGCTGTACACCGTGCCCATTTCGAGGCCAATGATGCCGCCGCCCAGGATCAACATGCGTTTCGGGACTTCTTTCAGGTTCAGGGCGCCGGTTGAATCGACCACACGCGGGTCTTCCGGCATAAAGGGCAGGCGCACGGCCTGCGAACCGGCGGCAATGATGCAGGTCTTGAAGGCGATGGTCTGTTTTTTGCCGGTTTTGTCCTGCGCGCCGCCGGTGGTTTCTTCCAGCTCCAGATGGTTGGCGCCCGCGAAGGCGCCGTAACCACGCAGCACCGTGACCTTGCGCATCTTGGCCATGGCGGCCAGGCCGCCCGTCAGCTTGCCGACGACTTTTTCCTTGTGCGTGCGCAGCTTGACTATGTCCAGCGTGGGTTCACCAAAACTGACACCGAGGCTGTCAAAGTGTTTGACCTCGTCCATCACCGCAGCGACGTGCAGCAAGGCCTTGGAAGGAATACAGCCGACATTCAGACAGACACCGCCCAGCGTGGCATAACGCTCGACCAGCACCACCTTCAATCCGAGATCGGCGGCACGGAAGGCGGCGGAGTAACCACCGGGGCCGGCACCCAGTACCAGCAGGTCGCAGTCCAGGTCGGCTGTGCCGGCAAAGCTGGCAGGGGCTGGGGCTGGGGCTGGGGCTGGCGCTGCTACTGTTTTTGTAGCTGCTGGCGCAGGTGGCGTGCTGGCTGCAGCCTCATTTCCCCCTGAGCTTTTCGCGGTCACGGCGGCCGCAGCATCGGCCTCCAGCACCAGCACGACAGACCCTTGTTTGACCTTGTCGCCGAGCTTGACCTTGAGCGCCTTGACCACACCCGCATGGCTGGACGGGATTTCCATCGAGGCCTTGTCGCTTTCGACCGTCATCAGGCTCTGGTCGGCCTTGATCGTGTCGCCGGCCTTGACCAGCAGCTCGATGACCGTTACCTCGTCAAAATCACCGATATCGGGGATCTGGATATCTATCAATGCCATGTGTCTTGTCTCCGCAAAATTATTTTTCAGCGTGCCGCATCAAAGCAGTACCCGGCGGAAGTCGCCCAGTATCTGGCCCAGGTAGGCGTTGAAACGTGCTGCCGACGCGCCGTCGATCACGCGGTGATCCCAGCTCAGGGACAAGGGCAGCATCAGCCGCGGCTGAAAGGCCTTGCCGTCCCAGACCGGCTCGATGCTGGATTTGCAGACGCCGAGGATGGCCACTTCCGGCGCGTTGATGATGGGTGTGAAATAACGCCCGCCAATGCCGCCCAGCGACGATATCGTGAAACATGCCCCCTGCATGTCGGCCGGGCTCAGCTTGCCGTCACGCGCTTTTTTGGCCAGCTCGCCCATCTCCTGCGAGATCTGCACCACGCCTTTTTTGTCGGCGTCCTTGATGACAGGCACGACCAGGCCGTTGGGCGTGTCCGCCGCAAAAGCCACGTTGTAGTACTGCTTGAGCACCAGTTGCTCGCCGTCGAGTGAGGCATTGAACTCGGGAAACTTTTTCAGCGCCGCCACCGAGGCCTTGATCAGAAAGGCCAGCATGGTGATCTTGATGCCGGCTTTTTCATTCTCCTTGTTCATCAGCACGCGGAAAGCTTCCAGCTCGGTGATGTCGGCATCGTCGTGGTTGCAGACATGCGGGATCATGACCCAGTTGCGGTGCAGATTGGCGCCGCTGATCTTCTTGATACGCGACATGTCCTTGCGCTCGACCGGGCCGAACTTCGTGAAGTCGACCTTGGGCCAGGGCAGCAAGTCCAGGCCAGCGCCGCCGCCAGAGGCTGCCGGCGCTTTGGCGGACTGCGCCTGGGTACGCGTGTCACCGGCCATGACGGATTTGGTGAAGCCCTGCACATCGTCCAGCGTGATACGGCCTTTGGGGCCGCTGCCCTTGACTTCGGTCAGCGGTACACCGAGCTCGCGCGCAAACTTGCGCACCGAGGGTGAGGCATGCGGCAACTGCCCGCTGCTGGAAGCCGGTTCGTGCGCGGGCATGGCGGCGGCAGTTGCTGCCACCGGTTCTGGCGCCGCACTGGCGGCGGGCGCGGGCGCAGGTGCCGCCGCAGCCGCTGCGGCGGGCGCTGCAGCAGCCGGCGCACCGGCTACCCCTTCCAGCACGACCAGCAGGTCGCCTATGTTGAGCTTGTCCCCGAGTTTGACCCGGAGCTCCTTGACCACGCCGGCAGACGAGGACGGGATCTCCATCGACGCCTTGTCCGACTCCACGGTCACCAGTGACTGCTCGGCCTTGATGCTGTCGCCGACCTTGACCAGCACTTCAATCACGGCCACATCCTTGAAGTCGCCGATATCCGGGACGCGGACTTCAAGCGCACCCGCAGCAGCCGGAACCGCTACTGATTTGATAGCTTCCTGCGCAGGTGCAGCCTGGGCTGCAGCCGCTTTTGGCTCTGCAACCGGGGCCGAGGCAGGCGCAGCAGCCGGACCGGCCTCAAGCACCAGCACCACAGACCCCTGCTTGACCTTGTCACCGAGCTTGACCTTCACCTCCTTGACCACGCCAGCCTGACTGGAGGGGATTTCCATCGAGGCCTTGTCCGACTCCACCGTGATCAATGACTGCTCCGCCTTGACGCTGTCACCGGGCTTGACCAGCAGCTCGATGACCGTTACCTCGTCAAAGTCCCCGATGTCGGGAACCTGTATGTCTACCAATGCCATGTTCTTGTCTCCAGTTCGTCCGTATTTTTTTGCGCGTGATGATCAGGCGTAAAGCGGGTTGACCTTGTCGGCATTGATGCCGTACTTCTTGATCGCCTCGGCGACCTTGGCCACCGGCACAGTGCCTTCTTCGCTGAGCGCCTTCAGCGCGGCCACCACGACATAGTGGCGGTTGATCTCGAAGTGTTCACGCAGCTTGGAACGGAAATCGCTGCGGCCAAAACCGTCGGTACCGAGCACCTTGTAGGTGCGGCCGCGCGGAATGAAGGGACGGATCTGCTCGGCATAGGCTTTCATGTAGTCGGTCGAGGCAACCACGGGTCCCGTGTGTTTTTCGAGCTGCTGGCCCACAAAGGGAATACGCGGCTTGTCCATCGGGTGCAGCAGGTTCCAGCGCTCGGCATCCTGGCCGTCACGCGTGAGTTCGTTGAAGCTCGGGCAGCTCCAGACATTGGCGGCGACGCCCCAGTCTTTTTCCAGCAGTTCCTGGGCCGCGATGGATTCGCGCAGGATGGTGCCGGAGCCGAGCAGTTGCACACGCGGCGCCGTCGCGGCCTGGCCCTTGCCCAGCCCCTGGCCGCCTTCCTTGAGCAGGTACATGCCCTTGACGATCTGCGCCTCGGTGCCGGGGGTCAGGCCCGGCATCGCGTAGTTCTCGTTGAGCAGCGTGATGTAGTAGAAAACGTTTTCCTGGCGCTCGACCATGCGCTTGAGGCCGTCCTGCATGATCACTGCCACTTCATGGGCATAGGTCGGGTCGTAACTGACGCAGTTGGGAATCGTGCCGGCCAGGATGTGGCTGTGCCCGTCCTCGTGCTGCAGGCCTTCGCCATTGAGCGTGGTGCGGCCCGAAGTGCCGCCCAGCAGGAAACCACGCGCCTGCATGTCGCCCGCTGCCCAGGCCAGGTCGCCGACACGCTGGAAGCCGAACATCGAGTAATACACGTAGAACGGGATCATGATCCGGTTGTTCGTGCTGTAAGAAGTGGCCGCCGCGATCCAGCTGCTCATGCCGCCGGCCTCGTTGATGCCCTCCTGCAGGATCTGGCCCTGCTTGTCTTCCTTGTAATACATCACCTGGTCTTTGTCGACCGGGGTGTATTTCTGGCCAGCCGGGTTGTAGATGCCGATCTGGCGGAACAGGCCTTCCATGCCGAAAGTGCGGGCCTCGTCCACCAGGATGGGCACCACTCGCGCACCGAGCGCCTGGTCGCGCAACAGCTGCGTGAGGAAACGCACATAGGCCTGGGTGGTGGAGATTTCGCGGCCTTCCGGCGTGGGCTCGATCACCGACTTGAAGGACTCCAGCGACGGGGCCGTGAAGCTCTCGTCGGCCTTGGTCCGGCGGTGCGGCAGGTAGCCTCCGAGGGCCTTGCGGCGCTCGTGCAGGTATTTCATTTCAGGCGTGTCGTCGGCCGGCTTGTAGAACGGGACCTCCGCCAGCTGGCTGTCGGGAATCGGGATGTTGAAGCGGTCGCGGAAGGCCTTGATGTCCTCGTCAGACAGCTTTTTGGTCTGATGGACATTGTTTTTGCCCTCGCCGATCTTGCCCATGCCAAAACCCTTGACGGTCTTGATCAGCAGCACGGTCGGCTGGCCGGTGTGGTTGACCGCCTTGTGAAACGCCGCATAGACCTTTTTCGAATCGTGGCCGCCGCGGCGCAGGTCGAAGATCTCCTCGTCGCTCATCTTGGAGACCATCTCCAGCGTCTCCGGGTTCTGGCCAAAGAAATGTTTGCGCACATAGGCCCCGTCGTTGGCCTTCATCGCCTGGTAGTCGCCGTCCAGCGTGTCCATCATGACCTTGCGCAGCGCACCGTTCTTGTCGCGTGCCAGCAGCGGATCCCAGTTGCTGCCCCAGACCAGCTTGATCACATTCCAGCCAGAGCCGCGGAACTCGCCCTCGAGCTCCTGGATGATCTTGCCGTTGCCGCGCACCGGGCCGTCGAGTCGTTGCAGGTTGCAGTTGACGACGAAGATGAGGTTGTCGAGGTTTTCGCGCGCGGCCAGGCTGATCGCACCGAGCGACTCCACCTCGTCCATCTCGCCGTCGCCGCAGAATACCCAGACCTTGCGGTTTTCGGTGTTGGCAATGCCGCGTGCATGCAGGTATTTCAGAAACCGCGCCTGGTAAATCGCCATCAGCGGGCCCAGGCCCATGGAGACGGTAGGGAACTGCCAGAACTGGGGCATCAGCTTGGGATGCGGGTAGCTCGACAGGCCCTTGCCGTCGACCTCCTGGCGGAAGTTCAGCAACTGCTCTTCCGTCAGGCGGCCTTCGAGGTAGGCACGGGCATACACACCCGGCGACACATGGCCCTGGATGTAGAGGCAGTCGCCGCCGTGGCTGTCACTCTCGGCATGCCAGAAATGATTAAAACCGGCCCCGAACAGGCTGGCCAGAGAAGCAAACGAGCCAATGTGGCCGCCCAGGTCACCCCCATCGGCCGGATGCAGGCGGTTCGCCTTGACCACCATGGCCATGGCATTCCAGCGCATGTAGGCGCGCAGGCGCTGCTCGATCAGCAAGTTGCCCGGAGACGGCACCTCGTCGCTGGGTTCTATGGTGTTGACATAACCTGTGGTGGCGGAAAACGGTGTGTCTATGCCCTCCTGGCGCGCCTGTTCCAGCAACTGCTCGAGCAGGAAGTGGGCGCGGGCGCGGCCCTCGTCGTTGCTCGGGCTGTTGGCAATGACGGCACTCAGCGCATCAATCCACTCGCGGGTTTCCTGGGAGTCCTTGTCGGGGACGTCGTTGGCGGCGTTGCCCAAGGTATCGACACGCGCCTGTTCCGGATTTGCAGCCATGGGTTTGTCTCCTGCTGGTCGCTAGTTTGCTAGCTGGTGGTTGACTCGCGTTTTCATCACGTTAACGCAATTTGGATTCCAGCCTCCAGTTTCGCACAATTTTTTCCAAATTTCAAATAGTGCTTATACTTTTCATATTATGACATTGAAAAAACAGGCCATTGGCATGCTTCTGATCTGAACTGCACCGTACCGGTCGCAGAACAAGTCCCGTAAACTGCACCCTCCCCATGAAAGAACCCACGCCCTCCACTTTTGACAGCCCTGCAGGGCAGGCGCCGCTGGCGCGCTGGCGCAGCTGGTGGCGCCGCCAGTCACCGACGCGCCAGGACCGCTTCATCACGCTGGGACCCTTGTTCTCGGTGATCCTGTTCCTGTCTGCCGTGGTGGCCGCCTTTGGTTATTTGCGCATTGAGGAAATTGACCGCGAGCAGCAAGCCGTCAAGCGCGACGTGGAATACGCCCAGCAACGGCTGCGCCTGCGCCTGCTGGAGCGCCAGGAGCAGTTGATGCGCCTGAGCCGGGACGTCTCCAACAAGGAGGTCGATGCCGACGAATTTGTGGCGCAGGCCGAATCACTGGTCAACCAGTACCCCGAGCTGCTGGCGGTGACCTGGGTCGACTCGCGCCGCCGGGTCAAATCTTCTTATGTGTCGCCCAGCGCCAACGCCTCGCAAATGCAGCTGATCGGCGAGCAGATCAAGCGCGGCGAGACCGAAAGCACGTTTGGCCTGGCGCGCGATCTGCGGCAGCCGGTGTATTCGCGCCCGCTGACCGTCAAGGACGATGCCAGCTACAACGCACCGAGCGTGCAGTTGCAGGTGCCCCTGGACGACCAGGGCCGCTTTGATGGCGTGATCATGGGCGAATACACGATAGACGGCCTGCTGCGTTTTGGCGTTCCCAACGAGGTGACGGCCAAATACGCCGTCGCCCTGCTGGACGACAAGGGCAAGCTGCTGGCCGGCATCCTGCCGCCGCCCAGAAACACCGCCGCCAAACTCCTGCCCTGGTCCGACGAGGCGCAGGAGTATGAAATTCCGGTGTCCCCGATAGGCAACGGCCTGCTGCTCAAGGCCCAGGGTTACCGGGCGTCCCTGGGCGTGGTCGGCAGCGGCTTTTTCTGGCTGGTCAGTGCGCTCAGCGCCCTCACGGTGTGGATGCTGCTGGGGACCTGGCGCCACACCCGGCGCCGGGTACAGGCCCAGGAAGCCCTGATCTCCGAAACCAACTTCCGCCGGGCCATGGAAAACTCCATGTTGACCGGCATGCGTGCGCTGGATCTGCAGGGCCGCATCACCTATGTGAACCCTGCCTTTTGCCAGATGACCGGCTGGAGCGAGGCCGAGCTGGTCGGCCGCACCGCGCCCTTTCCCTACTGGCCCGAGCAGGACCGCGAAACACTGGCCGCACGCCTGGACGATGAATTGCACGGCCGCTCCACACCGGGCGGGTTTGAGGTGCGGGTCAAACGCAAAAGCGGTGCCATTTTTGACGGCCGCATGTATGTCTCGCCGCTGATAGACCCGCGCGGCCAGCAAACCGGCTGGATGACCTCGATGACCGACATCACCGAGCCCAAACGCATACGCGAGGAGCTGTCGGCCTCCTACGAACGTTTCACCACCGTGCTGGAAGGCCTGGACGCCGCCGTGTCGGTGGCGCCGCTGGGCAGTGAAGAGCTGCTTTTTGCCAACAAGCTGTACCGCGCCTGGTTTGGCGGCGAGGTGGCCGGCCACATGAACCTGATCGCCCAGGCCGGTGTGCCGGCCGTGGCACCGACCAACGACACCCTGGACGCGGTGGACGGCCTGGCCGGTTTTCCGACCGACACCCTGACCGCCGCGCAAAGTGAAAACGCCGAAATTTTTGTGCCCGAACTCGGCAAGTGGCTGGAGGTGCGCTCGCGTTACCTCACCTGGGTGGACGGGCGCCTGGCGCAGATGGTGATTGCCACCGACATCACACCGCGCCGCCACGCCGAAGAGCAGGCGGCGCAGCAGGCCGAACGCGCGCAGTCGGCGAGCCGCCTGATCACCATGGGCGAGATGGCGTCCAGCGTGGCGCATGAGCTGAACCAGCCGCTCACAGCCATCAACAACTATTGCAACGGCATGGTCTCGCGCATCAAGGGCCAGCAGATCAGCAATGAAGACCTGCTGGTGGCGCTGGAAAAAACCGCGAAACAGGCGCATCGCGCCGGCCAGATCATCCAGCGCATCCGCTCCTTCGTCAAACGCAGCGAGCCGAACCGCACGTCGGCCGACGTCGCCACCATGGTCAGCAACGCGATGGAACTCGCCGACATCGAGCTGCGCCGGCACAACGTGCGGCTCAGCCACTACATCGCCGCGCGCCTGCCGGCGGTGCTGGTGGACCCCATCCTGATCGAGCAGGTGCTGATCAACTTGATGAAAAATGGCGCCGAGTCGATTGCCCAGGCAAAACGCCCGACGGCGCGCCGCAGTGTCGAGCTGCGGGTGGTGCCGAAAACCATCGCCGAACAGAACGTGATCGAGTTTTCGGTGCTCGACTCCGGCAAGGGCCTGTCACCCGAAGTGATGAGCCGGCTTTACGAAGCTTTTTATTCCACCAAGGCCGAGGGCATGGGCATAGGCCTGAAATTGTGCCGCAGCATTGTCGAGTCGCACCAGGGCAGGATGCAGGCCGAGAACCTCTACAATGGCGACGAAGTAGTGGGCTGCCGGTTTACCTTCTGGGTTCCCGTGACGCCCCTGCTGGCACCAGCCCAGCCGGCGGCAGAGCTGCCCTCCCCGCCGGCCGGTGTTCACTGACAAGTGACTTGTTATCGTCTTCTCGAAAAGGTTTGGCATGAGCTTGATTCCAAAAAAGGGTACCGTCTATGTCGTTGATGACGACGAAGGCGTGCGCGACTCCCTCCAGTGGCTGCTGGAGGGCAAGGACTATCGGGTGCGCTGCTACGACTCGGCAGAAACCTTTCTGAGCCGCTACGACCCGCGCGAAGTCGCCTGCCTGATTGTGGATATCCGCATGGGCGGCATGACCGGCCTGGAGTTGCAGGACCGCCTGGTGGAGCGCAAGTCGCCGCTGCCCATTGTGTTCATCACCGGCCACGGCGACGTGCCGATGGCGGTGGACACCATGAAAAAGGGCGCGATGGATTTCATCCAGAAGCCGTTTCAGGAAGAGGCCCTGGTCAGCCTGGTCGAGCGCATGCTGAACCAGGCCAAAGAGGCTTTCAGCGAACACCAGCAATCGGCCAGCCGCGACGCCCTGCTGGCCAAACTCACCTCGCGCGAAGCCCAGGTGCTCGAACGCATTGTGGCAGGCCGGCTGAACAAGCAGATCGCCGACGACCTGGGCATCAGCATCAAGACGGTGGAGGCGCACCGCGCCAACATCATGGAAAAACTCAATGCCAACACCGTGGCCGACTTGCTGAAAATTGCGCTGGGTTCCAGCGCACCCAAGGCCTGAGACACCTCGCCACTACTTTTTTTATAGCTGACAACGCCCGTGGTTCAAGGACTAGCGGGCGTTTTTACTTGGAACTTCAAACCATGACTGCACAACTGATTGACGGCAACGCCCTGTCAAAACAACTGCGCGGCGATGTCGCCGGCCGCGCCGCGGCCCTGCGCACACGCGGCATTGTGCCCGGCCTGGCGGTGGTGCTGGTCGGCGAAAACCCGGCCAGCCAGGTCTATGTGCGCAACAAGGTCAAGGCCTGCCAGGACAACGGCCTGCATTCGGTGCTGGAGCAATACCCCGCCACACTCAGTGAAGCCGACCTGCTGGCACGCGTGGACGCCCTGAACCGCGACCCGGCGATCCACGGCATCCTGGTGCAACTGCCCCTGCCAGCCCACATCGATGCGCAGAAAGTCATTGAAGCGATTTCGCCCGACAAGGATGTGGACGGTTTCCATGTGGCCAGCGCCGGCGCGCTGATGGTCGGCCAGCCCGGCTTCTGGCCCTGCACGCCGTATGGCTGCATGAAGATGCTCGAAAGCATAGGCTACGAGCTCAAGGGCAAACATGCGGTGGTGATTGGCCGCAGCAACATCGTCGGCAAACCGATGGCGCTGATGCTGCTGCAGAAAAACGCCACCGTCACCATCTG
Source organism: Asaia bogorensis (assembly GCA_943371375.1). Taxonomy (GTDB): domain Bacteria; phylum Pseudomonadota; class Gammaproteobacteria; order Burkholderiales; family Burkholderiaceae_C; genus Polaromonas. The sequence goes on from CALRUM020000001.1 coordinate 325,812, forward strand.
CCACAGCGGCACGCAAAACCTCAAGGCCCTGACCCTTCAGGCCGACGTGGTGGTGGCCGCCGTGGGCAAACGCAATGTGCTGACGGCCGACATGGTCAAGCCCGGCGCGGTGGTCATCGACGTCGGCATGAACCGCAACGAGGCCGGCAAGCTGTGCGGCGACGTGGATTTTGAAGGGGTCAAGGAAGTGGCCGGCTGGATCACCCCGGTGCCGGGTGGCGTGGGACCCATGACCATCACGATGTTGCTGGTGAACACACTGGAAGCTGCAGAACGCAGCTGAGGACGGGGGCTGAGGCTTCAGCCGGTGTCAGATACCTTGGCCGGCCGACTCAGGCACCACAGCGTCCAGCCTGCGGCGAGCCACTGCGCCAGGTACATCGCGCTGCCCAGGCCGTGCCAGAACCGGAGGTCGCCGCCACTGGCGCGTGCGCTGACGATGTTCGGCGCCACGCCGAACTCCACCAGCACCGCCAGCAGCAGCCCGGCCACTATAAATTTCATAGCTGCTTGCGCAGGCGGGGAAAGGGCCGGAGCCCTGTTTTTATTTAGAACCAGGAGCAGCAGCATGGTGCAGCCAATGCTGAGCCAGGTCTGTGCCGTGAACAGTTTGGCCGCCATGGCGCCGGCCATGGCCGGGCTGGGCAGGTGCACAAACAGCAGCGGCACCACCACAAAACCCAGTCCCGTCAGACTGCCCCACCACAGGGCCGCCAGCAGGATGCTCAAACGCAGCTTCATGCGCCGCGTCTAGATATACATGACTGCAATGATTTCGTAACGCTTGATGCCGCCAGGCGCCTGCACCTCGGCGGTGTCGCCCTCGTCCTTGCCGATCAGGGCGCGGGCAATCGGCGAACCGATGTTGACCCGGCCCAGCTTGATGTCGGCCTCGTCCTCACCGACGATCTGGTAAGTCACCTTGTCGCCGGAGTCTTCGTCCTGCAACTCTATGGTGGATCCAAAAACCACCTTGCCGCCGGCGTCCACCTCGGTCGGGTCTATGATTTGCGCCGCCGACAGCTTGCCTTCGATTTCCTGGATGCGGCCTTCGATAAATCCCTGGCGGTCCTTGGCGGCGTCGTATTCGGCGTTTTCGCTGAGGTCGCCCTGCGCACGCGCTTCGGAAATCGAGTTGATCACCCAGGGGCGATCCACGGTCTTGAGCTGATGCAGTTCGGCCTTGAGCTTTTCTGCGCCCTTTTTGGTAATCGGAATGGTTGCCATGGTTGGGGTTCTCCAAAAAGCGAAACCGCCACCAGTCACCTGGCGGCGGCGTCAATTGTCCTGTTTCCAGTTTAATGCAAATGCGCGGGCGGCAGCTCGGTACTTGTCCCGATTCAGGCCAGCTGGGCGTGTAATTCCTGGATGGAATACACCGTCAGGTTGTCCAGGTACTTCATGCCTTCCACCGCCGCTTCAGCGCCGGCGATGGTGGTGTAGGTGGTGACCCGGGCCAGCAATGCCGAGGTACGGATCTGCCGGGAATCGGCAATCGCGTTGCGGCGCTCTTCCACGGTATTGATGACCAGCGCAATCTCGTTGTTCTTGATCATGTCCACCACATGCGGCCGGCCTTCGGTGACCTTGTTGACCACGCCGCAAGGGATGCCGGCAGCGCTGATGGCCGCGGCCGTGCCCTTGGTGGCCACCAGATCGAACTTCAGCGCCGCCAGCGCACGTGCCACTTCCACGGCACGCGGCTTGTCGTTGTTCTTGACGGTCAGGAAAACCTTGCCGGAAGTCGGCAGCTTGGTGCCGGCGCCGAGCTGCGACTTCACAAAGGCCTCGCCAAAAGTCTTGCCCACACCCATGACTTCGCCGGTCGATTTCATCTCGGGGCCGAGAATCGTGTCCACGCCGGGGAACTTGACGAAGGGAAACACGGCCTCCTTGACGCTGAAGTAAGGCGGAGTCACTTCGTTTTTGATACCTTGCGAGGCCAGCGACTGGCCCACCATGCAGCGCGCCGCCACCTTGGCCAGCTGGATGCCGGTGGCCTTGCTGACAAAAGGCACGGTGCGGGAGGCGCGCGGATTGACTTCGAGCACGTAAATCACGTCCTGGCCATCCACATGCTGGATCGCAAACTGCACGTTCATCAGGCCCACCACGTTCAGCGCAGCCGCCATCGCGGCGGTCTGGCGCTTGATTTCGCTGACGGTGTCTGCGGCCAGGGAGTACGGCGGCAGGGAACAGGCCGAGTCGCCGCTGTGCACGCCGGCCTGCTCAATGTGCTCCATCACGCCGCCTATGAAGGTTTTGCCTTCCGCATCACGGATGCAATCCACATCACACTCAATGGCGTCGTTCAGGAAGCGGTCCAGCAACACCGGCGAGTCGTGGCTGACCTTGACGGCTTCACGCATGTAACGCTCGAGGTCGCGCTGCTCATGCACAATTTCCATCGCTCTGCCGCCCAGCACATAACTCGGGCGTACCACCAGCGGGTAACCGAGGGCGGCGGCTTTTTCCAGCGCTTCCGGCTCGGTGCGGGCCGTCGCATTCGGCGGCTGGCGCAGCTTGAGTGCATGCAGCAGTTTCTGGAAACGCTCGCGGTCTTCGGCTGCGTCAATCATGTCGGGTGAGGTGCCTATGATGGGCACGCCGTTTTTCTCCAGGTCCAGTGCCAGCTTCAGGGGCGTCTGGCCGCCGTACTGGACAATCACGCCCAGCGGTTTTTCCTTGTCCACAATCTCCAGCACGTCTTCCAGCGTCAGCGGCTCGAAATAGAGGCGGTCCGAGGTGTCGTAGTCAGTGGACACGGTTTCGGGGTTGCAGTTGACCATGATGGTCTCGTAACCGTCCTCGCGCATAGCCAATGCAGCATGTACGCAGCAGTAGTCAAACTCTATGCCCTGGCCAATGCGGTTCGGACCACCGCCCAGCACCATGATCTTTTTGTTGTCGGTCGGTTCGGCTTCACACTCGCTGCCCTCGCCTTCGTAAGTCGAGTACATGTAGGCGGTGTTGGTCGCAAACTCGGCCGCGCAGGTATCCACGCGTTTGTAAACCGGGCGCACGCCGAGCTCCAGCCGCTTCTCACGAATGGCGGTGTCCGTGGTTTTGAGCTGTTTGGCCAGGCGCCGGTCAGAGAAGCCTTTTTGCTTGAGGGCGCGCAGTGTCGGCTCGTCGATTTTGTCCAGCGAGGTGGTTTCGAGCTCGAGTTCTATCTTGACGATCTGCTCGATCTGCACCAGAAACCAGGGGTCTATCTTGGTCAGCGCAAAGACCTCATCGACGCTCATGCCGAGTGCAAAAGCGTCACCGACGTACCAGATGCGGTCCGGGCCGGGCGCGCCGAGTTCTTTCTCGAGCACCTCGCGGTCCTGGGTCTTCTCGTTCATGCCGTCCACGCCGACTTCCAGGCCGCGCAGGGCTTTCTGGAAGGATTCCTGGAAAGTCCGGCCCATCGCCATCACCTCTCCCACCGACTTCATCTGCGTCGTCAGACGGCTGTCGGCCTGCGGGAATTTCTCGAACGCAAAACGCGGAATCTTGGTGACGACATAGTCGATGCTGGGCTCGAAACTCGCGGGGGTGGCACCACCGGTGATTTCGTTGCGCAGCTCGTCGAGCGTGTAACCGATGGCCAGCTTGGCCGCGACTTTGGCGATCGGGAAACCCGTGGCCTTCGAGGCCAGGGCCGACGAGCGCGAGACACGCGGATTCATCTCGATCACCACCATGCGGCCGTCGACCGGGTTGATCGAGAACTGCACGTTGGAGCCGCCTGTGTCGACACCGATCTCGCGCAGCACGGCCAGCGAGGCATTGCGCAGGATCTGGTATTCCTTGTCGGTCAGGGTCTGGGCCGGCGCCACGGTGATCGAGTCGCCGGTGTGCACACCCATGGGGTCCAGGTTTTCAATCGAGCAGACGATGATGCAGTTGTCGGCCTTGTCGCGCACGACTTCCATCTCGTACTCTTTCCAGCCAAGCAACGATTCCTCGATCAGCAACTCGTTGGTCGGCGAGGCCTCCAGTCCGCGCTTGCAAATGACCTCGAACTCTTCCGAGTTGTAGGCGATGCCGCCGCCGGTGCCACCCAGGGTGAAGCTGGGGCGGATCACGGTCGGGAAACCCAGCGTCTTCTGCACCGTCCAGGCCTCGTCCATGCTGTGGGCAATGCCAGAGCGCGCCGAACCGAGACCGATTTTGGTCATCGCGTCCTTGAACTTCAGGCGGTCTTCGGCCTTGTCGATGGCTTCGGGCGTCGCGCCGATCAGCTCGACCTTGTACTTGTCGAGCACGCCGTTGTGCCAGAGGTCCAGCGCGCAATTGAGCGCGGTCTGGCCACCCATGGTCGGCAGGATCGCATCGGGGCGCTCTTTGGCAATGATTTTTTCAACCGTCTGCCAGGTGATGGGCTCGATGTAGGTGACGTCGGCCGTGGCCGGGTCGGTCATGATGGTCGCGGGGTTGCTGTTGATCAGGATGACCTTGTAGCCCTCCTCACGCAGCGCCTTGCAGGCCTGCACGCCGGAGTAGTCGAACTCACAGGCCTGGCCGATGATGATGGGACCCGCGCCAATGATGAGGACGCTTTGGATGTCTGTACGTTTTGGCATTATTTTTTCCCTCCATGCTGTTCCATGAGGGTGGTGAAACGGTCAAACAAATACGAAATGTCGTGCGGTCCGGGCGAGGCTTCCGGGTGGCCCTGGAAGCAGAAGGCCGGCTGGTCGGTACGGGCCAGGCCCTGCAGCGTGCCGTCGAACAGGCTGATGTGGGTCGGACGCAAATTCGCCGGCAGTGTTTTTTCGTCGACTGCAAAACCGTGGTTCTGGCTGGTGATGCTGACGCGGCCGTTGTCCAGGTCTTTCACCGGGTGATTCGCGCCGTGGTGGCCAAACTTCATCTTGAAGGTTTTGGCACCGCTGGCCAGCGCCATGATCTGGTGGCCCAGGCAGATGCCGAAGGTCGGGATACCGGTTTCTATCAGTTCGCGCACGGCCGCAATCGCGTAGTCGCAGGGCTCTGGGTCGCCCGGGCCATTGGCCAGGAAAATGCCGTCGGGCTTGAGCTTGAGCACATCGGCGGCCGGCGTCTGCGCCGGCACCACGGTGATGCGCGCACCGCGCTGGGCCAGCATGCGCAGTATGTTTTTCTTCACACCGAAGTCAAAAGCCACGACATGAAATTTTGGCGTGATCTGTACCCCGTAACCCGAGCCAAGCTCCCATTCGGTCTGGGTCCACGCGTAGGACTGCCTGACCGACACGACTTTGGCGAGATCGAGGCCGGCCATGCTGGGTGCGCTGCGCGCAGCTGCTACCGCCTTTTCAATCGCCTCCGGTGACACCTCCTCGCCCGCCGCCAGCCCCAGAATGCAGCCGTTTTGCGCGCCCCCGGTGCGCAACAAACGTGTCAGCTGGCGCGTGTCGATGTTGGCAATGGCCACGGTCTCTTCCCGGATCAGGTACTCGGACAGGGTCATGCTGCTGCGGAAATTCGACGCGATCAGCGGCAAATCCTTGATGATCAGGCCGGCCGCATGGACTTTTTCTGCCTCGACGTCTTCAAGATTGACGCCGTAGTTGCCGATGTGCGGGTAGGTGAGGGTGACAATCTGCTGGCAGTAGCTCGGGTCGGTCAGGATTTCCTGGTAGCCGGTCATCGCGGTGTTGAACACCACCTCACCGACGGTGGAGCCTGCGGCGCCTATGGAATTGCCGATAAAGACCGTGCCGTCTGCGAGCGCCAGAATGGCGTGCGGGCTTCGTCCTGATATTCCCTGTAGAGACAAAAGCACTGGGTTCTCCGGATGGGTTACGGTTCGCCCAAGCGTGCACAAGAAACGTCTCGGTAAGACTCTTGCGGGTTGCTTTTGTGAGGGGGTTGGCTTTGTATGCGCTCGGGCGAAGCTGTGTTTTGAAAAGCCACTGATTATAGCTTGAGCCAGAAGCAGGGCCGCCCCGACGGAGCCTGTCGCCCTAGCCACCACCAGCCCGGCCAGGCCCCGATGTCCCCCACGCTATCATGAAGCCGATGGCACGCTCTTCCGCCCTTCCCCTCTGGTCTCTTCTCGCGCCGCTTGTCGGCTGGGTCCTGCTGTGCAGCATGTGGCTGTGGGGCGGCTCTGGCGGGCTCTTTATCGCCCTGCTCGCAGCCGGCATGCTCGCCTGTGTGCTGGCTGCGGTACACCACGCGGAGGTGATCGCACACAAGGTCGGTGAACCTTACGGCACCCTGGTGCTGGCCGTTGCGGTGACCGTGATCGAAGTGGCCCTGATCGTTTCGCTGATGCTCACAGGCGGCCCGGCCACCACCGCGCTGGCCCGCGACACGGTGTTCGCCGCCGTGATGATCATTCTCAACGGCATGGTGGGCCTGTGCATGCTGGTCGGCGGAAGCCGCTTCGGCGAACAGCGTTTCGGGCTGTATGGCGTCAGCGCCTCACTGGCCACACTGGCGGCGATAGCGGTGCTCACACTGGTGCTGCCCAACTACACCACGACGGTGGCCGGGCCGTTCTACAGTGTCGGCCAGCTCGGGTTTATTGCGGTGGTGTCGCTGGCGCTGTATGGCACTTTTGTGCTGGTGCAGACCGTGCGGCACCGCGATTATTTTTTACCCGCCAATGGCAGCGCGGATGAAGACGCTCACGCCGAACCCCCGGGCGTCCGGGTCGCGCTGGCCAGCCTGGGCCTGCTGCTGGCTTGCCTGACTGCCGTGGTGCTGCTCGCCAAGTCGCTGGCACCGGCCATAGAAGCTGCGGTGCTGGCGGCCGGTGCACCACTGGCGGTGGTCGGTGTCATCATCGCTGCCGTGGTGCTGCTGCCCGAAGGCGTGGCCGCGTTGCGGGCGGCGCGGGCCAACCGCCTGCAGACCAGCCTCAATCTGGCGCTGGGCTCGGCCCTGGCCAGCATAGGCCTGACCATTCCCGCCGTGGCGATTGTCTCCATCGCCACCGGCTGGACGCTGACACTGGGGCTGGACGCCAAGGCGTCGATTTTGCTGATGCTGTCGCTGCTGGTCGCCACGCTGTCCCTGGGCACAGGCCGCACCACCGTGCTGCAAGGCGTGGTGCACCTGGTCATTTTTGCCACTTACCTGTTCACGACCCTGTTCCCTTAAGCACAGCCCTGCCGCCTCATGCAGCGCGCCGCAGCGAACTCGCGTACAGGCAAACTGCCGCCGCAGCCGCCACATTCAGTGACTCTTCCCCGCCTGGTTGCTCAATGCGCACGCTCTGGCTGGCGCGGGCCATCAGCACATCGCTGACACCCTGCCCCTCGTGCCCCATGGCCCAGGCACAAGGCATGGGGATGGGCTGCTGGTGCAGAAAATGCCCGTGGTGTGAACTCGTGATGAGGATAGGCACCTGCAGGGCGTCCAGCGCCGACGGCTCCATGCCTTCAAGCAGGCGCAGACCAAAATGCGCGCCCATGCCGGCCCGCAGCACTTTGGGCGACCAGAGGGCCGCCGTGCCTTTGAGCGCAAGGACCTGGCCAAAACCAAAAGCCGCCGCGCTGCGCAAAATCGAACCGACGTTGCCGGCGTCCTGCACCCGATCGAGGATGACCGTCGCCTGATCGGGCAGCAGATCGGCCTCGGCCGGCAAATCCAGCACAAAACCCATGTGCGCGGGCGACTCCAGCGCGCTGATATCGGGCAGCAAGGCATCGGCAATCACTATGTTTTTTATAGCTGCTTGCGCCCATTCAGCGGGGGCTTGAGGCCAGAAAGACGCTGAAAAGACGGCCACGGCGGGCCTCAGGCCGCGGGCCAGCGCAGCGCGGCACAGGTGGTCGCCCTCCAGCCAGAGTCGCCCCTGTTTGCGGTAAGCGGTGCTGTCCTGGGACAGCCGGCGCAAGTCCTTGACCAGGGCATTGTCGCGCGAGCTGACAAATACCGGCGCGGCCGGCAGGCCAGTACTCAACGCAGCACCTCGGCCACCGGGCTGAACGAGCGGCGGTGTTGCGGACAGGCGCCGTGCTTGCGCAGCGCCGCCAGGTGTTCGGCCGTGCCGTAACCCTTGTGGCCGGCAAAACCGTATTGCGGGTATTCCAGATGGAACTGCTCGCACCAGCGGTCCCGGTGCACCTTGGCCAGAATGGACGCAGCGGAAATGGACGGCACCAGCGCGTCGCCCTTGACGATGGCTTCGGCCAGCATGCTGAGCACCGGCAGCCGGTTGCCATCGACCAGTACCTTCACCGGCTTCAGGCGCAGGCCTTCGACGGCGCGCTGCATGGCCAGCATGGTGGCCTGCAGGATGTTGAGTTTGTCGATTTCTTCCACGCTGGCCTGGGCGATCGAGCAGCACAGGGCTTTGGCCAGGATTTCGTCGTAAAGCCTGGCGCGGCGCAGCGCCGTCAGCACCTTGGAGTCGGCCAGACCCTTGATCGGCTGCAGGTCGTCCAGAATGACGGCTGCCGCCACCACCGGACCGGCCAGCGGTCCGCGCCCTGCCTCGTCCACACCGGCCCACAGGCCGGGGGTGTCCCAGGACAGGGTGACTTGTTCAGCCTTCAAGAATGTTCTGGATCGCATCGGTGGCCAGTTGGGCGGTATCGCGCTGCAACTCGTGGTGCAGCCTGGTGAATCGTTGTTCAAGCGCGGCAATTTTTTCCGGTGCGCTGATTTTCGCATCGATCCACTGCAACGCAGCGTCGGCCAGCGCCTGCGGCGTGGCGGCATCCTGCAGCAGTTCAGGCACCACAAAATCAGCGCACAGGATGTTGGGCAGGCCGACCCAGGGCTGCAGTTTCTTGCGCTGCATGATCTGCCACGACAGCCAGTTCATGTTGTAGGCAATCACCATGGGGCGTTTGAACAGCGCTGCTTCCAGCGTCGCGGTGCCGCTGGCAATCAGGGTCAGGTCGCAGGCGGCCAGCACCGTGTGCGACTGGCCATCGACAATCTGCGCATCAGCAGGCAGGCCTGCGGCAACGGCGGCTTCGGCAATTTGCTGGCGCAGGGCGGGCACCGCAGGGACTATGATTTTGATAGCTGGCTTCGCAAGCCGGACAAGGGCTGCAGCCCGAAACAGCCTGTCGGCCAAATACAGCACCTCAGAACGGCGGCTGCCCGGCAACACCGCCAGCACCAGGTCGTCAGGCTGCAAACCCAGTTTCCGGCGCGCTGCGGCGCTGTCGGCCTGCATCGGGATCATGCTGGCCAGCGGATGCCCCACATAGCTGGCGCTGATGCCATGCTGGGCCAGCAAGGCCGGTTCAAACGGGAAAATGCAGAGCACATGGTCGACACTGCGGCGGATTTTGTCGACCCGGTCGGCGCGCCAGGCCCAAATCGCCGGACTGATGAAGTGCACGGTCGGAATACCGGCGGCTTTCAGCGCCGCTTCCAGGTCCAGGTTGAAGTCGGGCGCGTCCACGCCGATAAAAACATCCGGGCGCTGCTGCAGAAGTTTGTCTTTCAGCCGCCGCCGGATGCCGACAATTTCGCGGTAGTGGCGCAACACCTCCACATAACCGCGCACCGCCAGTTTCTCGCTCGGCCACCAGGCCTCAAAGCCGCGCCTGGCCATCTGCGGCCCGCCTATGCCGACAGAATGCAGATCAGGCCAGCGCGCGCGAAAACCATCGAGCAGCAAACCGGCCAGAAGATCGCCCGAGGTTTCACCAGCGACCATCGCCAGCGCGGGAGAGGCCGGACCGCCAGCGGCTTTCACGGCGGCAGCCTGCTAACGCACAATGCCGCGCTGCGGCGAGGTGTCGGCGAGGAAGGACAACATCATCTGCACATCCGGCTGCGCCTCGGGATAGGCCGAAGTCAGTTCCGCGATGCGCGCCGTGGCCTGTGCCAGCGTCAGGTCCTCGCGGTAAAGCGCCTTGTGCATGGCCTTGACCGCAGCAATCCGTTCGGCTGAAAAGCCGCGCCGGCGCAGGCCCTCAAAATTCATGGACCGCGCCTCGGCGGGCTGGCCCTGGCACATCACAAACGGCGGCAAGTCCGCAAACAGCAGCGCACACATGGCCGTCATGCTGTGTGCGCCCAGCCGGACGAACTGATGCACCACGGTGAAACCACCGAGGATCACCCAGTCGCCGACCGTCACATGGCCGGCCAGTTGCGAGTTATTGGCGAAGGTGGTGTTGTTGCCTACCAGGCAGTCGTGCGCCAGGTGCACGTACGCCATCATCCAGTTGTCGTTGCCCAGCCTGGTCACCCCGCCTCCGCCGGGCGTGCCGATATTGAAAGTGCAGAACTCGCGGATGGTGTTGCGGTCGCCGATCACCAGCTCGCCAGGCTCGCCGGCATATTTCTTGTCCTGCGGAATCGCCCCGAGCGAATTGAACTGGAAAATCCGGTTGTCCTGGCCTATGGTGGTGTGGCCTTCGATCACGCAATGCGCGCCAATGGTGGTGCCCGCGCCCACCCTGACATGGGGGCCGATCACGGTGTAAGGCCCGACACTGACGCTGCTGTCGAGCTGGGCCTGCGGGTCGACCAGCGCCGTGGAATGAATACCTGTCACGGAAAGTCTTCTCCTGCGGGCTCAGGCGATGGTGCGCATGGTGCACATCAACTCGGCCTCGCAGGCCAGGTTGGCCTCGACATGGACCGTGCCCTTGAACTTGAACACACCGGCTTTGAGCCGCAGCAGGCTCACTTCCATGACCAGCTGGTCGCCCGGCTCAACCGGCCGCTTGAAGCGCGCGCCATCAATGCCGGCAAAGTAATACACGGTCTTGTCGTCCGGGCGAATGCCCTGCATGTCAAAAGCCAGCAAGGCCGCCGCCTGCGCCATGGCTTCGAGCATGAGCACGCCCGGCATCACAGGGCGGTGCGGAAAATGGCCCGTAAAAAAGGGCTCGTTGATCGTGACGTTCTTCAGCGCCTTGATGCGTTTGCCTTTTTCGAGTTCGAGCACCCGGTCCACCAGCAAAAAGGGGTAGCGGTGCGGAAGCTGGCTGAGAATTTCGTGAATGTCCATCATGATTTTTGGGGGCTTTTGGTAAGAGCTTGAGGACTTGCCTGCTCCAGCGCCTTCAGGCGCTCACGCAAAGCGTGAAGCTGTTTGAGCGTGGCGGCATTTTTTTCCCATCGCGCATTGTCGTCGATGGGAAAAAGCCCGGTGTAGTGACCCGGCTGGTGAATCGACCGTGTGACCACCGAAGCCGCAGAAATATGCACATGGTCAGCCAGGCTCAAATGCCCGAGCACCACGGCGCCGCCACCTACCGTGCAATGTGCCCCAATGCTGGCGCTGCCTGCGACGCCGGCACAACCGGCCAGCGCGCTGTGCCGTCCGATCCGCACGTTATGGCCAATCTGCACCAGGTTGTCCAGCTTGACGCCGTCTTCGATCACGGTGTCCTGCAAGGCCCCCCTGTCGATACAGCTGTTGGCACCAATCTCGACATCGTCGCCTATGCGCACCATGCCGAGTTGTTCGATCTTTTCCCAACGCCCCGCATGCGGCGCAAAGCCAAAGCCGTCAGCGCCTATCACGGCGCCGGGGTGCACCAGGCAGCGCTGACCCAGCACGCAGCCCTCTGCCACGGTCACCCGGGCCTCCAGGCGTGTTTCAGCCCCTAAGCTCACATCGTTGCCGATCACGCAATGCGCGCCTACAGACACACCCGCACCCAGCACTGCGCGCGCGCCTATGCAGGCAAATGCACCCACGCTCACATCGGCTGCCAACAGCGCCTGCGGATCAATAAAAGCGCTGGGATGGCGCAGGGGCCCGGCGGACCCGCCCGCAGATGGGTGACGTTGCCTCCACAGCCGGGTCAACCGCGCGAAGTAGAAATAGGGGTCGTCCACAATGATGCAGGCGCCGCGCCGTCTGGCCGCCTCTTCCGCAGCCGGGGCCACAACCACACAGGCCGCCGTACTGGCGGCCAGTTTTCCAAGGTATTTGGGGTGGCTGAGAAAGCTCAGTTCGGTGGCGCTGGCCGACTCCAGGGGCGCCAGCCGCTCGATCAGCGTCTGCGGGTCACCCACCAGACGGGCATCAAATTCGCCCGCCAGCGAGGCAACAATGTCCGCAAGTCTGAGCGTCACATTACGCTCCTGCCGTCAATTCAACGGGCCGCGTTCAATGCCCGAATGACCTTGTCGGTGATGTCGTGCTTGGGATTGGCGTAAACCGCCTCCTGCAGCACGAGGTCGTACTTTTCGGCCTCTGCCACCGTCTTGACAACCCGGTTGGCACGCTCGATGACTTGCTGCAGCTCTTCGTTCTTGCGCGCATTGAGATCTTCCTGGAACTCACGGCGTTTGCGCTGGAAATCCCGGTCCTGCTCCACCAGCTGCTTTTGCCGAGCGGTGCGCTGGCTTTCGGCAAGGGTGGGTGCCTCGCGGTCGAACTTGTCGGCCAGCGCTTTCAGCTGCGCGCCCAGGTCGGTGATTTCTTTCTCGCGCTTGCCAAATTCCGCCTCAAGCTTGGCCTGGGCCGCCTTCGCGCTGTTGGCTTCACGGAAGATGCGGTCGATGTTGACGATGCCGATCTTGAATTCCTGCGCACCAGCCGCGCAAGCAGCCAGGGCCACGACGGCAGCCAGAAAAAACTTGATTGAGAAATATTTCATTAGAACGATGTACCAATCTGGAATTGCAATCTCTGGATTTTATCTTCTGGTTTTTTCTTGGTCGGATGGGCGAACGCCAGGCGCAGCGGGCCCAGCGGCGAAATCCAGCTGATACCAATACCCACCGAGCTGCGCAGTTCACCGAGGGTGTATTTTTCGTTCTCGCCAAACACATTGCCGGCATCCACAAAACCGAACATCCGCAAAGTCCTGTCGTTGCCTGCGCCAGGAAACGGTGTGATCAACTCGGCATTGAGCGTGATTTTTTTCGGTCCGCCAATGGAGTTGCCCTGCGCGTCGCGTGGGCCCAGGGACCCCGCTTCAAAGCCGCGCACTGACCCCAGGCCACCCGAGTAAAAGCTTTTGAAAACCGGGAAAGGCTGTCCGCCCAGCCCTTTGCCCCAGCCGAGTTCGGTGTTCAGGGCAATGGTGAACTGTTTGTTCAGCGGGATGTATTGCTGGAACTGGTAGTTGCTGCGCAGGAATTTGGCGTCTCCGGCCACCCCCCAGTCGCCGTAGAGGCGCTGGAAGCGTCCTTTGGTGGGCACCAATGCGCTGTCGCGCTCGTCGCGCGACCAGCCTATGGTCAAGGGCACAGAATTACTCTTCGCGCCAAAGTCCCTGACATAGTCCCGGTAGACCAAAGGCAGGTTGATGCCGGAAATATCAATCTGCTCGAAGCCACCACCAAAATAAACGGTGTCGACTTCGCTGAAAGGCACGCCGAAACGCATGCTCGCGCCCGTCGTCTTGAGCAGATAGTCGCCGATCACACGGCCACCGACAATACCGAGCTGGCTCTCGTAAGGGCGCGATGTGCGCTGGTAAACATCAATCGTGCGGGAAATGCCGTCGGCGGTGAAATACGGATCCACCGTGCTCAGCACCAGCTGGCGGTTGTATTTGCCGGTGTTGACTTCCAGGCCAAGGTAGTTGCCGGTGCCAAACGCATTTTCCTGCTTGAAACCGAAGGACAGCGACAGCTTGTCAGCGCTTGAAAAACCGGCGCCCAATTGCAGGTTGCCCGTGGGTTTTTCGACCACCGACATGTTGACATCCACCTGATCGGGGGTTCCCGGGACTTCCTGGGTGTCGATATTGACCTCGGTGAAATAACCGAGCCGGTCCACCCGGTCGCGCGACAGCCGGATTTTGTCGCCGTCGTACCACGACGCTTCAAACTGCCGGAACTCCCGCCGCACGACTTCGTCGCGGGTCCGGTTGTTGCCGCTGAGGTTGATGCGCCGCACATAGGCGCGCCGTGCAGGCTCGCCTTGCAGCACAAATGCCACCCGGTTGTTGGCACGGTCGATTTCCGGCAGGGCTTCCACCTTGGCAAAGGCAAAACCAAAACTGCCGTAATACTCGGTGAAGGCCTTGACGGTCTCGGCCACCTGGTCGGCGTTGTAGGCTTCGCCCGGCTTGATGGCCACCAGGGACTTGAATTCTTCCTCGCGCTGCAGGAAATTGCCTTCCAGCTTGACGCCCGATACCGTGAAACGCTCGCCCTCGGTGACATTGATGGTCACCGAAATATCCTGCTTGTTCGGCGAGATCGCCACCTGGGTGGAGTCCACCTTGAATTCAAGATAGCCACGGGTCAGGTAATAAGAGCGCAGGGTCTCGATGTCGGCATTGAGCTTGTTGCGCGAATACCGGTCTGACTTGGTGTACCAGCTCAGCCAGCCGCCGGTATCGAGGTCAAACAGGCCACGCAGCGTGGACTCGCTGAACACCTTGTTGCCCACAATCCGGATTTCCTTGATCTTGGCAACATCACCTTCGGTCACACTGAAGGTCACGTTGACCCGGTTGCGTTCGATCGGCGTCACGGTGGTCAGGACTTCAGCGCCGTAAAGACTGCGGTTGACGTACTGCCGCTTGAGCTCCTGCTCGGCGCGGTCAGCCAGTGCCTTGTCGAAAGGCCGGCCGTCGGCAAGCCCGATCTCGCGCAAGGCCTTTTTCAGCACGTCCTTTTCAAATTCCTTGGCACCGACAAAGTCAACGTCGGCCACTGTGGGACGCTCTTCAACAATCACCACCAGCACATCACCGCTGACTTCCAGCCGCACATCCTTGAACAGACCCAGGCCAAACAGGGCCCGGATCGCGCCAGCGCCCTTGTCGTCGGTGTAGGTTTCGCCAACCCGAAAAGGCAGCGACGCAAAAATGGTACCTGGCTCCACCCGCTGCAAACCCTCCACCCGGATATCGCGCACGGTGAATGGATCCACGGCCCAGGCGGAATGCGCAATCAGAAAACTTGCCACCATCGCGCTGACGCTGCGGACCTTGAATCGTTTGATTTGTTTTTGCATGAAAAAAATGGTGTTATCCCAAAAGCCGGGAGACATCGTTAAACAGGGCAACAGACATCATGCCCAGCAGGATGGCAACGCCTCCGCGCTGCAACCGGTCCATCCACGCGTCCGATACGCTTTTGCCGGTCAGCGCCTCCCAAAGATAATACATCAGGTGTCCACCATCCAAAACCGGCAAGGGCAGTAAATTCAGCACACCCAGGCTGACGCTGATCAGGGCCAGAAACAGCAGGTAAGCGGTCCAGCCCAGACTGGCTGACTTGCCGGCGTAATCGGCAATCGTCAGAGGGCCACTGAGGTTTTTCAGCGACGCCTCGCCGATCACCATCTTGCCCATCATTTTCAGGGTCAGCACCGAGACCTGCCAGGTCCGCAGCGCGCCATTCCACAAGCCGTCAAGCGGCCCGTAACGCACGGTGACCATGGCCGGCGGTGCACCCACATAAGCGCCTATGCGCCCGACCGGCTGCCCGCCTTCCTGCTTGACTTCCGGCGTCACGTTCAGCGTCAGGGTCTGTCCGGCGCGCAGGATCTGCCAGCTCTGCGTCCGTCCCGCCGCCGCCCGGATGATTTCGCGCAATTGCTGGCCATCCACGACAGGCTGCCCGCCAACGCGCAAGACCAGATCAGCGCTTTGCAGGCCGGATTTTTCGGCCGCACTTCCCGGCATGGTTTCGCCGATCACCGGCAGGGTCAACGGCCCGACCAGGCCAATCTTGCGGAACAGCTGGGCGTCAGCGTCTGCGGCATTGAGCTCGCTCAGTTTCAACAGCACACTGCGGCCGGAAGCCGGTGCCGGCTCGCTGCTGACCAGCAGCCGCACATCCCGGCCACTGAGCGCGCCCTGGGTCAGGCGCCAGCGCAGATCTTCAAACGACCGTACGTCCTGCAAGACGTCATCATCAAAACCGGCCTGCTGCACCTGTTCGCCGCCGCGCAAGCCGGCACGCTCGGCGATGGATCCGGCCACCGGGCTGGCCAGCAAAGCCTGCGGCTCCTGAAGACCGCTCCAGTTGACCACGGCATACAGGAGCACGGCCAGCAGCAGATTGGCCGCAGGCCCGGCAGCCACGACGGCGGCACGGGCGCGCAAAGGCTGGGTGTTGAAGGCCAGGTGACGCTCGGACGGGTCCACCGGCGCTTCACGCTCGTCGAGCATCTTGACGTAACCGCCCAGCGGCAGCATGCCGATGGAAAATTCAGTCGGACTGTTTTTTATCCGCCAGGTGTAGATCGGCTTGCCGAACCCGACGGAGAACTTCAGGACCTTGATGCCACAGGCCACAGCCACGCGATAGTGGCCGTATTCATGCACGGCGATCAGCAAGCCCAGGGCAAGCACAAAAGCGACCAAGGTCAACATGGCAAAACTCCAGTCAAATCGTCAGCTGTACGGCGATGGCCGTGGCCGCAGCGCGCGCCTGGGCGTCCAGCGCCAGCAAATCCCCTATCCCACGGACTTGAGAAGCCTGCACCGCTTCCAGAGTTCCGCAATTAACCGCGTGAATCTGGTCAAAACGTATGCGTTTTTCCAGAAAGGCTGCCACCGCGATCTCATTGGCCGCATTCAGTATGGCAGGTGTGCCGGCAGGCGCAAGGAGCACCTCCCAGGCCAGTGGCAAACCGGGAAAATGCTGGTGATCGGGCTCGGCGAAGGTCATGCTGGACAGCGCCCGGAAATCAAGCGCCTGTGCGCCCGATGTGATGCGCCCGGGCCAGGCCAGGCCATAGGCAATGGGCACCCGCATGTCGGGCGTGCCGAGCTGCGCCACGACCGACGTGTCGCGGTATTGCACCATCGAATGGATGATGCTCTGCGGATGAATCACGACCTCGATCTGCGCGGGTTCCAGGCCAAACAGATAACGCGCCTCGATTACTTCCAGCGCCTTGTTCATCATGGTCGCGGAATCCACCGAAATTTTCCGGCCCATGACCCAGTTCGGATGGGCGCAGGCCTCGTCGGGCGTGACATCGCGCAATGTCGCCGCTGCGCGGGTGCGAAACGGCCCCCCCGAGGCGGTCAGGATGATTTTGTCAATGCGTTCGGCCCAGACCGCCGGGTCTTCCGGCAAGGACTGGAAAATGGCGGAATGCTCGCTGTCTATGGGCAACAACTGGGCACCGCCCTCGCGCACAGCCTGCATGAAAATTTCACCGCCGACCACCAGCGCTTCCTTGTTAGCCAGCAGCAGCCGCTTGCCGGCGCGCGCAGCGGCCATGCAGGGCGCCAGGCCCGCCGCACCCACAATGGCCGCCATCACGATATCCACACGTTGATCGGACGCTATGGTTTCGAGAGCATCCGGCGCTGAAAGGACTTTGGTTTCCAGCCCATTGGACTTAAGGCTGTGGGCCAACTCCCGGGCGTGGGGCGCACTCGCCATGACGGCGTAGCGCGGCTTGAAACGCATGCATTGCGCCAGCATCAATTCGGTCTGGGTGGAAGCGCTGAGCGCAAACACCTCAAAACGGTCGGGGTGAGCCGCGATCACGTCCAGTGTGTTGACTCCCACCGAGCCGGTCGATCCCAGCACCGTGACGTTTTGTTTTTTCATGGGGAATCGAGCGACGCAGGGCCGCCCCAAGGCGCGAGGGCCCTCTCGGGGGGCAGCGCAGTACGCGAAGCGACAAGCGTGGGGCCCATATATGTCAGACGCTGATCAGCATCATGGCCAGCGGCAGCACCGGCAGCAGGGCATCCACCCGGTCCAGCACGCCGCCGTGGCCGGGCAGCAAACCGCTGGAGTCCTTGACACCGGCACTGCGCTTGATCAGGGACTCCACCAGATCCCCGACCACGCTGAGCGCCGCCAGAAAAATCATGGCCAACAAAGTAAACACCAGGCCGTGTTGTGCCGTCAGGCGGGCATACAGGCTCTGACCGGTGGTATCCAGGACCAGCCAGATGCCACACAACAGCAACACGCCGAGCATGCCGCCCCAGACGCCCTCCCAGCTTTTACCGGGGCTGATGGCTGGCGCCAGCTTGCCTTTGCTGAAACGCCCGCCAAACCCCTTGCCGGCGAAATAAGCCCCGATGTCAGCCACCCAGACCAGCAACAACACCGAGAGCAAAAACTCAATGCCCATAAAACGCGCCTGCGCCACAGCCAGCCAGGCCAGCCACAGCGCCACCAGCCCCCCGACAAGGCGGATGAAGCGGGGAATGCGCGGCCAGCCCGCGACACCGCCGCGCAGCAGCCAGGCGCCGGCCAGCACCCAGGCGGCGCCCGCCAGACGCCAGAGCAAAGGCAAAGGCTTGTCCAGCAACCCCATATCCCAGGACATGCCGCAGAGCAGCACGCAGACAAAGCCGGCGCCGAGCGCGCTCAGCGGTCCATAAGCATTCAGGCGCGCCCATTCCCATCCGCCCGCCGCGATCAGCAGCAAGGCGACCAGCGCAAACGGCACCGGAGTCGGGTAAAACAGCGCAGGCAGCAAGATGGCCAGCAGCACCAGTGCGGTGATCACGCGTTGCTTGAGCATCAGGCGGCTTTCATGCCGGGGGACTTGCTGCCCCCGAGTTGAGCGGATGTCTGGCCAAAACGCCGCTCGCGGCTGCGGTACACCGCAATCGCTTCATCCAGCGCGGCGTCATCAAAATCGGGCCAGAGCTTGTCGGAAAAGTGCAGTTCAGCGTAAGCCGCCTGCCAGAGCAGGAAGTTGCTGATGCGCATTTCGCCGCCGGTGCGGATCAGGAGATCCGGGTCCGGCACATGGGCCAGTGCCAGCGCACGGTCCAGCGCCAGTT
Organism: Asaia bogorensis; assembly: GCA_943371375.1. Lineage (GTDB taxonomy): Bacteria > Pseudomonadota > Gammaproteobacteria > Burkholderiales > Burkholderiaceae_C > Polaromonas. Next base: position 344,396 of record CALRUM020000001.1, read on the forward strand.
CGGTGATTTCCTGGCCCTCAACGGCGAGTTTGCGGGCGGCCTGCGCAATATCCCAGCGCCCACCGTAGTTGAAACACACGTTGAGGATCAGGCGCTGGTTGCCCGAGGTGGTTTGCTCCGCCTGCGTCAACCCGGCCTTGAACTTGTCGGAAAGGCGCTGACGGTCGCCGACAAAATGAAGCTGCACGCCGTTGGCCTGGAGCGACGGTACCTCACGGGCCAGCGACAGCGCCAGCAGCTCCATGAGACCCGAGACTTCGTCGGCGGGGCGGTTCCAGTTCTCGGATGAAAAGGCAAAAACGGTCAGCACCCCGATACCGCGGGCCATACAGGCCTGCACGCAGCGGTTCAGCGCGCCGACCCCCTGCTTGTGGCCGGCGATGCGCGGCAGAAAACGCCGCGTGGCCCAGCGGCCATTGCCGTCCATCACGATGGCGACATGGTGTGGAACGACGGTGGAGCTTGGAGTGGCCATGTCAGCAATCAGGCCGGTGCAGCGGGATCAAACCGCCATGATGTCTTGTTCCTTGCCTGCGACCAGCTTGTCGACTTCGGCAATGAAACGATCGGTGAATTTCTGGACTTCGTCGTGGGCACGGCGTTCGTCGTCTTCCGACGCCAGTTTCTCCTTGACCAGCTTTTTCACACCGTCGTTGGCATCGCGACGCAAATTGCGGATCGCCACCTTGGCGTGTTCACCTTCGGAGCGCACCACCTTGGTCAACTCCTTGCGGCGCTCTTCGGTCATGGCCGGCATGGGCACGCGGATCAGGTCGCCCTGGGAGGCCGGGTTGAGTCCCAGATCGGAGTCGCGGATGGCTTTCTCAATCTTGGCGCCCATGCCTTTTTCCCACGGGGCAACACTGATGGTGCGGGCATCGAGCAGCGAGACATTGGCGACCTGGCTGATTGGCACCATGGCGCCATAATAGTCCACGTGGACGGTGTCAAGCAGACCCGGGTTCGCCCTGCCGGTGCGGATTTTGGTCAGTGCGTTCTTGAAGGATTCCACCGATTGCTGCATCTTCTGCTCGGCATTGTTCTTGATGTCGGGAATACTCATGATGGTTATCTCCGGATGGATTATTGTTCTGCAAACTGGACAGGAAGGGCCAGGCCATCGATCCGCTTCAGACGTGGACCAGTGTTCCTTCGTCCTCGCCCTGCACCACACGCTTGAGCGCACCGTGTTTGAAAATGCTGAATATCTTGATCGGCAGCTTCTGGTCGCGGCACAGCGCAAAGGCCGTCGCGTCCATCACTTCCAGGTTCCTGCCCATGGCTTCGTCAAAGGTGATATTGGTGTAACGCGTGGCCAGCGGGTCCTTCTTCGGGTCCGCGCTGTACACGCCGTCGACCTTGGTGGCCTTGAGCACAATCTCGGCACCGATTTCGGCGCCGCGCAATGCAGCCGCCGTATCGGTGGTGAAAAACGGATTGCCGGTGCCAGCCGCAAAAATCACGACCTTGCCTTCTTCGAGGTACTGCAAGGCCTTGGGCCGGACATAGGGCTCAACCACACGCTCGATGCCGATGGCCGACATCACACGCGGCGTCAGACCGGCCTTGTCCATGGTGTCACCGAGCGCCAGCGCGTTCATCACGGTGGCCAGCATGCCCATGTAATCGGCAGTCGCACGGTCCATGCCGACCGAGCCGCCTGCCACACCGCGAAAAATATTGCCGCCACCAATGACCACAGCCACTTCAACACCCATGCGTGTGACTTCGGCAATTTCCTCAACCATGCGCACAATCGTTGCACGATTGATACCGAAGGCATCGTCTCCCATCAAGGCTTCACCTGAAAGTTTCAACAAGATTCGCTTGTAGGCTGGCATGAGGGGAGTTCCTGTCGTTTTTATGGGCGTAAGTTTAGCGGCCTTTCGGGTCAGCAGGCGCCATCAGGCCGCTTTGGCAGCAGCCACCTGGGCGGCTACTTCTGCAGCAAAATCGTCGACCTTTTTCTCGATGCCTTCACCAACGACATACAGCGTGAACGCCTTCACGGTGGTGCCTTTTTCCTTGAGCATCTGCTCGACAGTCTGCTTGTCGTTTTTGACAAAAGACTGGTTGTGCAGGCTGACTTCCTTGAGGTATTTCTGCACGCCGCCTTCGATACGCTTGGCAACAATCTCGGGGGATTGCACCGGCTTGCCGGCGGCAACCGCGACGGAAGCGTCTTCGGCCGCCTTGGCAGCGGCAACGGAGCGCTCACGTGCCACCAGCTCGGCCGGCACCTGGTCGCTGGACAGCGACACCGGCTTCATGGCCGCCACATGCATGGCCACGTCTTTGGCAGCAGTCTCATCGCCGTCATACTCCACCACCACACCGATGCGTGTGCCATGCAGGTAAGAGGCCAGCTTGCCACCCGAAAAACGCTGGAAACGGCGCACGCTCATGTTCTCGCCGATCTTGCCGATCAGGCCCTTGCGCACGTCTTCGACAGTCGGGCCAAAGCCGTCCAGGCTCAGCGGCATCGAGCCAATGGCGGCCACATCAGCCGGATTGTTTTTGACAATACCCTTGACCACCGCGTCTGTGAAAGCCAGAAAGCTGTCGTTTTTGGTGACAAAGTCGGTCTCGCAGTTGATCTCGACCAGCGCGCCTGTGCCGCCTTCGCTGTGGAAGGCGATCACGCCTTCAGCGGTGACGCGGGAAGCGGCCTTGCCGGCCTTGTTGCCGAGCTTGACGCGCAGGATTTCTTCGGCCTTCTCGAAGTTGCCTTCGGCTTCGGTCAGTGCTTTTTTGCACTCCATCATCGGGGCGTCGGTTTTTGCGCGCAACTCTGCGACCATGCTTGCTGTGATTGCCATCTTCGGTTCTCCGTGTGTCGTGTTGACTTCAAATAAATAGGGGTGCCTTTGAACAAGGCTGCGAAAAAGGGGCTACGCGAGCCCCTTTTTCGCGTCAGGCGCAGGGCCGGACCAATCAGGCGGCGGCGTTTTCCACTTCGACGAATTCGTCGCTGCTCTCAGCCGAGACCATCTTGACCACTTCGTTGCCAGCGCTGGCGCGGCCTTCGATGATCGCGTCGGCAATGCCGCGTGCGTACAGGGCCACAGCCTTGGACGAGTCGTCGTTGCCGGGGATGACGTAGTCAATGCCTATGGGCGAATGGTTGGAGTCCACCACGCCGATCAGCGGAATGCCGAGTTTCTTGGCTTCGAGGATGGCAATTTTGTGGAAGCCCACGTCGATCACGAAAATTGCGTCCGGCAAGGCATTCATGTCCTGGATGCCGCCTATGTCTTTTTCGAGTTTTTCCATTTCACGCTTGAACGTGAGCTGCTCTTTTTTGCTCAGGGTATCCAGGCCAACTTCCTGCTGGGCTTTCATTTCCTTGAGGCGCTTGATCGAGGTCTTGACCGTCTTGAAGTTGGTCAGCATGCCGCCCAGCCAGCGCTGGTCGACAAAGGGCACGCCGGCGCGTTTGGCTTCGGTCGAAACCAGTTCGCGAGCCTGACGCTTGGTGCCCACCATCAAAATCGTGCCGCGATTGGCAGACAGTTGTTTGACGAATTTCATCGCTTCCTCGAACATCGGCAGCGATTTTTCGAGGTTGATGATGTGGATACGGTTGCGGTGGCCGAAGATATACGGGGCCATCTTCGGGTTCCAGAAGCGGGTTTGGTGACCGAAATGGACGCCGGCTTCCAGCATTTCACGCATGCTTGTTGACATAGAGATACTCCAAAGGTTGTGTCTAAAATCAGCGCTTATCACCCGGGAGCCTCTTTTTCAGAAGTCTCGCGGACAACACCTTGAATGGCTGATTTGCGATTTATTGCACGACTGGCGGAATTGCCTTTCGCACAACCTGTTGAGTATAACATCCCGCTCTCCCCCGAGCTTTCACGCCTCCCATCCGGGATCACCTGACCCGGCGTCCGTTCCGGCGCACAGATGTCATGAAAACAATAACATTCAACACCCGCCGGTATGGGGCCTGAACCTGATTTGACTGAATAAACATGCCATTGCCCGTTTTCCGCCTTTCCAGCCCGTTTTTCCGGTGCCCGGCATGAAGGTCGCCGTCATAGGCGCCGGCATCATCGGCATCACCACCGCATGGGAGCTGGCTTCTGACGGGCATGAGGTGACCGTGTTCGAGCGCCGCGGCGCGGCCGCCGAGGAAAGCAGTTTCGCCAATGCCGGCGTGATCGCCCCCGGTTATGTCACCCCCTGGGCGGCGCCCGGCATGCCGTCCAAGGTCATGGGGCACCTGCTGGGCCGCCATGCGCCGGTGCGTTTGAGCCTGCCGCTGTCCGGCAGCGAGCTGGCCTGGATGTGGAAGTGGTGGCGCGCCTGCAAGCTCGAGACCTACCTGGCCAATCGGACGCGCCTGCAACGCCTGGCCTTTTACAGCCGCCAGCGCCTGCACGCCATCACCGCTGACCAGCAGCTCGAATACGACCGCAGCAGCGGCTACATGGTATTGCTGCGCGCCGACACCGATGCACGCATGGTCGAGCCCGGCCTGCAGGTGCTGCGCGATGCCGGCGTGGCTTTCCGGCAGGTCGGTTCCGACGAGGCGCGCCAGCTGGAGCCGGCCCTGAACCCGGACACGCCTTTTCTGGGCGCCATCCACCTGCCCGATGACGAGGTGGCCAATTGCCGCCAGTTTGCCCTGCTGCTGAAGGCCCAGGCCCAGCTGGCGGGTGTGCATTTCGAGTTCAACAAAACTGTCGCCCATATGGAGCGTACGCAAGCAGCTACTTTTTTGATAGCAGGCGAAACCACGCCCCGGCGCTTTGATGCGGTGGTGCTGTGTGCCGGTCTGGCCTCAGCCGCACTGCTGCGGCCGCTGGGCATCCAGATTCCCATGGCGGCGGTTTATGGCTACTCGATCAGCGCCGCCATCCGGGAACCCCTGAATGCGCCACGCAGCGCCCTGATGGACGAACGTTACAAAGTGGCCATTTCCCGCCTTGGTCATCGCGTGCGGGTGGCCGGCAGCGCCGAAATCGGCGGCGTGCCCGACAAAAAACGCGCCGCGTCGCTGCAGACCCTGTACAGGGTGCTGCAGGACTGGTTTCCCGGCGCCGCCCACACCTCGAACAGCGCTGCCCATGTGCAGGAGTGGAAAGGCGCACGGCCCATGCTGCCCGACGGTCCCCCGATTCTTGGCGCCAGCGGCCTGCCCGGCCTGTGGCTGAACCTGGGTCACGGCTCCAGCGGCTGGGCGCTCAGCTGCGGCAGCGCGCGTGCCGTGGCCGACCTGGTGGCCGGCAAAACGCCGGACATCGACATGGAAGGGCTGGACCTGAGCAGGCTCAAGGCCGCCAGCGCCTGAAGCGCCCACAATCCGTCCATGCAAGTCCTCTCCAGCACCCTCAGCCTGCCGCTTTACGGCATTGCCGCCACGCGGCGTCTGGAGCAGGCGGCAGCAGCCACCCTGCCGGCCCACAGCCTGATGCAGCGCGCCGGCCTTGCAGCGGCCCGTCTGAGCCTGGCGCTGGCGCCGCATGCGCAGCACATCTGGATCGCCTGCGGGCCGGGCAACAACGGCGGCGATGGCCTGGAAGCCGCAATGCATCTTCACCAGTGGGGGAAAAAGGTGAGCGTGACCTGGCTGGGCGCGCGCGATACATCCCGGGTGCCGGCTGACGCCCTGGCTTCACACGCCCGGGCGCAGGCCGCCGGCGTCGCGTTTGCAGAGGCGCCGCCCACCGGTTTCGACTTCGCCCTGGACGCCTTGCTGGGCATAGGCGCTACGCCACGCCCATCCGATACCGGCACGGACCGGCTGAGCCAATGGCTGGCCTTGCTGCGCGGCAGCCCGCAGCCCGTCCTGGCGCTGGACATCCCGAGCCTGCTGGATGCCGATACCGGCACTGACCTTGCTATTGAATCAATAGCTGCTAACGCATACCAGCAAAGGGCTAAAGACCGATTTACCTTGACATTTTTAACCGTGAAGCCAGGTCTGTTCACTGGCAGGGGCCGCGACCTGGCCGGGCAGATCTGGTGGGACGATCTGGGTGTCACCCCGGGTGACATGCCCGCGCCCGACCCTGCCCCCCAAGCCTGGCTGCTGGGCCGGGACCGTGTGGGCCGGCCCGCCCGGGACCGGGCGCCTCACGCCAGCCACAAAGGCAGTTTTGGCGATGTCGTCATCCTGGGCGGTGAGTCCGGTGGCGCGACCCAGATGGCCGGTGCCGCGTTGCTGGCGGGCCGGGCTGCATTACATGCGGGTGCGGGGCGGGTGTTTGTGGCCCTGCTCGGGCAAGCGGGCTTGACGGTGGATCCGCAGCAGCCCGAATTGATGTTCCGCAGCCCGGCCGCACTCGACTTCAGCCAGCAGGTGGTGGTGTGTGGCTGCGGCGGCGGTGATGCAGTGGCCGGGGTCTTGCCCCGGGCCTTGTCCAGCGCGGCCGCACTGGTGCTGGACGCCGACGCGCTGAATGTGATCAGCCGCGATACCCAGTTGCAGGCCCTGCTGCGCGCCCGCCGGGGCCGCGCTTACCGCACCGTTCTGACGCCGCACCCGCTGGAAGCAGCCCGCCTGCTGGGCTGCAGCGCCGGCAGCGTGCAGGCTGACCGCTTTGGTGCTGCGCACCAGCTCGCCGAACAATTCCAGTGTGTGGTGGTACTCAAAGGCTCCGGCAGCGTGATCGCCGCGCCGGGCGAGATGGCGCTGGTCAACCCGACAGGCAATGCGCGGCTGGCGACAGCGGGCACCGGCGATGTGCTGGCCGGCATGCTGGGGGCCTTGCTGGCCGGCGGCCAGACTGCGCTTGATGCGGCCTGCAACGCCGTTTTCCAGCACGGCCTTCTGGCCGACAACTGGGCGCTGTACCACCCGGGGCAGGTGTTGACGGCTGGCCTGTTAGCCCAGAACCATCAGGCCTATCTGTAGCAGCAGCAGCAGCACCAGCGCCGACAGGTCTATGCCGCCAATCGCCGGAATGAAGCGGCGCAGCGGCGCCAGCAGGGGCTCGGCCAGCCGGCCCATCAAACCGTAGATGGGTGAGCCGGGTTGCAGCCACGACATCAGGGCATAGACCAGTACCACCGCAAAAGCCAGTTGCAAGGCCACACGTAGCAGCATTTTCAGGCCGACCAGCAGCAGCGCCGGCAGCATGGCAGCAGCCAGGTTCAGCAAGGCGCCGACCAGGGCGGCCCACAACACGGCGTACAGCAGCGACAGCAGCAAGGCTGCCAGCAGGCTGGCCCAGTCCACACGCGCCTGCGCCACCGCTTGGGGCAGAACCCGTCGCAGCGGCTTGACCAGCCAGTCGGTCACCGCCATCACAAAAACGCCCGGCTGGGCACGCATGTTGATGCGCAGGCGGTTCATCCAGGCGCGCAACAACGCCGCACCGATCAGCACAAAAAACAGGGTGTCGAGCAGAAAAGACAGGATGCGGATCAGCATGGTGGAGCCTGGCTAGCGCCTGGGTTTTTTGCTTTGCTTGCGTCCGGCGCTGGCCGCCGACTTCTTGACTGCCGCCTTGAGTGCCTGAATCGGCGACTTCTGCGCCCTGCCCGCTGCAGCTGCGCCACCACGCCCGCCGGAACGTTGCTCAGTGCGTTTGTCACCCCGCGAACTGCCGCGCTCGCGCGGCTCGCCGGGTGTCCGCTGTGGCGCCCGCTCCTGATCGGGCAGGTCAGAACCCCGCCCGCCCGCCTTGTCTTTCATGGCGCGGGTCAACAGCTCTTCGCCTTCGCGTACCAGCCGGAAATCGATCTTGCGGCCATCCAGATCAACCCGGCTGACCTGAACCCGCACCCGCGTGCCAATGGCGTAACGGATGCCGGTGCGCTCGCCGCGCAACTCCTGACGCGCCTCGTCAAAGCGGAAGTATTCGCCGCCGAGCTCGGTGATGTGCACCAGGCCCTCGACATACATCGCATCGAGCGTGACAAAAATGCCGAAGTTGGTGGCGGCTGTGACTACGCCGCCAAACTCTTCGCCCAGATGCTCGCGCATGTATTTGCATTTGAGCCAGGCCTCCACATCGCGGCTGGCCTCATCGGCGCGCCGCTCGTTGGCACTGCAATGCAGGCCCGCAGCCATCCAGGCCAATTGGTCCGCGCTGGCCTTTTTCGGCTTCAGGTCCGGGTCTTTCACGCGTGAAGCCAGGCGCTTGGACAGCTTGGCCTCGGCTTCACCCGGAGTAGGCAGCATGGGCAGCTCGTATTTGCCCTTGTTCAGCACGGCCTTGATGACGCGGTGCACCAGCAGGTCCGGGTAACGCCGGATCGGGCTGGTGAAGTGGGTGTAGGCCTCGTAGGCCAGGCCAAAGTGGCCGCTGTTCATGGGTGTGTAAATCGCCTGCTGCATCGAGCGCAACAGCATGGAATGAATCTGCTGCGCATCCTGCCTGTCCTTGGTGGCCACCGCAATCTGCTGGAACTCGCCCGGCGTGGGGTCATCACTGATGCTCATGCCCAGGCCAATCGCCTTGAGGTAATTGCGCAGCATGTCCTTCTTCTCGGGGGTCGGGCCTTCGTGCACGCGGAACAGGCCGACGTGTTTGCTCTGGGCAATGTAGTCGGCCGAACAGACGTTGGCAGCCAGCATGGCCTCTTCAATCAGCCGGTGCGCCACGTTGCGTGTGCGCGGAACAATTTTTTCGATGCGCCCGGCCTCGTCACAGACGATCTGCGTCTCGGTGGTTTCAAAATCCACCGCGCCGCGGACACCGCGCTCCTTGAGCAGCGCCTGGTACACATCATGCAGGTCCAGCAGATGCGGCACCAGCGCCTTGCGCTGCGCCGCTTCCGGGCCACGGGTATTGGCCAGCACGGCCGCCACCTCGGTGTAGGTAAAACGCGCGTGGCTGAACATCACTGCCGGGTAAAACTGGTAGGCGTGCACATCGCCTTTGGCGGTGACCAGCATGTCGCAGACCATACACAGGCGTTCGACATTCGGGTTCAGCGAACACAGGCCGTTGGAGAGTTTTTCCGGCAGCATGGGAATCACGCGGCGCGGAAAATAAACACTGGTGGCCCGGTCATAGGCGTCGATGTCGATGGCGCTGCCGGTTTCGACATAGTGGCTGACATCGGCAATCGCGACCAGCAGGCGCCAGCCCTTGCCGCGCCCGACCTTGGCGGGCTCGCAATAAACCGCATCGTCAAAGTCGCGTGCATCTTCACCGTCTATGGTGACCAGCGGCACGTCGGTCAGATCCACCCGGTGTTTCTTGTCGGCCGGCCGCACCGAATCCGGCAGCGTACGGGCCAGCGCCAGCGCAGCATCACTGAATTCGTGCGGCACACCGTATTTGCGCACCGCAATTTCAATCTCCATGCCGGGGTCATCAATCTCGCCGAGCACCTCCTTGACCCTGCCAACCGGCTGCCCGAACAGGGCCGGCGGCTCGGTCAGCTCGACCACAACAATCTGCCCGGGTTTGGCCGAGCCGGTGGCGCCCTTGGGCACCAGCACGTCCTGGCCATAACGCTTGTCTTCAGGCGCCACCAGCCAGACACCGCTCTCCTGCAACAGCCGGCCGATGATGGGGTTGGTGGAACGTTCAATGATTTCCGTCACGCGCCCCTCCGGGCGGTTTTTGCGGTCATGCCGCACAATCCGCGCCTTGACGCGGTCCTTGTGCAGCACCGCACGCATTTCATTGGGCGGCAGGTAGATGTCGGCTTCGCCGTCATCACGCTGGACGAAACCATGGCCATCACGGTGACCCGAGACAGTGCCTTCGAATTCGGCAAGCAGGCCGGCGCCCGGGCTGCTGTGTGTACTTGTTTTGATAAGAAATCTCTCTTTTTTGAGATGGTTAATGAGGGTTCAGGAATTCAGGAAACGGTGCAAAAACTGCGCCTGAATTCGTGTGGTCTGTGGGTGCTTGAAGCGTCCGGAACGGCGCTGCATGGCAGCGCGCGGTGGAAGCTTTCTGCAGGTCGGTGTCCGGCGTTTCACGGCTTGCATCACGCGGTAATTTTTTGGGATTCAGCTCAGAAAATCGATTTTGTAATGGTACACTGCTGGCTGTGCCCGGGTGGCGGAATTGGTAGACGCGCACGGTTCAGGTCCGTGTATCGCAAGATGTGGAGATTCGAGTTCTCTCCCGGGCACCAGATACATCCAGTCCAGTCAAACTGGCCATCGAAAGGCCGCTGTGCATACAGCGGCCTTTTTGTTTTCGGCGCAGCTTGCGCAGCCGGTTCTGATGCAAATTTTCAGACCGGCACGGCCACCAGATCATGGCCCTGCGTACCCACAATACGCGCCCGCGTGAATTCACCGACCTTCAGGGTCTTGCTGATTTTTTCCGGCGGCAGCAATTTGACGACGCCATCAATTTCCGGGGCATCGGCATAGCTGCGGCCGACGCCGCCCTTTTTGCCCATGCCGGGTGCCGAATCGACCAGCACCTGCATGGTTTTGCCTATGCGTTGCTGCAGTTTTGCGGCCGACACGGCTTCGGCCACTTCCATGAAACGCGCCCTTCGCTGTTCGCGGACTTCGAGCGGCAACATGCCGTCCAGCGTATTGGCCGTTGCTCCGTCCACCGGGCTGTAGGCAAAACAGCCCGCCCGGTCAATTTTTGCTTCCCGCATGAAGTCCAGCAGGTGCTCAAACTCGGCTTCAGTTTCACCTGGAAAGCCGGCAATAAAGGTGCTGCGGATGACAATTTCGGGGCACATCTCACGCCAGCGTGCAATACGCTCGAGGTTTTTTTCTCCGCTTGCGGGCCGCTTCATGCGCTTGAGCACATCCGGGTGGCTGTGCTGCAAGGGCACATCCAGGTAGGGCAAGACCTTGCCGGTGGCCATCAGGCCGATGACCTCGTCCACGCTCGGGTAGGGGTAGACGTAATGCAGCCGTACCCAGGCACCATAAGGTTCGGCGATCTCGCCCAACGCCTGCACCAGTTCCAGCATGCGGGTCTTGACCGGTTTGCCGTCCCAGAAACCGGTGCGGTATTTGACATCGACACCATACGCGGAGGTGTCCTGGCTGATCACCAGCAACTCCCTGACGCCGCCTTCAAACAGCGCGCGAGCTTCATTGAGCACATCACCAATCGGCCGCGACACCAGGTCGCCGCGCATGGACGGGATAATGCAGAACGTGCAGCGGTGGTTGCAGCCTTCGCTGATCTTCAGGTAGGCATAGTGGCGCGGCGTGAGTTTGATGCCGGCGATGCCAAAGGAGTTGGGCACCAGATCGACAAAGGGATCGTGCGGTTTCGGCAGGTTCAGGTGCACCGCGTCCATGACTTCCTGGGTGGCATGCGGCCCGGTCACTGCGAGCACGCTGGGGTGCATCTGCCGCACCAGGTTGCCCCCGCCCTCACCGGCCTTGGCACCCAGGCAGCCGGTGACAATGACACGGCCATTTTCCGCCAGCGCTTCGCCAATCGTGTCCAGGCTTTCCTTGACGGCGTCGTCGATGAAGCCGCAGGTGTTGACGATCACCAGATCGGCGCCCTCAAAGGTTTTCGAAGTCTGGTAGCCCTCGGCATTGAGTTGCGTGAGGATCAACTCGGAATCGGTCAGGGCTTTGGGACAGCCGAGGCTGACAAAACCGACACGGGGCGCGGAATTTTTGGTGGATGGCACCGGGGTAGCTAGGACTTGGCTCATGCCCCTATTGTCTCAGAGCAGCGCACCGAGCACAGGCGGTGCGCGCAAAGCGCTGTCGGGAGTGTCAGCGTTTGAGGCCCAGAGCTGCCAGCATCTGTTCACTTTGCTTTTGCATCTGCTCCTGCATCTGCGTGAACACGGTTTTTGACTGCTCCACATAGCTCCCCATCATGCCCTGCATGGTCGGCGACTGCGCATTGATGAACTGGGCCCAGGCTTCCGGCGTCAAGGCCTTGGACTGCTCCGACATCTTGAGTTGCAGATCCATGAAGGACTGGACATTTTTTTCCAGATACATGCCCATGAAACTTTGCATCGCATTGCCGTAAAAACGGATGATGTTTCCAAGCACCGCCTCGGTGAACATGGGCGCACCACCGGTTTCCTCCTCCAGAATGATCTGCAGCATGATGCTGCGCGTCAGGTCCTCGTTAGTCTTGGCGTCACGCACAACAAAATCGGTGCTGTCCATGACCAGTTGTTTGACTTCGGTGAGCGTGATGTAGGACGATGTATCGGTGTCGTAGAGGCGACGGTTCGGGTATTTTTTAATGACGCGCGGTGACGCAGTCTTGCCATTGCCGGCACGAGCGCCAGCCACCTTGTCGGCACTGGCCGCCGGGTCGGATGCAGGGCCCGTGGACTGGCTGCTGGACTTGCTTTTTGACACTGTGCGAACTCCTGTGAATGACTGACCCATGACTGTGCAACGGTCATGATCACATTCTAGAAAGTATGCATGCCCGCAATCCCCTTGGTTTACCCTGTGCGAACCCTGTGGACCACAGGTGACGGGAAAACAATTTTGGGAATTGGTAGGCGCGATTGGACTCGAACCAACGACCCCCACCATGTCAAGGTGGTGCTCTAACCAGCTGAGCTACGCGCCTAAGGACTGTTCGACCTCGTGATTGTAGCAGAGCAAAAACAATATCCCGGCTTTCGCTCGCACCAGACTCAGCGCCTGCGTGCCGAACGCACGCCACCAACACCGGCCACGACAGCCAGCACCTGGGCCAGGCGGCCTGAATCAGCGACCTCCACGGTAAACGTCATCCAGGCCGTACCACCCCGGTTGTCCTTGACCGAGGTGGTCTGGACCCCGATCACATTCATCTTTTCCCGCGCAAACACCTCGGAGATATCGCGCAGCAAACCCTGGCGGTCTGCCGCTTCCACCGACACATCCACCGGAAAAACCAGTCCATCGCTGCTTTTGGGCTGGCTCCACTCCACCTCGATCACGCGATCCGGGCTTCCACCCGCCATGTTGCGGAAGTTGCTGCAATCGCTGCGGTGGATGCTCACGCCCTTGCCCTTGGTCACAAAACCCAGAATCGCATCGGGCGGTGCCGGCTTGCAGCATTTGGCCAGTTGCGTCAACAGGGAATCAATGCCGACCACCAGCACACCCCCCTTGCGCGCCCGCTCGGATGCCTTGTCCGGCTGGCGCGGTTTTTTGGCCAGCACATAGTCGTCCTGCGTGGGCGCTGCCTGGGGCGGGTTCAGCAGGTTCTCTATGGTGCGCAGCGACAGCTCGTCCTTGCCCACCACTTCAAAAAGATCATCGGCACTTTTGAAACCCAGCTGCGCAGCCACATCCTCGAGTTTCATCGCGGTTTTACCTTCGCGCTGAAGCAGCTTCTCCACCGCCTCGCGGCCGCGCGCCACGGTTTGCGCCATGGCTTGCGCGTTGAACCAGGCGCGCACCTTGGAACGCGCGCGGTGGCTGGCCAGGAAACCCAGCTCGAGATTGAGCCAGTCGCGCGAGGGACCGCCCTCTTTCGTGGTGACCACTTCCACGGTCTGCCCGTTTTGCAGCGGCGTGTTCAGCGGCACCATGGCACCGTCAATACGTGCGCCCCGGCACCGATGGCCCAGGCTGGTGTGCACACTGTAGGCAAAATCCAGTGCAGTGGCGCCCTGCGGAAGTTCAACCACCGCAGCATCGGGCGTCAGCACATAAATACGGTCTTCAAACAGGCCCGCGTTGCCCTCACGCGCCTTCGCCGACACCGGCCCCGACAACTCACGCTCCCAGGCCAGCAGTTGCCGCAACACGGCAATTTTGGCGTCGTACTCGCTGCTGGCCGAAACGCCGGCATACCCTTTGGCGCCAGCCTCCTTGTAGGCCCAGTGTGCCGCCACCCCGTGCTCCGCATGATCATGCATGGCCTGGGTGCGGATCTGGATTTCCACGGCGCGCTGGCCGGCATCGCGGACCACGGTGTGCAGCGACTGGTAACCATTGGATTTGGGTTTGGCGATGTAGTCGTCAAATTCACCGTCCACCGGCTCGAAGTTCGCATGCACAAAGCCGAGCGCGGCGTAACAACCTTTGACGTCTGCGGCAATCACGCGCAGGGCGCGGATGTCGAAGACCTGCTCGAAGTCGAGTGACTTGCCGCGCATTTTCTTGACAATGCTGTAAATGTGCTTGGGCCGGCCCTGCACCAGCGCCGCAATGCCGTTTTTGTTCAGATCGCTCTCGAGCTGCGCGCGCAGCCTCTCCATGAAACCCTCGCGTTCGGCCCGCTTCTGGTCCAGCAATCGCGCAATCCGCTTGTAGGTTTCGGGCTCCAGAAAGCGGAAGGCGAGGTCCTCCATCTCCCACTTGATCTGCCAGATACCCAGGCGGTTGGCCAGGGGCGCAAACACCTGCAAGGACTCCTGGGCCACGGCCAGCGGCGCCGGCTCCCGGATCGCCGCAAAGTAACGCAGGGTTTGCAGGCGGGACGCGAGCCTGAGCATGACCACACGCAGATCGCGCGAGAAAGCCAGCAGCATCTTGCGCACGTTTTCGGTCTGCACCGCAGCGTCTTCAAGCTGCGCGCGCGCACCGACGGCGCGCGCCTGCTTCTGCACGTGGACCAGTTTGGTGGTCTCCATGGCCAGGGCCGCAAAGCCGGGGCCAAAAGCCTTGGCAATCACCTCCTGCGGCTTGTTCAGGTGTGCGCAGGCATAGACCAGATAGCTGGCTGCCTGCATCGCTTCAGAGCCCCCCACAGCTTTGAGGATGGCGGCCACCGCGTCTGCATGGCCGAGGATGTTCTCGCCGGTGTCCAGCGTTTCACTGGCGATCAGTGGTTCGGCAAAGGCCCGGGCACGGGCCAGCGCATGCGGCTGGTCCGGCAGGCTGTCTGCCGTTGCCCGGACGATGGACGCACTGGGTCCGGCGCTGGCTGCGGCAAGTGGAGCACCGGAACCGGTACCGGCATTTTTCATGACAGGTGGCATTTCGACAGGGGTTCAGACAAGCAGGAAATCACCCACAGTGCAGACCTGGTCCGCGGCCACCAGCGTGGGCGCATGCCCCACGCCCTGAAACTCGATCAGACGGGCCCTGGGCCCGCGCTGCGTCATGGCCAGCGCGGTGGAGTGGCTCAACAGGTCGGACAGGGCTCCTCGCAGGATCAGCGTCTGCGCCCGGATGTTGTCATACAGCTGCCAAATGGCAGCTTCTGCCTCGCGCGCCGTGGCTTGCGTGACAGCACGGACCGGCACCGCAATGGCCGGGTCGTAATGCAGCCTCACCGCACCGTCGGCGGCATCGGGTACGGGTTTGACCATGGGACGCGACAGCGCGAGCCACTGTTCGGGGCTGTGGGGCCCGAAACTGGTCGATACCGCCCACATCGCATCGGCAGCCTGTTGCACCGAGGCAAATTGCCCCGCCTTGCCGAGGTAAGCCGCAATACGCATGATCGCCTGCCACTCGACAACCGGCCCCACATCGTTGAGAACCAGTTTGTGGACGGGCACCGGCAGTGGCAGGCCGGGCTGGCCGGCGATGGCCATGCCGATCAGGCCGCCCATGCTGGTGCCCACCCAGTCCAGGGTCGTGACAGGTGATTGCTGCTGCAGATGCGCCAGCAGCACCAGCATGTCAGCCGCGTATTGCGGGATTTGATAAGCCATCGGGTCCTGCAGCCAGTCGCTCTGGCCACGCCCCGCCACATCCGGGCAGACGACACGCACGTCGTCGCAAAGATAGCCGGCGAGCACGTCAAAGTCCCGGCCCTGGCGCGACAGGCCATGGACACAGATCACCACATGGGGATTGCTGGGCTTGCCCCATTGCCAGTAAGCCATGCGGTGACCGCCCGAAGCATCGGGGCAGGATACGTAGTTCAGCGTAGGTTCGGTCATGGACAAAGGAAAACAGGTGGAAGGCTGATAATTGCGGCCAGGAAGCAGCGCTTTTGCCGGCGCTTCACGGCATCGTAAATCATCCGGAGAAAAATTCATGCTCAAAGGTAAAACTGCTCTCATCACGGGCTCCACCAGTGGCATCGGCCTGGGCATTGCCACGGCACTTGCCGCCGAGGGCGCCAACATCGTGCTCAACGGTTTTGGTGATGCCGAAGGCCCGAAAGCAGCCATCGCGGCGCTAGGCGTGAAGGTGGCCTACCACGGAGCAGACATGAGCAAACCCGCAGAGATTGAAGACATGATGAAGTTTGCTGCCGCCCAGTTTGGCCAGGTGGACATTCTGGTCAACAACGCGGGTATCCAGCATGTGGCGAAAATCGAGAATTTCCCGGTGGAACGCTGGGACGCGGTGATTGCCATCAACCTCAGCAGTGCCTTCCACGCCACCCGCCTGGCGCTGCCGGCGATGCAGGCCGCCAACGGCGGCAAGGGCTGGGGCCGCATCATCAATGTGGCCTCGGTTCACGGCCTGGTCGGCTCGGCCGAAAAATCCGCCTATGTCGCGGCCAAACACGGCATCGTCGGCCTGACCAAGGTCACGGCGCTCGAAAACGCCACAACCGGAGTGACCTGTAACGCCATTTGCCCCGGGTGGGTGCTGACACCCCTGGTGCAAAAACAGGTGGATGCCAAGGCGGCGGCCGGTGGCATCTCCAACGAGCAGGCCACGCAGCAACTGCTGGGCGAAAAAGAACCATCGATGCAATTCACCACACCCGAAGAACTGGGCGCGCTGGCGGTATTTTTCTGCTCCCCCGCCGGCAACAACGTTCGCGGCGTGGCGTGGAACATGGATGGTGGCTGGGCCGCGCAGTAATCCAGCAGCCGCGGCGGTCAGGCAAAGAAAAAGCCCCAAGTCGGATCGACTTGGGGCTGTATCTGGTGGGCGGTCCAGGCTTCGAACCTGGGACCCCTGCAGTGTGAATGCAGTGCTCTACCCCTGAGCTAACCGCCCTGTGTTGGTCAGCCTCAGATTATAAGGGGTTTTGTCCGACGGCGGCCAGCAGCCGCCAGACAGTTTTTCCTTTGCTGCTTTTATCGATGTCTGCCAGCAGCACCTCGTGGGCGGCCATCTCCTGGTCATTGGCGCATAACAGGGGCAGATCGAACTGACGCAAGTCCATCAGGACGGCGGTTTCGCCCTCCTGCGCGCTGTTGCCCACCTCCATCACCAGCGAGTTCTGGCCCCGCGTGAGGTTGATGTACACATCAGCCAGCAGCTCTGCGTCGAGCAGGGCGCCATGCAGGGTACGCCCCGAGTTGTCCACATCGAGACGGTCACACAGCGCGTCCAGTGAATTGCGCTTCCCGGGAAAAAGCTCCTTGGCCATCATCAGGCTGTCGGTGACTTTGGCCACACAGCGGGTGACGGGCTCGCGCCCTATCAGCTCCAGTTCCTTGTTCAGGAAGCTGATGTCGAAAGGTGCGTTGTGAATAATCACCTCGGCGCCCTGGAGATAGCTCAGCAGTTCATCGGCGATGGCCGAAAATTTGGGCTTGTCGCGCAGGAACTCGTTGCTGATCCCGTGCACCTTGAGTGCGTCTTCGTGGCTGTCGCGCCCGGGGTTCAGGTAGAAGTGTTTGTTGCTGCCGGTGAGCTTGCGCCCCAGCAGTTCGACGCAGCCGATTTCGATGATGCGGTCACCGTTTTCAGCGGACAGGCCGGTGGTTTCTGTATCGAGGAAAATTTGGCGCATGCCGGCATTGTAGGGATTGCCAGCGCGCTGTTTTCCTGCCCCCAGGTCCGGCAGGCGCCTAAAGCCCAGGCGCAACCCTCTCTGCGTACTCCGACAGGGCCTCGAGCACCTCCTGCCCGCGCTGGTCCGCAGTGTCGGACAAGCCGTCGAGTTCGGCCAGAAAGGCATCGACATTGCGCGCCCCGCCTTCACCCTCCAGCAGGCGCGCCGCGCGATGGGCTTCCCAGCGCTGCGCCTGTTCCGGCGAAAGGGTGTCGGGAAAATTCCGCGCGCGGTAACGAAACACCAGCTCTTCCAGCCGCTCATCATCAAAACCAGTACGGCTGTGCGCCAGCTCTGCGGGGGGCATGGCACGCAGCTGATTCAGGCGGCGCCGGTCGGCATTGTTGATGAAGCCGCCATACAGATCCTCATCCACATCGGGAGTGCCCTCTTTGGGCCGCGCAAACACCTCGGGCCAGACTGCACTCATATCCGGCAGGCCAGCGGCTTTTTCAGCGTTGCGCAGCGCCGCTTCGATGTTGATGCCCCATTTGAGCGCCATCACATCGCTGAGCGTCGCCAGCTTGCGCACCACCATCGGTGACTTGTTCAGGTGCACCGACTTGAGCGGCAGGCGCTTCACCCCTTCGGGCAGCTCGGCAGTTTTGCTGAACAGGCGCTGGCGCAGGGTGGCCACGTCGAGCAGCGGCAACTCCGCAGGGTCGTGCGCCAGGTCCCAGGCCAGCAGCTCGTTTTTGTTCGAGGGGTGCATGGTCAGCGGCCACATCACGGCCATGCAGCCGTGCTCCGGCGGGAACATGCCCGACACATGCAAAAACGGCTGCGCCGTCTGCGGGCTGGTGGGCAGGCCGAGTTCCGCGGCCACACGGTCCTTTTTGTGCAGGCCCAAGGCAAAGTCGAACAGCTTGGGCTGGGCCTGGCGGATCAGCCTGGCCAGCGCAATCGTGGCACGGACATCTGACAAGGCGTCGTGGGCCGCCTCATGCAACAGGCCATTGGCACGCGCCAGGTCTTCCAGCTTGAAGCTCGGGCGCATGGCGCCTGCTTCGCCCGGGCGGCGCTCGTCCGGTTTCATGGGCCACTGGATGCCTTCTGGCCGCAGGGCATAGGCCAGGCGCACCACGTCGAGCAGGTCCCAGCGGCCACAGTCGTTTTGCCACTCGCGCGCATACGGGTCCATCAGGTTGCGCCAGAACAGATGGCGCGTCACCTCGTCGTCAAAACGAATGGTGTTGTAACCGACGCCTATGGTGCCGGGTTCGGCCAGCAGGGTTTCGATGCGCGCAGCAAAGCTGTGTTCGGGCAGGCCGCGCTCAAGGCACAACTGGGGCGTGATTCCGGTGATCAGGCAGGACGCCGGATCAGGCAGGTAGTCGCTGGCCGGCTGGCAATACAGCATCAGCGGCTCGCCGATTTCGTTCAGTTCAGCATCGGTGCGAATACCGGCAAACTGCGCCGGCCGGTCGCGGCGCGTGTTCAGCCCGAAGGTTTCGTAATCGTGCCAGAGAAAGGTGTGTGTCGCCATCGGTCGGTGGGGGTCTGTCCATGTCATGCATAAAATCTGCCTTCGGCCCTTGTCTGACAAGCGCAACCAGCTATTGTTTCAATAGCAGATCGAACGCAAAAAAAAAGGCCGGCAGCGCCATGCTACCGGCCTTTTGCCCAAAGCAGAAAAACTTCCGCAGCGCTCAGTCGGCTGTGGCCTCTTCCGGCTCGGGTTTGGCTTTGCCCTCTTTCTTCGGCAGCGGCTGGATGTCGAGCACGACCTCGCCGTTTTCCACACCTTTTTCGTCGGTCGTGACTTTCATGTCCACCGTCAGGCGGCCACCATCGATCAGACGGCCAAACAGCAACTCGTCGGCCAGCGCGCGACGTATCGTGTCCTGGATCAGGCGCTGCATCGGCCTGGCACCCATCAGCGGATCGAAGCCCTTCTTGCCAAGGTATTTGCGCAAGGTGTCGGTAAACGTAACGTCCACTTTCTTCTCGGCCAGTTGCGTTTCGAGTTGCAGCAGGAACTTGTCGACCACACGCAGGATGACGGTTTCGTCCAGCGCCTTGAAGCTCACGGTCGCATCGAGCCGGTTGCGGAACTCGGGCGTGAACAGGCGCTTGATGTCGGCCATCTCGTCGCCCGCCTCGCGCGGATTGGTGAAACCAATCGTCGCCTTGTTCATGGTCTCGGCGCCCGCATTGGTCGTCATGACGATGATCACGTTGCGGAAATCGGCCTTGCGCCCGTTATTGTCCGTCAGCGTGCCGTGGTCCATCACCTGCAGCAGCACATTGAAGATGTCCGGGTGCGCCTTTTCGATCTCATCGAGCAGCAGCACGCAATGCGGCTTCTTGGTCACCGCTTCCGTCAGCAAGCCACCCTGGTCAAACCCAACGTATCCCGGAGGTGCGCCTATCAGGCGGCTGACCGCATGGCGCTCCATGTACTCGGACATGTCAAAACGGATCAGCTCAATGCCCATGATGTAGGCCAGCTGTTTGGCCGCTTCCGTTTTGCCGACACCCGTAGGGCCGGAGAACAGGAAAGAACCAATCGGCTTGTCGTCCTTGCCCAGGCCGGAGCGTGCCATCTTGACGGCAGAGGCCAGCACGTCGAGTGCCTTGTCCTGGCCGAACACCACACTTTTCAGGTCGCGCTCCAGGGTCTTGAGCTTGCCCCGATCGTCGTTGGACACGTTGGCGGGAGGAATGCGCGCAATCTTGGCCACGATCTCCTCGACCTCGGCCTTAGTGATGATTTTTTTGCGTTTGGACGCCGGCAAAATGCGCTGGGCCGCACCGGCCTCGTCGATCACGTCAATCGCCTTGTCGGGCAAATGCCGGTCGTTGATGTATTTGGCGCTGAGCTCGGCCGCAGCCTGCAAGGCTGCCACGGCGTACTTGACACTGTGGTGCTCCTCAAAACGCGACTTCAGGCCCTTGAGGATGTCCACTGTCTCCTGCACCGTGGGCTCGACCACATCGACCTTCTGGAAGCGGCGCGACAGGGCCGCATCTTTCTCGAAGATGCCGCGGTATTCTGTGAACGTGGTGGCGCCGATACATTTGAGCTGACCCGAACTGAGTGCAGGCTTGAGCAGGTTGGACGCGTCCAGCGTGCCGCCCGACGCTGCGCCGGCACCTATCAGGGTGTGGATCTCGTCGATGAACAGGATGCCGTTGGGCTTGTCTTTGAGCGCTTTGAGCACGCCCTTGAGGCGCTGTTCAAAGTCGCCACGGTATTTGGTGCCAGCCAGCAGCGCGCCCATGTCAAGCGAATAGACCTGCGCTTCGGCCAGGATGTCCGGCACGTCTTTTTGCGTGATGCGCCAGGCCAGGCCCTCGGCAATCGCGGTTTTGCCGACACCGGCCTCGCCCACCAGCAGCGGGTTGTTTTTGCGGCGGCGGCAGAGAATCTGGATCACGCGCTCGACCTCGTAGTGGCGGCCGATCAGCGGATCGATCTTGCCCTCTTTGGCGAGCTGGTTCAGGTTCTGCGTGTACTGCTCCAGCGGCGAGGCTTTTTCATTCTTCTCGCCGCCCTCTTCGTTTTCGGCCGCGCTTTCACCGGTTTTGGTCGGCTCGGGCGGGTCGCTTTTCTTGATGCCGTGCGCGATGAAGTTCACCACGTCCAGGCGTGTCACGCCCTGCTGGTGCAGGTAATACACGGCGTGGGAGTCTTTTTCGCCGAAGATGGCGACCAGCACATTGGCACCGGTGACTTCCTTCTTGCCGTTGCCAGTCGACTGCACATGCATGATGGCGCGCTGGATCACACGCTGGAAACCCAGCGTGGGCTGCGTGTCCACATCGTCGCTGCCCGCCACCTGCGGCGTGTTGTCCTTGATGAAGTTGGCCAGCGACTTGCGCAGGTCATCGATATTGGCGGAGCAGGCGCGCAACACTTCGGCCGCGCTCGGGTTGTCCAGCAAAGCGAGCAGCAGGTGTTCCACGGTGATGAACTCGTGGCGCTGCTGCCGGGCCTCGACAAAGGCCATGTGCAAGCTGACTTCTAGTTCCTGGGCAATCATTGCTTTTCCTTTCGGCTTGCTGCTTGGGTCTCTGATACTTGCATTGTGTAACTCTTCAAGTCGATATGGGCTGTTTTTTCCATTATTCAATGGGCTCGCACACACACTGCAGCGGGTGGCCATTTTTTCGCGCTGCTTCCGTGACCTGATCGACCTTGGTGGACGCCACATCCTTGGAAAACACGCCGCAAACGCCTTTGCCGTCCAGATGTATCTTCAGCATGATCTGGGTGGCGGTTTCCCTGTCCTTGTTGAAAAACTCCTGGATCACCTCCACGACAAACTCCATCGGTGTGTAGTCGTCGTTCAGCAGCACCACCTGGAACATCTGCGGCGGTTTTGTCTTCTGCGGGCGCCGCTCCAGCACAACGGAATCCCCGCCGTTGGCGTCGTCCGGCTTGAAGACCGGCGCCTTGGGGATTGCGGGAGACTTGGGGGGTTTGCTTGCCATGGAATTCATTCTAGCCACCGGAATAGCCCGGTGTGTCTGACAGGGAAATTGGTGGCGCTAACGCGACAATCAAGCGTAGCCAATTGACTTTCGGGGGCGACAGGCAAAAGCCCATGAAAAAAGCCGCCCGGCAGTGCCTTCGGCGGCTTTCAGGCAAGTGGAGCGGGCACGCAGCGCCGCACCAGCCGGTTCACATGTTGTCGATCATGACCTGGCCAAATCCGGAGCAGCTGACCTGGGTGGCGCCTTCCATCAGACGTGCAAAGTCGTAGGTGACTTTCTTCGACTCAATGGACTTCTCCATGGAACTGATGATCAGATCGGCGGCCTTGGTCCAGCCCATGTGGCGCAGCATCATTTCGGCCGACAGGATCTCGGAACCGGGGTTCACATAATCCTTACCGGCATACTTGGGCGCCGTGCCGTGGGTGGCTTCAAACATGGCGATGGTGTCGCTCAGGTTGGCGCCGGGTGCAATGCCAATGCCGCCGACCTGGGCCGCCAGCGCGTCGGAGACATAGTCGCCGTTCAGGTTCAGGGTGGCAATCACGCTGTATTCGACCGGACGCAGCAGGATCTGCTGCAGGAAAGCGTCGGCGATCGAGTCCTTGACCGTGATTTCCTTGCCGGTTTTCGGGTTTTTGAACCTCATCCACGGTCCGCCGTCGATCTCCACCGCGCCAAATTCCTTCGCGGCCAGCGCATACGCCCAGTCCCGGAAGCCACCTTCGGTGAACTTCATGATGTTGCCCTTGTGCACAATGGTCAGGCTGGGCTTGTCATTGTCAATGGTGTACTGGATGGCCTTGCGCACCAGGCGCTCGGTGCCCTCGCGCGAAACCGGCTTGATGCCGATACCCGACGTGTTGGGGAAACGGATTTTCTTGACACCCATCTCGTCCTGCAGGAACTTGATGAGCTTTTTCGCCTTGTCGGACTCGGCTTCGAACTCAATGCCGGCATAGATGTCTTCCGAGTTTTCGCGGAAAATCACCATGTTGGTCTTGTGCGGTTCTTTCACCGGTGATGGCACACCGGCAAAATACTGGATAGGCCGCAGGCAGACGTAGAGGTCGAGTTCCTGGCGCAGCGCCACGTTCAGCGAGCGGATACCACCACCGACCGGCGTGGTCAGAGGGCCCTTGATGGACACCACATAGTCCTTGACAGCGTGCAGGGTTTCTTCAGGCAACCAGACATCAGGGCCATAGACCTTGGTCGACTTTTCACCGGCATAAACTTCCATCCAGTGGATTTTTTTCTTGCCGCCGTAGGCTTTGGCCACAGCCGCATCGACCACCTTGAGCATGACCGGCGTGATGTCCGCGCCCGTACCGTCACCCTCAATGAACGGAATGACCGGTTCGTCCGGCACATTCAGTGATTTGTCGGCATTGACGGTGATTTTCTGACCCAGGGCAGGCACCTTGATGTGCTGGTACATGTAGCGAAGTCTCCGGTAAGGGCTCAAAAGCCAGGCTGGCTGGCAGGCTGCAAGCGCGGGTTAGGTGATAACCCCTAAATTCTAGCCGCAAAAGATTCCCGGGAAAGTTTTTGCAGGCCGTGTGTCAACCGCTTGTGAAGCGGCCTCGTTACGGTAGGGCCTCCGAAAAACTCGGGGTACTTCTTCAATAACGCCTTCAAGGAAATTTCAAATGAACAAGATCCTCGCTGTTTTGATCGCCGGCCTCTTCTCCGCTGGTGCTTTCGCTGCCTCCCACGCTGGTGCTCCTATGGGCGCCGCTTCCAAGCCGGCTGCACCTGCTGCTGCCACGCCAGCTACCCCTGCTGTTGCAGCAACGCCTGCTGCCCCCGCAGCCAAGGCTGACGCCAAAGCCGCAAAAGCTGAAAAAGCCGCTGCAGCCAAGAAAGCCAAGGAAGAAAAAGCCGCTGCTGCCAAAGCCGCAAAAGCTGAAAAAGCCGCTGCCGCCAAGAAAGCCAAGGAAGAAAAAGCTGCTGCTGCCAAGAAAGCCAAAGAAGACAAGGCCGCTGCTGCCAAGAAGTAATTCTTCGGCCCGGACAAAAATGCCCGCCCTGCGGGCATTTTTTATGGCCGTCGTTTATGCTGGTTTTCCGACTGACCGACCCATGGTGACTTCATGCTCCTGACATCTGACTCCGGCCACCGCAGCGTCCGCGCCCTGCTCTGCGCGTCGGCTTTTTTCGTCACGGTCTTTGCGCCCGCCCTGGCGCAGGAGGCCCCACAAATGAACCTGCCACGGGTCAAGCTGTCCGCCGGCATGCACCAGATCGATGCGCAGGTGGCCCTGCAGCCCGAGCAGCGGCAGATTGGCCTGATGTTTCGCCAGGAAATGCCCGCCGGCGAAGGCATGTTGTTTGTCTTTGAGCAGGCAGGCAAACAGTGTTTCTGGATGAAAAACACGCTGATCCCCCTGACGGCGGCCTTTGTCGCCGACGACGGCACCATCGTGAATCTGGCCGACATGAAGCCGCTGGTCACGGACTCCCACTGCTCGGAAAAGCCGGTGCGTTACGTGCTGGAAATGAATCAGGGCTGGTTTGCCAAAAAAGGCATCAAGGCGGGAAGCCGTTTGCGCGGCCAGGTATTCCAGGCCAGCAGGTAGGCGGAACGGGGGCCGGGCAGCGCCCCGCCAGAAGCGGCAAAGGCGATCCGCACTGCTGCAGGATCCCCTTTGAAGCGCCTGCCCGCAGGTCGCCTCAAGCGGTGCGCTGCTTACGCCGTGAACGCCGCCAGCGCAGCGTTCAAGGTCTTGCTCGGACGCATCACGATGTCCAGCTTGGCCAGGTCCGGCTGGTAGTAGCCGCCAATGTCCACCACCTTGCCCTGCACGGCCTGGAGTTCGGCGACGATGGTCTGCTCGTTGGTCGTCAGATCCTTGGCCAGCGGCGCGAAGCGTGCAGCCAGGGCCGTGTCTTCGGTCTGTGCGGCCAGTTCCTGGGCCCAGTACATGGCCAGGTAAAACTGGCTGCCGCGGTTGTCCAGCTGACCGGTCTTCGGCGACGGATTTTTGTTGTTGTCCAGAAGCTTGCCCGTGGCGGCATCCAGCGTTTTGGCCAGAATCTTCGCCTGGGCATTGCCGGTCTTGAGCCCCAGGTCCTCCAGCGACACCGCCAGGGCCAGGAATTCGCCCAGCGAGTCCCAGCGCAGGTGGTTTTCCTCCACCAGTTGCTGAACATGTTTGGGTGCGGAGCCGCCGGCGCCGGTTTCATACATGCCGCCACCGGCCATCAGGGGCACGATGGACAACATCTTGGCGCTGGTGCCCAGCTCCATGATGGGGAACAGGTCGGTGAGGTAGTCGCGCAGGATGTTTCCGGTGGCGCTGATGGTGTCCAGGCCGCGCACAACGCGCTCCAGCGTGTAACGCATGGCGCGCACCTGGCTCATGATCTGAATGTCCAGACCCGCCGTGTCGTGCTCGTGCAGGTACATCTTGACCTTGGTGATCATCTGCGCCTCGTGCGGTCGGTAGGAATCGAGCCAGAACACCACCGGCATGCCGGAGTTGCGCGCGCGGGTCACAGCCAGCTTGACCCAGTCACGGATCGCCGCATCCTTGACCTGGCACATGCGCCAGATGTCGCCAGCTTCCACATTCTGGCTCAGCAACACTTCGCCGGTAGACAGGTCGGTGATGTTGGCCACACCGTCTTCGGCGATCTCGAAAGTCTTGTCGTGCGAGCCGTATTCCTCGGCCTGCTGCGCCATCAGTCCCACGTTGGGCACCGTACCCATGGTCTTGGGATCAAACGCGCCGTGCCACTTGCAGAAGTTGATGATCTCCTGGTAGATGCGGGCAAAGGTCGATTCGGGCATCACGGCCTTGACGTCCTTCAGGCGGCCGTCGGCGCCCCACATCTTGCCGCCGTTACGGATGGCTGCGGGCATGGAAGCGTCGACGATGATGTCGTTGGGGGAATGGAAGTTGGTAATGCCCTTGGCCGAATCGACCATGGCCAGCTCGGGACGGCCTTCGTGGCAGGCGTGCAGGTCGCGTTTGATCTCGTCCTGCTTGCTCTGGGGCAGTGTGCCGATCTTGTTGTACAGATCGACCATGCCATTGTTGACGTTGACACCCAGTTCCTCGAACAATTTGGCGTGTTTTTCGAACGCTTCCTTGTAGAAAATCTTCACGCAGTGCCCGAACACGATGGGGTGCGACACCTTCATCATGGTCGCCTTGACGTGCAGCGAGAACATCACGCCGGTCTTGTGCGCGTCCTCGATCTCTTTCTCGTAGAACTCCACCAGCGCCTTCTTGCTCATGAACATCGAGTCGATGATCTCGCGGTCCAGCAACGCGACCTTGGGCTTGAGCACGATGGTCTTGCCGTTTTTGGCGATCAGCTCCATCTTGACTTCGCGCGCGCGGTCCAGCGTGATGGATTTTTCGCCATGGTAGAAGTCGCCGGCGTGCATGTGCGAGACGTGCGAGCGTGAGGCCTGGCTCCAGTCGGCCATGCTGTGCGGATTCTTGCGCGCGTACTCCTTGACGGCCTTGGGCGCGCGGCGGTCCGAATTGCCTTCGCGCAGTACCGGATTCACGGCGCTGCCGGTGCACTTGTTGTAGCGCGTGCGGATGTCCTTTTCCTCGTCGGTCTTGGGCGCTTCCGGGTAATCCGGGATCTTGTAGCCCTTGCCCTGCAGTTCCTTGATCGCGTCCTTGAGCTGGGACACCGACGCGCTGATGTTGGGCAGCTTGATGATGTTGGCCTGCGGCTTGAGCGTGAGTTTGCCCAGCTCGGTCAGGGTGTCGCTCACCCGCTGTTCCTCGGTCAGACACTCGGGAAATTGGCTCAAAATCCGGCCAGCCACCGAAATATCGGCGGTCTCGACCTTGACGCCGGCGGGCGCTGTAAACGTCCGGACGATGGGCAGGAAAGCGCTGGTCGCCAGCAACGGGGCCTCGTCGGTCAGCGTGTAGATGATGGTGGGTTGCTCGCTGCTCATCGCTTGTCTCCAAAACTTTTAAGGGAAGGCCAGCGGCTGGGTCACAGACCGGCTGACATCATCGGGGGGCCAGATCCTTGAGGGAGTCTGACCTGCCCTGCATTTTATGCAATGCAATTCCGCAATACGAAATTAAGTGGCTTTGGGCCATTTATTTTTTACTGCAGCAGCGAAAAAAAAGCCCGAAGACTTTTCTTCGGGCTCTTCTTGTTTTCGTGGCGCATGGTTCAAATCAGCCGGCCCGTTGAACCAGCTGCTTGTCCGAGAGGGGCTGTCCTCGCCATGCGCACCGCGAAATGCTGAACGGATTCAGGCGAAATTCGCGCTTGCAAAATCCCAGTTCACCAGCTTGTCGAGGAAGGTCTCGACGAACTTGGGGCGCATGTTGCGGTAGTCGATGTAATAGGCGTGCTCCCACACATCCACCGTCATCAGCGCCTTGTCGGCGGTGGTCAGCGGCGTGCCGGCCGGGCCGGTGTTGACGATATCCACCGAACCATCGGCCTTCTTCACCAGCCAGGTCCAGCCGGACCCAAAGTTGCCGACGGCCGACTTCACAAAAGCTTCCTTGAAGGCCGCATACGAGCCAAACTTGGCGTTGATCGCCGCGGCCAGCGCGCCGGAAGGTTCACCGCCGCCAGCGGGCTTCATGCAGCTCCAGAAAAAGGTGTGGTTCCAGATCTGGGCGGCGTTGTTGTACACGCCGCCACTGGATTTTTTCACGATCTCTTCCAGCGTCATGGCCTCGAATTCGGTGCCCTTTTGCAGGTTGTTGAGGTTGACCACATAGGCATTGTGGTGCTTGCCGTGGTGGTACTCAAAGGCCTCCTGGCTGTAGTGGGGAGCCAGCGCGTCAATGGCGTAAGGCAACGGAGGGAGCTTGTGTTCCATGGTGTTTTCCTCGTGGGGTCTTGTGTTGATGAAGTAAAAAAAGAAGGCGTAGCGCCGGTTTCAGCGACCATTGTAAAAACTAAATCAGGCGCGGCGCAGAAACCGTCAAATCGACCTCGCCGTCGGCAAGGGTAGCGCGCAGGGCCTGGCCGGTCCGGGTGGCTGCCACGCTGGTGATGGCCTGACCCTGCAGGTCAGCCAGCCAGGCATAGCCGCGTTGCAACACCAGCTTCGGGTCCAGCGGCGCCAGCCGCAGTTGTGCACGCTCCAGCCGCCGTTCATGCTGCTGCCGGGCCCCGGCCAATGCCTGCGGCAGCGCCTGAGAGACGCCGCGCAAGGTGTTTTTTTGCTGCTGCATGGCCGATTGGAGCGCGTGCCGCAGGCGCTGGGCCTGCGCGGCCAGCCGGGCCTGCTGGCGCGTGAGCAGGTGGGACGGCCGGCTGACACGGGACGCAGCCCAGTCCAGGCGCTGGTTATGCGTCTGCAACTGGCGATACACGCCGCTCTGCATGCGGTCACTGGCCTGCGCCAGGATGCCCAGCCACACACTTTGTGGCTGGGCACACATTTCCGCGGCTGCGGTGGGCGTGGGCGCACGCAGGTCGGCGCAGAAGTCGGCCATCGTGAAGTCCGTCTCGTGACCCACGCCCGACACCACAGGCATGGGCGCGGCCACAATCAGGCGCGCCAGTTGTTCATCGTTGAAGGCCCACAGGTCTTCCATCGCGCCGCCGCCGCGCACCAGCAGCAATACATCGACCTCGGCGCGCTGGCTGGCCTGGCGCAGGGCCTGGCACAACTCCCCCGGCGCCTGCGCGCCCTGCACGCTGGCGGGGTAGATCAGCACCGGAATATGCGGTGCCCGGCGCTGCAGCGCGCTCACCACATCGTGCAGGGCCGCCGCGCCCAGGGAGGTGACCACCCCGATGGCGCGCGGAAACAGCGGCAAGCCGCGTTTGCGCCCGCCGTCAAACAGGCCTTCGGCTTCAAGCCGGGCCTTGAGCAGCAAAAACTGTTCAAACAGATTGCCCTGCCCGGCCTGGCGCATGGACTCGGCCACCATCTGCAGTTCGCCGCGCGGCTCGTACACCCCGAGCCGGCCGCGCACTTCGACCAGCTGACCGTCACGTGGAGAAAAGTCCAGCAGCCCGGCCGCCCGGCGGAACATCGCGCAGCGAATCTGCCCTTGCTCGTCTTTCAGGGAAAAATAGCAATGGCCGCTGGCCGCACGCGAGAAACCGCTGATTTCGCCCTTGACGGCCACCGGGTTGAAACGTGCCTCCAGGCTGTCGGCAATGGCCCGCAGCAGGGAGCCCACCGGCCAGACCCGCGGGCCTGCCGGCGTGCTGTCCGGAGCTTCGGGGGCATCAAACATCGCAAAAACCCCAGACTGGGCGGGTGTAATACTCCACAGAGCGGCATGCTGACTGGGTCAAACCCGTGGTTTGCCGTCGAAAGTACGATTTATTCGTGTAAGTCATTGATTTATAATAACTTTATTCTGCTCAAATTTTCATCGTTTTGTCACAGTGCCCATTTGGCGCGGCTTGGCGGCCTGTGGCCGGGTACTTGCCCACAAAGTTATCCACATGTTCTGTGAGTTACGTCCTACATGCGGCGTGACGGCAATGCTGCCCTGAAGCGCAGACGGACTGGGGCTGGGCGCTGAGGTGTAGGCCATAATCCACAGCAACTATTTGCCGGGAGATTTTTCTTGTTTTCCATCATACAAGCCGCAGGCTGGCCGATCTGGCCCTTGATTGCCTGCTCGGTATTGGCTCTGGCATTGGTGATCGAGCGTTTCAGCAGCCTGAAAACCTCCAAAATTGCGCCGCCCCAGTTGCTCGACGAGGCCATCACCGTTTCGCGCAGCGCAGTTCCGGCACCAGATGTGGTGGCACATCTGGAACAGAACTCCCTGCTGGGCCAGGTGCTGGCCAGTGGTTTTCGCGCGCTCAACGTGAATCCACGCATCAGCGAAGACGACTTGCGTTCCACCCTGGAAGGCGCCGGGCGGCGCGCCGCCCACACGCTGGAGCGTTATCTGGCGGCGCTGGCCACCATCGCCTCAGCAGCGCCGCTGCTGGGCCTGCTGGGCACCGTGATCGGCATGATTGAAATTTTTGGTTCGCAGGCCGGCACCGGCGGTGTGGCCAGCGCCTCTGGCGGCAACCCGGCGCAGCTGGCGCAGGGCATCTCGATTGCGCTGTACAACACGGCGTTTGGGCTGATCGTCGCGATTCCGTCGCTGATTTTCTGGCGCTATTTCCGGGCCCGGGTGGACGGCTACCTGCTGACCATGGAAATTGCGTCCGAGCGTTTTGTGCGGCATCTGCACACGCTGCGTAAATAATGGCCCCCACGCTCGTCGCTTCGCGTACGTCGCTGCCCCCCGGGGGGGCGCATTTTTCCTTGGGACGGCCCGGCGGAAAAACCATGGCCCCCACGCTCGTCGCTGCGTGTCAATCCGGCTACCCGTCATGAACTTCCGCGGCACTTCGAGGGACGAGCCGGAGATCAACCTGATCCCGTTTATCGACGTCTTGCTGGTGGTCCTGATCTTCCTGATGTTGTCCACCACCTACAGCAAATTCACCGAACTGCAGATCAAGCTGCCGGTCGCCGACGCCGACCAGCAGCGCGACTACCCGAAGGAAGTGATCGTGGCAGTCAGCAGCGACGGCCGCTACATGGTCGGCAAACTGCCGGTTGAAGGTCGCAGCATTGAGGCGCTGAGCAGCGCCATGAGCGCTGCGGCCAAGGCCGGCAAGGACAGCGTGATCATCATCAGCGCCGACGCCAGCGCCAGCCACCAATCGGTCATCACCGTGATGGAAGCGGCCAGGCGCAGCGGCCTGACCCAGATCACCTTCGCCACCCAGAGCGCGGCGCAGGCCGGCGCCCGGTAAAGGTGGCGCAGTGGCTGCAGCGGGCCTGGCTGCGGCGCGGCGCGCCGGCCTGCCTGCTGTGGCCCTTCTCCCGGCTCTACGGCCTGCTGACCGGCTGGCGCCGGCTGGCCTTCCGGGCCAGTTGCTTCCGGTCTGAACGCCTGCCAGTTCCTGTGCTGGTGGTGGGCAACGTGGTCGCGGGTGGTGCCGGCAAGACGCCGGCGGTGATTGCCCTGGTCAAACACCTGCAGACACGCGGCATCAGCGTGGGCGTGATTTCGCGCGGTTACGGCCGCACCGCCCAGACCTGCCAGCAAGTCTTGCCCGACACCCCGATCGAGCAGTCCGGCGATGAACCAGCCCTGATCGCCCGGGCGACAGGCGCGCCGGTTTTTGTCGCACCGCGCCGGGCCGAGGCGGCGCTCGCCCTGCTCGCCAGGCACCCGGCGGTGCAGGTGATTGTTTCCGACGACGGCCTGCAGCACTACGCGCTGCACCGCGATATTGAAATTGCGGTGTTTGACGAGCGCGGCGCTGGCAACGGCTGGCTGCTGCCGGCCGGCCCCTTGCGTGAACCCTGGCCACAACGCCTGCAGGTCAGCGGCCGTGCAGGCGGCCGTGGCATAGACCTGGTGCTGCACACCGGCGAACACGCGGCTTTTGAAGGGTTCCGGTCCACGCGGCGCCTGGCCGACGACGCCCGGCGCGCAGACGGCAGCCGCGTAGCGCTGGCCAGCCTGGCCGGCCAGCGCCTGCTGGCATTGGCCGGTATCGCCAAACCCGAGGCCTTTTTTGCCATGCTCAGGGCACGCGGACTGGCCCTGGCCGAAACCCGCGCACTTCCTGATCACTACTCTTTTGATAGCTACCCACGCGCGACTGACAAGGGCTACACGCTGATTTGTACCGAGAAAGATGCGGTGAAGCTGTTTCCGAAGCAGCCCGGCGTGTTGGCCGTGCCGCTGGAATTTTCCCCCGAGCCGGCGTTTTTTTCGGCCCTGGACGCCTTGCTGACCCCCCTGCTTTCTCCAGTACCATCGCCGCATGGACACCAAACTGCTTGAACTGCTGGTCTGCCCCGTGACCAAAGGACCGTTGACCTATGACCGCGACAAACAGGAGCTGGTATCGCGCAGCGCGCGCCTGGCCTATCCGATACGCGACGGTCTGCCGGTGATGCTGGAAAACGAGGCCAGAACCCTCACAGACGAAGAACTCGGACTGTGATGCTGCCGGCATGAGTTTTACCGTCCTGATCCCGGCCCGCCTCGCCTCCACCCGCCTGCCGAACAAACCGCTGGCCGACATCGCCGGCGTGCCCATGGTGGTGCGGGTGGCCCAGCGCGCGCTCCAGAGCAGCGCCCTGCGCGCAGTGGTGGCCACCGACAGCCAGCAGGTCATGGACACCTGCGCCCGTTTTGGTGTGGCCAGCGTGCGCACGCGCGCCGACCACGCCAGCGGCAGCGACCGTCTGGCCGAGGCCTGCGGCCTGCTGGAGCTGGACGACGCGGAATGTGTGGTCAATGTGCAGGGCGACGAGCCGCTGATAGAGCCGGCCCTGATCGACGCCGTGGCCCACTTGCTGCAGCAGCGCGGCGACTGCGCCATGAGTACCGCCGCCCATGCGATAAACACGCTGGAGGACTTGCGCAACCCCAATATCGTCAAGGTGGTGCTGGACGCGCGCAACACCGCCCTGTATTTCAGCCGCGCGGCCATTCCCGCAGCGCGCGACCATGCGGACCAGGCCTGGTGGCAAGGCGGCAGCGGCCTGCCGCCTGCGCTGCGGCATGTGGGCATTTACGGCTACCGCGTCGGGTTTTTGCGGCAATTTCCGGCCTTGCCGCAGGCGCCGCTGGAACAACTCGAATCGCTCGAGCAGTTGCGCGCGCTCTGGCACGGTCACCGGATTGCTGTGCACATCAGCGCGCAGGCCCCCGGCCCCGGCATCGATACCCCGGAGGACCTGGAGCGGGTGCGCGCGCTCTTTCTGTAAGCCCTGACAGAGGCACGCATGCTATCCTCAAGCCCAAAATGCGGTGCAGAGGGCCAGTCAGGACAGCGGCCTGACCCTCCGCCCAAGTCACAAGAATTCGAGGACATCCATGAGACTGATTTTGTTGGGCGCACCTGGCGCGGGCAAGGGGACGCAAGCCACCTTTATTTGCCAGAAATACGGCATTCCCCAGATTTCCACCGGTGACATGCTGCGTGCTGCCGTCAAGGCGGGCACGCCACTGGGCATGGAAGCCAAAAAGATCATGGACTCGGGTGGTCTGGTGGGTGACGAACTGATCATCAACCTGGTGAAAGACCGCCTCGCCCAGCCCGATTGCGCCCAGGGATTTCTCTTCGACGGCTTTCCGCGCACTTTGCCCCAGGCCGATGCGATGAAGGCCGCCGGTGTGAAACTCGATTACGTGCTGGAAATTGATGTGCCTTTTGAGGCCATCATCGAACGCATGAGCGGCCGCCGCTCGCACCCGGCATCAGGCCGTACCTACCACGTCAAGTTCAACCCGCCCAAAACCGATGGCAAGGACGACCTCACCGGCGAGCCACTGATACAGCGCGACGACGACAGGGAAGAGACGGTGCGCAAGCGGCTCGAGGTGTACAGCGCGCAGACCCGTCCACTGGTGGACTATTACTCCAGCTGGGCCAAGGCCGCGCCGGATGCTGCACCCCGATACCGCGCCATCAGCGGCATCGGTGGCGTGGACGAAATCACCAGCCGGGCATTTGCGGCGCTGTCCAGCTGAAGCGGCTGCACGCCGCACGCAAAAAAGCCGTCCATGGACGGCTTTTTTTGTGCCCGCTCAGGCCGGGCTGGAGCGCAAGCCGTAAACCTTGCCGTCCACGAACAGGTATTCGGCACGCAGCACCGCCTCACCCTTCTCGCCCGTCAGCGTAAAACCCAGCACCGCGATCTGCGTGCCCGGCTTGATTTCGGCCACCTTCCAGGCCTGCAGGCGCGTCAACGGCGCCAGCTCTATCTCCCAGCGCCTGTCCTTGCGGGTGGGCAACACGGCCTTGGCCAGCAAGGCCTTGCCATCGACCGGAGCCGTCTGTGCCGGCAGGGCGCGCTGGGCCAGATCCGGCGGCAACTTCAGGCCCGCCGGCAGCTCAATTTCGAGTTCCGCATGCGGGTTCTGCCAAAGCGATTTGGCCACCTTGCCTTCGAGGTAAATGGGCCGGTCCTGGTCAAAACTGCTCCAGCCGTGATGCGCCAGGGCGGCAGGCAAGACACTGGCGCCAGACAGGGCCAGCGCAGACTTGATCAGATCACGTCGATTCATTCGTCAACTCCTCAGAGGTAGGCGATCCAGCGGCCGCAGGCCACCACGGCCAGCCAGATCAGGGTGGAAAGCACCATTTGCGCACGCGCCACAAGATCGAGCTTGTCCAGCGATGCGCGCCCATGGAACCAGCCTGCATTACACGCCGCCACCAATAACAGCAACATCTTCAGGGTAAAGGCGCGATTGGCCAGCAGTTCGGCCGGCTGCGATGCAAACATCAACAGCCCGGACGCCGCCGCGATTGAAAACCCGGCCGCCGCCAGCCCCAGGCTCAGGCGCGCCAGGGCCTTGACCGGCAAAGCCGCACCCAGGCCAAAAACCCGCATTTCCAGCAGCAGCAGATTGCCCAGTAGCAGAGCAATGCCGCAGATGTGCACAATCTCCAGCGCCGGATAGGCCCAGAGGTGGGAGCGCAGTGCGGTAAACATCGGCAAGGTGCTCAGGCCGCCGCACCGGACCCGGCTAGCAGCGCCAGCAACAGACTGATACGCGCCTTCACCGGGCTCAGGCCTTGCGAGTCCGCCAGCGCTTCGCCGGGCCTGGACAGAACCCGCCCCTCCAGGCAGCGCGTGGCACGCACCACCCTGACGCCCGCCGCCTGAGCCTGCAGCAGGGCCGACTCCAGCGCATGGTGCAGGGAGCCGTTGCCGGTACCCGCCACCACCAGGCCCTGCACCCCGTCCGCCACCAGCGCCCGCACCACCGCCCCGTCGGCGCCAGCATGGCTCCAGACGATGTCCACACGCGGCCAGTGTTGTCCCGGCCTTAAAGTTGCTATGTTTTTTATAGCTGCTTGTGCTTTATCGGAAAGGGCTACAGGCCAATTTCGTAACACCCGCAAGCCGCCTGGCTCGACGTAGGCCAGCGGTCCGGCATCGCCGGAGCTGAAGGCGTCGAGCCGGTAGGTGTGCACCTTCTGCACCTCCTGCGCAGCATGCACAACGCCGGCGCAAACGGCCAGCACACCGCGCGCGCCCGGATGCGCCGCAACCACCACCGCATCGAGCAGGTTTTGCGGCCCGTCCGGCGCCAGCGCGGTGGCCGGGCGCATGGCACAGGTCAGCACCACCGGTTTGGCCGGGGCCAAAAGCGCCTGCAAAAACCAGGCGGTTTCCTCCAGGGTGTCGGTGCCGTGGGTGATGACAATGCCCTGCACGTCGGCCTGGGCCAAATGATGGCTGACCCGCAGCGCCAGACGCGTCCAGATGTCAAAGTCCATGTCCTTGCTGTCCACCTGCGCCAGTTGCTCCGTCAACAAGTCGCAGGGGCCGCTGGCCAGAGCGGGCACGGCCGCTACCAGCTGGGCGATGCCCAGCTGCGCAGCGGTGTAGCCGATGTGCTCCGAAGCACTGGCAGCGGTTCCGGCAATCGTGCCGCCGGTGCCCAGAATCACGATCTTTTTCCTGTCCATCAACACCTTCTTCTGCATTTTTCTTGCATTCTTCAAAAAACTGGATGAAAATACAGCTACTGGATATTAAAACAGCTCACACAAATTCACCCTGTTCCAGTTTGCGAGTCCGCTGTTTTACCCCAAGGAGTCAGCGCCATGAACTTCAACGTTTTTCCCGAGATGCCCAAACTTACGGCACGCCAGCAGCAAATCCTCGAGCTGATCCAGAGCGCCATCGCCCGCACCGGTGCCCCCCCTACCCGCGCCGAAATTGCCAATGAGCTGGGTTTCAAATCGGCCAATGCAGCTGAGGAGCATTTGCAGGCGCTGGCCCGCAAAGGCGTGATCGAACTGGTCAGCGGTACCTCACGCGGCATACGCCTGCGCAGCGACACCCTGCGCGCCATCAACGAGTCGCGTATCAAACAGTTTTCCCTGCCCTTGCAAAGCCTGGCCCAACTCGCCCTGCCCCTGGTGGGGCGGGTTGCTGCTGGCAGCCCCATTCTCGCGCAGGAGCATGTGGACCACACCTATTACTTCGAAAGCAGCCTGTTCCAGCGGCAGCCCGACTACCTGCTCAAGGTACGCGGCATGAGCATGCGTGACGCCGGCATCATGGACGGCGACCTGCTGGCGGTGCAGCAAACCAAAGAGGCCAAAAACGGCCAGATTGTGGTGGCGCGCCTCGGTGATGAGGTCACGGTCAAGCGCTTTCGCCGCAACAAAAACATCATTGAGTTGTTGCCTGAAAACCCGGATTTCAAAACCATCGTGGTCGAACCCGGCGAAGCCTTCGAAATCGAGGGCCTGGCGGTTGGCCTGATCCGCAACACCATGCTGATGTAAGTCTTGCAGGGCGGTCCCTGCCCGGGGAATCCGCCCATGGCCTTTCCGTGCAGCAGGTGGCGGGCGTTTGGTCGCGTGGACCAACACCCTGCTGCGGCGGATGTTCTGTTTGCAATCCTGCCTGTGTTACCTCTCTCAGGAGTTCTCATGGGAATCGCCGTTTTTTCACGTTCGCCCGCCATCGGGGCCATCACCGCCGCACACAGCACCGGCAGCAGCCTTGCCGCTGTTCGCACGCTCTGGCAGGCACTGACCGCACGCTTTCGCGCAGCCCCGCCGCTCCCGGCGCCTTTCATGCTTGCTGCCGCTGCACGGCGCCTCGTGCCTGATGGATCCGGGGTACCCATGCCGGCTCATCCCGCTATAAAAACAGTAGCTGCTCACGCTTTCCACACAACGGCCAGTGCTCAGAAACAGTGTCAAACGGTGGTGAAGGCCAGCTCGCCGCGGCGACTCAGGGTGGTGCGCGAGTTTGAAGCAGGCATCAGCCCGTCGTGCGCCGGACGCATGGTCATTTCTGGCCGCATGGCCGATGTCTGCGCCGAGTTGGACCGCATGGCCCTGAAAGAATCGTTGACACAGCCGGGTTGAGCCTGGCTGAACCGGCCATCACCCCGCGCGGCGCCTGGGTCCCGGCTGGTCCGCCTGCTTTTTGCCACCTGTTGCCGCCTTTCGGCTGCGCTGGTGGCGGGTGGCAGCAGAACTTGCAGGCACAATATCGGCATGAATATTGTGATCCTTGACGACTATCAGGATGCGGTGCGCAAGCTGGCCTGTGCGGCCAAACTCGATGCTTACCAGGCCAAGGTTTACACCAATACCGTCAAGGGCATAGGGCAACTTTCCGTGCGGCTCAAGGACGCCGATGTGGTGGTATTGATCCGCGAACGGACCCCTTTGCACCGGCAATTGATCGAAAAACTGCCGCGTCTGAAAATGATTGCCCAGACCGGCCGGATTGGTGCCCATGTGGATGTCGCGGCCTGCACCGAGCGCGGGATCGTCGTCGCCGAGGGGGCTGGTTCACCGATAGCGCCGGCAGAACTGACCTGGGCACTGATCATGGCGGCCACGCGCCGCATTCCGCACTATGTGTCGCATCTCAAGCATGGTGCCTGGCAGCAGGCCGGGCTGAAAAATGCGTCCATGCCCGCCAATTTTGGCGTCGGCTCGGTGCTCAAGGGCAAAACCCTGGGCATCTGGAGCTACGGCAAGATCGGTCAACTCGTGGCCGGTTACGGGCGGGCTTTTGGCATGCGTGTGCTGGTCTGGGGCAGCCAGGCCTCACGCGCTCGCGCCCAGGCCGACGGTTATGAGGTGGCGCTGTCGAAAAACGATTTTTTTCAGGACAGCGACATTTTGAGCCTGCATCTGAGGCTGCAGGAAGAGACGCGCGGTCTGGTCACGCTGGAGGACCTCTCGCGCATGAAAACCTCTTCCATTTTTATCAACACCTCGCGTGCAGAGCTGCTGGAGCCCGAAGCCCTGATCGCGGGATTGAACCGCGGCCGTCCCGGGCTGGCAGCCGTGGATGTGTTCGAGTCCGAGCCCATCCTGCAAGGCCA
Source organism: Asaia bogorensis (assembly GCA_943371375.1). Lineage (GTDB taxonomy): Bacteria > Pseudomonadota > Gammaproteobacteria > Burkholderiales > Burkholderiaceae_C > Polaromonas. The sequence goes on from CALRUM020000001.1 coordinate 382,167, forward strand.
CGCCCTGCTGCGGCTGGAGAACTGCATCTGCACGCCGCACATCGGTTATGTCGAGCAGGAAAGTTACGAGATGTATTTCGGCTCTGCTTTTGACAACGTGGTCAATTTCATCAAGGGCACACCGACCAACATCGTCAACCCTGGCGCTCTGCAGGTCAGGCGCTGACCGGCGGCTCTGCACCACTTGTGTGGGTTCTGGATCATCCTGATCCGGGTCCAAAGGCTCCCGGGGTCAGGCCCGCCAAAATTCGCCAGGGTTCAGGTGCGGCCAGGCCGGTCCAGGTCATCCGGCCTGTAACCCGTGTCGTAGTCGTCAAAGTCCACCAGCGAATCCAGGCCAGTCGGTCGCTGCGCGTTGCGCGGAATGTACAGTGGCGCGGAAATCGATGCCGCCCCGGCGCGTTCACTCTCCTTGCGCCTGGCCGTGTGCAACAGTTCAGCCAGACCGGATTGTGTTTCGTTTCTGTCCAGGCTGCGCCGCAACTCGCGCTCTCTCGCCGAAGCGCTGCGGGCATCCTCGGGCGAAGGCCTGTCAGGCCGCGCAGCGTCGCCAGAAAGCTGGCTCAGGTCAATGTCCAGCCCGAGGCGCGGCGAAGACCGCGGCTGCATCGCAAGCTCGGCGCCTCGCGTATCGAGACCGCCGCCGCTCGGCCCTGCTTCAAGGTCAAAAATTTCCCTTCCCACGGCATGCAGCAGCAGCAGTTCCCGGTACTCTTCGAGTGTCAGCACCTCCGCCGGGTTGCCGGGGTCGCGAAACAGGGCGTCTTCAAGAATGTGAAAAACCTGCCGGGTTGGCCAGACGGCCTGCACCCGCAACAACACGGCCGCATAGGCCGCTGTGCCGGCGGCCACGCCTCCAAAGCTCCGGAAAGGCGCTACATGCATCTTGAAGACGCGGTTGAAATCATCACGCAGGTTTTCAAAATCCGCCTCATTGCCGGTCTGGTGGTAGAGGTTGAGCAAATCCAGATACACCAGCGCACTGGTTTTGACGTTGTCCACCAGGTGCCGACGCAACAAGGCGATGGCCTGCTCCTGCTTGCCGAGTGAAATGAAGAAATCAACCTGCTGCTGCAGATCGAGCAATTCCGGGACTTTGACCGTTCGCTGCACAAACGGCACGCTGACAGAAAAGCGCGGGCGGTCCCGCGCCGCGAGCGGTGGAATGGATTCGGACGGCGGATTGCGTGAAGCGCGTTTCAAGCCGTCAAACAGCGACTCACTGAAGTCGGTGCCAGTTCGCGTCCGGCCTCCGGAAATGGGCCCATCGGCACCCCGCCCGGATTGTGTCCCGAAGCCCGTCGGTGGCCCGAAGCCTGTGGCAGGTTCAAAACCGGTGGGCGGGCCAAACCCGGTTTTCAGCGTTCCGCCGGTTGTGGCAGCAGGGGCAATGGAGCGTCTGTAGGAGTGATAAAAGAGACCGATCACCGCAGCAGCAAGCAGCACAGCCAGACCATACACCAGCGCCTTGCCATACCGGTCATGCTCAGCTTTCTCGATACGCCCATCTCTTTCGGCCAGCAAGGCCTGGTTCTTGAGCATTTCCTCACGCATTTGCCGCAGTTCAACTTCCAGCGCCCTGACCTTCTCATCGCTGGCTGCGCTTTCGCCAGCCACCGCGCCGGTGCCAACCGCAGCGGACAGCGTTTTGTCGGCTGCCAAGGCGTTTGTCCTGGAACGCGCGGCAGCAGCAAGTACGACATAACGCCGGGTGCTTTTTTGCACACAGCCGGCGCGCATGTGCACTGTCACGACCGGCCCCTCCACCGGCACGGCAGAGCGCACATGAACAAGGCGGTCCTGCGCAATGCCGGATTTTTCACTGCTCAACTGGACCAGCGATTTGTCCAGGGGTTTGTCAACGTAAAAGACATCGGCGTCCAGGCAAAGGGCCGAGGGATCCTCGCCGGCATCGAGCATCAATTGCATGGACAGGTCAAGGGGTTGCCCCAGCACGGCAGAGCGAAGATTGGGACCGAGGGTCGCGCCAAACGAGGCCGCCGCAAAAGACAGCAACAGGCCGCCTGCCAGCAGGCGCCGATTTTCGATCAACTGTAAAAATTTAGTCACTTGATGGATTTTGGCATAGCCGACAAACAAGGACATGGACCCCAGACAAGCGCCAGCACCGGTTACCCCTATCTGCTACAGGACACCGCCTCGTCCGGTTGTCGGAATTGACTGACAAGTCAGTCTACCCCCGCCACGCCGCTCGCGCAAACCCGGCATGCCCGGACCCTGAGCTGCAAGCACACTCGCGGCCTGCGGGATAATGCCTCCCCATGAAGCCAATTTACCGAACAGTCGGGCTTGTAGGGACCGGCGCCATGGGCCGGGGCATCGCCCAAATCGCCGCACAGGCCGGCAGTACCGTCAAGCTTTTCGACACCCAGCCAGGAGCAGCCGGCAAGGCGGCCAGCACACTGTCCACCCAATGGGACAAGCTGATGGACAAGGGACGGCTGGACAGCGCCACCGCAACCAGCCACAAGTCCCGTCTGCTGCCCGTCGCTGCACTGGAGGACCTGGCCGATTGCGACCTGGTTGTAGAGGCCGTTGTAGAACGTTTGGATGTGAAGAAGTCACTATTTTTGTCTCTGGAAGCTGTTGTTTCCAGGCAAACCGTGCTGGTGACCAATACCTCTTCGCTGTCCGTCACCGCCATCGCCGCCGGACTCCAGCATCCCGGGCGCTTTGCCGGTTATCACTTTTTCAACCCGGTGCCACTGATGAAAGTGGTGGAAGTGATTGCAGGCCTGAAAACGGACAAGACCACCTGCTCGGCGCTGGCAGACTACGCGCGGCAAATGGGCCACACCCCGGTGCAGGCCCAGGACACGCCCGGATTTATCGTCAACCACGCAGGCCGCGCCTACGGCACCGAAGCGCTGCGCATTGTCGGTGAAGGCATTGCTGATTTCGCCACCATAGACCGCATCCTCAAGGACCAGGCCGGCTTCAAACTGGGGCCGTTCGAGTTGATGGACCTGACCGCGCTGGATGTGTCCCATCCGGTGATGGAATCGGTCTACCATCAGTATTACGAAGAGCCGCGTTACCGCCCCAGCGTGATCACCGCGCAGCGCCTCGCGGGTGGCATGCTGGGTCGCAAGACGGGTGAAGGTTTCTACCGATATGTCGAGGGTGCGGCGCAAACGCCCGAGGAGTCACCCGTGCCGGTTGTGGCGGAGATGCCGCCAGTCTGGGTATCGCCGCGTGCTGCACGCCGGTCGGAACTGCTGCAACTGCTGAAAAATCTGGGTGCAAGCATCGAAACCGGCACCTCACCGTCGATGAACGCCCTGGTGCTCGTTGCCCCTCTGGGCTTTGACATCACCACCGTCGCGGTGGTCGAACGGCTGGACCCGGCGCGCACCATAGGCATAGACATGCTGATTGACGACGCGGCCACGAAGCGCCGTGTGCTGGCCACCAACCCCGCCACCCGCAGTGACATGCGGGAGGCTGCGCATGCGCTGTTTGCCCGTGACGGCAAAGCTGTCAGCGTGATCCGCGACAGCGGTGGTTTTGTCACGCAACGCGTGGTGGCGGCGATTGTCAACATCGCCAGTGACATCTGCCAGCAAGGTATCTGCAGCCCGAAAGATCTGGAGACCGCTGTGACCCTGGGACTGGGCTACCCGTTGGGCCCTTTGACCATGGGCGACCGCTACGGCCCGACCAACATCCTGGAAGTGCTGTTCAACATGCAGACGGTGTACGGTGATCCCCGCTATCGCCCTTCCCCGTGGCTGCGCCGCCGCGGTGCGATCGGTCTGAGCCTCATGCATCAGGAGCCCTGACATGGCAGGCGCACTCAAAAGCACCAGCGACGGCGCCACCCTGGTGCTGACACTGAGCAACCCCGAGCTCAGGAACGCGCTCAGCCCGGAAATTTATGCCGCGGGCGTCGAGGCGCTCAACGCCGCCGAGAACAACCCAGAGATTCGCAGCGTGGTCATTACCGGCGAAGGTGCCCATTTTTGTGCCGGTGGCAACCTGCAGCGGCTACTGGCCAACCGTGAGCAGCCGCAGGACGTGCAGGTCCAAAGCATCAATGGTCTGCACAGCTGGATGGATTCGATCCGCACTTTCCCCAAACCGGTGATCGCGGCGGTCGAAGGCGCGGCTGCAGGTGCCGGTTTTTCACTGGCACTGGCCTGTGACTTCGTGGTGGCTGCCGACAACGCCGTGTTTGTGATGGCCTACAGCAGCGTCGCCCTCTCGCCCGATGGCGGCGGCAGCTGGGCCCTGAGCCGCGCCCTGCCGCGCGCTCTGGTGACCGAGCTGCTGATGTGTGGCGAGCGCGTGGACGCGACACGCCTGCAAACGCTGGGCCTGATCAACCGCAGCGTCACACCCGGCGACGCGCTGAGCGAGGCCCTCAAGCTGGCCGACACGCTCAATGCCCGCGCGCCCAATGCCCTGGCCAGCATCAAGGAGCTGATCAATGATGCGCAGGCCAATACCCTGAGCCAGCAACTTGATGCCGAGCGTGCGCATTTTGTGCGCAACCTGCACCACCCCAACGGTGGCGAAGGCATTGCTGCGTTTCTGGAAAAACGCGCACCGCGTTACACCTGACACTGCGCCGGGACGGACCGGCCGGGGACACCGAGGCGACAGGTGGGGCCGCCACGCGCCGTCGCTGGCGCGACAATAGGCGCCTTGTGAGTCACCCAAAAGACAGGCCATGGACGATCCCATTCTTACGATAGACGAAAGAGAAGCCATCAACGGTGGCCGCTGGTTTTCATCCCTATCCCCTTCACTCAGGCACGACATACTTCGATGCGCTTTCGTCCAACGTTTCAAGGATGGCCAGCTGATCTGCGCCCGGGGCGACCCGCCGGAACAATGGATTGCCTGTGCCAAAGGTGCGGTGCGTGTCAGCTCAACATCGATCTCCGGCAAACAGATCACCCTGACCTATGTGGAGCCCGGCATCTGGTTTGGCGACGTGGCCATCTTCGACGGCGATCGACGCACACACGACGCCTATGCACATGGCGAGACCACCATCCTGTGCGTGGCCAAGGCCGATTTCAGAAAAATCCTGGCCATGCATGTGGAGCTGTACGAAGCCATGCTGCGCCTGCATGCGCGCCGCATCCGCCAGTTGTACGGCCTGGTGGAAGACCTCAACACCCTGCCCCTGCGCGCGCGGCTGGCCAAGCAGCTGCTGCACCTGGTGCGCAGTTACGGCGTCAGCAGCCTCAGCGACGGGCGCGAAGTGCGCATTGGCCTGCAGCTGGCACAGGAAGAACTGGCGCAGTTGCTGGGCGCATCGCGCCAGCGTGTGAACCAGGAGCTCAAGGCCATGGAGCGCGAGGATGCCATCCGTATAGAGCCGGGGGGTCTGGTGGTGCGTAATCGCGAAGCCCTGCTGCGCATCTCTGAATCCGACCTGGAAAAATAAGCGATGAGCAACTTCGACCACTTTCTGGGCACGCGCGAGGTCTCGGGCCAGCATGCTGTCAACATGGACGCGCTGAGTGCCTACCTCGAGCAACACCTGCCGGGTTTTCAGGGTCCCTTGAGCGCCGAGATCTTCAAGGGTGGCCAGTCGAACCCGACCTACAAGCTGATCACCCCGGCGCGCGCCTACGTGATGCGCGCCAAACCGGGGCCGGTGGCCAAACTGCTGCCGTCGGCGCACGCGGTCGAGCGCGAGTTCAAGGTCATGAGCGGGCTGCAGGGCACCGACGTGCCGGTGGCAAAAATGTACTGCCTGTGTGAAGACGAAAGTGTGATTGGCCGCGCCTTCTACGTGATGGAGTTTGTCGAAGGCCGCGTGCTCTGGGACCAGGCCCTGCCCGGCATGACCCCGGCCCAGCGTGCCGAAATTTATGGCGAAATGAACCGCGTGATCGCCGCGCTGCACAAGGTGAAGTTTGCCGAGCGCGGCCTGGCCGACTACGGCAAGCCCGGCAACTATTTTGAGCGCCAGATTGGCCGCTGGAGCAAGCAATACACCGCCTCCATCACACAAGCCATTCCCGAGATGGACCAGTTGATGGCCTGGCTGCCCGCCAACATCCCGGCCAGCGCGCGCGACGAGGCCATGGTCTCCATCGTGCACGGCGACTTCCGGCTCGACAACCTGATGTTCCACCCGACCGAGCCGCGCATATTGGCGGTGCTCGACTGGGAGCTGTCCACGCTGGGCCACCCGCTGGCCGACTTCAGTTACCACTGCATGGCCTGGCACATCCCGCCCGGCGCTTTTCGCGGCATAGGCGGGCTGGACGTGGCCAGCCTGGGCATCCCGAGCGAAGCCGAATACATCCGCCGGTACTGTGAATACACCGGTTTTGCCAGCCCGGAGCTGATCAAGGCCGACTGGAATTTTTACCTCGCCTACAACCTGTTCCGGCTCGCAGCCATTTTGCAGGGCATCGCCAAACGCGTTGAAGCCGGCACCGCCGCCAGCGCCCAGGCCGTTGCCTCAGCCAAGGGCGCGCCGCAACTGGCGCGCATGGCCTGGGACTTTGCGCAAAAAAGCCAATCACAAACATGACCCCCACGCTTGTCGCTTCGCGAGCCTACGGCACTTCACTGCCCCTGTCACTAAACAAAGGGAACAAAGGGGCAGATTTTCCTTGGGGCGGCCCTGCGAAAAATGGCCTGACACCCGATTGCAACATTTACCCCAGGAGATAACGATGGAATTCAACTACACCCCCAAAGTCCAGGACATGCAGGCCCGCCTGCTGGCCTTCATGGACCAGCATGTTTACCCCAACGAGGCGCGCTTCTTCCGCGAGATTGCCGAGAACCGTGCCAAGGGCAATCCCTGGATTCCGACCACCCTGATCGAGGAACTCAAACCCAAGGCCCGCGCTGCCGGTTTGTGGAACCTGTTTTTGCCGCACTCGCCACGCGCGCCCGAGGGCCTGTCCAACCTGGAATACGCGCCGCTGTGTGAAATCATGGGGCGTGTGCCTTTTGCGCCCGAGATTTTCAACTGCTCGGCACCCGACACCGGCAACATGGAAACCATTGCGCGTTACGGCTCTGAAGAAAACAAGGACCGCTGGCTCGAACCCCTGCTCAAGGGGGATATCCGCTCGGCCTTTCTGATGACCGAGCCCGAAGTAGCCTCATCCGATGCGACCAACATCCAGTGCCGCATCGAGCGTGACGGCGACGACTATGTGATCAACGGCCTGAAATGGTGGTCGTCCGGCGCCGGTGATCCGCGCTGTGCGATCTACATCGTGATGGGAAAAACCAACCCCGACGCCGGCCGCCATGAGCAGCAGTCCATGATTCTGGTGCCGGCCAATGCGCCCGGCATCACCGTGATCCGTCCGCTGAGCGTCTTCGGCTACGACGACGCACCACACGGCCACATGGAAGTGCGGCTGACCAATGTGCGCGTGCCGGTGGGCAACCTGCTGCTCGGCGAAGGCCGCGGTTTTGAAATTGCGCAAGGCCGCCTTGGCCCCGGGCGTATTCACCACTGCATGCGCAGCATAGGCATTGCCGAACGTGCGCTCGAGCTGATGTGCAAGCGCCTGAACACCCGCATTGCCTTTGGCAAGCCGGTGGCACGCCAGTCGGTCTGGCACGAGCGTATTGCCGACGCCCGCTGCATGATCGACCAGGCCAGATTGTTGACGCTAAAAGCCGCCTACATGATGGACACGGTGGGCAACAAGGTCGCCAAGGCCGAGATTGCGATGATCAAGGTGGTGGCGCCCAACATGGCCTGCCAGATCATCGACTGGGCCATCCAGGCGCATGGCGGCGGCGGTGTGTCGGACGACTTCCCGCTGGCTTATGCCTATGCGCACCAGCGCACGCTGCGCCTGGCCGACGGCCCGGACGAGGTGCACCGCGCCTCACTCGCCAAGCTGGAACTGGCCAAACACCTGGCCCTGCCGGGCGAGGTGGAGATGCCGATCACACGCGGCAGCTGATCGCAGCTTGCTCTGTTTTTTATAGCTGATGGCGCTTGTCCCTATTGGGCTGGCGCCATTTTTTTCTTCTGAAATCGGGAACTCAGGCTGGCCGCCCTGCTACAGCGAAATATCAGGCACGGCGCCAGCCAGTGCGGCTTCACAGGCAGTGGTAAAAGTAATTGCGGCATGCCGCAAGGTGGCGACATCGCCAGGGGTGTACTGCATGCGCAGGTAAGCCTTTCCGCGCAGCAGCATGAGGATAAAAGGCGTTTGCGCGCCCACCCCGGGTTCCGGCCAGTGCAACAGCAGCTCTGCCAGGTTGCTGTCTATCCAGGCGAGCGCGTGCTCGCGCTGATCGGCCAGCACGGCGTAGCGCTCCCAGAAATCCGGCACCAGGCCGCTCCAGCCGAATTCTTCATACATCGCCAGCCAGCGCATTTCTTCCGGCAGGCTGGGATCGGCGGTGGTTTGCAGCGTGTCGGTGTAAATCGCATAAGCCCGCTTTTCCAGCGTTTCCTTGAGCGGCCGGTTCATGATCAGCACCGACCGGTCACCATCGATGCCCAGCTCGGCCCGGGCACGCAACTCTTCACCGCGGATGTAGTCACGCGATGCGGCCCCGCTTTCGAGCTTCCAGGGTTTGCCGCGGATTTTTCCGCTGAGTAGCAGGCCCTGGCCATTTTCCGGACCGGAGTAACTGAAGCCCTGGGTGCCAGCCCATTCGGACACCGCGTCGGCGCGCAGCACTTCAGGCGGCGCAGCACCCGGTGCAAAGACCTTCTTCAGGCGCTCAAACATGATTCGGGCATTTCTTTTACAGTCCTGCAGTCATCATAGTTCCAAAGGTCGTATTCATGCTTACAGTTTATTCATGGCCCACGCCGAATGGCCACAAGGTGCACGTCATGCTGGAAGAATGCGGCCTTCGCCACAGGCGCGACTGGCAAGCGGTAGCGGTCAACATTGGGGCTGGTGACCAGTTCAAGCCGGAGTTTCTGGCCATCAGCCCGAACAACAAGATTCCTGCGCTGCTGGACCCCGACGGTCCGGACGGCAAACCCATCACCCTGTTTGAGTCCGGCGCCATCCTGCTGTACCTCGCGGCCAAAACCGGCAAATTCCTGCCCAAAACCGACCGCCTGAAATTTCAGGTGCTGCAGTGGCTGATGTTCCAGATGGGCGGGGTCGGCCCGATGATCGGCCAGACCCATCACTTTCGCCAATATGCGCCAGAAAAAATCGACTACGCGATCAATCGCTACACCAACGAAACCCGGCGGCTCTACGGCGTGATGGACAAGCAACTGGCTGGCAGCAGATTCATCGCCTGCAACGAATACACGATCGCCGACATCGCCATCTTCCCCTGGCTGCGCAACTGGCAAAACCACGGCATAGCCTGGGCCGACTACCCGCACCTTCAGGTCTGGTTTGACCGGATCGCAGCCCGGCCTGCGGTGCAGCGCGGCGTCCAGGTGCTGGCCGACCTGCGCCGGCCCATCACCGATGACAATGCGCGCGAAGTCCTGTTTGGCAAGACGCAGTATCAGAAACGCTAGACGCGCGCCTGCCGCAGCCTGGTCAGTTGTACTCGATGCTGACTGCGCCGTTGACAGGTTGCGACACGGCAAAGGTCAGCCCCGACCCGCCGCTGACCGCCAGGGAACCATCGGCCTTGCGCGTCACACTGACGGTCGAGGCACTGGCAGGCGGCGACGCGGCGCCCGCGCTGCCCTGGACAGCCGTGCTGCCCTGCACTGCGGCCGCAGCTTCGGTCGCCCCGCCCCCCTGGGCAGCGCTTCCTGCTGCGCCGGCGGGAGCAGCCGTCCCGACACGCAGCAAGGGGCCACTGGTGGACAGGCTGCTGGTGAAACTTTCGGCCGTGAAGACGGTACCCGACAAGGCCGGGGGCGTTTCGGCTGTGGCAGCCGCCGGGACGGGGACAGACACGGGAACCGCTGCCGCTGCCGGCGCTGGGACCGGCGCAGGGACTGGCGCAGGGACCGTGACGATGACCACTGTCGAACCGATCACTGTGGCACTGGCGATACCCTCTGCCGTCACCGCATGGCTGCTGCCGGCCGTCAGGCCCCAGACACCGATCAAAAGCGCGCAGGCAAAGGCCGGCTGGGGGATATGGGGTCGCCAATCATTTTTTTTCATGATGCTCCTCGCGGGGAAGACCGGGAACCGCTCCGGCCGGCATTTTTCGCAGCAGAAAATCCACGCCGTTGATGAATTTCCCGTCGGGCAGGATGTTGATCTCACGCACACCCGGATCGACCAGACCGAAGCGCCTCAATTGCTCCATGGAGACCTGCACATGGTAGCGGCCCTGGGGAATGGCCGGAACAATGTAATAGCCGTCTGAACTGGTTTTGATTGTACTGATGACACGCCGGTTGCTGTCAAGCAATTCGATCACCACATCGCCGATGCCACGTCGTGTATTGTTGCTCTCGACCAGGTACACAGTGCCGTCTATTTCGCTGGTCAAAATGATGGGGAAATCAATTTCCGCCACATGCCCGGGACGTGGCACCAGACGCACACCCTTGCGCTGCGGCGTCCAATAGGGGTCCTCCAGTGTCTGCGTGTCAACAGCCAGGTCCACATGTTGACGCGTCGGCAAGCGGTCCAGCCAGGCAATCCCCGCGGCATCCGTGCGCACTGGCGCCCGGCTGCCGTTGACGGTGATCGCGGCGTTTTCGACCGCTTCTTCGCCGGCGTCCATGACGCCGTTGGCATTGCTGTCCACAAAAACACGCGCCGATGCTGCGCCGCTGTCGGCTTTGGGCAGCGCGTCAAAACGCCACTGCCCCTGGCGTGGTTCCCGGCCCATCGCAATAAAAAGTTGCACCCCCACCGTCAGCACCCCCGTGCTGGAATAGCTGGTGCTCAGTCCCAGCCCGTAGCTGCCCAGGCTTTTGTTGAGACCGGCCGTGTAAAGGGTTTCCCGGCTGCTGAGGGAGCGCACCAGGCCGAGGTTGAGCTGGTAGCCCTCGCCCAGGCGCCTGTCGCCCGAAAGCACCACGGTATCGAGTTTCGCCTGGGGTTTCAGGAGGTAGCCCAACTGGCCGCTCAGACCGGTGACCCCGACGCGGTAGCTCAGTTGCAGGGCGCCGCTGGCCGTGGTCGTGCTGCCCGAGTTTTGCCAGGTCAATTGATTGGCCACCGAGGTGCCCCTGACATAGGCGGCGACACGGCCGGTCAGGGCCAGGCTGCTCCGGCCGGATTGAAACTGCTCGCGCTGGACTTCCACGGTCACCGGCATGCGCGGCAACAAGCCGGTCGGAATGGCACCGTCCAGCCGCAACTTGTCGCGACTACGCATAGGATCGGTACTGGGTAAAAACAGTTCGCTGTGGAAATCCTTGAGCCGCAGGTGGCTGTAACTCAGTGAAACCGGTCCGACGCGGGTCTTCAGGCCTGACTCATTGAGCAAGCCGCCATTGGGCGAGCGGAAAAAGTCGCTGCTGAGAATGAAGGATCTCCAGAAACCACGCAGCCCCAGGTTGCCGTACAGCCGCCCATCCGTGCCGGCGATGCCGCTTGCGGTGCTGCCGGTGCTCAGCGATGACGGCAAGCGGACAAAACCGCCGGTCCCGGTCAGGTACTTGTTCAAGCCCCACTCAAACTGGGCCACCGAGCGCTGCTGCCCGGCGCTGTCGTGGTGCTGGGCAAGACTGTAATAAAACGCGCCGGGTGGCGTGCTCGACTGCTCCAGCAAAAAGCTCTGCCGCTCCACGCGCTGCTGGCCCAGCGGTCCGTGAAACACCAGACGAAATTCATTGGCCCCGTAGGCCAGGGGTTGGTCGTCGAAGCTGTAGCGGCCATCCGCACGTGAGCTCTGGAAACCGACCAGGGCCTCGTTGAAATACAACTCCACATCCCAGCCAGGCGGCAGGTCGCCCTGCAGCGTATGGCGGTCAAAACTGGTGGGCTGGGTGACAGGCCGGTTGCTGAGCGTCAGCCCATACCCCTTGCCGGTTGCACTGCGGGCGGCGATGTTGTGCACGCTGGGGGCAGAGACGCCACTGCCGAACATCACCGAGCTGGCGCGCAGCGGACCGAGCAGACCCGCATCGGGATCGTGGCGCGCCAGCGTGAAGCGCACATCCGGTGACGGGTCCTGCCGGGTACTGCTGACAAAAAACGCCGACTCCAGGCCCATCAGGTCGCCCGTCAGGTAGGCGGTGTAACTGGCGCTGGTCTGCCGGCTGCCATTGCCGGTTCGCAGGCCCATCCCGAAAGTCTGGTCGATAAAGGGCACGCCCAGCAGGCGGTAAGGCATGTCCACGCGTGGATAGCCCGGGTCTTCGTAGCCGGTGCGGCCGCCCAGCTTGCCTGCCCGGCTCTCTCGCTCCAGGCGCTCCTGCAAGGGAAGGCGCTCCCTGGGCTTGACCCGCAACGTCAGGCTGGACAGGTCCACCTCGAAATCAAGCGGCAACCAGCGCGAAAGCAGCGAAGCTGCGACATAGAGGTCGTCGCCCTGCTGGACTACCAGCGTCCGGTCAAACAGCTGGGTCTGGTCGGCCAGCGTGACCCTGCCTTGAGTCGCATCCAGATTGAAACCGCGCGTCTGACTCAGCACATAACCGTCTGCCGTGCCCTGTTCAGGCTGCGTCCGGATGGCCAGTGTCAGCAGCCTGGCCAGTTCGCCCAGTGGCAGAAATGTCTCGCGGCCAGCCTGGTAGGTTGTGATGGCATCGGTCAACACATGTTCATCCAGTTGCAGCTCCAGCAACACCAGGTTCAGCTCGTCAGCACGGCGCAAGGACCCGGGCGTTGCGGCCGGGAGGGCCGCCAGTGCCGGTGCCGGTGCCAGTGCCGGTGCCAGTGCCGGTGCGGGTACGGGTACGGGTACGGGTACGGGTACGGGTGCGGGTACGGGTACTGGTACTGGTACTGGTACTGGTACTGGTACTGGTATTGGTGCCGGTGCTGGTGAAGGCGCGATGTCCAGTACCAGCCTGTAGCCTCTGCCCGCTTCGGGTTTCAGCGAAAAAATATTGGGTTCGGCTTCTGCCTTGAGTCCGAACTCCAGAAGAACCGATCCGGTCGCAGACGGGGATGGCCTGACCTGCATGGCTTGCATATAGGGGTGATCGGAGGTGATCTGGCCCACCAGCCCCATCAGCGCTGCATTGAGTTCCACATCCTCGAGCTCCAGCACCACGCGCCCCGGATGACGCAGGATATACAGGCTGAAGCGCAACTCCGTCCGGGACTCCAGCACGATGCGAGTCCGGATATCGCCCTTTTCCAGAGACGCTGCGCTGATCGCCACACTGGCGAGCGTCATGCCCGGCGCCAGCACCATGGGGACAAGCAACCAGGTCCGGCAAAGGCGCATCGCAACGCTGCCGGCAAGGCTGCGGAAAAAAAAGGTCCCTCTCATGATGAGAGCTGCTGCGTCATGGGTGGGCGCAACCGCCGTCCCGGTCAGGGCAATTCGATGGCTGCTTCCGCCAGCAACTTGCCGCCAGCTTCGGGACGCTCCCGGTAGCTCAGGCGCAATGTGCCACGTGCCAGCACCATTCCGGCGGGTGGCTGCAACTCCAGCCTGGTGCGGCGCAAGGTATTGGGCGTGTAAACGGCTACGCCGCCGGCTTTCCCGACTTCCTGCGGCCGCCCTCCCTGTGGCGTGAACGTCGCCACCAGGTCCCCATACACAGAACGGTTGCCGCTGCGCTGCAACACCGCAGCCAGCATCGCGGGCTGGCCGGCTGCGGGCTTGGGAAGTTCCAGCCCGGTCAGCGTGACGGTGGCCGATGTCTCACCGTGACGCACGATCACGGGAATCGACACACCAACCAGCGCCCTCAGCTGGACACCGACTTCGCCCGGTGCTGGCTTGTTCGCCTGGGCATCAATGCTGCTGGCGCCCGTGGCCTCGGGAACCAGATCAAATTGCAGATGTGAGCGGTATTCACCCACCGGCAGCTCTGCCGGTTTGCGCAAAAGAATACGTATGGTCTGGCCGCGGCCGGGGGCCAGCACCACCTGCCGCGGCGAATAACGCAACAAGGCATCGGCAAACTGCTCACCGGGCAAAGGGGGTTCGGCTGCGGTAAATTCGCCGGTTTCGTTCATGCGCCGATTCACCAGGTGGACGCGGTAGGTGGTGCTCTCCGGCCCGTTGTTGATCAGTTCCAGTTGGGCCGCCCGCTGGTTTTTTTCAAACACGACACGCGTCGGAAACAGCATCAGGTCTGCCAGGACAGGCGGCGCTGTCAGCAGCATGGTCAAAACGCCCGGGAGCCAGACCAGGTATCGCAGCTTGGTGCGGGCCTGTAGCGCCGGTAGCCATGTGAGACCTGCCAGGGCCGGGTTGGCACCAAAAAAAATGGAGGTTGCCATGGTGATATCCCTCGTGTTTTGATGAAACGCCGTTTTCAGTTGAAATCAACCGTGACGTTAAAACTGCCGCTGTAGCTGCCACTGCTCTGGTTGCTGGCCACGCTGAGCGTGGCGCCAACCGTAAATACCAGAGTCCCGATGCCGCGCTGGCCGCCTGATGTGCTGCTGGTGAAGGTATTGACAGCCATGGTGATCGCTGGGTTGCCCGTCAACGACAGGAACACCACGTCATTGCCAGGCAAGCTAACGGAGTACGTGTCATCGGGGTTGCCCCCATTCAAGCTGAATGACCCAGCAGCCCCGCTGCCAGAAGACACCAAAACGGCGCCGCCCCCGGCACTGCGCGCACCAGCCGCGGTGATGGTCACCGTCCCGCTGCTGGCACCAGGCGCAAAGCTGCCGAAGACCAATGGCGAGTTGGCCGTCAAGGACTGTGCCCAGCTCACTGGCGCAGGTGTGATGGCGCAAATCAGTGCGAAGAGGACGCTTGACGTTTTCATCGCAGACATTTCCCGACAACCCCGTTTTGATGCGAGGCCGTCTGTTATGAGGCCATCTATCCGAAAACCACAGAGCTTGGCCGGGGCCCACCGCATTCAGACGCCCGTGAGCGTCAGCGGAACGACCCCGCTCACCAGGATCGCGGGGGCCTTAGTTGTAGTCCACTGAAACGTTGAAGCTTCCCGTGTACGAACCGGCCACCTGGCTGGCGACGGTGGTGATGGTGGCCCCTACCCCCAAAGTCTGTGCGCCGGCAGTCAGTGCGCCGGTACCGGAGGGGTCACTGGTGAAAGTGCCGACCGCCATGGTTTCGGGTGTAGTCGCTGTGCCTGTGGTGATGGTCACGGTACCGTTGCTCGGCAGGGTGATTGCGTAAGTCAGCGTTCCTTCACCGGTGACGCTGAACGTGGCCCGGCCCACCGTCGAGGTGGCGAGCAGCGCACCGCTGCTGGTTCGCGCACCGGTCGCCGCATTGATGGTGACCGTCTGTGCAGCGGCGCTGGTGGAAAACGATCCGAAGCGCAGGGTTGTGCCGGCGGCGATGGCGATTGGCGCCACCACCGTCGCGGTGGCAGTGTTCGAGGTCGTTGCCGCCTGCGAGTTGATGCCGTGCCCCGCCACGCCCAGAACCAGGGCTGATGCCAGCGTTGCATGCAGTGCGCGGCGCTTGAATGCCAAAAAATTATCTGATTTCATGATCACTCCTTGGTTGATGAATCACCTTCAACATGCCCCAGCCTGACCAAGCCCTGCCTGTTGGCGGAAATGGGGAAGCTGCATTTCCAGGGCGCCGGATTGTCCATTTCGCCCTTCGGACCGCCTTTTTTGTATCTTTTATGCGATTCTATTTATCAAAATGTGACTTTTGTTGGGAAAAATAGGATTCATCTGGTGATATTTTTACATTCCATATTTTTTTATGCTAAAGGATGAGTTTTAGGCGCCGCACAGTGTCTCGTCTAGGACTTTGGGCTTATACCCACGCCGCACCTGGCGACACGGCGACGTGATTTGGCAACACATGAACACGCCAAAACACCGTGCACGGCTGCAAGGCGGCGCCAGTGACGGTCAGAACAACAAGAAAGGGGAAGGGCTGGAGCGCAATGCAGGGAGCACTGGTCTGCCCGGAGGGGATCGAACCCCCGACCCTCAGCTTAGAAGGCTGATGCTCTATCCAACTGAGCTACGGGCAGATATGAAAAAAGCCCACAGAGTGAGCTTTTTTATAAGGATTCATGGTCGGAGTACAAGGATTCGAACCTTGGACCCCCTGGTCCCAAACCAGGTGCGCTACCAGACTGCGCCACACTCCGACAAGTCCAAGATTATAGCGCGAACTGTTCTCCACCTGGCAGCCTTGTCCATTTATTTGCCGCTGGATGTGGGCCACTGATCTCAGCGACGTCCGGCCTGGCTTGCTTCACAATGAAAAAATTTCCCGGGGAGAGTCCCATGAGCGTCAAAATTGTGAAACTGGGCACGACCCGCAGCGCCAATGAGGGTCTGCGCATAGGCACCGTTCGAAGGCCACCACGCGGTGTACCCAAAACGGAGTTCGCGTCTCAAAACTGGTACGACGTCTGGTACCCGAATCTCGCGCCCAGTGCGGAAACCATGAAACTCGGCCAGTCGGTGGAGTCGGACAAGGACTGGGCGGTCTTCAGCAAGAAGTACCGCGCTGAAATGAACGAGGCGGACGCCAGCCGCAACCTCGACCTGCTGGCGGCGCTGTCCCACCACACGAATTTTGCGCTCGGCTGTTATTGCGAGAACGAGGCGCGTTGCCACCGTTCGCTGCTGCGGGAGCTGCTGCAGGAGCGCGGCGCACTGGTCAGCTGACGTATCGAAAAAGCCCCGCAGCAGCAACGCTCCGGGGCCTCTTGCATCAGGCCGAAACCCAAAAATTCCGGTCAGAGCTTGACGTATTCGTACTCGACCGCATTGGCATTGATGCCGCGGTCCGGTGGTGCGATCCAGCCGGCCATCTTTCCCGGCTCGGTCACGCGCTGCATCAGGCTGTGGATGAAGGTCTTGTCGGCGTCGTTGGGAAGCCACTCGTCCTTGCGCGCATTGAACTCGGATTCGCTGATCGGCTTGCCCTGCGGGTCGGTGTGCGCGCCGGCCCAGGCGCCGACGCTGCGGCGGAAACGCGTGTTGGGCAGGCTCAGCTCGAAGTCCACGCCGGCACGCTTGATCGCCATGTTCCAGCGTGTCACGCCGACATTGCAGTCCTTCACATATTCGAGGCGCGTGATTTCGTTCATGCCGTTGCGCGTGGAAATCGTTTCGTTCTTCAGGCCGCCCTTGCCGTCCGGCACCTGGATGGTCATTTCGCTGTCAAGTTCAACATGGTCGGCAAACCTGGCTTCGTCCGGTCTGCCCTTGATGCCGTTGCTGAAGTAGTTGGCGGCATTCGACGAGGCTTCCGAGCCGAAAAGATCCAGCGAAGAGGTGAACCAGAAGTTCATGAATTTCTGGATGGTCGGCAGGTCGATCACGCCGGCCTTGCGCAGGGTATCCACGTTGTCGGTGTCCAGCTCCTTCATGACTTCCAGCGTGCGCTTGATCACGCGGCCTATGCCGGTCTCGCCGACAAACATGTGGTGCGCTTCCTCGGTCAGCATGAAACGCGTGGTGCGCGCCAGCGGGTCAAACGCACTTTCGGCGAATGACTTGAGCTGAAACTTGCCATCGCGGTCGGTGAAGTAGGTGAACATGAAAAAACTCAGCCAGTTGTCCATGGGCTCATTAAAGGTGCCCAGGATGCGCGGCTTGTCGGCGTCGCCGCTGTGGCGCGTCAGCAGTTCTTCGGCCTCCTCGCGGCCATCGCGGCCGAAGTGCGCGTGCAGCAGGTAAACCATGGCCCAGAGGTGCCGGCCCTCTTCCACATTGACCTGAAACAGGTTGCGCAGGTCGTACAAACTTGGCGCGGTGTGGCCCAGCAGCCGCTGCTGCTCAACCGAGGCGGGCTCGGTGTCACCCTGGGTCACGATCAGGCGGCGGAAGGCGCTGCGGTATTCGCCCGGCACTTCCTGCCAGACCTCCTGGCCCATGTGGTCGCCGAATCCGATCTTCCGGTTTTCTTCCTTGTCCGCCAGGAAAATGCCCCAGCGGTAATCCGGCATGGGGGTGTAGCCGTAGCTGGCCCAGCCGGACGCATCGACACCGACGGCGGTGCGCAGATACACCTCTTTCGCGTTGAAGTCGCTCGGGCCCATCTCATCCCACCAGCTCATGAAGGCCGGCTGCCAGTGCTCAAGGGCACGCTGCAACTGGCGGTTTTCGCCGAGGTTGACGTTGTTGGGGATCAGGGCTTGCAGGTCAATGGTGCTCATGGTGTTTTCCTTGGTGGTTTGTCATTGCGGACTCGATCCGCAATCCACGTCACGCGGCCCACTGGCTGGCGAAGCATGGATGCCGGATCAGGTCCGGCAGGACAGAAAAATGGGTCTTTAAATCCGCTTCCAGTCGAATTTCGCTTTTTTTCCGGTGCCGAAGAGTTTCAGCGCGCCGTCCTCACCGACCGCGTTAGGACGGATGAAAATCCAGTTCTGCCAGGCCGAGAGCCGGCCGAACACGCG
This sequence comes from Asaia bogorensis, assembly GCA_943371375.1. Classification (GTDB taxonomy): domain Bacteria; phylum Pseudomonadota; class Gammaproteobacteria; order Burkholderiales; family Burkholderiaceae_C; genus Polaromonas. Next base: position 400,522 of record CALRUM020000001.1, read on the forward strand.
TGTTTCCATGGTCTCCTTGCCGGGGAAGCGCAGTGAGGCTTCCATGCCGGTCATGGCGTCGGGCGACATCGAGGCGCGCTCTTCGAGCGTGATGCGGATCTCGTCGTCCCAGTCGATGTCGTCAGGTGTCAGCGTGACCAGGCCCAGCTCCAGCGCCTGGTCAGCGCGCAACTTGCTGTCGCCAAGCTTTTCAAGCTGGACTATGGTGACGCCGTCTTCGTAAAAACGTGTCTGTAAACGTGTCAAGGCATTGACGGCCGGGAACCAGCCGAAGTTGGCAGGGCTCAGCTGCAGTGTGGGCGCAGCATCGGGCGAATCCGGCAGGTCCAGCATGTAGATGCGGTCGCAGGCCAGGGCCAGTTCGTAAAAAGTGCCGGCAAAACACGAACCGGCATCCACCAGCGCGATCAGCGAGCGGCTGGTCACGTCGATGCGCGCCAGGGTGCGGCGCAGTGCACCGGTGGTTTCCCTGACCAGCCAGTGGTCCTTGAGTCTGGCCAGCACCTCGTCCATACGCATCACCTGGCCGGCGTCGCCCTCGGTCTTGATGACCCAGGTGCCCACTTCAAGCTCGTTGGTGCGCAGGTTCAGGATGGCGTCGTCGAGTTCACGCTGCAGCTTGAGCGGATACCAGTTGGCACCGGCAGCTTCAATCGTTTCCGGGGTGGACTCGATGGCGGCAGCCGGCGCCTTCACGGTGATGGTGGCAATACGGGTGGCGCGGTCCACCTGCGCATCGACCACGCTGTAGTGGTAGCCGGCGTCGTCGATGAGCACCTTCAGAGGCGTCAGCTCAATGCCTTTTTCGCCTGCAGCCCTCGTGGAACGTGCGCGGAGCGCTTCTATTTCTGCAGCAAGCAAGGCGCCGAACTGCTGCGGCTTGGCAAACGCGTCGATGAGTTTCCAGTCTTTCGCGCGGTCGGCGCGCACACCTTCGCTGGTGGTGCAGAAGATGTCGGCGAGGTCGCGGCGCACCTTGCGCTTGTCGGTCACACGCGTCAGGCCGCCGGTGCCGGGCAATACGCCGAGCAGCGGCACTTCGGGCAGGCTCACTGTGGAAGAACGGTCATCCACCATCACAATGCGGTCGCAGGCCAGGGCCAGCTCGTAGCCGCCCCCGGCGCAGGCGCCGGTCACGGCAGCGATGGATTTCAGGCCATCGTGGCGCGAGGAATCTTCCAGGCCGTTGCGGGTCTCGTTGGTGAACTTGCAGAAGTTGACCTTCCAGCCGTGGGTGGACAGGCCCAGCATGTAGATGTTGGCGCCCGAGCACCAGATTTTTTCCTTGCCGCTTTCAAACACCACCACCTTGACGGCCGGGTGTTCAAAACGGATGCGGTTGATCGCGTCGTGCAGCTCGATGTCCACGCCCAGGTCGTAGCTGTTGAGCTTGAGCTTGTAGCCGGGCTTGATGCCGCCGTCTTCGTTGATGTCGAGCTTCAGGCGCGCGACATCGCCCTCCACGCCCAGCGTCCAGTGCTGGTACTTGGTCGGATGCGTGGCGAAGCTCACGAGCTCGCGCTCCTGGCCTGCTATCACCTGCTTGAACAGCAGCGGTTCGGTCATGGCATTCATCATGTCTCCTTCTTGTACGAAAAAATCAGCGGTCTGCGATCTGTGCTTGCGGCACAGATCGCTTCAAATCGGTCAGGCTCTGTTTGAGCGTTCGTGCCGCGGTGTCCACCACCGCATCGGCGCGCGCGTACAGCGCTTCGCGGCTGGCCAGAATCCGGCGTATGTCTTCCATCGCCTCGTTCGTGGCACCGCGGGTGGTGTCAAACGGCCGCATGTCGCCTTGCGCGACCACACGGGCCATGTGTTCTTCGGGGCTGGCCTTGAGCCAGACGCAGTAAAAGCGGCTTTGCAGCAGGTCAAAGGTTTCGCGCTCGCTGACAATGCTGCCGCCTGTCGTCATGACCACGCCGTCGGCATGGTCCTCGGCAATGCGAAACAGTGCGCGGCGCTCGTAGCGGCGGTACCCGGCCTGCCCGTGCAGCAGCAAGATTTCATTCATGCTGGTGCCGGCTTCACGCTCGATCTCCCGGTCGAGCTCGATAAACGGCACGCCGCGCTCGGTCGCCAGCTTCAGGCCCAGCGTGGATTTGCCCGCGCCGCGCAGGCCAATCAGCGCAATCCGCTGCTCGCGGCCCGCCGCATCACTGAGGCCAAAGCTGCTGCCCAGCAAGGCATACGCCTGGTCCAGTTGGGTGTCGTCGAGCCGGCCCAGCAAACCCTGAACCCGCGCCAGCGCCGGCCGCGGTGCGTCCTGCAGCAATTCAAGTATGGAGATATTCAGCGCGCGGGCAGCGGCTTCGAGCGAGTTGATCGACACATTGCCCTTGCCGCTTTCGACATCGGCCAGGAAACGCTCGCTCAGCCCGGAATCGCTCGCCAGCGCCTTGCGCGTCATGCCGCGGCGGGCGCGCCAGGCGCGTACCCGGGCACCGAGTTCGGCCAGTGTGGCTTTTGCTTCAATTTCGGACATGGCTTGCATCGAACACCACTTTTTGTGAAAAGTATTTGCGCTATATCAAGATTGCAGTATACTTCACCTCAAGAACACGTCAAGCAGTTTATTGCATCTTTTTCTGGAGACCCTTGATGAAGCTGAAAATTCTGGTGGGCACCATGACCAGCACCGCCGACTACGTGGCACAGGCCATACAGATGGATTGCGCCGATCTGGTGGCGGACATTGACGTACAGCTGATGGACGGCCTGGACATCAGCACCTTCGACGCCATGGCCGAAGAAGATGCAATATATCTCATCTGCACCTCCACCTACGGCCAAGGCGATGTGCCGGACAACGCGCGTGTGTTGTACGACTCGCTCGAGACCCAGCCCAAATTCCTCGGCCACGTGCGTTACGGCGTGATCGCCCTCGGTGACCGCACCTACCAGCAAACCTTTGCGTTCGGCGGCAAAAAATTCGATGAGCGGTTGCAGAGCCTGGGCGCCCAGCGCATCGGTGACATCTGGATCCACGACGCCAGCGCCGGCACCCTGCCCGAAACCGAAGGCGCTACCTGGTGCCGCGAATGGCTGGCGCTGGTGCTGAGCAGTACGCCCAGCACCGAGGCCGCCTGAACGTTCATAGAGAAACAAGCTGTCTGCCCTTGCGCAGCGGGCGAAGACAGCTATAAAAAACAGAGCATCCGGAGACCATGATGAGCCTGAGCCGCGCCGACCACAGCACCAGCCCACCGCGAGTGGAAATTCCCCGCGAGTACAACGCTGCCCATGACCTGCTGGAGCGCAATGCCGGGCGCAGCGGCAAAGTGGCCTTCATCGATGCCCTGAGCGGCAGCAGCCTGAGCTACGGCGCGCTGACCGAGCAGGCGCACCGCTTTGCCAATGCCCTGCGCGCCCAGGGATTTGCGCCCGAAAGCCGCGTGCTGCTGGCCATGCACGACAGCACCGAGTGGCCGGTGGTTTTTCTCGGCTGCATCCTGGCCGGCGTGGTACCGGTGGCGGCCAACACCTTGCTGACCACCCCTGATTTCGACTTCATGCTGCGCGATTCCCGCGCCCAGGGTCTGGTTGTCTCCAGCGCCCTGCTGCCGGCTTTTGAACCCCTTCTGGCCAGCCTGCCGGCGCTGCGCAGCGTGATCGTCGCCGGCGTCGAAGAATCCGCATCCCATACAACACTGGCCCAATTGCTGCGCGGCCACACAGCTGCCAAAAACGTGGCAGACACCCTGGCCGATGAAGCCTGCTTCTGGCTTTATTCCAGCGGTTCGACCGGCGCTCCCAAAGGCACGGTGCACCTGCACAGCCACCTGATCCAGACCGCCGAGCTGTACGGCCGCGGCGTGCTGGGCATCCAGGAGTCGGACGTGGTGTATTCCGCAGCCAAGCTGTTTTTTGCCTATGGCCTGGGCAACGGCCTGACCTTTCCCATGAGTGTGGGCGCCACCGCCGTCCTTTTGCCGGGCCGGCCCACGCCGGCGGAAGTTTTCGGCATTTTGAAAAAACACCAGCCCACGATTTTTTACGGCGTGCCCACGCTGTACGCCGCGCTGCTGGCTGATGCGGCGCGGCCGCAAAAAGCGGAGCTGAAGCTGCGCGTCTGTACCAGCGCCGGGGAGGCCCTTCCGGCCGAGATCGGTAAAAAATGGACGGCACAGTACGGCTGCGAGATTCTTGACGGCATTGGTTCCACCGAGATGCTGCACATTTTCCTGAGCAACCGGCCCGGCGCAGTGCGTTATGGCACGACCGGCCAGGCCGTGCCAGGTTACGCGTTGCGCATCGTCGCTGACGACGGACACGACTGCGCTGCCGGCGAGATCGGCGAATTGCAGATCAGCGGCCCGAGTTCGGCGCTGGTGTACTGGAACAACCGCGCCAAGACCAAGGCCACGTTTGCCGGCGACTGGACCCGCAGCGGCGACAAGTACACGGTCGATGCCGACGGTTACTACACCTATGGCGGCCGCAGCGACGACATGCTCAAGGTCGGCGGCATTTATGTCTCCCCGTTTGAAGTCGAGGCCAGCCTCATGACCCATCCCGCCGTGCTCGAGGTGGCCGTGGTCGGGCTTGCCGACGCCGACGAGCTGGTCAAACCCAAGGCCTATGTGGTGCTCAAGAGCGGGCAATCGGTATCGGCTGCCGAGCTGCAGGCCCATGTCAAGCAGCAGCTGGCGCCCTACAAGTACCCGCGCTGGATTGAGTTTGTGCCCGAACTGCCCAAAACCGCGACGGGCAAGATCCAGCGCTTCAAATTGCGCCAGAACGCCGCGTGACAAAAGCTGGCAGGGTAATTGCTTTAGATATAAACAATTCAATCTTCAATCTCGGGTTTTTCACTAGGGTGTTTTCACAAACTGGCCCTTACCATTTGCACCAGCACACGCATCCCTTGACGTTTTCAACCAGGAGTTATCCATGACCTCACGCCTTCCTTCACGCCGCCTTGTTCTGAGCCAGAGCGCGGCCGTTATCGGCGCCGCCTCCACCGGCCTGCTGCTCCCGCAAATGGTGCGGGCGCAATCCGGCAAGGTGCGTGTGGGTTTCATGCTGCCCTATACCGGCACATTTGCCCAGCTCGGTGTGGCGATTGAAAACGGCTTTCGTCTGGCGATTGACCAGCAAGGCGGCAAACTTGGTGGCCGCGAGATCGAATACTTCAAGGTGGACGACGAGTCCGAGCCATCCAAAGGCATTGAGAACGCCAACAAGCTGGTGCAGCGCGACAAGGTTGATGTGCTGGTCGGTACCGTGCATTCGGGCGTGCAGATGGGCATACAGAAAGTCGCACGCGACTCCGGCGTGCTCAGCCTGATCCCGAATGCGGGTGTACATGCCGCCACACGCGGCCTGTGTGCCCCCAACGTGTTCCGCACCTCCTTCAGCAACTCGCAACCGACACGCGCACTGGGCCAGGCCATGGTCGCCAAAGGCCACAAAAAGGCGGTCTGGATCACCTGGAAGTACGCGGCCGGAGACGAGGCTTTTGAAGGCTTCAAGGAAAGTTACACCGCTGCCGGCGGCACGATTGTCAAGGAGCTGGGCCTGCCTTTCCCGCAAGTCGAGTTTCAGGCGCTGTTGACCGAAATCGCCGCGCTCAAGCCCGACGCCGTGGCCTGCTTCTTCGCCGGTGGCGGCGCCGCCAAGTTCATCCGTGACTACGCGGCTGCCGGCCTCAAGGGCAAGATCCCGCTCTACGGCTCGGGCTTTCTGACCGAAGGCGTGCTGGACGCCGCCGGCCCTGCGGCGGACGGCATCGTGACCACCATGCATTACAGCGACTCGCTGGACACACCGCGCAACAAGGCCTTCCGCCTGGCCTACGCCACCGCTTTCCGCAGCCAGCCCGACGTGTACGCCGTTCAGGGTTATGACACCGGCCTGCTGCTGGCCCAGGGCGCCAACGCCGTCAAGGGTGACCTGAACAGCAAACCAGCCCTATACAAGGCGCTGGAGTCCGCCGTGATCGACAGCCCGCGCGGCAAATGGACCATGAGCAAGTCGCACAACCCGGTGCAGGACATCTACCTGCGCGTGGTCGAAAACAAGGAAAACAAGGTCATCGGTGTGGCAGCCAAGGCCCTCGCAGACTCCGGCGCTGGCTGCAAGATGGGCTGAACATGGCCCCCGCGGTTGCTCACTGCGTGTAGCGCCCTGCCCCCGAGGGGGCCGCTGCGCCTGCGGGCCGGCCAAGCCGGGCCCGCGGCCCCTGCCGGGCTCAAGAGACCGGGGTTACGCGCTGGTACGGCGCGTGCTTGCTGTCCTGTCGCAATGCTATCTTCCCCCCATGACCCTCACCACCTACTTTCTCTACCTTGCAGCCGTCGCGCTGCTGATCCTCACACCCGGCCCGACCATGCTGATGTGCATGACGACTTCGCTGAACCATGGTCCGCGCAAGGCCATGACCTCGGTGGCCGGCAGCGTCGGCGCGGTGTTGTGTGTGATGCTGCTGTCGGCACTCGGACTCGGTGCGCTGCTGGCGGCGTCCGAAACTGCTTTCACCGTGGCCAAGGTGGCAGGCGCGGCTTACCTGGTTTACCTCGGGATCAAAACATTCCGCAGTGACGCCGCCGTGCTGCGGACCGATGCGGGAGCGAGTCCAACACCTCGCCGCTCGTTTTTCCTCCGGGGATTCCTGGTCGGTGCGAGCAATCCCAAAGCGGTGCTTTTTTTTGCGGCCTTCTTTCCGCAGTTTCTCGATCCGGCCTCGCCTTTTGTGCCGCAGTTCGCCATCCTCGCGCTGAGCTTCATGGCCTTTGAATTCAGCGTGCTGAGCGGCTGCGCACTCGGCGTGTCGCGCGTAGCGCCGCTGCTGCGCTCCAGCCGCGCTGTGCGCTGGTTCAACCGCGTCTCTGGCGGCCTGTTCACGCTGATGGGCTGCCTCTTGCTGCTCACACGCCGGCAGGCCTGAAGCTGAGCCATGGATCTCGCCAACTTTCTCATCCAGCTGCTCAACAGCGTGCAGTACGGCCTGCTGCTGTTCATGCTGGCCGCAGGCCTGACGCTGATCTTCGGCATCATGGGTGTAGTCAACCTGGCACATGGCAGTTTTTACATGCTGGGCGCCTACCTGGCCTGGTCGCTCAGTGCGTATTTCGGCAGCCTGACGCTGGCCATCCTGGCCGGCGCCGTGCTCTCTGCGATTTTTGGACTGGCGCTTGAATGGCTGCTGTTTCGCCACTTCTATCACCGCGACCACCTGGACCAGGTGCTGCTGACCTTTGGCCTGATCTACATCTTTGAAGAGCTGCGCTCCATACTCTGGGGCGACGACGTGCACGGCGTGACGATTCCCGAGCTGCTCAGCGCGTCCATCCCGCTGACCGAGAACCTGTCCTACCCGGTCTACCGCCTCTTCATGTCGGGCGTGTGTATCGCGCTGGCGCTGGGGCTGTACCTGCTGATCTCCAGGACCCGGCTCGGCATGAAAATCCGCGCCGGCGCCTTCAACCGCGACATGGCCGGCGCGCTGGGCATCAACATCAAGCTGATCCACGCCGTGGTGTTTGCACTCGGCGTCACCCTGGCCGCCGTGGCCGGCATGATTGCCGCGCCGATTGCCAGCGTGTATCCGAATATGGGCTCGCAGGTGCTCATCATGTGTTTTGTCGTGGTCGTGATAGGCGGCATAGGCTCGGTGCGCGGCGCCCTGATTGCTGCGCTGCTGGTCGGTCTGGTCGATACCTTTGGCAAGGTGTTGCTGCCGCAGATGGCCGGCATGCTGGTCTACATGCTGATGGCGGCAGTCCTGCTCTGGAAGCCTGAAGGGCTGTTCAAACAATGAGCACGCTGCAAGCCAATCTCGAAGTGCTGCCGCGCGGCGTGCAGGTCACGCTTGTACTGGGCCTGGTCGCCCTTGCGATTTTTCCTTTTGTCGGTACCGACTTCTACACCCAGATGGTCACACGCATGATGATCATGGCGATTTTTGCCATGAGCCTGGACTTGCTGCAGGGCGTGACCGGCCTGGTGTCGCTGGGCCACGCGGCCTATTTTGGCCTGGCCGGTTACGCGCTGGCCTTTCTCACACCTCAGGGCGAAGCGGTCAGCCTCTGGTGGACCCTGCCGCTGGCGGTGCTGGCATCGGGCCTGGCGGCGCTCATCATCGGCTTTTTTGTGGTGCGTACCCACGGCATCTATTTCATCATGGTGACGATGGCGTTTGCGCAGATGGTGTTTTACCTGTTCTTTGACAACAAGGTGCTGGGCGGCTCTGACGGGTTGTATGTCAACTTCAAGCCCGACACCACGCTGTTCGGCTGGATGCCCTTCGATCTGGACAACAAGCGCAGCCTGTACTACTTCACGCTGGCCGTGATGCTGGCGGTGTACGCCTTCCTGCGCCGCCTGCTGTGGAGCCCGTTCGGCCGCGCGCTGGCCGGCATACGCGTCAACGAACACCGCATGCGCGCCATGGGTTACGGCACCTTTCGCTACAAGCTGAGCGCCTTCACACTGGCCGGCGCACTGGCCGGTCTGGCCGGTTATCTGTGGGGCACACAAACCGGCTACATCAACCCCGAACTCATGGGTTTTCACATGAGCGCGCACGGCATCATGATGGTCATCCTCGGCGGCATGGGCAACTTTGCCGGCGCCATCGTCGGCGCCTTTGCCTTTGAATACCTGCTGCATGTGTTCAAGGATTTGCCGCAGCTGGGTGCTGTGAATCTGGGGAAACACTGGCAGCTGTGGATGGGCCTGTTCATCGTGCTGCTGGTGACTTTTGCACCGCGCGGCATCCTGGGTCTGGTCGAGCGCTTTGGCAAAAGCAGAGGGTCTGGCGATGAGTGAAGTGCTCCTCAGTGCAAAAAACCTCACCAAACGATTTGGCGGCCTGGCCGCCGTCAACGACGTTTCCATTGATCTGCTGCGCAACCACATCCACGCCGTCATCGGCCCCAACGGTGCCGGCAAGTCCACGCTGACCAACCTGTTGTCAGGTGACTTGCCGCCGACCTCGGGCTCGGTGCAACTGGGCAATCAGGACATCACGGGCTGGAACCCCGAGAAAATCTCGCGCCAGGGCCTGGGCCGCAGCTACCAGAAGACCAACATCTTCCTGCCCTTCACCGTCTGGGAGAACGTGCGCCTGGCGGCCCAGTCGCGCGAGCCACATGCCTCGCGCTGGCTCAGAAGCGCTACTGATTTCGTAGCTGTTAATAACCGTGCCACAAGGGCGATCGAGCTTTCCGGCCTTGAACACCGGAAGAATGTGATTGCCGGCACCACCAGCCACGGCGAGCAGCGCCAGCTCGAGATCGCGATGACGCTGGCGACCGGGCCGCAGGTGCTGCTGCTCGACGAACCGCTGGCCGGCATGGGTGTGGCCGAGGCCGAACGCATGGTTGCCCTGCTCCTGAGCCTCAAGAAGGCGCACGGCATCCTGCTGGTCGAGCACGACATGGACGCAGTCTTCACACTCGCCGACCGCTTGACCGTGATGGTGGACGGCAAAGTCATTGCCAGCGGCACACCCGCTGACATCCGCGCCGACGCTGGCGTACAGGCTGCGTATTTGGGCGAGGAGCATTGATGGCCGAACTTCTCATCGATGCCAAAGGCATCCACACCTATTACGCCGCCAGCCATGTGCTGCGTGGCATTGACTTTCATGTCGCGCGTGGCGAAACCGTAGGCCTGATGGGCCGTAATGGGATGGGTAAAAGCACACTGCTCAAAAGCATCATGGGCCTGGTCAAACCACGGTCAGGCAGCATCGACATCATGGGTAAACCGATGGCGGGCCGCGCGCCCTACGAGATCTCCCAGCTCGGCATTGCCTATGTGCCTGAAGGCCGCGGCATATTCGGCAACCTCAGCGTGGTCGAAAACCTCAAGATGGCAGCACGTGCGGGAACCCGTGGCCAGCGCGACTGGACTTACGAACGGGTGCTCGATACCTTCCCGCGCCTGAAGGAGCGCCTGGGCCACGGCGGCCAGCAACTGTCGGGCGGCGAGCAGCAGATGCTCACCATAGGCCGGGCCCTCATGACCAACCCCGACGTGCTGATACTCGACGAAGCCACTGAAGGCCTGGCCCCGCTGATTGCGCGCGAGATCTGGCGCATCTGCGGTGTGATACGCGCCAGTGGCATCAGCAGCGTGATTGTCGACAAGAACTGGAGACACGTGACCCAGATCACCGACCGCAACCTCATCCTGGTCAAGGGTGAAGTGGTGTTTGCAGGCAGCTCTGCGGAGCTGCACAGCCGGCCGGAGCTGCTGACGCAGTACCTCGGCGTCTAGCGGCAGGCAGCGAATCGACAAAGCCCGCCCCGCATGGCATCATGACTTACCCGGTGTATTGCCTGGTGGCCCGGACATATTGCTGACCGCGTCGAACTGAAAGGCTACATTCATGCGTTGGCCCTGGCAAGTTGATGCAGTCTCTCCGCCCTACCAGAGGCCCTCCGGCTCCCCACAGCCTTCCATCGTCCGGCCCATCGCCTGGCTGGCGGGCGGACTGGTCATCGTGTCGGCCTGCGCTGTGGCCATCGCGCTGTCCTACCTGCGCGGCGAAGCACTGCGTTCTGGCGAGGTTCTGACCCAGTCCCTGGTGCAGGTGATTGAGGAGCAAACCAGCCGCACCTTCCAGACGGTCGATCAGCGCCTGCAGCTTGCGGCCAGCCAGTTGCAGGCCCTGCAGGTTGAAAAAAAGCTTGACGAGGACTCGGCCCGGGCCATGCTGCGCGAGCAGCTCAAGGCCCTGCCTTTTGTGCGCGCCATCTGGGTGCTGGACGCTGAAGGCCGCATTCTGTTTGACTCCGACACCGGCAACATTGGCGTGGACCTGGGCGACCGCGAGTATTTCCAGATTTACAGGCAGCAAGCCGCCACGCAATTCCACCTCAGCGCGCCCGTGCGCAGCCGCACGACGGGCACCTGGCTGATCAGTGCATCGAGGCCGCTGCAAACCAGCGGCGAGAAATTTTCAGGCGTGATTGTGGCAGCCGTCGAGCCGCCCTACTTCGACAAACTCTGGCGCGGGATCAAGCTCGGTGAAGGCGGCGCGATTGCGCTGTTCCGCCGCGACGGCATACTGATGATGCGCAGCCCCGGAGAAGATGCAGCCATGGGCAAGGCTTTTCCCCAACTTCCCCTGTTTTCAGAGTTTGCCAAAAGCCCCCAGGGCACCTTCACCACCACCAGCACCTTCGACGCCCGCGTCCGCATGATCGCTTACCGCGGGCTGGAACCTTACCCCGAACTTGTTGTTCTGGTGGGTTCTCCCTATGAGGATGTGCTGGCGGCATGGAAGCGTTTCGCCACCCTGACCTGGCTGATCTGGTTCGCCGCAGCGGTCACCGTCACGCTGCTCTCGGTGCTGTTGTTCCGCTATGCGCAACAACGCGAACGCACCGAGTCGCGTTTCCGCCAGCTGGCCCAGGCCATGCCACAAATCGTGTTCATCACCGATGGCAGCGGTTTCATGGTTTTCATCAATGACCAGTGGACCCATGTCACCGGGCAACCGGCGGAAGCTTCCCTCAACGGGGGCTGGTTCAAGCGTGTGCATCCGGATGAGCTGGCGCAGACCATGGAGGATTTCCGGGTGGCGATAGAGACCGGGCAAAGCATGCACAATGAACACCGCCTGCTTTGCGCGGACGGCACTTACCGCTGGCAACTGGCGCGCGTCCTGCCGAACCGCGACAGCAGCGGGCGCATCATCTCCTGGTACGGCACCTCCACCGACATCGACGACCTGAAACAGGCAGAAGCCGCCCTGCACGCCAAAACCGGGCTGCTTCGCATGGCGGGTCAACTCTCCCGGCTGGGCGGCTGGGCGCTGGAATTGCCGGAGCGGCGATTTTTATGGTCCGACGAAGCCTCCTACGTGCTCGAACTCCCCATGGGCAGCGCGCCCACGCTGGAGTCGGCAATTGGCCTGTGTGCCCCGCAATCGCAGGCGCTGGCGTCTTCGGTGGCGCAGGCCTGCATCGAACACGGCATACCCTTCGACGTGGAGGTCGAGATGCTGACGGGCACGGGTCGCTGCATCTGGGTGCGCTCCATGGGCCGGGCCGTGCGCGATGCCAGCGGCAACATCGTGCGCATGCAGGGCGCGCTGCAGGATATCACCACGCGCGTCAAGGCCGAGCAGGAAGTCAAGGCCCAGCTGCATACCCTGCAACGCGCCGCAGAGGCGGCCCAGAACATCACCCGGCATCAGACCCTGGAGGCGACGATGCACGAAGCCGCGGAGCAGGTGCGCGTGATTCTGGGCGCGCGGCAGGCGCTGATCGGCCTGTCGCACGAAGGCAGCGCGAGCGGAAAGATCACGGCTCAGGCCGTCCCGCAGAGTGACGCGGCTTGCCAGCGGCTGATCGATGATCCGCAGGCGATCCGCCTGCAAACCGTGGTCTGCGGCAGCAACCGGCCCCTGCGCATGAGCCGCGCCGAACTGGCGGGCCTTCCGGACTGGCGCGACTCTGACAGAACAACCGGTGCTGACCCGGTCAGCGGCTGGCTGACCGTTCCACTCACAGGCCGTGAGGGAGCCAATATCGGCTTTCTGCAGCTCTGCGACAAGCAGGGTGGCGAATTCACGCAGCAGGACGAATACGTTGCGACCGAGCTGGCCCAGCTCGCGGCCATCGCGATTGAAAACGTCAAGCTGCTGGCCGAAGTGCGCAACCTCAACAGCGGCCTGGAAGAAAAGATCACCCAGCGCACCCGCGAGTTGTCGCGCCAGGAGGCGCTGTTCCGCACACTCGCCGAGCAGGCGCCGCAACCGATCTGGACCGTCGACCCGCGCGGCGCGGCCACCTTCTTCAGCCGCGCCTGGTACGAGATCACCGGCGGCGCGCCGCCTGACTGGCTCGGTGATGCCTGGGTTGATCTGGTGCATCCCGACGATGTGGACGAAATGAGCCAGAACTGGATCCGCTCCTGCAAAAACCTCAGCCTGTACACCGGCATACGGCGGCTGCGCGGCCACGATGGCAGTTACCACGCCATGTCTTACCGGGCGTCGCCGGTTTTTAACGAACTCGGCGAGGTCACCTTCTGGGTCGGCATCGACGTCGACGTCACCGAGACCAAGGCGATTGAAACCGCGCTGCGGCTGTCCAACGCGGAGCTCGAAGCCTTCTCCTACTCGGTGTCGCACGACCTGCGTTCGCCGCTGACCTCCGTCGACGGCTTCAGCCGGCTGCTTCTGAAGGAGCTCGATGACACCCAGAGCGCCAGGGTACGCCACTACCTGACACGCATTCAGGCCGGTGTGGAAAAGATGGGGCAGCTGATTGAAGGCCTGCTGTCGCTGGCGCATGTGGCACGCCAGGAGCTGGACGATGATCTTGTCGATATCAGCGCCGTGAGCCACGAGATTGTTGACCGCCTGCGCGCCGCCGACCCGGCCCGGCAAGTCCAGGTCCGGATTGAGCCGGGACTGCGGGTTCGCGGCGACATGCGCCTGATCTGCTCGGTGATGGAGAACCTGCTGGGCAACGCCTGGAAGTTCAGCTCGGGCCGGCCTCAGACCGAGATTGCGGTCGGCCGATCCAGCGCAGACGGCGCATTTTTTGTGCGCGACAACGGTGCCGGATTTGACATGGCCTACGCCGACAAACTGTTCGGCACTTTCCAGCGCCTGCACGACGTATCGGAATACCCCGGCACCGGCATTGGCCTGGCCACCGCGGCCCGGGTGATAGCGCGCCACGGCGGCAGGATCTGGGCCGAAGCGACGCCCGGCAAGGGAGCCACCTTCTTTTTCACTCTGCCTGCAGCCGAGCTCACGCTGTAAGCCAGCCAGCGCCCCTTATCAGCAGCAAAAAATCACATTTTTGCCATTTTTTAGCATTGTCATGCTAAATAGTTTTACAAAAAGCTACAATTAGGCCCATTCTTTAAGAATTTCTAATTCAAATTAACCAAGTACTTTTTTATGAAACGCCGACAACTCCTTGCTTCAGGCAGTGCTTTTGCCCTTGGGTCCGCATTTTTTGCCCATTTTTCGCATGCTGTTGCGAATACGCCATGGATCATAGGCAGCAGCGCCGCCATGAGCGGGCCGCTGGGGGGTTTTGGCCAGGAGAATCAAAAAGGTGTGCAGGCAGCGCTGGCGCAAATCAATGCCAGGGGTGGCATCCATGACCGCCCCGTCCGTATGGAAGTCATGGACGACGCTTACCTGCCTGCGCGCAGCGTTGAAAACATCAAAAGCCTGGCCTCCAACCCGGCCGTGGTGGGCCTGATGTCCTGCCTGGGAACAGCCAACAATGCGGCCATCACGCCATTGATTGAAGCCGCCGGTCTGGTGCATCTGGCGCCCCTCACCGGCGCCAGCAGCCTGCGTAAAAGTGGTTTGCGCAACGTATTTCACATCCGCGCCAGTTACAGCGACGAGATCCAGCGCCTGGTGCAAAACGTGGCGTCCATGGGCATCAAGAATCTGGCCCTGGTCCACACCGACAACCCTTACGGCAAGGAGGTTTCGGACGAATCTGCGGCGCTTCTGAAAAGCGCCGGGATCGCCGTCATCGGCGTTTATGCCCTGGCTGTGGATGGAAAAAACACCGAAGCGGTCGTGGCGCAGACCGTTGCTGCCAACCCGTCTGCTGTGGTGCTGGGCACCACGGGTGCCGCCACCACCGGTCTGGTGGCCGCGTTGCGCAAGGCGTCGCCGAGCATGCCGATAGCGGGCATCAGCCCCACCCTGACCCAGGAAGGCATCAGCAAGCTGGGCGCCAGCGCTCGTGGCCTGGCCCTGACCATGGTGTTCCCCGAGCCGAACCGGGCCAAGCACCAGATCATCCGCGAGTACCAGAGCGCGATGCGTGCCAGCGGCCAGGAGCGCTTTTCCACCGGCAGCCTGGAGGGCTACATCAACATGCGTGTGATGGGCGAAGCGCTGCAGCGCAGCGGCCGCTCCGCCGACCGGGAGAAACTGCGCCAGGCGGTTGCCGGTATCCGCAACCTGGATCTGGGCGGCTTTCAGATCGACTACAGCGGCACGGTCGCCCGTGTGGGCTCACGTTATGTCGACCTCGGCATCCTCTCCGGTGATGGCAGGGTCATGTCCTGAGACTGCCTGTGCCGGCCTATAGCATGTTGTCGACCACCGCCCTGCCGCGCCGCCTGATGCAGCGCGACGGCGGCCGCGCCGGGCGCCAGCCGCCGCGTGTACCCGGTGTGTTGCGGCCCCCTTACCGTAACGTGCTGACTGCCATTGACGCCCTGGATGAACTGGTTGCAGCACTGTTGCAAAAAAATGCCGGCAAGATACCGCGCGACTTTCTGGATTGGGTGGCCGATGACATGACGCCGCGCCTTGAGGCCATGGCGCTTGAGCATTTTGCCGCACAGGGCACGCCTGCGGCCGACGACACGCGCGCCTGGGTGGCAGCCGTCTGTCAGCGATGCCTGGTGCAAAAACTCAGGGGAATCGACCCCGGCTTGCGCGAGTCGGCGCCCGAAGACCCAGACTTCATGCCGACTGAACCGGCTTGCTGACACGCTTGATCAGCGCCCGGTAAGACGCAATCGCCTTGTCGGCGGTATTTGCGTCATTCATGATGCGGTATTCGTACAGGGCGCCCAGCACCAGGCAATGAATCTCGAACAGCATCGCGGCCGGATCGATGTCTTCACGGAGCTGCTGGTGCGACATGGCCTGCATCACCGTGCGCATCATGACGCCACGCCAGGCCCGCACGTTGACGACCAGCGTGTCACGCGTGTCCTGCGCGGCCTGGTCCATGGAAAAAGCAGTGACTTCAAACAAGGCCATGCTGTTGCCCGAGCCGCTGCAGATTTTCGCGATCCAGCGTTCGACCATGGCATTGAGCCTGTCCAGCCCACGCGGCTTTTGCAACGCGGGTTCAAATATCTCGGCCAGAAAGCGCTTGCCGTATTCATCCACCAAGGCCACGCGCAAGCTATCAATTGAACCGATGCGCGAAAACACGCCACTGTTGGACAGCTGCAGCTTCTCAGCCAGGCTGGGGACGGTCACCGCACCCAGGCCATGGCGCACCGCAATCTGGATGCCGGCCTCGATGATCGCGCTGCGCGTCAGTTCGCTTTTTCTGGTTTTCGCTTCCATGGCCTGATTTTAGTTCGGGCGCAGCCCGGCAGATGTGCCAGCGCGTGCACCTTTGCAAGACATCACATCAGCGGCCGCAACTCGCGCGCGGCATCAAGCAGCAGCGGCAGCAGATCGCGCTGCATCAGCTGTGCAGAAAGCCGCTGCGGCGACGCCACCACATTCAGCGCAGCCACGGTTTTGCCCTGCATGTTGCGCAGCGGCACCGCCAGGGCATGCACGCCCAGTTCATGCTCTTCCACCGCCAGGCAATAGTCGTCCGCACGCACCTGCGTTATCACCGCCCGGAACTGCCGGATGTCGATGATGGTGCGCGTGGTCAGGCGCGGCAGGCTGCGGCCCTTGAGCCATTGCGTCAGCGCGGTTGGCGGCTTGGCGGCCAGCAGCACGCGCCCGGTGGATGTGGCATGCGCAGGCAGCCGCGCGCCCAGGTGCAGGCCATAGGCCAATATGCGCACAGCGCCGTCCGCACCGCTTTTCCACTCATAACCGCTGCGCCCTATGACCACCACCTCGTCACCGTCGAGCACGCCGGCTGAAAACGACTCCTGGGTCTGCGCTGCCAGCCGGTTCAGCGTCGGTTGCACCGCACGCGGCAGGCGCGCCGAAGCCAGGTAGCTGCCGGAAAAGCGCAACACCTTGGGCGCCAGCCAGTAATAACTGCCGTCGGTTTCGAGGTAGCCCAGATGCGCCAGAGTCAACAGGTGGCGGCGTGCCGCCGCGCGTGTGATGC
This sequence comes from Asaia bogorensis, assembly GCA_943371375.1. Classification (GTDB taxonomy): domain Bacteria; phylum Pseudomonadota; class Gammaproteobacteria; order Burkholderiales; family Burkholderiaceae_C; genus Polaromonas. The sequence continues at coordinate 417,288 of CALRUM020000001.1, forward strand.
CGGCGCGTTCTGCGGCCAGCGTGGCGTTCAGGCGCTGGCGCTGGGTGTCAAAACTCTCCAGCACCGCCATGCCTTTGGCCATGCCTTCAATCAGGTCGGCTTTGGCGATTGGCTTGCCGGCCTGCAGGACGCCGCCGGTTTGCGCGGAAAGTGCTGGTGGGCTGCTCATTGCGCGATCATCGCACAAACAGCCTGTACATCGTGCAACCGCGGCCTGCCCGTCTGGCCGCAGGCGCAAGCACGGCCTACGCTATCGGTTCGCCAAAACAAAGTGGAGACAGACATGCGTACCCAGGTTGCCATCATCGGTGCAGGCCCCTCCGGCCTGCTGCTCGGCCAGTTGCTGCACAAGGCCGGCATAGACGCGGTCATTGTCGAGCGCCAGAGCGGCGACTACGTGCTGGGCCGCATACGCGCCGGCGTGCTGGAACAGGTCTGTATTGACCTGCTCGACGAAGCCGGCGTCGGCAAACGCATGCACCAGGAGGGCCTGGTGCACGGCGGCTTTGACATGTTGTTCAAGGGCGAGCGCCACCGCATCGACATGAACCGCCTGACCGGTGGCAAAAACGTCATGGTGTACGGCCAGACCGAAGTCACGCGCGACCTGATGGACGCGCGCCAGGCGGCAGGCCTGGTCACCATTTACGAAGCGAACAACGTCGCCGTGCACGGTTTCGACACAAAGAAACCGCGCGTGACTTACGAAAAAGACGGCCAGACACATGAAATCGAATGCGACTTCATTGCCGGCTGCGACGGCTTTCACGGCGTCTGCCGCGCCAGCGTGCCGGCGGGTGCGATCACCGAGTACGAAAAGGTCTATCCCTTCGGCTGGCTGGGCGTGCTCGCCGACACACCGCCGGTGCACCATGAACTCATCTACGTCAACAGCACACGCGGCTTTGCGCTGTGTTCGCAGCGCAGCGCCACACGCAGCCGCTACTACCTGCAGGTGCCGCTGACCGACAAGGTCGAAGCCTGGTCGGACGACGCGTTCTGGAACGAGCTGCGCCTGCGCCTGGACGCAGGGGGCCGCGAACACCTTGTCACCGGCCCGTCGCTTGAAAAAAGTGTGGCGCCCCTGCGCAGTTTTGTCGCCGAACCCATGCGTTTTGGGCGCATGTTCCTGGCCGGGGATGCCGCCCACATCGTGCCGCCGACCGGCGCGAAAGGCCTGAACCTGGCCGCCACCGATGTGAAATACCTGTCCAGTGCACTGATCGAGTTTTATGCCGAAAAAAGCGAGGCCGGCATCGACACGTATTCAGAGCGCTGCCTCAAGCGCATCTGGCGCGCCGAGCGTTTCTCCTGGTGGTTCACCAGCCTGATGCACCACTTCCCGGAAAACGGCCCCATCGGGCAAAAGCTGCAGGACGCCGAGCTCGACTACATCGTGCATTCGGAGACCGGCGCGCGTTCGGTCGCCGAAAACTACGTCGGCCTGCCGCTCGATTTCGGCGCCTGACGCAGCTGGCCTCAAGGGGCTTGTGGACGGCCGCTATCGGGCACATTGACCAGCAAATCGCCGGGCTGGCATTCCAGAAACTCGCAGATCTTCAGCAGCGTGTCGAAACGAACGCCCTTGACCTTGCCCTGCTTGAGCAGGGACAGGTTGGCTTCGGTGATACCGACGTAGGCCGCCAGGTCCTTGGACCGGGCTTTGCGCTGCGACAGCATCACGTCGAGTTTGACGACGATGCTCACCGGACAAGCCTTAAATGAACTGGGCGTTCTCTTCGGCGAGGGCCACAGCCTTGGCCATGACGGCAGAAATCTGCCAGACCATGCCGGCAAACAGCAGCGTCAGCAGTTCATTGCTGCCCAGACCCATGGCCAGCGCGCGCTGGCCCGCCGGTGCGCCCAGCGTCAACACCACGCTGATGGCCATGGACACAAAAAAGCCCGCCACCACCGAGGCAAAAACGCCGGCGGCGAAACCACGCAGATAACGCACGTTGCGCAGGCTGAAATACTCGCTTTGGGAGAAACCCGAAAAGCAGCGCATGGCACAGACCAGCCCGTAGGAGGCGCAACACACTGGCACCATGCCCAGCACCACGGCAACAATCCGTTGCCACAGCTCCACTTCCAGCATGGCCGCCTGCAGCGTCGACAGGCTGACGCCCGCCCGCAGCAACAGGCCTTCGGTCGGTGTGGTCACCAGCTGGTAAAACACGGCCAGCGGCAAGGCCACAGCCAACAGGGCACAGACCCAGGCAAAAGCACTGTTCAGGCGTTGCACGTCAGGGCGTGTCAGGGTGCTGGCGGCGAATGCATTTTTCATGGGATAGCTCCTGTGTCGTGAGGTGCCCATTATGGCGATAAATATCTGCAAAACAATAATTAATTTCTGTAAAACATTAATTTTTGTCAAATTTTGACACCATGGCCAAGGCTGCAAAGTCTGGTAAGGTCGCTTCCATCCGGACACTTTCCGCCCCCTTCTTCCTGCCGACCACCCACACCACCATGAGCTCATCTGCCCGTACCACAAGCCCTCCCCTGCAGGCCCTGCAAGGCCTGCGCATCCTGAGCCTGGCGCTGAATTTGCCGGGCCCGGCCGCGCTCATGCGTTGCCGCCAGATGGGTGCGACCTGCATCAAGCTCGAACCGCCGTCGGGCGACCCCATGGGCCTGTACAACAAGCCGGCCTACGCGCAACTGCATGAAGGCGTGAAGGTGCTGACGGCTGATCTGAAAACTGAAGCCGGCCAGAAGCTGCTGCAGCGCGAACTTGAAAAAACCGATGTGTTGCTGACTTCGTTCCGCCCCTCGGCCATCGACAAGCTCGGCCTGGGCTGGAAAAAAATCCACACGCTGTACCCGGCCTTGTCACATGTCGCCATCGTCGGCGCGCCCGGCACGCGCGCCGAGGAACCGGGCCACGACCTGACCTATCTGGCCGACAACGGCCTGGTGCCCGGGCTGGAGCTGCCCGCCACGCTGTATGCCGACATGAGCGGTTCGCTGCTGGCCAGCGAAGCCGTGTTGCAGGCCGCGCTGCGACTGCAGGCGCCGTATGCCGGCTCGGGCGATCCCCATCCCCGGGGCGCCTATGTGGAAGTGGCGCTGTCCGACGCCGCGGCCTACCTGGCACTGCCGCGCCAGTGGGGCCTGACGCAACCTGGCGGCTCGGTCGGCGGCGCACATGCCGGCTACCGCATCTACCCCTGCCAGGACGGCCGCGTGGCCGTGGCAGCGCTGGAGCCGCATTTTGCCGCCGCCCTGTGCGCGGCCGCAGGTGTGTTAGCCGCAGACATACGCGCCATGTTTGCGCCGGCCACGCACCAGGCGCTGGCCGCTTTCATGCTGACGCAGACCCGCGCGCAGCTTGACCAGCTTGCCGCAGAGAACGACATTCCGCTCCACACGCTATCAAATCAGTAGCTGCCTGCGCTTGTCAGACAAGGGCTGGAAGGACTTTTGATCAAGAGGCTGGAATACGGGCGGACGGCAGGCGTAGGATGCGGATCACGGACGTTTTATCTGCCCCACCATGACCGAATTCGAACTCAAGCTGGAAATTCCGCCGGCCCGCTTCAAGGGGGTCAAGGCCGCCGTGCAGCGCGGTCAGGCCACATCACAGCGCTTGCAGGCGCGTTACTTTGACACGCCCGATCACCGGCTGGCCGCCCAGGGCGTGGTCGTGCGCCTGCGCAAGGAGGGCCGGCAGTGGGTGCAGACCGCCAAGGCGCCGGGCAAGCGCCCGCTGCAGCGGCTCGAGCACAACGTGGCGCTGGGCGTGCAAGCCTCGCCGCTGCCCGATCTGGCGCGCCATCAGCATGTGCCTGTCGGGGATCACATACGTCGTGCACTCGGGCTCAAGCCGGGCGACGCTTTTCCTGCGCTGGTCATGGTGTTCAGCAGCAACATACAGCGCCTGAGCCGTCTGCTGCGGGTGAGCGGGGCGGTGGTGGAAATCGCGCTGGATCAGGGCCATATCGCGGCCGGCAACCTCAGCCTGCCGGTCAGCGAACTCGAGCTGGAGCTCAAGCAGGGCCAGCCCGCCAGCGCAGCCGCCCTGGCCGCGAGCTGGTGCGCCCGACACGGGCTCTGGCTCAGCAGCGTGAGCAAGTCGGCCAAAGGGCAGCGCCTGGCGCTGGGCCAGGCCTTCGGCACCGCCACAGGCGCCAGCCCGCTGCGCTACAGCCGCCACCTCACAGGCCAGGCGCTGGCCGCCGCCGTGGTCTCCAGCTGCCTGGACCAGGTCTTGCCCAACGCCAGCGATGTGGCCGCCGGCTGCACCGACTCTGACAGCATTCACCAGTTGCGCGTGGGCCTACGCCGGCTGCGCACTGCCCTGCGTGAACTCTCTGGCCTGGCCGGCGCCTGGGACGGCCACGGCAAGGCCTGGGAAGCGGCGCTGGCAGCCGTGTTTCGCGAGCTGGGCCAGCACCGCGACCGCGACTACCTGCTGCACAAGCTGCAAGGCCAGATCGAAGCGGCTGGCGGTCCGGCGCTGGACTGGCGCGATGCCCTGAGCGAATTACCCAGCCCTGCTGCAGCCGTGCGTTCACCGGCTTTTCAGCAGACGCTGCTGGGCCTGATCGGCTGGGTCCATGCCACCGACGGCCGGGAAGATCAGCCCGACCAGAAAAACAAGGCGCCCGCAAAAGCCTTGCGCCAGCGCCTGGCCGGCCTGCACCGCCAGGTGCTGGCCCAGGGCGCACAGTTCGCGGCTTTGCCGGAGGCCGGGCAGCACAGCCTGCGCAAGCGCCTGAAGCGGCTGCGTTACCTCGCCGAATTTGCGCAGCCGCTGTTTTCAGCGCGCAAGGCCAACACCTACCTCGCCGAATTGAAACCCTTGCAGGACGCTCTCGGCAGCTACCAGGACGAGTTGGCAGGGCTGCAAGCCTGGCAGACCCTGTCGGGCCATGAACCGCGCGCCCTGTTTGGCGCCGGCTGGCTCAGCGCCCGGCGCGAACCCCATGTGCTGGCCTGCCAGCAGGCCTGCGACCGTCTGGCCCGCAAGGCCAGGCCGTTCTGGGACTAGAGTCTGTCATTGCGGGCTCGACCCGCAATCCATGCCGGCCGCCCGAAGCCGCTGCTTCATGCCACATGGATCCCGGATTGGGCCTGCCCCGGACTTGATCCGGGGTCCGGGATGACAAGCCAGACCACTCAGCCGGGCGGCGGCACATCCAGCCGCCCCAGCACGCCCTCTATCGTGGCCACCAGTTCATCCGGGTCCACCGGCTTGACCAGATGGGCATCAAAGCCCGCCAGCGCTGCCGTTTCCTTGTCACGCGACTGGCCATAACCGGTCAGCGCGATCAGGGGCACCTTGCAGGTCAGCGGGTCGGCGCGCAAACCGCGCGCCACCTCATAACCGTCCATGTCGGGCAGCCCGATGTCCATCAGCACCAGATCGGGCTGGACCGCACGCACCGCCGGCAAGGTGCCGGCGCCGTCGGTGACCTCGGTCACCTGGTAGTCGAACAGGCGCAGCAGCTCGCCCAGTGTGGCGCGCGCGTCAGCGTTGTCTTCCACATAAACAATCCTGCGCCTGGCCGGCACAGGCGGCGCCGGTTTCAGATGTTCAGCCTGCGCTGCGGGAGCTGCCGCAATGGCCGGCAAGCAGAAAGAAAAAGTGCTGCCCTGACCGGGGCCGGCACTGGCGGCCTGCACCTGCCCGCCATGCAGGCTCACGAGTTGCCGCACCAGCGCCAGGCCGATGCCCATGCCGCTCTGCAAGCGGTTCGCCGGGGCCGGGCCCTGCACAAAGGGTTCAAAAACACGCTGCAGCAAATCGGGCGTCATGCCGGCGCCCGGGTCGCGCACGGTCACCACCGCCGTGCCCGCCTCTGCGGCGACACACACTTCTATCCTGCTGGCTGGCGGCGAAAACTTCAGTGCATTGGTGATCAGGTTGTTGACGATCTGCTCAATCCGCGCCCGGTCGGCGTTGACCCATACCGGCGTGATCTGAAGGTCGATGACATAACCCTGTGCACGGTCCGTGGTGCGCAGCGCTTCCACACAACTGGCCACACAGTCGGCCAGGTTGAGCGGATGCGGCTCGAGCTCGATCTTGCCCGCCATCAGGCGGCTCACGTCGAGCAAGTCGTTGACGATATGTGTGAGGTGTTTGTTCTGCCGGTTGATGATGTCCAGGTAACGCTCTGCGCGCTCCTTGTCGGGGCCGGCGCTCTCGAGCAAAGCGGCAGCGCCCGATATGGCCGCCAGCGGGTTTCTGAGTTCATGGCCCAGCATGGCCAGAAACTGGTCTTTGGCATGGTTCTCAGCCTGGGCGGTCTCGCGCGCCAGCGTCTCGTTTTGCAGCAGCCGCTCACGCTCAGCCTCAGCCGCCAGCCGCGAACTGCGTTCGGCCTGTAACAAGGCGCCCGCATTCACCAGCGCGCCATTGAGTTCCCTGAGTTCGGCCACCGGCGTGTGGGTCGGTTGGGGACTTTCACCACGCCCCAGCGCCGCCGCGGCTGAACGCGCACTGTCAATGGCCGTGATAAAGCGGCGACCGAACAGCACCACGGCCGCAATCGCAGCCAGCAGTGCAGAACCAATCCCGAGCAAGGACAGGTAGACCGCATTGGCAGCGGCCTGTTCCACCACCGCTACCGGCGCAGCGACCGCGATGGTCCAGCCGGTCAGGGACGAGTGCACAAAGGCGTCGTAGGAGTCCACCCCCTCCAGCGTCGAATGCCGGATCAGGCCGTCGGGCGACGCCGCCGCCGCAGCCACCAGTTCCGGCCTGGCCTGTTTGCCCAAAAATTCCTCACTCTTGTGGCTGCGCGAAATGAATTTGCCGTTGCGGTCTATCACCGCAACAATCCAGGCGGGCGGCAGGGCACCGTGCAGCGCCGCCTTTTTCCAGTAGTCCACCGAAAACGCCTGCGCCACCACAAACGATTTCCCCCCTGCGGCGGCAGCCGGCACATACAGGGTGGTGAGCATTTTTCCGGAAACCGGCCCGACAAAAAGATCGGTGACCAGCGGCTTCTGGCTGCTGATCACCAGGGTCACACGCTCGCGCGCAGAAGGCGGCGGGACCGGCGCGCCATAAGGCACCAGGGTGTTGACCAACTGGGTGCCGGTTTGGTCAAACAACAGCGTCCAGACGTCCGGCAACTGGTTCAGGGCCGCCGCCTGGCTGTAAAACTTCCCGAAATCCCGGGTGCTGAGGTTTTCCGAGTTGCCCAGCGCCTTGAGCGCCGACAAGGACCCGTGTACATCGCGGTCCACCGTCAGCGCCGTGGCGCGCACGGTCTCGCGCAAACCGCGCAAGGCCGCCTCGCGCGCGTCGTCCCGGATTTTTCCGATCGCAAAACTCGTCGCCAGCAACACCGGCGCCAGCACGGCCACCGTCATCAGAACAAGTTGGGAGCGGATTCGCATGCAGGCATTTTTACACGGCCTTTTTTGGGCTGCCAGCGTGGCAACAAAGGCCAGGCCCGGAGCGACGAGCTGGGCCCCGAAAGCTTCAGGGCCTGGCCGATGGGCGGGCTGTCGGCACCGGGCGCGTCCCTGGCGCGGCCAAGCGCATTAAGCAAAATCGGCCTGCAGCCCTTGTTCCACGAGCGCAAGCAGCTATCAAGACGATAGCAGTTCGGGCCCGGCCAGAATCAAGTTTCAGCGTGCCGCCGGCAAGCGCCCCAGCAACACTTCCAGCGCCAGACCAATGGCAATCAGCCGCCTGTCGCTGCCGGCCGGCCCGTCGAGCTCCAGACCAACAGGCATGCGGCTGCTGGCGCCCAGGCCCATGGGCAGCTGGATGCCGGGAATGCCGGCATTGCTGCCGGGGTCGGTGTTCTGGATGAACAGGCCGAAGTTCGCCAGGCTGCTGGCCTCGGGCGTGGCGGGCAACGCGGTGCGCGGCACGGTGGGAAACACCAGCGCATCAAGGCGCTGGCCGGCAAAGGTGTCGGCATACAGCTTGACGAGTGCAGGCCGGTGCAGCGTCATGGCCGCCTGGTAAATCGGCGCCGCATCCACCAGGCCGCCCGGCCCGGGCAGCTTGCGCGGAATCACCAGCGCGTCGTAAGTGCCTTTCACATCCGGGCTGGTTATGCCTGCGGCCATCTGGCCAATGCTGATACCGGTGTTGTAGGTCGCCAGGTAGGCCACCATGTCGTCATACGCTTCGTACAGCGCGACCGGAAAACCCACCTTGCCGTTGAGATCGGCCAGCTCGGGCATGGCGACATCGACCACGGTGACGCCGGCCGCTTGTATGCGGGCCAGCGCTGCGTCCCAGGCGGCGCGTGTGTCGCTGTCCAGGTTGGCCAGAAAGCCGGGCGCCACGCCAAGGCGCACCGCTTTGAGGTCTGCGGGCGGCAGCGCCGGCGCACCGGTGACCACGCGGTCCAGCAGCTCCACGTCGGCCATCGCCACGGCCATCGGGCCGGCCGTGTCGCGTGTGTGCGAAATCGGCGCAATGCCGGCCTGCGGGTAACGCCCCATGCTGGGCCGCAGCGAGGCACAGCCGTTCAGTGCGCAGGGAATACGCAGCGAGCCGCCGGTGTCGGTACCCAGTGCAGCGGGTGCCATGCGCGCGCCCAATGCAGCCGCACTGCCGGCCGACGAGCCGCCGGCCATCTTGCTGGCGTCATAGGCGTTGCGCACACCGGGCTGGGGCCCGGTGTTGAAGGCCGGGTTGTAACCCGAGATGCCAAAGGCCAGCTCATGCAGGCTGGTCTTGCCAAGCACGATGGCGCCGGCGTCGCGCAGCTTTTGCAGCACGGGCGCGTCGGCTTTGGGCACAAAGTTTTTCAGCGCCGGCGTACCGGCCGTGGCGGGCAGACCCCTGGCCTGGATGTTGTCCTTGACGACGATGGGCACACCCTGCAGTGGCAGGCAGACAGCGCCCTGGGCCCGGCGCTGGTCGGCCGCGCGCGCCGCCTGCAGGGCGCCGGTTTCGTCCAGCGTGACAAAGGCATTGAGTTCGGGGCGGGACTTGGCCCGCAGCAGGTAGGCCTGCACCAATACCTCGCTGCCCAGCGTGCCGCTGCAGATGCGGGCGGCGGCTTCGGTGGCGGTGAGCGTGTCGATGTCGGGCACCGCGCGCAGGCTGCCCGGGCCGCTGCAGGCTGACAGAGCGGCTGCAGCCACCAGGGCGCTGCAGGTATGGGGAAGAAAAAGGCGGGCCATGGTCACTCCTGGTGTGTGGTGGTGCTTGCCGCGACATCATCGCGTCTGCCGTCCCGGCTGTCTTGTCATCGAAATCAATGACACGGCCGATTGACCGGCACCGTCGATGGCGCTAGGCTTGCCGCATCACCCGGGTTCCCCCGCCCTGTTCTCCCCGAGAGGCCTGCCATGTTCCTGTCCGGCACCGAGCAACGCGCTTTGGCCACCTGCTTTTCGCTGCTGGCCGAGGACCTAAACGAGCGCGAGATCCGCGAACGCATGGGCCTGGCGGCACTGGCGCTGTTCCGCGCCGACCACTTTGCCTCCTACATCTGGAACTCACCCTCAGGCTGTTTTGACCACCGCGTGGCCCTCCACATGGACCCGGCCAACCTGCAGCGTTATGAGGCCTGGTACCAGTACCGCGACCCGATCACCTTTGCGCTGCAGTCGCGCCGCCACGCCACCCTGGTCAGCGAGGTGATGCCGCGCCGGGACTTCCTGAAAACCGAGTTTTTCAACGACTTCCTGGCACGCGACGGCCTGCACTGGGGCATCAACCTGCACGCCTTCGACGGCGACGAGGCGCTGGGCGACCTGCGCATCTGGCGCGGCCGCAGCGGCAACGAGTTCAGCGCCCACGACAAGCAGCTGCTGGACATGCTGGCGCCGGCCTTTGTGGCCGCGCTGCGGCGCGCGCGCCGCTTGCTCCCGGCCCGGACCCCGGTCACGCTGCCGCTGGCGGCCCTGAGCCGGCGCGAAATGGAAGTGGCGCGCTGCGTCTGCCGCGGCCTGACCGACAAGGAGATCGCGCGCGAACTCGCGATTGCCCTGCCCAGCGTGCGTACCTACCTGCAGCGCCTGTTCGACAAACTCGGCGTGCACCGCCGCGCCGGGCTGGCGCAGCTGGCGGACCGGCTGCACTGAGCCGGGCGCAGCGCGGACAGGACTGGCACCGGCGCCACCGGCTGAGCAATCCCGGTTCCAGTCCAGATGTCACAAGCAAGGCTGGCGCCGCAATACACCCAAAACAGCAAAACGGCGCTATTCTTGAGACGACTCCAGGCGCGGTGAGACTGCGCTGTCGGACAAACAAAACGCGCCACCTGAAGCGCCCACACAAAAAGGGAACTTTTGTTTTCAATGCCTCAAGACCGCCGGATCGCCCTTCTGGGTGGCCTGATCCTTCTGGCGACCAGTATCGCCACTGGCATCGCAGTGTATGCCGTCATGGTGCAACAGACGGAGTCGGTTCTGAGCCGCAGCCTGCAGGCGGCGCTGCAAAGCAATGCCCGCCTGTTTGAAAGCCAGATCAACCAGTCCCTGACCGATGCGCGCACTGTGGCCACCCGCCCCTTTCTGGCGCAAACCCTGCAGGTGCTCGAATCCACGCCGGACGATGCCGCCGCCCTGCTGGCCATGCAGCGTGCCGCCACCTCGTTTCTTCCCACCGGCTTCAGGGGCATGTCTTTTCTGGATGCAGGCGGCCGTGAAGTGGCGCGTGCCGGCAGCTTTTTCCACAGCGATGGAAAACACGTCTCGCTGAGCAACAAGGACAAGGCCGTCCTGCTGTGGAACGACAAGTTCACGGTCCAGACGCAGCTGGACATCCGCGACCCCAAAGGCAATCGCGTGGGCGCCGTCCTGACAGAAGCCACCCTGCCCCTCTTGAGCCGTGTTTTTGGCGAGGTCAGCGCGATGGGGCAAAGCGCCGAGCTGGCGGTCTGCGCGCCGCTGGACGATGGCGGCAAGGCCATGGACTGTTTCCTCGGGCGTTTGTCCGGCATCGAGCTCAGGCGTGTGGACCGTGTGGTTGAGGGCACGGCCCTGCCCATGCACCACGCCCTGCTCGGAAACACCGGCATCATCGCCGCCCTGGACTACCGGCGCGAACAGGTGGTGGCGGCGTACATACCGGTGGCGCCTGCCGGCTTCGGGATGGTGCTCAAGGTCGACCAGAAGGAGTTGTACTCCCCGATTTTTGCCCAGCTCAAGTTCATCCTGCCGCTGCTGGCGGGCTTGATGCTGGCCGGCATGCTGCTGCTGCATCTTCTGGTCACGCCGTTGGTGCGCAAGCTGGTTCGATCGGAGAAGGACGCGCGTGATGCCAATGCCCTGCTGCGCGGCAGCGAGTCGCAGCTGCGCGACATCACCGACAACATACCAGCCATGCTTTCGTACATCGGCGCCGACCAGCGCTACCGCTTTCACAATCTGGCCTATGAAGAGTCCCTGGGCTTATCAGCGGCGCAGATTGACGGCAAACACATGCGTGAGGTGCTGGGCGAGGAAATCTACCAGGGCAACATCCCCGCCATTGAACAGGTGCTGGCGGGTTACCCGGTGGTGTACGACCGCGTCCGCAAGAACCCTCGTGGCGATCTGCGGGACTATGTGGTCCATTATTTTCCGCGTTACGGGGATGACGCCGACGAGGGCCAGGTGGTCGGCTTTTACGTCATGGCCACCGACGTCACCGCCTTCAAGCAGATAGACCGCATCAAAAGCGAGTTTGTCTCCACCGTCAGCCACGAGTTGCGCACGCCGCTGACCTCGATCCGGGGTTCGCTCGGGCTGATCGCGGGTGGCGTGGGGGGCCAGTTGCCCGATGCCGTGAAAAAACTGGTGGATATTGCCAAGAACAACTGCGAACGCCTGATACGCCTGATCAACGACATCCTGGACATCGAAAAAATCGAGTCCGGCAAAATGCAGCTCGACCTGCGGGAGACGGCCCTGAAGCCGCTGCTGGCGCAGACGCTGGTGGCCAACGAAGGTTTTGGTGCTGCAAAAAATGTGAGCCTGCGCCTGTTCTGCCCCGACGACAGCCTGCAGGTGCTGGCCGACAGCGACCGCCTGACCCAGGTGCTGACCAACCTGCTGTCCAATGCGATGAAGTTTTCTCCGCCCAACGAAACCGTGGAGGTGCATGTGTTGCGGGCCGGCCTGGGCGTGCGGGTTGAGGTGCGCGACCGCGGCCCCGGCATTCCCGACGAGTTCCGCAAGCGCATCTTCCAGAAGTTCTCGCAGGCCGACTCGTCCGATACGCGCCAGGTCGCAGGCACCGGGCTGGGCCTGAACATATCGCGCGCGATTGTGGAGCGGCTGGGCGGCAGCATAGGTTTCGACAGTGAAGCCGGCGCGGGCACCACCTTTTTCTTTGAGCTGCCGCTGTTGACAGAGCACCATGAGCCGCCCGTGGCAGCACCCGCCGCCGGCCGACCGCGCGTTCTGGTGTGTGAAGACGACCGCGACATCGCCCACCTGATAGGCCTGATGCTGGACAAGGGCGGCTTTGACGTGGACCGGGCCTACACCGCCGCCATGGCGCTGGCCTTGCTGGAGAAAACCAGTTATGCCGCGATGACGGTGGACCTGGAACTGCCCGACCAGGACGGCATCACGCTGATCCGTACCCTGCGACGGCAGGCCCACACGCGCGACCTGCCCATCGTGGTGGTCTCGGCCTCGGCCAGCGAAGGCCAGATCCAGTGCAACAACCTGCTGCTGAACATTTCGGACTGGCTGGACAAACCCATCGACGAGAACCAGATGGTGCTCTCCTTGCGCCGCGCCATAGGCCTCATGAGCCTGGGCAAACCGCGCATCCTGCACATCGAGGACGACTTCGACACGCAACGCATCACGGCCGCCATTGCGCAGGACTTTGCCGTCTTCGAGTTTGCGGCCTCGCCCGGCGAAGCACGCGTGCGGCTGCGGGAACAGCACTTTGACCTGGTGCTGCTGGACCTGGCGCTGCGCGACGGGTCGGGCTGGGACGTGCTGGCAGACATTGACGCGCTGGGCCAGCCGCCGCCGGTGGTGGTGTTCTCGGCCACGGCGCTGAAGCCGGCCGAGGCCGCGCGCTTTGCGGCCGTGCTGCTCAAGGCCCAGACCTCGAACAGAGATCTCCTGCAAACCCTGCAGCGCGTGCTGGCCGAAGCCCGGCCGGCGGCCTTTTAGCTCCTGAAAAGATAGCTGCCTGCGCCCGTCATTCAAGGGCCAGCGGCCAATTTTCCTTGCACCGGCCATTCAAAAATACGCCGCACCAGGCCATACAGCGCCCACAGCAGCGCCAGCGGAAGCACCAGGGTCTGCAGCAGGAAAATCACGATGAGCTGGATGATGTGTTCGGTGGCGCGCTCGGCGGCCAGCTTCAGGTCGTCAAAGTTCTTTTTGACATCGGCATTCCTGGCCACCCAGCCCTTGAGCTTGTCGAGCAGGCTGGTGTTGTCGGCCGTTGCCGGCTCTACCGGGCCGAGCTTGTCCCCCCGGCCCGAAGCACTGTCCATCAACTGCTGGCTGGCCTGGTAGTCGGCGGCCAGAAACTTCTGCCACAGCAGGTCGGTGCCTATGGTCACCACCGGCACCGCAAAACGCAGCATCAGCACCAGCACCAGCGTGCGGGACAGCCAGGCCGGCGGCTGTTGTCCGCGCCAATACAACCCAGCCCAGCCCAGCGCTGCGGCGCTGAGCACCAGGGAAATCGGCCAGTAGGCGCCTATATGGATCAACACCTTCTGCACGCCAAACGCCACGCTGGCGGCCAGCATCAGATTGGAGAACTGCTCCACCAGGTCGTTGACCGGGTCCAGCACCTGGCCAGGCGACAGCGTGAAGCCAAAGCCGAAGGGCTGGGCCGCCATCTCGGTGCCCTGGGCCACCGAGATCGCGGCGTTGAGCACACGTGCGGTCGCAAAACTGACCAGCGCCCGCTTCAGGCCGGCGTCCACCTGTTCCATCGCGGGCTTGTCCAAAGGCGCCAGCCAGGCGCACAGCACCAGCGTGACCATGGCCAGGGCCAGCAAAACTCGGCGGAAAGCCCGGTGGGTGGTGTGCATGGTCGGCTCCCCGTTTGAAAGGCTGGCATGCGACCACCTGCGGTGCGCATGTATCAGCCAGCTTAGCAGGTGGCTGCCGGTGTGCGTCCGCGCTAACGATGGCTCAGGCCGCGTCCCCGGACAGCCGAAGTTCCATGAAAAGGCTGTGCGGGTCTTCCTTGTAGTCGGCGAACGGGCCTGACTCCCGGAAGCCTGCACTCCTGTACAACTGTTGTGCAGCCATGAACGCGGGATGGGTACCCGTTTCGAGGCTGAGCAGGCTGTACCTGCGTTGTTTTGCGGTTTCAATGATCCGATGGAGTACTGCACGGCCAGCGCCGCGGCCGCGAAGTTTTGCCGGCGTGCGCATGGACTTTATTTCTCCATGCCCCGAAGTCAACTCCTTCAGTGCGCCGCATCCGAGCAACAGGTCGTCGTCCCAGACGGTCCAGAAGGTGATGTCGGGAGACTTCAGCTTCGACAGATCCAGGGCGAACACCTGCTCTGGCGGACTCAGCTCGTACATGTTGGCCAGGTGCTTGCTCAGGAGCTCCTGGATGGCAGGGCGGGAGAGGTCGTCGATTTCGATTCGCATGATGGGAGTGTCGTGTTTTGCGGACTAACGTTGGAGATAAGCGGCAAACAACGGCGGCACGGCTTAGGCCAAAGCGAGTAAACGTTGCGGGACGTTGTTTGTTCGATTGATTGACGGGTTAGCCCGCCGGCAACGCACCATGACCTATCTACCAACTAAAGTTTCATAGCTGATAAGCCACTGCTCTACAGGCGGAGGCTCGTACCGAGGCGTATCGTGATCTGGGTTGAAATAAGCGAGCTTCTCCGACAAGAAATTTGTGACGCAGCCGTATGCATTGGCCTGCGCACTACCAGAAGCACTAGCGAAATCTTGAACCGCCTCGTGCGAAACGCAGATGGAGATAGTTTTTGACATCTTGTTTGGGCGCTCCGGATCGTTCTTTAGCCTCCAAGCCACCACGACATTGATGGCACCAACTCCTGGCGCAACATTGATCTCAGCGCCACCAGGCATTGCCTGTTGAATGACCTGCACAAGTTTCTCGGTATCTATGGGCATGGTTTTTTCCTGCGAGCTAACGTTTGACATGAGGGGTTAGGCCGCGTTCCGTGAATTGAACTCAGTGACTCCGGGTTCATTGCGCTCATGTGCTGAAAGCCAAGTGGCATAGACGTTACCAATCGATGGTGACTATTTTCTCGCCAGCGGTTGCGCTACGAAGAACGATGTTTGTAGGTCGGTATGCGATCTTGGAATGCGAGTAGTCAACGCCATTGACGACACCCATCTTGCTTAGGCGGCCTTCGGCAGCACCAGGCACAGTGTTTATGACAAAGCGGATCTCGTTTAGGGTGAAAGTCATTCCGGCGATTGTGCCGCCTGCGCTCAGATTGCGAATGCCGTTCCATGAGAGGCCTATCCTGAAATCGGCGTTGCTAAGAGCGCCAGCAACGAAGTACAACCCGATTCCGCTCGGTAAGGAGGCATTCTGAAAAATGTGACGCACGATCAATCCATCAGGTTGGACGCGAACGTGCTCGACTGGATCAAGCGCTCCCAGATAGCCCAGGTTCACGAAGGTCTTGAGCGCCCACTTCTCTAGCTTGCGACCATTGACTCGGAGTTCGGCAGGCTCAAGAGGTCGGTCTTGCACGTGTTCGGACAGAAACCGAGACAGGCTAGATGCCTCAGCATCGAACGGGGATAGTGACTGGTTGTGGTGTCTACATAGAATCTTGGCGACGGCGCTCCTGAGGCTAATCTCTACTGGTGATGATTTGCACCAGGATAGACCAAAAGCAGTAACGGCTTCTCCATCGAAAATGCTGTCGCTGATGTAGTGCTCGCGGGAGATTGACCCGGAACAGTCGCCTAGGAAAGATGCCCAGCATTCCATCGATGGTGACCGCGCGGCCTAACGTGGAGTTGAGGCGCGTGCGCGGCTTGTTGCGCAGATCGCCTCGAACGTATTGTTAGGAGTCTTAGCCACCAGTACCTCTAGGCGGTTCGGGTAACTTTGCTTTGAGGTCGCGGAGAAAATCTGGATTCACGTTGGCCTTATTGCTTTGCGCCAAGTGAATATGTTTCCAAGACGATGGGTAGTCGCGAACATCGAAGTAGTACAGCGCGATGTTCACGTGAGCGTCCCCGTTCTTGGAATCGATATCGAGTGCTTTCTTTAGGTTCGGAAGAGCTTCATTTCGCTTGCCCGAATAGAGAAGCGCCAACCCCAAGTTACTGTACGAGTGAGAAAACGTCGGGTCCTTCGCAATGCTCTCGCGGTAGTTCTGAACTGCCAGGTCGAGCTTGTTCTGCACGCTGTAAACGTAGGCGATGCCGAAGTAGGCAGGGGCGAAATTTGGATCGAGGATAAGTGCTTGATTGAATCGTTTAAGCGCGGTGTCCAGGTCGCCTTTTTTGAAGTAACTCCACCCCAATTCCACCGCACCCTTCGCGTGATGCTTCACATCTTGCGCAGCCGCCAAGCTAGCAAGTAGCACAGCGACAGCAAGGAGTAGGACTCGCAACGGCTTGAGCATAAAGACTCCTAACGTTGAAATTGAGCCGACGCCAAAGGCGGTCGGCTCTCGAACGACCAGTTAAGGCGCTTCATCTGAAGAACCCAACGATCGAAATTGCCGCGCTACCTACAGCTAGAGCTGCCCAAAACCAAACAGCGCCGCTTAGATTCCCAAAGCCATAGTCCACGTTGCGTTGCTTCAATTGCATTTGCTCGCTTAAGGGGATGTGGGATACGTCCTGACCGATTCCCTTTGCAATTAGTGCGTAGGGCACATCGCGCCATGGTACCGCCAGTCTCCACGCGTCCAAAGCGAGAAAAACGAATAGGCAGGCTAGTCCGAGAAACATCCACGCCGTCATATGAGCCTTAACGTTCGAGGCCACTGGCACACAGCAAGCGCCGCGCAGCGGCAACCTGCGGCTGTGTGTCCATGTGGGCCGGAAAGTTATGCCAGTTCAATCGGTCACCCTCAACTTGATCCGCGAACCGTCTGGCAAATCTTTGATTTGTTTGGCGATGTAGCCAGATGCTCCAATGAGTTCATCAAGCAATACTGTCGCTATGTTGTCCCCGCCGTATTCGCCGCCCAGCACACTAGGAGTTTTGAGGCAATACTTGCGCCCTTCAGGCAGAACACCATGTATTTTGAACGCGTAGTCAACTAGCGCTGACATGTTCCAGTCCCGCAAAAATTCCTGATTCTTCGAAAGTACGTCGAGGCTTTCGCGATTTGAGGCAACGACTTCGCAGGAACACTCCTCTGGAGATAGCCGCCAGTACCGCCCCGATGTGTCTTTCACAATCAAGTTGCCGAAATCATTCTCGCCAACGACTTCAACGGGGTCGATACCAACCCAACTCCAAGCAGCGCGGACTTGGTCGATCACAGACATAAGGGATAACGTAATGTCGACCGCAAACCCTGCGGTATAACTCGGCGGCTGCGGTTTAACTTGGGAAACCCGGCAGCGTAAGTGCTTGTCGCGATTCGGTTTTCAGACATATGTAGTTCATCCCGCACGATTAAATTGAGCCACAAACCCCGCGGAGAGAAATTGTAATGACTGGCCGGGGAAACGGGTGTCACCCACGCCGCCCCGAGGCACCGCAGGCCAGCGCCACACCGCAAGCGACCAGCACACTCGCCGCCAGCGCACCCACCCCCAGCGGTTCACCGAGCAACCAGGCCGCGCCGCAGGCTGTCATCAGGGGCACCAGCGCCGCCGACAGCGATGCCCGCCCAGCGCCCAACTTTTCAATCGCCATCATGTAAG
Source organism: Asaia bogorensis (assembly GCA_943371375.1). Lineage (GTDB taxonomy): Bacteria > Pseudomonadota > Gammaproteobacteria > Burkholderiales > Burkholderiaceae_C > Polaromonas. The sequence goes on from CALRUM020000001.1 coordinate 435,030, forward strand.
TCACCAGCCCGAGCAATCCGGCGGCCACGCCCTGCCCCAGCGCCTGCCAGGCCACGTCGGTCCACGGCGCAGTCAAAAACTTCGGCGCGCCCAAGACCAGCAGCACGGGCACCAGCAGCAACAGCGACCAGGTGTTGATCACGGCCGCGCCCTGCCAGGGTGTGAGGCCGCTGGCGCGAAATACCAGGGTGTACATGGCCCACACCATGGCGGCCAGCAAGAACAACAGGTCGCCGCGCCAGCTTTGCGCCGCATCGGCCAGGCCGCTGGCGCCGAACACCGCCATGCCGCCCCCCATCAACAACAGGCCCGCCAGTCGCAGGCCGCTGATGCGTTCGCCGTGCACCATGCGCGCGCCCAGCGCGGTGAACAGCGGCACACCGCCGCCCACAAACACGCCCATGTGGGCGGCCGGTGCCCACTGCGCGCCGGCCAGCACCAGCAGGCCGAAAGGCAAACCGCCGCCCAGCACCAGCAAGGCCAGTTGGCGGCGCGGCAGGCCAGCAGGGAACAAGCGGGTTCTGAGCAGCAGCGGCAACAGCACCAGCGCAGGCACGCCGTAACGCAGCACGGCAATTTCCAGCGGGCCCAGGGTGGTGGTGACGCCATGGCGTGAGGCAATTTGCCAGCCGCTGCCTATGAGCGCGGCGGCAAATGCGGCCAGCAGGCCTAGGGTGAGGTTTCGGTTCATGCGCGCAGTCTGGCGGCACGGGCCGGCTGCGGCTATCAGATTCCTGCGCTTGTGCGCAGTTGCAGTTTCAAGCCGTGAGTTCGCGCCGGGCTTGCGCGGGCGTGACGCCCAGCGCTTGCACAAAAGCCGCGCCCAGGTGGCTCTGGCTGCTGTAACCGAGTTCATGCGCCAGTGCCGCGATATCGCGCTCACCCTCTTCCAGCCGCTGCAGCGCCGTGGCCAGGCGCAGGCGCTGGCGGTAGCCATGCAGGCTCAGCCCGGTGTGCTGGCGAAATGAGCGTGCCAGGTGAAACAGCGAGCAGCAGGCAGCATCGGCCACATCGTTGAGCGTCCACGGCGCCGCGCCGGCAGCCGCGGTGTGGGCCACCATGAAGCGCTGCGCACGTTGCACTGCGGGCGCTGAACGGCCCTGGACAGGTATCAGCGGTGGCGCGTGGCGCAGCACGGTTTGCAGCAGCGCCTGCGTGGACTCGCCGCCCCGGCCCAGCGCGATCGCGCGCCAATGCCGCCTGAGCAGCCACACGGCGCGCGGGCTCAGCGCCCAGGCATCCGACGGCGGCAGCACATGGCGGGCGTGTGCTGGCGCGCTGATCACAATGCTGGCGCGGGCGGTATCGGCACAGGGCTTCATCTGGTACAGCAGGCCGGCCGACAGGCTCAGCGCGGTCAGGCCGTCAAGCAGCACCGTTTGCCCGGCCATGCGGAACTCGGTGGCACCGCTGGCCGGCAGCACCAGGCGCGGCGTGGCCACCTGGTAACTCGGGCTCCAGTGCGCGCAAGGCGCGTGCAGCAACACACGCTCGACCCTGAGCGTGTCGGTTTGCTGCAGCAGCGTGCGGTCCTGGGGCATGGGCTCCACTATAGGACCTGTGCGACCAGGCTGGCACTACAGGGCAACAGCTATCGATTCAACAGCTGCGCACGCTCACGGAACAAGGGCCAGCGGTCAATTTTTCCCGACAGCCCGGCCCACGGCCGCCAAAATTCCGCTGAGAAGGCCTGTCCTGTCAGAGATCAAGCCGGGCGCCGGAGGTTTTGACCAGCCGCTCCCACACCGGGTAGTCCCTTTTGTAGGCGGCGGCAAAGGCTTCGGGGGTGTTTGCGGCCACCGTGAAACCCATGCTGGAGATTTTTTCCACAATTTCGGGCATCACGCAGATGCGCTGAATCTCGCTGGACACACGCGCAATGATGTCTCTGGGCGTTTTGGACGGCGCGGCCATGCCTATCCAGCCTGCGATGCGGTAGAACTCCTCGGTCAGGCCCTGCTCGGCCAGCGTAGGCGCATTGGGCAGCACGGCCATGCGTTTGAGCCCGGTCACGCCAATCAGCTTGAGCTTGCCTGCCTCGATATGCGGCTTGGCGGCGAGCGCGCTCGCGTAAGACATCTGGATCTGGCCACCGATCAATTCCTGCAGCATGGGGGCCTCGCCCTTGTACGGCACATGCACCATCTCGGCTTTCTGGCTTTCACTCATCGAGTAGCCTGCCAGGTGGGCGTAGGAGCCCACGCCCCAGGAGCCATAAGACAGCTTGCCCTTGTTGGCAGCCATGAATTTCAGCAGCTCGGGCCCATTTTTGGCGGGCACGCTGGGGTGGACGACCAAGGTGACCGGGGAATTGACGAATTGCGAGACCAGCGTCAGGTCGCGCTGCGGGTGGTAAGGCAGCCTGTCATACAGAAACTGGTTGGTCAGCAAGGACGAGTTGAGCGAGACCACAAAGTTGTAGCCGTCCGGCGGCGCCTTGGCGATGGTGTCGGTGCCGACAATGCCGCCAGCCCCGCCCTTGTTTTCAACAATCACCGGCTGCCACAGGCGTGCGCTGAGCTTTTCCCCAATCAGGCGGGTCAGCACATCGGTGGCGCCACCGGCATTAAATGGCACAACGATGCGAATCGGCTTGTTCGGGTAACTCTGCTGGGCCATTACCAGCGTGCTGACGCCACCCAGATAAAGAGAAAGGGGAAGTCCCGTGGCACCCGCACGGGCCAGCAATTCGCGACGGTTCAAGGGTTTTGACATGAAAGTCTCCGGTTGGTGGAGACATTTAGCAACATGATGCGAAAACATGCTGGCAGTGAAAACCCTTGTCTTGTCACCAGCGTGACTGCCTGCCTGCGAAAGCTTGGAAAAAGGTGTGGAAAAAGTCCGGCACGGCACCGGACCATGCCCTCAGCGCGGCTTGCGCGCGCCCGGCTTGCCAGAACCGTTGTCACGCGGCGGCAGGCCGGTGTGCTGGGTCAGGATGCGGCCTTTCACCGGCGTGACAGGTTTCAGCGCGACGGTGGTCGAGTTCTTCTTGCGCGCGCTGACATAGCCGCCGTCCGTCAGCGGCTGGAAGGTCGGAATCAAATGGTGCTTGCCGTTGCCTATCAGGTCGGCACGGCCCATGGCTTTGAGCGCCTCGCGCAGCAGCGGCCAGTTGTTGGCGTCGTGGTAGCGCAAAAAGGCCTTGTGCAGGCGGCGCCGCTTGTCGCCACGCACGATGTCCACCGTCTCGCTGTCGCGCGTGATCTTGCGCAGCGGGTTTTTGTTGGTGTGGTACATGGTCGTGGCCGTGGCCATCGGCGACGGATAAAAAGTCTGCACCTGATCCGCGCGAAAGCTGTTTTTCTTGAGCCAGATCGCCAAATTCATCATGTCTTCGTCGCTGGTGCCGGGGTGCGCCGCGATGAAGTACGGGATCAAAAACTGCTTCTTGCCGGCTTCAAGCGAGTACTTCTCGAACAGCTGCTTGAACTTGTCGTAGCTGCCTATGCCCGGCTTCATCATCTTGGTCAGCGGGCCCTGCTCGGTGTGTTCCGGTGCAATCTTGAGGTAACCGCCGACGTGGTGGGTGACCAGCTCTTTCACATACTCGGGTGACTGCACGGCCAGGTCGTAACGCAGGCCGGAGCTGATCAGGATTTTCTTCACGCCCTTGAGCGCCCGCGCACGGCGGTACATCTTGATCAGCGGGTTGTGGTCGGTGTTGAGGTTCGAGCAGATGCCGGGGTAGACACAGCTTGGCTTGCGGCAGGCAGCCTCGATCTCGGGTGACTTGCAGCCTATGCGGTACATATTGGCGGTGGGCCCGCCGAGGTCGGAAATGGCGCCGGTGAAACCCTTGACCGTGTCGCGTATGGCCTCGATCTCGCGGATCACCGAGTCTTCCGAGCGGCTCTGGATGATGCGGCCTTCATGTTCGGTGATCGAGCAAAAGGTGCAGCCGCCAAAACAGCCGCGCATGATGTTGACCGAAAAGCGGATCATTTCCCAGGCCGGGATTTTGGTTGCGCCATCGTGGCTGCCCATGTCGTCGGCATACGACGGATGCGGCGAACGTGCGTACGGCAAATCAAACACGTAGTCCATCTCGGCCGTGGTCAGCGGAATCGGCGGTGGCGTGATCCAGACGTCGCGCGCAGTCACGCCCTCGCCATGCGCCTGCACCAGCGCGCGCGCGTTGCCGGGATTGGTTTCCAGGTGCAAGACGCGGTTGGCATGCGCATACAACACGGCGTCGCTTTTGACCTGCTCGTAAGACGGCAGGCGGATCACCGAGCGGTCGCGTGGCGGCACCTTGATCCTGCCCTGCATGTGCGGCAGGCTGGGGTTGGGCACGAAGGTCAGCGGCTTGATCGCCGGGTTGGCCTGCGGCGCCCTGGCGAGTACCGGGGACCCTGCGGACTCGGCCAACACGGCCACCTCGGCCGCTTCGTCCTCGCGCGCGCAGCTGGCGCCCTGCTCTTTGGCCTGCTCCGAAATCATCAGGTAGGGATTGACATGCGCCTCGACCCGGCCAGGCGCATCAACGCTGGTCGAATCAATCTCGAACCAGCCCTGTGCGGTCTCGTCCCCGCTGCGGCGGATAAAAGCCGTGCCGCGTATGTCGGTCATCTGGGCCACCGGCTCTTTCGCGGCCAGCCGGTGCGCGATTTCAACAATCGCACGCTCGGCATTGCCGTACAGCAGCAGATCACATTTGGCGTCGATCACGACGGAGCGCCGCACCTTGTCCGACCAGTAGTCGTAATGGGCGATGCGGCGCAGCGAACCTTCAATGCCGCCCAGGATGATGGGCACGTCCTTGTAAGCCTCGCGGCAGCGCTGCGAATACACCAGCGCGGCGCGATCCGGGCGTTTGCCGCCTATGTCGCCGGGCGTGTAGGCGTCGTCACTGCGGATCTTGCGGTCCGCGGTGTAGCGGTTGATCATCGAGTCCATGTTGCCGGCGGTCACGCCGAAAAACAGGTTCGGCTTGCCCAGTACCTTGAACGGGTCGGCGCTTTGCCAGTCGGGCTGGGCAATGATGCCGACGCGAAAGCCCTGGGCCTCAAGCATGCGGCCTATGACCGCCATGCCGAAACTCGGGTGGTCCACATAGGCGTCGCCGGTGACGATGATGATGTCGCAGCTGTCCCAGCCCAGGACGTCCATCTCGGCCCGGCTCATGGGCAGGAATTTGGCCGTGCCGAAGCGGCTGGCCCAGTACTTTCGGTAGCTGGTCAGCGGTTTGGCGGCGCGCGCGAAAAAGGAGACGTCGATGGGGGCGTTCATGGAGACTTGGGGGGAACCCTGTATTTTAGGCCTTTGCCCCTGCGCGGGCCAGCGGCAAGGCTATTGCACCCAGCTGGCCGGTGCCAGGCCCTCGTTTTCACCTAGTTCGAGGACAGCCGAATGACAGCCTCGATGCGCACCATGCAGGCTCACCCACCCCCAAGAGGAGACAAACATGCGTCGCGATACCTTTTTGAAATCCATGGCCGCACTGGCCGCTGCCGGTGCCCTGCCCCTGCCGGCGCAAGCCGCCACCACTGTGAAAATGATGATTCCCGCCAACCCCGGCGGCGGCTGGGACACCACAGGCCGGGCCCTGGGCAAGGCCTTGATGGAGGGCAAACAGGCCGATACCGTGGTGTATGACAACAGGGGCGGCGCCGCTGGCGCGCTGGGCCTGGCGCAATTCATCAACAGCAGCAAGGGCGACCCCAACGCCATGATGGTGATGGGCGCGGTCATGCTGGGCGGCATCATCACCGGCAAGCCGCCGGTCAACCTGACCCAGGTCACCCCGATTGCGCGCCTGACCAGCGAATACAACGTTTTTGTGCTGCCGCCCAACTCGCCCTTCAACAGCATGAAGGATGTGGTGGAGCAGCTCAAAAAAGACCCGGCCAGCGTCAAGTGGGGCGGCGGCTCGCGCGGCTCCACCGAACACATCGCGGCCTGCATCCTGGCGCGCAGCGTGGGCGTGGACCCGCGCAAGGTCAACTACGTCGCCTTCCGCGGTGGCGGCGAGGCCACGGCAGCCATCCTCGGTGGCAATGTCACCGTGGGCGGCAGCGGCTACAGCGAGTTCGCCGAATACATCAGCAGCGGCAAAATGCGCCCGATTGGCGTGACCTCGCAAAAACGCCTGCCGGGGGTGGCCGTGCCCACCATGAAGGAGCAGGGTTATGACGTGGTGATAGGCAACTGGCGTGGCGTCTACGGCGCGCCCGGCATTTCCGCCGAACAGCGCGAAACCCTGACACGCATGGTGGTGGAAGCGACCCGCACCAAAGCCTGGACCGACGCCATGGCCACCAACAAGTGGACGCCGGCGCTGCTCAAAGGCCGCGAGTTCGACGAGTTTGTGGACTACGAATTTTCCGCCCTGCGCGCCATCATTTACCTGGCCGGCATGGGCTGAACGTCAACACCTCAGGCCGCGCATCAAGGGGCCGACATGTTCCGGGCGGCTATGGCTATGATGATTTTGCCCCGCAAAATCAAAGGAGATAGCCATGCCTGACTTCAGCACCCTGCGCATCCACAAGGACAGCGCGCACCCGCGCATCGCCCGCCTGCTGCTGAACCGCCCCGAGCGGCTCAATGCCATCAACGATGCGATGCCGCGCGAGATCCGCGCCGCCATCGACTGGGCGGCGGCCGAGGACGAGGTTCACGTGATCATTGTGGAAGGCGCGGGCAAGGGTTTTTGCGGTGGCTACGACCTGAACCACTTTGGCGAAGGCAACATCGACCATCCCTGCCAGCAGGAACAGTTTCCCTGGGACCCCATGGTGGATTACGCTTACATGAAGCGCAACACCGAAGACTTCATGAGCCTGTGGCGCAGCCCCAAGCCGACGATTGCCAAGGTGCACGGTTACGCGGCGGCCGGCGGCAGCGACATCGCCCTGTGTTGCGACCTGCTGGTCATGGCCGACGATGCGCGCATAGGCTACATGCCAACCCGTGTCTGGGGCTGCCCCACCACTGCCATGTGGACTTACCGGCTCGGTGCTACCCGGGCCAAACAGATGATGTTCACCGGCGACACCATCAACGGCACCAAAGCCGCCGAGTGGGGACTGGCCAATGAAAGTGTGCCGGCTGAGCAACTCGAGGCTGCCACCCTGCGGCTTGCGCAGCGTATTGCCGGCGTGCCGCGCTCGCACCTGGCCATGCACAAAATGGTGGTGAATCAGGTGATGCTGACCATGGGCCTGGAGCAAAGCCAGATGATGGCCACGGTGTTTGACGGCATCACCCGCCACAACCCCGAAGGCATGTGGTTTCGCCGTTATGCCCAGGCCGAAGGTTTCAAGGCGGCGGTGCAGTGGCGCGACAGCGGCGAGGCGATTCCCGAAGGTGAAGCGGCGCGCCGCGCCGTGCGCGAGATGGACGGGCGCTGAAAGCCCCAGCCGGAAAATCAGGCCTGCGCCGGCACCACCTTGCCGGGTTCGCGCACCGGTAGCGCGGGTTGCTCGGGCGGCAACTCCACCACCTCGGGCGGTCCCTCCGGCAGCGGTGGCATCACGGGCGGAGGCATCTCGGTGGGCAGCGGCGTTGCAGGCCCTGTGGCGCTTGACAACATCATGTCGGCCTGCCTGCTGCGCGCCTGCGGCGCTGCACCACTGATCGCAGCACAGCCGCCGCGACTGCGCCCGCACCAAAGGCCAGCAGCGCCGCCGCAAAGGGCTGCTGCGCCACGCGCTGTGCCAGTGTGGGCGTTGGGCCATGCGCCCCACCATGCACACTGGCCGGCACGGCCAGCGGTTCGCCCTGCCCCGGCAACACGGCGGCCGCGTCCGGGTTGGCCAGCACCGCCTCCTGCGCCGACTGCAACACATCGTCGTCCAGCCGCCGCGCGGGTTCTGGCGCGCCCCGGGCTTCATTGTCAAAAGTAGCACTCATGCAGATGTTCTCCAGCATAAAAAGAAGGTAGCTCCAACCTTAAAAGCCGCCGCATCGAGCACTTGCGGGAAAGGGGGATATGCCGGTGTAGGCCAAGCGCCCGCACGGCGCCAACCGATCGTAAGACCCGTCTTACAGACAGTCGGGCCGGCCCTTACAGCGGCTGACGCAGACCAGCTACGGCCTGGCGGCGACAAGCTGCCTAAGCTCAACGCAGTGCCACAAAGCGGTTCGCCAGCAGTCCTCCCAGTCAGCCCTCTTCTGTCATTTAGCCCGGGACTTTCACCATGACATTTGCCACCACACCTTCTGCGCAGTCCTCACCTCCGGCCACGCTGACTCGCCATACAGGCCTGCGGCTGGCTGGCACGATGGCCGCGCTTGTGGCGCTGCTGATGGGCCTGCCGGACGGCGTGGCCGAACCCCTGCAGACCGCGCTGGCCTGGGCCGTTGTGGCCATGGTGGCGGTTCTGGCCGTGCTGGCAGTCGCCAAAGGGCTGGATCTTTTGCTCGACTGCGAAACCCGCTGAACGCCTGTCCTGAGCTTTACCACATGCCCTGACCGGGCAGGCCTTCTTCTTCATTTTTGACTCCTTCAAGGACCCCAGATGCCGCAAGCCAAGCGCAACGCCACCAGCCCCCCCAAAACCAGCAACGCGGCAGACAAGCAGAAACAGCTACAGGCCTTCACCACGGAATCCGGCAGCCAGCTGACGACGAACCAGGGCCTGCAAATTCCCGACAACCACAACTCGCTCAAGGCAGGCGTGCGCGGGCCCACGCTGCTGGAGGACTTCATACTCCGCGAAAAAATCACCCATTTCGACCATGAGCGCATCCCCGAGCGGGCCGTGCATGCACGCGGCAGCGCCGCCCATGGCTACTTCAAGCTCTACAAACCGCTGGAGCAGTACAGCCGCGCCGGCTTTTTGCAGAATCCGGAAGTCGAGACACCGGTGTTTGTGCGCTTCTCCACGGTGGCCGGATCCGCAGGGTCCGCCGACACGGTGCGCGACGTGCGTGGCTTTGCCGTGAAGTTTTACACCGAGGAAGGCAATTACGACCTGGTGGGCAACAACATCCCGGTCTTTTTTATCCAGGACGCGATGAAGTTTCCGGATCTGGTGCATGCCCTCAAGCCGGAGCCGCACCACGGCATGCCGCAGGCCGCCAGCGCCCACGACACCTTCTGGGATTTTGTCTCGCTGATGCCCGAGTCCACCCACATGCTGATGTGGGCCATGTCAGACCGCACCATCCCGCGCAGCTACCGCATGATGGAAGGTTTTGGCGTACACACCTTTCGCCTCATCAATGCACGCGGCGACGCGCATTTTGTGAAGTTTCACTGGAAACCCAAACTCGGCGTGCACAGCCTGGCCTGGGACGAAGCCCAGAAAATTGCCGGCAAGGACGCCGACTTTCACCGGCGCGATTTGTGGGAAGCGATTGACAGCGGCAATTTCCCCGAGTGGGAACTGGGCGTGCAGATCATTGCCGAAGGCCAGGAAGACAAGCTGGGCTTTGACATCCTGGACCCGACCAAGCTGATCCCCGAATCGGTCGTGCCGGTGCAGCTGATCGGCAAAATGGTGCTGAACCGCAACCCCGACAATTTTTTTGCAGAGACCGAACAAGTGGCCTTTCACCCCGGGCACCTGGTGCCGGGGATTGATTTCTCCAACGACCCGCTGCTGCAGGGCCGGCTGTTTTCCTACACCGACACGCAGATCTCGCGTTTGGGCGGTGCCAACTTTCACGAGCTTCCGATCAACCGCGCGGTCTGCCCCATGCACAACTTCCAGCGCGACGGCATGCACCGCCAGAGTGTCAACAAAGGCCGGGTGGCCTATGAGCCCAACACCCTGGGCAATGGTGCGGAATTTCGCGTCGATGGCGGCGCCCAGGGCTTTCAGAGTCACCCCGAGGTGATGGAGTCACCGAAGATACGGCGGCGCAGCCCCTCGTTTGACGACCACTTCTCGCACGCCGCACTGTTCTGGAACAGCCAGAGCCCGACCGAAAAAGACCACATCGTGGCTGCCTTCCGGTTTGAGCTGTCCAAGGTCGAGGTGCCCGACATCCGCCAGCGCATGGTCGATAACCTCGCGCATGTGGATGCCAAACTGGCCGCCCGCGTGGCCGCGCCGCTGGGCATCAAGGCGCCGGACGCCAAAGCCGCTGCCGGACGCCTCGGTTTTCGCGACTACAAAATAGCGCAGACGGTGGAAGAAGACGCCGCGCTGAGCATGGCGCGCCCGGCACCCGACATCAAGACGCGCAAGGTGGCGATCCTGGTCGCCGATGGCGTGGACCTGTTCACCTTCAAGCGCATCCAGCAGGACCTGCTCGATGCCGGCGCAGTGTGCAAGGTGATTGCCCCGCAGCTCGGAACGGTCAACACGTCCTCGGGCAAACAACTGGCGGTGGATCACACCTTCGCCAACATGCCTTCGGTGATGTTTGATGCGCTGCTGCTGCCTGGCGGTGAAGGCAGTGCGGCGACACTGGCGCAGCTCGGTGATGCGGTGCATTTTGTGCTGGAAGCCTACAAACACTGCAAGACCATTTGCGCACTCAATGAAGGCGCGCAGTTGCTGAGCACCCTGGGTTTTGCGCTCGAAGCCCAGGCCGGCCAGGTGATGGAGCCCACCGCCGGCGTGTTACTGGCCGACGCGCGCAAGGCCGGCGAGGGGCAGATTTCTCAGGCCCTGATCGCCGCCATTGCCAGCCACCGGCACTGGGACCGGGTCAATGTGGACGCGGTACCCGCTTGATTCTCAGGGTCTCAGTGTCAGCCGGTGCGCCAAAGCCGCCGGATTCATTTGCAGCGGCCGGTAAGCCACCGCAGCCCAGTCGGCGCTCATGTCACGGTAGCGGCTGGAGAACACCAGGCCGCTTTGCCCGGTCTGGTAAATGAACTGCGACTGCTCCAGATCGGCCATATCGTAAACCGCGCGCAGCGACGCCGCGTGGCGATTCGCAAACGGAATTTTGGGGTCGTTCGGCCAGTACTGCCCGACGTTGACGGTGAATGAATCACCGCCGGTCGGCACCGTCACGTCAAACACCCGGGCCAGGGCCGGCACGCTGCCAAACGGCCGGTGCACCGACACCGCCTGATGCAGCTTGCCCCATTGCCAGGCCGACACGGTGTCGCCCTGGCTGGCCTGCAAACGTGTCAGCGTGCGGTCCAGCGCGGCGCTGGACTGCGCGGCACAACCTGCGGCGCCGCACCAGAAACGGTCGTCGCGTTGCAGGATATCTTCCATCGCGCTGCGGAAATGCCGCTTGCCATACAGCGCGGCAAAACGCTCGGCACCCAGCTTGCCGCCGATAACGCCACGCGTGAACTCGTCGGCCCAGACCGAGACAATCAGCGGCGCTGCGCCGGCGGCCTGCATGGTGCCGTCAAAAGCTGCCAGCGCCGCCTGCGCGTCCTGGGCCAGCACATGTTGTGACACGGTTTTGCGCAAAAAGGGCAGCAACCGGACCGAGGCCAGGGAGAGCTGGTCCGCCTGGATGGTTTTCATCGATGCGATGTCGTGTTGCGGCGCGGCCGACAGCAATTTTTCAATCCGGTCGAAACGGTAGGGCACGACCCAGTCCTGGCCCATGAAAACCCCGTCGCCGGGCGTGGTCACACGCTGGTTCGCATTGGCAAACCAGCCTTTGGCGGCAATCGCGGCCGCGTCGGTCTGCGGCGTCTGCGCGTAGGGCAGCCAGCCCGCCCAGTCGTACCTGGCCTCCCAGCCGGGCGACGGGGCCAGTCCGCGGATGTCGTTGTCGGGCAGGCGCAGTGGCACCCGGCCCACGGCCTTGTAGGCCACCTTGCCAGCCACATCGGCCATGACCACGTTCTGCATCGGCGAGTGGTAGTCGGCATAGGCAGCCGTCAGTTCATCAACCGATTGCGCGCGGTTGGAACGCACCCCCGCGAGCACCGTCAGGTTGTCGGTGTCCAGCGCGCTCCAGCGCAGGGCCAGCACATATTTGCCGGTGTCCAGCACCTCACCATGGGCTTTTTGCACATCGCTGAGCACCGGGCCGTGGCGGCTGCTGCGCACCGTAAGGCTGACATCGGGCTTGCCCTTGACCGCAATGGTTTCGCTGCGGGTGCTGAAATCGGCCCACTGTGGCTGAGCGCCTGTACCCGGCACGCGGTACTGCGCGGGATTGGCCGGGTTGATCTGCTCGAGGTACAAATCCTGCACATCGGGCCCGGTGTTGGTAAAGCCCCAGGCCACCTTGTCGGTACGGCCCAGCACCACAAAGGGCAGTCCCGGCAGGGTTGCGCCCATCACATTCATGCCGGGCTGGCTGAGTCCGCCCGGCGTCTGGCCGGCGGGTGCCTGCAAATGGGCAAAGTACCAGATGGCCGGCGCCGACAGGCCCAGGTGCGGGTCATTGGCCAGCAGCGGTTTGCCGCTGCGCGTGCGGCTGCCGGGCAAGACCCAGTTGTTCGAGCCCTTGCCCTCGACGTTGCCCAGGCTGGCCGACCAGTCCTCGATGCCCTGCGCGAGCTGGCCCCGCATGCCCGCCCCAAGCTCAGTGGGAAAAGTGCCGCCAGCCCTTTCCTGTTGTGCTTCAGCAGCTCCTGTTTTGATAGCGTCCGGCAGGTTTTTGTAAAGACCCAGGCCGGCGTAGAGTTTTGAAAAGTCGGTTTTCGAGGCGGGGGCCTCGCCGGGGTAAGGCGTGAACAGCTCCCACAGCTGGGCCGTGTTCAGGACTTTGGCGGCCGACAGGCGCGCAAACTCTGTGCCCCAGTTGCCGCCCAGGTCCAGCGCCATCATCAGCGACCAGCCCAGGCTGTCCTGCGGTGTCCAGGGCTGGCCGGAGCGCCCGCCCGGCTTGACGCCCAGAATGTGAAACTCCGGCGACAGCGCCTGCGAGCTGCCGGCATAAAAAGTATTGATGCCGTCGCTGTAGGCCTGCAGCGCAGCTTTGGCGTCGGCCGGCAAGACCTGCCACTGCCGGCCGGCGGCCTCCATGATGCCCAGGGTGCGCAGCAGCTTGTCGGTCTCCAGCGTGGCCTCACCCAGCACCTCGGACAACTCGCCGTGCATGACGCGGCGGTTGAACTCGAGCTGCCAGCCGCGCTCCTGCGCATGCACATAACCAAGCGCCAGCCAGGCATCGTGCGGCGATTGCGCCTGGATGTGGGTCACGTCGGCCGCGTCCCGCGCCACCGTGACCGGGGCGCTCAATCCGGCCAGCTTCAGCTCGCCGTCCAGGGCCGGAAAGCTGCGGTACACATACACCGCCAGCACAGCCGCCAGCAGAACGGCCAGCGATAGCAGCAAGCCCAAAAATCGTTTGCCCCAGACCATGCCTGTCTCCTCTTTATTTATCTTTGTTGTGCTAAGCGCCGGCCTGGCGCCCTCCGGCGCGCAAACTCAGGCGGCGGCCGGCTTGAGCTGCATGGACTTGAACTCCAGAAACTCTTCAAAACCATAAACACCGTTTTCGCGGCCATTGCCCGATTGTTTGTAGCCGCCAAACGGTGCGTTGCCGTTGAAGGGGCCGCCGTTGATGTCCACCTGGCCGGTACGCAGGCGGCGTGCGACTTTCATCGCATGTTCGTCACTGCCGCTCCAGACAGCGCCGCCCAGGCCATAAATCGTGCTGTTGGCAATCGCCACCGCGTCTTCTTCGTCCTTATAGGGAATCACCACCAGCACCGGCCCGAAAATTTCTTCCTGTGCCAGGGTGTCGGTGGCCTTGATGCCCAGAATGGTCGGCTGCACAAAATAGCCTTTCGCGAACGCAGGCGGCTGGTCGCCACCGGCGATCACGTCGGCGCCTTCTTCAATGCCGGTGCGGATAAACCCCAGCACCCGTTCGCGCTGATTCGCACTGACCAGCGGGCCGAGCCGGCTGGTTTCTTCAAGGCTGGGGCCAACGCTGAATTTGGCGATCGCGGTTTTGGCGAGCGCCTTGACCTCGTCATAACGGCCGGCAGGCACCAGCATGCGGGTGTGCGCCGAACAGGTCTGGCCGCTGTTGAGCATGCAGGCCGACACAGTGCCTTTGACGGCCGCTTCAAAGTCGGCGTCGTCCAGAATCACGCTGGCCGACTTGCCACCGAGCTCCAGCGCCACGCGTTTGACAGACTGGCTGGCCAGCTCGCTGACGCGTTTGCCGGCGCGGGTGGAGCCGGTAAAACTCAGCATGTCCACTTCCGGATGCGTGGCCAGCACCTCGCCGACCACCGGCCCCATGCCGTTGACCAGGTTGAACACGCCAGGCGGCAGACCGGCCTCATGAATCACCTCGGCCAGGATCATGGCGTTGACCGGGGCGATCTCGCTGGGCTTGAGCACCACGGTGCAGCCGGCAGCCAGTGCCGGCGCCACCTTCAGCGTGATCTGGCTCAGCGGAAAATTCCACGGTGTGATGCAGCCGACCACACCAATCGCCTCACGCACCACCAGCGAGTTGCCGACTTTCTTTTCCCATTCAAAGTGGCGCGCCACCTTGGCAAAGTTGCCCCAGTGCCAGGTGGGTCCGGCGACCTGCACCGCGCGTGTCATCTTCAAGGGCATGCCGACCTCGCGCGCAATCGCCAGCGCCATCTCGTCGGTGCGGGCTTTCAGGCCGGCAGCCACCTTGTCGAGGTAGGCGGCACGCACCTCGACCGGCAAAGCGGACCAGCCCTCAAACGCGGCGCGTGCTGCCAGCACCGCGCTTTCAGCCTCCTGCACGGTACCGGCCGGCACCGTGGCCATGATTTCCTCGGTGCTGGAGTCATGTACAGGCAGCGTTTCGGCCGATTGGGCCTTGACCCATTGGCCATTGATGTAGTGCGATGGATAACTTGTCATATGAATGGTTTAAAAAGAGAAGTTGTGAGAAAACGGCTGGTTGAATGGTAAATAAATCACAAAAAATGAAAGTGCAATTCTTCCGGGAGAGTGGGCCAAAAATGAAGCAATAAGTATTCATATTGAATATCCACTCCAGAATTGACATGACATTTGGTTACTAACACGTTGATTTATTTGTTGTTTTACGTTAACCAAGTCACGCGATACATCTTGCGTCCAGCGCTGCCGGGCTTTAATCTACCAGACCGCGAGTCTTCATGACCCCTCATTCGAAAGTCTTCAGCCTTATGCGTTGGATCAAACCTCATTTGAAAAGCAGTTTGCTGGGCCTGCTCAATGGTGGTGAAGTCACCTCGTCCAGTCTGGAAAAGCGCACCGAAGGCATACGCCAGCTGATGCTCAACGAACTCGGCGAGTTTGGCGAAAAACATTATCCGAAGATCGCGCTGCGCGTGCGTTACGCCCAGGACGCACAAGGCCTGTGGTATGCCCGCGGCGATGTGATGGCGGTTTTGTCGGCCATGCAGGGTGAAACCATCGCCCGGCAAAAAGTCAGCAGCATCACCAAGATGTTTGAAGGCCTGCTGCCCGGCGGCCTGGGTTCGCGCCGCAGCTCGCTGACCAACTAGGAGTCTGGGCGGCAGAAGGAACGTCGGCTGCAAAGCGGCCGCGACGGTCCATTTTCCACCGGCCTCTTGCCCCATAGCTACAGCTATGGCGCTGCAAACCCGGCAAAAACTGTCCTCGCCGGGGCCACTTTTCGCTTCGACGCCTTCTGCCGCCCAGACTCCCAGCGCAGCACCTGCGCTCAGTGCGCATGGCCCCAGAGCAAAAACGCATCCCTGTCCTCCACCGCCAGCGTCACCCTGGCACCCACCGGCAACACCACTTTGGTGGGCACATGGCCAAACGGCAGGCCGGTCAATATCGGCGCCTTGATCTGCTGTTGCAGCCAGGCGACCACGGTGGCCAGCTTGAAGCCCCGGTCGTGCGGCACCAGCTTGTAATTGGTGAATTGCCCCAGAACCACGGCTTTTTGCTTCGCCAGCACGCCCGCATGCAGCAAGGTCGTTAACATGCGCTCCAGCCGGTAAGGGTGTTCATGCACCTCCTCCAGGAACAGGATGCCGCCCTTGACCTCCGGCAGATAGGGCGTGCCGACCAGCGAGGACAAGACCGCCAGATTGCCGCCCCACAAGACCGCATGGTTGACGCTGAACTGGCCTTCAGCCTCTGCACCACCTGCGCAGGCAGCGATTGCTTCGACAGCGCTTTTGGGCAGGCGCCAGCCGGCTCCCTCGCCTTGCCCGCTGACCAGGTCGTCAAAGCAGGCTTCCATGATGTCGTCCGGCTCGCCTTCCACCCCGAAGTCTTCGCCCAGCGCCGGGCCGGCCCAGCTGACGGCGCCGGTTTTGGCCAGCAGCGCGTTTTGCAGCGCGGTGAAGTCGCTCAGGCCGACAAACCGTGTGCCGCGTGAAACCGCCTTGTCCAGCGCCTTGTAATTGATACGCGGCAGGATGCGGGTCAGGCCGTAGCCGCCGCGCGAGATCAGCGCCACATCGGCCCCGCTGGCCGCCGCCCGGTTGATCGCGGCCAGGCGGGTTTCATCGTCGCCGGCAAAACGCTGGTGGCTGCCCAGGGCGGCGCTATCGACCTCGACCTCGTAACCGAGTTTTTTCAGGCGCAGCACACCGCGCCTGAAGGCCGGCTTGTCGCGCACGGCGCTGGAGGGGGAAAAGATGTAGATATGTTTGGTCACGACCCGGAGTATCCCACCGCAGCAGGCGCAAACACGCCCAGCGCATGCCGGGCAATGACCTGGCCGTGCTCCTGCACAAAATGTCCGGCCTGGTCCAGCACCAGCGGTGCAGGACAGCCACGAATCAGCTCTTGCAGTTGCTGCATCACCGGCAATCCGAGCACCGGGTCCTGCGCACCCACCGCCATCAGGGTCTGGCCCTGCCAGCGTTCGCGCCAGAAGTCACGCGCCTGGCGCGAGACGGCCGCGCCGTCCGAGTCTTCAAACTCCGGCACCATGGCCGGAAAGGCGCGCGTCGCTGCGCGGTGGCCTTTGTCGGGGAAAGGGGCGCTGTAGGCGGCGCATTCTTCTGCGCTCATCTGCGGATTGCCGCGTGCAAAGAGCCGCGCGATGTCAAACGCCGGGTTTTTGGCGCACATCTCGCGCCACGCCAGAAAGCCCGCCGGGAGCGGGGCATCACCCGTCCCCAATGTGGTGTTCATGACCAGCAAGCCCTTGTAACGATCGGGCGCCGCCATCGGCAGGGTCAGGCCCAGCAGGCCGCCCCAGTCCTGCACCACCAGCACCACGTTGCGCAGATCCAGGTGTTCCACCAGTTCCAGCAGGATTTGCCGGTGCCGGGTGAAGCTGTGAAAGCTGTCTTTTTTGGGTTTGTCGCTTTTGCCGAAGCCGATCAGATCGGGGGCCACCACGCGATGCCCGGCGGCCAGAAACAGCGGCAGCATCTTGCGGTACAGGTAGCTCCAGGCCGGGTTGCCGTGCAGGCACAGCCAGGTGATCCGGTCGTCCTGAGCAGGTCGAAGGGCAGGCGCTCCCTCATCGAGGTAATGCAGGCGCAGGCCATCCAGCGCGGGCAGGTGGCTCAGGTAATGCGGCTGCCAGGGGTAGCCCGGCAAGCCGTCAAAAGCCTCGTCGGGCGTGCGCAGCGCGTCATCGCGCAGCGGATGGTTCAAGCCGGCCTGCTGGCGCTGGTCACCGCGCTTTTGCCGGAAAAAATCCTGCAGCACGGCGCCACATTCGTCGGCCAGCACCCCGCCCTGCACCTGGGTCTGGTGGTTGAGCTGCGGATGGGCAAACAGGTTGAGCGCCGAGCCGGCGGCGCCGGTTTTGGGCTCGGCTGCGCCAAACACCACGCGTTTGAGCCGGGCATGCAACATGGCGCCGCAACACATGGCGCAGGGCTCCAGCGTGACAAACAGCTCGCAGTCGTCCAGGCGGTAATTGCCCTGGGCCGCCGCAGCCGCCCGCAGGGCCTGCATTTCGGCGTGGGCCGTCGGGTCATGCCTGCCAATCGGCGCATTGCGCCCGCTGGCGATGACCTGGCCATCACGCACCAGCACGGCGCCAACCGGCACCTCGCCCTCGGCAGCGGCCTGCCGGGACTGCGCCAGCGCCAGCTGCATGAAGTCGGCATCACCCATGCTTGCTTCCTTTTTGATAGCTGCTCACGCAGGCAGAAAAAGGACCAGGAGCCAATTTGATGCTCACGCCAGGCGGTCCATCCAGCCGGCCAGCGCCTGCTCGTCGGGCGAACCGGCCGCATACATGGCCTGCATTGCCGCACGCGCCTCTGGCCGGTGCTGGTTCAGTTTGACCTTGCACTGCCAGTCCGTGACCCGCAGCTCGAAGGCCACAATGCCGGCCAGCATCTTGTGGGCGAAGTCCTCACCGAGTCCGCGCCACTGCTCGGCGTACGGCGGTTCATGGTCACCAATCAGCTTTTTCAGCAGCGCATCCTTGCCTGCGGGGTCTTCAATCAGCGTGGCCTGTACGCTGCAATGCACGGCCAGGTAGTTCCAGGTCGGCACACGCGCCAGATCCGGATAGACCTTGGGCGACAGGTAGGCGTGCGGCCCGAGAAAGGTGGCCACCGCCTGCGGCCTGGCCTGCAGGTAGCGCCAGTGCGGATTCGGTTTGGCCACATGGCCCAGCAGCACAAACTCGTCACCACGTTCTTCGAGGTGCAGCGGCAGGTGCGTGACATAGGGCAGACCGGCCTCGTCCACGCTGATCAGGCTGGCAAACGGATGGCCGGTCATCAGCGCTGCAGCCTGGGCGCGATCACCTTTGAATTGCGGAGGTAAATACATGGCGAGAGTATGCGATGAAATGGGGTGGCCGCGCACTCGCAAATTGCCCATCGAGGGCAATTCGCTCGCCAGTCTCTGCGCTGGGCTATCCCGCTGCGCGGGGGTGCCGTCCCGACCCGCGCTCTCCTCAATGGCCCATCGAGGGCCATTGACTCGCCGGACGCTGCGCTGGGCTATCCCGCTGACGCGGGGGTGCGGTCCCAGGCCGCGCTCTCCTCAATGGCCCATCGAGGGCCATTGACTCGCCGGACGCTGCGCTGGTCGATCCCGCTGACGCGGGGCCCTCGCCCTTCGCTTCGCGTCCTCCTCGCCCCTCGCTACGAGCCTTATTCCCACTCAATCGTTGCTGGGGGTTTGCTGCTGACGTCGTAGGTGACGCGGTTGATGCCGCGCACTTCGTTGATGATGCGGCTGGAGACCTTTTTCAGCAGCGCATACGGCAGCTCGGCCCAGTCTGCCGTCATGAAGTCGCTGGTTTGCACCGCACGCAGGGCCACCACGTAGTCGTAGGTGCGGCCGTCGCCCATGACGCCCACACTTTTCACCGGCAGAAAGACGGTGAAGGCCTGGCTGGTCAGCTCGTACCAGCTTTTGCCGGTCGCCGCATCCTTGAAGTTGCGCAGCTCTTCGATAAAAATCGCGTCGGCCTTGCGCAGCAGGTCGGCGTACTCTTTTTTGACTTCGCCGAGGATGCGCACACCCAGACCGGGGCCGGGAAACGGATGGCGGTACACCATGTCATGCGGCAGGCCCAGGGCCACGCCGAGCTCGCGCACCTCGTCCTTGAACAGCTCGCGCAGCGGCTCCAGCAGCTTGAGGCCCAGTTGCTCCGGCAGGCCGCCTACATTGTGGTGGCTCTTGATGACCACGGCCTTTTTGCTTTTGGCGCCGCCGGACTCGATCACGTCGGGGTAAATCGTGCCCTGGGCCAGCCATTTGGCGCCTTTGTGACCGCCATCGCCGGCCTTGAGGCGCGCAGCCTCGGCCTTGAACACTTCGACAAATTCGCGGCCTATGATTTTGCGTTTGGCCTCGGGCTCGCTGACACCGGCAAGGTGACCGAGAAACTGGCCGGCCGCATCAACCCGGATAACCTTCGCATGCAGTTTGCCGACAAACATGTCCATGACCATGTCGCCCTCGTTCAGGCGCAGCAAGCCGTGATCGACAAACACACAAGTGAGCTGGTCACCGATGGCACGGTGGATCAGCGCCGCGGCCACCGATGAATCGACGCCACCCGACAGACCGAGGATGACTTCTTCATCACCCACCTGCTGGCGGATTTTTTCAACGGCTTCGCTGATGTAGTCACCCATGACCCAGTCCGGGCGTGTGCCGCAGATATCGAGCACAAAACGCTCAAGAATGGCCTTGCCCTGGGTGGTGTGGGTGACTTCGGGGTGGAACTGCACCGCGTAATACTTGCGCTCTTCGTCGGCCATGCCGGCAATCGGGCAGGAGTCGGTGGACGCCATGAGCTTGAAGCCGGGCGGCATTTCGGTCACGTTGTCGCCGTGGCTCATCCAGACATGCAACATGGCGTGGCCCTCGGGCGTGGCGTAGTCCTGGATGCCCTCGAACAGCCGGGTATGGCCGCGGGCCCGCACTTCGGCGTAACCGAACTCGCGCTTGTGCCCGCCTTCAACCTTGCCGCCCAGGGCCTCGGCAATCGCATACATGCCGAAACAGATGCCCAGCACCGGAATGCCAAGTTCAAACACCGCCTGCGGTGCGCGCAGGGTTTCGTCTTCCCACAGGCTGGCATGGCTGCCCGACAGGATCACGCCTTTGAGGTTTCCGTCTTTGGCGTAGTCGCGCACCCAGTCGTCGCTGACGTCACAGGGATGGACCTCGCAAAACACATGCGCTTCACGGATGCGCCTGGCGATCAGCTGGGTGACCTGGGAGCCGAAATCGAGGATGAGGATTTTCTGGTGCTGCATGAATCGGTTTCTTCAAGGCAAAAAAAGAAAAGGCGTCTCTCAAGACGCCCTGGCAAGCCAAAACGGTCAGTCGGCCCTGTAGTTGGGCGCTTCCTTGGTGATCTGCACGTCGTGTACATGGCTTTCGCGTATGCCGGCCGTGGTGATCTCGACAAACTCGGCCTTGTTGCGCATGTCTTCAATCGTGGCGCAACCGCAGTAACCCATGCTGGCCCGCAGGCCGCCGGCCATCTGGTAGACGATGCCGACCATGGAGCCCTTGTAGGGCACACGACCTTCAATACCTTCAGGCACCAGCTTGTCGGCATTCGGGTTGCCGGTGGTGGCTTCCTGGAAATAACGGTCGGCGCTGCCCTGTTGCATGGCGCCTATGCTGCCCATGCCGCGGTAACTTTTGTAGCTGCGGCCCTGGAACAGGATCACTTCGCCGGGTGCTTCTTCGGTGCCGGCAAACATGCCGCCCATCATGACGGTGCCGGCGCCAGCGGCAATGGCCTTGGCAATGTCGCCGCTGTAACGGATGCCGCCGTCGGCAATCAGCGGAATGCCGCTGCCGCGTAGCGCCGTGGCGACGTTGTCTATGGCCATGATCTGCGGCACACCGACGCCGGCAACAATGCGGGTGGTGCAGATGCTGCCAGGGCCTATACCGACCTTGACCGCGTCGGCGCCGGCCTCGGCCAGCGCGAGCGCGGCTGCGCCGGTGGCAATATTGCCGCCAATCACATCGATCTGCGGGTAGTTTTTCTTGACCCAGCGCACGCGCTCAATCACGCCATGGCTGTGGCCGTGGGCGGTATCGACCACGATGGCATCGACGCCGGCCCTGACCAGCGCCTCCACCCGCTCCTCGGTGCCCTCGCCCACACCGACTGCCGCACCCACGCGCAGGCGGCCCGAGGCATCGCGCGCGGCATTCGGGAAGTTGGTCTGCTTGGTGATGTCCTTGACGGTGATCAGGCCCTTGAGCTCAAAGTCGTCGTTGACCACGAGCACGCGTTCCAGCTTGTGCTTGTTCAGCAAGGCCTTGGCTTCGGCAGCGGAAGTGCCTTCCTTGACCGTGATGAGCCGTTCACGCGGCGTCATGATCTGGTGCGCCTTGACGTCGTAGCGGGTCTCAAAACGCAGATCGCGGCTGGTCACTATGCCCACCACCTTGCCGCCGTCACACACTGGAAAGCCCGAGATGCCCAGCTGCTCGGACAATTCCAGCACCTGCAGCACCGTATGTTCGGGTGTGATGACCACCGGATCACGCACCACCCCGGACTCATAACGCTTGACCTTGGCCACATGGGCGGCCTGCTGCTGCGGCGTGAGGTTCTTGTGAACAATGCCTATGCCGCCCTCCTGCGCAATCGCAATGGCCAGGCGGGCTTCGGTGACCGTGTCCATGGCGGCCGACACCAGCGGCAGATTCAGGCGGATGTTTCTTGAGAACTGGGTGGAAAGCGAGGTGTCCTTGGGCAGGACCTGGGAGAACGCTGGCACCAACAATACGTCGTCGAAGGTGAGCGCTTTGCCGAGTAGGCGCATAGGGATAGCTCCAAAAACACGATTGTACCCGCGCCGCTCGGTACAAACCCTTGCGCCGGCCCGCGTGTTGCCGCGTTACAAAATAGCCGGTGGCCGCAGCGCCGGGACATCCGCTTCTCCGACACAGACGGCTACACTTGAAACCATGGACCTGACCATCACCCCCAAATCGCTGTTGCTCCTGCTGGCGACCTGGACTTTGTCCCTGTCAGCAGTAGCCGAGTGGCAGTGGATAGACAAGGACGGACGCAAGGTTTTCAGCGACCGCCCGCCGACCTCCGATATCAAGGACAAAGACATTCTGAAAAGGCCTGGCGGCCGGGGCCGTGCGCCTGTCGCGGTGGTACCGGCAGAAGCCAACGAAGCCGGAGCGCCAGCTGCAGGCGTGCCAACGGCTGCAGCGGCGGTGAAAACCAGTGCCCCCAAGCTGTCCGGCAAAGATAACGAGCTGCAAGCGAAGAAGAAAAAACTCGAGCAGGAAGAAGCAGAGAAAAAGAAGGCCGAAGAGGAAAAAATCTCCGTGGTCAAGGCCGAGAACTGCCAGCGCGCCCAGAAAGGCCTGTCGACGTTTCAGTCGGGCATACGGGTGTCAACGGTCAATGCCAAAGGCGAGCGCGAGATCATGGACGACAACGCCCGCGCCGCTGAAAGCAAACGTCTGCAGGCCATCGTCGACAGCGAATGCAAGTAGGCCAGGCTTGAAGCCGGGGTGCTGCCGCTTCGCCGCCCTCCCAAACAGCATCAATAACCGGCCTTGGCCCCGGCCCTCTTGTTGGCAAACAAACCCGATTTTTTGACGCCCTGCGTGTTGAAGCGTTCGCGCCGCGCCACCTTGGGATCGACCCGCAGCGGCCGGTAGATCTCCACCCGGTCCTGCTCACACAGCAGCTGCCGCAAGCCGGCTTTTTTGCCCCAGATACCGAGCGCCAGGCGCCCCGACGCGAGTTCAGGAAACTCCGTCAGCACCCCGCTGGCGGCCAGCACCTGCGCGACGCTGCTGCCGGGGGGCAGTTCGAGAAACCACTCACGCACCTGCCGGGGCGCCGGGGAATAAGCCAGGGTGATCTTCATGGGCCTGCCGCATCAGGCCTCGCCATAAACATGGCTCGCCCGTTTGACAAAGGCATCGACCAGGCTGCCTGCAATCTTGTCGAACACCGGGCCCACCAGCGCCGCCAGCGCCGGGTTGTCAAAGTCGTAACGCAAGGTGAAATCGACTTTGCAGGCACGCTGGCTGCCATCGCCCAGCGGGGTGAAGTCCCAGTGGCCGTCCAGTTTTGAAAACGGACCATCGACCAGCTCGAGGGTGACCTTGCGGTCCTGGACATGGGTGTTGCGCGTGGTGAAGCTCTGGCCTATGCCCGCAAACGCAATGTTGACCCTGGCTGTCATGCCTTGGGCGTCTTCAGAGCCGACTTCGGCATGGTCACACCAGGGCAAAAATTGCGGGTAACTGGCGACATCGGTGACCAGGGCAAACATTTCGGCGGCGCTGTACCAGATCAGAACGGACTTGTGAACGGTTTTCATACAATCATGGGCTGCGCCCGATTGTCCGATTGTATTAGCCGGCGCCGCCCCTACCTTCCCTACATGGCCACCAAAGAAGCATCCTCCAAAAAACCGGCCGCAGCCTCCTCCGGAAAATCCACCGGCAAGCCCGCCATCAACCTGACGCCCAAGGCCGCTGCGGCGGCGGTGCGTATTGCCGACAACAAAAAGGCGCTGTTCAACTACCACATCGAGGAGCGTTTCGAGGCCGGCATGGTGCTTGAAGGCTGGGAGGTCAAGTCGCTGCGCGAAGGCAAGGTGCAGCTGACCGACGGCTACGTCGTGATCCGCAACGGCGAGCTTTTTATCATAGGCTGCCAGATCAATCCGCTGGGCACCGCGTCCACCCATATCCGGCCGGACTCTGTGCGCACCAAGAAGCTGCTGATGCACAAGGAGGAAATCCGCCGGCTGATTGGCAAGATCGAGCAAAAAGGCTACACCCTGGTGCCGCTGAACCTGCACTGGAAGGCCGGCAAGGTCAAATGTGAAGTCGGACTGGCCAAGGGCAAGGGTGAACACGACAAACGCGACACCATCAAGGACCGCGAAGGCAAGCGCGAGGTGGAGCGCGCCATGAAGTCGCGCAGCCGCTGAGGCTCAGGCCAGGTCGCGCAGCGGGTGCGTGTCTGCCGCCCAGGGGCTGGCAAAAAACGCCTGCACCATCTGCGGCTTGACGTCTTCAATCCGCGCCGGGCTCCACTTCGGCGCATAGTCCTTGTCCACGGCCAGCGCGCGTATGCCTTCCACCGTTTCGCTCGCAACACCGGGGCGCAGATGGAAGCAGTGGTGCACCATGTCGCGCTCCATGCGCAGGTCATCGGCCAGGCCCATGCTGCGGGCGCGGCGGATCTGCTCCAGCGCCACATGCAGCATCAGCGGTGAACGCTTGCGCAACATGGCGCCAATTTTTCGCGCCGCTTCGTCGGGTGAGGCTTCCAGTGCATCCACCATGTGTTTCACCCGCGCGAGCGAAAAATATTGATCAAATGGGCCTGCAGCCCTTTCCGCCGGAGCGTAGCCAGCTATCAAATCAGTAGCAATCCAGGCGTCCACAGCGGCTGCAGATGCAAAAACCTGATCACCCAGCGACTGCCACACGGCAGGCAAATCGGCGGCCGCCAGTTTCACGTCGGCCAGGCCCCAGGCCAGCGCCTCATCACCGCTCACCACCACGCCGGTCAGCGCCAGATACTCCCCCACGCTGCCGGGGCAGCGGCTCAGGAAGTAGCCGCCACCCACATCGGGAAACAGGCCGATATTGGTCTCCGGCATGGCCAGCTTGCTGTGCTCCGTGACGATGCGAACGACGCCGCCCTGGCGTGCGGACGGCTTGCCGGAAGCACTTCCAATATTGCCCGCAGGGGATGCCAAGGCAGGGCCTTGGCAAAGCCCCATGCCCCCGCCCATGACCACACCGTCCATGAAGGCGATATAGGGCTTGGGGTAATGGTGGATCAGGTGGTTGAGGCGGTATTCCTCGGTAAAAAAGGCGTCCAGAGCCGTATCACCGGCCAAAGCAGCCTGGTGGAAAAAGCGGATGTCGCCACCGGCGCAAAATCCGCCAAACAGGCTTTCCGGTGTGCCGGGACGGCCTGCCTTGTTGGTCCCGCGTATCGCCACGGCCAGCACGCTGCTGTCATCGCGCCAGGCGCTCAGGACGGCGGTGAGCTCGCGCACCATGGACAGCGACAGCGCATTGAGCGCTTTTGGCCGGTTCAGGGTGATGAAGCCGACCTGCCCTCGCACCTCGCTCAGGATGTCGCTGTGCGCGGCGCCGGAATTTGAATCGGTGGTCGTGTTCATGCGCGTTGTCTCCATCCCAGCAGTTCATTGGCGACCAGCGCGCCTATCACCAGCGTCCCGCCGGTCAGCACACTGGCAGCCGGCACCTCGCCCGCCCCCACCCAGGCCAGCAGAATGCCAAAAATAATCTCCAGCAGCGCCAGCAGCGATATCTCCGGCGCTTTCAGCACACGCGCACAGATCACCGACAACACGCAGGGAATGGCCAGTTGCACCAGACCGAGCAAGGCCAGCAAACCGAGGTCATGCGCCGTCGCGGCAAATGGAAAAGCCAGCGGCAAGGTGGTCAAGGCAGAAATAAAGGCACCGACCAGCACGGCAGGCACCAGGTCTATGCTTTGACCGTGGGTCTGGCTGCGCTGCACCACCGTCCAGTTCACGGCGGCCGCCAGGGGAACGAGCAGCGCCACCAGCATGCCGGCCAGCTGGCCCGGACCGGCGCCCACCTGGCTGCCGTGCATCCAGACGATGCCCGCACCCGCCACGCCGATCGCCACCCAAGTACGCGCGGGTATGCGGTGCCCGATGAACACCCAGGCCATCAGCGCCGTGATAAACGGCCCGACCGCCATGGTGACCAGCACATTGGCCACACTGCTCATGGTCATCGCCACCATGAAGGCGGTGAACATGATGCTCCAGCAGACGCCGGAGATCCAGAGATACCGTCCGGCGTGACGGATTTTGGTAAAAACCGCCCGCCCCTGGAACAGCGGAAGAATCACCAGCAGCGACAGCAGCGTGAAAAAGCTGCGCCAGAAGGTCACTTCAAAACTTTTTGCCGACTCAAGGTGGCGCGTGACCACACCCGCAATGGACCACATCAGCGTGATCGCGATCATCAGGAGTACGGCGCGGCTATGTGTCAGTTTCATCAATGTCCCGAACTTCAGGTTCCCTCCCCTTCCAGCAGGGGCCGCGGGTCCGGCTTGGCCGGGCCGCAGGCGCAGCGCCCCCGGGGGGGCAGCGCAGTACACGCAGTGACAAGCGTGGGGGCTTCAGCGCCCTGCGCGCTTGCGCTCGCTTTCCGTCAGATGGCGCTTGCGCAGACGTACCGACTTGGGCGTGATTTCGACCAGTTCGTCCTCCTCGATGAATTCCACGCCGTACTCCAGCGTGAGCTCGATGGGTGGCGTGATCTTGATCGCGTCTTCCTTGCCGGACACGCGGAAGTTGGTCAGCTGTTTGGTGCGTGTGGCGTTGACCACCAGGTCGTTGTCACGGCTGTGGATGCCGACAATCATGCCCTCGTACACCGGGTCGTTGGCGCGCACAAACATGCGGCCGCGGTCGTCGAGCTTGCCCAGGGCGTAAGTGAAAATTTCACCGGCGTCCATGGAAATCAGCACGCCGTTTTTGCGGCCGCCAATGTCACCCTTGTGTGCCTCGTAGCTGTCGAAGATGTTGGAGATCAGGCCGGAGCCGCGTGTCAGGTTCAGGAACTCGTTGGTAAAACCAATCAGGCCACGCGCCGGAATGCGGTACTCCAGACGCACGCGGCCGCGGCCGTCGGATTCCATGTTGACCAGGTCACCCTTGCGCTCACCCAGGGCCTGCATCACGCCGCCCTGATGGGCTTCCTCGATATCGGCAGTGACCAGCTCGATAGGCTCGTGTTTCTCGCCGTTGATCTCCTTCATCACGACGCGCGGCTTGGACACAGCCAGCTCAAAACCTTCACGGCGCATGTTTTCCAGCAGGATGGTCAGGTGCAGCTCGCCGCGGCCCATGACTTCAAAAATGCCTTCTTCACCGGTTTCCTTGACGCGCAGCGCCACGTTGTGCTGCAGCTCTTTCTGCAGGCGGTCCCAGATCTGACGGCTGGTGACGTATTTGCCTTCGCGGCCGGCCAGCGGGCTGGTGTTGACGCAGAAGTTCATGGTCAGGGTCGGCTCGTCCACCTTGAGCATGGGCAGCGGCATCGGGGTCAGCGGATCGGTCAGGGTCACACCAATGCCGATTTCATCAATGCCGTTGATCAGCACAATTTCGCCCGGGCCGGCTTCCGTGGTCTGCACACGCTCCAGGCCCTGGAAAGTCAGCACCTGGTTGATCCGGCCCTTGATGGCCTTGCCATCCGGACCTTCCATGACCACGACGTCCATCATGGGACGGATCGTGCCCTGGCTGATGCGGCCCACGCCGATACGCCCCACAAAGGTCGAAAAATCGAGCGCGGAAATCTGCAGCTGCAGCGGCGCTGCCGGGTCACCTTCCTGGTGCGGCACATGTTTGAGGATGGTGTTGAACAGGGCCGACATGTCGGGACCCCATTGCTCGTTCGGCGGGCCTTCTTCCAGCGAGGACCAGCCGTTGATGCCCGAGGCGTACACCACGGGGAAATCGAGCTGTTCATCGGTGGCGCCAAGTTTGTCAAACAGGTCAAAAGCGGCGTTGACCACATAGTCGGGACGGGCGCCGGGCTTGTCCACCTTGTTGACCACAAGAATCGGCTTGAGGCCGAGGGCCAGCGCCTTCTTGGTCACAAAACGCGTCTGGGGCATGGGGCCCTCCTGCGCGTCGATCAGCAGCACCACACCGTCGACCATGGACAGCGCACGCTCGACCTCACCGCCGAAGTCGGCGTGGCCTGGGGTGTCAACGATGTTGATGTGGGTGCCTTCCCAGGTCACGGCACAGTTCTTGGCCAGGATGGTGATGCCGCGTTCTTTTTCAATGGCATTGTTGTCCATCACGGTGTCCACCACTTTTTCGTGCTGGGCAAAGGTGCCGGACTGGCGCAGCAGCTGGTCGACCATGGTGGTTTTGCCGTGGTCAACGTGGGCGATGATGGCGATGTTGCGGATTTGTTTGTGACTCATGGTTCGCTTTCTAAAAACTTGAACGGGGTTCTGGCTAGTGGGCCATTGCGGCGCTGGCCGCAGGGAAGGAAAGTACCGGCCGCTGGGCCAGCATGTCCTGGATTTCGATCGGGCTCAGCAGGCGCCCGGGGATCAATTCATCGGCGCTGATATGGGCCGAGCCCAGAAAAGCTGCCGGGTCGCTGCCATAGACCTGGACCAGCGCGGCATCGGGCCCCCATTGGCCCGGCGTGCCGCGGCGGCGCAGGCCGCTGAGAAAACGCCCTGCATTATCGGCATCGAGTGTGACAAGCGGATACGCCGCCACCAGCGACTGCACCGGCAGCAGGCAGGCCTCGCGCTCCGGCTCACTCATGGCTTCGAGGGCCGGCAAACTGACGCACTGGCTGTCGGTGAAACCGCCGGTCTCCAGCCGCCTGAGCGAGCCGAGGTGCGCACCGCAGCCTATGGCCTCGCCGATGTCTTCACCGAGCGTGCGGATGTAGGTGCCCTTGCTGCACGACACCATGATTTTGATAGCTGCTTGCGCCCGTGGATCCTGGGCTACAGCCATTTTCAGCTTGTAAATTGTGATGTGACGCGCTGCGCGCTCCACTTCTTCACCCTTGCGCGCGTATTCGTACAAGGCCTTGCCGTCTTTCTTCAGCGCCGAATACATGGGCGGCACCTGGGCCAACGGGCCGGTGAAACGCTGCGTCATCTCGGCCAGCAGCTCCGGCGTGATGGGCGGCACCGGACGCGATGCAATGACCTCCCCTTCGGCATCGGCGGTGCTGGTTTTTTTACCCAGCAGCAGCACGGCTTCGTAAGTCTTGTCGGCATCGAGCTGCAGCTGGCTGAACTTGGTGGCCGCGCCAAAACACAGCGGCAACACACCGGTGGCCAGCGGGTCCAGCGTTCCGGTGTGGCCGGCCTTGTCGGCGCGCAGCAGCCACTTGGCCTTCTGCAAGGCCTGGTTGCTCGACAGGCCCAGCGGCTTGTCGAGCAGCAACACGCCATGCACGGGACGTCGCTGAATCTTTTGGCGTTGAGAAGGGGTTTGCGTCATAAATTCCGACAGGCTCAGCGCACAGGCCATGCCCGAACGCTCGGTGGGCACCGTTGTCCCTGAACCTGTCATCAAGGGAAACGGCGCGAACTCAGTCGTCCTGGGCGCGCGAGGAAACCGCCTTGGCAATCAAGGCGTTCATGTCGGCCGCACGTTCGGTGGTGCGGTCAAACTGGAAATGCAGCGTCGGAACCGTGTGGATCATCAGCTTTTTGAACAGGCCGTTGCGCAGAAAACCGGCCGCCTGGTTCAGCGCGGTTTCGCACTCGGCCGGGTCGCCGATCAGCACGCTGAAAAACACCTTGGCATGGGCGTAGTCCGGCGTCACCTCGACCGCCTGGATGGTCACCATCCCGACGCGCGGGTCTTTCAACTCGCGCGCGATCAGCTCCGTCAGATCACGCTGGATCTGGTCGGCCACGCGGAAACCGCGATTCGGGGTGGAAGATTTTTTACGCATACAAAAAGTGGCAAGGCCTGTGGCGGCCGGCCGCCCTGGGGCGCCGGCCGACTGCGGCATCTAGACCTCCAGCGTCCTGGCCACTTCCCTGATTTCAAAGAACTCAAGAATGTCGCCGACCTGGATGTCGTTGTAGCCCTTGACGTTCAAGCCGCACTCGAAGCCTTCCTTGACTTCTTTTGCATCGTCCTTGAAACGTTTGAGCGAGTCGAGTTCACCGGTGAAGATGACCACGTTTTCGCGCAACAGGCGCAGGCGCGCACTGCGGCGCACAATGCCTGCGGTGACCATACAGCCGGCGATCGAGCCGATCTTGCTGACCTTGAACACCTGGCGAATCTCGGCATTGCCGATGACTTCTTCCTTCTTGTCCGGCGTCAACATGCCCGACATGGCGGCGCGCAGCTCGTCCACAGCGTCGTAAATGATGTTGTAGTAACGAATCTCGACGCCGTTGTTTTCTGCCAGCTTGCGTGCCTGGGCATCGGCGCGGGTGTTGAACCCGATCAGCACGGCTTTGGACGCAATCGCCAGATTCACATCGGACTCGGAAATACCACCGACGGCGGAGTACACCAGCTGCACCTTGACCTCGTCGGTCGAGAGCTTGAGCAGCGACTGGGCCAGCGCCTCCTGCGAACCCTGCACGTCGGCCTTGACGATGATGGGCAGCATCTTGACCTCGCCGGCGCCTATGTCGGAGAACATGTTCTCCAGCTTGGCAGCCTGCTGTTTGGCCAGCTTGGTGTTGCGGAACTTGCCGGCACGGTAGGTGGAGATTTCGCGGGCACGGCGCTCGTCGAGCATGACCATGAATTCGTCACCGGCCTGCGGCACTTCCGTCAGACCCTGGATTTCGACCGGAATCGACGGGCCGGCGGATTTGATCGGCTTGCCGTTTTCGTCGAGCATGGCGCGCACACGGCCATAGGTCGAACCGGCCAGCACCACATCGCCGGTTTTCAGCGTGCCGGACTGCACCAGCACCGTGGCCACCGGGCCGCGGCCCTTGTCGAGCTGGGCCTCGATCACCAGACCCTTGGCCAGCGCATCGACCGGGGCACGCAGTTCCAGCACCTCGGCCTGCAGCAACACCTGCTCGAGCAACGCGTCGATACCGGCGCCGGTGTGGGCCGACACGCCCACAAAAGGCACGTCGCCGCCGAACTCTTCGGGAATCACTTCTTCAGTGACCAGTTCGCCCTTGACGCGCTCCATGTTGATGCCGGGCTTGTCGATCTTGTTGATCGCCACCACGATGGGCACACCGGCAGCCTTGGCGTGTTTGATCGCCTCGCGAGTCTGCGGCATGACGCCGTCGTCTGCCGCCACCACCAGAATCACGATGTCGGTGGCCTTGGCACCCCGCGCACGCATGGCGGTAAACGCTTCGTGGCCCGGGGTGTCGAGGAAGGACACCATGCCGCGTGGGGTTTCCACATGGTAGGCGCCGATATGCTGGGTGATGCCGCCGGCCTCACCCGCTGCCACCTTGGCGGTGCGGATGTAATCGAGCAGCGAGGTCTTGCCGTGGTCCACGTGGCCCATGACGGTCACGACGGGTGCACGCGGCAGCATCTCTGCCTGCGGGCCCTGGCTGTCGTCATCGGTGAAGGCTTCCGGATCGTCCAGCGCGGCCGTCACGGCCTTGTGGCCCATCTCTTCCACCACAATCATGGCGGTGTCCTGGTCCAGCGGCTGGTTGATGGTCACCATCTGGCCGAGTTTCATCAGGTGTTTGATGACCTCGGACGACTTCACGCTCATCTTGTGGGCGAGTTCGGCGACCGTGATGGTCTCCGGCACATGCACTTCAATGACCTTGAACTCGGTCGGTGCCACAAAATTCGACTCGGAACGCGAATCGCGGTCCGGCGTGCGGCGGCCACGCGGGCCCCCACGGAAATTGCCACGGCCAGGCACCACCGGTGCGCCGCGGGTCTTGATTTCGCCCTTCTTCTTGGCGGCATCGTCTTTCCAGGTCGAAGACAGGTTCTCTGACTTGACTTCTTTCTTGCCCGCGGCCCCGACGCCAGCAGCGCCAGCCGCTGCTGCGGGTTTGGCAGCACCGGGCACCACCGCCGGCTTGTGCAAAGTGCCCTTGATGACGGCTTTGGGATCGACGTGTGGCACCAGCACCCGTTTGGGCGCATTCATCATCGCGCGAATGCCGGCGGCCTCGGCCTCGGCCTTCTTGCGGCGGTCCTGCAGGTCCTGCGCCTTGACGGCATCGGCCTGGAATTCAGCGGTCGCCCTGGCTTTGGCGGCCACCTGCGCGGCGC
Source organism: Asaia bogorensis (assembly GCA_943371375.1). GTDB lineage: Bacteria > Pseudomonadota > Gammaproteobacteria > Burkholderiales > Burkholderiaceae_C > Polaromonas. The sequence continues at coordinate 467,014 of CALRUM020000001.1, forward strand.
TGGCCTCGGCGGCTTTGGTGGCGGCTTTTTCGGCGGCAGCCGAATCAGCTACAAGCGGCGCCTGGGCAGCGGCGGCTTTGGCGGCCGCGGCCGCCTTGCCTGCCGCCGGTTTTTTGGCTTCAGCCGCGGCCTCGGACACCTGTGCGGCAGCCAGCGCAGCTTGTTCGGCGACAAGCCTCTCCTGCTCGCGCTGCACATCCCTGGCATCCTGCTCTTCACGCAGGCGGCGTTTTTCGGACAGTTCTTCTTCCTGGCGGCGCAGAAGCTCCGCATGACGGCTGGCTTCCTCCTCGCGGCGCACCAGTTCGGCTTCATCAATCTGCGGCACCTGGGGTGCTTCCGGCATGGCGGCTGCGTCTTCAGCAGGCTGCTCGGCGCTCTCGTCACGCTTGACGAAAGTGCGCTTCTTGCGCACCTCGACCTGGATGGTGCGGGCGCGCCCGGTGGCATCGGCCTGCTTGATTTCACTGGTGGACTTCTTGACCAGCGTGATTTTTTTGCGCTCGGCACTGGCCGTGCCGTGGCTGGCCTGCAGAAAGCTCAGCAACTTCTGTTTGTCGGCCTCGGAAAGACGGTCATCGGCTTGCGCCTTGGCAACGCCGGCACTGGTCAATTGCTCGATCAGTATGGCGGTGGGTTTGTTCAACTCAGCTGCGAATTCAGCGACGGTAGTGGTACTGGACATATGTTTTTTTCCTGCTGGCCTCCATGATCATTGCTCTTTGGCCGCGAGGTCTGCACTGGCAGGCTCAGCAGCGTCGGCAGTCTCGGCGGCATCATCGGTAAACCAATGGGCGCGAGCGGTCATGATCAGGGCTTTGGCTTCGTCTTCCGACTGGCCGGTGATCTCGGTTAATTCATCAACAGCCAGATCGGCCAGGTCGTCACGGGTGCCAACACCCGCCTCGGTCAGTTTGGCGATCAGCTCTGGTGTCAGGCCTTCGACATCGCGCAGGTTCTGCGAAACACCTTCGGCGTTTTCTTCCTTGGCGATTTCCATGGTCAGCAGCGCATCCTTGGCGCGGGTACGCAGCTCATTGACGGTGTCTTCGTCGAAGGACTCGATTTCCAGCATTTCCTGGATAGGCACATAGGCCACTTCTTCCAGGCTGGTGAACCCCTCGGAGATCAGGATGTCGGCGATTTCCTCGTCCACGTCGAGCTTTTCCATGAAGAGCTTGCGGCTGGTATCGGTCTCGGTCGCCTGCTTTTCTGCAGACTCGTCAGCCGTCATGATGTTGATCTTCCAGCCCGTCAGCTCGGCGGCCAGGCGCACGTTCTGCCCACCCCGGCCTATGGAAATCGCGAGGTTCTCCTCGTCCACCACCACGTCCATGGCATGCCGCTCTTCATCGACCACGATGGACGAGACATTGGCCGGGGCCAGCGCGCCGATCACAAACTGGGCCGGGTCTTCGCTCCACAGCACGATATCCACACGTTCACCGGCGAGCTCATTGGTCACGCCGTTGACGCGGGTGCCACGCACACCGACGCAGGTGCCGATAGGATCAACCCGCTTGTCATGCGACAACACGGCGATCTTGGCGCGCGAACCGGGATCACGGGCGCAGGATTTGATCTCCAGCAGGCCTTGCTCGATCTCGGGCACTTCCTGGCGGAACAGCTCTATCATGTACTCTGGCGAGGTACGCGACAGGATGATGGGCGCGCCACGCAGGGTGGTGTCGACTTCCATGATCATCGCGCGGACGCGGTCGCCGGAGCGCAGGTTTTCCTTCGGGATCATGTCGCCGCGGCGCAGGCGGCCTTCGACGCGGCCGGACTCGACAATGATGTCGCCCTTGTCCATGCGTTTGACGGTGCCGACAAAAATCTTGTCGCCACGCGACATGAAGTCGTTGAGCAGCATTTCGCGCTCGGCGTCGCGGATTTTTTGCAGGATGACCTGTTTGGCGGCTTGTGCGCCAATACGCCCTATCGGCAGGCTTTCGACCGGCTTTTCAATGTAATCGCCCTCTTCGATGTCGGCGATTTCGTCGCGGGCATCGCTGACCAGCTCTTCAGCTTCCGGGTTTTGCAGGCCGGCCTCGTCGGGCACGACCAGCCAGCGGCGGAAGGTTTCGTAGTTGCCGCTGTCGCGGTCCACCGCCACGCGGATATCGACCTCGCCCTGGTACACCTTTTTGGTGGCCGAGGCGAGCGCCAGCTCGACCGCGCCGAAAACGACGTCACGTTCAACATTTTTCTCACGCGATATGGCATCCACCAACATCAACAGTTCGCGATTCATTTCACAAGCCTGCCTTTCTTTTATATCTCTGTACCGGGTGCGCTTTTCGGTCTGCGCCCCTTGAAGTCAACCACAGGCGCCAGACGCGCCTGCACAATTTCATCGAGCGTGAAGCCCAGCGCCTGCAACGGCGCGGGAATCCGCTTCTTGCTTACTTTCTGTCCGGGCTTGGCGGCGGGCTCTTCGCTCCATACCACTTGCCACCCCGAGGCAGCACGCTCGAGCGTGCCGCGAAATTTTTTCCGGCTGGCCGAAATGCCGGTCCCGGCAGACACCGCCGCACCTACCGCCGCTTTCAGCGTGATGTCGACCAGCTCTCCGGCAAAACGCTCGAAATCCGCTTCGCTGCGCAAGGGCCGGTCTATGCCCGGCGAGCTCACCTCGAGCCGGGAATACGCTGCCCCTTCAACTTCCAGCACAAACTGCAGCTGGCGCGTGACCTTTTCGCAATCTTCGGCGTTGATGAACTGCTCTTCGCCACCCGGCACATAGGGCTGGTCAATCGTGACGCGCAGCAGGCCACCGCCGGTGCGCTCAATATCCACCAGCTGGTAGCCCAGTCCCGTGACTGTTTGTTCAATCGTCTCGTGTAATGCCATTCAGGTCTAAAAAGCAGTGCCTTACCCACACCTGCAAAAACAAACGCCCAAAAAAAATGGGCGGTGAAAACCCGCCCATTTGGTCGTGAAGCCAATATTGTAACCTGCCGCACCCGTCCGCGCAAGCAGTTTGCATGCCCGCCCCCTGTTGCCGCGGAGTTCAGGGCTGGGCGGCGACCAGCACCCGGGTATAGGGGTGTTCAGGGTTTTCCAGCACCTGCTGCACCGTGCCGGCTTCCAGCACCTCGCCGTCCTTCAAAACCATCACCTGGTGCGCCATGGCGCGTATCACGTCCACGTCGTGGGTGATCAGGAGGTAACTCAAGCCACGCTCGCGTTGCAGCTTTTGTAACAATTGCAGCACCTGCTTCTGGATGGTCACGTCCAGCGCGCTGGTGGGTTCGTCCAGCACCAGCAATTGGGGTTCAATGATCAGGGCCCGCGCAATCGCCAGGCGCTGGCGCTGGCCGCCCGAAAACTCGTGCGGATAACGCTGCAACAGCCCCGGAAACTGCGCCTCGCCCATGCCCACCTCGGCCAGCGCGCGCAACACCTGCGCCTGGCGCTGGCCGGCTGCCAGGCCGGGCTGGTGCACCTGCAGCCCTTCGCCGACAATTTCCTCGACGGTCATGCGCGGCGACAGGGAGGAAAAAGGGTCCTGAAACACCACCTGAACGGCGCGCCGTATCGCCTTGTTGCCTGCCGCATCACGGCTCCAGTGACCACCTGCGGCCTGCAACTGCCCCTGGTGCGGGTGCAAACCCAGAGCAGCCAGCGCCAGCGTGGATTTGCCCGAGCCCGACTCGCCAATCACACCCAGGGTCTGACCCGGCGCAATGCTGAAGCTGGCCCCCTGCACCGCTACAAATTCGCCCTGCTTGAACCAGCCTTTGATACCCGGCAGGCGCACCGGGTAACTCACACGCAACTGGCTGGCTTGCATGACGGGTACTGCGCCGGGCTGCGGCAGGCCTTCGGTGAGATCGCGCACCGGCCGGCTGTCGATCAGCTTGCGGGTGTAGGCATGCTGCGGATTCTGGAAAACCTGCGCGACGGGCCCGGTTTCCACAATATGGCCGCCCTCCATGACGGCAATCCGGTCGGCAAAACGGCGCACCAGGTTCAGGTCGTGGGTAATCAGCAGCACCGCCATGCCGGTCTGCTGCTGCAAGCCGGTCAGCAGGTCCAGAATCTGCGTGCGCAGGGTCACATCCAGGGCGGTGGTGGGCTCGTCGGCCAGCAGCAACTTGGGCCGTCCGGCCAAAGCCATGGCAATCATGGCGCGTTGCCGCTGCCCGCCCGAAAGCTGGTGCGGGTAGGCCTGGGCGCGGCGCGCTGGCTCGGGAATACCGGTGGCTGCCAGGGCCTCGACAGCGGAGTCCCAGGCCTGGCGATTCGACAGGCCCTGCTTGAGCTGCAGCACTTCGGCGATCTGGTTGCCCACGGTGTACAGCGGGTTCAGGGCCGTCATCGGCTCCTGAAAAATCATCGCAATCTCGCGGCCCCGGATCGCGCGCAAACCACGCTCTGAAATTGAGAGCAAATCAAGTCCAGGCGACGAGGGCTCGACCCCGGACAGCATGGCGGAGCCGGAGATGTCGGCGTTCAGCACCAGCCTCAGCAGTGCCAGCGCCGTGACGGTTTTGCCGGAGCCGGATTCACCCACCAGCGCCAGTTTTTCGCCGGGGCGGATGTGAAAGTCCACGCCGTGGACCACCTCTTTGCCACTGAAAGAGACGCGCAGGCCTTTGACGTCGAGCAAAGGTGTGTTCATTTGTCGGCTTTCCGGGGGTCCAGCGCATCGCGCAGCGCATCACCCATGAAAGTCAGCAATAAAAGCGTCACAACCAGTACTGCAAAGGTGGAGAGCGAAATCCACCAGGCGTCGATGTTGTTCTTGCCCTGGCTGAGCAGCTCACCCAGCGACGGTGTGCCCGGCGGCACACCCAGACCCAGAAAGTCCAGTGAGGTCAGCGCCAGGATCGCGCCACTCATGCGGAACGGTAAAAACGTGATCACCGGCGTCATGCTGTTGGGCAGGATGTGGCGCCACATGATGCGGCCGTTGCCCACGCCGAGGGCGCGTGCCGCCTTGACGTATTCCATTTGCCGGTTGCGCAGGAACTCGGCGCGCACATACTGCGACAGACCCATCCAGCCAAACAGCGAGAGCAGTACCAGCAGCAGCGCAACGCTGGGCGCGAAGATGGCGCTGAAAATGATCAGCAGGTAAAGCTCCGGCATGGAGTCCCAGATTTCGATAAAGCGCTGAAACGCCAGGTCGATCTTGCCGGCGAAGAAGCCCTGAATCGCGCCGCTGATCACGCCCAGCAAGACGCCAATGGCCGTCAGCGCCAGCGCAAACAGCACAGAAAGGCGGAATCCGTAAATCAGCTGTGCCAGCAGGTCCCGCCCCCTGTCGTCCGTGCCCAGCAGGTTGTCGCGTGTGGGTTTGGAGGGATTGGGCTCTTTGGCAAAATAATTGAGCGTTTTCGGACCGTAGGGATTTGGCGCGTAGATGGCCCAGTTGTCACCTTTGGACAATTGCTCCCGGATAAAAGGGTCCAAAAAATCGGTGGGCGTTTCAAAGTCGCCCCCAAAGGTTTTTTCGGGATGGATGGTGGCTATCGGAAAGTAGAACTGGCCGTTGAAACGCACAACCAGCGGCCTGTCATTGGAGACCACTTCGGCGAACAGGCTGACGAACAACATCAGGCTGAACAGCAGCAGGCTCCAGAAGCCCAGGCGGTTGCGCTTGAAACGTTGCCAGGCCCTTTTTCCTGGCGATAGGTGCGCGGGGGGGCTATTCAAATTTGACACGGGGGTCTACCAGGACGTAGCCAAGATCGCTGATCAGTTTTGTGATCAGCCCAATCAGGGTGAAAAGGTACAACGTCCCCAGCACCACGGGGTAGTCGCGCCGGATCACACTTTCGTAGCTCAAGAGCCCGAGTCCATCGAGCGAGAACAGGGTTTCAATCAGCAGCGCGCCTGTGAAAAAAGCGCCCAGGAAAGCCGCCGGAAATCCCGCAATGATGGGCATCATGGCGTTGCGCAATACGTGTTTCCAGAGCACCTGCCGCTCGGACAGGCCCTTGGCACGCGCCGTGAGCACGTATTGCTTGCGGATTTCCTCCAGAAAGGAATTTTTGGTCAGCATGGTGGTCACCGCAAAGCTGCCCACCACCATGGCCGTGATGGGCATGGCGATGTGCCACAAATAGTCCACGATGCGCGCGCCCCAGCTGAGCTCATCCCAGTTGCCGGAGGTCAGGCCGCGCAGCGGAAACCACTGCAGCTGGCCGCCGAACACCACCAGCAAGGCCACACCCAGCACAAAACCGGGTATGGCGTAACCGACCAGCACCAGCAAGGTGGTGACCAGGTCAAAACGCGAGCCAGCCCGCACCGCCTTGGCCACCCCAAGCGGCACGGCGATCAGGTAGCTGATGAAAAAAGTCCACAGGCCCAGGCTGATGGACACCGGGAGTTTTTCCACGATCAGCTGCCACACATCCTTGTTCTGGAAAAAACTCTTGCCCAGGTCAAAACGGGCGTACTGGCCCAGCATCTGCCAAAAGCGTTCATGCGGTGGCTTGTCAAAGCCGTACAAGGCCTTGATCTGCTCCAGCTTTTTGCTGTCCACACCCTGGGCGCCGCGATAGCTCAGGCCTCCGCCCTCCGCCGAGCTGCCCGCGCCCGCCTTGGCCTCTGCCATGTATTGCTCCACCGGCCCGCCGGGCACAAACTGCGTGACGAGAAAGGTGACGAGCAACACGCCCAGCAAGGTGGGGACCATGAGCAGCAGGCGTTTGAGGATGTAGCTTGCCATTATTTCTTGCTCCACCAGGTGTCTATGGCCCACGCCTCGCTTTGCGCATAGGGCGGGCTTACAGGCGGCAAAGCCAGGCGCCGGGCGTTGTAGGCCATGCGGTGTGTGCCGGCCGTCCATTGCGGGATCAGGTAGTGGCTGTGCGAGATGATGCGCTCCAGCGCGCGGCATGCCGGTACCAGTTCGGCCTTGGTTTTGGCGCCCGTCATGCGCGACACCATGTCGTCCACGGCCGGGCTTTTCACACCCGCATGGTTGCCGGAGTCTTCCACATCGGCCGCTTTGCTGCCAAACAGGTCGGCGAACTCCTGGCCTGGCGTGTGGGTGCCCTGGTAGGCCAGGGAGGTGATTTCAAAATCGAATTTTTGCAGCCGCTGCTGGTAGAGGGCGAAGTCCACCTGCCGGAACTTGAGCTGCACACCGAGTTTCTCGAGATTGCGCATCCAGGGGGTGATGGTGCGGGCACCACCTTCGTTGCTGTCCATGTATTCCAGCGAAAAAACCTCGCCTTTGGCATTGCGCAGCACGCCGTCCTGCACTTCCCAACCGGCTTGTCTGAGCAACTCGCGCGCCTTGCGCAGGTTGCCGCGCAGCGAAAAATCGCCATCGGTACGCGGCGGTACATACATGGTGCCGAAAACCGCGTCGGGCACCTTGCCACGCCAGCGTTCCAGCAGGGCCAGTTCTTCCGGGCCAGGTGGGCCCGAGGCCTGGCAATCGGTGTTGCCAAAAAGCCCGGCCACCCGCTGGTAGGAGTTGTAGAACATCTGCCGGTTCATCCACTCGTAGTCGATGGCCAGGCCCAGGGCTTCGCGCACCCGCACGTCCTTGAGCTTGTCCTTGCGGGTGTTGAGCACATAACTCTGAAAACCCGAGGGCAGCTTGTGCTTGAACTCACCCTTGACCAGCTCGCCCGTGTCAAAACGTTTGCCGGTGACGCGTCTGGCCCAGTCGCCGGCTGAAAAAAAGCGCATCAGGTCAAACTCGCCAGCCTTCAGGGCCTCCAGCCGCGCCGTGTTGTCCTTGTAGATCTTGACCGTGATACGTTCGAAATTGGCGGTGCCACGGCGCACATTGAGATCCCGGGCCCAATAATTGGCGTCGCGGACATAGGTGATGTCCTTGCCAAAGCGCACCGGACCTATTTTGTAGGCCCCGCTGCCGATGGGGATATCCATCACCACCTGGTCAAAACGCTTGGCTTTGCCGTTTTCCATGCCCCACTTGCGGCTGAAAACCGGCAGGCCACCCACGGTCAGGGGAATCTCGCGGTTCAGGCGCTTGAAACGGTAACGCACCGTGCGTTCGTCCACCACGTCCAGCCCGGCCACGTCCTCCAGCGCCGTCTTGTAGGCCGGCGACGTATAAGGCCCCATCAAAGTGTCATAGCTGTGCTTCACGTCGGCGGCCAGCACCGGGTCGCCATTGTGAAAACGCGCCTCCTTGCGCAGCCGGAAGGTGGCCGACAGGCCGTCGCTTGCGACCTCCACGTCCTCGGCCAGCAGCCCGTAACCGGCGCCGGTTTCATCCAGCGCGCCGGCCAGCAGGCTGTCGAACATCAGGCCCGAAAGGTAGGCCGGGGCCGAGCCCTTGATGGTGAAAGGGTTGTATTTGTCGAAGGTGGACACCCGCAGGTTGGAGACCAGGCGCAAGTCGCCGCCTTTGGGCGCAGCTGGATTCACATAAGCGAAGTTGGCAAATCCCGGTGGATATTTCAGATCACCCCACAACGCGTAACCGTGCGCCGCCCAGGACGGTGCAGCCACAAGGACGAAGCACACGATGAACAGCGACTGCACAAAAATCCTCATGCGACAATTCTGCCCTACTTAAGCTGGCAGCAGACCCGCCCTCAAAGGCAGGTCAGTACTGACCAGTTCACTCGCACAGACAGGAGCACACAATGGGTTTTCTCAGCGGCAAAAAATTACTGATCACGGGTGTCCTATCCAACCGCTCGATCGCCTACGGCATCGCCAAAGCCTGCCACGCACAGGGCGCCGAACTGGCTTTCAGCTACGTCGGTGAACGGTTCAAGGAGCGCATCACCGAGTTTGCGGCCGACTTCGACTCCCGGCTGATTTTTGACTGCGATGTTGGGGATGATGCGCAAATTGCCGCCCTGTTTGCGGACCTGAGCAAAACCTGGCCGAGCTTTGACGGCTTTGTGCACAGCATAGGCTTCGCACCGCGCGAGGCGATCGCGGGGGATTTTCTCGACGGCCTGACACGCGAGGGCTTCAAGATTGCCCACGACATCAGCGCCTACAGCTTTCCGGCCATGGCCAAGGCGGCTCTGCCCCACCTCAACCCAAAATCGGCCCTGCTGACGCTGACTTACCTGGGCTCCCAGCGCACCATCCCCAACTACAACACCATGGGCCTGGCCAAGGCCAGCCTGGAAGCCAGCGTGCGTTACCTGGCGGAATCGCTGGGCCCCAAAGGCATGCGCGTCAACGGCATCAGTGCCGGCCCGATCAAGACTCTGGCGGCCAGCGGCATCAAGGACTTCGGCAAGCTGCTGGGCATGGTGGCCGCTGCCTCGCCGCTGCGGCGCAACGTCACCATCGAGGACGTGGGCAACGTGGCCGCCTTCCTGCTGTCCGACCTGGCGTCCGGCGTCACCGCCGAAATCACCTATGTGGACGGCGGCTTCAGCCACACGGCGGGCATAGGCCGCGACACCGAGGCGGGTTGAACCGGCGCCGGGTCCTGCCCCGGCTTGGGAGTCCAATACGGCACCAGCCCTTGAGACACGAGCGTCAACAGCTATCAAAATGTGAGCGCACGCTGGCTGCGCCAGTTGCTCAGGCGCGGCGCCAGTACTCATAAGCCCAGGCCGTCGCAAACCCCGCCCGCTGGTACAGCGCCAGCGCGGCTGCGTTGCCGGCCTCCACCTGCAAAAAAACCCGCTCCAGCCCGCGTTGCAAGGCGGCTTCCGCGAGCCCGGCCAGTACCCTGCCAGCCAGCCCCCGGCCACGAAAGGCCGGCGCTGTGCGCATGCCGTGTACGCTGACCCAGCCGTGCGAGAAGGCGGCAGCGCCTGCTGCCACGGTAGCGCCGGCCTCACGCACGCTGGCATACAGCGAGCCCTGAGCCCGGCTCAGCTTGGCCACGCGGCTGGCGCCATCGACCGGGTCCAAGCCCTCACCCAGAAACAGCGCCGCCCAGGCCGCATCGGGCGCTGTGGCCACATCGGCCGGTGTCTGGGTAAAAGCCGCTCGCATGGCGCTGACCGCACCCAGTTGCACCAGGGTGGGACGTTCGGCGCTGTAGCCGCGCAGCGTCAACTCGCGGCGCACGCCGTCAAAACAAGCCAGCGCGGGAAGGCGAAACAGCGGTGCAAAGCCGTGCGCAGCGTAACGCGCCGCTATCTTGCCGACCACAGCCTCGTGACACGCCGTGTGCACCAGCGGCGCTGCACTTTTGGCGCGGTTCACGCTGCCACTGTCGAAAGCCAGCAGCCAGCCGTCCAGCTCTTCCACGGCTTCGGGCGAAACAGCCGCCGCCGTGGCCCGCTCCAAACCTTGGACATCATGGGCAGGCCAGGCAAGCGGGCTGCCGGATGTGCTCACTCTTTCACACAGTCGGCGTAGTAGTGCTTTTTGCCGCTCTCGTCTTCCACTTCAACCAGACCGTGGATGTCGGTCTCAAAGCCCGGACACTGCGCATTGAACTCGCGCGAGAACTTGAGGTAGTCGACGATTTTCCTGTTGAACACTTCGCCGGGAATCAGCAGCGGAATGCCGGGCGGGTATGGCGTGACCAGGCCCACCGTGATGCGGCCTTCCAGCTTGTCGATCTCGACGCGTTCGGTCTTGTGCAAGGCGATGTGCGCGTAAGCGTCGCTGGGCTTCATGGCCGGCGTGAGGTCGCTGAGGTACATGTCGGTGGTCAGGCGCGCGATGTCGTATTTGGCGTACAGGTTGTGAATATGCTGGCACAGGTCGGCCAGACCCATTTTTTCGTAGCGCGGGTACTTCTGGCAGAACTCGGGCAGGATGCGCCACATCGGCTGGTTCTTGGCGTAGTCGTCCTTGAACTGCTGCAGCGCCGTCAGCATGCTGTTCCAGCGGCCCTTGGTGATGCCTATGGTGAACATGATGAAAAAGCTGTACAGGCCGGTCTTCTCGACCACCACGCCGTGTTCGGCCAGGAACTTGGTGACTATGCTGGCCGGAATGCCGGTCTTGGCAAACTTGCCGTTCAGGTCCATGCCGGGTGTGACCACGGTCGATTTGATCGGGTCCAGCATGTTGAAGCCGGTGGCCATCTTGCCGAAGCCGTGCCAGTTGACACCGGCTTTGGCGTTTTTGGACTCGCCCTTGATGATCCAGTCTTCCGAGCGGCCAATGCCCTCATCGACCAGCTTGTCCGGTCCCCAGACCTTGAACCACCAGTCGTCGCCGTATTCCTCATCAACCTTGCGCATGGCGCGGCGGAAGTCCAGCGCCTCGGCAATACTTTCCTCGACCAGCGCGGTGCCGCCTGGCGGCTCCATCATGGCCGCAGCCACGTCGCAGCTGGCAATGATGCTGTACTGCGGCGAAGTCGAGGTGTGCATCAGGTAGGCCTCGTTGAAGAGGTGCCGGTCGAGCTTGACGGTCTGCGAGTCCTGCACCAGCACATGGCTGGCCTGGCTGATGCCGGCCAGCAGCTTGTGGATGGACTGGGTGGAATACACCATGGCCTGCTTGGGGCGGGCGCGCTTTTTGCCCATGGCGTGGTAGCTGCCATAAAACGGGTGGAATGCCGCATGTGGCAACCAGGCCTCGTCAAAATGCAGGTTCTCCACATAACCATCGAGCATGCCCTTGATGGTTTCGGTGTTGTAAAGCACGCCGTCGTAGGTCGATTGCGTGATGGTCAACACGCGCGGCTTGACCTTTTTGGCGTCCACGCCCTTGAGCAGGGGATTCGCCTTGATCTTGGCCTGTATCGATGCCTGCTCGAACTCTTCCTTGGGAATCGGCCCGATGATGCCGAAGTGGTTGCGCGTCGGCTTCAGGAACACGGGAATCGAGCCGGTCATGATGATGGCGTGCAGGATGGACTTGTGGCAGTTGCGGTCCACCACCACCACATCGCCGGGCGCCACCGTGTGGTGCCAGACCATCTTGTTCGAGGTCGAAGTGCCGTTGGTGACAAAAAAGCAGTGGTCGGCGTTGAAGATACGCGCCGCATTGCGCTCGGACGCACCGACCGGGCCGTCATGGTCGAGCAGCTGGCCCAGTTCCTCGACCGCATTGCAGACGTCGGCACGCAACATGTTTTCGCCAAAAAACTGGTGAAACATCTGCCCGACCGGGCTTTTCAGAAAAGCCACACCACCGGAATGCCCAGGGCAATGCCAGGAATAGGAGCCGTCTTCGGCATAGTCGAGCAGCGCCTTGAAAAACGGCGGCTGCACCCCTTCGAGGTAACTTTTGGCCTCGCGGATGATGTGGCGCGCCACAAACTCCGGCGTGTCCTCAAACATGTGGATGAAGCCATGCAGCTCGCGCAGGATGTCGTTCGGAATGTGGCGCGAGGTCTTGGTCTCGCCATAGACATAAATCGGCACGTCCAGATTCTTGCGCCGCACTTCTTCAATGAAGTGGCGCAGGTTCAGCACGGCCGGGTCCAGATCCGGACCCGGCGTGAATTCTTCGTCGTCAATCGACAGGATGAAGGCGCTGGCCCGGCTTTGCTGCTGTGCAAACTGCGACAGATCGCCATAACTGGTGACACCCAGGACCTCGAAGCCTTCCGTCTCTATGGCCTGGGCCAGCGCACGTATGCCCAGACCGGAGGTATTTTCAGATCGGAAGTCTTCGTCGATGATGACGATGGGAAAGCGGAATTTCATCAAAAGGCCTTTGCCGGAAATTGCCAAAAAAAACGAATCAGGGCCGAAGTGTAAGGATATTTGGTGAAGCCAGAGCCGGGCCGGCCTTTGCAGCGCCCGGTTAAGCTTGTCAGCGGGCTGTTGTGGCCCAAAATGTGGCTTTTACGAAACGCGAGGGATGAACATGGCTGAATCAACGATCTGGTGGTTGCTGGCAGGTGGCGCGGTGGCGCTGGAGCTGATGACCGGCACGTTTTACCTGCTGATGCTGGCGGTCGGACTGGCTGCGGCAGCGCTGGCCGCCCACTTTGGTCTGGCGCTTAGCGCCCAAATCCTGGTAGCGGCCGTGGTCGGTGGCGGCGCGGTGGTGCTGTGGCACTGGAAACGCAGCAAAGACCCCAAACCCGCCGAAGCCCAGGCCAATGCGGATGTGCAAATGGACATTGGGGAGACCGTACATGTCGCGCACTGGAACGCCGACGCCACCGCCCGCGTCAAATACCGCGGCGCCCAATGGGCCGTTGTGCTGGCCGATGCCGACGCCGCCCCCCAGCCGGGTTTGTTCAGAGTGAAAGAGCTGAACGGCAACCGGCTGGTGCTCCATAAACTGTGAGACATTGCACAGTGTCCTGCCGCAACGCAGGCCGCTTCTTTTTTTGATCTACCGGAGAACCCCATGAAAATGGAAATTGCGCTTGTCATCCTTGTGATTGCGGTCATTTTTATCATCCGCAGCATGAAAGTGGTGCCCCAGCAAAACGCCTGGGTTGTTGAGCGACTTGGCAAATACCATGGCAGCCTGACCCCGGGCCTGAATTTCCTGATCCCCTTCATAGACCGCGTGGCCTACAAACACTCGCTCAAGGAAATCCCGCTGGACGTGCCCAGCCAGGTCTGCATCACGCGTGACAACACCCAGCTGCAGGTCGATGGCATCCTGTATTTCCAGGTCACCGACCCGATGCGTGCCAGCTACGGCTCGTCGAATTACATCGTGGCAGTGACCCAATTGGCCCAGACTTCGCTGCGCAGCGTGATCGGCAAGCTCGAGCTCGACAAGACTTTTGAAGAGCGCGACATCATCAATGCCCAGGTGGTCGCCGCGATTGACGAAGCGGCGCTGAACTGGGGTGTGAAAGTCCTGCGTTATGAAATCAAGGACTTGACGCCGCCCAAGGAAATCCTGCACGCGATGCAGTCGCAGATCACTGCCGAGCGCGAAAAACGCGCGCTGATCGCCGCCTCGGAAGGACGGCGCCAGGAGCAGATCAACATCGCCACCGGCGAGCGTGAGGCTTTTATTGCCCGCTCGGAAGGTGAAAAACTCGCCGCCATCAACAACGCCCAGGGTGAGGCCTCGGCCATCACGGCCGTGGCCGAAGCCAATGCACGCGCGATTGAAGTGGTGGCTGCGGCAATCCGCCAGCCTGGCGGTGAAATGGCGGTGCAGCTCAAGGTGGCCGAAAAAGCCGTCGAAGCCTATTCACGCGTGGCTGCCGACGCCACCACCACATTGATCGTGCCGAGCAACATGACCGAGGTCTCGGCCCTGGTGGCTTCGGCCATGAAGATGGTGCAATCCACCAGCAAGGCTTGAGCACTGCAGGAGGAGCCATGAGCGCCAAGAATGTGCTGGGCACGGAACTGGTCCCCTGCTCCTACGATCCGCTGACCGGCTACTTCCGCGACGGCTGCTGTAATACCGATGCGTCCGATCTCGGCTCACACCTGATCTGCGTGCGGGTGACCCCTGCCTTTCTGGCGTTTTCGACGGCGCACGGCAATGACCTGGTGACGCCCCGCCCCGAATACCGCTTTGCCGGGCTCCAGCCCGGCGACCGCTGGTGCCTGTGCGCCAACCGCTGGCGCGAGGCCCTGGAGGCAGGCTGCGCACCGCCCGTGGTGCTGGAGTCCACCCATGCGCGGGCGCTGGCCTTCGTGACGCGGGCTCAGCTCGAAAGACACCGGTTTCGCAGTGCTCTCCAGTAGCAGACGCGCTGGAGCACGCGCGCACTGCTACAATCTGAGGCTTCGCGGAAGGGTGGATGAGCGGTTTAAGTCACACGCCTGGAAAGCGTGCGTGGGGTTATACCCACCGCGGGTTCGAATCCCGCCTCTTCCGCCAATTAGTACAGTTGCCGTGAGTTCCGACACGGTGGTGAAAACTCCTGAAAGCCCAGCCAGTCTGGGCTTTTTTGTGCCCGGCTGTCGGCGCGGACAGCACCGTCACACTTGAGGTCTTGCCGGCGCCGCCTGAGTGGAATTCTGCCAAACACCCTGATGCGCGCAAAAAAAAGCCACCTTGCGGTGGCTTTTTTCATGCTTGAAGCAGCTTATTCCAGAGCAACTTTCTTGCCTTCCTTGTAGTTGTACAAGGTGATGGACGGGTTCTTCAACTCGCCGGTAGGCAGGAATTCGATGGTGGTGGTCACGCCCTTGAAGCTGGTTTTGATCAGCTCTGGGGTGTAGACCTTGGGATCGCTCGAGTTGGCGCGTTTCATGGCGTCGACCAGCACGAAAGTAGCGTCATAGGTGTACGGGCTGTAGACCTGGAACTGGCTTGGGTACTTCTCGTCGTAGCGTTTCTTCCACTCGGCGCCACCAGGCATTTTGGCAAGCGAAGCGCCGCCTTCAGCACAAATCACGTTCTCGAGGGTCTTGGCGCCGCCGGCCAGCTTGGCGATCTCTGAAGTGCAGATGCCGTCACCGCCGAAGTACTTGACCTTGGTCATGCCGAGTTGCTCCATCTGGCGCAGCATCGGGCCGGCCTGTGGGTCCATGCCGCCGTAGAACACAGCGTCAGGGCCTTTGGCCTTGATGGCGGTCAGAATGGCCATGAAGTCGGTGGCCTTGTCGGTCGTGAACTGCTCGTCCACCACGGTCATGCCCTTTTCCTTGGCTGTCTTCTTGAAAATGTCGGCAACGCCCTGGCCGTAAGCCGAG
Organism: Asaia bogorensis; assembly: GCA_943371375.1. Taxonomy (GTDB): domain Bacteria; phylum Pseudomonadota; class Gammaproteobacteria; order Burkholderiales; family Burkholderiaceae_C; genus Polaromonas. The sequence goes on from CALRUM020000001.1 coordinate 482,469, forward strand.
CGGTCGTCAATCACGGCGACTTTTTTCAGCTTGAGCGTGTCGGCTGCGTAAAACGCCAGGCCAGCGCCCAGTGCCAGGTCATTGGCAATGATGCGGTAGGTGGTCTTGTAGCCAGGCTTTGTCAGGTCGGGGTTGGTGGCAGCACCTGTGACGTGGGGAATACCGCAGTCGTTGTAGACCTTGGAGGCAGGAATGGTGGTGCCCGAATTGAGGTGACCCACCACGCCGGCGACTTTGGAGTCGCACAGTTTTTGTGCAGCAGCCGTGCCCTGTTTTGGATCAGCGGCATCATCTTCAGCCACGATTTCGAAAGTGGCCTTCTTGCCACCAATCATGACGCCTTGCTTGTTCAGGTCTTCAATGGCCATGCGGACGCCATTTTCGTTGTCCTTGCCATAGTGGGCCTGTGCGCCGGAAGTCGGGGCGACGTGACCGATTTTGACGACGAGCGTATCACCGGCAGCAGCAGGCGCTGCAGCGACCGGGGCAGCAGGTGCAGTGGCGGCTGGCGCGGCTTCTTCTTTTTTGCCGCAAGCAACAACCAACATGGCGGCCAAAGCGACCGCAGTCCATTTCATTTGCATAAATACACTCCAATTAGGAAATTACCGTTAAAGGTTGAGAACAGTTTTTTTGCTCAACGGCACAGAACATACCGCAATTTTCGCGCCTGCACCATAGCAAGGAGCCCTAGGGTGTTGCCGCCGCGACGACGAAAGAACGGAAAGTATTCAGGCATTAGCCGTTCTAATAAAATCCGCGCGCCAGGCATTTTTTTGTAGTACTTTCAGGTCCTGTCCAGCAACTGGCTGGCGAGTTCCTGTTCAAAAGCCTGATTCACCGACTGGCGCACCACCATTTCAATTTCGTCGCGCAGGCTGGGGGCCAGTGCCTGGGTGTGCTCCAGCACCAGGCGCCCCACGGTCTCGCGCAACAGCCGCTCCAGCGTCAGATCCACACGCTGCATCACGCGGTGCACCATCTGCTCCTGCAGGTGCAGAAGATCGGGCGCCGGCCGCTCAGGCGCCCCGCCCACCCGTTCCAAGTCAGGCGTCTGCGCAGGCCTGACCACCTCGGTCAGGGTGGGCACAAAACGCGGTGGCGGCGAAGTTCGGCTCATGCGCTGGCCAGGTCGTGCCGCTGCATCGCGTAACCACGGTCGGTGTAGTGTTTCCAGCGGCTGCGGGCGGCGACCCGGTCTGCATCGGCCCCCGTGACCAGCTCGATAAACCGCTCAAACCGCTCAAAACCGGCGGGAACCTCCTGCCCCAGATTGACCAGCACTTCGTGGTGCGGGCAGTCAGCCAGCGTGGGTGCCAGCAGCACCGGGCTGGCGGCCAGGGTGGCGGCGGGCGCCGTCACGCGGCAATGCGGCACAAACTCAAGCGCAGAAAAAGTCCAGAGCATCAGGTCCAGGCGCTCCAGGGTGTCAGGCTCGGCCGTGACCACCACCCGCGCCCCGCTGCCCCAGGCCTTGCGCAGCAACCGGCAACCGTAGGCCAGTTTGTCCGGCACATTGAAATGGAAGGCCACTTCGGTCATGCGCGGGAGCGGGGCGATGGTTTGGCGCTGCGGGACGGGGCCGGCTGCTTGCGCGGGGCTTTGGCCGGCTGCACCTGAGCCAGCAGAAAGTCCACCAGCAAGGGCACCGGGCGACCGGTAGCGCCCTTGGCCGCGCCGCTTTTCCAGGCCGTGCCGGCAATATCGAGGTGCGCCCAGGCAAACTTGCCGGCAAAACGCTGCAGAAATTTCGCGGCCGTGATGGCGCCGCCGGCGCGGCCGGCCACGTTGGCGACATCGGCAAAATGGGTCTTCAGACCCTCGGCGTATTCGTCGTCGAGCGGCATGCGCCAGCACAAATCCAGCGAGCTGTCGCCCGCTGCCGCCAGCGCCTGGGCCAGCGCATCATTGCTGGAAAACAGGCCGCTGCGCACGCCGCCCAGCGCAATCATGCAGGCGCCCGTCAGGGTGGCAATGTCCACCACGGCGCGCGGCTTGAAACGCTCGGCATAAGTCAGTGCATCACACAGCACCAGCCTGCCCTCGGCGTCGGTGTTGAGGATTTCGATGGTCTGGCCACTCATGCTGGTCACCACGTCACCGGGTTTGATGGCGCGGCCGTCGGGCATGTTCTCGCAGGCGGGAATCAGGCCCACCACATTGAGCGCCGGCTGCAGCTCGGCCAGCGCCCGGAAGGTGCCGAGCACGCTGGCCGCTCCCCCCATGTCGTATTTCATTTCGTCCATTTCGGCAGCAGGCTTGATCGAGATGCCGCCGGTGTCAAAAGTGATGCCCTTGCCGATCAGCACTACCGGCGCCTCTGCCTTGGCGCCGCCGTCGTAACGCAGCACGATAAAGCGCAGCGGCTGCTCCGAGCCCTGCGCCACAGCCATGAACGATCCCATGCCGAGCTTGGCAACCTCCCTGGGGCCCAGCACTTCCACCCGGATGCGGCGCAACTTGCCCAGCTCTTTGGCGGCCTGGGCCAGCAGCGTGGGGGTGGCGTGATTGGCCGGGCGATTCGCCCACTCGCGGGTCAGGGCCAGACCTTTGCACAGCCCCACCGCCTTGTCAAAGCCGGGCTTGCTGTCCGCCTGCGCCGAAACGCCGACCAGCACCCGCTGCAGCTTCTGTTCTGCCGGTTTCGATTTGGTGCTGCTGTAGATGTAAGCGGCGTCCGCGCAGGCCACCACGGCAGTGCGAACGATCTGCGGGCCAGCCGCGGGCAGGGCCAGCAGGCTCAGCAGCACACGCCGCACATTGGTGGTTTTCAGGGCAGCCATGGCTGCCTGCACGGCCGTGCGAACACTTTTTTCGCTGCCGTCACCCGCTCCGGCCAGCAACACCCGGGTGGCACTGATGCCATCGGCCCGGTAGGCGCTGAGCAGCTTGCCGGCCTTGCTTTCAAAGTCGCCCGACTTGATGGCCAGCGCAGCAAGCCGGGAAACAGCGTCGCTGCCGTTGACCGTGTCACCGGCGATCAGGACGATCAGGGCATCGCATTTTTCGGCGCATAGACGGGATGGGGTCAGGGGTTTGAGTTCAAAGTCCATAATCAGGGGTTGGGTGTTGCAGGCGCAGTAGTACCAGGGTCAGTTTTCAGGCAAAGAAGGCAAAGTTCCGGCCAATGTTATTCCAATCTTCGATCCGCAAAGAGCTGGCCCGCAGTTTCGGGGCGACCCTTGTGGTTTTGCTGACCATTGTGATCACCATCATCCTGATCCGCACACTGGGCCAGGCCTCACGCGGCAGCGTCAACCCGCAGGACGTGATGATGGTCATGGGTTACTCGGCGCTTGGGCGCCTGCCCATCATCCTGACCCTGTCGCTGTTTGTCGCCATGGTCAGCACCTTGTCGCGCATGTACCGCGACAGCGAAATGGTGGTCTGGTTTGTCAGCGGACGCGGCCTCGGGTTTTTTCTCGTGCCCTTGTTCCGGTTTGCCTGGCCGGTGCTGCTGGTCATCACGCTGATGTCGCTGTTTGTCTGGCCCTGGTCGAACCAGCAGGCGCAGGACATGAAAGACCGCTACGAACAGCGTGGCGACCTGGACCGCGTCGCGCCCGGGCAGTTCCAGGAGTCGTCCAACGGCAACCGGGTCTTCTTCATTGACCGTGACACCACCGGCGAAAAAGCCAGCAACAACGTATTTATTGCCTCCACCGAAAAGGGCAAAAATTCGGTGACCACCGCGAGTTCGGGACGCATCGAAAATGTGGGCAATTCCCAGCTGCTGCTGCTCGACAACGGCCAGCGGCTGGAAAGCGAGATCGGCAAGTCGGCGCTGAAGATCACCGAGTTTGGCGAATACGGCAGCAAGACCGGAGACAGCACCCTGCTGGCCGGGGCCTACATTCCGGAACGCTCGAAATCGACGCTGGAACTGCTGCGCCAGCCCACCCGCGGCAACCAGGGTGAGCTGGCCTGGCGCCTGGGCATGGCGCTGGCGGCCATCAATTTTGTGGTGATTGCGCTGGCGCTGGCCAGTGTCAACCCCCGCGCCGGGCGCAGCGGCAACCTGATTTTTGTGTTGTTCACTTTTGTGGTTTATCACAACCTGCTGAATCTGGGTCAGAGCTGGATCAGTGTGGGCGCGGCCAACCTCGGTGGGTTTCTGGTGGCGCTGCATGGCGGCGCCCTGCTGGTGGCCGTGGTCTGGCTGTCCAAGCGGCACCAGAACTGGACACTGAAGTCGGCCCTGAGCCGCCAGCGCCAGGCGCGGGGCGTACGCCAGCGCGCAAGGACAGTGCCATGAAAACCATAAGACGCCTGATCTATGGCGAGGTGCTGGCCTCGATTGCCTTTGTGGCGGTTGGTTTTCTGGCGCTGTTTTTCTTTTTTGACCTGGTCGATGAGCTGCAATACCTCGGCAAAAATGCTGCGGGGGCGCTCAGCAATGACGCCAACACCTATCAGATCCGGCATGCCTTGCTGTATGTGGCGCTGCTGGTTCCCAGCCACCTGTACGAGCTGGTGCCGATTTCGGTACTGATAGGGACCATTTTTGTGATGGCGCGGCTGGCACAAAGCTCGGAGTACACGATTTTGCGTACCAGCGGCCTGGAACCCTGGCGTGCCTTGCGCCTGCTCCTGACCCTGGGTGCTTTTTTTGTGGTGTTGTGTTTTGCGGTGGGCGACTACCTGGCCCCCGCGGCCGACCGTGCCGCACAGCTGCTCAAGGCGCGTTACCAGGGCCGCATCACCATCGGTCAGACCGGCGCATGGCTCAAGGAAAAACAGGCCTACAACAGCTATGTGGTCAATGTGCGCGCGCTGTCATCAGACAACGAGATGCAGGGCGTGCGTGTGTTCGAGTTTGACAACAAGGGCCTGCTGACGTCCATCACCCAGTCCCCGCTCGCCAGGTTCGGAAAGGACGACTCCTGGCAGCTGCAAGGCGGCAGCCGCACCGACTTTGCCGTCCGCGCGGCGCCGGCCAGCACCACCGAAGCGGGTCGCGACTCGGCCAAAATCAGCATCACCCCGATCACCAGCTTTCGCTGGCCGACGGACATCAGTGCGGAAATGGTCTCTGTCGCGGTGCTCAAACCCGAACGCATGGGCACCCTGGACCTGTTCAATTACGTGCGCCACCTCAATGCCAACGGGCAGAGCGCCCAGCGTTATGAGATCGAGTTCTGGAAAAAAGTGTTTTACCCGCTGAGCTGCCTGGTGATGGTGGTGCTGGCCCTGCCTTTTGCCTACCTGCACTTTCGCAGTGGCGGCATCGCCGGTTATGTGTTTGGCGGCGTGATGATAGGCATCAGCTTCTTCCTGCTCAACAACGTGTTTGGTTATATCGGCAACCTGCAGAGCTGGCAGCCGTGGCTGGCGGCGGCGGCGCCCGGCCTGCTGTACATGGCGATTTCACTGGGCGCCTTCGGCTGGCTGGTGTTGCGGCGTTGACGATGCGGCAAGGCGTGATTCTTTTTGCCCACGGCTCGCGCGACCCCTTGTGGCGCTTGCCGATAGAAGCCGTCGCCGATGCCATTCGCGCGCGTACAGCCGATGCCCTCGTGTGCTGCGCCTACCTCGAGTTGTGTGCCCCCGACCTGCCCCAGGCCGCTACTGAATTGATAGCTGCAGGCGCCCGTCGCATAAGGATATTTCCACTTTTTTTGGGTGTAGGCAAACACGCGCGGGAAGATCTGCCGCTGCTGGTGGCAGAACTGCGCACGCTGCACCCGGAACTGGTGGTCGAGCTGCTGCCCACGGCGGGCGAACATCCCGGCATGACCGCCCTGATGGCCGACATCGCCTTGTCCTGAGGCGCTGGACAAGTTCACTTTTTCCGGTGTTGCAACTCGTTCTTTAGGCGTGACAGGCATAATAAAAAGAATATTTAGCCAGAATAAGATATGAACCTTCACCAATTCCGTTTTGTACAGGAAGCCGTCCGGCGCAACCTGAACCTGACCGAAACCGCGCGAGCGCTGCACACCTCCCAACCCGGCGTTTCCAAAGCCATCATTGAGCTGGAAGAAGAGCTCGGTGTGGAAATTTTTGCGCGCCACGGCAAACGCCTCAAACGTGTGACCGAGCCGGGCGAACATGTGCTCAAAAGCATAGAGCTGATCATGCGGGAAGTGGGCAACCTCAAGCGTATTGGCGAGCAGTTTTCGGCGCAGGACAGCGGCACCCTGTCCATCGCGACCACCCACACCCAGGCCCGTTATGTGCTGCCGCAGCCGGTGGCCAGATTGCGCGAAGCCTTTCCCAAGGTCAACGTCAGCCTGCACCAGGGCTCACCCGACCAGGTCGCGCGCATGCTGATCGACGAAGTCGCGGAAATCGGCATTGCCACGGAGTCACTGGCGCGTTACGAGGAACTGGTCACCCTGCCCTGTTATGAGTGGCAACACATGCTGGTGTTGCCGCTGGACCATCCGCTGGCCAAACAGGAAAGCATCACGCTGGAAGACCTGGCCGAACAGCCGCTGATCACCTACCACCCCTCGTTCACCGGCCGCACCAAGATCGACCAGGCCTTTGCCGCCAAACACCTGCATCCGCGCATCGCGCTCGAAGCGATCGACTCGGACGTGATCAAGACCTATGTGCGCCTGGGCCTGGGGGTGGGCATTGTGGCGGAAATGGCGCTCAAGGACGATGGCACCAACACCGACCTGATTGCCCTGCCGGCCGGCCAGCTGTTTGGCGTCAACGTGGCGCGGGTGGCCTTCAAGCGCAGCGCCTACCTGCGCAACTTCGTGTACAAATTTGCCGAGCTGCTCAACGACAAACTGAGCCGCAGCCAGATCACCCGTGCCATGGGCAGCCGCCATGGCGATTTTGAAATGTAAGCAGCATGAGCCACGCAAACACCATGGCGCCCGTCAGCGCGCGAACCCCGGCACTTAAGACCAAGTTGCCGGCGGTCGGGACCACCATCTTCACCGTCATGTCGGCCCTGGCGGCAGAACACAATGCGGTCAACCTGGGCCAGGGCTTTCCGGATTTCGAATGCGACCCTGCGCTGGTCGCCGCTGTGACCGATGCCATGACCCGCGGCCTGAACCAGTACCCGCCCATGACCGGTGTTCCGGTGCTGCGGCAGGCGGTGGCTGACAAGTTGCTCAAACTGCACGGCCGCAGCTACGACGCCAACACCGAAATCACCATCACCGCCGGGGCCACCCAGGCCATCATCACGGCCATCCTGGCGGTGGTGCACGCCGGTGATGAGGTCATCGTGCTGGAGCCCTGTTACGACAGTTATGTGCCCAATATCGAGCTGGCCGGCGGTGTGGCGGTGCGTGTGCCTTTGACGCCGGGCAGTTTCAGGCCTGACTTCGGGCTGATTGCCGGCGCCATCACCGCCAAAACCCGCGCCATCATCATCAATTCACCGCACAACCCGAGTGCCACCGCCTGGACACATGCCGACATGTTGCGTCTGCAGGAGATTCTGGCGCCCACCGATGTGCTGCTGATCAGCGACGAGGTGTACGAACACATGGTGTTTGATGCGGCGCAGGGCCGCCAGCACGAAAGCGCCGCGCGTTTTCCCGGCCTGGCGGCACGTGCTTTTATCGTCAGCAGCTTCGGCAAGACCTACCACGTGACCGGCTGGAAAGTCGGCTATGTCGCCGCGCCCGCCGCATTGACGGCTGAATTCCGCAAGGTGCACCAGTTCAACGTCTTCACGGTCAACACGCCGGTGCAGCACGGCCTGGCCGCCTACATGGCGGATGCCGCGCCCTACCTCGGCCTGCCGGCGTTTTACCAGCGCAAGCGCGACCTGTTCCGCGCCGGTCTGGCCAAGACCCGCTTCAAACTGCTGCCCAGCGAAGGCAGTTATTTCCAGTGCGTCGATATCTCCGAGCTCAGCGACCTGAACGAAGCCGACTTCTGCAAGTGGCTGACCACCGAGATCGGGGTTGCCGCGATCCCTCTGTCGGCGTTTTACGGCAATGGCTTTGACCAGCGTGTGGTGCGCTTTTGTTTTGCCAAGAAGGACGAGACGCTGAATCTCGCGCTGGAGCGCCTGTCCCGGCTTTAGTTGCTATAAAATCAGTAGCTGCTTGCGCACAACCCGCAAGGGCTGGAGGCTGATTTCACTCACACACCCGCACAGGTGCTGCTGGGTTCATCAAGGAGGCATGGTGAAAATCCTGGGGGTTTCGGCTTTGTTGGCGCTGCTGGCGGCCCTCTTTGTTTTTTTGGCCGGCCAGATGGGCCTGTTCAGCGGCCATCCGCCCGAGGACCTCGGTGTGCGTGACGGGCGCCTCAAACCACCGGCCCTGACGCCCAACAGCGTCTCCAGCCAGGCCGCGCTGTATCCCGAGCACCCGCAACGCGCTTATGCCGATGTCCGGCCCATCACCTACACCGGTGATCCCCGGCAGGCCATGAGCCGGCTGATCGCCTTGCTGGAGCAAACGCCAGGCTGCGTGCTGGTGACTCGCGAACCCGCCTACCTTTACACCCAGTGCACCACCCGCCGGCTGAAATTCACCGACGATGTGGAGTTCCTGCTCGACCCGGCGGCCAGCGTGATTCACGTCCGGTCGGCCAGCCGGCTCGGATCCGGGGACATGGGTGTCAACCGCTCACGCGTGGAGGACCTGCGCGCCCGTTTTGTACTGCAGGTGGCGGCCTCTGCCGCCAAACAGGATCAATAACAGTTCCCAGGCCGTCAGGGGCTTGGCGCTGTATCCGGCATGGCGTCTGGCAGTGGCGCCGCCAGTGGCCTGCGGTGCCGGGCAAAAAACGTCCACAGCATCAATGAAGCATCCGGCCCCTCGGGTGCGCTGAAAGCCAGTTCGCCAGCGCCGCCGCTCCAGGCATGGCCCAGGCCGGCAATCTCGCAGCAGACAAGCTGCGGCTTGCGGCCCGCATAAACGCTGGCGCTGGTGTAGCCATGGCGCGGGCGCCGGCCACCGCTGCGACCCGGATGCTTGCGCTGCACCGGCGGGGCGCTGCCAAGCAGTGGCGCGTTCAAGACCTGAAGCTGATCAAACAGCTGCGCCGCATTGATGCGCCTGACCACCGCGTCGCTGTCGCCATGCAAAATCATCGCGGGCATGCCAGGGAACTGCGGCTGCGATTCGGCCAGCGCCTGGGCCGCAGCGATGTGCGCCAGCCGGGTGCCGTGCTGCATGGCGCGGTATGCACTGATGGCTGAATCGGCGGTGCCAAAAACCGGCGCCGAATGGATGCCCAGCGCGGCAATACGTTCGGGATGATGCAGGGCCACCAGGGTGGCCAGCGCAGCACCCGCCGACAGGCCCGCCATGTAGCTGCGGCTGCTGTCCAGCGCGTGTTTGCGCTGCACATGGGCCATCAGCCCGGCCACCCGCTGCACATCCCCGCCGCCCTGCTGCGTCTGCCGCTTGTACCAGTGCCAGCAGCGGTGCGAATCGGCGGCGCCCGATTGCTGCGGATACAGCACCGCGAAGCCTTTGCGCTCGGCCAGCTGGTTCATGCGGGTGGACGCGGCAAAATCGGTGGCGCTCTGCTGACAGCCGTGCAGCATGACCACCAGCGGCAGTGGCGACTGACCTGTGTTGGCGGGCAGGTACAGCCAGTACGCCATGCGTGCCGGCGCGAGCTGCGCGTCGTCGGGCGCTGAAAACCAGGCTTTTTGCCAGCTGCCCGGCAGATCGGGCAGCGCGCGCGGCTTGCGCACGCTGCTTGCCACTTTGGATGACTTGATGCGCCTGGCGACTTGCGCCGCCGGAGCGCGCACGGGTTTGGGCATCAGGCTTTGCAACAGCCGGCGGCCCTGCGCCTGCTGGGCCCGGCCCATGCGGCGTACACTTTTGAGCCAGAGGCTGCTCAGGCTTTTGGCCATGAGGCCCCGGCAAGGCCGGACAGGCACGAATTAATAAGCATGCATGTATTTTGCTGCATTGCAGCAACAATTGTTGGCAGCCATGGCGCGACGGCCTGTGGGCCTTCGCCCCGCGTACCTGTCAGGGGCTTGACGCAGCGCAGCATGGGCCGGCAGGCGACTTGTTACGATGGGCGTCCTGACGCTGTCGCCCGACTTGTTATGTCCCACTTTCTGACCGCCGCCCTCTACAAGTTTGTCACCCTGCCCGACTTTGCCGCGCTACAAGCCCCGCTACAGGCTTTTTGCGAGTCAAAAGATGTGCGCGGCACCCTGCTGCTGGCGGAAGAGGGCATCAACGGCACCATTGCCGGTCCCGCCGAAGGCGTGCATGCGGTGCTGGCCCATTTGCGCAGCGACCCGCGCCTGGCCGGGCTGACGCACAAGGAGTCCTGGTCACACAAGTTGCCGTTTTACCGCATGAAGGTGCGCCTCAAGCGCGAGATCGTCACGCTGGGCGTGCCCGGCATCAACCCGAACCAGATGGCCGGCCAGTATGTGAAGCCGCAGGACTGGAATACGCTGATCGCCGACCCCGAGGTGGTGCTGGTGGACACGCGCAACGACTATGAGGTCGGCATCGGCACCTTTGCCGGTGCGGTGGACCCGCACACCAAAAGTTTCTCGGAGCTGCCGGCCTGGGTCGAAGCGCAGTCGGCCCCGGGCGGCCTGCTGGCCGAAAAGAACGGCAAAAAACCCCGGGTCGCCATGTTTTGTACCGGCGGCATACGCTGCGAGAAGTCCACCGCCTTCATGCGCACCCAGGGATTTGACGAGGTTTACCACCTGGAAGGCGGCATCCTCAAATACCTGGAAACCGTGCCCGAATCCGAAAGCCGCTGGCAAGGCGAGTGTTTTGTGTTTGATGAGCGTGTCTCGGTCGTGCATGGCCTGGCCACCGGCCATTACGAGTTATGCCGCGCCTGCCGGGACCCGATCAGCGCCGCAGACAAGGCCTCCCCCCTGTATGTGCCCGGTGTCAGTTGCCCGGGCTGCCATGACAAAAAAACCGAAGAACAAAAACGCGGCTTCATGGAACGGCAGCGCCAGGTGGACTATGCCAATCGCCGCCGCCAGCCGCACATAGGCGCCAAACTGCCGGCGCCAGCCGGTGTGGGCGCAGAAGACCCCGACTGATGGGCGCCCTGCCGGTCCTGTATTCGTTTCGCCGCTGTCCCTACGCGATGCGTGCGCGGCTCGCGCTTGCAGTCAGTGAACAGGCGCATGAGCTGCGCGAAGTGGTGCTTCGATCCAAGCCCGCCGCCCTGCTGGCCGCCTCACCCAAGGGAACGGTGCCGGTGCTGGCCCTGCCGGGTGGCGAGGTGATCGCCGAAAGCCTGGACATCATGCACTGGGCACTGGCCCGCAACGACCCGGAGCAGTGGCTGGCGCCGCCGGTCGGCTCGCGTGAAGACATGGCTGCGCTGATTGCTGCCAACGACGGCGCCTTCAAACAGCAACTGGACCGCTACAAATACCCGAACCGGTATCCGCAGGAATTCGGCGGCGACGCGCCTGGCTTCGCGCTGAGGCAGCGGGACGAGGCTGCCCCCTGGCTGGCGCAGCTCAACGCGCGGCTGGACCAGGGCTGGCTACTGGGTCCGCAAGCCAGCCTGGCCGACATGGCCCTGCTGCCCTTTGTGCGCCAGTTTGCGCATACCGACCGGCTCTGGTTTGCAGCGCAAGCCTGGCCACGGCTGCAGACCTGGCTGGCGGCGTTCGAAACCAGCGAGCTGTATCTGCGCGTGATGGACAAACACGCACCCTGGGAAAGCCCAGACCCTCAGTGAACCTCTTTGGCGTGGTTGATCGAGTACTTGGGGATCTCGACCGTCACGTCGCTCTGGGCCAGAAAAGCCTGGCAACTCAGCCGTGAGTTGGGCTCCAGACCCCAGGCGCGGTCCAGCAGGTCTTCTTCGTTTTCATCGACGGGATTGAGCGACTGCAGGCCCTGGCGCACGATGACGTGGCAGGTGGTGCAGGCGCAGCTCATGTCGCAGGCGTGCTCGATGTTGATGTGGTTGTCGAGCAGCGCCTCACAGATCGAGGTACCGGCAGGTGCACTGACTTCGGCGCCGTCCGGGCAGTACTCGGGATGGGGCAGTATCTTGATGATGGGCATGGGTGTGCGGTGCTTCAGACCGTCGCTATGTTTTTGCCGGCCAGGGCCTGGCGGATGCCGCGGTTCATGCGCTGCGCGGCGAAATTTTCTGTGCCATTCGCCAGGGTTTTGATGGCGGCCTCGATGTCTGCTGCAGCCCCCTGCTGCAGCGTCTGCTCCAGCGCGGCCATGAGCGCGTGCACCTGCGCCTGCTCCGGCCCGGTCAGCAAATCCGCATCGGCGGCCAGCGCGCTGCGCGTGGCCAGCAACATGCGATCCGCATCCACCCGGGCCTCGGCCAGCGCGCGCGCCTGCATGTCCTGCTGGGCGGTGGAAAAACTCTCCTGCAGCATGCGGGCGATCTCGTCATCGGACAGACCGTAAGCCGGCTTGACCTCAATGCTGGCTTCCACCCCGCTGCCCTGCTCCCTGGCACTGACACTGAGCAACCCGTCGGCATCGACGGTGAAGGTCACGCGTATGCGCGCCGCACCGGCCACCATGGCCGGGATGCCGCGCAACTCAAACCGCGCCAGGCTGCGGCAGTCGGCCACCAGATCGCGCTCGCCCTGCACCACATGCAGGGCCAGCGCGGTCTGGCCGTCCTGGTAGGTGGTGAAGTCCTGCGCCATGGCGGTGGGAATGGTCTGGTTGCGCGGGACTATGCGCTCGACCAGGCCACCCATGGTTTCGATCCCCAGCGACAACGGAATCACGTCAAGCAGCAGCAACTCGCTGCCGCTCTGGTTGCCGGCAAGCTGGTGGGCCGACACCGCCGCGCCCAGCGCGACCACTTCGTCGGGATTGAGGTTGGTCAGCGGCTCACGGCCGAAAAAACTGGCCACCGCACGGCGCACCTGAGGCATCCGGGTGGAGCCGCCCACCAGCACCACCCCCTCGACCTCGTCCTTGCCCAGTTGCGCGTCGCGCAAGGCCTTGCGCACAGCCGTCAGCGTACGCTGCGTGAGCGCCGCAGTGGCCGCCTCGAAGTCTGCAGCCTTCATGTCAAATTGAACGTTGGCCCTTGCCAGACGGACAGAGAATGCTACTGAATCCGTAGCAGACAAAGCCTCCTTGCAGCTGCGCGCGGCCTGCAGCAGTGCCGCCTTGTCACCCGCAGTCAACGTCTCTGCAGCGAGACCGGCCTTGACCAGCACCCATTCGACAAGCGCGCGGTCGTAGTCGTCGCCGCCCAGCGCAGAGTCGCCGCCGGTGGACACCACCTCGAACACCCCCTGCGTCAGGCGCAGGATGGAAATATCGAACGTACCGCCGCCCAGATCGTAGATCGCATAAACGCCTTCACTGGCGTTGTCGAGGCCGTAGGCAATGGCCGCCGCCGTTGGCTCGTTGATCAGGCGCAGCACGTGGATGCCCGCCAGCTGGGCGGCATCTTTGGTGGCCTGGCGCTGCGCGTCGTCGAAATAGGCCGGCACCGTGATCACCGCGCCGAAGATATCGTCATTGAAGGTGTCTTCAGCGCGGTAGCGCAGGGTCGCGAGAATTTCGGCACTGACTTCGACCGGGCTTTTTTCGCCGGCCACCGTCTGCACGGCAACCATGCCGGGTTTGTCGATCAACTGGTAGGGAAGTTGCGCGCGGCTGCCGATGTCCTGCAGGCCCCGGCCCATCAGGCGCTTGACCGAGGCAATCGTGTTTTCCGGATCCTCCACCTGCGCAGCCAGCGCCTCGTAGCCGATCTGCCGTGTCACCGCAGCTGCGGCGTCCAGGCCGTAACGCACGACGCTGGGCAACAACACGCGGCCCTGGGCATCGGGCAGGCATTCGGCTACGCCGTTGCGCACGCTGGCGACCAGTGAGTGGGTGGTGCCCAGGTCAATGCCAATGGCAATGCGCCGCTGGTGCGGATCAGGCGTCTGACCGGGCTCGGATATTTGCAGTAAGGCCATGGAGGTTGAGGTTTGCGACTGAATACGGGTGAAGGCTTATTGTCCCAGCGAGTCGATGCGTGCATCGACCTCGCTGCCAAAGCGCTCAATGAACATAAGGGCTCTGACCTGGCGCGCTGCCGCCGGAAAGTCTTTCGCGCCGTCCAGCAGTTGCTCTATTTTTGACAGCTGCTCACGCTTGCTGGACAAGGCCTGAGCGGCGATTTCTTCAAGACTGTCAAGTTCAGCGGCCTCCTCCAGCGCTTCGCGCCACTGCATCTGCTGCACCAGGAAGTCGGCGGGCATGGCGGTATTGCTTTCGGCCGCTATCGGCGCGCCGTGCAGATCGCACAGGTAGATGGCCCGCTGGAGCGGATGTTTCAGGCGCTGGTAGGCCTCGTTGATGCGCACCGACCACTGCATGGCCAGCCGCTGCGCAGCCGCGCCCTGCGCCGCGAACTTGTCGGGGTGGGCCTCGCGCTGAAGCTCTTTCCAGCGCGCATCGAGCGCAGCACTGTCCTGCGCAAACTGCACAGGCACATCAAAAAGTTCGAAATCGTTGGACTGGAGACTTGGCACAGGAAACTGGTTTCGGGATGGAAAACGTAGCGAGCTGGCGTCAGGCTAGGCGCACGGAGCGCAGCAACCGGAACGTACTCAGGTACGTGAGGATTGCGAGCACCGCGCAACGACGCATGGCGCCAGCGCAGTAGCTTTACACACGAAAGCTTTCGCCGCACCCGCAGCGGTCGCGCTCATTCGGGTTGAGAAATTTGAAACCCTCGTTGAGCCCCTCGCGCACAAAATCCAGTTGGGTACCGTCGATATAGGCCATGCTTTTCGGATCGACCAGCACCTTGACGCCGTTGTCTTCGAACACCACGTCTTCGGGCGCAATTTCGTCGGCGTATTCCAGCTTGTAGGCCAGCCCCGAGCAGCCGGTGGTTTTGACGCCCAGACGCACACCCACGCCCTTGCCGCGTTTGGCCATATAGCGGGTGACGTGCCGTGCTGCGGCGTCGGTGAGGGTAACGGACATGGTGCGCAGCTTGATGGAAGTTTAGTGGGCGTGCTTGAGTTTGTAGTCGCTGACGGCGGCCTTGATGGCGTCTTCCGCCAGGATGGAACAATGGATTTTCACCGGCGGCAGGGCCAGCTCTTCAGCAATCGCACTGTTCTTGATGCTCGCCGCTTCATCAAGGGTCTTGCCCTTGACCCACTCGGTCACCAGCGAGCTGGACGCAATCGCCGAACCGCAGCCATAAGTCTTGAAACGCGCATCCTCGATCACGCCGGTCAGCGGGTTGACCTTGATCTGCAGCTTCATCACGTCGCCACAAGCGGGCGCGCCAACCATGCCGGTGCCTACCGTGTCGTCGCCTTTTTCAAACGAGCCGACGTTGCGGGGGTTTTCATAGTGGTCTACCACTTTTTCGCTGTATGCCATTTTGTTTACCTCTTTAAGCCTTTGCCGCCGCGGTCAGTGTGCGGCCCACTGGATGGTGGACAAATCCACACCATCCTTGAACATTTCCCAGAGCGGCGACAGGTCGCGCAGCTTGGCCACGTTTTCCCTGATGGTCGCCACCGCGTAATCAATTTCCTCTTCGGTGCTCCAGCGGCCTATCGTCATGCGCAGGCTGCTGTGCGCCAGTTCGTCGCTGCGGCCCAGGGCGCGCAGCACATAGCTGGGTTCCAGGCTGGCGGACGTACAGGCCGACCCGCTGGAAACAGCCAGGCCCTTGATGCCCATGATCAGCGACTCACCCTCGACATAGTTGAAACTCATGTTCAGGTTGTGCGGCACACGTTTGTCGGCGTGGCCGTTGAGAAACACTTCTTCCACATCCTTGAGCCCGGCCAGCATGCGCTCGTGCAGCGCGCGGATGCGCTTGTTTTCCTCGTGCATCTCGGCTTTGGCGATGCGGTAGGCCTCACCCATGCCCACGATCTGGTGCGTCGGCAGGGTGCCGGAACGCATGCCGCGCTCGTGCCCGCCACCGTGCATCTGCGCTTCCAGCCGGACCCGCGGCTTGCGCCGCACATACAACGCGCCTATGCCCTTGGGGCCATAGGTCTTGTGCGAGGTCAGGCTCATCAAATCCACCGGCAAGGTGGCCAGATCGATGTCCACGCGGCCGGTGGCCTGCGCCGCGTCCACATGAAAAATCACGCCCTTCTCGCGGCACAAGGCGCCGATGGCCGCGATGTCCTGGATGACACCGATCTCGTTGTTGACGTACATGACGCTGACCAGGATGGTGTCGGGGCGAATCGCCGCCTTCAGCACCTCGATGTCCAGCAAGCCGTCGGCCTGCACGTCGAGGTAAGTCACTTCAAAACCCTGGCGCTCGAGCTCGCGGCAGGTATCCAGCACGGCTTTGTGCTCGGTCTTGACCGTGATCAGGTGTTTGCCGCGGGATTTGTAAAAGTGCGCCGCCCCCTTGATCGCCAGGTTGTTGGACTCGGTCGCACCGCTTGTCCAGACAATCTCGCGCGGGTCGGCACCGATCAGCGCGGCCACCTGCTCACGCGCTTTTTCAACCGCGGCTTCCGCCTCCCATCCCCACGCATGGCTGCGCGAGGCAGGGTTGCCAAAATGCTCGCGCAACCAGGGAATCATGGCGTCCACCACCCGTGGGTCGCACGGGTTGGTGGCGCTGTAGTCCATGTAAATGGGGAAGTGAGGCGTTTCCATGTGGCTGGCTTTTTAGGTCATGGCTGGCGTGCAGCATCAAAAAATGGACGTCAGTCTCCGGCAATCGTGCCCGGCGAGGCGCCCTCAATAATCAGGATTTGGAGAACGCGTTGCCCAGGGCAAAAACCGAATTCGGCGCATTGACACGCATGGGTTTGGGCACTGGCGCGGTGAAGATGGCTTTCTTCACCATGGGCGTGTTTTCAACCACCACACCTTTGGCAAGTTGGTCGTCCACCAGCTTTTGCAGGGTGACGGAATCCAGAAATTCCACCATGCGGCTGTTCAGAGACGCCCAGAGCTCGTGCGTCATGCAGCGGCCACCGTCACCGAGGCAGTTTTCCTTGCCGCCACACTGGGTGGAATCAATCGGCTCGTCCACCGACACAATGATGTCGGCGACCGTGATTTCAGCCGCCTTGCGGGCCAGGGTATAACCGCCGCCGGGGCCACGGGTCGACTCGACCAGTTCATGGCGACGCAGCTTGCCGAACAATTGTTCAAGGTAAGACAGGGAAATCTGCTGGCGCTGGCTGATGGCGGCCAGCGTAACGGGGCCGTTATTCTGGCGCAAAGCCAGGTCAATCATCGCGGTGACCGCAAAGCGGCCTTTGGTCGTGAGGCGCATTTTCAAGCTCCTTCAAAGTTGGCTTGACTGTCGTTTGGCTCACCCCGACAGGCTTGTGGCCCGCCAGGGAACTTTTTCTCCACCCGCCCCGGCCTTTCGGCCTTACCGGTTCCAGGGCTTTGTTGTTCTGCTTTGTTCCCGACTATTTCCGTCAAGTATAGCACAAATGCCCGACCGATTCAGTCGCCATTCTAGCGCAGGCAGTGAACTCTGTCCTGGACAAACGCCTTTTGCAGGCTTTTAGTCAGGCACCGGCAGCAGGTTGTCTGTACCCGGCGCACCGAAGGCCTGCGCCTTCAGCACATGCAGCTGGTCACGCACCTTGGCGGCTTTCTCGAATTCGAGATTTTTCGCGTGTTCGATCATCAGTTTTTCCAGCCGCTTGATTTCGCGGGCGATGTCCTTCTCGCTCATGTCCTCCACCAGCGCCTTCTGCAACTCCAGCTTTTCCGCTTCCTTGCCGGACTTTTCGCTGTACACGCCGTCGATCAAATCCTTGATGCGCTTGACGATGCTCCTGGGCGTGATGCCGTGTTCGAGGTTGAAGGCGATCTGTTTGTTCCGCCGGCGTTCGGTTTCATCCATTGCCTTTTTCATCGAATCGGTGATGCGGTCCGCGTACAAGATCGCCCGGCCGTTGAGATTGCGTGCCGCCCGGCCTATGGTCTGGATCAGGCTGCGTTCGGCCCGCAAAAAGCCCTCCTTGTCAGCATCGAGGATGGCCACCAGGCTGACCTCGGGTATGTCCAGCCCTTCGCGCAGCAGGTTGATGCCCACCAGCACGTCAAAAGCGCCCAGCCGCAGATCGCGCAGGATTTCCACGCGTTCGACCGTGTCCACGTCGCTGTGCAGGTAACGCACCTTGACGCCGTTGTCGGTCAGGTAGTCGGTCAGTTGCTCGGCCATGCGTTTGGTCAGGGTGGTGATCAGCACACGTTCGTTCTTGTCCACGCGGATGCGGATTTCCTGCAACACATCATCCACCTGGTGGGTCGCGGGCCGGACTTCAACCTCGGGATCCACCAGCCCGGTGGGACGCACGACCTGCTCGACCACCTTGCCGGCGTGCTGCTGCTCATAAGCCGCCGGCGTGGCCGACACAAAAATCGCCTGGCGCATCTTGGCCTCGAACTCCTCGAACTTCAATGGCCGGTTGTCCAGCGCACTCGGCAGGCGAAAGCCGTATTCGACCAGCGTGGTCTTGCGCGCACGGTCGCCGTTGTACATGGCGTTGAGCTGGCCGATCATGACGTGGCTCTCATCGAGAAACATCAGTGCGTCTTTGGGCAGGTAGTCGCACAGGGTCGAGGGCGGTGAACCGGGCGGCGCACCGCTGAGGTGCCGCGTGTAGTTCTCAATGCCCTTGCAGTGGCCGATCTCGCTGAGCATTTCCAGATCGAAGCGGGTGCGCTGCTCGATGCGCTGCGCCTCCACCAGCTTGCCGTCGCCAACAAACTGGGCCACGCGTTCGGACAATTCGAGCTTGATGGTTTCGACCGCCGCCATGACCTTGTCGCGTGGCGTGACGTAATGGCTCTTGGGATAAACCACAAAACGCGGCACCTTCTGTCGGATGCGCCCGGTCAGCGGATCGAACAGCTGCAGCGACTCGATCTCGTCGTCGAACAGTTCAATACGGATCGCGAGCTCGGAATGTTCTGCCGGAAACACGTCGATCACGTCGCCGCGCACGCGGAAGGTGCCACGCGCGAAGTCCTGATCGTTGCGTGCGTACTGCATGCGGATCAGGCGCGAGATCACATCCCGCTGGTTCATCTTGTCGCCACTGCGCGCGATGAAACGCATCTGCGTGTAGTCCTCGGGTGCACCTATGCCGTAAATCGCGCTAACCGTCGCCACGATGATGGTGTCGCGCCGCTCCAGCACACTTTTGGTGGCCGACAGGCGCATCTGCTCGATGTGTTCATTGATCGCCGAGTCTTTTTCGATGAACAGGTCGCGCTGCGGCACATAGGCCTCGGGCTGGTAATAGTCGTAATAACTGACGAAGTACTCCACCGCATTTTTCGGGAAAAACTCGCGAAACTCGCTGTACAGCTGCGCCGCCAGCGTCTTGTTGGGCGCAAACACAATCGCCGGCCGGCCCATGCGCGCAATCACATTGGCCATGGTGAATGTTTTGCCCGAGCCGGTCACACCGAGCAGGGTCTGGAACACCTCGCCGTCGTTCAGGCCTTCGACCAGTTGCTCAATCGCGACCGGCTGGTCACCCGCCGGCGGATACGGCATGAACAACTCGAACGGCGAGTCCGGAAAGCGCACAAATTCGCCGCTTGCGTGCGCCGCACCGGCCTCGGGCATGACTTCAATCAGTTCTGGCATAAGCATCTCAATTTTGGCCCGCTAAAATCTGGGGCAACCGAACAGAATACGACATTTGGCGGGCAAGCGGAACCTCGGGCCCGGCTGTCTGCCTTGCACCGGTCAACGCCATGGCGTGCCGGACCGTTCAAAGAAACACAAACCACTCTTCCAGAGGATTTTCATGTCGCTTTTCACCGCCGTCGAAATGGCCCCCCGTGACCCCATATTGGGCTTGAACGAGCAATTCAATGCCGATACCAACCCGGCCAAGGTCAATCTCGGCGTGGGTGTGTATTACGACGACAAGGGCAAACTGCCGCTGCTGCAATGTGTGCAGATCGCCGAAAAAGCCATGATGGAATCCCCCAAGCCGCGCGGCTACCTGCCCATGGATGGTGTCGCTGCCTATGACGCTGCGGTGAAAGCCCTGGTGTTTGGCGCCGACAGCGAGCCCGTCCAAAGTGGCCGGGTCGCCACCGCCCAGGGCATAGGCGGCACCGGCGGCCTGAAGATAGGCGCCGACTTCCTGAAAAAACTGAGCCCGAATGCCAAGGTGCTGATCAGCGACCCGAGCTGGGAAAACCACCGCGCCCTGTTCAGCCAGGCCGGCTTCACGGTGGAAACCTATCCCTATTACGACGCGGCCAAACGCGGCGTCAACTTCGACGGCATGCTGGCCGCGCTGGATGCTGCGGCCGAAGGCACCATCGTGGTGTTACACGCCTGTTGCCACAACCCGACCGGCTACGACATCACCAGCACCCAGTGGGACCAGGTGATTGCCACCGTCAAGGCGCGTAAACTCACGGCCTTTCTGGACATGGCCTACCAGGGTTTTGGCCAGGGCATCGCCGAGGACGGCGCTGTCATCGGCAAGTTTGTCGCCGCCGGCCTCAATTTCTTTGTCTCGACCTCGTTTTCCAAAAGCTTCAGCCTGTACGGCGAACGTGTGGGCGCCCTGTCCGTCGTCTGTGAAAGCAAGGAAGAAGCCGAACGCGTGTTGTCGCAGATGAAGGTGGTGATACGCACCAACTACAGCAACCCGCAGATCCATGGCGCCACCGTGGTCGCCAATGTGCTGAACAACCCCGAGCTGCGCGCCCTGTGGGAAAAAGAGCTGGGCGAGATGCGGGTGCGTATCAAGGCCATGCGCCAGAAACTGGTCGACGGCCTGAAAGCCGCCGGCGTGAAGCAGGACATGAGTTTCATCACGACGCAGATCGGCATGTTCAGCTACTCCGGCCTCTCCAGAGAGCAGATGGTGCGCCTGCGCAATGAATTTGGCGTGTATGGCACCGACAGCGGCCGCATGTGTGTGGCGGCGCTGAACAGCCAGAACATAGACCATGTCTGCGCGTCGATTGCCAAGGTGATGTAAATCCCGGGAGGGCCCTGGGCAACATGAACAAATCGCTGCCCAGCCCTTTCCCGACGGGCACAAGCAGCTATCGAAACAATAGCAAACTGGCGGCAGCTACTCCGCCAGCGTGGCCACCGGATCGTAGAAAAAACGTTCCTCCACGATTTTTTCGCCCTCCCAGCGCTGGTGCGCCAGCTCGTCGATACGCATGGTTTTGCCCGACAGGCGTGTGAACTCAAACACCCAGTGGATCACGACAAAATCGCCATCCACAAGAACGGACTCGACCGGCAGCGTACGCATGGCGCTGCAGGCCGCGATGACCGCACGCTCATAGGCCAGCAGCGTGTCGCGGCCGCGGCGCGGCGGCTGGCTGTTTTCCTGCATGCTGGCATCGGGCGCATAAAACTGCTCGATGGCTTCAATGTAGTGGCCCTGCTCCACGGTGGTGATGAAGTCCTGGACGGTTTGACGGCTTGGCATGGGGGTCCTGAGCAGGTGAGGTTCAGCCCCAGACCACGGAGCGCATCGAGATCGAGCCGAGCTGAAAGCTGGTGTTGAAAAATTGCGGCTGCTCCCCGGCATCAACCGCTGCCGCTGCATACAGCAGCGGCAGGTAATGCTCGTAGGTCGGATGCGCCATCTGCGCCATCTGGCCGAGTTTCTGGAAGTTCTGCAGCGCGTCCAGATTGCCCTGCTGGATGTAGCCACCCGTGGTCTGGTCAAACTCCAGCGCCCAGTCGTAGGCCTGGTTGCCCGCCGCGCCGCGCTGGGCCTGGCGCAGGTTGTGCACGATGTTGCCGCTGCCGACAATCAGCACGCCGCGCTCGCGCAGCCCCTTGAGCTGCTTCGCCAGCGCGTAATGTTCGGACGGCGCGCGGCTGTAATCCATGCTCAGCTGCACCACCGGGATGTCGGCCGCGGGAAACATCGGCTTGAGCACGGACCAGCTGCCGTGGTCCAGGCCCCAGCTGTCCAGGTCCAGCCCCAGCGGCGCCGAGCCACGTTGCCGTACCAATTGGCTGATGCCGCGCGCTGCGGCCGGCGCGCCGGGAGCCGGGTATTGCTGGTCAAACAATTCCTGCGGAAAGCCACCGAAGTCATGGATGGTTTTGGGCGTCTGCATGCCGGTCAGCCACCAGCCCTCAGTCAGCCAATGTGCAGAAATGCACAAAATCAGTTGCGGCGGCGGGTATTTCTGGCTAAAACCAGCGCCCAGCGCCTGCCAGCTGCGGCGGTATTCGTTGTCGCCAATCGCATTCATGGGGCTGCCGTGGCCGACAAACAGCACCGGCATGCGGTCGCTGGGCTTCAGGCTGGTCAGCAGTTCGTGCGCTGCGGCGCTGGTGTTCTCGCTCATAGGTCTGCCATTATGCGAGGCAAAGGCAAAGCCCTCCGGCATTGGTGTTTGCCCTCCAGAAATTTATAAGTACACCTGTTATTATTTGTTGCACTGCAACATGTCGTTGTCAAAGGTTTTGAAACATGCTTTACCAAGTCTATGAAGCCCAGCGCTCCCTGATGGAGCCGTTTGTTGACTTTGCCCAAGCCGCTGCCAAGCTTTACAACAACCCGCTGTCCCCGTTCAGCCAGAACCCGCTGGCCCAGCGCGCGGCCGCCGGCTACAGCCTGATTTACCGCCTCGGCAAGGACTACGAAAGGCCCGTGTTCGGCCTGACCACCGTCGATGTGGACGGCACCGGCGTCGCCGTGCACGAACGTGTCGAGCTGGACAAACCCTTTTGCGAGCTGCGCCGTTTCAAGCGTTTCACCGACGACCCGGCCACCCTGACGAAACTCAAGGGCCAGCCCGCGGTGCTGATCGTCGCGCCGCTGTCCGGCCACTACGCCACCTTGCTGCGCGACACCGTCAAGACCATGCTCAAGGACCACAAGGTCTATATCACCGACTGGAAAAACGCGCGTACCGTGCCGCTGTCCGATGGCGCCTTCCATCTCGACGACTACATCAACTACGTGCAGGAATTCATCACCCACGTGCAGGGCATCTACGGCAATTGCCATGTGATCAGCGTCTGCCAGCCCACGGTACCGGTGCTGGCTGCAATATCGCTGATGGCCAGCCGCGGCGAAACCACGCCGCTGTCCATGACCATGATGGGCGGGCCGATTGATGCGCGCAAATCACCGACGGCCGTGAACAACCTGGCCATGAACAAGAGTTTTGAATGGTTTGAGAACAACGTCATTTACCGCGTGCCGAGCAACTTCGCGGGCGCAGGACGGCGCGTCTACCCGGGCTTTTTGCAGCACACCGGTTTTGTCGCGATGAACCCGGATCGCCATGCGAACAACCACTACGACTATTTCAAGAACCTGCTCAAGGGCGACGACGCCAGCACCGAAGCCCACACCAAGTTTTACGACGAGTACAACGCGGTGCTCGACATGGACGCCGACTACTACCTGGACACCATCAAGATCGTGTTCCAGGAGTTCAGCCTGGTCAACGGCACCTGGGATGTGAAGTCCAGAGACGGCAAGCTCGAACGCGTGCGCCCGCAGGACATCACCAGCACCGCCCACTTCACGGTGGAAGGCGAACTCGACGACATCTCCGGCTCCGGCCAGACAGAAGCCGCCCACGGCCTTTGCTACAACGTGCCCAAGGCGCGCCAGAAACACCTCGAAGTCAAGGGTGCGGGCCACTACGGCATCTTCAGCGGCCGGCGCTGGCGCGAGGTGGTTTATCCGCAGGTCAAAGCCTTCATTCTGGAACACAACAAGGCGCCGGCCCTGGCTGCCAAAGCGCCCGCAGCTGCCAAAAAGAGCAGCAAAGCGGCGCCTGCCAAAACCGCCAAAGCCAGGCCGCGTGTGGCCGTCAAAAAGACCGTGGCCAGGAAATAAGCCCCCTGCTGCGACCCGGTGGCGCCGTGAACCCGCTCGCTGACCGGATCAACGCCGCGCTGCCGCAAACGCAGTGCACACGCTGCGGCTATCCCGATTGCGCGGCTTATGCGCAGGCCATTGCCGCGGGCGATGCCGGCATCAACCAGTGCCCGCCCGGCGGCGCAGAAGGCATCACGCGGCTCGCAGCGCTGACCGGCCAGCCGGCCAGCCCACTGAACCCGGTCCACGGTCAGGAAGGTCCGCGCCAGCTCGCGGTGATCGACGAAGCCTGGTGCATAGGCTGCACCCTGTGCCTGGACGCCTGTCCGACCGATGCCATTGTCGGCAGCAACAAACTCATGCACACCGTGATGGCGCCGTATTGCACCGGCTGCGAGCTGTGTATTCCGGTCTGCCCGGTCGATTGCATCTCCCTGGAAAACCTCAGCGGCGCACGCACCGGCTGGGCCGCCTGGTCTGCCGGGCAAGCGCAGGAGGCCAAAAATCGCTATCAAATTCATAGCTTGCGGCGCGCGCTGCACAAGGGCCAGGTGCAAAAAACACCTGACAAACCAGAAGACGTACCGCCAGGCGCAGGCACTGAGCCGGAAGCCACACGCAAACGCAGCCTGATAGCCGCCGCCCTCACCCGCGCCCGCACGCTGCGCGACAAGCGCTGACCCCACGACTATCCAGCCGGAGCCCACCTTGACACCTGCCACCCCGCCCGCCCAGTCCTCGTTCCTGATACGGGCCGCCGTGCTGCAACCGGCGCGCCGGCTGATGGACCGGCTGTCCTACCCGCGCAAATTCCTGCTGATCTTCCTGCTGTTCGCGCTGGCGCTGGCACTGACCCTGTATCTGCTGGTCAGCGAGATCAACAACGCGATCCGTTTTGCCGAAAAGGAAATCGCCGGCGTGCAGTATTTGCGGCCGCTGCGTGCCCTGCAGGAACAACTGGCGCACAGCCGGCTCATGGCTGCCGCTTACATGGCCGGGCAACCGGACCAGCGACCGGCGCTGGTGGGCGCGCAGGCGCTGATCCAGGGCACCCTGAAGGAGCTCGATGCGGTGGATGCCGAGGTTGGGCAGGAACTGGAGTCCACGCGCCAGCTTGGCGTCCTGAAAGAAAACGCTGCCTTTCTGGGTAGCCGGCTGCTGCTGCTGCCGCCGGTGGCGACCGACGAGTTGCACAGCAAGCTGCAGGACGACATCAGCGCTCTGGTGGCGCTGGTCGGCGACAGTTCCAACCTGATCCTGGACCCGGACCTGGATGCCTACTACATGATGGAAGGTGTGCTGCTCAAGCTGCCGGACGCGGCCGACCTGATGCTCAAGGCCCGCCTGCTGACGCAGGCCCAGATCGCGGTCGCGTCGCGCGCCGTCCGGAACACCGACCTGATCCGCCTGAGCGGCCTGATCGAGTCCAACCTGGCGCGCACCCGTTATGGCGCAGAGACCGCTTTCAAGAGCGAAAAAACCGGCCAGCTCAGGCTGCGCCTGTCCGACGCCATGCAGACCTATGAGCTCGCCACACGGGAGGCCATTGCCGCGCTGCGCGGGCTCACCGCATCGGGCGACTCTCCCGCGGCCGTGGACACGGCCGGCCAGTTGCTGGCACGCGCGCAGTCGGCCAACTACATGCTCTGGCAACGCGAAGCGGCCGAACTCAACACCCTGCTGGCGTCACGCATACAGGGCCTGCAGCAACGGGTGCTGATTGTGGTGCTGTCGGTCACCACGCTGGTGCTGGCGGTGCTTTACCTGTTGCTGGCCTTTTATGCCGGTGTGATGCGCACCGTCACGCGCCTGCGCGAGGCGTCCGAGGGCATGCTGGGGGACGCGGCCAGCTCACCGGTGCTGCTCGATACCCACGACGAGATGGGCGAGGTGGTGCTGGCCTTCAACCGTGTGGCCCAGCGCCTGCGCACTGAAAAACTGCAGGCCGACAACGAAAGCCAGCGCGCCCGCGCAGCCGAAGAAGAAGTGCTGGCGCGCGAGTCCGAGCTGGTGCGGGCGCGTGAAGTGGCCGAAGAAGCGGTGCGCGCCAAGGCGGCATTCCTGGCCACCATGAGCCATGAAATACGCACGCCGCTCAACGGTGTGGTCGGCATGAGCGCGCTGCTGGCAGAAACCTCGCTGGACGCAGAGCAGCGCGACTTCCTGCAGACCATACGCCTGTCGAGCGACCAGCTGCTGGGCGTGATCAACGACATCCTGGATTTCTCCAAGATCGAGTCGGGCCGCTTCGACCTGGAAAGTGAGCCGCTGAGCCTGCGCAATGTGATGGAGGAAGCCTGCGACATCGCCGCGCCGCGCGCCCGTGAAAAAGGGCTGGAACTGATTGTGGATGTGCCGGATGTGGCAGGCGGCGGCCCGCCGACGGCGATTCTTGGCGATGTCACGCGCCTGCGCCAGATCTTCATCAACCTGGTCAACAACGCCGTCAAGTTCACCGACCGCGGCGAAGTTTCGGTCCACGCCCGGCTGGCCGAGCCGCCCGATGGCAACGGTCAGGCGCTGCTGGAGTTCAGCGTGCATGACAGCGGCATCGGCATACCGCCCGACCGCATCGACGCGCTGTTTGAAGCTTTCACCCAGGTGGACGCGTCGACCACCCGCAAATACGGCGGCACCGGCCTCGGCCTGGCGATCTGCAAGCGGCTGGTGGAACTCATGGGGGGCCGCATCCGAGTGAAAAGCATGGTGGGCCAGGGCTCGGTTTTTTCATTCACCGTGCGCGCCGCTCTGGCCGAGATGCCGCCGGCGGTGACACCCGCGGATGCGCTGGCCTTGCAGGGCCACCGGGTGCTGGTGGTGGACGACCATCCGGTGAACGTGCGGGTCCTGACGCGCCAGCTGCGCCAGTGGGGCATGCGTGTGGCCAGTACCGACTCCGGCGCCATGGCGCTGGACGTGCTGGGCCAGGGCCCGCTGCCGAATATCGTGATCACCGACATGCACATGCCCGGCATGGACGGGGTGGAGCTGGCGCGCCACATCCGCGAGCTGCCCGGCGGCGCTGCCTTGCCGCTGATGCTGCTGAGCTCGGGCTTCATGCCGGCGGGCGCCGAAGGCACCAGCCTGTTCAATGTGCGCCTGCTCAAACCGGCGCGGCACAACCAGCTGTTTGAGGCGTTGGCGCGCTGCCTGTCGCCGGAACTGGTGGCCCAGACCCGGCCGCGCGAGCTGGCCGATGTCAAAAAACACATCACCGTGCTGGTGGCCGATGACAACAGCATCAACATCAAGGTCGCTTGCGGCATGCTGGCCCGGCTCGGTTACGACACGGTCAGCGCCAACGACGGGCTGGAAACGGTGGCTGCGGTGGAAGCGGCGATGCAGGCCGGCCGGCACTTCGGGGCGGTGCTGATGGACCTGCACATGCCGCGCATGGACGGCCTGCAGGCCACGCAGGTGATACAGCAGCGTTTTGGCGCGGCCGCGCCACCCATCATTGCCCTGACGGCAGACGCCACCTCGGAAGACCGCGAGCGTTGCACCGCCGCCGGCATGAACGACTACCTGACCAAACCGCTGCAGGTGGCGGCGCTGGCACAGATGCTGGAGCGCTGGACCGCTGCGCCTGCTGCCGCCGGCACGGCTGCACCCGCCGGGGCCGCGCCTGCCGGCACGCCGGCACCCATGAACTTTGCCAGGCTGGAGGAGTTTCGCAGTTTCGACCCCGACTTCAGCACCGCGCGCGCCATCGTGCGCCTGTTCATGGCCGATGTGCCGGCGCGTATGGATGCGATTGCCCGGGCCCATGAGCAGCGTGATGCGGTGGCATTGTCGGAAGCGGCACATGCGCTGCGCGGTGCGGCTGCCAACGTCGGCGCCACCGCGCTGGTGGCCCTGAGCGCCGCGATTGAGAGCCAGGCCGATGCGGGCGTTTTTGCAGCCGACGCCGGACTGCTCAGGCAGCAGTTGCAGGACTGCTGGGACGTCACGCGCCAGCAGCTGCAGGCCTGGCAGAACAACCTGCCGGCAGAAACCGCCTGAGTGGCGGCGTGGACTGCCACGGCACGAGGCCCGAACCGCTATTGATTTTATAGCTGCTTGCGCAAGCCAATCAAGGGCCGGAGGCCGAAATGCCTGTAAGCCTGGAGCGGCCTAACCGAGCGCGTCGTTGACCGAGTCCCTGAACTCGGCCAGGCTCACGGCGCTGTCAATCTCACGTGGCAAGGCATCGCGGATCGAAAAGACGCCGAGGATTTTTCCGGCCGCCGAGACAATCGGCAAATGCCGGAAGCCGCGCTCGAGCAAAACCAGCACCGCGTCAGCCACGGTCATTTCGGGCAACACACACTGGGGATGCGGCGTCATCACCTCCGACACCGGCGTGTTTTCTGCATTCAGGGCTTTGGCCAGCACCCGGGTCATCAGGTCGCGCTCGGTCAGTATGCCCAGCATCACACCCGCCGCGTCGATGATCAGCACGCTGCCGCAGTTGGCCTTGGTCATCACCCGCGCCGCTTCACGCACACTGGCCTGCGGCGGCAGGCTCACCACATGGCGGTGCGGAATCGATTGAAAAACGGTACGTTCAGACATGGGGGTCCTCCGGTCCTGAAAAAGCCAGGGCACTAGCGCAGCGCGGTATTGATCCTGTCCAGCGCAGCTGAGCCCGGGCACAGCTGCGCCGCACCCAGCTGGTTCAGCGGCGTCTCGCTGGTATTGAGCGCCAGATGCAGGTCGCTGACCAGCGGATCGACGTAAAGCAGCCCGGTCACCACCTCGCCGCGCGCCTGGTGCGCATTCATGTAGCTCAGCGCGGCGTAACGGTCGGTCGGGTCGTAATCAGACTGCAGCTTGCGAAAACGCAGGCTGCTGCCGTCGTGTTGCTGCACCTCGATCAGTTCGCCGGGGGCATAACTGGCCGTGATCTCCTCGCGCGGGCTGATGAAGTCAATCCGGCTGACCGACTCATTGTGTTCCCGCACATAGTCGTAACTCTTGGTGCTGCCGGCATGGTTGTTGAAAGCCACACAGGGGCTGATGATGTCGATAAACGACGCACCACCGTGGCCTATGGCCCCCTTGATCAGCGGCACCAGCTGCGCCTTGTCACCGGAAAAACTGCGCGCCACATAGGTGGCACCGAGTTGCAGCGCCAGCGCCACCAGATCCACCGGGCTGTCACTGTTGACCACGCCCTTCTTGCTTTTGGAGCCCTGATCGGCCGTGGCCGAGAACTGTCCCTTGGTCAGGCCGTACACGCCGTTGTTCTCGACGATGTACACCATGTTGACGCCGCGCCGCATCGCATGGGCAAACTGGCCCAGGCCGATAGAGGCCGAATCGCCATCGCCCGAAACGCCAAGGTAGAGCAGGTCGCGATTCGCCAGATTCGCGCCGGTCAGCACCGAGGGCATGCGGCCATGCACGGTGTTGAAGCCATGGGAGGCGCCGAGAAAATAGTCCGGTGTCTTGGAGCTGCAACCTATGCCCGACAGCTTGGCGACGCGGTGCGGCTGGATGTCGAGTTCCCAGCAGGCCTGGATGATGGCCGCAGAAATCGAGTCGTGCCCGCAGCCGGCGCACAGGGTGGAGATTTTTCCTTCGTAGTCGCGCCGGGTGTAGCCGACCTTGTTGAGGGTCAGCGACGGATGATGCAGCTTGGGTTTGGCCAGATAGGTCATGAATGGGCCCTGGTTTTTTGGGGGGGTGCGGCGGCCGCATCGGCCTGCATTTTTTGCCGGATCGCCTCGGTGATGAAACGCGCGGTGATCGGTGTGCCGTCGAAATGCAGCACACGCACCAGCCGGGCCGGGTCCACGTCAAGTTCGTTGACCAGCAGGCAGTGCATTTGTGCATCGCGGTTCTGTTCGACCACAAACACCTTGTCATGCTCGGCAATAAACTGCGCCACGCTGGCAGCAAACGGAAAAGCCCGCAACCGCATCGCGTCCAGGTCAAGGCCGGCCTCGGTCAACACATCCAGCGCCTCGTGCATCGCGGGGCTGGTAGAGCCGAAATAAATCACGCCAAACGCCGTCTTGCGGGCCGCAGGCCGCAGCACCGGCTGCGGCACCAGGGTGGCGGCGGTGGCAAATTTTTTGAGCAGGCGCTGGACGTTGTAGATGTAGTCCTGCCCGCGTTCGGAGTACTGGGCATAGGGGTTGCGCGTGGTGCCGCGGGTGAAATAACTGCCTTTGCTCGGGTGTGTGCCCGGCAGGGTGCGCCACGGAATGCCATCACCGTCCACATCCTTGTAGCGGCCGAAGTCCTTGCCCGCTTCCAGCTCCGCGGCACTCATCACCTTGCCGCGGTCGTAGCTGCGGCTGTCGTCCCAGGCAAAGGGCTCGCACAGGCGCTGGTTCATGCCTATGTCCAGATCGGTCATGACAAACACCGGGGTCTGCAGCCTGTCCGCCAGGTCCAGCGCTGCGGCGGCATGTTCAAAACATTCATGCGGGTCCTGCGGCAGCAGCATCACATGTTTGGTGTCGCCATGCGAGGCATAGGCACAGGAGATCAGGTCCGCCTGCTGGGTGCGTGTGGGCATGCCGGTGGACGGCCCGCCGCGCTGCACATTGATGATGGTGATGGGTATCTCGGCAAAATAGGCCAGTCCCAGAAACTCCGTCATCAGCGACACGCCGGGGCCCGAGGTGGCGGTGAAAGCACGCGCGCCATTCCAGCCCGCGCCCACCACCATGCCAATCGAGGCGATTTCGTCTTCCGCCTGCACGATGGCGTAGTTGTGCCGGCCGGTGTCCGGGTCCACGCGGTATTTGGCGCAGTAGGACTGAAAGGCCTCGGCCACCGACGACGAGGGTGTGATCGGGTACCAGGCGGCCACCGTGGCACCGCCGTACACGCAGCCCAGCGCGGCAGCGCTGTTGCCATCGACAAAAATGCGCTTGCCCACCTTGTCGGCGCGCTGCACCCTGATGCCCAGCGGTACCTGCAGGTGTTCGCTGGCGAAATCCCGCCCCAGGTGCAGCGCCTGCACGTTGGACGCCAGCAGTTTTTCCTTGCCCTTGTATTGCTCGGCAAACAGTTTTTCCAGCACTTGTGGCTCGATTTCCAGCAGTGCCGACAGCGCGCCCACATACACAATATTCTTGAACAGCTGGCGCTGGCGCGGATCGCTGTAGACCGCGTTGCAGATCTCGGTCAGCGGCATGCCTATGACGTGGATGTCGTCCCTGAATTTGTCGGGTGGCAAGGGCCGTGTGCTGTCGTAAAACAGGTAGCCCCCGGGCTCGAGCTCGGCCACATCGGCGTCCCAGGTCTGCGGATTCATGGCCACCATCATGTCGATGCCGCCGCGCCGGCCCTGGTAACCCCGGTCGCACACCCGCGCCTCGTACCAGGTCGGCAGGCCCTGGATGTTGCTGGGGAAAATATTGCGCGGGCTGACCGGCACCCCCATGCGCAAAATGGCTTTGGCAAACAGCTCGTTGGCCGAGGCCGAGCCGGACCCATTGACGTTGGCGAACTTGATGACGAAGTTGTTGACAGCTTCTATTCTTTTTTTCATGCTGGCACCCCTGCGGCACGAGGCGCAGCCGCATCGCGGCACGACGGCCCGGCCTGCGTGGTCTGCAGCAAAAACTTCTGCATGTCCCAGGCCCCTGTCGGGCAACGCTCGGCACACAGGCCGCAGTGCAGGCAGACGTCTTCGTCCTTGACCATGACACGGCCGGTCTTGAGCTCGCCCGACACATACAGGTCCTGGCTCAGATTGAGCGCCGGGGCTTTCAGATGGGTGCGCAGCAGCGGCTCAGCGTCGTTGGTCGTGAAGCTGATGCAGTCCATGGGGCAGATGTCCACACAGGCATCACACTCGATACAGGCCGGCTCTGCAAACACGGTTTGCACATCGCAGTTCAGGCAGCGCCCGGCTTCCTTGAAAGCCGTTGCCGCGTCAAAACCGAGTTCGACCTCGACCCGGATATTGGCCAGCGCCACCTCGGCCTTGGCCCAGGGCACCTTGAAACGTGCATCGTTCGAGGTGTCGTTGTCATAGCTCCACTCATGGATGCCCATCTTGGTGGACATCAGGTTGGTCATGGGGTCGGGCCGGCGGGCCATGTCTTCACCATGCAGAAAGCGGTCTATGGACACCGCCGCCTCATGCCCGTGCGCCACCGCCGTGATGATGTTTTTCGGCCCGAAGGCCGAATCGCCGCCAAAAAACACCTGCGGCAGGCTGGACTGGAAGGTGGTCTTGTTGAGCACCGGCAGGCCCCACTCGTCAAACTGGATGCCGCTGCCGCGCTCAATCCACGGAAAGGCATTTTCCTGCCCGACGGCGATCAGGACCGCATCACAGGCGATCAGCACGTCAGGCTCACCGGTCGCGACCAGGCTGCGTTTGCCTTTGGCGTCATACACCGCCTTGACCACTTCAAACGTCATGCCGGTGAGCTTGCCGCTGCTGTGTTCAAACGATTTGGGCACATGGAAGTTGAGGATGGGTATGCCCTCGTGCTGGGCATCTTCCTTCTCCCAGGGCGAGGCTTTCATCTCGTCAAAGCCGCTGCGCACAATCACTTTCACATCGCTGCCGCCCAGGCGCCGCGCCGAGCGGCAGCAGTCCATCGCGGTATTACCGCCACCCAGCACAATCACGCGTTTGCCAATGCTGCTGATGTGGCCGAACGACACCGAGGCCAGCCAGTCAATGCCGATGTGGATGTTCTCGCTGATCTCCTGGCGGCCCGGCAGCTGCAGGTCGCGGCCACGCGGCGCACCGCAGCCGACAAATACCGCGTCATAGTCCTCGGACAGCAGGCCTTGCATGGACTCAATGCGCTGGCCGCTCCTGAACTGCACACCCAGGTCCAGGATGTAACCGGTTTCCTCATCGATCACCGACTCGGGCAGGCGAAAGCGCGGAATCTGCGTGCGGATAAAACCGCCGGCCTTGGCCTCGCCGTCAAACACCGTGACCTCGTAACCGAGCGGCGCGAGGTCCCGCGCCACGGTTAATGAGGCCGGACCGGCACCCACACAGGCGATGCGTTTGCCGTTTTTTGGCGCGACCTTGGGCATGCGCAGGCTGACATCGTTTTTCATGTCGGCCGCGACCCGTTTGAGGCGGCAAATCGCGACCGGTTCCGGCAGTTCGCCGTTGTTTTCTTCCACCCGGCTGCGGCGGCAGGCCGGCTCGCAGGGCCGGTCGCAGGTTCGGCCCAGGATGCCGGGAAACACATTCGACACCCAGTTGACCATGTAGGCGTCGGTGTAACGACCCTGGCCAATCAGGCGTATGTATTCAGGAACGGGGGTGTGGGCCGGACAGGCCCATTGGCAATCAACGACCTTGTGGAAATAGGACGGATTGGCTACGTTGGTTGGCTGCAAGCGCTGTCTCCTTTGCCCCCCGCTCCGTGCGAATGCGGCCAGGAGGTCAGGCCAGTTTACGCCCGGCATGCGGGCAAACGCTCTCGGGTGAATCCCTCAGTCCTGCCGCCCCCAGGGCCTCAGGACACAGCCGCCTGCAAGCGGGTAAAAGCCGCCACCACCTCGGGCGGCGCCTGCACCAGCTCGATCAGCACACCCTCGCCTGCAATCGGAAATGCCTCATTGGCCTTGGGGTGCAGAAAGCAGATGTCAAAGCCGGCAGCGCCCTGGCGCACCCCACCGGGGGCGAAACGCACGCCCTGCGCCGTCAGCCATTCCACGGCTTTGGGCAGGTCGTCTATCCACAAACCGACATGGTTCAGCGGGGTCTGGTGCACCGCCGGCTTTTTTTCCGGATCGATGGGCTGCATCAGATCGACCTCGACCTTGAAGGGACCGCTGCCCATGGCGCAGATGTCTTCATCGACGTTTTCACGTTCGCTGACAAAGTTGCCGGTGACTTCCAGCCCCAGCATGTCCACCCACAGGGTGCGCAGGCGCTGTTTGTCGGCGCCGCCTATGGCGATTTGCTGGATGCCCAGCACCTTGAATGGACGCGGGGAGGCCATCAGACAAACTCCACAATCGGCTGGTCCACACTGAGCGACTCGCCCTTGGTGGCCAGCACCTTGCCGACCACGCCATCGGCGCTGGCAAACAACACATTCTCCATTTTCATGGCCTCAATCACCGCCACACGTTCACCGGCCTGCACCTTCTGGCCGGGCAACACCGCCACCTCGACCAGCAGGCCGGGCATGGGCGAGAGCACAAACCGGCTCATGTCGGGCGGCGCCTTGTAAGGCATCAGCGCATGCAGCTCGGCCGCACGCGGCGACAGCACCAGCGCGTCCAGCCGCGTGCCGTTGTGGGCGATGCGAATCGCCAGCGGGTTGCGCCCCACGCCGCGCTCGACCTGCGCCGCAAACGGCTGGCCGTTGACCGTGCCCCGTATTCGGGCTCCACCCAGGTGCCAGTTGCTACAGATTTCATAGCTGCTTGTGCCCGTGTCTATTCGGCTGGAGCCTGATTGCGCCTGATAGTCGCGCACAGTCACGGCCTGGGAGGTGTTTTTTCCGGCGCTGTCCAGTGTTATCACCACAAACTCTTCCCCCACCGTGACACCGTGGCCGGGCATCTGACCGCTGATGCCGGCCGCGCGGCCCAGCAGGCGCCGGTTCACATAAGCCGCGAGCGCCGCCAGAAAGTCCGGATCGGCATGTGGCACGTCTTCGGCAAAAAAGCCCTGGCCATAGTTCTCCGCGATAAAGCCGGTGTTGAAGTCGCCCGCGACAAATTTGGGGTGCGCCAGCAAGGCCGCCTGGAACGGAATGTTGCTGCTGATGCCGCGTATCACAAAGGCGTTGAGGGCCTCGCGCATCTTCGCAATGGCCTCCGCGCGGTCCTTGCCGTGCACAATCAGTTTGGCAATCATCGAGTCGTAAAACATCGGGATCTCGCCACCGTCCTGTACGCCGGTATCGACCCGCACACCCATCAGGTTCGCGGTGTCCGACGCGAACATGTTTTCCTTGGGCGGCTGGAAACGCACAAGCCGGCCGGTAGACGGCAAAAAGCTGCGGAACGGGTCTTCGGCATTGATGCGGCACTCGATGGCCCAGCCATTGCGCTGGACGTCTTTCTGCGCCAGCGGCAACTTCTCGCCGGCTGCCACACGAATCATCAGTTCGACCAGGTCCAGGCCGGTGATGCATTCGGTCACCGGGTGCTCCACCTGCAGACGCGTGTTCATCTCGAGAAAGTAAAAACTCTGGTCCTTGCCGACGACAAACTCCACCGTGCCGGCGCTTTCGTACTTCACGGCTTTCGCAAGCGCGACGGCCTGTTCACCCATGGCCTTGCGAGTGGCCTCGCTGATGAAGGGCGACGGCGCCTCCTCAATCACCTTCTGGTGCCGGCGCTGGATCGAACATTCGCGCTCATTGAGGTAAATCACATTGCCGTGCGAATCGCCGAGCAGCTGGATTTCGATGTGGCGCGGCTCCTCGACAAATTTCTCGATGAACACCCGGTCGTCGCCAAAGCTGTTGCGCGCTTCGTTGCGGCAGCTGGTGAAGCCTTCGAAGGCCTCCTTGTCATTAAAGGCCACACGCAGGCCCTTGCCGCCGCCACCGGCCGAGGCCTTGATCATCACGGGGTAACCGATGCCCTGGGCAATTTCGACAGCTTTCTCAGCCGTCTCGATGGCGTCGTTGACGCCCGGAATGCAATTGACACCCGCAGCGCCGGCCAACTTTTTCGACTCGATCTTGTCGCCCATGGCGGCGATCGAATAATGTTTGGGACCGATGAAGACGATGCCCTCTTCTTCCACACGCTTGGAAAAACCGGCGTTTTCGCTGAGGAAACCGTAACCCGGATGCACCGCCTGCGCGCCGGTCTGTTTGCAGGCCGCAATGATCTTGTCGGCCTGCAAATAACTGTCGCGACTCGGCGCCGGGCCAATGTGAACGGCCTCATCCGCCAGCTCGACATGGCGCGCGTCCTTGTCGGCGTCCGAATACACGGCCACAGTCTTGATGCCCATCTTGCGGGCCGTCAGGATGACGCGGCAGGCGATTTCACCCCGATTCGCGATCAGTATCTTTTCAAACATAGGTCTTCTCCATCGGGGTGAATTCGCCTGCGTGCACTTCGCGCGGCAGGCGATGTATGTTGGCGATCAGTATCTTTGTAAGCTTGTCAGGCTCCTGTGCGGAAACATTCATGGGGCACTTTGGCTCTGTGCCCGCAACGGGCGCGCTGCGTCCGCCTCCGCTCATGTCCCCCGCCCTGCGGGCTCCTCCTTGACTTCGCTGCGACGGACCCAGCGCGCCCGTTGCTGCGAAGGACGTCTGGTTTTTAATGCCGAGGCGCCTGGAACCCGGGATTGGGCTGCCTGGGTGTTTTGCGCAGGTCAAGGAGGAGCCCGAAGGGCGGGGGACACGGAGCAAAACGCCCAGGCAGTCCGATCCAGCGCGAAACAAAGTCAGGGTAAAACCCGTGTGACTCACAGCGGAATATTCCCGTGCTTGCGCCACGGGTTCTCGAGTTTTTTGTCCTTCAGCATCACCAGCGAACGGCAAATCCGCTTGCGGGTTTCATGCGGCAGGATCACATCGTCGATAAAGCCGCGCGCGCCGGCGACAAAGGGGTTGGCAAACCGTGCCTTGTATTCGGCTTCCTTCGCGGCGAGTTTGGCCGGGTCACCCTTGTCTTCGCGGAAGATGATCTCGACCGCGCCCTTGGCGCCCATGACCGCAATCTCGGCATTCGGCCAGGCGAAGTTGACGTCGCCGCGCAAATGTTTGGAGCTCATCACGTCGTAGGCGCCGCCATAAGCCTTGCGCGTGATCACGGTGATCTTGGGCACCGTGCATTCGGCATACGCATACAGC
Source organism: Asaia bogorensis (assembly GCA_943371375.1). Lineage (GTDB taxonomy): Bacteria > Pseudomonadota > Gammaproteobacteria > Burkholderiales > Burkholderiaceae_C > Polaromonas. Next base: position 518,910 of record CALRUM020000001.1, read on the forward strand.
AGCTTGGCGCCATGTTTGATGATGCCGCCGTATTCCTGGCTGGTGCCGGGCATGAAACCCGGCACATCGACAAAAGTGATGACCGGAATGTTGAAGGCGTCGCAGAAGCGCACAAAACGCGCGGCCTTGATCGAACTCTTGATGTCCAGGCAACCGGCCAGCACCAGCGGCTGGTTCGCGACGATGCCGACGCTCTGGCCTTCCATGCGCGCAAAACCGATGAGGATGTTTTTCGCGTATTCGGGCTGCAGCTCGAAAAAGTCCCCGTCGTCCACCGTTTTGGTGATCAGCTCCTTCATGTCATAGGGCTTGTTCGGGTTCTCGGGTACCAGCGTGTCCAGGCTCAGGTCCATGCGGGCGGCCGGGTCGGCGCTGGGGCGTATCGGTGCTTTTTCGCGGTTGTTCAGCGGCAGGTAGTTGTAGAGCCGGCGCAGCATCAAGAGCGCCTCGACATCGTTCTCAAACGCGAGGTCGGCGACACCGCTGCGTGTGGTGTGGGTGGTGGCGCCGCCGAGTTCCTCGGCCGTCACTTCTTCATGCGTCACGGTTTTCACCACTTCGGGGCCGGTGACAAACATGTAGCTGCTGTCTTTCACCATGAAGATGAAGTCGGTCATGGCCGGCGAATACACGGCGCCGCCGGCGCAAGGGCCCATGACCATGCTGATTTGCGGCACCACACCCGAGGCCATGACATTGCGCTGGAACACGTCGGCATAACCGCCGAGAGATGCCACGCCTTCCTGGATACGCGCGCCGCCGGAGTCGTTGAGGCCGATGACCGGTGCACCGACCTTCATGGCCTGGTCCATCACCTTGCAGATTTTTTCGGCATGGGCTTCGGACAGCGCACCGCCGAAGACGGTGAAATCCTGGCTGAAGACAAACACCAGCCGACCGTTGATCATGCCGTAACCGGTCACCACGCCGTCGCCCGGCACCTTGTTGTCCTGCATGCCGAAGTCGGTGCAGCGGTGCTCGACAAACATGTCCCACTCTTCAAACGTGCCTTCGTCGAGCAAGAGTTCCAGCCGCTCCCGCGCCGTGAGTTTGCCCTTGCCGTGTTGCGCGTCTATGCGTTTTTGCCCGCCGCCCAGACGCGCCGCAGCGCGCTTTTTTTCCAGTTGCTCAAGAATGTCCTGCATGGTATGTACTCTCTCTATGCTATTTATTTGATAGCTGATTGCGCCCGTCCAGAATGGGCTGCAAGCAGATTTCGTGCTGCGGTTGAGGCCGGAATGCGGCCCCCGGCGACATCGGCCAGCATGGCTGGCAACAAGGCGCTGACCACCGGGTCCTGGCGGAAGGCCTGCTTCAGGGCCGCGTCTATGCGCTCCCACATCCAGGACAGCGATTGCTGCTGCCGCCGTGCCGCCAGTTGGCCGTTGCTGGTCTGCAGCGTCCTGAACTGCGTCACTGCGGTCCAGAAGGCATCGACACCTGTGTTGTGCAGCGCGCTGAGCTGCAGCACCTGCGGGTGCCAGACCGAGTCCCAGGCTGCGGCCTGAGCGCTGCCCATGGCGTTGTTGACCAGGCCAAACAAACGCATGGCCGAGGTGATCTGCGCCTGGGCACGCATCGCCGCGTCGGCATCAATGTCGGCCTTGTTGATGATGACCAGGTCGGCCAGCTCCATCACACCTTTCTTGATAGCCTGCAAATCGTCGCCAGCATTGGGCAATTGCATCAGCACAAACATGTCGCTCATGTTGGCGACCGCGGTTTCGCTCTGGCCGACGCCGACGGTCTCCACAATCACGATGTCATAACCGGCGGCTTCGCAGACCAGCATGGCCTCGCGGGTTTTCTCGGCGACGCCGCCCAGGGTGCCGCTGGACGGGCTGGGCCGGATGTAGGCTTTTTCATGCACCGAGAGCTGCTCCATGCGGGTCTTGTCGCCAAGAATGGAGCCACCCGACACACTCGACGAAGGGTCTATGGTCAACACCGCGACCCGATGCCCGTGCTTGATCAAGTACAGGCCCAGCACTTCAATAAAGGTCGATTTGCCGACGCCGGGCACACCACTGATGCCCAGGCGGAAAGCCTGGCCGGTGTGCGGCAACAAGGCGGTCAGCAACTCGTCGCCCTGGGCGCGGTGGTCGGCGCGGGTCGATTCCAGCAAGGTGATGGCTTTGGCGATGGCGCGGCGTTGCGCGGCGGCATCGCCGTGCAGAACCCCATCCAGCAGTTCGCCGGGAATCACTTCAGCGCAGCCTTGATCTGCTCCAGCACATCCTTGGCACTGGCCGGAATCGGTGTGCCCGGACCGTAAATGCCTTTCACGCCGGCTTCGTAAAGCATCTCGTAGTCCTGGCGCGGAATCACACCACCTACAAACACGATGATGTCGCCCCCGCCCTGCTTTTGGAGTTCGGCGATGATGGCCGGTACCAGGGTTTTGTGGCCGGCCGCCAGGGTCGAGACACCGACCGCATGGACGTCGTTTTCAATCGCCTGGCGCGCGCATTCTTCCGGCGTCTGGAACAGCGGTCCCATGTCGACATCGAAGCCTAGGTCGGCAAATGCCGTGGCCACCACCTTGGCGCCGCGGTCGTGGCCGTCCTGGCCGAGTTTGGAGATCATCACGCGTGGACGCCGGCCCTGGGCTTCGGCAAAGGCGTTGATTTCGGTCTTGAGGTTCTCCCAGCCTTCGGCCGAGTCATAAGCAGCAGCGTACACACCGGTCACCTTTTGTGTATCGGCGCGGTGGCGCCCGTAAACTTTTTCGAGCGCGTCACTGACCTCACCCACCGTGGCACGCAGGCGCACCGCCTGGATGCTGAGGTCCAGCAGATTGCCCTCGCCCTGTTCGGCGGCAGCCGTCAGTGCGTCAAGCGCAGCCTGCACCGCCGCACCATCGCGGCTGGCACGTATGGCCTTGAGGCGTGTGATCTGGCCCTCGCGCACCGCCACGTTGTCGATATCGCGGGTCTCGATCGCATCTTCGGTCTTGAGTTTGTATTTGTTGACGCCGACGATCACGTCTTTTCCGCTGTCGATGCGCGCCTGCTTTTCGGCGGCGGCCGCCTCGATCTTGAGCTTGGCCCAGCCGCTGTCCACGGCTTTGGTCATGCCGCCCATGGCATCGACTTCTTCAATGATGGCCCAGGCGGCATCGGCCATGTCCTGGGTCAGTTTTTCCATCATGTAGCTGCCGGCCCAGGGGTCGATCACATGCGGGATATGGGTTTCTTCCTGGATGATGAGCTGGGTGTTGCGGGCGATGCGCGAGGAGAACTCGGTCGGCAGCGCAATCGCTTCGTCAAAACTGTTGGTGTGCAGGCTTTGTGTGCCGCCAAACACCGCGGCCATGGCCTCAATCGTGGTGCGCACCACATTGTTGTAGGGGTCCTGCTCGGTCAGGCTCCAGCCCGAGGTCTGGCAGTGTGTGCGCAGCATCAGGCTTTTCGGGCTCTTCGCATTGAACTCCTTCATGATGCGGCACCAGAGCAGGCGCGCGGCGCGCATCTTGGCGACTTCGAGGTAGAAGTTCATGCCTATGGCCCAGAAAAAACTCAGGCGGCCGGCAAAACCGTCGACGTCCAGGCCCTTGGCAATCGCGGTTTTCACATACTCCTTGCCGTCGGCCAGCGTGAAAGCCAGTTCCAGCGCCTGGTTGGCGCCGGCTTCCTGCATGTGGTAACCAGAGATGGAGATCGAGTTGAACTTCGGCATGTGTTTTGCCGTGTACTCAATGATGTCGCCGATGATGCGAATGCTGGGTGCCGGCGGAAAGATGTAGGTGTTGCGCACCATGAACTCTTTGAGGATGTCGTTCTGTATGGTGCCGCTGAGCTGGTCCTGGGCCACGCCCTGCTCTTCGGCTGCGACCACATAACCGGCCAGAACCGGCAGCACGGCGCCGTTCATGGTCATGGACACCGAGACCTTGTCGAGCGGGATCTGGTCGAACAAAATTTTCATGTCCTCGACGCTGTCAATCGCCACGCCGGCCTTGCCGACGTCGCCGGTCACACGCGGGTGGTCGCTGTCGTAGCCGCGGTGGGTGGCCAGGTCGAAGGCGACCGAGACACCCTGCCCGCCCGCGGCCAGCGCCTTGCGGTAAAAGGCATTGGATTCTTCAGCCGTGGAGAACCCGGCGTACTGGCGAATGGTCCAGGGCCGGACCGCATACATGGTGGCCTGCGGACCGCGTATGAAAGGCTCGAAGCCCGGCAGGGTATGGGTATGTGGCAGATCCTTGACATCCTCGGCCGTGTACAGCGGCTTGACCGTGATGCCGTCCGGGGTGTGCCAGTTGAGGGCACCGAGGTCGCCGCCAGGTGCGGACTTCGCTGCAGCTTTGGCCCAGGCCGTCAGGCTGGCCGGCGCAAATTCGGGGGAGGACGGTGGTTTGGGGGTGCTCATGGCGCGTGCGGGTACCGTTTCAAGACAGGTTCTGTAACTCGGGCTGAGTTTACATTATTTATAATTATTGATGCAAAATTTAGTTTCAGATAAGATCGCGCTGTGTCATTGACCACTATATAAGCACCATGGCCGCTGTTTCCCTGACTCCCCGCGCACTTTATGAAGAGGTGGCGGAGCTGCTGCGCCAGCGTATTTTCAGCCGCGAACTGGCGCCTGGCAGCTGGATTGACGAGCTCAAGCTGGCCGAGGAGTACGGCATCAGCCGCACGCCGCTGCGAGAAGCGCTGAAAGTGCTGGCCACCGAAGGCCTGGTGACCATGAAGGTCAGGCGCGGCGCGTATGTGACCGAAGTGTCGGAACGCGACCTGGCCGATGTGTACCACCTGCTCTCCCTGCTCGAAAGTGATGCGGCCGGTGTCGTCGCGACCCAGGCCACCGAGGCGCAGCTGAAAGAACTGCAGGCATTACATCGCGAGCTGGAAAAAGCCGTCTCCCAGCGTGAACGGTTTTTCGAGATCAACGAAACCTTCCACATGCGTCTGCTGGAAATCGCCAACAACCGCTGGCGCGACCAGATGGTGGCCGATCTGCGCAAGGTCATGAAGCTGAACCGGCACAACTCGCTGCTCAAAAGCGGCCGCATAGCGGAATCACTGGCCGAACACCGCGCCATCATGGACGCGCTGACCGCACGCGACGCCGAAGCCACAGCGCAGCGCATGCGCGAACATTTCAGGAACGGGCTGGAGGCGGCGGCCTGATCGGCCGCGTGACCAGAAACACACCGGGCAGGATCAGCAGCGCACCCACGGCATGGTGCCAGCCCGGCGGTTCAGCCAGCAGGCCCCAGGCGGCAGCCGCCGCATACAGCGGCCCCAGGTACAGCGCCACCGCCACCCGGCTGGCCCCGAGGATTTTTTGCGCCCAGCCGTAAATCCAGTAGGCGCCCACGCCGGGGATCAGTGCAGCGGCGACCACCAGCAACAGCGCCTGAGTACCGAGCACATCGGCACCGGGCCGCGTGGCCTCCCAGAGCGCTGGCGGCAGCAGGACCAGGGTGCCGCCCAGACATATGGCAGCCAGACGCGCGGTGGCACCCAGGGGGCTGGGCCATCTTTTTTGCAGCAGGGCGTAAGCCGCCCACGACACCGTCGCCGCGACAATCCAGGCGTCACCCGCGACAAACTGCACATCGGTCAAAGCGGTCCACTGCCCTCTGACCACCACATGCACGACCCCGGTCAGTGCCAGCAGAACCCCCACCTTCTGACGCGCACCAAACGCTTCGCCCAGCCACCACATGGCACCGAGGCTGATCAGCACCGGCGAAGCCGAATAAATCAGCGCAATATTCATCGCACCGGTTGAACGTGCACCCTCATAGACCCAGGCACCACAAATCAGCATGCCCAATGTGCCCAGCACCAGGTACTGCCGCCAGGCACGCGTTATCGAGTCGCGCTCACGCCAGAGTTCGGTGCGGGTGATCAGGACCAGAATCAGTGCGGCCAGGCCCCAGCGCCCCAGCGCCAGCATGTAAGGGCCAATCACACCGGGCGCCTTGCGTGCCACGATGTAATTGACGGCCCACAGCGCGGGGACCAGCCACAGCAGCAAAAGAGCCTTGCGCGTCTCGCGCTGCGCGGTCTCAGGCATGCGCCAGATCGGTCAAGGGCGGCGAGGCCAGGTCCTGCCCCCTCAGTGCCGGCGCATGCGCCAGCGCCATCACCTCGCGCGGGTGCAGGTTTTTCAGTTGGTGGTCGCTCCAGACCTGGCGCCAGCGGCGTGCGCCCGGCAATCCATGGCGCAGACCCAGCATGTGGCGCGCGATCGACGGCCAGGGCGTGCCGTGTTCCGTGGCCTGCGCGGCCATGTAGTCCACCATCTGTGACTCCACCGACTCGCGCGTTTTTTCACCGGCATCTGCGTCAAAAAAAGCCTGATCCCAGGAGGCCAGCCACCAGGGGTTGTGATAAGCCTCGCGGCCCACCATGACACCGTCGAGTTCCTGCAGCTGCGCCGCCACCTGCTCGCCGGTGGTGATGCCGCCGTTGATCGCGATGGAGAGTGCGGGAAACTCGCGCTTGAGCCGGTGCACCAGCTCATAACGCAGCGGCGGCACTTCGCGGTTTTCTTTCGGGCTCAGGCCCTTGAGCCAGGCATTGCGCGCGTGCACGATGAAGGTGTGGCAGCCCGCTTCGCTGACCGCACCGACAAAGTCGCGCACAAAGCTGTAACTTTCGCTTTTGTCGATGCCGATGCGGTGTTTGACCGTGACCGGCACATCGACCACATCGACCATGGCTTTCACGCAGTCGGCCACCAGTTGCGGCTCGGCCATCAGGCAGGCGCCAAACGCGCCGCGCTGCACACGTTCACTGGGGCAGCCGCAGTTCAGGTTGATTTCGTCATAACCCCATGACTCGCCCAATTGCGCGCAAAACGCAAGGTCGGCCGGTTCACTGCCACCGAGCTGCAGCGCCACCGGGTGTTCTTGCGTGTTGAAGCGCAAATGCCGGGCCACATCGCCATGCACCAGCGCACCGGTGGTGACCATTTCTGTGTACAACAAGGCGTGGCGCGAGAGCAGGCGGTGAAAGTAGCGGCAATGCCGGTCGGTCCAGTCCATCATCGGGGCCACGCTGAGCCTGTGCGCTGGAAAAACGCCGGGGCTTGGGGACAAAAAATCGGGTTGGACTTGCATGGATGCTGCATTTTCTCACGCGCAGGCCATGGTGTCGGTGCCGGCAGGCAGCACCCCACAAGCTTTCCGCCGTGGCAGGCGGGATAATGGCGCTTGCCCGGTATTTGCGCCCTTTTCGCCCTCTTCACACCCTCGCCATGATCATGACCCAGCCAGTCCCCTCACCACAGATCAGCGCGCCACGACCCGCTGCTGCCGTCCGCCGCCACAAGCCTGGCGCTTCCCTGCTGCTGTCGCTGCTGGTGACGCTCAGCGCCTGCACCTCGGTGCCGCTGCCGCCCTGGCCGACGCAGGGTACCGCGCCCAGGCCCACACCCGTGCCGGCCACCGTGTCTGTGGCTGCCCCAGTACCCGCTGCGGTGGCGGTGGCCCAACCCGTGCCAGCGCGGCCTGCGCTGCTGGCGGCGCCTCCCACCGAAGCGCCTTACAGCGCTGCGGTCGCTGCCCGCTTTCCCGCACCCTCGGTTATTTACACCACGCCGGGCCTGCAGGCAGGCCGCAGCAGCTTCAGCTCGAATGCGGAAATCCAGACCTGGCTGCGCGACCTGAGTACTTCAGCCGCCAGCGTGCCAGGCCTCAAAGCCGCTGTTCTGAATATGGGCCAGTCGCAGCGCGGTGAACCCCTCGAGGCTTTGGTGCTGACCCGTGCCGCGGGCACCGATGCTGCAGCGCTGCTCGCGTCGGGCCGCCCCAGCGTGCTGCTGCTGGGTCAGCAACACGGCGACGAGCCGGCCGGCAGCGAAGCCCTGCTGGTGGTGGCGCGCGAATTGACCCAGGGGCTGCTGCGGCCGCTGCTGGAACGTATCAATGTGATCATCGTGCCGCGCGCCAACCCCGATGGCTCGACCGACAGCAAACGCGTGACCAGCGGCGGGCTGGACATGAACCGCGACCACCTGCTGCTGAACACGCCCGAGGCACAAGCCCTGGCCCGACTGGCGCGCGACTATCGCCCCACTGTGGTGGTCGATGCACACGAATACACCGTGGTTGGGCGCTTTTTGCAGAAGTTTGATGCGATCCAGAAATACGACGCCCTGCTGCAATACGCCACCACCGCCAACATGCCGGAATTTCTGACCAAGGCGTCTGAAGAGTGGTACCGCCGTCCGCTGCTGGCCGCGCTGAAGGCCCAGGGCTTGAGCACCGAGTGGTACTACACAACCTCTACAGATCTGGCCGACAAAAAAATCTCCATGGGTGGCACACAGCCGGACACCGGCCGAAACGTCAACGGCCTGAAAAACACGGTCAGCCTGCTGATAGAAACCCGCGGCGTGGGCATAGGCCGGCTGCACATCCAGCGCCGGGTGCATACCCATGTCACGGCCATCAGCAGCGTGCTGGCCAGCACCGCCCAGCGCGCCAGCGAGTTGGGCCAGCTTCAGCCCTATATCGAAAAAGAGCTCAGCGCCCAGGCCTGCAAGGAAGAAGCTGTGGTCGAGGCCGGCCCGACCCTGACCCAGTACGAACTGCTGATGCTGGACCCGGTCAGCGGCGCCGACAAAACGCTCAAGGTGGAATGGAACTCGGCCCTCACGCTGCGCAAGCTCAAGACCCGCGTGCGGCCCTGCGGTTACTGGCTGTCCGCCGGCGCCAAAACAGCGGTGGAGCGTTTGCGCCTGCACGGCGTGCAGGTGTTGCGCGTGCTGGAGCCCAGTTCCATGCTGGGCGACATCTACCGCGAAACCGCGCGTGCTGCTGGCGCGCGGCAGGATGTGCGCGGCAGCATCAGCGACGCGGCGCAAATCATCAAAACCGAGGTGTCCCTGGTGCGCGGCGTGATCGACGCGCCCGCAGGCAGCTACTACGTGCCGCTGAGCCAGCCTCTGGCCAATCTGGTCATGGCCGCGCTCGAGCCCGACACGCAAAACAGCTATTTCGCCAACCAGCTGATCGACAGCCTGGCCAGCGCCGCCCGCGTGATGTCCGAGCCAGCCGCCAAAACCGAGGAACTGACGCCCTGAGGGCCGGAATCGGCGCCCGCTTGCCTCCGCCGCTTCACACCATTTGTGCGAACCGGCCTACAGACAAGACGCTGCGGGCATGTTTTTATGGTGAATCTTCAGCCGAAAGGATTCATCATGAAAACATTTGACCTGGACCCCAGGATGTTGACTTTATCGGGGGTCTTCTACCCGACAGGGTATGCCGTCATCATGTTCCCTGATGCGCAACATGCGGAGCAGGCCGCCCGCGAGCTGGTGAGCGGCGGCTACGACAGCGAGGCCATCATGCTGCTGCCGCCAGAGACCATCCTGCGCGAGATCGGCCGCGTCGACGGCGATTCGGATGTCGCCCTGCCGTCGGTCGGCACAGAAGGGCACACGGTACAGACCTACGTCAAGCTGGCCCGCGAGGGGCAGCACGGACTGATGGTGCATGCAGCCTCGGACAAGGCCACCGAACGCGTGATGTCAGTGGTCAGAACGCTGCCGTTTACTTATGCCCAGAAGTACCACATGCTGGCCATGGAGGATCTGGAGTAGCCCCCGTGGCTGCTTGTCAGCTATTTATTTGATAGCATCCTGCGCTCGCCGGTACTGGGCCAGAGTCGAAAATCACCCCAGACGCCTAGAAGTCCCCACCCCCGCCATGGGCCAGGCTTTCAAACTTGGTGATGCGGCTGATAAACGCCAGTTTGACGGTGCCGGTCGGGCCGTTACGCTGTTTGCTGATGATGACCTCGGCCACGCCGGGTTCCTTGCAGGCATCCTTGGTGTAGTACTCATCGCGGTAAATGAACATGATGATGTCGGCGTCCTGCTCGATCGCGCCGGACTCGCGCAGATCGCTCATCATGGGGCGTTTGTCGGTGCGCGATTCCACACCACGGCTCAGCTGTGACAGGGCAATGACCGGGCACTGCAGCTCCTTGGCCAGCATCTTCAGGCCGCGCGAGATTTCGCCGACGGCAGTCGCGCGGTTTTCCTCGCTCATGCTCGAAGACACACTCATGAGCTGCAAATAATCGACGACGATCAGGCCGAGTTTGCCGCACTGCCGCGCCAGCCGCCTGGCATTGGCGCGCAGCTCGCTGACCGTCAGACCCGGGGTTTCGTCGATGTGCAGCGAGATGTTGCGCAGTTTCTCGATGGCTTCGGTCAGGCGCGGCCACTCTTCATCGGTCAGGGCACCGGTGCGCAAATGGGTCTGGTCGATGCGCCCTATGGAGCCGACGATACGCACCGCGAGCTGGGAGGCCCCCATCTCCATCGAGAACACCGCCACCGGCAGGCCTTCGTTGAGCGCCACATGTTCGGCGATGTTGATCGCCAGCGCGGTTTTGCCCATGGACGGCCTGGCCGCCAGGATCACCAGGTCACCGGCCTGAAAGCCCGAGGTCATCTTGTCGAGGTCGTAAAAACCGGTGGGCACGCCGGTGACGTCGTTCGGGTTCTCCGACATTTCGGTCACGCGGTCCAGCAGGCTGACCACCAGGGTGTCCATGCTCTGGAAGCCCTGCTTCATGCGCGAGCCCTGCTCGCCGATCTTGAAGATTTTCTGCTCGGCCTCGTCGAGGATCATGGCCACCGCCTTGCCCTGCGGGTTGAAGGCGTTGGTGGCGATCTCATCGCTGGCAGCCACCAGTTTGCGCAGAATGGAGCGCTCGCGCACGATCTCGGCGTAGCGCCGGATGTTGCTGGCGCTGGGCACGTACTGGGCCAGCGAGTTCAGGTAAGCCAGACCGCCGACCTCCTCTGCCTTGCCCTGGTTTTGCAGGTGTTCGTACACCGTGATCACATCCGCCGGCTTGGTGGCGTTGATCAGGGCGCCCACGGCAGCGTAAATCAGCTTGTGTTCGTAGCGGTAAAAATCCTCGTCGGTCAGCAGGTCGCCCACGCGGTCCCAGGCGCCGTTGTCGAGCAGCAGGCCGCCCAGCACGCTGGACTCGCCTTCAATGGAATGCGGCGGAACACGCAGCTGTGCAATTTGCCGGTCTGCGCTGTAGCGGGGGTCGGAGGCGGTGGAAAGTACGGCGGACATGGGTTTCCTAAACAGCTCTACATGCTAGCGCCAAGCGGCGCTGGCGTCACGGGACAAAGGTGTTGATAAGTCGTTGATAACCGGGGCACAAGCCTGTACAGGATGTGAATGGACGCACCAGTAAAAAAGCCGCTCGGAGAGCGGCTTTTTGCGACCGGGAAAACCGGCTGGAAACGGTTTAAGCCGATTCGCCGTACACCGTCACTGTGATGTCCACAGCCACATCGGTGTGCAGGGCCACTGTCACCGGGTGATCACCGACGGTCTTCAGGGGGCCGTTGGGCATGCGGATTTGCGACTTGAGCACGGGGAAGCCCTGCTTGGTCAGTTCGGCCGAAATGTCGTGGTTGGTCACTGAACCAAACAGGCGGCCATCCACGCCAGCCTTCTGGGTCAGCTTGACGGTGGTACCGCCGAGTTTTTCACCCTGGGCTTGCGACTCGGCCAGCTTGGCGGCGGCAGTTTTTTCCAGTTCAGCACGTTTGACTTCAAATTCCTTGATGGCCGCTGCGGTGGCGCGACGGGCGCGGCCGGAAGGGATCAGGAAGTTGCGTGCGTAACCGTCTTTGACCTTGACGACTTCACCCAGATTGCCCAGGTTGACAACTTTGTCGAGCAGAATAATTTGCATGGTCGTATTCCTTACAGGCTGCGGTGCTGGTCGCTGTACGGCAGCATCGCCAGAAAGCGCGCGCGCTTGACGGCGGTGTTGACCTGGCGCTGGAAAATCGCGCGTGTGCCGGTCAGGCGGGCGGGAATGATTTTTCCGTTTTCAGAGACAAAGTCACGCAGGGTGTCGATGTCCTTGTAGTCGATTTCTTCAACGCCAGCTGCTGTGAAACGGCAAAAACGCTTGCGTTTGAACAGCAGGGATTGGGTATTGCGCTTGGGGCGCTTGTCTTTATTGAAACGTTTTGGTCCGGGCATGATGGACTCCTTAAAGGGGGTTCAGTACTTGTTCAGAAACTGGGTAAAAAGCTTGGATATGAAAAACGACACTTTTGCTGCCACGCGCATTGACCAGAAAACCCGCGAACCTGAAGCTGTGACCTAAAGCCAGCCGGCCTGTCTGTTCAGCCAGCGTGCCAAAGGCAACCGCCTTGACCGTCAATTTGACCTGCCGGGTGGTTCCTGATTCAACCATCTCTGACTCATGTTCGAGGACAAAGTTGGCGGCAGGGATGCCAGCTGGCGTGTAACGCAGAGGACTGGCCTCGGCGATGCAGGCGGTCAATTCAACGTGGTTCACTGCTGGATCAATTTCAAGGCAGCGAGTCGTTCAACACCGGGATGGCAGTTAAGCCGCGTACTCCTGCTGCTGGGCCTTGCGGGCTTCTTCCCGCTCGACGTTGCGCATCATGAGGGACGGGCCGGTTTCAGCCTTCTTCTTGAGCACGGTCAGATGCCGCAGAACGGCATCGTTGAACTTGAACGCATGCTCAATTTCGTCCATCACAGCCTGGCTGGCTTCGATGTTGATACACAGATAGTGTGCCTTGGCAAGCTTCTGGATCAGGTACACCAGCTGGCGGCGGCCCCAGTCTTCAACACGGTGGATTTTTCCACCGCCGGCAGTGATCATGCCCTTGTAACGTTCCAGCATGGCTGGGACTTGCTCGCTTTGATCCGGATGGATCAGCAAGACGATCTCGTAATGACGCATAAACTCTCCTTGTGGTTGGTTATTAGCTGCCCCAGCGTCGTTAAGGGTGCAGCAAGGCGAAGCCCATGATTATATACCACCGGAATATGGCCCCCACGGTTGCTCGCTTCGTGTAGCGCCCTGCCCCAAGGGGCCGCTGCGCCTGCGGGCCGGCAAAGCCGGACCCGCGGCCCCTGCCTGAAGGGAAGGCCCGCGCGGCGCCCGCTCAAAAACACCCGCCCATGAAAAAAGCCCGGCAATTTGTATTGCCGGGCCCTTGATCTGATGGCTGTCAGATCAGGTCAGGTAGCTGACCCTCAGGCTGCGCGCAGGGTTGGGTAGCGCACATGCTCCACCAGTTCCTGGATCTTCTTGGACGGCGCTGGTGTCACCAGGCTGACCAGGATGATCACCGCAAAGCCGACAGGCACACCAAACAGGCCGGCCGAGATCGGCTGGATGTCCCACCAGAGCTGAATCGGCGACGTGACGCCAAACAGGCCACGCATCCAGGGCTGGGTGGTGATCATGTAGAACACCGTCACCCCCAAACCAGCCGCCATGCCCAGAGACGCGGCAATGCCGTTCGCCCGCTTCCAGAAAATACCCAGCGTGAGGGCCGGGAAGAAGGCCGCCGCGGCAAACGAAAACGCTGCCGATACCAGGAACAGGATGTCGGCCGGTTTCTGCGCAGCCACATAAGCGGCACACAGGGCAACGATCAGCAGCAGGACCTTGGAGATGGTCACGCGGCGTGCGGTGGAGGCGTTCGGGTCGATCATCTTGTAGTACAGGTCATGGCTGAGCGCATTGGCAATTGTCAGCAGCAGGCCGTCAGCGGTTGACAGCGCAGCCGCCAGGCCACCAGCGGCCACCAGGCCAGACACGACGTAGGGCAAGCCACCAATCGCAGGCGCAGCCAACACCACCACGTCACCGCCAATCGACAACTCGTTCAGCTGCAAAATGCCGTCCTTGTTCATGTCCACCACCGACAGCAGCGACGGGTCCACTTTGTTCCAGGCTGTGATCCATTCCGGCAACTGGTTAAACGGTGTGCCCACGACCAGCGTGAAGATTTCATACTTCACCAGCACAGCCAGCGCTGGCGCCGTGAAGTACAGCAGGAAGATGAAAAACAGCGACCAGGTCACCGACTCGCGCGCTTCCTTGACGCTGGGCACCGTGTAATACCGCATCAGGATGTGCGGCAAGGCGGCGGTACCCACCATCAGACAGAAGATCAGCGCCAGGAAGTTGCGACGCGAAACGTCGTAAGCCTTCTGGGCGGCAGCATCACCGTTCGGATCACCGGCGTACTGCTGGGCGTGCGGCAACATGCCGTTGAGCGGCTTGGCCTTGTTGTCGGCGCCAGTCTTGGCAGCGGTCCAGGCTCGTTTCGCGGCGTCTGCATCTTTCGGCAAACTGGCCAGCGCTTTTTCTGCTGCAGAAATTTCCGACAGCGCGCCGTTGGCAGCCTTCAGATCAGCTACCTTTTTCTCGGCAGCCGCCTTGTCGATGGCCAGGGCTGCACCAGGATCCTTGAGTTTTTCAGCCAGGGCTGCCGAGCGCTGCTTGTAAATCTCGCGAACCTCGACCTCTTTCGGGTTGGTGGTCAGCTCTTTTTCCTTGGCAGTCACTTTTTGCAGCTGGAAGCCGTAAATCGCCTGCGGAACCGGCACGCTGGTCTGTTTGACCGACAGCCACACCACGGGAATCAGGTAGGCCACGATCAGGATGATGTACTGCGCCACCTGTGTCCAGGTCACTGCACGCATACCGCCCAGGAAAGAGCACACCAGAATACCGCCCAGGCCGAGGAAAATCCCGAGCTCAAAAGCCACGCCGGTCAGACGCGCGGTGATGATGCCAACGCCGTAAATCTGTGCCACCACATAGGTGAAAGAGCACAAAATTGCAGCCACGATGCCAATGAATCGTGGCGTGTTGCCGCCATAACGTTCGCCCAGAAAGTCGGGAATCGTGAATTGCCCGAACTTGCGCAGGTAGGGCGCCAGAAACAACGCCACCAGGCAATAACCGCCCGTCCATCCCATGATGAATGCCAGGCCGCTGTAACCCGTCAGATAGAGCGTGCCGGCCATACCGATGAAGGACGCTGCAGACATCCAGTCAGCACCCGTGGCCATGCCGTTGTACACCGCCGGTACGCGGCGACCTGCCACGTAGTATTCAGCCGCGTCAGTCGTCCTGCTCATGATGCCGATGCCGGCATACAGGCCAATCGTGGCCAGCAGGAAAATCAGGCCAATCCACTGACGGGACAAACCCATCTGTTCGAGGACGGCCAGTACCACCACGAAGGCCAGAAAGCCACCGGTGTACCAGGTGTAAACCTTGTTCAAGCCGGACTTGAACGCAGCTTTGGAGGCGGCATTACCCGCGCCCGTGTTATCGGAGCCAAACATTCCAGCCATGATCAGTCCTCGCTTTCTTCAACACCGTGCTCAATATCGAGCTGGCCCATATAGCGCGCATAAAACCCGATGATCGCTATATAAATGATGATCGAACCTTGCGCTCCCATCCAGAAGCTGAAAGGCCAGCCAAAGAAATTGAAGCTCAATTCGCGTGCGTAATAACTCACGACGAACGTCACGATGAACCAGATCGCAAGCAGGATGCCCGTGATATTGAGGTTCTTTCGCCAATAACGGCGATGGTTGTCAGTCAACTGCATAACACTTGCCTCCATCAACAACACCCTTTCGGGCACATCACGATCACCACTTGTTCCCAAGCGTGGCCTGCAAGCCGGATCGCGTCTTATAAGCCTGGGCTCAGACCCTGGCCTTCAAATACCCGCCCCCCTGGTTCCCGGTCAGGATGACTGAGCGATGCTCAGTCCCGTCTCGCGCTCCAGCTGGGCGGCCACTTTAGGCTCAAACCGTTTGAGGTGGCGAATGACCTTCACCGCCTCTTCAGGGTCTTGCCTGTCAACATGAACCCGTGCCAGCTGATACCAGCCGAACGGGCTCATGGGCTGCAGTTCTGTGTTTTTCTTGAGCGCCTGCACGGCTTCGTCAAAACGGCGTTCACGAATAAGAATCAGGGCCAGGCCATACCAGGCCCGGTCCATTTTGGGTTCAACTTCGAGCGCGCGGCGAAACGCAGGCTCGGCTTCTGCGAAACGGCCGGTCTCTTCCAGCATGTAAGCCAGGTTGAACCAGGCGGCGGCATTGCCCGGGTAAGCGTCCGCCAGCAATTGAAGGGCGGCAATCGCACCCTGTTTGTCGCCCAGTTGCGCCAGCAGGTGGGCACGGCTGGCCAGCGCATAGCGGTCGCCGGGTCGCAAACCCAGCATCTCGTCAAAACGGCTCAGCGCAGCCTGATGTTGCTCAAACACCAGCAGCACCAGGGCCTGCAGCTTGAGATACCAATAGGCGGGTGTTGTACTCATTTGCACAGCTCCACGCCGATTTCAAGGCAGGTCTTGATTTTCAGGACAGTTGCAGCGAGCCAGACAAACAGCAGCAACAGGAAGGCCACCAGCGGTACGTGGCGGTCAATGATCTGCCTGGGGGTGATGGCGCGGGTGGCCAGGACAAAAGGTTTGCCCACAATCTGCAGGATTTGATAAAACAGGTTGCCGTCTTTCTTGGCACCCGCCAGCAGACCCAATACCCACTGCCCGATCAAGGCGAGCAGCGCGATCTCAGCGATCAATTTGAGAGTGGACACGGTAAAAAGCATAGAACCCCGGACAACAATGGCCTGATTGTTGCCCCGGTACTTACCAACTTCTTACAAAATGTCAGCCAGCGCGGCGCAGGCAGTTCAAACCCTCCTAGGACTTTCCCTTGGTTGTCCTTGCCCAGGCCGCGCGTACAACCAAATTCTTAATCCCAGGTCAGCGCTTGAGCCTCAGTTGGCCAGACGTTTCCAGGTGTCGATCACGGTGTCCGGATTGAGCGAGATCGAGCCTATGCCCTGCTCTTTCAGCCAGACTGCAAAGTCCGGATGGTCGCTGGGCCCCTGACCGCAAATGCCCACATATTTGCCCTGGCGCTTGCAGGCGGCAATCGCCTGGCTCAGCAAGGCCTTGACCGCCGGGTCACGTTCGTCAAAGTCACGGGCCAGAATTTCCAGACCGGAGTCGCGGTCCAGGCCCAGCGTCAGCTGGGTCAAGTCGTTGGAGCCAATGGAGAAGCCATCGAAGTACTCGAGGAACTGGTCGGCCAGCACCGCATTGCTGGGTACCTCGCACATCATGATGATGCGCAAGCCCTGCTCACCGCGCCTGAGACCGTGTTTTGCCAGCAGTTCGGTCACCGCCCTGGCCTGACCCAGCGTGCGCACAAAGGGCACCATGACCTCGACATTGGTCAGCCCCATGTCAGTGCGGACACGTTGCAGCGCTTCACACTCCATCGCAAAAGCATCGGCAAAGTCGGGGCTCAGGTAACGCGCCGCACCGCGAAAGCCCAGCATCGGGTTTTCTTCTTCCGGCTCATACCGCGAGCCGCCTATCAGCTTGCGGTACTCGTTGGACTTGAAGTCCGACAGACGCACAATCACCGGTTTGGGCCAGAAGGCTGCGGCCAGTGTGGCAATGCCTTCGGCCACTTTGTCCACATAAAAGGCACGCGGCGATGCGTGGCCGCGCGCCACACTTTCCACTGCCTTTTTCAGATCGGCATCGACGTTCGGGTAGTCCAGAATCGCCTTGGGATGCACGCCGATGTTGTTGTTGATGATGAACTCGAGCCGCGCGAGGCCCACGCCATGGTTGGGGATCTGGCAGAAGTCAAACGCCAGTTGCGGGTTGCCCACATTCATCATGATCTTGATGTCAATCGGCGGCATCTCGCCGCGCTGCACCTCGGTCACCTCGGTTTCCAGCAGGCCGTCGTAGATATTGCCGGTATCCCCCTCGGCGCAGCTGACCGTGACCAGCATGCCGTCCTTGAGCATCTCCGTGGCGTCCCCGCAACCCACCACGGCCGGTATGCCCAGTTCACGCGCAATGATGGCGGCATGGCAGGTGCGGCCACCGCGATTCGTGACGATGGCACTGGCACGCTTCATCACCGGCTCCCAGTTCGGGTCGGTCATGTCGGTCACCAGCACATCACCGGGCTGGACCTGGTCCATCTGGCTGATGTCGCGCACGATACGCACGGGTCCGGTGCCGATCTTCTGGCCAATCGCACGGCCTTCCGCCAGCACGGTACCGCTTCCCTTGAGTTTGTAGCGCTGCTCGGCCTTGCCTTTGGCCTGGCTCTTGACGGTCTCGGGGCGCGCCTGCAGGATATAAAGCTGGCCGTCGGTGCCGTCCTTGCCCCATTCGATGTCCATGGGCCGGCCGTAGTGCTCTTCGATGATGACCGCATAACGCGCCAGCTGCTCCACATCGGCATCACTGAGCGAATAACGATTGCGCAGCTCGGTCGGTACGTCGGTGGTTTTGACGAGTTGGCCCCCGGTCTTCTTTTCATCCGGGGTCGTGAATTCCATCTGCAGCAACTTGCTGCCCAGGTTGCGGCGAATCACCGCACGGTGACCGGCCTTGAGCATGGGTTTGTGCACATAAAACTCGTCGGGGTTGACGGCACCCTGCACCACGGTCTCGCCCAGGCCGTAACTGGAGGTGATGAAGACCACATCCTCAAAACCGCTTTCGGTGTCGATGGTGAACATCACGCCGGCTGCGCCGAGGTCGCTGCGCACCATGCGCTGCACGCCCGCAGACAGGGCCACATCGGCATGGGCAAAACCCTGATGTACGCGGTAACTGATGGCGCGGTCGTTGTACAGCGAGGCAAACACCTCTTTCATCTTGTGCAGCACATCCTCTATGCCCACCACGTTCAGAAAGGTTTCCTGCTGGCCGGCAAAAGAGGCATCGGGCAGATCTTCGGCAGTTGCCGACGAGCGCACCGCAAAGCTGGCTTGGGCGTTACCCGCGCTCAAGGTGGCGAAACTTGCGCGCACGGCTTTCTCAAGTTCTGGCGGAAAAGGCTGGGCTTCGACCAGCTCGCGAATCTGGGCGCCGGCGACAGCCAGCGCGCGCACGTCGTCGGTGTCCAGTGCATCGAGCACGGCGTTGATTTTTTTGTCCAGGCCAGCATGGGCCAGAAAGATGCGAAAGGCGTGGGCGGTGGTGGCAAAACCGGTGGGCACCTGCACCCCCCTCGGGCCGGTCGGCAGTTGCGAAATCATCTCGCCGAGGCTGGCGTTTTTTCCGCCAACGGCCTCGACATCGGTCATCCTCAGGTTTTCAAACGGTACGACCAGGGCGGTCGGCTCAAAAAGGTTGGACATGAAAATACTCCGGGAGGTTTAAAAACCGGTACGTGGCGCATGCGCGGCGGACAACCTTGTTGTTGTTCTAGGGGGTTGGTGCGGAGCATGGCATCAGAATCAGGATAATTGTCCCGATTGTAGGGGCCAGCAGGCTCTGGCAAGCGCCCTCACCTTTCACCTACCTGACCCTTTGCCATGCCCAATCGCACCGTGTTTTTCATCTCTGACGGCACCGGCATCACCGCCGAAACCTTTGGCAATGCCATCCTGGCGCAATTTGAGTTCAAGGCCCGGCACATCCGCTTGCCATTTATCGACACGGTGGACAAGGCGCACCAGGCCATACGCCAGATCAACCATGCGGCCGAGGTGGAGGGCAAGCGCCCGATTGTGTTCACCACCCTGGTCAATATGGAAATTCTGGCGGTGATAGCGACGCATTGCCACGGCATGCTGCTGGACATGTTTGGCACTTTTGTGGCGCCGCTGGAGACCGAACTCGGCATCAAATCGAATCACCGGGTGGGCCGTTTCTCGGACGCCTCGAAAAGCAAGGAATACGATGACCGCATCGAGGCGATCAATTTTTCCCTGGCGCATGACGATGGCCAGAGCAACAAGGACCTGCAGGGATCGGACGTGATTCTGGTGGGTGTCAGCCGCAGCGGCAAAACACCGACCTCGCTGTATCTGGCCATGCAGTACGGCCTGAAAGCATCGAACTACCCTCTGATTCCCGAAGATTTCGAGCGCCGCCAGCTGCCGCCGGCCCTGGTGCCGCACCGCAAGAAAATTTTCGGCCTGACGATTGCGCCCGAGCGCCTGGCCCAAATCCGCAACGAACGCCGGCCCAACTCGAAATACGCGAGCCTGGCCAACTGCCGCGAAGAAATCCACGAGGCCGAAGCCATGATGCGGCGCGAAGGCATTCGCTGGCTCTCGACCACGACCAAGTCGATCGAGGAGATCGCCACCACCATCCTGCAGGAGATCCGGCCGGAGCGGCTGGAGTACTGAGATCCAGCCCGGCCCCGCTCCGGTGTCGCTATCTTTTTAGTAGCTGTTCGCGCCCGTCGTTATGGGGCCAGTCGGTGATTTGGCATATTTATTTCGCCCAGAACCACTTCCGGCGGCCTGGGACAGCCACGTCTTCATGCCTGCAGCCATGCGCGCAAGCAGCCCCCTTTTTCAGCAGCCCATGGGTCGCGCGCCGGCCAATAGCCATACTGCATGATGTGAATACATTCAATTAATTGGATTAATCGATACCCAGACCTTAAGCTATCTCTGTCGTTAATTTTACGTCGCCAACAATAGAGGAAACCCCATGTCCCTGATCAATACCCAAGTCCAGCCTTTCAAAACCCAAGGCTTCCTCAATGGCAAGTTCATCGACGTGTCAGACGAGTCGCTGAAGGGCAAATGGTCGGTCCTGATC
This sequence comes from Asaia bogorensis, assembly GCA_943371375.1. Classification (GTDB taxonomy): domain Bacteria; phylum Pseudomonadota; class Gammaproteobacteria; order Burkholderiales; family Burkholderiaceae_C; genus Polaromonas. The sequence continues at coordinate 539,322 of CALRUM020000001.1, forward strand.
TTCATGCCGGCCGCATTCACCTTCAACTGCCCCACGGAAGTCGAAGATGCCGCCGACAACTACGCCGAATTCCAGAAGGCCGGTGCAGAGGTCTATATCGTGACCACCGACACCCATTTCTCGCACAAGGTGTGGCATGAAACCTCACCCGCCGTCGGCAAGGCCAAATTCCCATTGGTGGGCGACCCGACCCACACGCTGACCAAGGCCTTTGACGTGTTCATCCCCGAAGAGGGCCTGGCATTGCGCGGCACCTTCGTGATCAACCCCGATGGCGTCATCAAGACCGCTGAAGTGCACTCCAACGAGATCGCGCGCGACGTCAAGGAAACCTTGCGCAAGCTGAAAGCGGCCCAGTACACCGCGGCACACCCCGGCCAGGTCTGCCCTGCCAAATGGAACGAAGGCGCCAAAACCATCGCCCCGTCCATCGACCTGGTTGGCAAGATTTAAGCGCCCTGCTGCCTTCCTGACGAAGGCCCGGGCCCCGGCACACAGATGTGCCGACCCGGGCTTTTTTGTTCCCCATTGACATTGAAAGTGAGTCCGCCATGCTCGACGACGCCACCAAAGCCCAACTGAAAAGTTACCTCGAACGCGCCACCACACCCATAGCAATCGTCGCTTCGCTGGACGACAGCGAGGCCTCTGGCGAGGTGCTGTCGCTGCTGAAGGACGTGGCCGAGGCGTCGCCACTGGTCACATTGACCGAAAGCCGCGACGACCCACAGCGCAAACCCTCTTTCTCCATCAACCGCCCAGGCGAAAACCACGGCCCGCGTTTTGCCGGCCTGCCGATGGGCCATGAATTCACCTCGCTGATTCTTGCACTGCTGCAGACAGGGGGCTACCCGCCCAAGGTCGAGCAACCCGTGCTGGAGCAGATCCGCGCGCTGGACCGCGACCTCGACTTCGAGGTGTACGTCTCTCTGACCTGCCACAACTGTCCCGACGTGGTGCAGGCGCTGAACCTGATGGCGGTGCAGAACCCGCGCATCAAGACCACCATGATCGAAGGCGGCACCTTCCCGGACGAGATCAGGGAGCGCGAGATCATGGGCGTGCCCACCGTCTTCCTCAACGGCACCATGTTCGGCAACGGCCGCATGAGCCTGGAAGAAATCCTCGCCAAAATCGACAACAGCGGCGTCGCACGCGAAGCCAAAAAAATTGACGCCAAAGCCCCCTTCGACGTGCTGATCGTCGGCGGCGGCCCGGCCGGTGCAGCCGCAGCCGTGTACGCGGCGCGCAAGGGCATACGCACCGGCGTGGCGTCTGAACGTTTCGGCGGCCAGGTGCTCGATACCCTGGGCATAGAGAACTTCATCTCGATCAAGGAAACCGAAGGTCCGAAATTCGCCCACGCGCTGGAAGAACACGTGCGCAACTACGACGTGGACATCATGAATTTGCAGCGTGCCAAGGCGCTGGTGCCCAACACCGGCCCGGGCAAGGACATGATAGAGATCCAGCTCGAGAGCGGCGCCACGCTGAAAAGCAAGTCAGTGATCATCTCGACCGGGGCGCGCTGGCGCAACATCAACGTGCCCGGCGAACACGAGTTCAAGAACAAAGGCGTGGCCTACTGCCCGCACTGCGACGGCCCCTTGTTCAAGGGCAAACGTGTGGCCGTGATAGGCGGCGGCAATTCGGGTGTCGAAGCAGCGATTGACCTGGCCGGCATCGTCGGCCATGTGACGCTGATCGAATTCGACAGCGCACTGCGCGCCGATGCGGTGCTGCAGAACAAGCTGAAAAGCCTGGCCAACGTCGAGGTCTTCACCAACGCGCAGACCACCGAGATCACCGGCGACCAGAAAGTCACCGGCCTGGTCTACAAGGACCGCGCGAGCGGTGAGCTCAAGACCGTGGCGCTTGAAGGTGTGTTCATCCAGATCGGCCTGGTGCCCAACACCGACTGGCTCAAGGGTGTGGTGGAGCTCTCAAAACATGGTGAGATCGTTGTGGATGCCAAAGGCCAGACTTCGCTGCCCGGCGTGTTTGCCGCCGGCGACGCGACGACGGTACCCTTCAAGCAGATCATCATCGCGGCCGGTGACGGCGCCAAGGCGGCGCTGGGTGCGTTTGATTACCTGATCCGCAGTCCTGCGACCGCACATTGAGCCCAGGCCCTTCGCTTGCAAAGCCCGCCCCGAGCGGGCTTTTTGTTCTGTGCGCAAGCCCGGGCGCAATACGAACGGTTATCACACTCACACGCAAGCAGACCAAGCACGCATGGGAATGCTTGAGTTGAGGCCCGCGCGGGGTGACAATCACCGCATCAAAAACCATAAACACAAGAGGAATGCCATGAAAGGCGACGCACAAGTCATCAGCCACCTGCAGGCCCAGCTCAAAAACGAGCTGACCGCGATCAACCAGTACTTTCTGCACTACCGCATGTACAAACACTGGGGCCTGGACAAGCTGGCGAAGAAGGAATATGAGGAATCCATCGGCGAGATGAAACACGCCGACAAGCTGATGGACCGCATCTTCATGCTCGACGGCCTGCCCAATCTGCAGGACCTCGGCAAGTTGATGGTTGGCGAAGACGTGCCGGAAGCCCTGGCCTGCGACCTGAAGGCCGAGACCGGTGCCCAGGCCACCATCAAGGCCGGCATGGCCCATTGCGAAAGCGTGCGTGACTACGTCTCGCGCGATTTGCTTCAGGGCATCCTGGACGACACCGAAGAACACATCGACTTTCTGGAAACCCAGATCGAGCTGGTCGGCAAAGTCGGCCTCCAGAATTACCTGCAAAGCCAGATGGGCGAACTGAGCTGAGTGCGCCAGCAGCCAGGCACCAGACCATGGTGCCGGCGCAGCCAGACACGGAGCCTCATCGGCTCCGTTTGTCTTTGCGCACGAGCCGTTTTTGGTTTTTACGCCACAAACGGGGCGATTTTGCGCCGCTTCGACTCGATTCAACAACAAATACAATACGAATCATTCTCATTAGTATAAACTTGAAGCTCATCAGCCAGCCATCTCGCGCCCAGCCGGGCGGCCACGAGCACAGCCAAGCCATTTCCTGAAACCAGGTCCGCCACCCATCAGGTCGGACCACGCTTGGAGGCCATCGTGGCAAACCCTTCTACACGTGTCGCGCGTTCAGCGCGTCACAAAAAAAACCGCTTCGCCAGCGCTGCTGTGCCCGCTGCCGCCTCAGCCGGCAAGACCCTGTTGCCCCTGGGCGCACTGATGCTGGCCGCCTCCTTTTCAAGCTGGGCACAAACCAGCACGCCACCCGCCGCCGCTGCAGCCGTCAGCGTGTCGCCAAGCGACACGCTGGCGCCGGTCACGGTGCGGGAAAAAGCAGAGGACAGTGGCAAGGACTCGCTGCGCGTCAACCGCTCCACCATCGGCAAGGGCAACCAGGAACTGCGCGACATTCCGCAATCCGTCACAGTGGTCACTGAAAAGCTCATCGATGACCGCAATCTGGACACGGTCAAGGAAGCCCTGAAAAATACCGCCGGTATCAGCTTCCTGGCTGCCGAAGGCGGTGAGGAAGACATCCGCCTGCGCGGTTTCCCCCTGCAAAGCACCGGCGACCTGTTCATCGACGGCATACGCGACCCGGCCTTCTATGAACGCGATACCTTCAACCTGGACCGTCTCGAAATACTGCGCGGATCCGCGTCCATGCTGTTCGGCCGCGGCTCCACCGGTGGCGCAGTCAACCAGGTCAACAAGCTTCCGCGGCTGATCACCGAGCATGAGGTGGCCACCACCGTTGGCAACCATGGCTACAAACGGCTGACAGGCGACTTCAACATCAAGACGGGCGACAACGCGGCGCTGCGCATCAACGCCATGAGCACTTCGGCCGACAACAACGGTGCCGGCAGCAGTCTCGACAAAAAAGGGCTGGCCCTGAGTTACCGGCTCGGCATAGGGACGGCCGACGAATTTCTGGCCAGCCTTTACCACCTGGACAACAACAATGGCATGAACTACGGCATGCCGTGGATTCTCCCTGCCGCAGGCGCACCGGCGAGCAGCACCACCATGCTGCCGCTGGACCCCAAGGCCTACTACGGCATGGCCAGCGACTACAACGCCGGCAGCGCCACCATGGCCACACTGGGTCACACGCACCGTTTCAGCAGCGACAGCGAACTCAAGACACAGGTGCGCGTCGGGAAATTTGACCGCGACCAGCGTGCCGGCACGGTGCGTATCGGTGCCGCAGCGCTGCAACCAGGTGGCAGGGCCGTCACTCTGAGCAACTTCGGGCCCAATACCGTCCTCACGCGCGGCACGCAGCTGAAAATCCAGGACATGGAAACGGTGCACCTGCAAAGCGACTTCAGCAACAAGTTTGCCGCGCTGGGCTTCAAGCATGAACTGCTCACAGGTGTTGACTTTGCCAGTGAAAAAAAGACTGTTTATGCGGCCCGTACTGCAGCCCAGGGCGGCGTGAACCTGACCAAGCCCAACACGCTTGCGGGCAGGCCCGATGACGGCGCTTCCATTGACGAATCCCGCCGCGTACTGCGCCCTTCCAGCGACTTTGTATCCAGCGGCATGGGTATTTACGCGCAGGACCTGATTCAGGTCGCACCGCACTGGAAGGTTCTGCTGGGCCTGCGCCATGACAACATGACAGGCGACTACAACACTTACGCCATTCCCGCTGCGGCGCCAGGTCCTGTCACCACCACTGCGTACAGCCAGAAAATTTCAGCCTGGAGCAAGCGCGCCGGCCTGTTGTACCAACCCAATCCGCTGCACTCTTACCACTTGTCTTACGGCACTTCGTTCAACACCTCAGGCGACACCTACTCCTACAGCGCCACCACCGTGAACACGCCACCGGAGTCCAGCCGGAACATCGAACTGGGCGCCAAACTCGACACGGCGGACAAGCGTTTCACGACCCGCATGGCGATTTTTCACTCGACCAAGCTGCACGAACGCAACACCGATCCGCTGCTCAATATCGACGTGTTGTCGGGCAAACGGCACGCCGCTGGCTTCGAGGTCGATGTCACCGGGCGCCTGACGCCGCAATGGGAAGTTTATGGCTCCTACATGTGGATGCCCAGCGCGCGTATCGACATAGGCGCTGCCGGTGCGGAAGGCCAGGGGTCCCGCCCTTCGCTCACGCCACTGCACAGCGGTACGGTGTGGACCACATACCAGCTCACCCCCAAACTGCGGGTCGGCGGCGGCCTGAATTTCCGCGGCGAACAAACGCCCATCCGAAACCCCGGCTGGAAGGTGCCCGCTTACGTGACCGGCGACCTGATGGCCGAATACATCATCAACCAGATGCTGACCGTCAAAGCCAACATTTCCAACGTGAGCAACAAGCTGTATGCGGATTCGCTGTATTCCGGGCATTACATCCCGGGCGCAGGCCGCTTGCTCCAGATCACGGCCAGCGCCAAGTTCTAAAACACGTCAGTCTCTTCAAGGCTCCTGCCGCCCCGTACCTGGGGCGGCTTTTTGCTTTTACAAAACATCACATCCCATGTTGCTCACGCTCCCGAACATCCTCGACGCAAAAGAATTGCAGGTGGTCGGCCAGTTGCTGGCCGACGCCCCGTGGGCCGATGGCAAGGGCAGCGCGGGCAGCCAGGCGGCCCAAGTGAAGAACAATGACCAGCTGCCCTACGACTGTGAAGCATCACAAGCCGTCAGTGCCATGGTGACCCGTGGCCTGGAGCGCCATGCACTGTTTTTAACCGCCGCCCTGCCGAGAAAAATTTTCACGCCACGCATCAACCGTTACAGCGGTGCAGCCAACCATTACGGCAACCATGTCGACGGTGCCATCCGCACCCTTGCAGGCGGACAGCGGGTGCGAGCCGATGTGTCCTGCACCGTCTTCCTGTCAAACCCTGAAGACTACGAAGGCGGGGAACTCACCGTGGCCGACACCTACGGCGAGCAGCGCATCAAGCTGCCCGCCGGTCATGCAGTGCTTTATCCCGGCACGAGCTTGCACCAGGTGACACCTGTCACGCGCGGCGAACGCCTGGCCTGCTTTTTCTGGGTGGAAAGTCTGGTGCGCAGCGACGAGCAGCGCCGGCTGTTGTTCGATATGGACATGGCATTGATGCACTTGCGGCAGGCCCACGGCGAAAGCGCGGCCACCACGGCGCTGACCGGGACTTACCACAACCTGCTGCGCATGTGGGCCGACACGTGAAAGTATCCAGTCCCGTCCCCGTTCCTGCCATTGAGGCGCTTCCGCCCGGTCTGGTCAGTCTTGCCGACCATGAAACCTTTGCGCGCACGCGGCTGGATGAACAGGCATGGGCCTATTTCAGCGGCGGCGCTGCGGACGAACTGACCCTGCGCGCCAACCGCCGTGCCTGGGATGAGCTGCAATTGCTGCCGCGTGTACTCAGGCCGCTGGCCGGCGGACACACACGTGTTGAACTGCTGGGGCGCACGCTGAGCCATCCCCTGCTGGTGGCACCCGTGGCCTACCAGCGCATGGCGCACACCGACGGGGAAATGGCCATGGCACACGCTGCAGCCTCGCAGCAAGCCGGGCTGGTTCTCAGTACACAGGCCAGTATTCCCCTGGAGACCGTGGCCAGCGCGTTCGGCGCCCATACCGGGCGCGGCCCCTTGTGGTTTCAACTCTATCTGCAGCACGACAGGGGCTTCACGCGCGAACTGGTCCAGCGCGCTGAGGCCGCCGGTTATGAAGCGCTGGTTCTGACGGTGGATGCGCCCGTCCATGGCGCGCGTGACCGCGAGCGGCGCAGCGGATTCAAATTGCCCGCCGGCATTTCGGCTGTCCATCTGGAGCAGCTGGCTGCGCGGCCGCCTGGCCCGGCAGGCAGCCTGTTTGACACCCTGCCCCCACACGCACCCGTCTGGTCCGATGTTCAATGGCTGCAGGACATCACGCGCCTTCCGGTGCTGCTCAAGGGCGTCCTGCATCCTGCGGATGCACGCCAGGCTGCGGCGCTGCAGGTGGCGGCGCTGATCGTCTCCAACCACGGGGGCCGCACACTGGACACCACACCGGCCACGGCGGCGATATTGCCGCGCATCGCCGACGCCGTAAGGGGCGAGCTGCCGCTGCTGGTCGACGGCGGCATACGCCGCGGCACCGACGTGCTCAAGGCCGTGGCTTTAGGCGCGCGCGCCGTGCTGGTGGGTCGCCCCTGCGTGTACGGACTGGCCAATGCGGGCGCGCTGGGGGTGGCCCATGTGCTGCGCTTGCTGCGCGACGAGCTGGAAATAGCCATGGCGCTGTGCGGTTGCTCCACCCTGGATCAGGCCTCGCCCGAGCTGTTCTTCGATCCGATGGCCTGATTTTTTCGGGGATATCAAAGATTTATTGCAAATGCGATCGATTCGCATTTATACTTCACACATCGATTTAACCACCAGCAAGCCAATCCCATGATCGTCTGTGTCTGCCGCCGAATCTCTGACCGCGAAATTGCCCGCCACGCCCGTGCCGGTCTGGGCTTTGAAGAGATTCAGTTCGAACTGGGTGTCGCCACCCAGTGTGGCCAGTGCGAAGGCTGCGCGCGCGACGTCGTTGCGCAGTGCAGCAGCACCTGCCCGACAGCCCACATCAAGCTCGCCAATTCCCATCAGGAAAGCAGCACATGGCATCAACCCTCACCTCATTGGCCACCCTCGCCGGCAGCCTGATCCTCGTCATCAGCCCGCTTTGGTGGATCTTTCGCCGCTAGAGCGGCCGTCGCCCGCACATTGCCGCTTTCCCGCCTGCATCCACTAGACTTCCCATGACCGCTCCAGCCCTCTCGGGGCCCTCCGTCCCCGTACTTACGACAACACCCGTGCGCCTGCCCCTGAATCGCAACATCGTGATCACCGCCAGCGTGGTGCTGTTCCATGTAGGCGCGCTCTGGGCGCTGCAAAACGGCCTGCTGCGCCGCGCGGCTGAACTGGTGGTGCCGGCCGAGCTTCTGACCCGCATCATCGAGATCGAACCACCCAGGGTTGCTCCGCCTCCGCCCCCGCCGAAAGCAGCACGGCCGACGCCCAAGCTGCCGCCGCCGCCCATGCCCGTGGCCATCCGCGACCCGGTGCCGGCGCCAAATGCACCCAGCGGCGTGCTGGAGCCACAGCCACCCGCGCCACCCCTCATGGCCCCGGTGGCGCCTGCCCCTGCGCCGCCCGCGCCGCCCGCCGCAGCCCGGCTGGTCGAGATCACGCAGGGCGAAACCGAATACATCCGGCCCCCGCGCGTGGTTTACCCGGCGCTGAGCAAACGCAGCGGTGAAACCGGCGTGGTCATCATCGCGGTGTACTACAGCGCGGCCGGTTTTGCCAAACGTGCTGAAGTTTTCAAGTCCAGCGGCTTTGAACGTCTGGACCGCGCGGCGCGCGAGGCCGTCATGGCCTCACAGGTCACCCCTTTCAGGCGGGCGGGTATCTCCGAGGACACCCAGTTCCTGCTCAAAGCCCCGATTAATTTTGTTCTGGAGTAAACATTGATGAATTCACAACTTGGCCTGATGAGCGTCTGGACGCAGGGCGACCTGGTCACCAAAGCAGTCGCGCTGCTGCTGATCGGCATGTCGCTGGCATCCTGGATCGTGATCATCATCAAGACGCTGGACCTGCTGAAATACAAAAAAATCGCCCGCGGTGCAGAAGACTTCTGGCACAGCGAAGACTTCGCCGCCGGCCTGGCCAAACTCGGCAGCGACCCGGCGAATCCTTTCCGCCAGCTGGCGATTGAAGGGCGCGAAGCCACGGCCCATCACCGCAACACCAAAGCACACCTGCATGACGCGCTGGATGTGAGCGACTGGGTCACGCGCAGCCTGCGCAACACCATGGACGAATTTACTTCGCGCCTGCAGTCTGGCCTGGCCATTCTGGCCTCGGTCGGCTCGACCGCCCCCTTCATCGGCCTGTTCGGCACCGTCTGGGGCATTTACCATGCCTTGCTCAGTATTGGCACGGCCGGCCAGGCGACCATCGACAAGGTGGCTGGCCCGATTGGCGAGGCATTGATCATGACGGCGCTGGGCCTGGCGGTGGCGATTCCAGCCGTGCTGGGCTACAACGCCCTGGTGCGCGGCAACAAGGGCGTGCTGCAAAAGCTGAGCCGCTTCGCCCATGACCTGCATGCCTACTTCGTCACCGGCGCACGTGTGACCAGCAATGGTCCGGCCAATGTTGTGCCGATGAAAAAAGCCTGAACCCGGATAAGGAAACACCATGGCCTTCGGAACCCAGGACGATACCGACGAGGTGATGAACGAGATCAACATGACGCCGCTGGTGGACGTGATGCTGGTGCTGCTGATCATCTTCATCATCACCGTGCCGGTGATGAAACATTCGGTCAACATCGATTTGCCGCGCGCCACCAACGAGGCGCAAAACATCAAGCCTGAAACCGTGCGCCTGACGGTGGACGCGCAAGGCAGCTATTACCTCAACGAGGCGAAAGTCGAAGACCCGGAGCTGGTGCCGCGTTTTCAGGCGGCGGCAGCGCAAAACCCGCAACCCGAGCTGCACATCCGTGGTGACAAGGCGGTGCGTTACGAACGCGTGGCGCAGGCCATGGCTGCAGCGCAACAGGCAGGCTTGCGAAAAATCGGTTTTGTGACCGAGCCGGTGAATTGACCTCCTTGAATTTCACTTGAAACTCAAGGTTTTGCTTGCATTTTAATTGAGAATGATTATCATTAACTCAACGCCATCCATCAGGTCCATCGCCATGTCTGAAGCCCTCACCTCCCGAACCCTGAGCCTGCCGCCGCGTCCAGCACGGCCGTCGGCAAATACAAGCGGCGAACAAGGTGGCTCCGGGCCTTGCGCTGCGCTGGACAGCACCGACATTTTGCGCGGCAACAAAGCCGTCGAGATCCAGCACAACGGTCTTGTCTATCGCCTGCAGGCCACGCGCCTGGGCAAGCTGATCCTGACCAAATAAGCAGTTTCATCGTGGGACGATCCGGGGCCTCAAGCAGGCCTCACAGGTCGTTTTTAGCCAGCCAGTCACAAGCCTCAGGGTGGGTGTAGTAGCCAGGCTTTTTTTTCACACCAAGATGCAAAAAGCCGACCCGGAGGTCGGCTTTCTTTATACCCATATGAGGCCAGCCCTCACAGGCCGATGGCCGCCAGCCCGGCACGGGCAATCTGCGCGTCTTCAGTGGACTTCACACCACTGACACCGACTGCGCCCAGGCACTGGCCGTCTTTCATGATGGGCACGCCGCCTTCCAGCATGCCCCTGAGATCCGGCGCGCTCAGAAACGAGAAGCGCCCGCCGTTGATCATGTCTTCATAAATTTTGGTTTCGCGCCGGCCCAGGGCGGCGGTATGGGCCTTGGCCGGTGCAATGTGGGCGGAAATGGGCGCGGCGCCGTCCAGGCGCTGCAGGTGCAGCAGATGGCCGCCGTCATCCACAATCGCAATCGTCACAGCCCAGGCGTTTTTGGCCGCTTCTGCGGCGGCCGCACCGGCCATGGCCTGCACATCGGAGAATTCAAGCACTGCTTTTGATTTCATGTTTTTCCAGAGTTTTTAGAAGCAAAAGTGCAAGCATACGCAAGTTTGCGGGCTCGCCACAGGTCCATTGCGCGCTTTAAGACTTATAGAACCCTGACAAAAAGTAGGCAGTCCGAGGGGTTAATCCCTTGAAAACCCGGGAGGGCCCCTAAAATAATGCTGCCCGCATATGCAGGCCAAACGGAGAAGACTTCATGAATGACAATGTTCAGACCCTCGACCATGGCTACCTGGCCTCGGCGCAGCAGCGCAACCGGGTCTTGCGCAACACTTATTGGCTGCTGGCACTGAGCCTGCTGCCCACCGTGCTGGGTGCCTGGGTTGGCGTGGCGACGGGCATCACTGCCTCGCTGAGCGGCGGACTGGGCCTGGTGGTTTTTCTCGGTGGCGCATTCGGCTTCCTGTACGCCATCGAAAAAACCAAAAACTCGGCCGCTGGTGTGCCGGTGCTGCTGGCTTTCACCTTCTTCATGGGCCTGATGCTCTCGCGCATGATTGGCATGATTCTCGGCTTCAAAAACGGCTCGGAGCTGATCATGACCGCCATGGGCGGTACGGCCGGCATCTTTTTTGTCATGGCCAGCGTGGCCAGCGTCATCAAGCGCGACATCTCCGGCATGGGCAAATGGCTGTTTGTAGGCGCGCTGGTGGTCATGGTGGGCGGCATCATCAATGTGTTTGTCGGCTCCACCGCCGGCATGATGGCCATTTCGGTGGCCGTGATCGGTATTTTCAGCGCCTACATGTTGTATGACCTGAAACAGATCATCGACGGCGGCGAGACCAACTACATCACGGCCACCCTGGCCCTGTACCTGGACCTGTTCAATGTGTTCCAGGCGCTGCTGGCCCTGCTCGGCATGGGTGGAGAACGCGAATAAGACGCGAAGCGAGGGGCGAGGGTCCCGCTCGCGGGATCGACCAGCGTAGCGGCTGGCGAGCCAAGGGCCTCGATGGCCCGCCGGCGAGAACGCACACACCAAAGGGGCTTCGGCCCCTTTTCCTTTTTTGACTGTTTTTTCAGTTCAATCCCGGTCCAGGTCGAAAACGGCGATCGATTCGACATGGGCGGTGTGCGGGAACATGTTGACCACACCCGCTGCCGTGCAGCGGTAGCCAGCATCACCCACCAGTACCCCCGCGTCACGCGCCAGGGTCGCCGGGTTGCAGCTCACATACACAATGCGTCTGGGCGGCTGCCAGTCGCCCAGCACCAGGCTTTGCTGTTGCCCGGCGTCGTCACAGGGCACGCCGGTCAACTTTTGCTGCTGCAGTGCCGCCAGTGACTTGAACAACTCAAAAGCGCCCTCGCGCGGCGGATCAACCAGCCATTTGTCCGCTGTGCCGTGTTTCACCAGCGCACCGGGCGTGATGTCAAACAGATTGCTTGCTATAAATTCAGTAGCTGCCAGCGCTCGTCCACCAAGGGCCGAGGCCTTGTTTTCTTCAAGGTTTTCACGCGAGCGAGCGACCAGCACCTCACTGCCCTCAATGCCCAGCACCGCGCGCGCGCGGGTGGCCAGCGGCAAGGTGAAATTGCCCAGGCCGCAAAACCAGTCGATCACCCGCTCATGCGGCAACACGTCCAGCAGGCGCAGCGCACGCGACACCAGCACCTGGTTGATGTGCGGGTTGACCTGGGTGAAGTCGGTCGGTTTAAAAGGCATCACCACGCCAAATTCGGGCAAGCCATAACCGAGCTGTGGCCCACCTTCATCGAGCAGACGCACGGTTTCCAGCCCGCCAGGCTGCAGCCACCATTGCAGGCCGGGGCGGTCTGCCGCAAAACTGCGCAGCCGCGCCAGATCGCCACCCGATAGCGGCTCCATGTGGCGCAGCACCAGCGCTGTGAGCGCGTCACCACAGGCCAGCTCGATCTGTGGCAGGGTCTCTTTGGCGTCCATGCCGGCGATCAGCGCGCGCAGCGGCAGCAGCAGATCGCTGACATGCCGGGGCAACACATGGCACTCGCGCATGTCGGCGACATAGCCACTTTTGCGCTCATGAAAACCCACCAGCACCTCGCCCTTTTTGCGCACATAACGCACCGACAGGCGGGCCCGGTAGCGGTAGCCCCAGGCCGGACCTTCGATGGGCCGCATCACCATATCGGCCTTGAGCTTGCCGATGTGCCAGAGGTTGTCTTCCAGCACGCGCTGCTTGACGGCGACCTGCGCACCCACATGCAGGTGCTGCATCTTGCAGCCGCCACAGGCCCCGGTGTGCAGGCCGAAATGCGGGCACTGCGGGCGCACACGCTGCGAGGACTCACGCAGCACCGCCATCAGTGTGGCTTTTTCAAAACTTGGTTTCTTGCGGTAGACGCTGGCGCTGACGGTCTCAAACGGCAGTGCGCCGTCGATGAATACCACCTTGCCGTCGTCGCGGTGTGCAATGCCCTGGGCTTCAATGTCGAGTGACTCGACCGTGAGGATATCCGGTGGGTAGTCCGCGGGCGGGGCGGCAAGCGGCTGGTTCTGCGTTTTGTTCTGTTTTCTTCGGGACATGCACCCATTGTCTCAGGCCATTACTGCAGCGCGGCTAAGCTACCATTTTTTGGATTGGCAAACACCTGGCGGCAAGGAGCGGGCAATGGAATTACGCATCTGCATCGACGTGAACAACATGGAGCGCGCGATTGCGTTCTACACCGAAGGCCTGGGCCTGCGCTGCGGCCGGCGCTTTCAGAGCGGTTTTGTCGAGCTGCTGGGGGCGGGCAGCCCCATCGACCTGCTGCTGCAGGCCGAAGGGACCACGCCCCTGCCCGGTCAGCCCGGCAGCCGCAGTTACCGGCGTCACTGGACGCCGGTGCACCTTGATTTTGTGGTCGATGACATCGATGCAGCGGTCCAGAGGCTGCTGCGGTACGGCGCGGTGCTGGAGCAGCCAGTCACCGACCGCGTCTGGGGTCGCATTGCAGGGCTGGCAGACCCCTTCGGCCATGGCCTGGACCTGCTGCAGTTCATGGGCCGCGGTTACGACGACATCCCGGGCGGGCAGGATCAGCTATCAACTTGATAGCTGATCACGCTTTCCGGATAAGGGCTGGCGGCTAATTTTGTGATCAAGTCTGCGCTGCCGGGCCAGGTGCGGCAGCTGGTCAGGGGTTTACTTGCCCGGCAGGTATTTGGCCGGGTCCACCGGTTTGCCCTGGCGGCGGATTTCAAAATGCAGCTTCACGCGGTCCGCATCGCTGCTGCCCATTTCGGCAATTTTCTGCCCTTTGCGCACCGACTGGTCTTCCTTGACCAGCAGCGTCTGGTTGTGCGCATAGGCCGTCAGAAAGGTGTTGTTGTGCTTGAGGATGATCAGGTTGCCATAACCCCGCAGCCCTGCGCCTGCATACACCACACGGCCATCGGCTGATGCCACCACGGTGTCGCCGGCCTTGCCAGCGATGTCCATGCCCTTGTTCTTGGCTTCGTCGAAGCCGGCCAGCACCTGACCCTGGGCGGGCCAGATCCAGGCCAGGTCATCTTCAGCGGCCGAACCGGAGGCCGGCGGCGCGCTTGCCGGTTTGGCAGCGCTGGCTGCCGCGGCCGGCGCGCTGCTGGCCTGCGCCGGAGACGAAGCGGTGGCCGCGCCGGAGGTCACCGGCCGGACGACCACGGCGGTGGTTTCCACAGGGGGCGCCACACGCAGCACCTGCCCGACTTCGATCAGGTTGGGATTTTCAAGGTTGCTCCAGCGCCCGATGTCGCGCCAGTTTTGCCCGGTGTCCAGGCCAATGCGAATCAGCGTGTCGCCGGGTTTGACGGTGTAGTAGCCGGGTTTGCCGGCGTTCTCGGCGCCGGGCAGCAGCTTGACGCTGCCGGTATCGACCGCGCTCGGCACCGGGCGCGCCGCACCTATGCCCCGGTCTTCAACCGGCGCACGGCCCAGGCTGCGGGTGCCACAGGCAGACAGCAGCATGGCGCCAGCCAGCACGCCGGCCAGCAGCAGGCGCGTCTTGTGCTGCCCGCCCAGGGCCGGGTGAAAAGACGCTGCCATGACCGGGCCTGCTTGTTCATTCATTGCTTTTTTTCCTTTGCCTGTGCAATTGCCATCGCTTCCTGGGCCCACTGCGTAGAACGTAGAAACGTAGAACGCCAGGGTGAAGCAGAGTTCCCGCCAGTCAGCTGGTTCCCGATTTTAAAGGGACAAAGTGGACCGCCTCCAGAACCGTCTGTGTAACACCCTGTGGGGTCTTGTCCAGCACCACCAGCGCCTGTCCACCGCCGGCCACATGCATGGGCGCCACCAGCCGGCCACCGACGGCGAGTTGCTCCACCCAGGCGGCCGGAATCGCCTCGCCGCCCGCAGCCGCAATGATGGCCGCATAGGGCGCACCTTTGGCATACCCGGCCATGCCGTCACCAAACAGCAGGTGCACATTGGCCAGGCGGAACAAGCGCAGGTTTTCGCGCGCCTTGTCATGCAGGCCGCGCAGGCGCTCGATGCTGTAGACCTCACTGGCCAGTTGCGCCAGCACAGCGGCCTGGTAGCCGCAGCCTGTGCCAATTTCCAGCACCCTTCCGAGCTTGCCCTGGGGGCCGGCGGCGCCCTCCCGCAACAAGGCCAGCATGCGGGCCACCACATTCGGTTTGGAAATCGTCTGGCCCAGACCAATCGGCAGGCTGGTGTCTTCGTAGGCCTGGTTGACCAGCGCAGTATCGACAAAGCGATGGCGCTCGACCTGCCCCATGGCGGCCAGCACCTGCACATCGGCAACACCCTGGGCCGCCAGCTTGTGCACCATGCGGGCGCGCACCGCTTTGGAATCCAGTCCGACACCGCTGGGCAACACCGCCGGTGCTGTTTTCCTGGAGTCAAAAACGCCTGTAGCCCTTTCTGGATGAGCGCGCCCAGCTACCTTTTTTGTAGCAGATGGGGTACCCGCATCGGGCTCCAGGCGAACCGGGAAACCCGGGCGTTTGGATGCAGGTTTTTCCGTGGGTTTCATGCCGCAGCCCGGGCCGCGTCAGGCGCCGCTGCGGTGTGCGCCGCCTGTGTCAGGCGGGCCGCTGTCTGCGCCCAGTAAGGCAGGCGCTCGTGGTCGGTCAGGTCTACCTGCAGCGGCGTGATGGCCACAAAGCCCTGCTTGGTCGCAAAAAAGTCCGTGCCCTCGCCCTCTTCCCTGGCCGGCCCTGCGCCGCCTATCCAGTACATGGTCTCGCCGCGCGGGCTGGTCTGCATGATGACGCGTTCCGCCGCATGGCGCCGGCCCAGGCGGCAGACCTTGTAGCCCTGGAGCTGCTCGTCGGGCAAGTTGGGAATGTTCACATTGAGCAGCCAGGGCGCCACCGTGGGCTGCGCGCCATCGGCGATTTTTTCCAGCGACGGCATCAGTTGCTGCACCAGATCGCGCGCGCGCCGGCCCGCCACATCGATATGGCCCCAGCCTTTTTCGGTCTGGGAAAACGCAATGGCAGGAATACCAAACAGGTAACCCTCCATGGCCGCACCCACCGTGCCTGAATAAATCGTGTCGTCGCCCATATTGGCGCCGTTGTTGATGCCAGACACCACCAGGTCGGGCCGGTAGCCGAGCAAACCGGTCAGCGCAATATGCACACAATCGGCCGGCGTGCCGTTGATGTAACGAAAGCCATTGGCCGCCGTCTGCACATACATGGGCGAATGCAGGGTCAGAGCGTTGGATTTGGCGCTGTTGTTCTGCTCGGGCGCGACCACTTCCACATCGGCAATATCCCTCAGCGCTTCGTACAGGGCAATGATGCCGGAGGCCTGGTAGCCGTCGTCGTTGCAAATCAGGATTTTCATGCCCCTGATTTTAGGGCCTGGGGTCTCTCGGGTGACAAACTGTGTACCCACTTTCCGCGTTAGGCAGGCCAAGCTGCCTATGATGCAGTGATCTGAAAGACAACGGAGAGACACCATGCATGCCTGGCTTTGTGAAGACCCCACCGGCGTTGATGCCCTGACATGGCAGGAACTGCCCACGCCCCAGCCCAAGGCCGGCGAAGTGCTGATTGCCATCAAGGCCGCCAGCCTGAATTTCCCCGATCTGCTGATCGTGCAGAACAAGTACCAGATCAAGCCGCCCCTGCCTTTTGTGCCGGGGTCCGAATACGCCGGCGTCGTGGAGGCTGTGGGCGAAGGCGTCAAACACCTGAAAGTGGGCCAGAACGTCGCCTGTCTGTCGGGCACTGGCGGTTTTGGCACCCACACGATTGCGCCGGCTGCGCTGTGTATGCCTTTGCCCGATGGTTTTCCGCATGTCGATGCAGCGGCTTTCATCATGATTTACGCCACCTCGCACCACGCGCTGGTGGACCGGGCCCAGCTCAAAGCCGGTGAAACCGTGCTGGTGCTGGGCGCCGCCGGGGGTGTCGGCACCTCGGCCATACAGATCGCCAAGGTGATGGGCGCGCGCGTGATCGCTGCCGCATCCACCGACGAGAAATGTGCGCTGTGCACATCCATAGGCGCCGATGCCACCATCAACTACAGCCGCGAAAACCTGCGCGACGCGATCAAGGCACTGACCGGTGGCAAGGGCCCGGACGTGATTTATGACCCGGTGGGCGGGGATTTTGCCGAGCCGGCCTTCCGCTCCATCGCCTGGCGCGGCCGCTACCTGGTGGTGGGTTTCGCAGCTGGCCCCATCCCCGCCCTGCCGCTGAACCTGACCCTGCTCAAAGGCGCGTCCATCGTCGGCGTGTTCTGGGGCGGTTTCGCCAAAAATGAACCCAAAGCCAGCGCCGCCGCCATGGCCGAGCTGGCCCAGTGGTATGCGCAGGGGAAAATCAAACCGGTGATAGACCGCACCATGCCCATGGCCGAACTCAAGGCGGCCTACGCCCACATGGGCTCACGCGGGGTCAAGGGCAAGCTGGTGATGGTCAACTGACGGAGGCTTGACGTCCCGGCGGGCCACAACGCGCCGGCAAAGCCGGTAATTTTGCACAGCAATCGGCCGGATACATCGCCTGCACCGCCCGGTTTTGGCCGTATATTGATTTTTCCTGATTCAATGGGCCAACAATGCAAATGCCAACCATGCTTGTGGTGGAAGACAACCCGGACCATCTTGAATTGACCCTGATCGCGCTGGAGGAAACCGGCTGCACGCACCAGATTGTGGTCGCCCGCGACGGGCTGGAGGCCCTGGACTACCTGTTCTGCGAAGGCAGCTACAGCCAGCGCCGCCCGGATGATCAACCCGAACTGGTGCTGCTGGACCTGGGCATGCCCAGGCTGAACGGTCTGCAAGTGCTGCAGCGCATGCGCGCAGACCTGCGCACCGCCCTTGTTCCCGTGTTGTTGCTGACCGCCGCCAGCGAACAATCCGACGCCATACTGGCGCTCAAAGGCGGGCTCAACAGCTACGCCAGCAAACCACTGACTGCACGCGACTTCGAGAACAAACTGGCCGAGGCGCAAGCCTACTGGCAGACCATCCGGCCCATCGCCTGAGGGCTTGCGGGCTTCGCGCCTGGAGGCCGGCATGAAAAAAGCCCCTGAACAGGGGCTTTTTCACTGGGGATACTGGGGTGGCTGATGGGGCTCGAACCCACGACAACAGGAATCACAATCCTGGACTCTACCAACTGAGCTACAGCCACCGAAGCCTTCAATTATAACGGCAACTGCATGAGCGGATACCGGGTTGCAGCTTGAGCGCCTGGTTTATGCGCCGGCTTTCTGCTCCGCCGGCCGTGCCACCTTGATACTGGCCTTGAAACGCTCGCGCAGGATGTTGTAGTACGCCAGGCTTTCCGCAGATGTCCACCATTGGGTGTACTGGGTTTGATCCTGCTGCGCCTGCGCAGCCGCAGGGGCCTGGCGCGGCAGCACCTTGAGCACCTTCACGATGGCATAACCCTGCGCGCCCAGATCAACCCCGACCAGCGCAGGCGCGCTGCTGAGGTCTGCGCTCAGCGCCGCGCTGACAATGGACGCTGGCAGTTGCTGGGACTGCTCGCGCGAGATCACGACCGGCGCCGGCAACACCGCTGCGTCCGGGCTGGCTTTCCAGGCAGCGAGTTTTTCGGCACCCTCCTTGCGCGCCAGTTCGGCGCCGCGCTGCTGCTGCAGGCGCGTGCGGACCGCAGCGCTGACTTCGGCAAACGGCAAGGTGCGGGCCGGTGTGTACTGGGTGATGCGACCGGACACCAGCTGGCTGGCGCCCAGATCGAGCGCTTCGGTATTGCGTTTTTTATCCACCGAATCGGGTGAAAAAAGCGCGCCCAGAAATTTGGGATTGGCCAGTACGCCAGTGGCGCCCGGCGCCGGGTTGCGCGTCAGCCGGGTGGCGGTTTTGACTTCGAGTTTCAGGCGGTCGGCGATAGGACGCAGGGCGTCGGATTGTTCATACACGGCGTTGCTGAAAGTTTCTGCCGTCTCGGCAAATTTTTTCTGCGCGAGTTGCTGCTTGACCTCGGTTTCCAGCGCCGGCTTCATCTCTTCGTAGGTCTTCTGTTTCGGCTGGCGGATATCGGTCAGCCGGATGATGTGGTAACCAAACTCGGTTTCGACCACATCGCTGATGTCGCCTTTTTTCATGGCAAAAGCCGCATCGGCGAAAGGCTTGACCATGGCGCCGCGGGCGAAGAAATCAAGATCACCACCGGCGGGAGCTGAACCGGCGTCCTGCGAATTTTTACGCGCCAGATCGGCAAACGTGTCGGGCGCCTTTTTGGCAGCCGCCAGCAATTCGACTGCTTTTGCCCTGGCCTTTTCACGTTCGGCTGGCGCTGCGGCTGCGGGCGACTCGATCAGGATGTGGCTGGCACGGCGCTCTTCCTTGCCGGCCAGTTGCAGCGTGCTCTGCTCGTACTGTTTTTTCAACTCCTGCTCATCGACCGCGATGCCTTTGCGCACGGCTTCCAGATCCAGCACCACATATTCCACCGTGGCTTCTTCAGGCGCCTGGAACAGTGGCTGGTTGTCCTTGTAGAACTGCGCCAGTTCGGCATCGCTCGGGTTGACCCTGGCCGCATAGTCCGCAGTGGAAAAACGCGCCACCTGGGCCTCGCGCTTTTCGAAAAAGGCATTGAGCGAGGCGTCGGCTGCAGCCTTCGACGCAAAGCTGGTGCCCGACACACCGAGCATCACCTGACGCATGGCCAGGTCGCTGCGCAAACCGGCTTCATACTGCTCTGGCGCCATACCGGTCTGGGCCTGAAAACCGGCGCGGTCAAATTTGCCGTCGGGCAACCTGAAAGAGGCCAGGGCCTTGTCCTCGGCGTACAGGCGCTGCAGCTTCTGGTCCGGCACAACCAGCCCGCTGCCAGCGGCAGCTGCTGCAAGCACACGGTCGCGCACCAGGCGCTCGAGCGAACCATAACGGGCCTCTGGCGAGTCGAGCAGCTTGGCATCCAGCGCAGGCATGGAAGCGCGCAGGCGGTTGACTTCATTTTGATGCGCCATGTCCCACTCGGGCTGCGTGATGTCGCGTCCATCCACCACGGCGACCACGCCGTCAGCGCTGCTGCCGCCCGAGCGGCTGGCGCCGTCCATGCCCACCAGCACAAAGGACGGAACAATCAGCAGAAACAGCAGCGCCATCGTGATTTTGGTGTGCTTGCGAATGAAATCAAACATCTCGGATATCCTGTACGGCTGTCAATCGGCCATGTTAAGCCATCAATAAAAAAGGCGAACCTTGTGTTCGCCTTTGTCCAGTTTCTGGTGGGTGCTGACGGGCTCGAACCGCCGACCTACGCCGTGTAAGGGCGCTGCTCTACCAACTGAGCTAAGCACCCCACCTCAACTATCAATTCATGGGTATCAGTTCAGTGCGTCCTTGAGCGCTTTGCCCGGACGGAACTTGGGGACCTTGGCTGCCTTGATTTTAATCGCATCGCCGGTACGGGGGTTGCGGCCGGTTCGGGCCGCACGTTTGCCCACTGCAAAAGTACCAAAACCCACGAGAGACACGGAGCCTCCTTTTTTCAGGGTGGATTTGACAGCACCGATGGTGGACTCCAGCGCACGTGTTGCAGCGGCTTTGGAAATATCGGCGTGTTTGGCAATGTGCTCGATCAGTTCAGTCTTGTTCACAAGGAGCCCCTCGTTGATTGGTAAGTTAATCTGGTTGTCTCTGGAAATTACTCCCCTGGGCATCTGTCACAAAGATGGCAGCGGAGGCGGCATGTGCAGATCGTCTGCTGATTCCAATTAGAGCCATGGACTCCTATCGTGTCAATACAACATCAGATTTTTACAACGTGCGGTGGCGGATTCTAGTCTTTTTTTTCACGCTTTCCCGTCATATTCGTAAGCATGCCCTGCATTTGCGAAGCAGCCCATCAAGGGACCCACCCGCCGCTCAACCCAGCGCTGCTGCAATCGCCTTGCCCACATCGGCCGTGCTGGCGGTGCCACCCAGGTCGGGCGTACGCGGCGCGCCGCTGCCTGGTGCCAGCACCTTTTCAATCGCGGCCAGCACAGCGTCGTGCGCGTCCTTGTAACCCAGAAATTCCAGCATCATGGCGCCGCACCAGATCTGGCCAATCGGATTCGCCAGGCCGCGCCCCGCAATGTCCGGGGCCGATCCATGCACCGGTTCAAACAGCGAGGGAAACTTGCGCTCCGGATTGAGGTTGGCACTGGGCGCGATGCCTATGGTGCCGGTGCAGGCCGGCCCGAGGTCACTGAGGATGTCGCCAAACAGATTGCTCGCCACCACCACATCAAAAAAATCAGGCCGCTGCACAAAATGTGCGGTAAGTATGTCAATGTGAAATTTGTCGAGCTGGATGCCGGGGTAGCCTTTGGCCATTTCGACCACGCGCTCGTCCCAGTAGGGCATGGAAATTGAAATGCCATTCGATTTGGTGGCGCTGGTCAGGTGCTTCTTCGGCCGGGACTGCGCCAGCTCAAAGGCAAACTTGAGCACACGGTCCACCCCAATCCGGGTGAACACCGACTCCTGCAACACAAACTCACGTTCTGTGCCCGGAAAAGCCTTGCCGCCAATGCTGGAGTATTCACCTTCGGTGTTTTCACGCACGATGTAAAAATCAATCTCACCGGGCGCACGCGCCGAGCCGTCGCGTCGCACCACCGGGGCGATGATGCCGGGCATCAAGCGGGCCGGGCGCAAATTGATGTACTGGTCGAACTCGCGCCGGAACAGCAGCAGTGAACCCCACAGCGAGACA
Organism: Asaia bogorensis; assembly: GCA_943371375.1. Lineage (GTDB taxonomy): Bacteria > Pseudomonadota > Gammaproteobacteria > Burkholderiales > Burkholderiaceae_C > Polaromonas. The sequence continues at coordinate 560,909 of CALRUM020000001.1, forward strand.
TGGTCGGCAATCTTGTCGGGCCAGCCGACAGCGCCGAAATAAATCGCATCATGACCGCCTATCTGGTCCTTCCAGTTGTCAGGCAGCATCTGGCCGTGTTTCTCAAAATAGTCCCAGCTCGAAAAATCAAAGTGATCGAACTGCAGCTTGATGCCGAACTTGACAGCAGCAGCTTCCATCACCCGCAGGCCTTCGGGCATGACCTCCTTGCCAATGCCGTCTCCGGCGATGACTGCAATTCTTTTCGTTCCGGTGCTTGTATTCATGAGTGGCTTTCTCGGTTTCAGGGTTTGAAAAAATCCAGGGCTTGCGCCAGCAACAGCTGCGGCGCCTCCTCGGCAATGTAGTGGCCGCAGGGCAGGCTCAGGCCGGTCACATGCGCAGCACGCGCGCGCCACAGTTGCAGCACATCAAAACACTGGCCCACCGCGCCATGCTCACCCCAAAGCACACGCAGCGGCTGCGGCAAACGCAGCCCGGCCGCCACATCCGCGCGGTCATGGACCAGGTCCATGCTGGCAGACGCGCGGTAATCCCCGCAAATACTTTGCGCGCTGCCTGGAATCTGCACGCAGCGTTCGTATTCACGCAGCGCCTGCGGCGCAAAGGCCCCAAGCCCGGCATGGCGTTTGCCCATCACGCTGTGCAGATAACGCACCGGGTCAGACTCGATCAGCGCTTCCGGCAAGGGCGGCGGCTGGATCAGGAAAAACCAGTGCCAGTACGCGCGAGCAAAGGCGTCAGAGGTCTGGTCGTACATCGCCAGCGTGGGCGCAATGTCCAGCAGCATCAACTGCTGCACCGCGGCCGGATGGTCCGCCGCCAGGCGATGCGCCACCCGCGCGCCGCGGTCGTGCGCCAGCACCTGGAATTGATCAAAGCCGTGCTGCCGCATCACCGCCAGCGCGTCCAGCGCCATCTCGCGCTTTGAATAAGTCTCGTGCGCGGGGTCGGCAGGGGGTCGGCCCGAGTCCCCGTAGCCGCGCAAATCCATCATGACCACGCAGAAATGCTGCGCCAGTTCAGGTGCCACGGCGTGCCACATCACATGGGTTTGCGGATGGCCGTGCAGCAACAGCAGGGGCGCGCCCTGCCCGCCCCGGCGGCCATGTAACTTCACCGCACCACGACTGCACTCAAAGATCTCAAAAGCTTCCAGCATGCCGCGATTGTGATTGCCAGACAGTCTTCCATCAAGGAATAATCCGTCAACACATTATTCTCAAACAGGAAATTATGGAACGCGCTGACCTGAGCCTGGTATTGGCGATAACGCAGCATGGCAGCCTGACCGCCACCGCCGAGGCGCTGCAGATCGCCCCTTCGGCCGTCACCAAACGCCTGGCCCGGCTGGAGGCAGAACTGGGGCTGCTGCTGTTTCAGCGCACCACGCGGCGTGTGGCAGCCACGCTGGAAGGTGAACTGCTGTGTGAACGTGCGCGCCTGCTGCTGGGCGAATTTGAAGCGCTGGAGCAATCGCTGCAGGAGCGCAAATCAGAAGCCTCGGGGCTGATCCGGCTGGCCGCCACACTGGGTTTCGGGCGCATCTGGCTGGCGCCCTTGCTGGCTGAGTTTCAGGCCATGCACCCTGCCATCCAGATCCAGCTGCAGCTCTGCGAGCACTTGCCCGATCTGGCCGCAGAGGGGTTTGACGGTGCAGTCTGGCTCTGGGCGCCGGGGCCGCAGCGCAGCGCCGAATGGACGGCACGCAAACTCGCCGGCAACCAGCGTGTGCTGGTGGCCGCGCCCGGCTATGTACGCAAGCACGGACTGCCCGCCACGCCCGAGGCACTGGCGCAGCACAACTGCCTGATTGTTCGCGAGAACGGGCGCCAGTTTGACACCTGGCAGCTGCAGCCGGTGCGCGCAGTCCGCAGCAAAAGCGCCCCAGCGACCGGGCAGCGTGTGCGTGTCCAGGGTCTGCTGTCTTCCAATTCTGGCGAGGTGGTGCGCGACTGGTGCCTGCAAGGGCGCGGCGTGATGCTGCGCAGCCTGTGGGATGTACAGGCGCATCTGGCCTCCGGCAAGCTGACTCGCTTGCTGCCGCAGTACGCCATGCTGGACGCAGACATCCAGTGGCTGGCGCCCTACCGCCTGCAGACGCCCAAACGCGTGCGCCTGCTGATCGATTGCCTGGCAGAAAAATTCAGGCAGGAACCCTGGCGCGCGCTTGCCAAAGCCCCGCACTGAGGGCGCAAGCAGGCGCCTCAGGCCGACCGGGTCGGGCTGCGCACCACCAGCCAGACGCCCAGCGCCGTCAGCGCCGTGCCGAGCACGGTGACAACGGTGATGGCTTCGCCAAACAGCAGCCAGGCCATCAGCGCGGTGGTCGGTGGCACCAGGTAAAGCAGGCTGGTCACAGCCGTGGCGGCGCCGCGCTGGATCAGCATGTACAGCAGCGAGCTGCCGCCCAGTGTCAGCGCCAGCACCGACCAGGCCAGCGCACCGACAAAGCCGGACGTCCATTGCACGGCTTCGTTTTCCAGAAAAACAAAAGGCAGCGTCACCAGCAGGGCCGCACCGAGCTGTATGGCATTGGCGCTGCGTACATCGGCAGCTTTGACAAAACGCTTTTGATACAGCGTGCCGGCGGTGATGCTCAGCAGGGCCAGCACCGCACAAAGCAGCGTGTAGGGCGTGGCTTCATCGCCCGCGCCAAACTTGCGCGATACCACCAGCAGCAGGCCGGCCAGCCCCAGGACAAGACCCAGCCATTGACGCGCACTGACACGGTTCTCGCTCTGGCCGGCATCCCCCATGCACGAGACCCAGACCGCCGTCAACACCGGCTGCAAGCCCACAATCAGCGCCGACAGACCCGAACCCATGCCGCCCTTGATGGCTGACCAGACCCCGCCGAGGTAACCCGCATGGATCAGGATGCCGGTCACCCCCAGGTGCAGCCATTGTGCGCGGCTCTGCGGCCAGGCGACACGCGCGAGCATGATCCAGGCGACAAAACACAGCAGCGACAGTGCATAGCGGATGCTCAGAAAAGTCAGTGGCGGCGCGTAAGGCAGGCCGTATTTGGCGACGATGAAACCGGTGCTCCAGATCAGCACAAACACGACCGGCATGGCCCGGATCAGGGCATTGTTTGCGCCGTCGGCACCAGCGGCATTCATTTGGCGCGCGAGCGGATTTCGGGAATGGCTTTTTTCAGGTAATAAATCATGGACCAGACCGTCAGGACGGCCGACAGCCAGATCAGCCAGGTGCCCCATTCGTTGGTATCGATGATGCCGAAAAGAACACCGTCAAACAGCAAAAACGGAATGGCCACCATCTGCACCGTTGTCTTGAGCTTGCCCAACATGTGCACCGCCACACTTTTGGTGGCACCTATCAGTGCCATCCATTCACGCAGCGCCGAAATCGCGATCTCGCGCCCGATGATGATCAGCGCCACAAACACATCGGTGCGCTGCAGGTGCACCAGCACCAGCAAAGACGCACACACCAGAAACTTGTCGGCCACCGGATCGAGAAAAGCGCCAAAGGATGAGGTCTGGTTCAGCTTGCGCGCCAGAAAGCCGTCCAGCCAGTCGGTGGCGGCAAACACCACAAACATCACGGTGGCAATCAGGTTGGCTTTCTCCGGCGCAATCTCGAGGTAAAAAATGCCCACAATCAGCGGAATCGCGACAATGCGCGTCCAGGTCATCACGGTGGGTATGGTCAGAAACATGGCCCGATTTTGACATGCTCTGCGCCGCTATGATTTCAGTAGCTGTTCACGCCCGTGTCCATTGGGCTGCAGGCTGATTTCCCTGCTAATGCAAAGCCCGGTAGATCTCCTCGGCCAGTTCGCGCGAGATACCCTCCACCGTGGCAATGTCTTCGGCACTGGCCGCACTCACGCCGCGTATGCCGCCAAAACGCTGCAACAGGCTGGCGCGCCGCTTCGGGCCTATGCCGGCCACATCTTCCAGCCGGCTGGCGCCGACCCTCACCTTGGCGCGTTTGGCACGCATGCCGGTGATCGCAAAGCGGTGCGCTTCGTCGCGTATCTGCGCAATCAGCATCAGGGCGGCGGAGTCACGCCCGAGGTAGACCTTGTCGCGACCGTCGGCAAACACCAGCTCCTCAAGACCGACCTTGCGGCCCTCGCCTTTTTCGACGCCGGCAATCAGGCCCAGGTCCAGGCCCAGCTCTTCAAACACCTCGCGCGCCATGCTGACCTGGCCCTTGCCGCCGTCGATCAGCACCAGGTCCGGCAGCCGCGCGGTGTTGTTGCGCGCCGCCTCCGCCAGTTTGCTGTAACGCCGCATCAGCACCTGGCGCATGGCCGCATAGTCATCGCCGGGTGTGATGCCTTCGATGTTGTAGCGCCGGTACTCGGCGCTTTGCATCTTGTGGCCATGAAACACCACACACGAGGCCTGGGTGGATTCGCCGGCCGTGTGTGAAATGTCAAAACATTCGATGCGCAGCGTGTCCAGGTCGTCCATCTTCAGGTCCAGCGCCACCACCAGCGCGCGTGTGCGCGCCTGCTGCGAGCCCTGCTCGGCCAGCAGCCGGGCCAGTTGCAGGTCGGCATTTTTCTGCGCCATCTCCAGCCAGATGCGGCGCTGCTCGCGCGGCTGGTGGATCGCGTTGATCTTGTTGCCGGTCTGCATGACGAGGGCAGCGATCAGGTCCTTGTCCACCGGCTGGCTGCAGACCAGCACCGGTGGTACCGGCACATCGACGTAATGCTGGGCCACAAATGCCTCCAGCACCAGCGCCTCCAGGCTTTTGACCTTGCCCCTTGTGTCGGTGCCGGCATATTCCGGGCTGTCGCCATCGAGCCCGGCCAGATCAGCGGCGTGCTCCACATGGGTCGGAAAATACGGCCTGTCACCGAGGTGCCGGCCACCACGCACCATGGCCAGGTTGACGCAGGCCTTGCCGCCGTGCACCTTGACGGCCAGGATGTCCACATCCTTGTCACCACCGGTTTCCATGGACTGCTGATGCAGCACCTTGGACAGCGCCGACATCTGGTTGCGCAGCTCGGCGGCCTGCTCAAACTCGAGTTTTTCCGCATGGCCGCGCATCTGCTTTTCAAGTTCGGTCAGTATCTCCCCGGCCTGGCCCTGCAAAAAGCGTTCGGCGTTGGCGACGTCCAGCGCGTACTGCTCCGGTGTCACGTGGCCGACGCAAGGCGCCGAGCAGCGCTTGATCTGGTACAGCAGACAGGGCCGCGTGCGGTTGTTGAACACCGTGTCTTCACAGGTGCGCAGCTTGAACACCTTTTGCAGCAGCAAAATGGTTTCCTTCACCGCCCAGGCGCTGGGGTAGGGCCCGAAGTAACGGTGTTTCTTTTCGACCGCGCCGCGGTAATAGGCCACACGCGGAAAGTTGTGCGACGCGAGTTTCAGGTAGGGGTAACTTTTGTCGTCGCGGAACAGGATGTTGAAGCGCGGATTCAGCGTCTTGATCAGGTTGTTTTCCAGCAGCAGGGCTTCGGCTTCGGAACGCACCACCGTGGTTTCCATGCGCGCAATTTTGGTCACCATGTGGCCTATGCGGGTGCCGCCGTGGTTCTTCTGGAAGTAGCTGGAGACGCGCTTTTTCAGGTCGCGCGCCTTGCCCACATACAGCACCGCACCTTCGGCATCAAAGTAGCGGTAAACGCCAGGCATGGCCGGCAGGGCCGCCACTTCGCTGAGCAGTTGGGGGTCAAATTCGTGCGGTGATGTCATGCTTGTGCCAGAGTATGCGTATTGTGGACAATCCGGGAATGGATCGCAGCTTGCAGTGGGACATTTTTTGCAAAGTCATAGACAACCATGGCGACATCGGTGTCTGCTGGCGGCTCAGCGCTGCCCTCGCGGCGCGTGGCCAGCGCGTGCGCCTGTGGGTCGATGATGCCTCTGCCCTGCACTGGATGGCGCCACAAGGCTGCGACAGCGTGACTGTATTGCCCTGGCTGGAACCGCTGGGCCTGAACCTGCTGCGCCTGGACGCGGCCCCGTGTGAGGTTCTGGTTGAAGCCTTTGCTTGTGAAGTTGCTCCTGAATTCATAGCTGTCTGTGCAGACTGCGAAAGGGCTACAGGCCAAAAACCGGTATGGATCAATCTGGAGTACCTGTCTGCGGAAGGCTACGCCGGGCGCAACCATGCCATGCCCTCCCCGGTATCGCAGGGACCGGCCGCGGGCTGGACCAAGTGGTTTTTCTACCCCGGCTTCAGCGCGTCCACCGGCGGCTTGTTGCGTGAGGCGGACCTGGCACAGCGCCAGGCCGCGTTTGACCGCGGCGCCTGGCTGGCACAGCAGGGCGTCCCCTGGCAAGGTGAAAAGCTGCTGTCCCTGTTCTGTTACGAACCGCCTGCGCTCGCTGCCCTGCTGGCGCAGCTGGCCAGAGACGGGCTGGACGGCCAGCCGGTGCGGCTGCTGGTGGCCGCGGGCCGGGCCCATGCTGCCGTCCAGGCCGTCCTTGATGACCAAAACCGGCCACAGCCCAATCGGGACGGGCGTGAGCAGCTATCGTTTTCATACCTGCCCTGGCTGACACAGCCTGATTTTGACCACCTGCTCTGGGCCTGCGACCTCAACTTTGTGCGGGGTGAAGACTCGCTGGTCCGCGCCCTCTGGGCCGGCAAGGCTTTTGTCTGGCAGATTTACCCGCAAAGTGATGGGGCCCACCTGCACAAGCTGCAGGCTTTTCTGGACATGTTGCAGGCGCCACCTTCCCTGCGCGACTTTCACCGGGTCTGGAACGCCGGGACTGCAGCCACGCTACCGGCCATGGCCAGCGGCGCCTGGACGGACACGGTCCGTGCTGCCCGGCAGCGCCTGCTGGCACAAGCGGACCTGACCACCCAGCTCATGTGTTTTGTCACGCAGCATCGCACTGACCCGGCATGAGACTTTTACTGATTGAAGACGACACCATGATTGGCCGCGCGCTGCGGCAGGGCCTGAGCGAGGCCGGGTTCAGCGTCGATTGGGTCATGGACGGCCACGCCGCCAGCAGGGCACTGGCCAACGATGTCTACGACCTGGCCGTGCTGGACCTGGGCCTGCCGGGCCAGGACGGCATGGCGGTACTCCATCAGCTGCGCGCGCGCGGGGACGCCGTTCCGGTCCTCATCGTCACGGCCCGGGATGCGGTGGCTGACCGCATTGCCGGGCTCAATGCGGGGGCCGACGACTATGTGCTCAAACCCTTTGACCTCGACGAGCTGATTGCCCGCGTACGCGCCCTGCTGCGCCGCCATGCCGGAGGCGCTTCGCCGCTGCTGCAATGTGGCAGCCTGACGCTGGACCCGGTGCACAAACAGGTGAGCCTGAAAGGCGAAAACGTGAATCTGTCAGCCCGTGAATTTTCACTGCTGGAGACGCTGATGCAGCGCCCCGGCGCGGTGCTGTCGCGGGCCCAGCTGGAAGACTCGATCTACGGCTGGACCGAAGAAATCGGCAGCAACGCGGTCGAGGTGCACCTGCACAAGCTGCGCCGCAAACTCGGCGCCGACACCATACGCAATGTGCGCGGCGTGGGTTACAAGGTCTGCGAGCCCGCATGAGCGGCGCGCCCCAATCGATACACCGCCGCGTCCTGGTCTGGGCCATGGGCGCGCTGGCGCTGGGCGCCAGCCTGCTGGTGGCCACCTCGTACTGGACGCTGGCGCATGAGATGGAAGAGGTCTTTGAGGACAACCTCAAGCAGGTGGCACTGGCGGTGGCCAACCACCACGGCAGCTACGGCATGGCGCGTACACCGAGCCTGGCCGGGCAGCTGCCGCGGGTGTATGAGGAATACGGCAAATTTGAATTTGTCACTGCGGCCTGGACCCGCAGCGGCACCCTGTTGCACCGGTCCGACCCTGAGGTGACCCTGCCTTTTCTGTCGCGCAGCGGCCTGAGCGTGGTCAGCCTGGGCCAGGAGCGCTGGCACCTCTACACCATTGTGCTTGACGACGGCATCGTGCAGGCGGCCCAGCGCGACAGCGAACGCCAGGCACTGGCCAGGGAAACCGGCACCGTGCTGATCGCGCCCGCACTGGCGCTGCTCGCGGTGCTGGCCGTGCTGCTGACGCTGGCGCTGCGGCGTGGCCTGGCCCCGCTGGCCCGTGCAGCGGGCGATGTCACGGCGCGCAGTGTCGAGGCCCTGCACCCGATCGCCCTGTCGGCACATCCGCCCGAGTTGCATCTGCTGATAGGCGCGATCAACGACCTGATGGCGCGCCTGGGCGGCGCGCTGGCGCTGCAGCGGCTTTTTCTGGCCGACGCGGCGCATGAACTGCGCACACCGATCACCGCTTTGCGGCTGCAGCTGCAGTTGCTCGAACGCGCCGCTGACGACACGCAGCGCCAGGCCGCCCTGGGCCAGTTGCGTGCAGGCATAGAACGTGCGCAACACCTGGTCGAGCAACTGCTGCAGCTCTCGCGGCTGGCACCGGAAACCCCTGCACTGCAGCGCGAACCGGTGAACCTGGCGGACCTGGTGCGCGCCGCAGTGAGCCGCTTCAGCGCGCGTGCAGAGCAGCGGCAAATTGACCTGGGCGCGGTCAACGAAGGCAGCCCGGTGACCGACGCCGACGCCCAGCAACTGACCATTTTGCTGAACAACCTGGTGGACAACGCCTTGCGCCACACCCCGGCCGGCGGGCGCATCGATGTGGCGGCCTGCATCGACCAGGGCCGCCCCTGCCTGCGTGTCACCGACAGTGGCCCGGGCATCACGCCGGCCGAGCGCCAGCGGGTTTTTGACCGCTTCTACCGCAGCGCCAGCAACAGTGAGGATGGCGGCGTGCCCCACGGCAGCGGCCTGGGACTGGCGATTGTCCAGGCGGTGGCCGAGCGCCACGGCGCCGGCATCTCACTGGAAGACGCTCCCGGCGGCCCCGGTTTGCGCATCAGTGTTCGTTTTGCGGCCCGCTCGCCGTGAGCACGGGCGGACGGCAAGGCGCAAACAAATCCAGCGCACGGTCATAAGCCCGGGTCTGCACATCCAGTACCCCCAGCAGCGAGTGAAACAGCTTGTCATGGCTGAGCGCAGCGCCGGCATTTTTGCGCAGGCATTCCTGGTTGATGCCAAAGCTGTTGCGAAACCCGGGCGACAACCAGATCACCAGTGGTACACGCGTCTGGACCTCCGGTGCAATGGCATAAGGCATGCCGTGCAGGTAAAGGCCGCCCTCGCCCAGCGACTCGCCATGGTCTGACACATACAGCATGGCGGTGTCGTACTGTTTTTGCGAGTGTTCCAGAAAGCCGATCACACGCGACAGGAAAAAGTCGGTGTACAGCAGCGAGTTGTCGTAGGCATTGACAATCTCCGCCGCCGTGCAGCCACGCAGGTTTTCGTTCTCGCAGGCCGGCGCAAACTGCCTGAACAGCGCCGGGTAGCGCTTGAAATATGCCGGTCCGTGGCTGCCCAGCTGGTGCATCACCACCAGCAGGTTGCCCTGGTTGTCACGCGCGATGCCCTCCATGCCCTGCAGCAGCACCTCGTCCAGGCATTGGCCTTCTGCGCACAGAGCCTCCACCTTGGCGTGGTCCAGCTGCTCGGCAGGCAGGCCATCACACACACCCTTGCAGCCCGACTGGTTGTCGCGCCACAAGACCTTGAAACCGGCCCGCGCCAGCACATGCAGGACGGACTCATGCGTGCGTATCCCGGCCTCGTCGTAATGCGCCCGGCCATAAGGGGAAAACATGCAGGGCAGCGACACCTCGGTGGAGGTGCCGCAGGCGGTTGCATGCGGATAACTGATGACATCGCGCTGGGCCAGCAAGGGGTTGGTCAGGCGGCCATAACCGTTGAGTGAAAAATTCTGCGAGCGCGCGGTTTCACCGACCACCAGCACAAACATCACCGGCCGGTTTCGCGCCTGCCAGGCCCTGCCCAGATGTGCATCTTCGCCCACCGCCAGCCTGGCATGCGCCGGCTGCTGCACACCCGCCAGCGCATGCCCCGCCAGGCCTGCCACCAGATTGCCGGGCGTCAGCAGATAACGCAGCTCCCGCTGGTTGCGCATCAGCGACGCAAAGTCCGCAAACACCAGCAGCAGGCTGAGCGCGCCAATGACCAGCGCAGCGGCCACCCAGCCCAGGCGGATGGCCAGCGTGCGTCCCAGGCTGCGCTGCTTCAATCGGGGCCACCAGACCAGCGCCGCCGGCAGCACACCGAACAGCAGCAGGTGCGGGACCATGGCCCACACCAGCAACTCGCCGGCTTCCTGCACATCGGTGGCCAGCAGGTTGCGCAACATGGCCCGGTCGAGGTAAATCGCGTAATGGTCCATGTACCAGGACGCCAAAGCGGTGCACAGCAGCAGCGCGCTGAGCAAGGGACGCACCGTCAGGCGGGTGGCCAGCAGCGCGGTGAAAGCAAAATAAAACGCCGCAAAAGCGACAAACAGCGCGAGCGCAAAAACCCAGCTCGCGGCCAGTTCCCAGTTGCGATCGGCCAGCGCCGCGCGCCAGAACGGGCTGTTGCCGGTGAGCAGCAGGAAGCTGACACAGGCCAGCACCAGCGTCTCCACCCGCAGCGCCAGGCGCGGCAAACATGGTTTCAGGACCCGGGGGCAAAGCGCCGTGTCAGCGCCGGCAGCAGGCAAAGTCATGGGGGTCGGGCGGGTGGCCACTGGCGCACCCCGGAGTCAGACAGGCCGCCAGCTTGCGGCCTGAACACTTAAACCAGCCTTAAGGCCGGTCGCAGGCCGGCCAGACCGGGGCCGCCCGGGGCACGGCCCAAAAAACGCTAAAATACAGGGCTTTGCATGGGCCGGTAGCTGGCCATGCCGCCGACCGGCCAAAGACCTGCAGCGCCGCAGACACCTCTGGCGGCCCAACCCTAAAGAAACTGTTATGAAAATCGCTCAAGAAATACGCGCCGGCAATGTCATCATGAACGGCAAAGACCCGATGGTGGTGCTCAAGACCGAATACAGCCGCGGCGGGCGCAACTCCGCCACCGTGCGCATGAAACTCAAAAGCCTGATTGCCAACTTCAACACCGAAGTGGTGTTCAAGGCCGACGACAAGATTGACCAGGTCATTCTGGACAAGAAGGACTGCACCTACTCCTATTTTGCCGACCCGATGTACATCTGCATGGACGCCGAGTACAACCAGTACGAAGTCGAAGCCGAAAACATGGGCGACTCGCTCAATTACCTGCAGGACGGCATGGAGCTCGAAGTCGTGTTTTACGACGGCAAGGCGATTTCGGTCGAAGTGCCGACCAGCGTCCAGCGCGAGATCACCTGGACCGAACCCGCCGTCAAGGGCGACACCTCCGGCAAGGTGCTGAAACCCGCCAAACTGGCCACCGGCTTCGAAATCGGCGTGCCGATTTTTGTGGCCCAGGGCGATATTGTCGAAATCGACACCCGCACCGGCGAATACCGCAAGCGGGTCTGAGCCTGCCCTGCCGCATCCGACTCGCAAAAGGCTCCTGACGGGGCCTTTTTACATCCCCACATTCAACAGCCTGGTTTATGCAACAGACAGAAGAAATATCCGGTAGCCGCCTGGCCGATGCCTGGGCCGAGTTGCAGTCACACGCCGACAAAGGCAACCCGCTGGAGGCCGACGCCTACCGCCTGGCTTTTGCCGACCCCGAGTTCCTGCTGCGGCGCGAGACCCGCGGCCTGCGCTTCCAGCTCGAAATGCTCAAGCCCGACATTGAGCAGCACGCCCAGGGCATTGAAAACACCATCGTTGTTTTTGGCAGCGCGCGTTTTCCGGCGCCCGAGCAGGCGCAACAGGCGCTGCAGCTGGCGCGTGATTCCGGCGATGCGCAGGCGCTGGCCCTGGCGCAGCGGCAGGAGCGCAACGCGGTTTTTTATGAACAGGCTCGCCTCTTCGGCCGGCTCGTGGCGACCCACAGCAAACCCCTGCTGCCGGCGCAGCAACTGTTTATCTGTACCGGTGGCGGTCCGGGCATCATGGAGGCGGCGAACCGCGGCGCGCAGGAAATGGGCGCGCCCACCATAGGTCTGAACATCGCCCTGCCCCACGAGCAGGGCTCCAACCCCTACGTGACGCCTTCGCTGAATTTCAAGTTCCATTACTTCGCGCTGCGCAAAATGCACTTCATGATGCGGGCCAAGGCGCTGGTGGCTTTTCCCGGCGGTTTTGGCACGCTGGACGAATTGTTTGAAGTCATCACGCTGGTGCAGACCCGCAAGGCCAAGCCGGTGCCCATCATTTTGTTCGGCTCCAGCTACTGGAAGCGCCTGCTCAACTTTGACGTGCTGATTGAAGAAGGCGCCATTTCCCCGGAAGACCTGAAACTGATTGAATACGTCGATGAGCCGCAGGCGGCCTGGGACGCGATCAAGACTTTTTACAAACTTTAGCCCCCACGGTTGCTCACTTCGTGTAGCGCCCTGCCCCCCGAGGGGGCCGCTGCGCCTGCGGGCCGGCAAAGCCGGACCCGCGGCCCCTGCTTGAAGGGGGAGTCACTGTTGGCTCACTGCCTGTTGCTCAGTCCTTGAGCTGCCAGGCCAGACGGCTGCCGGCACCGACCACCGCACCGGCGGCCCAGAACACGCCGGCGATACCAATCACCGCACCCATGGTTCCGAACAACATGGGCATCAACACGCTGGATGCATTGATCGCCATCAGCCGCAGGCCCAGCGCCTCGCCATGCCGCGCCTCGGGCGTGATCTGGTGCAGCATGCTCATGACCATGGGTTGTACCGTTCCCAGTGCCAGGCCCAGCAGCACCGAACACAGCCCCATGCCCAGCGCCGTCTGCATCAGGGGATAAACCGCAAACAGCGCCGACGTCACCAGCATGGCCACCACCAGCACGCGCCACTCGCGCAGATGGGCTGCGACCAGCGGCATCACAAAACGGATGGCTGCCGCAGCCACCGCAAACGCGCCCAGGATGGAGCCGATCACAGACGCGCTGATGCCGCGCTCAAAACCCAGCACCGGCACCACAAAGGTATGCACATCCCAGCAGGACGAGAGGAACCAGTTGACCAGCATGAGCCGGCGAAAACCCGGCTCACGCAGCAAATCCCAGGTCTTGGTGCCCGCGCCGCCGGCCGCAAGCAGCAGCGGGGGCAGCTCGCGGGTGGGCCGTACCAGAAACCAGCTGGCCAGTGGCAGCACCGCCATCAGAAAAAAAGCGGCCCGGTACCCGTCGGTGCTGTTGGGCAATGCACCGGCGTGATCGATCAGCAAGCCGGCCGAGAACGGTCCGACAAAATTAGACACCGCCGGTCCGATCGACAGCCAGCTGAACACCTGGCGCAAGTGCAAGGCGCCTGCCGCAGCCCGGCCGACGTGGCGTTGCAGCGCGATGACAGCCACGCCGGTGGCCCCGCCGGTCAGCAATGCGGCCAGACACAACACCGGAAACACCGGGTAAGCCACCGCCATGCCGGCGCCCAGCATCGCGGCCATCACGCTGTAGCCGATCGGACGTTTCAGCCCACGGCGGTCGGCAAAGCGCCCGGCCGGCAGTGCCAGAAAAACCTGCGTCAAGGCAAACAGCGCCAGCAGCACCCCGACAGCCAGCGGGCTGTAGCCCTCGCGCAGCGCCAGCAAAGGCGCGGCCATGCGGGTCCCGGCCATACAGGCGTGCAGGCAAATCTGTGCAAGGATCAGGCGGGCCAGTTCGGGCGTCATGGCGTCATGCGTAAGAAGAGAATACGGCTCTGGCCCTTATGGCATTTGCGTAAGCAGCTATCAACTCAGTAGCAAAAACGGTGGGCCTGCATCAATCGTCGAGCAGATCGGCATCGGCCGCTGGCGGCAGCAACACCTGGGACTCGCCATCGGGCAGGGCTTCCACCTTGCGCAGCGCCAGGCGCATCTGCTTGGCCCGGGTGTCGGCCTTGTCCAGGGTGTCCGAGGCCTTGGCCACCTGCTCCTTGATGCGTGCCACCCATTCACCATAACGCTCAAACTCGGTCTTGACCGCGCCCAGTACCTTCCAGACCTCCGAGGCCTGTTGCTCCAGCGCCAGCGTGCGAAAGCCCATGTGCAGGCTGTTGAGCATGGCCAGCAGCGTGGTCGGTCCGGCCAGCGTCACGCGGTACTGGCGCTGAATCGCGTCCATCAGCCCGGGGCGGCGCAGAACCTCGGCATACAGGCTTTCGACCGGCAGGAAGAGGATGGCAAAGTCGGTGGTGTGCGGCGCGGCCAGGTAATTCTCGGCAATCGATTTGGCCTCCGTGCGGATACGCGCTTCCAGCGCCTTGCCAGCCAGTTCCACCGCCGCCGGGTCCACGCGTTCGTGCGCATCAAGCAGGCGCTCGTAATCGTCGCGCGGAAATTTGGCGTCGATCGGCAGCCAGACCGGCGCGCCTTCGTCACCCCGGCCGGGGAAGCGGATTGCAAAGTCCACGCGCTGGCCACTGCGCGGCTTGGTCTCGATCTGTTTGGCGTACTGGTCGGTGGTCAGCACCTGCTCCAGCAGGGCTTCAAGCTGCACCTCGCCAAATACACCACGCGTCTTGACGTTGGTCAACACGCGCTGCAAGTTGCCCACGCCAACGGCCAGTGTCTGCATTTCGCCCAGGCCCTTGTGCACCTGCTCGAGCCGGTCGGCCACCTGTTTGAAGCTTTCACCGAGGCGCGTCTCCAGCGTGGTCTGGAGTTTTTCATCCACCGTCTTGCGCATTTCGTCGAGCTTGGCCGAATTGGTCTGCTGCAACTGGGCCAGTTGCTGCTCCAGCGTCTCACGCACCTCCAGCATGCGCCGCGCATTCGATTCGCTGACCGACTGGAGCTGCGTGGTCAGGGTGTCTGACAGCGTTTTCTGCAGCAGGGTCAGTTGCTGCGAGAACGCATCGATTTGCGCATTCTGCGTGCGAATCGCTTCGGCGCTTTGCTGCACCAGCGTCAGCTGAAAGGTGGAAAAGGTGGTGGCCAGCTCTTCACGGCTGCTGCGCGAGCTGTCGCTGATTTCGCGCCGCAATTCGCGCTCCAGCCGGTCATTGCCCGCAGCCATACCGGCCAGCAGCTCTTCGCGGCCAGTGGTGACCGGCTTGCGCAACAGCAAATACACCAGCAGCAGCAGGTTCAAGAGCAGCGCGGCAAGCGCCAGCCAGGCCTGGAAAACAGTCATGGGCCGGATCTGTCAGAAGAAGGCAATACCGCAGGGTTCAAGGGGCTCGGAGGCCTTTGATCCCTGAAAAAGCCAATCAGGTTGTCGGCTGCCAGGTGGGCCATGGCCAGCCGCGTCGGCACGCTGGCACTGGCGATATGCGGTGTCAGCACCACATTGGGCACAAGCAGCAGATCGGGGTTCAATTGCGGCTCCCCTTCGAAAACATCGAGCCCGGCAGCGGCAATACGCCCCTCACGCAGGGCCTGCGCCAGCGCCGCATCGTCCACAATGCCGCCGCGCGCGATGTTGACCAGTGTCGCCGTCGGTTTCATCAGCGCCAGTTCGGCCGCGCCTATGCTGTGGTGTGAAGCCGGTGAGTAAGGCAAGACCAGCACCAGATGGTCAGAGCTTTTCAGCAGTTCTTCCTTGCCCACATAGTCGGCCCGGCATTCGGCTTCGAGCGCTGCATCGAGCCGCGAGCGGTTGTGGTAAATCACCTTCATGCCAAAACCAAACGCACCGCGTTTGGCAATACCCTGGCCGATACGGCCCATGCCCAGAATGCCCAGCGTGCTGCCGTGGATGTCGGCGCCTGCAAACATGTTGTAGCTCCAGCGGGTCCATAAGCCGGCGCGCAGGTAATGCTCGCTCTCGGTGATGCGGCGGGCCGTGGCCATCAGCAGCGCAAAACCAAAGTCGGCGGTGGTCTCGGTCAACACGTCCGGCGTGTTGGTCGCCAGCACACCCGCGGCCGTCATCGCATCGAGCTCGAAATTGTTGTAGCCCACCGCCATGTTGGCGCAGATCCGCAGATCCGCACAGGCAGCCAGCACACCGGCGTCAATGCGGTCCCCGCCGGTTGTCAGGACCCCGCTTTTTCCCTGCAGCTTCTGGATCAGCTGTTCCCTGGAAAAAGGTTCATCGGACTGGTTAGTCTCCACTTCAAAGTGTTGCTCCAGTTTTTGAATGACCTCTGGAAAAATCGCGCGGGCGATCAGCAGCTTGGGCTTCATGAAGCGCACCTCAGTCCTGTGGGTTGGGAGATGGGAGGGGCCTGGACGTCAGGCCCTGCCCCGGAAGTTCAATGGAGCAGCCGGTACTGGACGATATACACAAAGGCGCCAGCCAGATAACCAATGAGCGCAAGACCACTGATTTTGCGTGCGTACCAGAAGAAATCAATCTTCTCAAGCCCCATGGCAGCCACACCGGCCGCCGAACCGATGATCAGGATGGAGCCCCCCGTCCCGGCGCAATAGGCCAGAAACTCCCACAGAAAACTGTCGGGCGGGTACTGCTCCAGGCTGTACATGCCCATGGAGGCGGCCACCAGCGGCACGTTGTCCACAATCGCGCTGACCAGGCCAATGATCATGACGATCACGTCCTGGCGGCCGACCACCCGATCCAGCCA
Source organism: Asaia bogorensis (assembly GCA_943371375.1). GTDB lineage: Bacteria > Pseudomonadota > Gammaproteobacteria > Burkholderiales > Burkholderiaceae_C > Polaromonas. Next base: position 577,334 of record CALRUM020000001.1, read on the forward strand.
TTGCGCAAGCGACGACAGGATGTGGGTGTGCTCCAGGGTGGCCACCGCCAGCAGGATGCCAATGAAGAAAACAATGGAACTCATGTCGATGCGGGTCAGTGCCCGCGCGAGGGTCAGATGTTCCTTGTCCTCATCGTCCTTCTTCCGGTGAATCAGATCGCCCACCAGCCAAAGCAGGCCCAGCCCGAACAGGATGCCCATGAAGGGCGGCAAGTTTGTCAGCGTCTTGAACACCGGGACTGCCACCAGAATGGCCAGGCCCATGAAAAACATCAGATTGCGTTCGAACGCCGTTGTCTGAAGCGTGTTTTCGTTTTCCGGCCGCTGCGGCGCTATGACCGGACGGGCGCCCAGGACGAAGCTGGTCACCGTCAGGGGCACCAGCAGATTGACCAGGGACGCAAGGAAAAGCCCCTTCATGATTTCCACCGTTGTGATCTGGCCACCGATCCACAGCATGGTGGTGGTCACGTCGCCAATTGGCGTCCAGGCTCCGCCAGCGTTGGCAGCGATCACGATGATGCCGGCAAAAAACAGCCTGTCCTCGCGCCGCTCAAGCAGCTTTTTCATCAGCGAAACCATCACGATGGTCGTTGTCAGGTTGTCCAGGATGGAGCTCAGGAAGAAGGTCACAAAGCCCACCATCCACATCAGGGTGGAAAGCCGGGTGGTCTTGATGCGCGCGGTGATGACTTCGAAACCATTGTGCGCATCCACGACCTCCACAATGGTCATGGCCCCCATCAGGAAAAACACGATCTGCGCAGTACCCATCAGTGACTCGCCCAACTCCCCACCCACCTTCTGGGCGTCGCCGGTGGCCACCGCATAAATCGTCCACAACAGGCCGGCGCCAATCAGGGCGGAAGCCGACTTGTTGATCTTGAGGGGGTGCTCCAGGGCAATGGCCGCATAGGCCAGAACAAAAACCAGGACAATCAGGGTGAGCATTGCATGAGACCTTGGTTGTGAGCCGCAGTAAACGGCAAAAAGTGCAGCAAATTATGCAGTATGGGCAATCTCAAACACCTGGCGCAGGTAAGCCAGGTATTTTTCGTCGTCGCACATGTTTTTCGACGGCGTGTCGGACAGCTTGGCCACAGGCTGGCCGTTGCAGCGGATCATCTTGATCACAATTTGCAGCGGCTCGTAACCGAGGTCATTGGTCAGATTCGTGCCAATGCCAAACGCCAGCTGGCAACGCCCCCTGAACTGCGAATACAGCTCGATGATGCGCGGCACCGTCAGGCCATCGCTGAAGATCAGCGTTTTGGTTTTCGGATCGACGCGGTTTTTGGCGTAATGCGCCAGCATGCGTTCGCCCCACTGGAAGGGATCGCCGCTGTCGTGGCGGGCGCCGTCAAACAGCTTGCAGAAATACATGTCAAAGTCGCGCAGGAAGGCGCTCATGCCGTAGACATCGCTGAGCGCAATACCCAGATCACCCCGGTACTCTTTGGCCCAGGACTCAAAGCCGAATACCTGGCTGTCGCGCAGACGCGGCCCCAGCGCCTGACAGGCCTGCAGGTATTCGTGCGCCATCGTGCCCAGCGGCGTCAGGCCGAGTTTCATCGCGAACAGCACATTGCTGGTGCCGGCAAACTGGCCGTCCGGGCCGGTGCCCAGGCGCGCAATCAGGGTGCGCAGCACTTCCTCATGCCAGGCCTGGCCAAAACGCCGGCGTGTGCCGTAATCGGCAATTTTCAGCTCGCGCAGTCCCTCGGCCTGGAGCAGCCCGATCTTGGCATCCAGCCGTTTGCGCCCCTGCATGACATCGGCGAGTTTCTGCGTGTTGCGGAAGTAGACCTCGTTGATGATGGCCAGCACCGGAATTTCAAACAGGATGGTGTGCAGCCACGGCCCTTCAATCACCACCTCGATTTCGCCCGACGGCAGGGCATTGACAGTGACGTATTTCTGATTGAGCCGGAACAGGCCCAGAAAATCGACAAAGTCGCTTTTGATGAAGCGCAAGGCGCGCAAATAGGCGAGTTCGGCGTCCTGAAACTGCAGGCTGCACAGCGCCCGGATTTCCTCCCGGATTTCCCGCACATACGGCGCCAGATCACTGACCCCGGGGGCACCGGCATTGCGGCACTTGAAGCGGTACTCCACCTGCGCACCCGGAAACTGGTGCAGCACCACCTGCATCATCGTGAACTTGTACAGGTCGGTATCAAGCAGACTCGTGATGATCATGGGCAATTCCGTAGGTTTATTTTTTGTGCGAATGACTGGACACGCCAGTGCCCATCACACGCAGAGCAGAAGTCCTCAACCCAGAAAATCGACTTCGAACAGCAAGGTGGCGTTTGGCGGAATCACGCCGCCGGCGCCGCGAGCGCCGTAACCGAGTTCAGCCGGGATGACGAGACGGCGCGTACCGCCCACCGACATGCCCTGCACGCCTTCGTCCCAGCCCTTGATGACCTGGCCGGCACCCAGTGAAAACTGAAACGGGTCGCCGCGGTCCTTGCTCGAGTCAAACTTGGCGCCCTGCACGCCATCGTTGTACAGCCAGCCGGTGTAGTGCACACGGACATTCTGGCCGGCCTTGGCAATGGCGCCGGTGCCGAGCACGGTGTCTTCGTATTGCAGGCCGGAAGGGGTGGTGGTCAGTGCCATGATCAATCTTTCAAAATAGGGGGAAGATGCGCTTTTGCGCGAAGCCCTGACTTTACCCGCAAGGAGATCACTCCAGCCAGGTCGTGAAGTCCTGTGGACTGACACGCGGCGTGCGAAAGGTGTTGACCAGCGCCGATTCGTCGGCATAACCCAGCGCCATGCCGCACACCAGCATCTCCCCTTCCCCCGCGCCTATGTGCGGCAGGATGATGCTGGCAAATCCGTTCCAGGCCGCCTGCGGGCAGGTGTGCAGGCCGTGGCCGCGCGCGGCGACCATGATGTTTTGCATGAACATGCCGTAGTCCACGAGGCTGCCCCGGCCCATCACCCGGTCCAGCGTGAACATCAGGCCCACGGGTGCATCAAAAAACCGGTAGTTGCGCTGGTGCTGGGCATGCATCTTGTCCTTGTCGCCCTTGCCTATGCCAAGCAAGCCGTAAAGCCCCCAGCCGTTCTCGCGGCGCCGGTCGATGTAAGGCGACACCCATTTTTCCGGGTAATAGTCGTATTCCTCCCGGTATTGCGCCGCCAGCGCGGGGTCGGCGCGAATTGCGTCATGCGCGGCGCAGACTTTGTCCATCAGGCTGCCCTTGCTGGCACCCTGCAGCACATACACCTTCCACGGCTGGGTGTTGGTGCCCGAGGGCGCGCGGCTGGCGAGCGCCAGCAGGTGCTCCAGCGTGGCGCGGGGAACGGCTTGCGGCAGGAAGGCACGCGTGGACATGCGGCTGTTGATGGCTGCATCAACAGCGTGGGGGGTGTCACTCACTTGAGGGTCTCCAGGGTGGTCAGAAGTTGCAGGGGCAAAGGCACGGGCCGGCGCGTCTGCCGGTCCACATACACATGGATGAAATGGCCTTTGGCAGCCGTCAGTGCCGTGCTCGCGTTGCCAGCGAACAGGCCGACCTCATAACGCACACTGGACGAGCCCACATGCGCCACACGGATGCCGGCCAGCACCGGTTCCGGGAAAGACAGCGGCGCAAAATAATTGCATTGCGTCTCGATCACCAGACCGATCACGGCGCCGGCGTGGATGTCGATGGCGCCGCTCTCGATCAGGTAGCCGTTCACTGCGGTGTCGAACCAGCTGTAATAAACAACGTTGTTGACATGGCCGTACACATCGTTGTCCATCCAGCGTGTGCCAATCGGGCGAAAGACTTTGTAAGCGCTGCGCGGCTCGGCTTGAGGGCGTGTCGGTGATGTCATGGGCGCTTATTTTGCCAGCCCGGGCAAGGCCTGCCAGCGCTGCCAGTAGGCCAGCGCCACGCGCCAGGTGTTCATCTGCACCTGCACCGTCTCGTCGATGTTGACACCGTAACCACCGGCCATCGCAAAAGCCAGCGGAATGCGGCGCTGCCAGGCCCAGTCGAACACCCGCCGGTCGCGCGCCTCTAGCCCGTCGAAACTCAGGCTGAGCCGCCCCAGCCGATCGCCCTCGAAAGGGTCGGCCCCGGCCAGATAGATCACCAGACCGGGTTCGAAGCGCCGGTCGAGTTCGTCGAGCGCCTGCTCCAGCGCCTGCAGGTAGGGCGCGTCGGTGCAGCCGTCGGGTAAATCCACATCGAGGTCGCTGGCTTCCTTGCGAAACGGGAAGTTCTTCTGCCCGTGTATCGACAGCGTGAAAACACTGGGGTCGCGGCTGAAAATGCTGGCCGTGCCATTGCCCTGATGCACATCGAGGTCAATCACGGCCACCCGCAGCGGATGCCGCTCATGGCGCTGCAGGCGCGCATGTTCGGCCTGCATCAGCCGGGCAGCAACGGCGGCATCGTTGAAGACACAAAACCCGCCACCCTTGCCGCCTGCGGCATGGTGCGTGCCGCCGGCCATGTTCGCGGCCACCCCTTCAGGCCGCGCCGCCAGACCCAGCGCCACCCGTGCAGCCGCCACTGTGGCACCGGCCGAGCGGCGCGATCTTTCGGCCATCTCCACGCTCCAGGGAAAGCCGATTTCGCGCATGGCCGCCGCGCCCAGCGTGCCATCCGTCACCGCCTGGATATAGGCCGGGTCGTGTGCCAGCGCCAGTTCACCGTCGCTCGCGCGCGGTGCCACACCCGTGCGCACCTGCGGCAACTCGCGCGCCACGCGATCCCGCAGGCGCTGGTACTTGGTCATCGGAAAGCGGTGCCCCGCCGGCAAGGGCAGTACAAAGTGATCGGCGTAGAAAGCTTGCAAGGCGGCGAACCAGACCATGGGGAAAAAATCAGGAGAAGCACCTGTGGCAGGTGCCCGGAACCGCATTGTGGCTGCTGCTGGAAAACCGCGTGGACTACAGGCTCCTAGAGCCACATATCTAAAATGCTGCACTGCAACAAAATCAGCTTGTATTTGCCTCGGGTAATCCCTATACTTCAGTTATGTTGCAGTGCAGCAATAGACAAATCACTCCCCGGAGCGCTTGTCCAGCAGGCAACTAATTGAAGTTTTAACCCACCTATATTGGAGATTTGAATATGTTGACCGCTGAACAAGTAATGGCTTCCCACAAAGCAAACGTTGAGACCCTGTTTGGTCTGACCAGCAAGGCCTTTGAAGGCGTTGAGAAACTGGTTGAACTGAATGTCCAGGCTTCCAAAGCTGCTCTGGCCGAGTCCGCCAACCACACACAATCACTCATGGGCGTGAAAGACGCACAAGAGTTGCTGGCCCTGCAAGCCGGCCTGTTCCAGCCCCTGGCTGAAAAAACAGCCGCCTACAGCCGCCACCTGTACGACATCGCCACCGCCACCAGCTCTGAAGTGGGCAAGTCCTTTGAAGGCCAGGCTGCTGAAGCCCAAGCCAAATTCATGGGCCTGGTGGACAGCGCAGCCAAAAACGCACCAGCCGGTTCCGAGACCGCCGTTGCCGTGATGAAAAGCGCTGTCGCTGCTGCCAACAACGCTTTCGAGTCGGTCCAGAAAGCCGTCAAGCAAGCCAGCGAAATGGCTGAAGCCAACATCACCGCAGTGACTGCCACTGCTGTGAACGCCTCCAAGACCGCTTCCAAAAAGCGTTGATCACAAGGCTTGAAGCGGCTGGCCCCAGGGCCGGCTGATTCAGGCCGGAGCCGGTCCCGGCTCTACCGAACCAGGGGTGTGGCTCCGATCTTCAACCATGGGAGCTGTGCTCCAGCCAGTTGTCTCCTCGGGTCCTTCCAGAAATCCAGTTTCACGGACCCCTTCAAAGCCTGATTGCAAGATCAGGCTTTTTTTTGCATCAAATCGGGCTGTAGCCCTTGCCGGACCAAAGCCAGCAGCTCTCAAAAACAGGGCATCAGCGGGCGGCGGGAGGCACTGTCGCCAACCTGGCCTTGAGCTCGGGCAGCGCCGCCAGCATGGCCGCCCGGCCGGCGTCAATGGCGCGCTGGCGCGCCGAGAAGTCGGCACTTTTAAGACCCGTCTGCGAGGGCTGCACCACGAGGTCGGCGTCCTTGAGTTCATGCCGGTTGATACTTTTGCCCATGATGGCAAAAGTCTGCAACAGGATTTGCAGCGTGCCGTCGGACGGGTTGGCCTCGGGCGGGCTCGATATGTCCACGGCAATCACCAGCTCGGCGCCCATTTGCCGGGCAAAACGGACCGGCACCGGCGACACCAGGCCGCCGTCCACGTACTCGCGCCCATTGATCTTCACCGGCACAAACACCGCCGGCACCGCGCTCGACGCACGCACGGCCATGCCGGTGTCGCCACGCTGAAACAGCACGGCCTGGCCGCTGTTCAGGTCGGTGGCGACTATGCCCAGCGGAATGGCCATGTTTTCAATCAGCCGTCCCGCCACCAGATCGTTGACATAACGGCTAAGGGCCTCGCCGCGAAACATGCCGCGGCCAAAAATCGGCAGCATCCAGTCGGTGATCGCGACTTCTTCCATGTTCAGAGCGGTCTGCTGTAACTGCGCGCTGCTTTTGCCACTGGCGTACAGCGCCGCCACCAGGCTGCCGGCCGAGGTGCCGACCAGCACCGAAGGACGCAGGCCGGCCTCTTCCAGCACCGCAATCACACCCACATGCGCAAAACCGCGCGCCGCCCCGCCACCAAGCGCCAGGCCCAAGCGTGGCGGCCTCGGGGCGGGGGCCTGAGCCACAGGGGTGGCCGCCGCAATGTCACTGCGGACCGGCGCCGGTCCGGCGCAGCCGGCCAGCATCAGGCTGATGAGTGACAGCGCAGCAAGCAGCGCCGCCATGCGGCGGCCTTCCGGCCGTGTTGCGCCCAGGCGCGGGCTCAGGGGGCGCCGAGTCCCAATACTATTGAGAATAATTCGCGTTTGTATTACACTGAGCACATTCCAACCTTTAGCGTTTACCCCATGCGTCAAAAACACCGCCTTCTGAACACCCTGGCCCTGCTGGGCGCACTGCTGGGCGTGGCCACCAGCGCCAGCGCCCAGGAGCAGGTGCTGAACCTGTATTCTGCCCGCCACTACCAGACCGACGAGGCGCTTTACAGCAATTTCACCAAGGCCACCGGCATCAAGATCAACCGGGTGGATGCTGACGACGCCGGCATCCTGGCGCGGCTCAAGGCCGAAGGCGCGGCCTCCCCTGCCGACGTGATTTTGCTGGTGGACGCTGCACGCCTGGCCAAAGGCGACAGCGAAGGCATGTTCCTGCCGATCAAGTCGGCCGCGCTGGAAAAAGCCATCCCGGCACAGCTGCGCGCCCAGGCCACAGCCGAGGGCACGACCTGGTTTGGCTTTTCCACACGCGCCCGGGTCATCGTGTACGACAAGCTCAAGGTCAACAAGGCCGATGTGGACACCTACGAAGAACTGGCCGACCCGAAAAACAAGGGCCTGCTGTGCACGCGCTCGGGCTCGCACCCCTACAACCTGTCGCTGTTTGGCGCGGTGACGGAACACCTGGGTCCGGTCAAGGCTGAAGAGTGGCTCAAGGGCATGGTGGCCAACATGGCGCGCGCGCCCAAAGGCGGCGACACCGACCAGATCAAGGGTGTGGCCAGTGGCGAGTGTGGCATTGCCATCACCAATACCTACTACCTGGCGCGCATCATGCGGTCGTCCAGCCCTGAAGACAAGGCCATCGTGGACAAGGTCGGCGTGGTGTTTCCGAACCAGCAGTCCTGGGGCACGCATGTGAACATCGCCGGCGCTGCAGTGGCCAAAAACGCAAAAAACAGCGCCAACGCGGTGAAGTTCATGGAATACCTGGCCAGCCCGGAAGCGCAAAACTATTTTGCCAACGGCAACAACGAATGGCCGGCGGTCGCCAGCGTCAAGCTCAGCAACCCGGCGCTGCAGGCGATGACGGGCGGCAGCTTCAAGTCTGAAACCATCCCGATCAGCACGGTAGGTGCGAATCAGGTCAAAGTGCAGCAGATGCTGGACCGCGTCGGTTACAAGTAAGACGCGCAGCGAAGGGCGAGGGGCCCGCGCAGCGGGATCGACCAGCGTAGCGGCTGGCGAACAAGGCACCCTCGATGGGTGCCATGTGAGAGCCTCATTGATCCACTGAGCCAGAAAAAAGCCCGGTCCGCCGGGCTTTTTTTATGCGTGATAATTGCCTTTTACGTTGACGTCAACGTCAACGCCAGAACACGCGCCCCTCTTCATCTTTTCAAGGAACACTCATGGACATCGCAGGCAAAGTATTCATCGTCACCGGCGGCGCATCGGGTCTGGGCGAAGGCACGGCCCGCATGCTGGCCGCCCAAGGCGGCAAGGTGGTGATTGCCGACATGCAGGTCGACAAGGGCGAAGCGATTGCCAAAGACATAGGCGGCGCTTTTGTCAAATGCGACGTGAGCCAGGAGGCCGATGGCCAGGCCGTCGTCGCCAAAGCCGTGTCCATGGGCAAACTGATGGGCCTGGTCAACTGCGCCGGTATTGCACCGGCTGAAAAAACCGTCGGCAAAAACGGCGCACATTCGCTCGCGGTGTTCAGCAAAACCATCACCGTCAACCTGGTCGGCAGTTTCAACATGATCCGCCTGGCCGCTGACGCGATGTGCAAAAACGAGCCTGAAGCCACGGGCGAGCGCGGGGTCATGATTTCCACCGCCTCGGTGGCGGCCTACGACGGCCAGATCGGCCAGGCGGCCTACAGCGCGTCCAAGGGCGGCATTGTCGGCATGACGCTGCCGATTGCGCGCGACCTGGCGCGCAACGGCATACGCAACATGACGATTGCCCCTGGCATTTTTGGCACACCGATGATGTTCGGCATGCCCAAGGAAGTGCAGGACTCGCTGGCCGCGTCCGTGCCCTTCCCCAGCCGCCTCGGCACGCCGCAGGATTACGCCAAACTGGCGCAGCACATTTTTGAAAACGACATGCTCAACGGCGAAGTGATACGCCTGGACGGCGCGATCCGCCTGGCGCCGCGCTGACCCGTTAGCACCCGGGACTGCTATCGAATGGATAGCAGCTCGCGCTTTTCCCGACTGGGCTCAAGGCCGATTCGACTTCAAAAAGTCGGATCGGCCTTTTTTCAGCTGCTTACATAAATCAGCTGCCGGGCCGGGCAAATTCCGGCTGCGGCCTGCGAGGCTTGGGTTTACCATGGCCGCTCATCCCACAGGAGAAGCCATGAAAAACAACACGCCTGCGCGCCTGCGCGCTGTTTGCCCGGTTCTTGCCGCTGCCCTGCTCAGCAGCCTGCTGCTGGCGGGCTGCGTCTCGGCCCCGCCGTTTGCCTACAACGTGCCGCAGCAGCCCGAAGGTGCTTCGGGCTACACCGAAAAGCCGGGCTGGGCCAGCACCAAATTTGCCGTCGCTGCCGCGAATCCGCTGGCCACCGATGCCGGTTACCAGGTGCTCAAGGCCGGTGGGTCGGCGATTGACGCGGCGATTGCCGTGCAAATGGTGCTCACGCTGGTGGAGCCGCAATCGAGCGGCATAGGCGGCGGCGCGTTTTTGTTACATGCCAGTGGCAGCACGGTCGAGGCCTTTGATGGCCGCGAAACCGCACCCGCCGCCGCCGACGAAAAACTCTTTCTCGGCGCCGACGGCAAGCCGCTGGCCTTTATCGACGGTGTGGTGGGCGGCCGTTCGGTCGGTGTGCCGGGCACGGTGCGCATGCTGGAGATGGCGCACAGGCAACACGGCAAGCTGCCCTGGGCACAACTGTTTGTGCCGGCCATCACCCTGGCCGAAAACGGCTTCAGGGTCAGCGCACGGCTGGCGACCCTGCTCAAAACCGAGGCCCACCTGAAAAAAGACCCGGTGGCTGCCGCGTATTTTTACCAGCCCAATGGTGAACCCCTGGCCGCCGGCAGCCTGCTGCGCAACCCGCCGCTGGCCGATGTGCTCAAAAAAATCGCAGCCGGCGGCTCCAGAGCGCTGCTCGAAGGCGACATCGCCCAGGCCATCGTCAGCAAGGTGCAGCAACACCCGACCAACCCCGGCAAGCTGAGCCTGGCCGACATGGCCGGCTACCAGGCCAAAAAACGCGAACCCATTTGCCACGACTACCGGGCCCAATCCCGCGACTACCGCATCTGCGGCATGCCGCCGCCAAGTTCGGGGGCGATTGCGGTCGGGCAGATTCTGGGCATCCTGAACTACACGCCCGCTGCCACGCTGGGCCTGGTCACCGGCACCGGGGGTGACGGCGTCACACCCGCGCCCACACCTTCGGCCGACTGGCTGCACCTGTACACCGAGGCCTCTCGCCTGGCCTTTGCCGACCGCGCGCAGTACCTGGGCGACCCCGACTTTGTGCAGGCGCCGGGCGGCAACTGGATGAGCCTGCTGGCCCCGGCCTACCTGGCAGACCGCGCCAAACTGATCACGCTGCAACCCGGCGGTCAGAGCATGAAGGTCGCCAAACCCGGCCTGCCCGGCGCCGCCCCGGTGGCTTATGCACCCATGCCCGAGCAGCCCGAGTACGGCACTTCCCACATCAGCATCGTCGACGCCTGGGGCAACGCGATTGCCATGACCACCACGATTGAAGACGCTTTTGGCTCACGCCAGATGGTCAGGGGCTTTTTGCTGAACAACGAGCTGACCGACTTCAGCTACGCGCCCACCGACGCAGAAGGCAAACCGGTGGCGAACCGCGTTCAGCCGGGCAAACGCCCGCGCTCGTCGATGGCGCCGACGCTGGTGTTTGACAAGGCCACCGGCCAGCTGGTCATGAGCGGCGGCAGCCCAGGCGGCGCGCTGATCATCCACTACACCGCCAAAGCGCTGTACGGCGTGCTGAACTGGAGCCTGCTGCCGCAGCAGGCCATCAACCTGCCCAACTTCGCCTCAATGAACGGCCCCAGCCTGCTGGAAGAAAAGCGCTTTTCACCCGCCACGGTGGAGGCCCTGAAAGCCCGCGGCGCCGAAGTGCGCGAGATGAACATGACCAGCGGCCTGCAGGCCATCACACGCGGCCAGGCGCACGGCACCCAGCTCTGGCTGGGCGGCGCAGATCCACGCCGTGAGGGCGTGGTGATGGGGGATTAAAGGTCAAAAGTGGCCTGCACCCTTTCCCCACGGGCGCAAGCAGCTACTTTTTTGATAGCAGGTTCCGCTGCGGTCAGCGGCGGCAGTCCCCGTCAATGCCGTTGCGGCGTCAGCCCAAAGTGCTTCATGCTGGCTCGCGACTCGGCCAGCAACCAGCGTGTGAACTGCTCCACGGCATCGTTGTGCGCCAGCGCTGCCCGGCTGCAGAGGTAGTAGCCACGTTCCGTGGCCACGGCCGGACTGAAGGGCAGCACCAGCTGGCCTGAGGCCAGCTCCGCTTCGATCAGCAAGGGCTGGATGACGGTCACGCCCATGCCCGCACAAGCGGCGACGATCAGGTTGTTGCCGAGGTCGAAGCCCGGTCCGAGCACAGGTGGCGTGTCCACGGCACCGGCTTCACGCAGCCACAGACCCCAGTTGCCGGGATAGTTGATGTGGTGCAGCAAGGGCAGCTCAAGCAGTTGCCGCGGCGCCTTCAGCCGGGCGGCAAGTGCCGGCGTGCATGCCGGCATGAGCTCGCGCCCCTGCAGATACTTCGCACGAATGCCGCGCGGCCAGACCTGCGCCGTTCGCTTCACACTGATCCACAGGTCGACATCGTCCCGCGTGAAATCCTCGTCGTGGTGAAACTGCCGCAGCTCGACCTCGATGTCCGGGTGGGAAGCGCGGAACTGTCCAAGCCGCGGCACCAGCCAGCGCGTGCACAGGGTCGGCACCACGCTCACACGCAGCTTGCGCGGCTCTGCACGCACCCCGAACTCGCCGATCGCGCCCTCAAGCCCTGCCACATGGGCTTCCACCAGCGCCTGGAAATCGCGGCCGCGCTCCGTGGGTAGTACCCGCGTGCCGGAACGGTCCAGCAGCGTGCATTCCAGGCGCTGCTCCAGCCGCTGCACGGCGCGGCTCACGGCCGCCTGCGTCACGCACAACACGTCGGCCGCCCGGCGAAAGCTGCCCAGCTGGCACACCGCCAGAAAGGCATGTAACTCGGGCAGGGAAGGAGACTTGAAACGCATGCCCTGATTACATCAGGTTATCAGCAGCGATCAAATTGTCGTTTGCCCGCAAGGCCCCGGCTGTCTACGCTTGCGCCATGTTCCATCCACCAGAAGCCGCGATGCCAGCCGAAGCCGCCCTCCCCGTCCTGCCCGTTCTGGTGCTGCACCCGGCAGAACCTGCCATCGCCCTGGTCTGTGACTCGCCGCACAGCGGCACCGATTACCCGGCCGACTTCGACTACGCCGTGGACGCTGCAGAGCTGCGCAAACTCGAGGACACACACGTGCACTGGCTGTGGGATGCGGTGCCACGCGTGGGCGGCACCCTGGTGCACGCCACCTTCCCGCGCAGCTACATCGACCCGAACCGCCATGAGCACGACATCGACGTCGCCATGCTGGCCGACACCTGGCCCGGCGGGGCGGCGCCCGCAGCGCGCACCCTGGCGCTGGGTAACGGGCTGGTGTCCAGCCTCACGCCTGCGCGCCAGCCCATCTACACCCGCCGCCTGCCGGCGCGGGAAGTCGCGCACCGCATTGAGCATTACTGGCGCCCTTACCGGCGCGCGCTGGCGCAGGCGCTGGAGGCTGCCGCGCCGCAAGGCCCCCGCTGGCACCTGAACCTCCACTCCATGCCCAGCAATGCCTATGAGCGCCTGGGCCGTGTGGCGCCCGGGCCGCTGGCTGACGTGGTACTGGGCGACCTCAATGGCCAGAGCTGCAGCACCGCCTTTACCGGGCTGGTGGCCGACGCATTCCGCCAACTGGGTTACAGCGTCGCCATCAACGACCCGTACGCCGGTCAGGACCTGTTGCGCGAATTCGGTGTACCTGCACGCGGGCATCAAAGCCTGCAGATTGAACTGAACCGCGCGATTTACCTGGATGAAAAAACGCGCGAACTGCTGCCCCGCGCCAACGCCGTGCGCGAGGACATTGCCGACGTGTTGTGCCAGATCGCCACCCACATTCGCTGCCATACCTCCATCCACCCCTGATTGCCCTTCACAAGGATTCACCATGACCACCACCCTGCATCGCCGCCGCTTTATCGGCACCAGCTGCGCCTTGACCAGTGCCATCGCCTTGCCCGCGCTGGCCCAGGCACCCGCCCGTTACCCGACCCGTCCCATCACGCTGGTGGTTCCGTTTCCGCCAGGCGGTTCGGTGGACAGTGCAGGCCGGGCCATGGCCGACCGGCTGGGCAAGGTACTCGGGCAGACCGTGATCGTGGACAACAGGGCCGGCGCGGGCGGCGCGATCGGCTCCACGCTGGTTGCCAGGGCACCGGCGGACGGCTACACCCTGATCGTCACCTCCCAAACCACCCATGTGGTCAACCCGGCGGTATCGCCTCGCCTGCCCTATGACGCCGTCAATGACTTCGCGCCTGTCACGCTGATTGAACGGCTGGCCAACGTGTTGCTGATCAACCCGGCCTTGCCCGTGAAGAATTTCGCCGAGTTGGTGAAATACGTGAGAGCCAACCCCGGCAAACTGAACTACGCCTCATCGGGCAATGGCTCGGTGGCGCATCTGAGCATGGAGTTGCTCAAGGCCAAACTGGGCCTGTTTATCACCCACATTCCCTACCGCGGCGCGGGCCCCGCGCTCACTGACCTGATGTCGGGCCAGGTACACATGACGTGGAACAACCTCACGTCCAACCTCTCCGTGATCCAGGGCGGGCGCCTGCGGGCACTGGCAGTAGCGTCACCCATACGCGCGCCGCAATTGCCCGACGTGCCGACCTTCGACGAGCTCAAATTGCCGGAGCTGAACCTCACCTCATGGGCGGGCATTGCAGCGCCCGCCAAAACGCCCGAGCCCATCATTACCCAGCTCTACGAAGCGATGCGCACCGTATTGCGCGATCCCCAGACACAGGAGGCCTGGCGCACCCGCGGCGCGATGGTTCCCGAGAACGTGAAGCCCGCCGAGTACCGCCAGGAAATCCAGCAGCGCATCCAGTTCTACCAAAACATCGTGAAGACCCACAAGATCGTTCTGGACTGAGCCCTTCCGTGCAAAAAGAGGCGCGGCCGCCTAGCCGGTGCGCATGGGCTCGGCCGGCGCATCCTGCTTCGCCGTGCCTATACGTTCGTACTCCGAGATCACCTGCGCGCCCAGCAGCAGCAGGGTGGCCGCAATTTCCAGGCTGAGCAGCACCACGATGGCTGTGGTGAGCGATCCGTAGACCAGGCCCACTTGCGACAGGGTGCCGAAGTACCAGACCAGCAGATGCCGCGTCACTTCCCAGAGCAGGGCCGCCGTGATGCCGCCTATCAGCGCATGGCGCAGCGACAGCTTGCCGACCGGCATCACCATGTAGACCGAGGTCAGCACAAAAATTTCTCCACCGAGTCCAAGCAGGTACAGCAGCACACCGGAAAATCCATCGAGCGACCAGCTGTAACCGAGAAACTCGATGCTCTTTTCACCGAGCGCCGCAAAGCTGCCCGAGACCAGCGTGACCAGAATCAGGCCGGCACCGAGGCACAGGATGTAGACATAGGGCAGGATGGCCGAGACCAGAAAATGGCGGCGGCGAATGGCCACGCGGTGCAGGAAAATCACCGACATGGCGTTTTCCAGCACGGTGAAGGCCAGCGAGCTGAAAAAAAGCATGGTGACCAGCAGCACCCAGCCCATCAGATCGCGGTGAGCCAGAAAATTTTCCAGCTCGCCGACGATGAAGTCGGACTGCCCCGGTGCCAGCCAGCCGATGTAACGGCCCAGCGCCTCCAGCAGCGCCGACTGGTCCACCACATGCGACAGCGCAATCGCCATCAGGATCAGCAGCGGAACAATCGACAACAAGGCGTAATAGGCCACGGCACCCGCCAGCAGCAGGCCCTGGTTCGCGCGAAAGCCCTTGATCACGCGCAGCGCAAATTCGCCCGGATGGCGGATCACATAAGCCGCCTGCGGTCCGGGTTTCACAGCGCTGCCTCACACATCAATCGCCACCGCCGAGCCGGCCTGCTTGCGCAGCTCGAACTTCTGGATTTTGCCGGTTGAGGTTTTGGGCAGCTCACCAAACACCACCGCGCGCGGCACCTTGAAGCCGGCCAGGTGTTTCTTGCAATGCGCCACGATGTCTGCGGCGCTCACGCTGGCACCGGCTTTGAGCTCGACAAAGGCGCAGGGCGTCTCGCCCCATTTCGGATCGGGTTTGGCCACCACGGCGGCGGCCAGCACATCGGGGTGGCGGTACAACACGTCTTCAACTTCGATGGACGAGATGTTTTCGCCGCCCGAGATGATGACGTCCTTGCTGCGGTCCTTGATCTTGATGTAGCCGTCCGGGTAGATCACGGCCAGGTCACCGGTGTGGAACCAGCCACCGGCAAAAGCCTCTTCGGTGGTCTGCGGGTTCTTCAGGTAACCCTTCATCGTGATGTTGCCGCGGAACATGATCTCGCCCATGGTCTCGCCATCCTGCGGCACAGCCTGCATGGTTTCCGGGTTGATGACGCTGGCGCCCTGCTGCAGGTGGTAACGCACGCCCTGGCGCGCATTCAGGCGGGCCCGCTCGCCGATGTCGAGCTCGCCCCAGGCCTCGTCCTTGGCGCAGACCGTTGCCGGGCCATAGGTTTCGGTCAGGCCATAGACATGGATCAGGTCAAAGCCCAGGCGTTCCATGCCCTCAATCATGGAGGCTGGAGGCGCGGCGCCCGCCACCATGGCTTTGACGCCGCGCGGCAGGCCAGCTTTCAGGGCCTCGGGGGCATTGACCAGCATGCCGTGCACGATGGGCGCGCCGCAGTAGTGGGTGACACCATGCGTGCGTATGGCGTCCAGAATCGCCCCGGCCTCGACCTTGCGCAGACAGACATTGACACCGGCGCGCGCCGCCACCGTCCACGGAAAACACCAGCCATTGCAGTGGAACATCGGCAGCGTCCACAGGTACACCGGGTGTTTCGGCAGGTCCCACTCGAGGATGTTGCTGATCGCGTTGATCGCCGCGCCGCGGTGGTGGTAGACCACCCCTTTGGGGTTGCCGGTGGTGCCGCTGGTGTAGTTCAGCGCAATCGCGTCCCATTCATTGTCGGGCAGGCGCCAGGCAAAATCGGCGTCGCCTGTGGCCAGAAATTCGTCGTAGGTGATGCTGCCTGTACGTTCCACCGGCCCGGTGTACACGGCGTCTTCCACATCAATCACCAGCAGCGGCGCGCTCGACTGGCGCAGGGCCAGGGCTTTTTTCAGGGTGGCCGCAAACTCCGGGTCGACGATGACCACTTTGGCTTCCCCGTGGTCCAGCATGAAGGCAATACTTTCAGCGTCCAGCCGGGTGTTCAGCGCATTGAGCACCGCGCCCGTGACCGGAATGCCGAAATGCGCCTCGACCATGGGCGGCGTGTTGGGCAGCATCACGGCCACGGTGTCGCCTTTGCGAATGCCATGGCGCTGCAGCGCACTGGCCAGCTGGCGGCAGCGCATGAAGACCTCGGCCCAGTTGCGGCGCAGATCGCCATGCACCAGCGCAAGGCGCTGCGGGTAAACCGCGGCCGTGCGCTCGATAAAGGACAGCGGCGACAAGGCAGCGAAATTGGCCGCGTTCGGGGCCAGGTCCTGGTCAAAAATGCTGGGCATGCTTGTCTCCTAGGGTGGATCGCGGGCTTGGCCGCTTGTCCACCCATGGTAGCCCCGCAGCGGTGCCGAAGGCTGACAGTCCTGCAACAGCGGGGCGGGGCATGGGAAACAGGCTGCCGGGGCACAATACAGCCGTGGCCATTCCCTCATCATTCATCCAGGAACTGCTGGCGCGCGCCGATATCGTCGATATCGTGGGCCGCCATGTGCAGCTCAAGAAGGGCGGCGCCAACTTCATGGGGCTGTGCCCCTTTCACGGCGAAAAATCGCCCTCCTTCAGTGTCAGTCCGACCAAACAGTTCTACCACTGCTTCGGCTGCGGCGTCAGCGGCGACGCGATCAAGTTCATGACCGAATATGGCGGCATGACTTTTGTCGAGGCGGTGAAAGACCTGGCACAGCAGGTCGGCCTGCAGGTGCCGGAAGACGATGTGTCGCCGCAGGACAGGGCCCGCGCCGCCCAGATGCGCGAGCAGCAGGCCACACTCACCAGCGTGCTCGAAAAAGCCGGCAGCGCCTACATCAAACACCTGCGCAGCTCGCCGCGCGCGATCGAGTACTTCAAGGGCCGCGGCCTGTCCGGCGAGATTGCCAGGACCTTTGGCCTCGGTTATGCGCCCGAAGGCTGGCGCGCGCTGGCCAGTGTCTTTCCCGACTACAACGACCCGCTGCTGGTTGAAAGCGGCCTGGTCATCAGCGGCGAGCCCGGCGAGGAAAATGCGCAGGGCGAAGCCAAACGTTACGACCGCTTCCGCGACCGCGTGATGTTTCCTATCCGCAACGTCAAGGGTGAATGTATTGGTTTTGGCGGGCGGGTGTTGAGTGACGAGAAACCCAAATACCTGAACTCGCCCGAAACCCCGGTGTTCAGCAAGGGGCGCGAACTGTACGGCCTGTTCGAGGCGCGCTCCGCCCTGCGCGAACACGGCTACGCGCTGGTCACCGAAGGTTATATGGACGTGGTGGCGCTGGCCCAGCTCGGTTTTGCCAACGCGGTCGCGACCCTGGGCACGGCCTGCACCGCCGACCATGTGCAAAAACTGTTTCGTTTCACCGACGCGGTGGTTTTCAGCTTTGACGGCGACAGCGCCGGCCGGCGCGCCGCGCGCAAGGCGCTGGACGCCGCCCTGCCCTTTGCCACCGATGTGCGCAGTGTCAAGTTCCTGTTTCTGCCCGAGGAACACGACCCCGACAGCTTCATACGCGCACACGGGCAGGAAGCCTTTGCCGCCTATGTGGCCAAAGCCGTGCCGCTGAGCCGCTTCATGCTGGAAGCCGCCGCCGAAGGCTGCGAGCTCGACAGCGCCGAAGGCCGGGCCCACATGGCCAGCAATGCGCGTCCGCTCTGGAGCGCCTTGCCCGACGGCACGCTGAAGCGGCAACTGCTGGCCGAAATCGCCGACCAGGTGCAGATTGACAGCCGCGAGCTGCTGCAGATCTGGCAACCGGCTGCCAGCCCAAACAGCTATAAAAACAATAGCGGATCACGCGCGCCAGACAAGGGCTACCGGCACAAAACACCTGAACATTCAGGTGCCGGACCGGGCCTGGAAGAGTTTTCCGGCAATTTTGCCGACCTGCATGACGAAGGCGCTTACGCCGCCTCGCTGCCTGCACTGGCCGGGCCTGCCAGCACCTCCCGCAACCGGCCAGCGCGGCGTATCGCCGGCCGGGTGCTGCCGGCCAGCCGCGAAGACCGGGTGCTGCGGCTGATGCTGACCGATCCGCAAAGCTGGGACAAGCTAAGCGGCGAAGAACATGTGTTGCTGTGTGAGCTGCCAGCGCCGCACGGCCCGCTGTTTTCCTGGCTCGAGAGCCAGTTGCATGAACACGGCCCCCAGCCCTGGGCCGCGCTGCGCGAGGGCCTGCGTGAACACCCGCAGGAAAAACACGCCATTGACCAGATCGCCCAGTTGCCAGAAGGCATAGAGTGCGACTGGAACGAGGTCCGCAGCATTCTGGACCAGCTGCTCAAGCTCAAACGCCAGCAGGAAATGGTGGCTTTGCTGCCCAGCGTGATGGCCGACCCGGCCGCGCGCCAGCGTTACGAAGCCCTTGCTGCCCTTCTGAAAAAAAGCTGAAGGGGCGGGTTCTGGCTGCCTAAAAATGAGGCATTCGGGTATAATCCAATTTTCCGCCACGGCAAGCGCGACAGCAGCACCTCCGGTACCAGCCCCCCGCAAGAACGGGACCTCACAGGTTGAAGGGCTAACTCCCCGCAAGGACTGCACACCAAATGTTCGCCCAAACAACTTGCCTGGGGGTCTGAAAAGGTCCCCGAATGCCCAGCCCGGGCATTTTTTGCGCCTGTGCCCTGACCCCTGTCAGGTGCCGGGAAACCAGTCTGTTGAGGAAAGTTTTCATCCGGGAGTTCGCCATGCCTGCTCAAAAGTCCAGCAAGTCCGCCAAAGCCGTGACCAAGCCCAAAGCCGCAGCCAAAACTGCAGCCCGACCGCCTGTCAGGAAGACCGCCAGCAAGCTTGAAAAACCCGCAAAAACCGCCATATCCAGACCAGTTCCCGGCAAAAAAGTACCGGCTGCCAAAGCGCCCCTGAAATCCGAAAAGCCCGTCAAGAAAGTGCCCCCTGTGCCGACCAAGTCCCCCGCCTCCACCGCCAAGCCTGCCGCCAAAAAAGAAACCGAGCTGAAGGCCACCACAGCCGCAGCTGGGACCGACCTGCCCGTGAAGAAAAAACCCGGCCGGCCACCGAAAAACCCCGCCGCTGCGGTGGAAGCCGGTGGCGCCAAACGTGGCCGCAAACCGAAAGTCGCCCCCAAGATCGCCGGCGACGAGGACATGTCCGACATTGAGGACGATCTGGTCGGCGAGCCTATCCCGGAGACGACCGAAAAAGTCAAACCACTGCGCATGAAAATCAGCAAGGCGAAAGAACGCGCCTTGATGAAAGAGTTCGGCCTGGACGAAACCGTGCTGTCCGAAGAAGACATGGCCAAGCGCCGGGCCCGCCTGAAAGCGCTGATCAAACTCGGCAAAACCCGCGGCTACCTGACCCACGGCGAAATTTCCGATCACCTGCCCGACAAGCTGATCGATGCCGAGACCCTGGACGCGGTCATCGTCACCCTGAACGATCTCGGTGTGGCGGTGTACGAACAGACACCCGACGCAGAAACCCTGCTGATCACCGCCAACGCACCGGCCGGCGCCACCGAAGAAGAGGCCGAGGAAGCCGCCGAAGCCGCGCTGTCCACCGTGGACAGCGAGTTTGGCCGCACCACCGACCCGGTGCGCATGTACATGCGCGAGATGGGCACGGTAGAGCTGCTGACGCGTGAGGGCGAGATCGAAATCGCCAAGCGTATCGAGGGCGGCCTGATGAAGATGATGGAAGCCATCTCTGAAAGCCCGGCCACGATTGCCGAGATCCTGCGCCTCGGTGAAGACATCCGCGAAGGCAAAATTGTCATCTCCACCGTGGTCGACGGTTTTTCGAATCCCAACGAAGCCGACGACTACGTGGCCGAGGAAGACTTTGACGAGTTCGACGAAGAAGACGACGACGACGGCAAGGGCGGCTCCAAGGCGCTGACCAAAAAACTCGAAGAACTCAAAAAAGAAGCGCTGACCCGCATCGACACGATTGCCTCGCTGTTCGAAAAAGTCCACAAGACTTACGACAAGGAAGGTTACGGCACGCCCGCTTATGTGAAGGCCCAAAAGGCACTCAGCGACGAGCTCATGACCGTGCGTTTCACCGCCAAGACGATTGAAAAATTGTGTGATCTGCTGCGCGGCCAGGTGCTGGACGTGCGCAAAAAAGAGCGCGAACTGCGCCGCATCATTGTCGAAAAATGCGGCATGCCGCAGGAAGTGTTCATCAAGGACTTCCCGCCCAATTTGCTGAACCTGAAATGGGTCGAGAAACAGGTGGCGGCCAACAAGCCCTGGTCCATCATCATGGCGCGCAACATCCCGCCTATCCAGGAACTGCAGACCAAACTCGGTGAGTTGCAGGCGCGTGTGGTGGTGCCGCTGGGCCAGCTCAAAGACATCAACAAACGCATGAACGAAGGCGAGACCAACTCGCGCGACGCCAAGAAAGAGATGATCGAGGCCAACTTGCGCCTGGTGATCTCGATTGCCAAGAAGTACACGAACCGCGGCCTGCAGTTCCTCGACTTGATCCAGGAAGGCAACATCGGCCTGATGAAAGCCGTGGACAAGTTCGAATACCGCCGCGGCTACAAATTCTCGACCTATGCGACCTGGTGGATTCGCCAGGCCATCACACGCTCCATCGCCGATCAGGCGCGCACCATCCGCATCCCGGTGCACATGATTGAGACCATCAACAAGATGAACCGCCTGTCGCGTCAGCATCTGCAGGAGTTCGGCTTCGAGCCCGACGCCAGCATCCTGGCCGAGAAGATGGAGATTCCTGAAGACAAGATCCGCAAGATCATGAAAATCGCCAAAGAGCCGATTTCGATGGAAACACCGATTGGCGACGATGACGATTCGCATCTGGGCGACTTCATCGAAGACAGTGCCAACACCGCACCGCTGGAAGCCGCCATGCAGGCCGGCCTGCGCGATGTGGTCAAAGACATCCTCGACAGCCTGACACCGCGCGAGGCCAAGGTGCTGCGCATGCGTTTCGGCATCGAGATGTCCACCGACCACACGCTCGAAGAAGTCGGCAAGCAGTTCGACGTGACACGTGAGCGTATCCGCCAGATCGAAGCCAAGGCGCTGCGCAAGCTCAAGCACCCTTCGCGCTCGGACAAGCTGCGCAGTTTTATCGACACGCTGTAAAGCCAGGTCCGAGCCACAAAAAAGCCGCATCCGGTTTAGACCGGGTGTGGCTTTTTCTTTGGCATTTATAAGGTGTTCTGGCCCGCAACCCTTGTCTGACGGTCGCAAGCAGCTATCACTGCGATAACAAGGCAAGCCTGCGTCTCAGGCGGAAAATTCCTCGGTGTCGACTTCACTCGCGCTTTGGGCGCTGTAGCGCTGGCCGCTCACCGTCTGCTGGTTGATCAGCGCCTCCAGCTTTTCCATCAGCCCGGCATCCAGACGCACATTCAGCGCGCCCAGATCGTCCTGCAGGTGCGCCACGCTGGTGGTGCCGGGAATCGGCACAATGTGTGGCGCCTTGTGCAGCAGCCAGGCCAGTGCGAGCTGGGCCGGCGTGCACCCGGCCTCCAGCGCCAGCGCCTTGTAAGGCGGCAGCAGTTGCAGGTTGGCGGCGTAGTTGTCCGGTGCAAAACGCGGCATGGCCGCGCGTATGTCTTTGGCCTGCAGCGTGCTGACGTCATGCAAGGCGTCACACAAAAAGCCGCGCGCCACCGGGCTGAAGGCCACAAAGGCGGCGCCCAGCTCGCGGCAGGCCTCCAGCACCGCGATTTCGGGGTTGCGTGTCCACAGTGAATATTCGGTCTGCACCGCGGCAATCGGGTGCACCGCATGGGCTTTGCGCAAAGTGGCTGCCGAGACCTCGGACAGGCCTATGCTGCGCACCTTGCCTTCGCGCACCAGCTCAGCCATGGCGCCCACGCTGTCTTCAATCGGCACTTTTTTGTCCCAGCGGTGCAGGTAATACAAATCGATCACGTCGGTCTGCAGGCGCCGCAGGCTGTCTTCACAGTTCTTCCGGATGGTTTCCGGACGGCCGTCGATCACACGTTTGATGCCATCGTCAAACTGCACACCGGCCATGCCGCCCTTGCTGGCCAGCGTGAAACGGCTGCGGTGTTTTGACAAGACCTTGCCGACCAGGGTTTCGTTGCCACCAAAACCGTACAGCGCTGCGGTATCGAACAGCGTAACACCGGCATCGAGTGCAGCCAGCAGCACCCGTTCGCCCTGCTCTGCCGACGGCGGCGTGCCGTAAGCGTGGCTCAGGTTCATGCAGCCCAGGCCTATGGCAGAGACCTCGAAGGAACCGATTTTTCGGGTGGGCAATGCCATGGCTTATGCCAGTTGCTGCTCAAGCTTGTGCAGCACTTCATAACAGGCCAGCACCTGAGCCACGCTGCTGTTCGGTTCACGGCCCTCACGGATGGCGGCAAAAAATTCGCGGTCCTGCAGCTCGATGCCGTTCATGGACACATCCACCTTGCTCACATCGATTTTTTCTTCCTTGCCGTTGAACAGGTCGTCGTAACGCGCCAGGTAGGTCGCCGTGTCGCCGATGTAGCGGAAGAAGGTGCCCAGCGGGCCGTCGTTGTTGAAGGACAGGCTCAGCGTACAGATCGCGCCATTCGCCGCCTTGAGCTGGATGCTCATGTCCATGGCGATGCCCAGCGCCGGGTGAATCGGCCCCTGGATGGCGTTGGCCTGCACAATAGCGCTGCCACACTGGTACGCAAACAAATCCACCGTATGCGCCGCGTGGTGCCACAGCAGGTGGTCGGTCCAGCTGCGCGGCTGGCCCAGCGCATTCATGTTGCTGCGCCGGAAGAAATAGGTCTGCACATCCATCTGCTGGATGTTGAAACGCCCGGCCTTGATCTCTTTGTTCACGTACTGGTGGCTGGGGTTGAAGCGCCGCGTGTGGCCGCACATCGCCACCAGACCGGTCTGCTTTTGCAGGGCCACGACGTCCTGCGCCCCTTTAAGCGTGTCGGCCAGCGGAATTTCCACCTGCACATGTTTGCCGGCCTTCAAACAGGCCATGCTTTGTTCGGCATGCATTTGTGTCGGTGTGCACAAGATGACCGCATCCACTTCCTTCAGCGCCAGGCTGTCGGCCAGATCCGTGCTGACATGGGCGATGCCGTATTTGGCAGCGACTTCCCTGGTTTTTTCCAGATCGCGGCTGATCAGCGACACCACTTCGACGCCTTCAATGTTCTTGATGCCGTCCAGGTGTTTGATGCCGAAGGCACCCGCGCCTGCCAATGCGACTTTGATGGTTTGGGTCATTGTTACTTTCCTTGATATCCGTTCGCCCTGAGCTTGTCGAAGGGTAAGGCTTCGACAGGCTCAGCCTGAACGGGGATGTTATTTGTTTTCCAGAATCAGATGGCCCACCGCCGTGTTGCTGGCGGGCACATGGTAAAAGCGGTGCGCCACTGTGGGCGCCGGGCCGCCGGCCACATCGGCCATGGCGCCGCGCGCGATCAGCCACATCACGAGTTCAATGCCCTCGGAACCGGCTTCGCGCACATAGTCGATGTGCGGTTTGCTGGCCAGGCCTTCCGGGTCGGCGATCAATTGGTCCAGGAAGGCATTGTCAAATTCCTTGTTGATCAGGCCGGCGCGCGGGCCCTGCAACTGGTGGCTCATGCCGCCGGTGCCCCAGATCTGCACATTGAGCGGCTTGTCAAAACTCTCCACCGCCTTGCGTATCGCCTTGCCGAGCTCGAAGCAGCGCCGGCCCGAGGGCACAGGGTATTGCACGACATTGACGGCAAACGGAATCACCGGGCAGGGCCAGGCCTGCGGCTGGCCACACATCAGCGACAGCGGCACGGTCAGGCCATGGTCCACGTCCATTTTGTTGACGATGGTCAGGTCAAAGTCCTGCTGGATCACCGACTGCGCAATATGCGCGGCCAGCTCGGGGTGGCCTATGACCTTGGGGACCGGGCGCGGACCCCAGCCCTCGTCGGCCGGCGTGAACTCGGCGGCGGTGCCGATGGCGAAGGTCGGAATCATCTCCAGGCTGAAAGCCGTGGCATGGTCGTTGTAGACCAGAAAAATCACGTCGGGTTTGTTCTCTGCCAGCCAGTGTTTGGAGAAGTCGTAACCCTTGAACACGGGTTGCCAGTAAGGCTCGCTGCTTTTGCCGAGGTCCAGTGCTGCACCAATGGCAGGCACATGCGAGGTGTAAACAGATGCGGTAATTTTGGCCATGGTCATGAATTCCGTGTTGCGCCGGCTTTGCCCTGCGGCTGGCGGTGGGCCTGGGCGTCGCCGTCTTCACCGACCACGCGGTTGCCGTCGGCGGAACGGCCGCCGGCAATCATCATGTCGCGGTATTCCTCTTCGGTCATGCCGGTCATGCTGCCTGCCATTTGCTGAAAACTCTTGCCATCGGTCGCACCAATCTTGGCCAGAAAATAAATGTTGCCACCGGCCTTGATGCAGCGGTTCAGGTCGCGCGCCAGCACCGCCTGTTTCTGCTCCTCGGTCATCGGCCACTCGTCCAGGTAGGCGCGTTCATTGGCCTTGAAGCGCTCGCGGTTGGCGGCCTTCATGAGCGACATGCAGAACTGGTTCAGGTGATAACCGAGGCGCGATTGTTCGGCATCAAAAATGGTGGTTCCCGGAACGTCAAGATAGGGTTTATTGAGCGGCATAACTGCCTCCTGTCATTTGCTGCATTCAAAACTTGCGGCCTGGCTCGCATCGCCACCGCGGTAGCGCGGCCACAGCGGCCACTCGCACAGCGGACGCGCGCGCGCGACCGCGAACGGCGGCACCACCGGCTGATCAAGCAGTTGCAGCCCGGCTGGCGCCTGGCCGCGCTCGACCCAGGCAACCAGTGCCGGCAGGATGTCCGCATTGGCCGGCGCGCCGGCGCCCACGTGGTCCACACCCGGTGCAGTGTAGAGCTTGAAGAAGCGGTCCACGCTGCCCTGCCCCATGCGTGCCACCACCGACTCGTAGTAACGGATGCCTGCGTAGGGGCTTTGCGCGTAGTCGGCCATGTTCTCGAGCAGCATCAGCTTGCCGCCGCGGGCGCTGAAGGCGCTCAGGTCAGGGTTGGTGGAATCCATCAGTGCGGAGACCTGGCTCACTCGCGCAGCGAAGTTCTCGGGCCTGTAATTGCGCACATCGAAAGTCGGATCACGCGCATAAAAATGCTGGATAGCGCCGCTGCCGTAGATCCAGGCGATGCCGTTGGTGGGCTGTGGCGGCTGGGTCGGCGCGCTGGTGCCCAGCCACCAGGCGTTCCAGCCACCGGTGGGGCCGAAGGCAGGTGTGTTTTCACCCGATACACCCCAACCGGGGTACTCGGTCACGCCATTGGCCAGCGCAAACGGCATACGGTAGGTCGAATGCAGGGTTTGCACAGCGCGCACCTGCGCATCGTTCAGGCAGGTATCACCGCCCTGCCCGGCCGCGCAACGCAGCTTCGTCACATCAAAGCGCGTGCGGCAGCCGGCGAAGTCAGACACCACGCCATCGGCCAGGCCGTCGGCTGCATCACACGAAGCCAGCACAGCGTCGTGCACCAGTTTGACCTGCGCGGGCCGCATCCAGCCCCCGTCCATGGTCGCCAGGCCGCTGCGGGTACCGGCGTGCTGCAGCGCCGTCCAGTTGATCACGGGAACGCGGCTGAAGATGCCGTCGAAATCTTTCGGATAACGCTGGGCCATGGTCAGGCCTTCACGTCCGCCTTCCGAACTGCCCACAAAGTACAGCTTCGCCGGCGCACGGCCATAGGCCTGCTGCATCAGGGCCACCGCCACGTCGCGCACTTTCTTGTAGGAAGCATG
This sequence comes from Asaia bogorensis, assembly GCA_943371375.1. Taxonomy (GTDB): domain Bacteria; phylum Pseudomonadota; class Gammaproteobacteria; order Burkholderiales; family Burkholderiaceae_C; genus Polaromonas. The sequence continues at coordinate 603,367 of CALRUM020000001.1, forward strand.
GGCGAAATTGACCAGCGCCTCCTCATTGGCCGCGAAGGCCTGCGGCGGCACGCCTGGTGCATTCTGGTGGCCGGAGTCGGTGCCGTAAGTGACGTAGCCTTGCGCCAGCGGCGTGGGTTGGTCAAAACGCGCGGCGGGAATCAGCCCCAGGGCATTGATCAATGTGCCGTTGAAGCCACCGCCACCGTATTGCACGCTGCGGCCGTTCCACTGCAGCGGCAGATTGACCTGGAACAGGATGGGCGGGGCCTTGGGGTCGAGCGGGGCAATGCGGCCAAGCACCTGGCAATGCGCAGGTGTAGCCGGCGTGATGCGCGCCGCGGGGGTCGGCCCACGTTCGGCCACGCTCAGGGCCACCGGCTGCGTCAGGCGGGTCGAGTCAATGCTGGCCGCACCGCTGGGCAGGCCAATGGCGCTGGCAGGAATGGTGCCGCCCAGGCGCGCGCAGGCTGCCGCCGGGTCCGCTCCCAGGCTCACCGGCCCGGTCGCCGGCGCCGTGGTACCGCAGGCAGACAGCAGCGCAGCGCCTGCCGCAGCAGCCAATGCCAGTCGAAGAGTGGGGGTATACGCGTTCATGGTTTGTCTCCTGGTTTTATAAGCGGGGCTCAGCCCCAGTACAAGCGGGTCGGGTTATCCACCAGCAGCTTGTATTGCAACTCGGCAGTCCTTGCAATCTGCGGAATGAAGTCGACCAGCAGCCCGTCGTCGGGCATGTGGTCCTTCAGGTTCGGATGCGGCCAGTCGGTGCCCCAGAGCACTCGGTCGGGGAATGTTTCGACCAGGCACCGGGCAAACGGCACCACGTCCTGATAAGCGTGCTGCTGGCCGTTTAATGCCGGCGGGCCGGACACGCTCAGTCGCTCGGGGCAGCTGACCTTGCTCCAGATGTTGGGGTGCTGGCGCATCATTTCCACAAACAGCTCGAACTCGGGGCCGTCCACCGGTTTGCTGACATCGGGCCGGCCCATGTGGTCCACCACCACCGTGGTCGGCAGCGCGGTAAAAAAGTCGTACAGCTCAGGCAGGTCCTGCGCCTCGAAATACACCACCACATGCCAGCCCAGCGGCGCGATGCGATTGGCAATCTCCAGCAACACCTCGCGCGGCGTGAAGTCGGCCAGGCGTTTGACAAAGTTGAAACGCGTGCCGCGCACACCGGCGGCATGCATGTCCTGCAGTTCCGCGTCGGAGACATCGCGTTTGACTGTGGCCACGCCGCGCGCCTTGTTGTCCGAGTGCCTGAGCGCATCGACCAGTGCGCGGTTGTCGCTGCCGTGGCAGGTCGCCTGCACAATCACGTTTTTGTCAAAACCCAGGTGGTCGCGCAGCGCAAACAGTTGCTCCCTGGAAGCATCACAAGGCGTGTACTTGCGCTCGGGCGCATAGGGAAACTGCGCGCCGGGGCCGAACACATGGCAGTGCGCGTCCACCGCGCCGGCCGGCAATTTGAAGCGCGGTACGGCGGGGCCGTCATACCAGTCCAGCCAGCCGGGTGTTTTTGTGAAATCGCCTGTTGCAGATTTTTCCATGATGGCGTTCAGTCGATGTATTTGAGCCCGGCTTTCGCCAGCGGTTCACGCATGTTGTACATGTCCAGACCCAGGATGCCTGAGCCCAGCTTGTTGCGTTTTTCACCCTCGTTGGCTTCACGCGCACGCGCGGCTTCCAGGGTTTGGGCGGCCAGCGCGGCAGGCACCACCACCACACCGTCGTCGTCGGCCACCACCACATCACCCGGGTGGACAATCATGCCGGCGCACACCACCGGAATGTTCACCGAACCCAGCGTGGCCTTGATCGTGCCTTTGGAACTGATGGCTTTGCTCCAGACCGGAAAGTTCATGTCGGTCAGTGTTTTCACGTCACGCACACCGGCGTCGATGATCAGGCCACGCGCACCACGCGCCTGGAAGCTGGTGGCCAGCAGGTCGCCAAAATAACCGTCGGTGCATTCGGCCGTGATGGCTGCGACCACGATGTCGCCGGGCTGTATCTGCTCGGCCACCACATGCATCATCCAGTTGTCGCCGGGGTGCAGCAGCACCGTGACGGCCGTTCCCGACACCATGGCGCCTGCATAAATCGGCCGCATGTAAGGTTTCATCAGGCCGACACGGCCCATGGCCTCGTGCACGGTGGCAGAGCCCAGCGCGGCCAGGCCGTCAGCGGCTGCGCGGTCGGCGCGGGTGATGTTGCGGTAAACAACGCCTAGTTCAAACATGTCAGTGCCCCTTTGCTTTCAGGCGTGTGTCCAGCCGCGAAAACACGCGGCGCACATTGCCTTCATAAATCTGGTGCTTGTCATCGCTGCTCAGTATCTTGCTGGCTTCGATGTAGCGCTTGGTATCGTCGTAGTAGTTGCCGGTGGTCGGGTCTATGCCGCGCACCGCACCAATCATCTCGGACGCAAACAACACGTTTTTCACCGGAATCACCGTGTTCAGCAGGTCAATGCCCGGCTGGTGATAGACGCAGGTGTCAAAAAAGATGTTGTTCATCACATGTTCGCTGAGCAGCGGCTTTTTCATCTCCTGCGCCAGGCCCCTGAAGCGGCCCCAGTGGTAAGGCACGGCGCCACCGCCATGCGGAATCAGAAACTTCAGCGTCGGGAAGTCCTTGAACAGATCACCCTGCACACACTGCATGAAAGCCGTGGTGTCGGCGTTCAGGTAGTGCGCGCCTGTGGTGTGAAAGCAGGCGTTGCAGGAGGTGGAGACGTGGATCATGGCCGGCAGGTCGTACTCCACCATTTTTTCGTAAATCGGGTACCAGTGTTTGTCGGTCAGCGGCGGGCTGGTCCAGTGCCCGCCCGACGGGTCGGGGTTCAGGTTGATGCCTACCGCGCCGTATTCCTTCACGCATTTTTCGAGTTCGGGAATACAGGTCTTCGGATCGACACCGGGCGACTGCGGCAACATCGCCACCGGCACAAAATGATCGGGGAACAGCTGGCTGACGCGGAAGCACAACTCGTTGCAGATCGCCGCCCAGGTGCTCGAGACATTGAAGTCGCCGATGTGGTGCGCCATGAAACTCGCGCGCGGCGAAAACAGCGTGATGTCGCTGCCACGTTCTTTCATGAGCTTGAGCTGGTTGCTCTCTATGCTCTCGCGCAGCTCGTCATCGCTGATCTTGAGGTCGGCGGCCTTGGGCATGAGCGACGCGTCCTGGATGCCGGCGATCTGCTGGTTGCGCCAGGTCTCCAGCGCCTTGGGTGCCGTGGTGTAGTGGCCGTGACAATCGATGATGAGGCTCATGTTTTCTCCTGTGTTCGTATGGGTTTCAGGCCGGATCCATGCCCTGGCGCTTTTTCGCCTGGTCTGCCTGCGGCGAGCACATGTAGTCCAGCAGGCCCCGCACCCCCTGGTCCTGCGCTGAACCGGCCACCACGCTGGCAGGTATGCCGGCCGAAAAAGTCGTGATGATCTGCACGGCCGGCGGCAGCGGACCCACCACCGTGATGCCTTCGACGTGCAACAACTCGCTGAGCTGCTGAAAACCCAGCGCGACCTCGCCACGCGCCACCAGTGCGCCCACCGGCACGCCAGGCGGCGCCTGCACCATGCGGCCCTGAATCTCGCTGCTGATGCCCCAGCGCTCAAACAATTTGGCCAGCGCCACGCCGCTGGGCCCGGTCGAATAACTGATGCTGGGCGCGGCCAGCACGGCGCGTTTCAGTGCGTCTTCAGAGCTGATGTCGGGCAGTGCTTCACCGGCACGCACCGCCACGGCCACGCCGGAGCGCACCAGGTCGACCTTGCTGCCGGCCTGCAGATGGCCGGCGGCCATCAGTTTGTCGATGGCGTCAGAAGCGAGCACCACCACATCAAAGGCCTCACCGCCCTGCACCCGTTTGGCGGCATCCACGCCGCCCACCGCCTCCATCGTGACCGTGCATCCGGACCGCTGTTTGAAAGCTGACACCAGCTCGGCCAGCACCTGACGGGTGGCCATGGAAGAGATGCCCTTGATCGCGGGAGAGGTGCTTGGCATGGGGAGATTCTGTTTCGTTCCTCGCCGGGAGGAAAGGCATGGCCCGGACTAGCAGCTATGCCAGTTGGGCATAATAAGCCAAAGGTTATTCAAAATGGACCTCAAGCAACTTGACTACTTTGTGCGTGTCGCCGAACTCGGCAGCTTCACGCGCGCCTCCATCGCGCTCGACATTGCCCAGCCGGCGCTGAGCCGCCAGGTGCGCCTGCTGGAAGTCGAGTTGCGGCAAAACCTGCTGACACGCACCGGGCGCGGCGCGATACCGACTGAAGCCGGCAAACTGCTGCTCAAACACGGGCGCGGCATTTTGCACCAGGTGGAAGTGGCGCGCGAAGAACTGGCCGCCGTGCGCGGCGGTCTGGCGGGCCGGGTGTCCATAGGGCTGCCGCCCAGCCTGTCCAAACTCATCACCGTGCCCTTGACGCAGGCTTTCAGGCAGCAGCTGCCGCTGGCACAACTGACGCTGACCGAGGGCTTTTCGGTGCTGATGCAGGAGGGCCTGCGCGTCGGCAACCTCGACATGGCCGTGCTCTACAACTCCGAGCGTTCGCCCGAGCTGGAAACCATCACGCTGCACTCGGAAGAGCTGGTGCTGATTTCACGCAAGGACAGCATCAAGCCTGCCGCCAAAAAAGGCAGCACGGGCAAGCGCCAGCCGATCAGCCTGGCTGAGGTTGCCGCCCTGCCCCTGATCCTGCCGAGCCGTCCGAATGCCTTCCGCATCCTGGTCGAAGGTGAAATGATCGCGATCGCCTGCAAGCCGCAAATCACGCTGGAAGTGGACGGCCTGAACGCCATCCTGAGCCTGGTGCGGGAAGGCATGGGCCACGCCGTGCTGCCGAGTTACACCCTGAGCAATGTGGAAGACCCGGAGCCCTTCACCTTGCGCAGCATCCGTTCGCCGCGCATCATGAGTGAGCTGATGCTGGTGCGCTCTGCACGCCGAGCCAGCACCGACACACAAAAAATGGCGGTGGAGGTGGTGACAGCGGTGGTGGTTCAGGCCCTCAAGCCCTACACCTGAGGCCCGGCTGCCTGAAACTGTCATTGCGGGCTTGACCCGCAATCCATGCTTCGCGAGCCGGGATGACAGCCTTTTGGGCTTATGCCAATGTCATTCCGCCCCGGGCGCCTTTGCCGTAGCGGCCAGCAAGCGGTCCGCATAGTCCTGCCAGCGCGCGTCTTTGCCCACCCCGCTGAACAGCCCCTGCCTGGCCTGGTCGGCCACCCACTGCTGCTTGTCGGCAATCGCCGATGCCATGAAGGGCTCAAAGCCCGGCCCGGCCTCGTGCACGGTGTGGGCCGCCTCGCGCATCTCCTCGGCACGGCGCTGGCCGTGTTGCACCACGCGGCTGAAAAAATAAGCGCCCTGTTTGTCCCAGTCAATGCCGGGGAAAGTCTCGGCCAGCGTCGGCAGCACAAAATCTTCCACGCCGTAGGCGCGGGCGGTGGTGTAACTTTCGATCACCAGCGCCTCCAGACCCTTGATCATCACGCTGCGGCACATCTTGATCGCACTCGCCACGCCGAGTTGCTCGCTGACCGCTTTGGCGTCCATACCCCAGGTACCCAGCACGCCAGCCAGATCGGCAGCCAGCGCGCCGCCCAGCAACATGGGCACACGAATGCCATAAGGCGGCACCGAGGTCATCACGCCGGCTTCCACATAACGGCCACCGGCTGCATCGATCAGCGCAGCGGCTTGCTGCTTGGTACCGGGGGAAGCCGAGTTGAGGTCCAGAAACACCGTGCCGGGCCGGATGTGCGGCGCTGCTGCCTGGGCCACGGCCAGCGTGTTCGACGCAGTGACGGCAGAAATCAGCAGATCAGAGCGCCCGCACAGCCCGGCCATGGACGTACAAGCCGCGACACCGGCCTGCGCGGCGTGCGCCAGTGGCGCCTCGCGCAATCCGGGCTCAGCAAACTTGAGGTCCCAGGCGCTGATGCCGGCCACACGGTCCTTGAGGCTCGCGGTAAAAACCTTGCCAACCTCGCCGTAACCGACCATGCCGATGTGTTCGAACTTCACGACTGGCACTCCTTCAACAAACCGTTCTGCATCTTCACTGCGTCGGTATTTTCGCGCGGGTGATCACATCGCCCCAGCGTTTTGTTTCGCTGGCCAGCAAGCTGGCCGCCTGCTCGGGTGAGCTGGCGCGCGCCTCCACGTTGATATCCGCCAGCTTCTTCCTGACATCCGGCGAATTGAGCGCAGCGCCTATGTCCCTGTTCAGCCGGGCCATCACGTCCCTGGGAGTTTTGGCCGGCGCGGCCAGTGCATTCCAGCTGGTGGCCACCAAGCCAGTCAGGCCGCTTTCCCTGGCCGTCGGCACCTCGGGCAACACGGCGGCGCGTTTGTCGCCGGTCACAGCCAGCGCGCGCAGCGCTTGGGCCCTGATCTGCGGCAACACGGGGCCCAGGATCTCCACCGCCGCATCAATCTGCCCGCCGCGCAAGGCGGTGATCACTGCGGGCGTGCCGTTGAACGGAACAATCTGCATGTCCACGCCGGCGCTGCTCCTGAACAGCTCGGCCGTCAGGTTTTGGGTGCTGCCGATGTTGATGCTGCCGAAGTTCAGTTTGCCGGGATTGGCCCTGGCAAAGGCCAGCAACTCGCCCAGGGTCTTGAACTTCGAATCAGCCGGCGTGATGATGGCGATGTCAAAAAAACCGAGGGTGGACACCGGCGCAAAATCACGCACGGTGTCAAAAGGCAGCGACTTGAACAGGCCGGCACTGACGGCCGTGCCGTTGGACATCAGCAGCAGCGTGTGGCCGTCGGGCTCGGCCCTGGCCACCATGTCGCCGGCCACCACGCCGCCGGCACCGGGCTTGTTCTCCACCACCACCGGCTGACCGAGCAACTCACCGAGCTTTTGCGCCACGGTGCGGGCCGTCAGGTCGGCCACGCCGCCGGCGGCAAAAGGCACCACTATCTTCACCGGCTTGCCGGGAAAAGCCTGTGCCGCCACCGGGGCCGCCGGCAGCAGCGCGGCCCCCAGGCAAAGGGCAGTCAGTAAAAGTTGCTTCAGGATCATGGTGTCGCAGTCAGAATTGGCATCACCTCATTCTGGCCGATTGCCCGGGTGGCTTGGCTCGCGTTCAGCGCGGGCGTTTGGGCAGCAGCGGCGGCGTGACGCCGTCCACACCCACCAGCGACAAGACCGTCAGCAGCGTACTTTGCGGGCCCAGCCAGGCGTTCACCGGCGAGAACCACTCACCGGGGCCATGCGAGCCACCGCCCACACCGCCGCTGCCCAGTGTCACCGCCGGAATGCCCAGGCTGATAGGCAGGTTGGAGTCGGTACTGGACGCGGCAATGCTCTTGACCTCACCACCCACCGTCGCCACTGCGCGGCGTGCTGCATTGACCATGGGCGAGTCGATCTGGCCCGCACCGGCCGGCCGGTCACCGACCAGCTTGAACTCGACCTTGATCACGTCTTTTTTGTCCCAGCGCCTGTTCTCGTCGTCAGCCGCTTCGCGCGCCAGCAGCATGATGCGGTCTTCCAGCTTTTTCAGCTCGACCGCGCTGTTTGAGCGCATGTCCAGGCCCAGCTCGGCCTCGGCCGCAATCGCATTGACCGAGGTGCCGCCCTTGAGTGTGCCCACGGTGTAAGTGGTTTTGGGCTCGTCCACGGTGCGCACTTCGCTGATCTTGGCAATCGCCCGGCCCAGCGCATGGGTGGCCGAGGGCAAACCAAAGGCGGAAAAGCTGTGGCCGCCCGGGCCGGTATAGATGATGCGAAAGCGCCGGCTGCCAGTTGCCTGGTTCACGATGCGGCCAATGTCCAGACCGTCGAGGGAGATGAAACCGTCAATCGCCTTGTTGTCACGAAACAGCGCTTTCACGCCGCGCAGGTCGCCCAGTTCTTCCTCACCCACCGTGCCGACAAACACAATGTCGCCAACGGTTTTTATGCCGGTCTGATTCAGCGCGCGCAGCACGCTGAGCAGCGACGCCAGGCCGCGCCCGTCGTCGTAAATGCCGGGTGCTTCGTAACGGTTGCCCTTGATCTTGACCTTGACATCCGTGCCTTCGGGAAACACCGTGTCCAGGTGTGCCGACACCACCAGCACCGGGCCATTGCCGCTGCCCTTGCGCACGGCAATCACATTGCCTTCGGTGTCCATGCGCGCGTCCGCCAGGCCCAGGGCCTTGAGGCGCTTCTGGTATTCCTGGGCGCGCACCGCCTCCTTGAAAGGCGGCGCGGGGATTTCGGTCAGCTCGATCTGGTCCTTGAGCGTACGTTCGTCGTCGGCCTTGAGGAAGTCAACCGCCTGTTTGACAGCGGCGTTGGCCGTGAGCTGGACAAACAGGGCTTCGGTGGCCGGGCTGACGGGCGGCAGCGCCGCCTGGGACCAGGCGGTGCTGACCGCCAGCGACAGGGTGGCGACAGTAAAAAGGCGTCGTAACATGAAATCGTCCTCGGTTTAGGGAAGGCTGGCGGGCACCGCTTCGACCAGCCGGTAAAACACACCACTGGGATCGTTCTCCAGCAGCATCAGGCGCCCCTCGACCACCACCGGGTCGATCGAATATTTGACAGCGGTACGGGCCCGCACTTCCACCATGGCCTCGGGCCCTGCCGTCTGGCAAAACGGGCAGGTCGGGGACCAGGCAGACAGAATGAAATAGCTGTGCGTCTGGCCGGCTTCTATCGGCAGGATGTAGCCCTGGAGCTTGACGGTCTTGCCGTTGAAGGGCCGCAGGGCTGGCGGAAAAGCCGGCCCCAGCTTGCCCTTGATCATCTGTATGCTGGCGGCACTCAGCAGCGACCAGGGCACGGCGCCACGGGCGTCGGGCAACATGGATTTGCTCGGGTCGTGGGGCGCGCTGGCAGCAGCGCTGGTTGCGGGTGCCCTGCTTTGCGCGGCGGCGGGCAGCGCCGCGATCAGCATCCAGCCCAGCAGCGCCAGACACAGGCGAACAACAGGGGGCGCAAAACGCGGGCGGGGCATGCGATGAGTGTATCAAGCCCCTGGCGCCGGCCCTGCCCCTGGGCGGCCCTGAGGCCGTTGGCACTTCAACCCGAAAAAAGAAACGGCACTTTTTGGCGTGTGGCCATTGTGCAGCAGGCGCAGTCAGCTATCAAAACCGTAGCACCCCGAAACACCTGAAGCGCCACGGGCCAACGCCTAGCCGACAAACTTGACCAGCCACAGCGAGATCGGCGGGAAGGCCAGCAACAGGATGGTACGCAACACGTCGCTGACCAGGAAAGGCATCACGCCCTTGTAACTCTCGGAGATCGGCACGTCCTTGGCCATGCCGTTGACCACATAGACGTTGAGTCCCACCGGCGGCGCCAGCAGGCCAAAACCCACGGTCATCAGCACCATGATGCCGAACCAGATCGCCACCGACTCGGCCGGCATGCCGAAGTCCAGCCCCATCACCACCGGGAAGAAGATGGGAATGGTCAGCAGGATCATGGACAACTCGTCCATCACCGCGCCCAGCACCACATAAAACAGCAGGATGCCCGACACCACCAGCACCGGCGCCACACCCCAGCCCTTGATCACCTCGGCCAGCTGCGCTGGCACCTGGGTCAGGGCCAGTGCGGTGTTCATCATGTCGGCGCCAATGAAGATCATGAAGATCATCGCGCTGGCGCCCGCTGTGGAGTAAAAACACAGCTTGATCTTTTTCAGCGTCAACTCGCGCCGCAGCAGGGCCGCCACAAAAGTGGCCGCCGCACCGACACCTGCGCCCTCGGTGGGTGTGAACAGCCCGCCGTAGATGCCGCCAAACACGATGGCAAAGATGACGGCAATCGGCGCCACCGCCATGACACCGGCCAGCGTCATGCGCGGGCGGTCTTCGTCATGCTCGGGCGCATGGCCGGGGAACAGCCGCACATACACGGCAATCGCAATCATGTAGCCAAACATCGCGATGATGCCGGGGATGGTGGCCGCTGCAAACAGCTTGGCGATGTTCTGCTCGGTCAGGATGGCGTAAATCACCAGCGGGACGGACGGCGGAATCAGTATGCCCAGCGTGCCGCCTGCCGCCAGCGTGCCGGTGGCAAGGCGCCCGGAATAGCCGTGGCGCTTCATCTCGGGCAGGGCCACCGAGGTGATGGTGGCCGCCGTGGCAATCGACGAGCCGCAAATCGCGCCAAAAGCCGCGCTGGCCATCACCGCCGCCATGGCCAGGCCACCGCGGAAGCCGGCCATGACCACACTCGCAAACTGGAACAAGGCCTTGGAAATACCGCCCTGGGTGGCGAAGTTGCCCATCAGGATGAACAGCGGAATGACCGACAGGTCGTAACTGGCAAAACGCGCGTAGGCCAGGCCATTGAGGTTGTTCAGAAACGGCGCCAGACCGACCTGGTACAGGTAGCCGAACACGCCCGCGATAAACATGGAAATCGCGATCGGCACACGGATCGCCATCAGGCCCAGCATGCAGGCAAAAATAAGGCCTGCCAACATCAAGGAACTCATAGTCCCTGCTCCTCAAAATCGCCATACACGGTCTGAGCCAGGGCAATCACCCCGGCCAGCACAATCGGGGGCACCATGAGCGCATAGACAATCCACTCGGGAAAGCCCAGCATCATGGTGCTGGAGTTGGAACTGAGGGCATTGAGCCCCCCCACCGCGGTGCGCCAGGCCAGCAGCAGCATGACCGCGCCCAGCAAGGCGCTGCCAAAACGGTCCAGCCGGCTATTGGCGGCGGCGGACAGGCGTGCGGTGAAAAAGTCCACGATGATGTTTTCACGCCGCAGCTGGCACCAGGGCAGGAACAGCGCCACAGCAGCACCGGCGGCGGCGGCGGTCAACTCATAGTCGCCGACCAGCGTCGTGCCTATGGTGTTGCGCCCTATCAGGCTGGCACAGGTGATCAGCGTGATAACAGTCAGGATCACACCGGCCAGAACCGCACAGGCTCTGGCCAACAGGGAAAGCAGCTTCAATTCATCACCCTATAAAAATAAGCCACCCCCCTTCGCCTTCATGGCGAAACAGGGGCAGCATGGGGGCAAAAAAACCAGCAGGCCGCGTGCGGCCTGCGCGTACCAATTATCGCTGGTACTTGGCGATCAGCGCGCGGGCTTCGGCGGCCAGCTTGGCACCGTCGATATTTTTGCCCTTCATCTCGGCCACCCAGTCGGTCTCGACCGTGGAGGCCGTGCGGCGCCAGCGCTGCGTCTCGTTGATATCGAGCGCGACGATGTTGTTGCCGGCTTTTTCGGCGATGGCGCGGCCGGCTATGTCACCTTCGTCCATGGCACGGCCAAACATGGCTGCGGTTTCGATGCCGGAGTTGGCGTCAATCACCTTCTTCAGGTCGGCCGGCAGTTTCTCGTAAGCCGCCTTGTTCATCGAGAACGCGAAGGTCTGGGTGTACAGGCCTTGCTTGCCGGCAAAAGTGGTGTGGTTCTTGACCAGCTCGCTAACCTTGAGCGCAGGTGTCACTTCCCAGGGAATGGTGGTGCCCTCGATCACACCCTTGGACAAGGCGTCGGTCACGGCCGGCACCGGCATGCCCACCGGCGTGGCGCCCAGCTTGGTCAGCATGTTGCTGATCACGCGCGAGCCGCCGCGAATTTTCATGCCGCGCAGGCTTTCCAGCCCGGTCACCGGCGTCCTGGTGTGGAACAGCCCGGGGCCATGGGTGTGCACGGCAATCAGCTTGATGTCCTTGAACTCGTCGGCCGCGAACTTCTCGACATATTCCTGGAAGGCACGCGAGGACTGCTCGGCGTTGCCGCTCATGAAGGGCAGCTCGAACACTTCCGACTTGTTGAAGCGGCCCGGCGTGTAACCCAGCACCGTCCAGGTCAGGTCCACCACGCCATCGCGGGCCTGGTCAAACAGCTGGGGCGGCGTGCCGCCCAGCTGCATGGCGTGAAACAGCTGCACCTTGATCTTGCCGCCCGAGTCCTTCTCGACCTTTTGCGCCCAGGGGATCAGCGCCTTTGCCGGAATCGTCGCCTGCTGCGGCAACATCTGGTGCAGGCGCAAGGTGACGACCTGCTGCGCGAAACCCGCGCCGGCAGCACACAAGGCGGCAAGCGCCAGGGTGGTCTTGATAAGGGCTCTTTTTGTCATTTCAGTCTCCAGTTCTGGTATTGAGGTATGAGGGTACTGCTACGTCGCCAGGTGCTTTATGGGGTCAGTGCGGATTGTCACCTTGCCAAACCGCCATTGGAACGCCCGGAGACGGTCTAACAGCTATGCACTTTTAATATATCAACATCCGAGGTATCTGTTTAGACTAAACACAACGACTTACAACCCCGGAGGCACGATGACAAAGGCAACCCTCAAACACCTCGCCATGCGCACCGCATTCGCACTCGCCGCGCTGGCCGTGATACCAGCGGTGAACGCGCAAGAGATCGTGGTGGGCCAGATCGGCCCGTTCACGGTGCTTCCGGTGCCCGACGCACCCGAGATCAACCAGGGCATCAAGGCCTATGTCAACGAAGCCAACAAACAGGGCATACGGGGGCGCAAGATCAGTGTGTTCGAGGCCGATGACCGCTATTCGGCCGATGGTTTTATCGAGCAGTTCAAAAAGTCGCTTGAGAAAAAGCCCGTGGCCCTGCTTTCGCCCATAGGTTCCAACGCGCTCAAACGCCTGCTCGACGACAAGCTCCTCGACAACGCCGACGTGCTTGTGATGAACGCCATTCCAGGCGCAGAAAGCTTCCGGACACCGGGCCACCCCAAACTCTTTCACATCCGTGCGGGCGACAAGCAGCAAATCGAGAAAATGGTCACCCACTCGCGCACCATCGGCATGACGCGGCTGTCGGTGCTGTACCAGGATCTGCCCATTGGCACCTCGGGCATGGCCGTGGCGCAGGAGGCAGCCAGCCGCTCCGCCGGACTGGAACTCAAGGGCGTGAAGTCGGCGCCCGAGGCCCCGGCGCTGGCGGCTGCGAGCCAGCAGATCGTCGCCCTGGGCGGCCAGGGTGTGCTGGTCCTGGGCGCGCCGCGTTTCATGGCCGAAGGTGTGGCGGCATTGCGAAAAGCCGGCGCCTCGCAGTCGATCTTTGTGCTGTCTTATGTGCCCTCGGGGCTGATCGTCAAGCTCGCGGGTCCTGAAGGCGCGCGCGGTGTTGGCATTGCGCAGACCTACCCCAACCCGAATGGCCGCACTCTGCCGGTTCACCGCGATTTCCAGGCTGCGATGAAAGCCTCGTTCCCCCAGCTCGAACAGTACACGTCCTTCCATCTGGAGGGTTACCTTTCAGCACGCACGGTCGCCGAAGCATTGAAGCGCAACACCGACAAAGAGCCCACTGCTGCGGGGCTGGCGAAGACCCTCAGGAGCATGGGAGAAATTGATTTCGGCGGCTTTCGTGTCGATTTTTCCAAAGGCAATGTCGGCAGCACTTTTGTGGACATCGCGGTGATCGGAACCGACGGCAAGCTCCGTTATTGACGGGGCGACTGGCCGGGGGGCCGCATCAGCTCAGTCCGCCCGCCAGGCCGAATCCAGCGTGACCGATCCGACCACGCGCGACACACAGGCGCAGATGCGGCGGTTTTCCTGCTTTTCGTGGGCACTGAGAAACACGTCGCGGTGGTCCGCCTGCCCGTCGAGCGCCAGCACGTCCATGGCACACAGGCCACATTCGCCGCGGCGGCAGTCCCACAGGGTTTCCACACCGGCGCTTTCCAGCGCGTCGAGCAAGGTGGTGTCGGCCGGCACCGTGATGTCGATGTTTTGGCGCGGCACCAGCACACGAAAAGCCTGGGCCGCAAAACGCCCGCTGCTGCCAAAGGTTTCAAAACGCAGGCCGGCGGGCGGGCGCCCGGCAGCGGCCCAGGCCAGCTTGATCGCTTCGAGCATGGGCACCGGCCCACAGGTGTAAAGCTGCGCCCCGGCCGGCAGGGCCGCCACCTCGGCCGCGATGTCCATGTTTTCGCCCCGGCCGGCCACAAAGGTTTGCAGGCTGTCGCCCAGCGTCTCGCGCAGCAGCGGCAAAAACGCCAGCTCTTCCTCGGTGCGTGCGCCGTACAACATGCGCAGCGTGGCGCCGGTTTTCTGCGCATGGGTTTTAAGCTGCTGCGCCATCATGACCAGCGGCGTGATGCCAATGCCGCCCGCCACCAGCAGGTAATGCGGCGCCGACAGCTCCAGATAAAAATGGTTTTGCGGCTCGCTGATCTGCAGGCGGTCACCGGCGGCGAGCCGCCACATCGCCAGCGAGCCACCACGGCCGTCGTCCATGCGTTTGACGGCAATGCGGTAGTGGTTGCCATCGGGCAGGCCCACCAGTGAATAAGAACGCACCTGCACCTGGCCGTTGACCAGCAGCTGCATCTGCAAATGGGCGCCCGGCTCCCAGGCAGCGGCCTGGCCCTGCGCAGGCCGGATTTCAAACTCGCGCACGGTGGGGGTCAGGTCGCGCGTGGCGACCACGGTGGCTTGCTGCCAGGTCTGGGTACTTCTCATGATGGGTCTGTGCGTGCTCAGCGGCGGCGGATCAGCTTCATGGCCTTGAGCGACTCCGGCATGTGCGCGCCCTGCCCCGACAAGGCGTGGCGCAGGTTGCGCTGCGCCAGGCGCGAGTGTTCGCGCATCAGCGCCTCGGCGCGTGTGCCTTCGCCGCGCTCAATCGCGTCCAGCACCTGCCAGTGCTGGTCCTGCGCCACCACCAGCATGTCGCGCGCCTGCGGCGAGTTCGACTGCGCCACCACAAAGGCCGAGGCCGACGCAAACGGCAGGCTCACCACGCGTTCCAGCTGGCGCACGGTGACCGGGCTGTCGGCCATCTCGTACAGCAGCGCATGAAAACGCTCGTTGAAATCGACATAGGCAGAAAACGCCTCGTCGGTCAGCGCCGGGTCGGCCAGCACCGCATCGACCTGGCGCAAACATTCGCGCGCCTCGGCCAGCACCACGGCGGGTGCGCCGCGTTCTGCCGCCAGCCGCACCAGCAGGCCTTCCAGGGTGCCGCGCAGCTCGATCGCGTCGGCAATGTCGCGTTCTGAAAACGCCTTGACCGCGTAGCCGCCATTCGGCAGCGCCTCCAGCAAGCCCTCCTGCTCGAGCCGCATCAGCGCCGCGCGTATCGGTGTGCGCGAGACGCCAATGCGCTCGACGATCGCCAGCTCGGCAATGCGTGTGCCGCCGCCGAGTTCGCCCGACAGAATCAGCTCGCGCAGCTTGAGCAGCGCCCGCACCTGCGCACTCTCAGTGGCATTCTGGCCTTCGGCCAGCGGCTGGTCTGCGCCAGCAGCTACTTTTTTGATAGTGCTCATGGTGGTTCTAAGTTTTGTTGTGGTCTGCGCGGCATGGATTGCGGATCAGGTCCGCAATGACAGAAAAGCTGAAGAACTTGTCATGCCGGGCTTGACCCGGCATCCAGGATGTTTTGCCCGTGTGGCTTGTACGGCCCGCGCGGCATGGATTGCGGGTCAGGTCCGCAATGACAGACAGGTTCATGCCGCACTCCGGATGGGGATGACGGCGTGGGCAGGTGTTTCACGCGCCACCAGCTTGTCGATCAGGCGCCGCGCCCACATGGAGCCGGCGTCGATGTTGAGGTTGTAGAACTGGTGGTCCGGGTGTTCGTTCATGGCAATCTGCTGCGCCTCCAGCACATGTTCGTCCTCGCGGAAGATGGTGGCCACACCTTCGCGCAGCTTGTGGGTCAGCGCCTGTTCACCGAGGCAGTAGTTGCGTGCAAAAGCCCAGAAGTAGTGGCAGCTGCCGTCGGTCTCGGGTGTGATGGTGTTGAGCACATAGCCATTGACGCCGCGGCTGCGGTCGCCGGGCTGGCCGTCTTTGGGCGGCGCGCCGCTGCCGGCCTCGGCCACACCGACGTCGATGTTGACGGTGCACGGCGCTTCAAAACGGATGATTTGCCAGCGGTCCACCTTGCCGCGGTAACCGCGCGCATGCTCAATTTGCCCGGCCCAGAACGGCGGCGCGTCGATGTTTTCCATCCAGCGCGTGACGCTGGCGCTGCGGTCGCCATGGGTGGCCACAAACGGCGCTTCGGCCACAGCGCGCTGGCCAATGCTGGAGCCGTGCACAAAGGTCTCGTGCGTCAGGTCCATCAGGTTGTCTATCACCAGGCGGTAGTCACACTGCACGGTGATCAGCTTGCCGTCACCGGCCCAGGCCGGGTCGTCGTTCCAGTGCATGTCGGGCACCAGCGCCGGGTCGGCCTTGGCCGGATCGCCGGGCCAGACCCAGATGAAGCGGTGTTTCTCGAGCACCGGAAAACTGCGCACACAGGCCGAGGGGTTCAGCGTTTCCTGGCTCGGCATGTGGGTGCAGCGGCCCTGCGCGTTGTACACCAGGCCGTGGTAGCCGCAGGTGACCTCATCGCCGTCGAGTGAACCCATGGACAGCGGCAGCAGCCGGTGCCAGCAGGCGTCTTCCAGCGCGGCCACACTGCCGTCGAGCTTGCGAAACATGACCAGCTTTTGTTTGCAGATGGTGCGCGGCAGCAGCTTGCGCGCCACCTCCACGTCATAAGCAGCGGCATACCAGGCATTCAGGGGAAAAGCGGCGTTTTCAACTTTCATGGATACGCACTGTATACATTTATGGCGATAAATCAATAGATTCAGGCCTATTTCCGGGTTTTTACTCGATTGTTGTATTCATCTGGTACTGTAAAACATGCTTTAACATGCAGGCTGGCCACAACATCCCAGGAGACCCTGTATGAGCACCCCCACCCCGCATCTGCCCGCCCGTTACGACCATGTCGGCAGTTTTCTGCGCCCCCAGTACCTGCTGGAAGCGCGCGAGCAAAAGGCCAAAGGCCAGATCACCCCCGAGCAGCTGCGCAAGGTTGAAGACAAGGCGATCACCGAAATCGTCAAGTTCCAGGAAGACGTGGGCCTGAAAAGCATCACCGACGGCGAGTTCCGACGCACCTACTTTCACATTGATTTTCTGGAGCAGATTGGCGGCGTGAAAACCGATATACCGGTCACCATCGTGCGCCCCGACGGCTCGCAGGAGCTGGCACCGCCGGTGATGCGTGTCATCGACAAGGTGCGCCACGTCAAGGACATCCAGCTGGCCGACTTTCAGTACCTGCAAAGCCAGGTGAGCAAGGGCAACACGCCCAAGGTGACGATTCCCTCGCCAACCATGCTGCACTTTCGCGGCGGCCGCGCCGGCATCAGCAAGGAGCATTACCCCGAGCTGGACCCGGCTTTTTACCAGGACGTGGCCAATGCCTACGGCGACGAGTTGCGCAGCCTGGCCGCCGCCGGTTGCACCTATGTGCAGATGGACGACACCAACCTGGCCTATCTGTGCGACGAAAAAATGCGCGAAGCGGCCCGCCAGCGCGGTGACGACCCGAATGAGCTGCCACACCGTTATGCCAAGTTCATCAACCTGGTGGTGGCGCAGAAACCGCCCGGCATGTTGCTGGCCATGCATTTGTGCCGCGGCAACTTCAAAAGCACCCACGCCGCCAGCGGCAACTACGAGCCGGTGGCCGAAGCGCTGCTCAAGGAAATGAACCTCGACGCCTACTTCATGGAGTACGACGACATCCGCAGCGGCGACTTCAAACCCCTGCGTTTCCTGCCCAAGGGCAAAACCGTGGTGCTGGGCCTGGTCACCACCAAGTTCGGCACGCTGGAAGACAAGGACGAACTGAAGCACCGCATCGAACAGGCCGCCAAATACGCGCCGCTGGAGCAGCTGGCGCTGTCACCGCAGTGCGGTTTCAGCAGCACGGTGCACGGCAACGACATTGCGGTCGAAGCCCAGCGCGCCAAGCTGCGGCTGGTGATTGAGACGGCGCAGGAGGTTTGGGGCTCGGCTTGATCGGTCTGCAGGCTGCTACCTGAACAAAAAAGCCGCTGGTGGTTGCCAGCGGCTTTTTTTATGAGAAATCGGGCTCCAGCCCACGTCGCGCGGTCGTAAGCAGCTATCAAAATACTAGCGCTTAGCAGGATTCACCGACAAGTCAGCCGTAAACCCAATCGGCCGACTGACGGGTTTGGGTTGGGCCATCAAAGCGCGAATGGCACCAATCACCTCAGCCAACGAATTGTCATGGTGCGAAACACGGCGCTCCAGCGCGGACAGTTTTTCGGCCAGGACTTTGTGGTCCAACAGCACTGCGCGCAGCTGCACAAAGGCGCGCACCACATAAACACTCATTTCCACGGCCCGATCTGAGTTCAGCACGCTGGCGGCCATGATGGCGCCGTGCTCGGTGAAAGCCAGAGGCAGTTTGCGACGCCCGCCCCATCTTGATGTCACAGATTGTGATATCAAGTTTTCAAACTCATCGGCGTTCAACTGAAACATGAAGTCGACGGGAAATCGACCTGGATTTCGCTTGACGGCTTGGTTGAAAACCCGGGTCTCCACCTCATACAACTGCGCCAGATCAGCATCCAACAACACCCGCTGTCCACGAATCATCAGGATGCGCTCCGCCAAAACCTGCGGTGAAAGCTTGGCGTCAGATAGAGCAGGCGCGTCGGCCGGCGGAATGGATGGATTGGTCTTGTTCATGGTGCTCCCCTAACCCTTTACAGGCTTGGATTTCACCATACTACTGTTGTTTTGCACAGTTTTTTGAGGGTTGCAAATTGGAGCTTCGCATCAGCGCTTTTTTATGGCTTTTCTGCGACAAATCAGGCCCCAGACCACGTCGGACATGCGCAAGCAGCTATGAATTCAATAGCGTCAGGGCTGGCCTTCACCAGGCTTGATGTCACGTTTTGTGATTTCAAGTTCGTCATAACCCGTCGCCGGTAAAACGCCGCAGCTGCCCGGCTCCAGACGCCCACCTTTCATCTGCATAAAACAGCATCTCGCGCCGCTGTACTGCCATTCCATCGCATAACACCCCAGCGCCGCCCCGCGCGCTCCTACCATCGCGTCCAGTTTCAACCCACCCCACACCACCGGAGCCCGCCATGCACTTCTCACCACGCCCTGTCACTCTTGTTTTTTGCAGCCTGCTGCTGACGGCGGCCCAGGCCATGGCGGCACAAGCCGGCTGGCGCCAGATGACCATCCCCGGCACCACCGCAGATCCCGCGCCCATCGTGGCGGCCCTGTATTACCCCACGCAGGCGGCAGCGCGCAGCATCGCCATGGGGCCGTTTAATGTCAATGTGGCCCCGCGGGCCGCGCCCGAGGCCAAGGTCAAGGGCCTGATCCTGTTGAGCCACGGCACCGGCGGCACGGAGCTCGGGCACAGCAGCCTGGCCGAGGCGCTGGCGCAAAGCGGCTACCTGGTGGCCGCATTGCGCCACCCCGGCGACAACTGGCAGGACATGTCGCTGCGCAAGGGCAGCCTGGAGCGTTATGTCGCCGAGCGGCCGCGCCAGGCTTCGCGCGTGATCGACGCCTTGCTGAACGACCCTGAATGGAAGGACCGCATCGACAGCGACGCCAAAGGGCCACGCGTGGGCGCCGTGGGGCATTCGGCCGGTGGCTACACCGTGCTGGCCCTGGCGGGTGGGCGGGCCGAGCCATCACGCTTTGACACCCACTGCAACGCCGCGCGGGCCGCCGACCCGATTTTTTGCAGCACAGGCAAAGCCAGCGCGCCGGGCACCAGCCCTGCCGCCGCTGCGCCAGCCCCGCCGTCTTTGGCCGATCCACGCGTGCGGGCTGTTGTGGCCATGGCGCCCATGGGGGCCTTGTTCAACGCCGCTTCGCTGGCGCAAATCCGCATCCCCGTGGCGCTGTACGAAGCGCAGCAAGACCGTTTTCTGGTGCCGCGCTTTCATGCGCAATGGGTGGCCGCCCATGTGCCCGGTGTTGAAGTGCACAAGGTGCCCAATGCCGGGCACTTCGCGTTTTCAGACACACCCACCATGGCCATCCCGTCCGAAGACGGCGACATTGGCGCCAACCCGACTAGCTTTGACCGCGCGGCGTTTCTGAGCCGCTTGCAGCGTGAGCTTCCTGCGTTTTTTGACAAGGCGCTGAACTGACAGCCACCCTGCGGCGCCGGGCCCGCCTACCGGTTTAGGCCTTGTTGAAAGCCGCAGCAGCGCGTATCAGCGCCTTGAAGGCCGCCTCATCAATCTCATCCCCCTCCTGGATATCAATCGCGCGCCTGACCTTGCCGTCCAGGCTGGAGTTGAACAGCCCGGCAGGGTCAGCCAGCGCAGCGCCTTTGGCAAACGTCAGCTTCACCTTGGCCTTGTAGGTCTCGCCGGTGCAGATGATGCCGTCATGCGACCAGACCGGAATGTCCCACTTCCACTCTTCGACCACCTTGGGGTCCGCCTGCTTGATCAGCGCACGCACACGGGCCAGCGTCTTGCCGCGCCAGTCGTCCAAGCTTTTGATCTTGGCGTCTATGCGCTGGGAGGGGGAATCGCCCCCGGCGTCGGGCTTGGGGGTAGCTTGCGTTTTGCTCATGGGAAGCTCCTTGTTCACATCTTTTCACCCGGCAACTTGCTGGCCTGCTTGATCCAGGCGACGAGCTGGGCTTCGTCAATCTCCGCGTCCTCCCGAATGTCGAGGTAACGCGTGCTCGGGGTTTTGGACTCACCCGGCGGAATCGGCGACAGCAACTGCCCGCGGAAAAAAGTCAGCTTCACGTAGTGGGTGAAACAGTGAAAGCTGATGAACCAGCCTTCCTGGTCTTTCGCGCCATACAGGGGCGAGTTCCATTTGACCGCCTTGCGCACACCAGGCACGCTGGCAGCGATGAGTTTGTCGAGACGGCGGCCGACAGCCTGCTTCCAGCCCGGCATGGCCGCAAGGTAAGCCTGCACCGGCGCGTCGCCCTCGCCTTTGGGGATTTGCGGGTTGCCGCCGGAGAGCAGCACGGGTTTGCCCGAGTTCGCGGTGGGTTGCAACTTCGTCTTGGTCATCACATGCTCCCGGTTGAAGCAACTTTACCCGAGCGTGCAGCAGCGCGTAACTCCCGCTGGCCGCGCCCACCAGCACGGCGGTGCGTTACAGTTACTCACGCACGAAGCAACCGATGCTGATGTCCGGCGCTCAGTAGTCTCGACGCGTCATCCCATTCCCCTATCAAAAGAAGCAAAGTCAGTGGATTCATCAACTATCAACAAGATCGTCTCCTTTATTTGGGGGATTGCAGACGATGTGCTGCGCGACCTGTTCAGGCGCGGTAAATATCCTGACGTGATCCTTCCCATGTTCGTCATCCGACGCATGGACTCAGTGCTCGAATCAACAAAACAAAGTGTGCTGGACGTCAAAAAGATGTTGGACGATGCTGGCATCACCGAACAGCGCGCGGCCCTCTGCGAAGAAGCGGGACAGGCGTTTTACAACACGTCCCGCTTCACCTTGCGCGATCTGCAATCGCGCGGCAACCGGCAGCAATTGCTGGCCGACTTTGAGGACTACCTCAATGGTTTTTCGCCCAATGTGCTGGACATTATCGAGAACTTCAAATTTCGCAACCAGCTCTCAACCCTGTCAAAAGCCGACGCCCTGGGCACGCTGATCAACAAGTTTCTGGACCCCGATATCGACCTGTCGCCAGCCGGCATCGACAACCACTCCATGGGCACCGTATTCGAAGAACTGGTCCGCAAGTTCAACGAAGAAAATAACGAAGAAGCCGGTGAACACTGGACCCCGCGCGACGCTGTGCGGCTGATGGCTGACCTGGTCTTCCTGCCTATCGAATCACAGCTCAAGTCCGGCAGCTACTTGCTATTTGACGACGCCTGCGGCACGGGTGGCATGCTCACCGTGGCCGAAGAAACGCTTGATGCAATTGCCAGCAGGCGCGGCCTGCACATCAAGAGTCACCTCTACGGGCAAGAGATCAACCCGGAGACCTACGCTATTTGCAAAGCAGACATGTTGCTCAAGGGCGAAGGCGAAAACGCTGATCACATCGTTGGCGGAGCAGAGTGGTCCACCCTGTCCAACGACGCCTACCCTGCGCAAGAGTTCGACTTCATGCTGGCCAACCCACCGTATGGAAAGAGCTGGAAGAAAGACTTGGAGGCCATGGGCGGCAAAGACGGCATGCGCGACCCCCGCTTCAAGGTCACGCACCAAGGCGAAGAGCTGTCGTTGGTCACCCGCTCCAGCGATGGCCAGATGCTGTTCCTTGTCAACATGGCATCCAAGATGAACCACAAGTCGGCCTTGGGCAGCCGCATTGCAGAAGTGCACAACGGCAGCTCGCTGTTTACCGGCGATGCGGGTCAGGGCGAAAGTAACATCCGCCGCTGGATCATTGAAAACGACTGGCTGGAAGCCATCGTCGCCCTGCCGCTTAACCTCTTTTACAACACCGGCATTGCGACCTACATCTGGGTGTTGTCCAACCGCAAGGCCGCTCACCGCAAAGGTCAGGTGCAGTTGATCGATGCCAGCCAGTGGTTCAAACCACTGCGCAAAAACCTGGGCAAGAAGAACTGCGAGCTCAGCGCCGACGACATTTCCCGCATCACCCGAACATTTTTCGACTTTGCGCAAACACCCGAGTCAAAAATATTCTCCAACGCCGCTTTTGGCTACTGGAAAGTGGTGGTGGAGCGCCCGCTGCGCCTGCACAGCCAGCTCAGTCCCCACCTGATCGACAGCCTGCGCTTTGCCAGCGGCCACGACGACCTGCGTCGTGCGCTGCTGGATGAATTTGGCGACGCCCTGGTCAGTGATTTCAGTAAGGCGGAAAAGGTCGTGGAAAAGCGCTTGGCAGAATGGGGCAACGACGATGCCGCGGACGAGGCGGACGACGGCGACGCATTAGACGACGAGGGCGAATCGAGCACTGCTAAGGCCAAAAAGGGCTTGCCCGAAAAAACCAAACGTAAGCTCTTGGATTCCACCACTTGGGCGCGCGACGCCCGCCTGCACCAGGTCGCCAACGAGTTGCGCGCTGCCTTGGGCGGCCATCTCTTCGAAGACCACAATGACTTCCGCGAACAAGTGGCATCCCACCTAACACAAAGCCAGACAAAGCTCTCGGCCCCCGACCTCAAAATCATTCTCAAAGCCGTGAGTTGGCGGGCGGAGGCCGCCCCGCCCGTGCGCGCCAAGGTGCATAAACCCGGCAAAGGCAAACTCAAAGCCAAGGCCGCCCCGCTGCACGGCCTGTACGACGCCGAAGTAGACGGCAAACCCGTGCTGGTGGAATACGAGCCCGACCCGGACCTGCGCGACACCGAGCAAGTGCCCCTGCTGGAAGACGGTGGCATAGCAGCCTTCATCCAGCGTGAAGTGCTGCCCTACACGCCCGACGCCTGGGTGAAGCAGGACGCGACCAAGGTGGGCTACGAGGTCAGCTTCACCCGCCACTTCTACAAACCCCAGCCCTTGCGTACGCTGAACGAAATTGCCGGCGACATTCTGGCGATTGAGAAAGAGGCCCATGGCCTGCTGGACGGGCTTCTGAAAGGAGTTTCACCATGAAATTAGCCTGCAAGCACTGTGGAATATGCGCAAGCAGCTTCTTTTTTGGTAGCAAGCCAAGCGCCCAACGCTTGCAACGCATCGAATGCCTGACTGCCTGGAGCCGTGTGTGATTGCGAATTTGAGGCCGTATCCGGCGTACAGGGATTCGGGGCAGGCTTGGTTGGGCCATGTACCTACTCACTGGGAGTTGCGACCGACCTTTGGTGCCTTTGTGCCCAACAAGGAGCGAAACCTTGGCATGCGCGAAAAGACGGTGCTGTCTTTAAGTTACGGGCGCATCGTGATCAAACCTCCCGAGAAACTACATGGCCTGGTGCCGGAGTCTTTTGAAACCTACCAAATCGTCAATCCCGGTGACATCGTTGTTCGCACTACCGATCTTCAGAATGATCGCACGAGCCTCCGCATGGGAATGGTCCGCAACCGCGGAATCATTACGTCAGCCTATCTGGCCCTCCACCCCAAGGCGGGTGTGAGTCCAGATTTCGGCTACCAGCTTCTCCATGTGTGGGACACGAGCAAGGCTATATACGGGTACGGATCAGGGCTTAGGCAGAGCTTGGGGTTTTCTGACTTCAAGCGCATGCCGGTGGTGCTCCCCCCACCCGACGAACAAGCTGCCATCGTCAAATTCTTGGACTGGGCCAACGCCCGGCTGGAGCGCTCTATCCGCGCCAAGCGCCGAGTGATTGCGCTGCTCACCGAGCAGAAGCAGGCCATCATCCACCGCGCCGTCACGCGCGGCTTGGACCCCAACGTCCCACTCAAGTCGTCTGGCATTGCGTGGCTGGGGGATATTCCGGCACATTGGGAGTTGTCTCGTGTAAAAAATGTGTTCGACTGCCTCAATCCTCGCCGTATTCCGCTGAGTTCGACTCAACGAGGTGGGATGAGTGTTCGGCAATACGACTACTACGGTGCGTCAGGTGTAATTGATAAAGTTGACTCGTTTCTGTTTGATGATGATCTACTCTTGATTGCGGAAGACGGGGCCAACCTAGTCTTGCGAAATCTCCCACTTGCAATTATTGCGAAGGGAAAATTTTGGGTAAACAACCATGCGCATATTTTGAAACCTCGGCTTGGAAACCTAGAGTACTTGGCTGCATATTTAGAGACGATTAACTATCGCCCCTGGATTTCGGGAGCCGCTCAGCCAAAACTGACCAAAGATAGGCTGATGAGTATCGCGCTGGCAGTCGCGCCTCCAGATGAGCAGGAATTAATTGTCAAATTCATCCGTCTTGAGACGCTACCGCTTCAAACTGCCATCTCTCGCCTAGAACGCGAAATCGATTTCCTGCGTGAATACCGCACCCGCCTGGTCGCCGACGTGGTGACCGGCAAGCTCGATGTGCGCGAGGCCGCCGCCCGGCTGCCGCAATACGAGCTGAACGCCGCCCCGGAGTCCGAAGCGCTGGAGCCGATGGACGCCAGCGATGCCGAAGCCGAACTGGAAGCGTGACGCTGCACGTGCGGGACCCGCTTGAAGACGATTACCACTGAGCCAAAACAAAAGCAGGGAGAATCCATGGCCACCGACACCTCCGAGAAAGGGCTTGAGACGCTGATCGTGCGCTACATGACCGGCACCGATGGCTTTCCGCCCGTGGCGTCCTTAGGCACCGGCACCGGCCCCACCAGCGATGTGGCAGCCAAGCCCTCTTCGGCCTTCGGTGGTAGCGGCTACTTGGCGGGCAGCCCCAAAGACTACGACCGCGCCCACGCACTGGATGTCTACCAGCTCTTTGCCTTTTTAAAGGCTACCCAGCCGGATGCCTTCAAGAAGCTGGCGATGCTGGACGAGCACGATGTGCGCGACATCAATCGCCTGAAATTCCTAACCCGCTTATCCAGCGAGGTGGGCAAGCGCGGTGTGATTGATGTGCTGCGCAAGGGCATCGCGCACCACCCTGCTGGACATTTCGATTTGTTCTACGGCACACCGTCTGAGGGCAATACCAAGTCGCAGGCGTTGCATGCGAATAACCGTTTTGTGCTGACGCGCCAGTTTGCCTACAGCATGGACGAAAAGCGCCGCGCGCTGGACCTGGGCCTGTTTATCAACGGCCTGCCCATTGCCACCTTTGAGCTGAAGAATTCCCTGACCAAACAAAATGTGGACGACGCGGTGGAGCAGTACAAGCGCGACCGCGACCCGCGCGAAAAGCTGTTTGAGTTTGGCCGCTGTGTGGTGCACCTGGCAGTAGACGACCACGAAGTGCGCATGTGCACCCAATTGGCAGGCAAGGCATCCTGGTTTTTGCCGCTGAACAAGGGCTTTAACGACGGCGCAGGCAACCCGCCCAACCCACTGGGGCTCAAGACCGACTACCTGTGGAAAGAGCTGCTCACCCCCGACAGTCTGACCAACATTCTGGAGAACTACGCCCAGATTGTGGAGACCAAGCACCCCAAGACGGGCAAGGTCAAGCGCAGCCAGTTGTTCCCGCGCTACCACCAGTTGGCTGTGGTGCGCGAAGCCTTGGCTGATGTGCGTGCACGCGGCGTGGGGCACAAATACCTCATTCAGCACTCGGCGGGCAGCGGCAAGTCCAACTCAATTGCCTGGCTGGCGCACCAGCTGATTGGTGTGCGGCGCGATGACAAGGCGGTGTTTGACTCGGTGATTGTGGTGACCGACCGGCGCATCCTGGATGACCAGATTCAGAAGACTATCAAGCAGTTCATGCAGGTGGGCTCGACGGTGGGGGCGGTGACGGGCGATGCAAGCTCCAAGACCGAGCAACTGCGCGGGTTTATTGCCGAAGGCAAGAAGATCATTATTTCCACCATCCAGACTTTTCCGTTTGTGTTGAAGGTGATTGGCGATGAGCACCGGGGGCGACACTTTGCCATCATCATTGACGAAGCGCACTCCAGCCAGAGCGGCAAGACGGCAGCGTCGATGAGCGCCACGTTGAGTGAAGTAGACGAAGACAAGGACCCTGAAACGGACCCCGAGGACATCATCAACGACGCGTTGGAAAAACGCATGGCTGCGCGCCAGATGATGAGCAACGCCAGCTACTTCGCCTTTACCGCGACGCCCAAGAACAAGACGCTGGAAATGTTTGGTGAGCCAATCCCACCCGACGCCGAAGGCAAAGTCAAACACAAGCCGTTTCACACCTACACCATGAAGCAGGCGGTGAAGGAGCACTTCATTCTGGATGTGCTGGAGAACTACACGCCAGTAGCCAGTTACTTCGGCTTGGTGAAGAAGGTGGAGGACGACCCGCTGTTCGACAAGAAAAAGGCCAGCAAAAAGCTGCGTAAGTATGTGGAGAGCCACGACCATGCCATTCGACTCAAGGCGGAAATCATGGTCGACCACTTTCATGCGCAGGTGATGGCCACTGGCAAGATTGGCGGTAAGGCACGGGCCATGGTGGTGTGCAGCGGCATTGAGCGGGCCATTCAGTATTTCAAGGCGTTTCAAGAGTATCTGGCGGAGCGCAAAAGCCCGTATCAAGCCATCGTGGCGTTCTCAGGGGAGCACGAGTTTGGCGGGATCAAGGTCAGCGAGGCGTCGCTGAACGGGTTTGCCAGCAAAGACATTGCCGACAAGATTCAGGACGACCCGTACCGCTTTTTGATTTGCGCCGACAAGTTCCAGACAGGCTATGACGAGCCGCTGCTGCACACCATGTACGTGGACAAGGCGCTCTCTGGTATCAAGGCGGTGCAAACGCTGTCCCGCTTGAACCGGGCGCATCCACAAAAACGCGATTGTTTTGTGCTGGACTTTCAAAACGATATCGAAGGCATAAAGCTCTCGTTTCAGGACTACTACCGCACCACAATCCTGGCCGAGGAGACAGACCCCAACAAGCTCAACGACCTGAAAAAGACGCTGGACGATGCGCAGGTGTACACGGCAGAACAGGTAGATGCTTTCGTCAAGTTATTCCTGGAAGGCGTCGAACGTGATCAGTTCGACCCAATTCTGGATTCCTGCACAGAGGTTTATAAGAGTAATCTGGATGAAGACCAGCAGGTAGAGTTCAAAGGCGGCGCGAAGGCGTTTTGCCGAACCTACGATTTTTTGGCATCGATCACCACAAGCCACAACGTAGGCTGGGAAAAGCTATCCATCTTTTTGAACCTGTTGGTGGCCAAGCTGCCGTCACCCAAAGAGGATGATCTGGCCAAAGGCATCATCGACGCCATCGACATGAGCAGCTACCGCGCCGACAAGCAGGCAACGATGAGGATTGCGCTGGCCGATGCAGATGCCGAGATAGACCCCGCGCAAGAAAGCGCCGGGCACCGTCCCCAACCGGAGCTGGACCGGCTGAGCAACATTCTCAAAACCTTCAATGACAACTTTGGCACGCTGTTTACCGACGCGGACCGCGTTGCCAAACGCATCCGCGACGACATCGCACCCAAAGTGGCAGCGGACGCGGCCTACCAGAACGCCAAAGAAAACACGCCGCATACGGCGCGCATGGCGCATGACCAGGCACTTGGGAGGGAAATGCAGATCTTGCTGCGCGACGATACGCAGATCTACAAGCAGTTTGTGGAGAACGAGTCGTTCAAGCGGTTTGTGGGGGACATGGTGTTTGCCATGACGAGCGAGCTACAGACAAAAAGTGCGCCGTAGAGGCGACTCTGCCACCACCAGATTTGCATCGAAATCAGCAACCATAACTGGCTATGACTCAACGCCCCCGCACCATTCAGATCTTTTTGCCTGCAGGCGATCCGCGCGGCATTCGTGTGGCAGCCTTGACCACCAGCATCGTTCAGGTGATCGAAGTGCCCAGGCCTCTGATGTCGCAGTTTCTGCAGATGCCAGAATCAAAGCAAGTGGGGGTGTATTACCTGATTGGTGACGATGAAGAGAAGGATCAGTTGTCGGTGTACATCGGGCAGACCGGTTCACTCGGCAAGCGGCTGAATGAGCATGACTTGGACCCGAAGCGTGAGTTCTGGAACCGGGCGCTGGTAGCCATATCACTCACACACAGCCTGACACAAACGCATGCAACCTACCTTGAATGGTGCAGCATCCAGCAAGCCAACTCAGCGCAGCGTTATTCGGTTGAAAACGGCAATGTGGGCTCAAAGCCGTACACACCCGCCTCGCTCGAAGCTGATTGCCAGGAAATCTTTGACACGATTCGTACACTAGTAGCGACTATGGGCCAGCCGGTGTTTGAGCCACTGGCTGTGCGGCGCGTGGAACCTGCAGTCGGCCCGGTCGGCAGCGCAGCGGGTGTGCCTGAACAATCGACCACGGCTGATCCAGTACTGCTTTTACATTGCGAGAGGCCGGGGGCTTCAGCAAAAGCTCAGTACACCGAAGAGGGCGTTGTGGTGCTAAAGGGCTCGCGGGGCCGCGGTGAGACCGCTCCCAGCATGATTCCGATGTCGGCCGGCAGGAATCGCCAGAGGCTTATAGATGCCGGTACTTTGATAATGGAGGGCAACGCCTACGTTTTTCAGAAAGACGTGCTATTTGGCTCACCCAGTGGGGCATCTGATGTGGTGCTGGGTCGCAGCTCAAACGGCTGGCTTGAATGGAAAGACGTGAACGGCAAAACGCTGGATGAATTGAAGCGCCAAAAATCGCGTGAGACCACTGGACCCGGCATCCTCTGAGCGAAGACTAGTTGGCACAGAAACCGCCGGGGTGGCTCGCGGACGGGGCTACGCTCTCTTCAACCCCACCCCAACCCCCCGCCCCACCCCATCCCGCGCCATCATCCCCCGGTACCACCGCTGGACATTCGGGAAATCCGCCAGGTCAATCTTGTGCCGCTCATGCCGCCAGACCCAGCCGACGATGGCGAAGTCGGCTATTGAGATTTCTTCACCTGCAAAAAAAGCGTGGTCGGCCAGGCGGCGGTCCATCACGCCGTAGAGGCGGCGCGTTTCGGCCATGAAGCGCTCCAGGCCGTAGCGGCGATCGCCTTCGTCTTTCAGGGCGATGAAGTGGTGCACCTGGCCCGGCATGGGGCCGAAGCCGCCCATCTGGAACATCAGCCATTCCATCACCGCCACGCGGGCGCGGGGGTCTTTGGGCAAAAATTTGCCGGTTTTTTCGGCGAGGTAGATCAGGATGGCGCCGGACTCGAAGACGCTGATGGGCTCACCGCCCGGACCGTCGGTATCGATGATCGCGGGGATCTTGTTGTTGGGGCTGATCTTCAGGAAGTCGGGCGCGGTCTGCTCGCCTTTGGTGATGTCCACCACATGCACGTCATAGGGCAGGCCCATTTCTTCGAGGGCGACGCTGATCTTGCGGCCGTTGGGTGTGTCGAAGGCGTAGAGCTGGATGGGCATGGTGTGTAGGTTGGTTAGTTGGGGGCGTTTGGGTGGAATGCAGTCTGCCACAGGGATGGGGTTCGGGCACGGGTTCGGGGGCATGGATCCCGGATCTGGTCCGGGATGACATCCCGGGGAATGGGTGACCGCCAGGGATGGGAGGCATGGATCCCGGATCTGGTCCGGGATGACAACCGGGGGCGGGGATGACAACTCTCCCGCTTGTCATTGCGGGCTTGACCCGCAATCCATGTCTGCCAACACGCGCCGCTGGTTCATGTTGCATGGATCCCGGATCTGGTCCGGGATGACAGCCAGGGGCCAGCGCGGCGATACTGGCGTCATGACGCCCCGCCGCCCCGCCCTTACCACCTGCATTGCCGTACTGCTGGCCCTTGTCAGCACCCTGGCCTTTGCCGCGCCGCCCGCCAACGACACGCTGCGCATAGGCTCCAAACGCTTCACCGAGTCTTACATCCTGGCGCAGGTGCTGGCGCAGACGGCTGCGCCGCACACCCCCACGCCGCCCTCGGTGCTGCAGGGCCTGGGCAACACCGCCATTGTTTATGAGGCGCTGCGCTCCGGCAGCATTGATATTTACCCCGAGTACGTGGGCACCATCAGCCTGGAGATTCTGAAAAATCCGACACCGATGACGCTGCAGGCGATGAATGCCGCGCTGGCGCCGCTGGGCCTGGGTGTGGCGGTGCCGCTGGGTTTTAACGACGGTTATGCGCTGGCCATGCGTGAAGACAATGCCCAGCGCCTGGGCATCACATCACTGAGCGACCTGGCCAAACACCCTGGCTTGAAACTGGGCCTGTCGAACGAGTTCATAGGCCGGGCCGATGGCTGGAAGGGCCTGGCGCAGCAGTATGGCGCGCCGCAAACACCGGTGGCGCTGGACCACGGGCTGGCTTATGACGCGATTGCACAAAAACAGGTGGACGTGATCGACATCTACACCACCGACGCCAAAATTGGCCACCTGGGCCTGCGTGTGCTGACCGACGACAAGGCGTACTTTCCGCGTTATGACGCGGTGCTGCTGTACCGGCTCGATGTGCCGCAGCGTTTTCCCAAGGCCTGGGCCGCGCTGCAAAAGCTGGAGGGCAGCATCAATGAGACCGCGATGATCGCCATGAATGCGCGGGCCGAGCTCAAGGGTGTGGCGTTTGACGTCATCGCGCGTGACCATCTGCTGGCCAAGACGGGCGGCACGGCCCCGGCGGCTGCGGGCACAGGCGCGGACGCCGGCCAGCGCGGCTTCCAGGCCAAGCTGTTGGGCCCCGATCTGGCGCGGCTGACACGCCAGCACCTGGCGCTGACCCTGATCTCTGTCGGTGGGGCGGCGCTGCTGGGCATTCCGCTGGCGGTGTGGGTGTTTCCGCACCCGCGCCTGCGCGCTGTGGTGCTGGGCGCCACCGGCCTGCTGCAAACCGTGCCTTCGCTGGCGCTGCTGGCCATGCTGATATCCGTGCTGGGCCTGATTGGTACCGTGCCGGCGCTGATCGCGCTGATGCTGTACGCGCTGCTGCCCATCATGCGCAACACCGTGACCGGCCTGGGCGAGGTCTCAGCCGGTCTGCGCCTGGCCGGGCAGGCGCTGGGCATGACGGCCGCCCAGCGCATGCGCGAGGTCGAGCTGCCGCTGGCCCTGCCCACCATCATTGCCGGCGTGCGCACCGCCACCTCGATTGCGATTGGCACGGCGACGATTGCCGCCTTTATCGGCGCCGGTGGTTATGGCGAGCGCATTGTGACCGGCCTCGCGCTGAACGACGGCCAACTGCTGCTGGCCGGCGCCCTGCCCGCCACCTTGCTGGCGCTGCTCAGTGAGGCGCTGTTTGAAGGTGTGGAACACTGGCTGCGCCGGCGCCGGGGCGTTTAAGCCGACGCGTTTTTTACATGCCAAATCGGCCTGCAGCCCTTTGCTGGCACACACAAGCCGCTCCTGAATCGATAGCAGTTTTTTTCAGTCCAGCTTGATGCCGGCGGCAGCCACCACGGCGGCCCAGCGCTTGCGCTCGTTGTTGAAGAAGGCGTCCTGCTCAGCCGGTGACATGGTGGACACCTCGGCGCCCTGCCCGCTCAGGCGGGCGCGGATCTCGGGGCTGCGGATGATCTTGATCAGCTCGGTGTTCAGGCGGTTCACGATGGGTTGCGGCGTACCGGCGGCCACCAGCACACCTTGCCAGGTGCCGGACTCGAAGCCGGTGATGCCCTGCTCTTGCAGGGTCGGCACGTTGCCAATCAGCGGCATGCGAGTGGCTTTGGAGACGCCGAGGATTTTGAGCTGGCCGCTTTGCACAAAAGGCAAGGTGGCCAGCATGCCGTTCATCAGCACCTGGGTCTGGCCGGCGACCGTGTCGTTGATCGCCTGCGAGCCGCCCTTGTAGGGGATGTATTGCCACTTGGCGTTGCTGGCCCGTTCGACGGCGACGCCCGCGAGGTGCGGCGCACTGCCCATGGCGGTCACGGCAAAGTTGAGCGGTTTGGTTTGCGACAGCGCCACCAGCTCTTTGAGGTTGTTGGCCGGCACCGAGGGGTGCACCACCAGCAAATGCGGCGAATAGGCCAGCATGGTCACGCCGCGCAAGTCCTTGCTCGGGTCGAACTGCAGCTTGGTGTAAACCGAGGGGCTGATGGCCAGTGCGCCGGTGTCGCACAACAGCAGGGTGTAGCCGTCGGGCGCGGACTTGGCGACCAGGTCGGCGCCCAGGTTGCCATTGGCGCCGGCGCGGTTTTCCACAATCACCGGCTGCTTGAGCGCTTCGGACAGCGCCTGGCTGATGGAGCGGCCAATGATGTCGGACGAGCCGCCCGGTGGGTAAGGCACGATCAGGCGTATCGGTTTGGACGGCCAGGCGGGGGTTTGCGCCTGGACGCCTGAAGCGGCGGCCAGGCCCAGGACGATGGAGCTGGCGAGAACCTTGCGGCGATTGAGGGTCATGTCTTGTCTCCTGAATACGTTGTTAAAAACCGGCGTTTATGCCTTGGCGACTTCGTGGCCGGCCATCAGCTCGAGTGCACGCACCAGGGCCGAATGGTCCAGGTCCTGCATGCCGTTGGCGCTGCAGACCTGCATCAGTTGCGCCGCGCTGGCGGTTTGCGGCAGCGCCACACCGAGGCTGCGCGCGCCGCTGAGGGCCAGGCCCAGGTCTTTCTGGTGCAGGCCTATGCGAAAGCCGGGGTTGAACGTGCGCTTGATCATGCGTTCGCCATGCACTTCGAGAATGCGTGAGGCGGCAAAACCGCCCATCAGCGCCTGGCGCACCTTGGCCGGGTCGGCGCCGGCCTTGCTGGCAAACAGCAGGGCTTCACCGACAGCGGCGATGTTGAGCGCAACGATGATCTGATTGGCCACCTTGCAGGTCTGGCCGTCGCCGTTGCCGCCCACCAGCGTGATGTTTTTGCCCATCAGCTCGAACAGCGGCTTGACACGCTCAAACGCAGCGTCGGGCCCGCCCACCATGATGGTCAGGCTGGCGGCCTTGGCGCCGACCTCGCCGCCGGACACCGGTGCGTCAAGGTAGTCGCAGCCCAGCTCGTTGATCTTTTTGGCGAATTCCTTGGTGTCCATGGGCGAGATGGAACTCATGTCGACCACGGTTTTGCCTTTGGACAAGCCTGCTGCCACGCCCTTGTCACCAAACAGCACCTTGGCCACATCGGGGGTGTCGGGCAGCATCATGAAAATGATGTCGGCCTTTTCAGCCACCTCTTGCGCCGAGGCGCAGGCGACGGCCTTGCCGGTCAGCAGATCGGCAGGCACTTTGCTGCGGGTGCTCAAGAAAACCTCGTGCCCCGCCTTGATGAGGTGCGCGGCCATGGGCGCACCCATGATGCCCAGACCGATAAAACCCAGCTTGCTCATTCAAATACTCCTTGTTCAGCAAAAATTCTTGCGGCAACAACCGCGATTCAGAAAGCGGGGCATGGATCCCGGATCAAGTCCGGGATGACAAATTGACCGCCATCCCCTTGTCTGTCATTGCGGGCCACGACCCGCAATCCATGTCCGCGCACATATGCGGCGGTTTCGAATGACAAATCAAATGCGGTACTTGTCGTGCAAGGCCTGCGTGGCGGCGCGGAAAACGCCCAGGTCGCTGCCGACACCGACAAAGGTGGCGCCCATGTCCATGTAGCGGCGCGCGTCGGCTTCTACCGGCGCGAGGATGCCTGTGGGTTTGCCGTGGGCCTTGGCATCGGCGAACACGGCAGCAATCGCGGCCTGCACTTCGGGGTGGTTGGCATTGCCCAGGTGGCCAAAACCGGCCGCCAGATCGGACGGGCCGACAAAAATGCAGTCCACACCGTCGAGTGCAGCGATCTCGCGCGCGGCGGCCACACCGGCGCGGCTTTCAATTTGCAGCATCACGCAGATGTGGTCGTTGATGGACTTGAAATAGTCCGGCACGGTGCCGTAGCGGTTGCTGCGCTGGGACACCGACACGCCGCGTATGCCCAGCGGCGGGTAACGTGTGGCGGCCACGGCGCGTTGGGCTTCTGCCGCGCTTTCGACAAAGGGGATGAGGAAGTTGTAGAACCCGGCGTCGAGCAGGCGCTTGATCTCGACCTCGTTGTTCGACGAGGGCCGCACCACGGGGGCGCTGGCGCTGTCTTTGAGCGCCATCAGCTGCGGGATGAAGGTGGTGACGTCATTCGGTGAATGTTCCCCGTCGAGCAATATCCAGTCAAAACCGGCAACACCCAGCACCTCGGTGGTGATGGCGTTGGACAGCGAGGACCAGCAGCCAATCAGCTTTTTGCCGGCCAGCAAATCGCGCTTGAAACTGTTGGGAAAGGACTGGTAAGGTATGGCTTGGGTCATGTATGGCCTTGTGAAATATCAGGTGATGGGAGCGGGGTTGAACAGCACCAGTGCGTTGTGCAGTTTCCAGTGTTCAGCCCAGGTTTTTTTGCGGCCGCTGGCCACTTCGAGCATCAGGTGGAACATTTCCCAGCCGACGTCGGGGATGCTGGCCTGGCCATCGGCAATACGGCCGGCGTTGATGTCCATCAGGTCGTGCCAGCGGGTGGCCAGGTCGGTGCGGGTGGCGACCTTGATCACCGGTACCGCGGCCAGGCCGTAAGGCGTGCCCCGGCCGGTGGTGAACACATGGAGGTTCATGCCGGCGGCCAGTTGCAGCGTGCCGCAGATGAAGTCGCTGGCCGGTGTGGCGGCATACACCAGGCCCTTGCTCAGGCCCTGGTGGGTCAGCTTTTCGCCGGGTGACAACACGCCGCTGATGGGCGCACTGCCCGACTTGACGATGGAGCCCATGGCTTTTTCGACAATGTTGGACAAGCCGCCCTGCTTGTTGCCGGGTGTGGTGTTGGCGCTGCGGTCCACCAGGCCTTTTTTCAGGTAGGCGTCGTACCAGGCCATCTCGCGGATCATGGCCTCGGCCACTTCAGGGCTGCTGGCACGCGCGGTCAGCTGGTTGATGCCGTCGCGCACCTCGGTGGTTTCAGAAAACATCACGGTCGCGCCCGCGCGTACCAGCAGGTCGGTGCAAAAGCCCACCGCCGGATTCGCAGTCACGCCGGAAAACGCATCGCTGCCGCCACACTGCACCCCCACCACCAGCGCACTGGCCGGCACCGGCTCACGGCGGCGGGCATTGAGCCGCTCCAGGTGTGGCACGGCCGATTGCAGGATGGAATCAATCATGGACATAAAGCCCACGTGTTGCTCAGCCTGCAGGCAGACCACGTCGAGTGCGGGGGCGGCTGGCTGGCGCTCGTCCACGATGGCAAAACTGCCCGGTGGCAGCAAACGCTCGGGCTGCAGCTTCTCGCAGCCCAGGCTGACCACCATGACCTCACCGCCAAAGTTGGGATTCAGCGTGATGTTGCGCAGCGTGCGTATCGGGATGATGGCGTCGGGCGCGTCAATCGCCACGCCGCAGCCGTAGCTGTGCTCCAGGCCCACCACATCATCGACGTTGGGGTATTGGGGCAGAAACTCGTCCCTGATGCGTTTGACTGCAAAGTCCACCACACCGGCCACACACTGCACAGTGGTGGTGATGGCCAGGATGTTGCGGGTGCCCACCGTGCCGTCGGCATTGCGGTAACCGTCGAAGGTGTAGCCATCGAGCGGCGGCTGCACCGGTGGCTTGACGGTGGCCATGGGCAGCCCTTCCAGCCCGCGCGCGGCCGGCATGTCCAGCAGGCGCTCATGCACCCAGCTGCCGGCGGGAATGTTTTTGAGCGCATAACCAATCGGCACGTTGTAACGCAACACGGCCGTGCCCTGGGGCAGATCGACCAGCGCGACCTTGTGGCCTTGCGGCACGCGGTCCATCAGCGTCAGGCCGTTGGCAAACACCGTACCGGCCGCCAGGCCGCCGTTGTTGGCGACGATGGCGACGTTGTCCGCATCGTGCATGCGGATGAAAAGAGGGGTGACCTTGGCAGCGTCCATCAGAAATCAACAATCTCCACCCAGTTCGGGCCTTTGCCAGCAGGCTGGCTGGCCCCGGCGGCCGGCACACCGGTGGCCGCGTCAATGGTGTGCAGCGATACGGCATGGGAACCCTGGCCGGCGGAGATGAGGAATTTGCCGCTGGCGTCCACCGCAAAACCGCGCGGCGTTTTTTCGGTCGGTGTGGTGCCGGCGGTTTGCAGCAGGCCAGTGGCCGGGTCCACCTTGAAGGTGGTCAATGTGCTGGAGGTGCGCTCCGAGCCGTACAGATAACGCCCGTCCGCCGAGAGCTGCAGGTCTGCCGCCCACGGCTTGCCGGTGAAGCCCGCCGGCATCACAGAACTGCGCTGCAGATGGCGCATGCTGCCCTTGCCGCCGTCGTAGGCAAACACATCGACGCCGCCGTCGAGTTCATTGAGCAGATAGACATGGGTTTGCGCCTTGTTCCACAGGAAGTGGCGCGGGCCGGTTTTGGCAGGCGCGACATGGACCAGCGCAGGGTCGTTGGCTGTCAGCTGGCCGGTTTTGGCATCAAAGCGCCAGCTTGACAGGTTGTCACCCCCGAGGCTGGTGGCAAACACATAACGGCCCGCCGGGTCCGGGTGGATCGCGTGGGCGTTGGGCGCTGTGGGAACAATTTGCTGCACAGCACCGACCAGGCCGTCGGCACCCACACTGTTGACCGTGATCTTGTTGCCGCCATAAGAGGCCGCAAAAAGCCAGCGGCCCGAGGCATCGAGGTCGATGTTGGCCATGCTGTCGGCCAGCGAGGCCTCGCCCAGTTTTTTCAAGCCGCCATTGCTGCCGTCAATCGCAAAGGTCAGCACCCGGAACGGCTGAGAGCGCAGGGCCACGTAGAGGAATTTTTTGTCCTTGCTGACCACCATGGGCATGGCCACGCCGGCCACAGGCACGGTGGCCACGGGCTTGAGTGCGCCTGCTGCGCGATCAAGCTGGAACACCGAGATGTCCTGGCTGTCGGCGTTGGCGACGTAAACCCAGGTGGCCGCGTTGCTGGTGCCCGCTGCTGTCATGGCCGCGGCAAAGAAAGCGGGCAAAAGCGCTCGGCGAATGGAAGTTGTTGTGCGCATGAAAGTCCCCCGTTTTGTAATGCAAACATGTTTACTTGCCCATGATCAGGTTGGGCAACCACAGCGAAACTGCAGGCACGTAAGTCACCAGCATCAGCGCAGCAATCAGGGCGCCATAAAACGGCCAGATGGACTTCATCACCTCACTGACCGAGATGCCCGCGATCGCACACCCCACAAACTGGGTGGTCCCCACAGGCGGCGTGTTCAGGCCCAGCGCGCAGTTGATCAAGATCATCACGCCGAACTGTGTCGGGTCCATGCCGTATTGCTGGGCGATAGGCAGGAAAACCGGGGTGCAGATCAGCAAGGTGGGCGCCATGTCCAGAAAGGTGCCGAGCACAAACAGCATCAGGTTGATCATCAGGAAGATCATCCACGGCGTCTGGGTGATGGAACTCATCAATTCACCCGTGCGCTGCGGCACGTCATACAAGGCCAGGAAGTAGCCAAAAGCCGACGAAATGCCGATCAGCAGCAGCACCACGCCGGTGGTTTTGCAGGCCTTGGCGCAGGACTTGATGAAGTCCTTCCACGACAGTGAGCGGTAAACCACGGTGGTGACTATCAGTGCCCACAACACCGCTGTTGCGGCCGATTCGGTGGCGGTGAAGACGCCCGACAAAATGCCAACCAGGATGATGGCAATGATCAGCAGGCCTGGCATGGCCACGGCAAAACTGCGCGCCACTTCGACCCAGCCGGCAAACTTGCCGTGGGTCGGATAACCGCGCTTGACCGCCACGCCGTAGGCCGCAGCCAGGTTCAGCAGCGTCAGGATCAGCGCAGGAATCAGGCAGGCCATGATCATGCCGAGCACACTGACCGAGGCCAGGCCGGCAGTGGCCAGCGTGAACAAAATGATGTTGTGGCTGGTCGGCATCAGGGCGCCCACCAGCGAAGCGTGGGTGGTGACATTGACCGCATAGTCGGCGTCGTAGCCCTCTTTCTTCATGAGGGGAATCATCACCGAGCCCATGGCCGACACGTCGGCCAGCGGCGAGCCGGCGACGCCACCGAACAGGGTGCAACCGACCACGTTGGACATACCCAGGCCACCACGCACATGGCCGACCAGGCTGTTGGCCAGGCGGACAATGCGGTCGGCAATGCCGCCATGCAGCATCAGCTCACCGGCAAAAATGAAAAACGGGATGGCGAGGAAAGAAAACACCTGCATGCCGCCAACCATCTTCTGGAACACCACCGCGACCGGCAAACCGGCGACCACAATCGTCGCGACCGACGCCAGGCCCACCGCAAACGCCACCGGCACACCGATGAGCAGCAGCGCTGCAAAACTCAAACCCAGGACAGTCAGTTCCATGCCGGAATCACCTCTTTGCCCTGCAGCAGGGCAATAATATGTTCAATACAAAACAGGACGATCAGCACGCCGGCAATCACCAGGGGCAGAAAATCAAGACCGGAAGGAACAGACAACATGGGCTTTTTGTCGTTCCATTTCAGGGTGGTCCACAACCAGCCGTTTTGCACCATCAGGGCGCCGAAGAGGCCCACCAGCAGGTGGATGACGATCTCGAGCTTCAGGCGGAATTTTTCCGGCAACAAACTGACAATCGAGTCCATGCCGATGTGGCCCGCGTCGCGCACACCGACAGCCACGCCAAGCGCTGTGATGTACAGCACCAGCAACAAGGCCAGGGCTTCAGCCCAGGTGGGGGTGTCGTTGAAAACATAGCGGCCCACCACCTGGTATTGCACACAGGCAATCAGCACAATCAGCCCAACCACCGCCAGCATCAGGCTGAGCTTGGACAACAGGGCGCAAAAGCGGGTATAAAAAAGCACGTACGGCTCCGGTAAGGGGACACTTCCCGGCGGCGTGGCGCCGGGAAGTTCAAGGCACCAGGTTTATTTGGTGTCCATCACGGCCTTGACCAGGCGCTTCATGTCGGGCGTGCCGGCAAACTTGTCATACACCGGGCCCATGGCGTCCTGGAAGGACTTTTTGTCGACTTCGACAATCTCGGTGCCGGCGGCTTTCACCATGTCCAGCTCTTTCTTCTCGTAGGCAGCCCAGGCCTGGCGATTGAAGGGGATGGACGCCTTGGCAGCGGCACGGATCATGTCCTGTTCGGCCTTGGGCAGCTTGTCCCAGATGAGCTTGGAGAACAGCAGCACTTCAGGCGCCATCGAGTGTTCGGTCTTGTTGTAGTACTTGGCCGCTTCGAAATGGCGGAAGCCGGAACCGTAGGACGGGTAGTTGTTTTCAGCAGCATCAACCAGGCCGGTTTTCAGCGCGGTCAAGACCTCACCGGCCGGCATGGGCGTGGGGTTGGCGCCCATGGCGGTGGCCAGACCGACCCACAGGTCAGACTGCTGCACGCGAATTTTCATGCCCTTGGTGTCGGCAATCGACTTGACCGGCTTTTTGCTGTAGATCGAGCGTGAGCCGGAGTCGTAATAAGCCAGCAGGATGAAACCCTGGGCTTCACAGTCCTTGGCGATCTCCTCGCCAACCGGGCCGTCCAGCACCTTGTGCAGATGGTCTGCCGAGCGGAACAGGAAAGGCAGCACAGGAATATTCGTCTTGGCGCAGATGGAGTTCATCGGGCTGATGTTGACGCGGGTCATGTCGAGCGCGCCAATCTTCACCTGGTCCACGGTTTCTTTCTCAGAGCCCAGGGCGCCCTTGTTGAAAACCTTGATCGAATGTTTGCCGCCGCTGGCCTTTTTCAGGTGCTCGCTCATGAACTTCACGGCGGTGACGGTGGGGTATTCCTCACTGTTGTGCACGTCGGACGAGCGGAACTCAATGGCCTGGCTGACCATAGGGACCATCGCCAGTGCGGCAGCAAGAGCTAGCAGTGTTTTTTTGATCTTCATGTCATCCTCTGTAGTGGTGGTTGGGAAACTTTTTTAATACGAACACGGGGCTTCAGGCAGTCATCAATCTGCGAAAGGCCCCGCCTTGACGAACGCCCCACCCTGAAACTGGACCGCAGGGTCGGTAAGGTCGGGCTCGGGGGTGCGGGCATAGACAGCCTCGCGAAAGATGTCAGAGCTGTCCTGGGCCGCATAACCAATATGGCGGGCACGGCTGTTGTCCCACCAGGTGACGGCGTTGTCAGACATGCCGAACACAATGCTGTGGCCCAGCACAGGGGTGCTCAGGCAGGCGCTGATCAGGCGGTGCAGATCGTCAAAACTGAGCCAGGTCGCGAGCATGCGGCGGTCTTTGGGCTCGGGAAAGGACGAGCCAATACGCACACAGGCGGTTTCTATGCCGTAGCGGTCAAAATAAAAGCGCGACAGGTCTTCACCAAAGGCCTTGCTGACGCCATACAGGCCGTCAGGCCGGGGCGGTGCGTCGGCCGTGATGGTTTCGCTCTGGCGGTAAAAACCGGTGACATGGTTGGAGCTGGCGAACACCACACGTTTGACGCCGTGTTTGCGCGCCGCTTCATACAGGTTGTACAGGCCCAGGATGTTGGCCTGCAGGATGGGGCCGAACGGGCCTT
The DNA here is from genome assembly GCA_943371375.1 of Asaia bogorensis. Lineage (GTDB taxonomy): Bacteria > Pseudomonadota > Gammaproteobacteria > Burkholderiales > Burkholderiaceae_C > Polaromonas. The sequence continues at coordinate 643,990 of CALRUM020000001.1, forward strand.
CGACCGAGACCCCACCCAGATGAACAATCGCCTGCACGCCCTGCACCATCCCATCGACCGCAGCAGCATCGGCCAGATCGGCCAGCACCACCTCTTCGCCTGCGCCGGCCGCACCAAAAGCCACACGGTCGGACAGGCGCAGCACCTTGCAATTGGCTTTGAGGCGCTGCCTCAGGGCCTGGCCCAGGCCGCCGGCAGCGCCGGTCAAAAGCAGTTTCTCGTGCACCTGGAGGCTCATGGTTTGTCTCTGGTAGAAAATAGGGCGGCAACAACGCTGGACTTATATTTCAAGCTTGCTAGAGTGCGTTGAAGCGACTAACATATCAGTCGTATGTTGTCTGATGACTGGAATTTTAGTGCTGCACCCAGAGCTGTCAAGAGTTTTGATCGCCTCCTAAGGCAAACCCCTAGGCCCTATTTAAGATGACATCGAATTTGACGCCCAGCCTTGTTGACGATGCGCCGCGCGCGCGCAGGCCGCGCGGGCTGGTCACGGAAATTGTGGAAAGCCTGGCCGCCAGCATCCGCGAAGGACAGCTTCTGCCCGGCGACAAGTTACCGACCGAGGCCGAGATCATGGTGCGTTTCGACGTCAGCCGGACCGTGGTGCGTGAGGCCATTTCCAAGCTGCAGGCCTCAGGCCTGGTTGAAACCCGGCACGGCATTGGCACTTTTGTGATCGAGAACCGCGATGCCGGCAACTTCAAAATAGCGGCTGCTGATTTCGCCACAGTGGCCGATGTCATATCCGTCCTGGAGTTGCGCATCAGCCTGGAAACCGAAGCCGCCGGCCTGGCCGCCCAGAGGCGTACCACCGAAAATCTGGAAGCGATGGCCACTGCCCTGCGCGCTTTTCAGGACTCCATCCATGCCGACTCCGATGCGGTGCCGCCGGATTTCCAGTTTCACCTGGAAGTCGCCCGCGCCACCGGCAACCGGCACTTTGAAGACCTGATGACCTACCTGGGCACCATGATCATTCCGCGCACGCGGGTCAACACGCCGCAAAGTGCGCCCGAAGGCCGGCTCAGTTATTTGCAGCGGGTCAATGGCGAGCATGAAAACATCTACAACGCCATCCGCAGCCAGGATGCCGAGGCGGCCCGTGCCGCCATGCGCACCCATTTGTCGAACAGCCGCGAGCGTCTGCGCAAGGGTCAACACGCCGACCAGGCGCCCGCTGCGCCGGCCTGAACGCGGGCCAGAGCACCGGGCAAACCAAGGGAATTCCACTAGAAAAACATGTGTCACAGGTTGTACGATGACTGACCTTAAAAGTCGCTCATCTAACCTGTTTCATGCCTGATCCATCCCTTTCTCCCCTGGCCGCCACGCCGCGTATCACCCGCCTGCAGGTCATTCCCGTGGCCGGGCATGACAGCATGCTGCTCAATCTGAGCGGCGCACACGGCCCTTTTTTCACCCGCAACCTGCTGATATTGACCGACAGCTCGGGCCGTACCGGTGTGGGCGAAGTCCCAGGCGGCGAAAAAATCCGCAACACCCTGGACGACGCCGCCGCGCTGGTTCAAGGCCAGCCGCTGGGCCACTGGCAGCAAATACTGAACAGCCTGCGCACACACTTCGCGGACCGCGACAGCGGCGGACGTGGCAACCAGACTTTTGACCTGCGGGTCGCCATCCATGCGGTGACAGCGGTCGAAAGCGCGCTGCTGGATCTGCTCGGCCAGTTTCTCGGCGTGCCGGTGGCGGCCCTGCTGGGTGAAGGCCAGCAACGCGATTCGGTGGCCATGCTTGGTTATCTGTTTTATGTGGCCGACCGCCGGCAGACCGGCCTGCCCTATCAGGCGCAGCCCGATGCCAATGACAACTGGCTGCGCCTGCGCCATGAACCGGCGATGGATGCCAAAGCCGTGGTCCGGCTGGCCGAAGCGGCTTACCAGCGCTATGGCTTCAAGGACTTCAAGCTCAAGGGCGGCGTGCTCAGTGGCGAAGAAGAAATCGAAGCCATCGTGGCGCTGTCAGAACGCTTCCCCGAGGCACGCATCACGCTGGACCCGAACGGCGGCTGGCTGCTGAACGACGCGGTGCGCCTGTGCCGCGACCGGCACAAGGAACTGGCCTATGCAGAAGACCCCTGCGGTGCAGAAGGTGTGTTCTCTGGCCGGGAGGTGATGGCGGAGTTCCGGCGCGCCACCGGCTTGAAAACAGCGACCAATATGGTGGCCACCGACTGGCGCGAAATGGCGCACGCCGTCACCCTGCAGGCGGTCGATATTCCGCTGGCCGATCCGCACTTCTGGACCATGCAGGGCTCGGTGCGCGTGGCGCAGATGTGCCAGACCTGGGGCCTGACCTGGGGCTCCCATTCGAACAACCATTTTGATGTGTCCCTGGCCATGTTCACCCATGTGGCAGCGGCAGCGCCGGGCAAGGTGACCGCCATAGACACCCACTGGATCTGGCAGGACGGCCAGCGCCTGACAAAAAATCCGCTGCAGATAGTGGACGGCAGTGTGGCGGTTCCCAAAACGCCTGGCCTCGGTGTCGTACTCGACATGGCAGAAGTCGACAAGGCCCACCAGCTTTACCTGCAGCACGGCCTGGGCGCGCGTGATGACGCCCTGGCCATGCAGTACCTGGTTCCCAACTGGAAGTTCAACCCCAAGATGCCGTGTCTGGTCCGTTAGCCGGAGGCCGTCGCCCTGGGTTTGCGCATTTGTTGTCTCATTTTTTTTCCGAACCAGGACATCGGCATGCGGCACAAGCCGGTGTTCCTCAAGTCAGACATTTCCGCCGCGGTTGACCATACACACAGGAGACAGACATGCAACGCAGAACACTTTTTGCCTTCACGCTAAGCGCCTTGCTGACACTGGCCGCTGGCCTGGGCGCGAGCACTGCCGCGGCACAAACCAGACTCAAATGGGCCCATGTGTACGAAACCTCGGAGCCCTATCACAAGCAGGCCTTGTGGGCGGCCGAGGAAATCAAGAAGCGCACCGGCGGCCGCTACGAGATCGAGGTGTTTCCGGCCTCCTCGCTGGGCAAGGAGACCGACATCAACCAGGCCCTGTCGCTAGGCACGGTGGACATCATTTACACCGGCATGGCTTTTGCGGGCCGCGCGCACCCGCCCATGTCGCTGTCGTCCGCACCGTTTGTCTGGCGCGACTATGCGCACTGGCAGGCTTTTCGCAACGGCCCCATCTTCAAGGAGCTGGCCCAGGGCTACGCGGCCAAGACCGGCGGCCACCACGTTGCGGGCTACACCTATTACGGCCAGCGCCACATGACGTCCAACCGCGCCATCAGCAAACCCGAGGACATGAAGGGCCTGAAGCTGCGCGTGCCAGACGCGCCGCTGTTTGTGATGTTTCCGCGCGCAGTGGGCGCCAACCCGACACCGATCGCATTTGCCGAGGTCTACCTGGCCCTGCAAAACGGCACGGTGGACGCGCAGGAAAACCCGCTGCCGACGATTGAAGCGAAAAAGTTCTACGAGGTGCAGAAGTACATCATCCTCACGGGCCATATCACCGACTCGCTGATCAGCATCGTCGCCAGCGGCACCTGGGCCAAGCTCAGCGAGGCCGACAGGAAGATTTTTGACGCCGTGTTGTGGGACGCCTCCTCGCGCGCCAGCCAGGAAATCCTGGACAGCGAAACCCGGCTGGTGGGCGAGTTCGCCAAACTCGGCAAACCGCCGAGCAAGGTGGATCGCGCGCCGTTTGCAGCTGCCGTACGTGCACCCTTGACAGCGCCGGACACGCCCTGGCCACGCGAGCTGTTTGACCGCATACAGGCGATCAAGTAGCAGGCTTCAAAACCATCCGCCCTTGCTGCGCAACACGAGCCCCCCTCTTTTCTTTTTTCCGGAGATTTCATGAAACGTCGTTCACTGATTCAAACCGCGCTGGTCGCGGCCCTGCCTTTTGCCCTGCCCGCGCTCACGCTGCCGGCCCGGGCCCAGGACAAATGGCCGTCGAAACCGATCAACTACATCGTGCCTTTCCCGGCGGCCGGCACCACGGACATTCTTGCGCGCCTGATTGGCCAGAAACTGGGAACGGCGCTGGACACCACCATCGTGATCGAGAACAAGGGTGGCGCCGGCGGCAGCATAGGCTCTGAACTTGCATCGCGCGCACCGGCCGACGGGTACACCATGCTGGGCGGCACCATCAGCTCGCACGCCATCAATGTGAGCCTTTACCCCAAGCTCGGTTACGACCCGGTCAAGTCCTTTTCCCCTGTGGTGTTGATCGGATCCAACCCGGTGGTGCTGGTCGTGAAAGCAGACAGCCCTTACAAAACCCTGCAGGACGTGCTGGCTGCAGCCAAAGCCAAACCCAAAACCGTTTCGTCGGCTTCTGCCGGCAACGGCACCTCGCAACACATGACGCTGGAACTGCTGGCCTTCCGCACGGGCACCCAGTTTGTGCATGTGCCTTACAAGGGCAGCGGCCCGGCCATACAGGACGTGATGGGCGGGCAGGTGGACATGATGTTTGACACCACCGTGGTGGCCGGTCCGCACATCCAGAGCGGCAAGGTGCGTGCAATTGCCGTGAGTTCAGCCAAACGCCTGGAGGCTTTGCCGAATGTGCCGACAATTGCGGAATCGGGCGTGCCGAATTTTGAGGTCGTGTCCTGGCAGGGCATTTTTGTGCCGGCCGGTGTGCCCAAACCCATCGTGGACCGCCTGCACGTGGAGATCATGAAAATCCTGCAGACCACCGAGATGCAGGACCGGCTCAAAAGCCTGGGCATGCAGCCGTCGAGCATGACGCCGGAGCAGGTGTCTGCCTTCCAGAAGGCAGAAGTCGAGAAGTGGGCACAGGTCATCAAAGCGGCTGGCATCAAGCTTGAGTAAGCGGGGCCACGCCAGAATGCGTGTGGCCGTGGTCGGCGCAGGCCAGGGCAGCGCGCCGCACTTTCAAAGCCTGCATGAGCTGCGGGACGAGCTGGAGCTGGTTTGGGTGATAGGCCGCAGCGCCGAAAAACTGGCCGCACTGAGCCTGCCATCGGGCGCGCGGGCGAGCACGCGCCTGCAAGACCTGTTGGAAGATGCTTCGGTTGAAGCAGTCCTGGTGCTGACACCGCCCAACACCCATCTGGACATCGTGCAGCGGCTTGCGCAGGCCGGCAAACATGTGCTGGTGGAAAAGCCGCTGGAGATCAGCCTGGAGAAGGCGCAGCAACTGGTGGACTTTTGCGACCGCTGCGGCATCAAGCTGGCGGTCATGCTGCAGCACCGGCTGCGCGAAGCGGCTCAAACGCTGGCGCAAATGATTGCCAGCGGCACCCTGGGCAGCCTGGTGAGCGCATCGGCCAGCGTGCGCTGGTGGCGGCCGCAAACTTATTACGACGAACCCGGCCGCGGCACACTGGCACGCGACGGCGGCGGCGTGTTGATGACGCAGGCGATTCACACGCTGGACCTGCTGCTCAGCCTGACCGGCCTCCCGGATCAGGTCTTTGCCATGGCCGGCACCAGCGCCATGCACCGCATGGAAGCTGAAGACACCGTGGCTGCAGCCTTGCACTACCCCAACGGCGCCATCGGCAGCATCAACGCAACCACCGCCGCTTACCCCGGTTTTCCTGAACGTATCGCACTGAACTTCACCAGCGGTTCGGCCACGCTGGAATCGGGTGAACTCCACGCGGAACTGATGGACGGCAGGACATTTGCGGCGGGCCGGAAACAGACTTCAGGCTCCGGCGCCAACATCATGGCCTTTGACCATCAGCCGCATCGCGCCGTGCTGCAGGACTTTGTGGCGGCCATCCGCAACCATACAGAGCCCGCCATCACGGGGCGATCTGCGCTGCAGGTGCATCGCCTGATTGCCGCCATCATGGAATCAGCGGGCCGCGGCGCGCCGGTATTGCTGAAGGCCTGAGCGGCCGCACTGCAACTTGGGCTACGCTTGGGAACATGACACCGCCTGCACCGCTGCACTTTTACTTTGATTTCATCTCGCCCTTTGGCTACTTTGCGTCCCTGCGCATTGAAGCCCTGGCGGCGCGCCATGGCCGCAGTGTCGAGTGGCATGCCATGTTGCTGGGTGTGTCGGTGCTCAAGGTCATGGGGCTCAAATCGCTGCTGGCCACGCCGCTCAAGGGCGACTACATCCGCAGGGAGGCCAAACGCTACATGCGGCGCCACCAGCTTGTGCTGCAGCGTGATCTGGACGACCCGGTGATGGACCCGCGCGCTGCCGGCCGCGCCTTTTACTGGGTCAAGCAACAGCGCCCCGAGCTGGCCGCAGCGCTGGCGCATGTGATTTACCACGCTTACTGGGTGGAGGGGCGTGATTTGTCCACCGCCGCAGCCCTGGCAGCGCTGCCACTGCCCGGCGGAATGGACAGCGGCTGGCTGGCTGCCGGCATACAAAGCGAGGAAGCCGGGCCGCTGCTGCGCACGGCGGTCGATGCTTCGCTGAAGGCCGGCATTTTCGGCTCGCCCACGGTGGTGATAGACGGCGAACCCTTCTGGGGCGTGCAGAGCCTGGATCTCGCCGAAGAGTGGCTGGCCAGCGGCGGCTGGTGAAGCCTCAGGCCGCGCCGGCCACAAACTCGACCGGCACGGCGATGGCCGCCAGGCGCTCGCGCAGGCCCTGCACTGCGGCAGTGTCCAGCGGCGTGGCCAAACGCACCACGGCGGACAGGCTGCCGCCGCGTTCCCGCCCCTGCACGGTGACACCGGCTACATCGGCCAGCATCTCGGTGAGCTTGTGTTCGAGGGCGCGCAGACGCAGGGCCGGTTTGTAGATTTTGCCAATGGCGGTCAGCGGCATCTCGGCGATGATGGTCACACGTTTCGGTGTGGCGGGCCGCTCATACACCTGCGCTGCCACCTCGGCCAGCAACGCGGCCGGATCGCAGACGGCGCCGGGTTTGAGCGTGACAAAAGCCACCGGCAGCTCGCCCGCATAGGCGTCCGGCTCACCGACCACCGCACACAGGGCCACCGCCGGATGGGCCAGAAACGCGTCTTCCACCAGGCCCGGGTCAATATTGTGCGAGCCGCGAATGATCACATCCTTGGCACGGCCGGTGAGGTGGATATATCCCTGCGCATCCAGATGCCCGAGATCGCCCGAGACCAGCCAGGGGCCGTCGAACATGCCGGTGTTGCGCGCTGCGTCGGTGTAACCGGGGCTCACATGCGGGCCACGCAAAACCAGCACGCCGGTCTCGCCCGTGGCGCAACTTTGCCCCAGCTGCGCTGCGCCGTCCTGCCAGGGCACGGCGCGCACCTCGGTGTAGGGCAGGCGCAAACCGGTCGAACCGGGCACACGCGGGGCCGCTGCCGGCTCAATCGACACCAGCCCGGCGCACTCGGTCATGCCCAGGATGTTGCGCACTGCAATCCCCGGCATGCGCTCGAACTGCGCCGCCAGTTCCGTGGGCAGGGGTGAGCCACCGGTATAGGCCACCTGGACCGAGGAAATGTCCGCGTCCACCGGCAGGTTGACCAGCGTGGCCAGAATGGTCGGCACACAGGCCAGCGCCGTCACACGTTCACGCTCGCAGAACTTCCAGTAGTTGCGGGTGAATGCCGGGTTGCGCATGCCGCTGAGTGTGGGCAGGACCTGGGTGGCGCCTATGGCCAGCAGGGACAGGCCGTACACAAAAGCCCCGGCCACATGGAACAGCGGAAAGCCGTTGAGCTCCACCGTGTGTTCGTCAAACCCATAAAAATAGTGGGCGAACCAGCCGGTGTGCGCCTCGTTGCCATGGGTGTGTTGCGCGAGTTTGGGCGCGCCTGTGGTGCCGCCGGTATGAAAACAGGCGGCCACACGCCCGGGCGCGAGCATGGGGTCAAAGGCCAGGATGTCGCTGTGGCGGGCCAGCTCATCCTGAAACACCGGCACGCCGGGGGCAAGCTCCTCGCCCACACGGATCTGCAGTACCGGCAAGGGGTGCAAGGCCAGCACTTTTTGAATCGTGGGCCACAGCGGCAGCTCGCTGTTGGGCGCCAGCGCCACCAGCACTTTGGCGCCGGATGCCGCCAGCAGGGCCGCGATGTGGTCGGGCTGCAGCAGGTAGTTGATCGGGCAGACCTTGCACGCGAGTTGCGCACCCCAGAGCGCAAACTGCGTCTCGGGAATGTTCGGCGCAAGTATGGCCACGGCATCGTCCGGCCCGGCGCCGAGTGAGCGGAACAGGTTCGCGGCGCGGTGCATCTGCGCCAGCAACTCGCGGTAACTGACTGGCCGGGCAGCCTGCTGCAAATCGCCGCTGGGCAGGTAGCGAAAAGCATCACGGTCGGCAAAATGCTGCGCCGCGTGGGCGATCAGGCCGTAGGTGGTTTGTGCCGGGATCGCCTGGTCATAAGGCGTGGCTTCCAGCGCCTGGATGTCGGCCAGGTCGCGAAAGGCGCGCAGGCTCATGGCGCTGCAGTTTGTCCGAGCCCAAGCAGGCGCATCGCATTGCCCTTGAGGATGCCTGGCATCACCTCGGGCTTGAAGCCTGCGTCTTCAAAGTCTTTCATCCAGCGGTCGGGCGTGATCAGCGGGTAATCGCTGCCGAACAGGATGCGGTCTTTGAGCAGCGTGTTGGCGTACTGCACGAGCTGCTTGGGGAAATACTTCGGGCTCCAGCCCGACAGGTCGATCCAGACATTGGGTTTGTGCGTGGCCACACTGAGCGCCTCGTCCTGCCATGGAAAGCTGGGGTGCGCCATGACAATCTGCATGTCGGGGAAATCGATGGCGACATCGTCGAGGTGCATGGGGTTGGAGTAGGCCAGCCGCAAGCCGCCGCCACAACGCATGCCGCTGCCTATGCCGCTGTGGCCGGTATGGAAAATGGCCGGCAGCTTGTAGGCGTTGATGACCTCGTAAATCGGCCAGGCCATCTTGTCGTAAGGGTGGTAGCCCTGCACCGTGGGGTGAAACTTGAAACCCTTGACGCCGTGTTCTTCAATCAGGCGCCGCGCCTCGCGGGCGCCCATTTTCCCCTTGTGCGGATCGATGCTGGCAAAGGCCATCATCATGTCGCTGTTGTTCTTCGCGGCCTCGGCGATTTCCTCGTTGGGAATGCGGCGCCGGCCCATTTGCGTCTCGGCATCCACCGTGAACATGATCAGGCCGATCTTGCGCTCGCGGTAGTAGGCAATGGTTTGTTCAATGGTCGGCCTGCGGCCGTTCTTGAAGTACTTGTCGGCGGCGCGGTCGTACTCCTCGCCGTAGTTGTCAAACGGATTCCAGCAACTCACTTCGGCGTGGGTGTGGATATCAATGGCGATGAGGTTTTCGTAATCCATGGTTGTCTCCTGGCGCGGCCGGATTTTTCGGTTGCATGCGGGTTAACACTGATAAATCAGTTTGAAATTCGATTGAATTGGTTATTATTTATAACAATAATTCACTCACTTTGCAAACCTGATCATGACCCTGAAAACACCTTCCAAAGACATCCAGCTTGAATTTGCCGGCAAACACCAGGAGATCGCCATGGTGCGCCTGAGCCGGCCCGCCAAGCGCAATGCCCTCAACGACGCGCTGATCCTGTCGCTGCGCGACATCTTCCAGAACATGCCTGCCAGCGTACGCGCAGCCGTGATTCACGGTGAAGGTGCCCATTTTTGCGCCGGACTCGATCTCGGCGAATTGCAGGAACGCGACGCCGGCCAGGGCATGCTCCATTCACGCATGTGGCATGCCGCGCTCGAGCAGGTGCAATACGGCCCGGTGCCGGTGATTGCCGCGCTGCACGGCGCCGTGGTCGGCGGTGGCCTGGAGCTGGCCAGTGCCTGCCATATCCGCGTGGCCGACAAGTCTGCGTTTTATGCGCTGCCCGAGGGCTCACGCGGCATTTTTGTGGGTGGCGGCGGTTCGGTGCGCATCCCCAAGCTGGTGGGAGTTGCCTGCATGACGGACATGATGCTGACCGGCCGGGTGTACAACGCCGAAGACGGTGAACGTGCCGGCTTTGCCCAGTACCTGGTGCCCGAAGGCCAGGCGCTGGAAAAAGCCATGGCCCTCGCCGAACGCGTGGCCGGGAATGCCCCGCTGACCAATTACGCCCTGATGCATGCCCTGCCGCGTATCGCCGAGCAGCCCGCCGATCAGGGTTTCTTCACCGAAGCGCTGATGGCCGCCATTGCACAGAATGCGCCTGAAGCCAAAACGCGGGTCAGGGCCTTTCTGGAAGGCAAGGCCGGCAAAGTCAGCAAAGACTGATGTCCCACACCATCCGGCAAAAAAACATGAGCGAGACAAACCCAACCCCGCGCTACCGGCTGCTGACTTTCGGCGTGACGCGCGTCGTGCTTCATGAAGGCAGCCAGGGCGCGCAGTACCTGAAGGCCGACCAGCCCCTGGGCGAACACGCGCTGCGCATCACCGACCGGCTGGTGCACTGGGCGCAAACCCGTCCGCAGCAGACCTTCATGGCGCGGCGTGTCAAAAATGCGGACGGCAGCTCGGGCGACTGGCGCCACATCAGTTATGCCCAGGCGCTGGCCAGTGCCCGCAACATCGCGCAGGCGCTGCTGGACCGCGGCCTGAATGCAGAGCGGCCGGTGGTCATCCTCAGCGAGAACGACCTCGAGCATGCCCTGCTGGCCCTCGGCTGCATCTACGCCGGCGTGCCCTTTTGCCCGGTATCGCCCGCCTACTCCATCGTGAGCCAGGACTACGACAAACTTCGCCATGTGTTGAGCACGCTGACACCCGGCCTGGTGTTTGCCAGCGACGCCGCGCGTTACGGCAAGGCGATTGCCGCCACGGTCGCTGATGACGTCGAAATTGTCATTCCTTCAGGCGCTGCTGATACCGGTTTGAAGCGGGCTGTCACCCCGTTTGACCAACTCCTGGCGACGCAGGCGACAGCGGCGGCCGATGCCGCCATGCAGGCCACCGGTCCCGACACGATTGTCAAGTTCCTGTTCACCTCGGGCTCGACCAAGCTGCCCAAGGCCGTGATCAACACGCAGCGCATGTGGTGTGCCAACCAGCAGCAGATGCGCCAGTCCATGCCGGTGCTGGCCCAGGATCCGCTGGTGCTGATCGACTGGCTGCCCTGGAACCATACCTTTGGCGGCAACCACAACTTCGGCATGACGGTCTACAACGGCGGCACGCTGTATATCGACGACGGCAAACCCACCCCCGCGCTGATGGAGGAAACGCTGCGCAACCTGCGCGAGATTGCACCGACGGTGTATTTCAATGTGCCTACCGGTTTCGAGGCGATTGCCCACGCGATGAAAAGTGATGCGCAGCTGCGCAAAAACCTGCTGTCGCGCGTGAAGATGTTTTTTTACGCCGGTGCCGCACTGGCCCAGCCGGTCTGGGACAGCCTGCACCAGACGCAGGAGGCGGAAATTGGCGAACGCATTGTGATGGGCACCGGCCTGGGCATGACCGAATCCGGCCCCTTCGGCATTTTTGTCAGCAGCCACCATGTCAAAGCCGGTGACCTCGGTGTGCCGACCCCTGGACTGGAACTCAAGCTGGTGCCTGTGGACGGCAAGGTCGAGGTGCGTTACCGCGGCCCCAACATCACGCCGGGTTACTGGCGCGCGACTGAGGCCACGCAAGAGGCCTTTGACGAAGAGGGTTTTTTTGCCACCGGCGATGCGGTCGCCTGGATAGACCCTGGCGACATCCACAAGGGCCTGAAGTTCGACGGCCGCATCGCTGAAGACTTCAAGCTGGCCACAGGTACTTTTGTCAGTGTCGGGCCACTGCGCGCCAAGATCATTGCTGCGGGCGCACCTTACGTGCAGGACGCGGTGCTGACCGGCATCAACCTGAAGGAAGTCGGCGCGCTGATTTTTCCGACGGGGGCCGTCCGCCAGCTGGCAGGGCTGCCCGCGGGCGCCCCGCTGCAGCAGGTGCTGGCAAGCGCGCCGGTTCAGGCGCATTTCCAGAAAGTGGCGGATGAACTGGCCAGGTCCGGCACCGGCAGCGCCAACCGCATCGCACGCATGCACCTGATGCATGAACCGCCTTCCATCGACAAAGGGGAAGTGACCGACAAGGGCTCGATCAACCAGCGTGCCGTGCTCAAGCACCGCGACGCACTGGTCAACGCCCTGCATGGGGGCACCCTGCCCTTCACCATCTTGCCGAAAGTCAAACCATGAATATTCAGGGACACGCCGCATTGGTCACGGGCGGCGCCTCCGGCCTCGGCGAGGCCGTCGCGCGTGAGCTGGCCCGTCTGGGCGCCAGGGTCGCCGTGCTCGATGTCAACCTGGCGCTGGCCGAGAAGGTCGCGGCCGAAATCGGCGGCATCGCCTGCCGCTGCGACATCACCCAGACCGACAGCGTGGTGGCGGCACTTGCCACCGCCACCGCCGCCCACGGCCCGGCGCGCATCCTGATGAACATCGCCGGCATAGGATCGGCCAGGCGTGTGGTCGGCAAGGACGGCCAGGCCGCGCCGCTGGAGGACTTTGCCAAAGTGATCCAGGTCAACCTGATTGGCAGTTACAACATCAGCCGGCTGTTTGCCGCTGAATGTGTGAAGCTGGCGCCGCTCGAAGACGGCGAACGCGGCGTGATGATGTTCACGGCCTCGGTCGCCGCTTTTGACGGCCAGGTCGGCCAGCAGGCCTACAGCGCGTCCAAAGGCGGGCTGGTGGGCATGACCCTGCCGATGGCGCGTGACCTGGCGCAACACGCGATCCGCGTCTGCACCATTGCACCCGGCCTGTTTGCCACGCCGCTCATGAAGCAGTTGCCCGAGCCGGTGCAGCAATCGCTGGCCGCTTCGATTCCTTTTCCGCCGCGCCTGGGCAAACCCGAAGAGTTTGCCCAGCTGGCCTGCCACATCGTCACCAACAACCACCTCAACGGCGAAGTCATACGCCTGGACGGCGCACTGCGCATGGCGCCGCGCTGAAGTGTTGCCACAGCTTCCGGATTTTCACGTCGGTTTCTACATTCATCCACCCGCAGGAGACATCACATGAGCACACGCCGCCAATTCACCCACACCCTCGGTGCCGCAGCCCTTGCCGGCCTGGGGCTGCCGCTGTCAGCGCAGGCACAAAGCAGCCTGGAGCTGGCCAGAATCATCTGCGGGTTTCCGCCGGGCGGCACCAGCGACGCAATGTCGCGCCGGCTGGCCGACAAGCTGCGTGGCAACTACGCCAGCAACGTGGTGGTGGACAACAAGCCGGGTGCCGGCGGCCAGATCGGCGTCACCACGCTCAGGGACAGCCCGGCCGATGGCAGCGCCCTGCTGCTGACGCCTTCGTCCATGCTGTCGATCTACCCCTTTGTTTACCCCAAACTTCCCTACAAACCGGCCGAAGACGTGGCGCCGGTCTCGCTGGCCTGTTATTTCAACCACGCTTTCGGCGTGGGACCGGCCGTGCCCGAAAGCGTCAAGACCCTGAAGGATTTCATGGCCTGGGCCAAGGCGAATCCGACCAAGGCCAACTACGGCTCACCGGGTGCCGGCTCCATGCCGCACCTGATTGTTGCGCTGATGAACAAGCTGCTGGGCAGCGACCTGCGCCACATCCCCTACCGCGGTTCGGCGCCCGGCATCCAGGACCTGCTGGGCGGCCAGATCTCGGCCATGTCCTCGCCGGTCGGTGACTACCTGCCCTACCTCAAGAGCGGCAGGCTGCGCCTGCTGGCCATTTCGGGCCTCAACCGCAGCCCTTTTGTGCCGGAGGTGCCGACCTATCGTCAGCAAGGCATTCCGATCACGGTGCGCGAGTGGTACGGCGTTTTCCTGCCAGGCAAGGCCAGCGCGCAAACCGTGCGCCGGGCTGCCGCCTACATGCAGACCGCCCTGTCCCAGCCCGACCTCATCAACAGCATGGCGCAGGTCGGCATGGAAGTCGGATCGTCCTCGCCCCAGGTGCTTGGTGACCTGCTCAAGGCCGACGGCGAAGAATGGCGCCGGCTGATCAAGCAGATCGGCTTCACCGCCGAGTCCTGATCCGCAGGAACTTCACCCGCCCACGCTCAAGGAGACACAACATGACCACACGCCGCCATTTTGTCCAGTCTGCCAGCGCACTTGCTGCGCTGGGCACACTCTCACCCCTGATCGCCCGCGCTCAGGGCATTGACCAGGTCAAGATTGTCAATGGCTTCCCGGCCGGGGGAACGGCTGACGCCACCAGCCGGCGCATCGGTGAGCAACTGCGCGGCAGCAGCTACACACCGAATGCCGCCGTGGTGGAAAACAAGCCCGGCGCCGGTGGCCGCATTGCCTGCGAAACCGTCAAAAATGCAGCTCCGGACGGCCGCACCTTGCTGCTCACGCCTTTTTCCTGCACCTCGGTGTACCCGCACATCTACAGCAAACTCAGCTACGACCCGTTCACCGACCTGATGCCGGTGTCCATCGCCGCCGTCATGCACCACGGGCTGGCGGTCGGGCCCATGGTGCCGGCCACGGTCAGAAATGTCAGGGACTATGTGGCATGGTGCAAGGCCAACCCCGACAAGGCCAGCTACGGCTCGCCGGCGGCGGGCTCGCTGCCGCATTTTCTGGGCGCCCTCCTGAGCAGCTACACCGGTGTGCCGCTGACCCATGTGCCGTACCGCGGTTCAGTGCCTGGGGTGACCGATTTGCTGGGCAGCCAGCTGGCCTCGATGTTCACCCCCAGCGGGGATTTTCTGGCCAACCACAAGGCCGGAAAAATCCGCATCATCGCCACCTCGGGGCCGACCCGTTCGCCGTTTTCGCCCGAAGTGCCCACTTTTGCCGAGCAGGGCTACTCCGAACTGACGACCGAAGAATGGTTTGGTTTTTATGCGCCGGCCAAAACGCCGTCCAGCATCATCAACAGCGCCAACGCAGCGATCAACGCGACGCTGAAAAATCCCACGGTCATCGCCAGCCTGGGCACTTTCGGCCTGGCACCGGCCGGCTCCACCGTGCGCGAGATGGACAAAAGCCAGCGCGATGCCTATTTCCGCTGGGGCCCGCTGGTCAAACACATCGGTTTTACCGGCATGTCCTGATCAGGAGACCTTCATGAACAAGTTCATCCGCAGCGCTGCCTGCAGCGCGGCGGCGATGTTTTTCGCCGCCTGTACAACTTCAGAGCCAAAACAGGTCGCAGCGCCCGTCGACTGTGCGCAATTAGCTACAAAATTCATAGCAGCCGGTACACGCATCACGGCCGCCGAGTTGGTACCCGCCGGCCTCACGGTCAACGGCATGGCCCAGCCCTACCCCATGCCCGCGCACTGCAAGGTCAGCGGCCGCATGCAGGAACGCACTGGCGTGGATGGCAAGCCTTACGCCATCGGTTTCGAGATGCGTTTGCCCGCCAACTGGTCCGGGCGCTTTTTGCTGCAGGGCAATGGCGGCGCCGACGGCGTGGTGCAGCCGGCGTTTGGCAACGTCGTGTCAGGCGGCGCCACCACCAATGCGCTGATGCAGGGCTTTGCCGTGCTGTCCAGCGATGCGGGTCACACGGCCGAGCCTGCGGCCAGCGCGGGCCTGGTCGGCGCCAACCTGTTCGGCCTGGACCCGCAGGCGCGTCTCGACTATGGCTACCAGGCCAACGGCACGCTGGCGCCCATGGCCAAAAAACTGATCGCCACCCACTACGGCCAGGCGCCCAAAACCTCGTACTTGATGGGCTGCTCCAACGGCGGGCGCCACGCCATGGTGGCAGCGGCGCGTTATGCCGACCAGTTCGACGGCGTGATCGCCGGCAACCCGGGCTTCAACCTGCCCAAGGCCGCGGTGCAGCACGCCTGGGACATCCAGGCCTTCAGCGCTGTCAACCCCGACATCAAGGCAGCGTTCCCGCCCGCCGACATGAAGCTGGTGGCCGACAAGGTGCTGGAAAAATGTGATGCCCTCGACGGTCTGGCCGACGGTATGGTCAACCATCTGCCGGCCTGCCAGAAGACCTTCGACATCAAGGCCCTGCAGTGCACCGGTGACAAGACCGCGCAGTGCCTGAGTGGAGCCCAGGTCACGGCCCTGCAAAAAGTCTTTGCCGGTCCGGTCAACAGCAGGGGCCAGCAGCTCTACAGCGACTGGCCCTGGGACGCGGGCGTCGGCGCCGCACAAGCCGGCTTTGGCAGCTGGCGCTCCTGGAAGCTGCAAGGCCCGATTGCCGGTCTGCCCATCATCGGCGCCCTGGGTGCGGGCTCGGTGGCCTACACCTTCTCCACGCCGCCCAAGCCGGTCGCCGGTAATCCCCCAGCACTGATCAAATCCCTGCTCGACTACAACTTCGACACCGATGCTGCGACGATTTTTGCAAGCAGCGGGATCTTCAGAGAGTCGTCCATGCAGTTCATGACGCCGCCCAGGGCCACCGAACTCTCGGCTTTCAAGTCCAGAGGCGGCAAGATGATCGTTTACCACGGCACCAGTGACCCGGTGTTTTCATTCAACGACACCCGCAACTGGTACGAAGCCCTGGACAAAAACCACGCTGGAAACGCCGCCAGCTTTGCGCGCCTGTTCCCCGTTCCCGGCATGAACCACTGCCAGGGCGGCCCGGCCACCGAGCAGTTCGACATGCTGAGCGCGCTGGTCAACTGGGTCGAGAAGGGCCAGGCCCCTGAAAGCGTGATCGCCACGGCACGACCCGGCATCAACCCCGACGTGCCGCTGGCATGGCAGACCGGTAACAAGCCGCGCTCGCGTCCGCTGTGCCCCTACCCCAAACAGGCGCGCTACAAAGGCGCCGGCGACATCAACGAGGCGGCCAGCTTCAGTTGCCAGCAAGGGTAGCCAGCTCTGCCTGACCCCCACACCAGCCACGCCAAAATGCCAGAACACCCCTCCCCTGCGGTCGAAACCATAGATACCAGTTACCTCGAAAGCCTGCTCGGTTACAACGCGCGGCGCGCGGCGCTTTCGGTGATTGAAGTTTTCATGGCGCGCATGGCCCCCTACGACCTGCGGCCGGTCGATTTTTCGGTGCTGTCGCTGATCACGCACAACCCCGGCATCACGTCGCGCCAGTTGTGCACCGCCCTGGGTATCCAGCCCCCCAATCTGGTGGCCATGATCAACAGCCTGGAAAAGCGCGAGTTGATGGTGCGCAAGCCACATCCGCGCGACGGCCGGGCCATGGGCCTGCACCTGACCAACGGCGGCAAAAAACTCATGCGCAACGCGGAGGCCACGGCGGCCTCGCTGGAGGCCGAGGTGGCCTCCAGGTTGTCGGCCAGCGAGTCCAGAACCCTGATCCGGCTGCTGCAGAAGATTTATCTCTGAGGGCCGGGCCTCGCGGTACTAACCCATCCCTGCCTACTTTTCAAGCCCTTTTGGCTGTCAAGCTACAACCAGCGGGCGCGGACAGCTATAAAAGCAGTAGCAGCGCAGAATTTGCGCTATATTTCGGCAGAGCTTATGCCTACCGATTAACTGTGACAAAAACGTGACCAGGAGATGCCCCCCATGAGTGCCAAAGAAAATGCCGCCGTCGGCCAGCTGTTTGAACTGCTTGAATCGCGTTATGCGCTGCGCGTGTTGTGGGCTTTGAAAGACGGTCATCCGCAAACCTTCCGGCTGCTTCAGGACAGCATTGGCAGCATCACCCCCAACACGCTGAACACCCGCATCAAGGAATTGCGCGCCGCCGGCCTCATGGGCCATGGCAGCGACGGTTACATCGTCACCGCGCTCGGCAGCGACCTGCTCAAACGCATGAACGACGTGCAGGCCTTCGCCGGTAAATGGGTGACCAGCCAGGTCAAGGCCGGCACCGTCAAGAAAAAATAAGCCCGCGCAGCCCACCCAGGACAGGCCAGGCGCCTGTCTTTTTTGTTTGTGGGGCCCGTTTTTGCCCCGCAGCTGCCTATAAAATCGGCCTCCAGCCCTTGACCATCCTGCGCAATCAGCTACTGATTTGATAGCAAATCAGGCTTGCACGGTGCTTGTCAGCTGGCTTGCGCGCGATGCACTCTTTTGCAATCCCCTGCCTTGAAAAGGGCTTTGCAGCCCCCAAGTCCTTGCCTTGTCTTTCTGAACAACCGCCTCCGACCATGTCTGACACCCTTTCATCCGATCCCCATCAAGAACTGACCGGCACGCCCAGCCCCGAAGAGCTGGAAGCCGCCCAGGCCGCCAACGAAGCCGATGCCCTGTCGGCCGCCCAGGCAGAACTGGCCGCCCTGCAAGCCAAAAACACCGAACTGACGGACAGCTATCTGCGTGCCAAGGCCGAGGCTGAAAACGCCCGCAGACGCGCCGACGAAGAAATCTCCAAGGCGCGCAAGTTTGCCGTGGAAAATTTTGCCGAAAGCCTGCTGCCCGTGAGCGACAGCCTGGAAAGCGGCCTGGCTATCCAGGACGCCACGCCCGAACAGATGCGTGAAGGCGCCGAGGCGACGCTCAAGCAGCTCAAAAGTGCGCTGGAGCGCAACCGCGTGCTCGAGATCAACCCCGCCGCCGGCACCCGGTTTGATCCGCACCAGCACCAGGCCATCAGCATGGTGCCGGCCGAGCAGGAAGCCAACACCGTGGTGGGTGTGCTGCAAAAAGGTTATCTGATTGCCGATCGTGTGTTGCGCCCCGCGCTGGTCACGGTAGCAGCCGCCAAATAAGGCAAAAAAATGCGCTGGCGCACTTGAAGTCGGAAAAGTTATCCACAAGTCATCAACATAGTCATTCACAAGCCGGCTGCTTCGTCAGCCCCGTTTCAAATTTTTTACGCATCTACAAGCAGGAGTCATCATGGGAAGAATCATCGGCATCGATCTGGGCACCACCAACAGCTGCGTGTCCGTCATGGAAGGCAACACGCCACGCGTGATTGAAAACTCCGAAGGCGCACGCACCACGCCGTCCATCGTCGCCTACCAGGAAGACGGCGAAGTGCTGGTCGGCACCTCGGCCAAGCGCCAGGCCGTGACCAACCCGAAAAACACGCTGTACGCCGTCAAGCGCCTGATCGGCCGCAAGTTCAGCGAAAAAGAAGTGCAGAAAGACATCGCGCTGATGCCTTACGCCATCGTGGCTGCCGACAACGGCGACGCCTGGGTGGAAGTGCGCGGCAAGAAGCTGTCGGCCCAGCAGGTCAGCGCCGACATCCTGCGCAAGATGAAAAAAACCGCCGAAGACTACCTCGGCGAAGCCGTCACCGAAGCCGTCATCACGGTTCCGGCCTACTTCAATGACGCGCAGCGCCAGGCCACGAAAGACGCTGGCCGCATTGCCGGCCTGGATGTCAAACGCATCATCAACGAGCCAACCGCTGCAGCCCTGGCCTTCGGCCTGGACAAGCAGGAAAAAGGCGACCGCAAGATTGCGGTCTATGACCTGGGCGGCGGCACCTTTGACATCTCCATCATCGAGATTGCCGATGTCGATGGCGAAAAACAGTTCGAAGTGCTGTCCACCAACGGCGACACCTTCCTGGGCGGTGAAGACTTTGACCAGCGCGTCATCGACTACATCGTGGCCGAGTTCAAGAAAGAAAGCGGCATCGACCTGTCCAAGGACGTCGTGGCCCTGCAGCGCCTGAAAGACTCGGCCGAAAAAGCCAAGATCGAGCTGTCCAACAGCGCGCAGACCGAGGTCAACATTCCCTATATCGCGCACGACCCGGCATCCGGCCCGAAACATCTGCTGGTCAAGCTCAGCCGTGCCAAGCTCGAAAGCCTGGTGGACGAGCTGATCGAGCGCACGATTGCGCCTTGCCGCACCGCCATGAAGGACGCCGGCCTGAGCGTGTCGGACATCCACGACGTGATCCTGGTCGGTGGCCAGACCCGCATGCCCAAGGTGCAGGAGAAGGTCAAGGAGTTCTTCGGCAAGGAGCCGCGCAAGGACGTCAACCCCGACGAGGCCGTGGCCGTGGGCGCTGCCATCCAGGGCCAGGTGCTGTCCGGTGACCGTACCGACGTGCTGCTGCTCGACGTCACCCCGTTGTCCCTGGGTATTGAAACCATGGGCGGCGTGATGACCAAGATGATCAAGAAAAACACGACCATCCCGACCAAGTTTGCACAGACCTTCTCGACCGCGGAAGACAACCAGCCGGCGGTGACGATCAAGGTCTACCAGGGTGAGCGCGAGCTGGCTGCCGGCAACAAGGCGCTGGGCGAATTCAACCTCGAAGGCATTCCGCCGTCTGCGCGCGGCACGCCGCAGATCGAGGTGTCTTTTGACATCGACGCCAACGGCATCCTGCATGTGGGCGCCAAGGACAAGGGCACGGGCAAGGAAAACAAGATCACCATCAAGGCCAACTCCGGCCTGTCGGAAGCCGAAATCCAGCAAATGGTCAAGGACGCCGAGTTGCACGCCGCCGACGACAAGGTGCGGGTCGAGTTTGTACAGGCCAAAAACAACGCCGAAGCCATGGTGCACAGCGTGAAAAAATCGCTGACCGAATACGGCGACAAGCTCGAGCCCGGCGAGAAGGAAAAAATCGAAGCCGCCATCAAGGACATGGAAGAAGCGCTCAAGGGTGAAAGCAAGGATGCCATTGACGCCAAAAACGCGGCGCTGATGGATGCCAGCCAGAAGCTCGGCGAAAAAATGTACGCCGACATGCAGGCCGCACAGGCTGGCGGCGCCGCCGCCGGTGCAGAAGACGCGGCAGCCAAACCGGCAGCCGACGACAATGTGGTGGACGCTGAAGTCAAGGAAGTCAAAAAGGGTTGATCACGCCTTGATACAGCGCCTGCGGGCAACGAAGCGGAATCGGGGGTTTTCTTCCGCATTCCGCTTTGCTGCGTCCGGGGCGCAGGAATTTTTCCACTGAAAACGCAATTCCATGGCCATCAAAAAAGACTATTACGACACGCTCGGCGTTCCCAAAAACGCCAGTGATGAAGACATCAAGAAAGCCTATCGCAAGCTCGCGATGAAGCACCACCCGGACCGCAACCAGGGTGACAGCAGCAAGGCGGCCGAGGAAAAGTTCAAGGAAGCCAAAGAGGCCTACGAGATGCTTTCCGACGCGCAGAAACGCGCCGCCTACGACCAGTACGGCCACGCGGGAGTGGACCCGAACCGCGGCGGTGGCCCGGGTGCGGAAGGTTTTGGCGGATTTGCAGAAGCCTTTGGCGATATCTTTGGCGACGTGTTCGGCGCCCAGCAGGCGCGCGGCGGCCAGCGCGGCGGCCGTCAGGTGTACCGCGGCGGCGACCTCAGTTATGCGATGGAAATCACGCTGGAAGAAGCGGCCACCGGCAAGGATGCGCAAATCCGCATCCCGAGCTGGGACGACTGCAATAGCTGCAAAGGCAGCGGCGCCAAACCGGGCACCAAGGTGGTCACCTGCACCACCTGCCATGGCCACGGTGTGGTGCAGATGCGCCAGGGCTTCTTCAGCGTGCAGCAGACCTGCCCGCAGTGCAAGGGCACCGGCAAGCTGATTCCCGAACCCTGCGTGAGCTGCCACGGCGTTGGCAAGACCAAGAACAACAAAACCCTGGAAGTCAAAATTCCGGCCGGCATCGACGACGGCATGCGCATCCGCTCCACCGGCAACGGCGAGCCGGGCACCAACGGCGGCCCGCCCGGCGACCTCTACATCGAAATCCGCCTGAAGAAACACGAGATCTTCGAGCGCGATGGTGACGACCTGCACTGCGTGGTGCCGATTGGCATGGCAGCGGCGGCGCTCGGTGGCGAGATCGAGGTGCCCACCCTGGCCGGCAAGGCGGCCATCGACATCCCCGACGGCACACAGACCGGCAAGCAGTTCCGCTTGCGCGGCAAGGGCATCAAGGGTGTGCGTTCGAGCTACCCGGGCGACCTGTACTGCCACATCACGGTAGAGACGCCGGTCAAGCTGACCGAGCACCAGCGCAAGCTGTTCAAGGAGCTTGACGAATCCCTGAAAAAAGGCGGCGCCAAACACTCGCCGACCGAAGAGAGCTGGACCGACAAGCTGAAAAACTTTTTCAGCCCCTGATACCGGGAGGTCGCAAGTCGCTATCTAATTAATAGCTGCTTGCGCTTTCCCGGAAAGGGCTACAGGCTGATTTGACGCCTGCCCGAAGGGGCAGCCCCGGCTCGCGTCCGGTTGTTGCGCCCTGGCGCGGCGCAAGGCGCCGGGCTCCGATAAAGTCGGGGGCCGAATTCCCGCTTTTTTTTGATGTCCACTGCCCTTTCTCCCAAACGCGAACTCTGGCTCCTCATCACACTGGCCGGCATCCAGTTCACACACATTGTGGACTTCATGGTCATGATGCCGCTGGGTCCGCAGTTCACCGAAATCTTCAACATCAGCGATGCAAAGTTCGGCCTGCTGGTTTCGGCCTACACCTTTGCTGCCGGCGCATCCGGCTTGTTCGCATCGCTCTACGTCGACCGCTTCGGCCGGAAAAACCTGCTGCTGGTGCTGTACCTGCTGTTTGCGCTGGCAACGCTGGCCTGCGGCATGGCACCTGGCTATGACAGCCTGTTGCTGGCACGTGTGGCTGCGGGCACCTTCGGTGGCGTGTTGACGGCCCTGTCGCAAACCATCATTGCGGATGTGATCCCGTTCGAGCGGCGCGGCCGCGCGATGGGCATCGTGATGTCCTCGTTTTCCGTGGCGTCCGTGGCCGGTGTTCCCCTCAGCCTGTTTCTGGCGGCGCAGTTCGGCTGGCATGCGCCGTTTTTCGCCATCGCTGCCACCTGCGGCGTGTTGGCAATCGGAGCATGGCTGACCCTGCCGGCACTGGCGGGGCACCTGGACCAACAGCGCAGCTCGCCCGTCGCGAGCATCGTGCAGGTTCTGCGGGACAGCAACCATCAGAAAGCTTTTGTATTCACCGCATTGCTGATGTTCGGCGGCTTCGCGATGATTCCCTACATCACGATTTTCATCACGGCCAACGGCGGCTTCACCGTCCAGCAGGTGCCCTATCTCTACCTGTGCGGTGGTGCTGCCACGCTGGTCACCGCGCGTTTCATCGGACGCCTGACGGACTCGGTCGGAAAAGCCAGGATGTTCAGTTACATGGCCGTCGCCACCATCATCCCCATGCTGGTCCTGAGCCAGTCCGCCGGCTTCGGGGTGTGGGGCATCCTGCTGGTCACCACGGCTCTTTTTATCGGCATGAACGGGCGCATGGTGCCTGGCATGGCGCTGGTGGCCAGCGCCGCCAACCCGCAATTGCGCGGTACTTTCATGGCACTCAACTCTTCAGTCCAATCGGCTGCCATGGGCGCTGCGGCCTTTGTCGGCGGCCTCATCATCAGCCGCGACGCGCAGGGGCTGGTCCAGCACTACTGGGGCAACGCGCTGGTAGGTGTTGTGGCCACGGTGTTCGGCCTGATGCTGGTGCGAAAACTGCATCTGTACGGCGCGCCCCCGCCATCCGCGATAAAGTAAGCTGAATTCCAACCAACCGCCTCCAAGCCCTCCATGAAAACCAAAGCCGCCGTCGCCTGGAAATCCGGCGAACCCCTGACCATTGAAACCGTTGATCTCGAAGGCCCGAAATTCGGCGAAGTGCTGGTCGAGATCAAGGCCACCGGCATCTGCCATACCGACTACTACACGCTGTCGGGCGCGGACCCGGAGGGCATCTTTCCGGCCATCCTCGGCCATGAGGGCGCAGGCATTGTGGTCGATGTCGGCCCGGGCGTGAGCACGCTGCAAAAAGGCGACCATGTCATTCCGCTGTACACGCCGGAATGCCGGCAGTGCAAGTTCTGCCTGTCACGCAAGACCAATTTGTGCCAGCTGATTCGCGGCACGCAAGGCAAGGGCCTGATGCCCGACGCCACCAGCCGCTTCAGCCTGGACGGCCAACCCATCTTCCATTACATGGGTACCAGCACCTTCAGCAACTACACCGTCGCGCCCGAGATATCGCTGGCGAAGATCCGCAAGGACGCACCGTTTGACAAGGTCTGCTACATAGGCTGCGGCGTGACCACCGGCATAGGTGCCGTGCTGTTCACCGCCAAAGTCGAGGCCGGCGCCAACGTCGTGGTGTTTGGCCTGGGCGGCATAGGCCTGAACGTGATCCAGGGCGCAAAAATGGTGGGCGCCGACAAGATCATTGGCGTGGACATCAACCCGGCACGCCAGGCGATGGCGCGCAAGTTCGGTATGACGCATTTCATCAACCCCAAGGACACCGCCAACGTCGTTGACGCCATCGTGCAGCTGACCGACGGCGGCGCCGACTACAGCTTTGAATGTATAGGCAACACCCAGGTCATGCGCCAGGCGCTGGAGTGCACGCACAAGGGCTGGGGCCGCAGCATCATCATCGGCGTGGCCGAGGCCGGGGCCGAAATCAGCACCCGGCCTTTCCAGCTGGTGACGGGCCGCAAGTGGGAAGGTTCGGCCTTCGGCGGCGCGCGCGGCCGCACCGATGTGCCGAAAATTGTCGACTGGTACATGGAAGGCAAGATCAACATCGACGATCTGATCACGCACACCATGCCGCTGGAGGACATCAACAAAGGTTTTGACCTGATGAAGCGCGGCGAGTCGATTCGGGGTGTCGTCATTTATTAGCAGCCCCATGACAAACCCTCCGGAACTCCTCGGCCAGCATGCCTGCTTCGGCGGTGTGCAGCGTTTTTACCAGCATGACTCGGCCATCGTTGGCCTGCCGATGAAGTTTTCCGTCTTTCTGCCGCCCCAGGCCATCATGGATGCTGCCGGCGGCCAGGTGCCTGCACTGATCTATCTGGCCGGACTGACCTGCAATGAAGAAACCTTCATGACCAAGGCCGGCGCGCAGCGCCTGGCCGCCTCGCTGGGCCTGGCGCTGATTGCCCCCGACACCAGCCCGCGTGGCGCCAACGTGGCCGGAGAGGCCGAGAGCTGGGACTTTGGCCTGGGCGCCGGGTTTTATCTGGACGCCACGCAGATGCCGTGGTCCCAGCACTACCGCATGGAAAGTTACATCACCGACGAGTTGCTGCCGCTGCTGGGCGCCCACTTGCCGATCAAACCCGGACGCATCGGTATTTTTGGCCATTCCATGGGTGGCCACGGCGCCCTCACCCTGGCGCTGCGGCACCCGGGCCTGTTCAAGTCGCTGTCTGCCTTTGCGCCGATTTGTGCGCCCAGCCAGTGCCCCTGGGGGCGCAAGGCCTTTACCGGCTACCTCGGGCCCGACAGCACCCGCTGGGCCCGCCACGATGCCAGCGCCCTGATGGCCAGCCTGAACACCGCGCCCTACCCCGGCGGCATCCTGATCGACCAGGGGCTGGCCGACAAATTTCTCGACGGGCAGTTGCACCCGCACCTGTTTGAAGCCGCCTGCCAGAAGGCCGGCCAGGCCCTGCAATTGCGCGCTCATGCGGGTTACGACCACGGCTACTACTTCATCGCCACCTTCATGGCCGACCACCTGAATCACCACGCGCGGCAACTTTCAGAATGACATGTATCGGCGGCTCAGAAGAGACTCACCTGACCTGAGACCGAGGGCGGCACAAAGCGGCTCAAGTCCAGCTCCACACGCTGGCGGTTGAAGCCGAGCCGGTGGCAGGTTTTCTCAAAGCGCTGTTTGATCAGATCGGCCCAGAGCCCGCTGCCTTTCATGCGTGAGGCAAAGTCGCTGTTGTAGTCCTTGCCGCCACGCATCTCGTGGATGCGCGCCATGATGCGTTCTGCGCGTTGCGGGTAGTGCAGCTGCAGCCACTGTTTGAACAGCGGCGCCACTTCCCAGGGCAGGCGGATCACGGTGTAAAACGCCGAGCGCGCGCCGGCCTCCCACGCGGCCTCCAGCACTTTTTCCATGTCGTCGTTGACAAACGGAATCTGCGGCGCCACGCTGACACCTACCGGTACCCCCGCGTCAGCCAGGGTTCGCACGGTGCGCAGCCGCCGGTGCGGCGCGGCGGCGCGCGGCTCCAGCGCGCGCGCGAGTTCCGCATCCAGCGTGGTGATGGTCACGTACACGGCGGCCAGCCGGTCGGCCGCCATGGGTGCGATCAGGTCCAGGTCGCGCTCCACGCCGCTGGACTTGGTCACCAGCGAAAACGGATGGCGCGCCTGTTGCAGCACCGCGATCACGCCGCGCGTCAGGCGCAGTTCGCGCTCCACCGGCTGGTAACAGTCGGTGCCGGAGCCGATGTTGAGCAGCTTGGGGATGTAGCTGCGTTTGCCCAGGTCGGCGCGCAGCATCTCGGCGATGTTGCGCTTGGCAATGATTTTGGTTTCGAAATCCAGGCCCGGTGAGAGGTTCAGGTAGCTGTGGGTGGGCCGCGCATAACAGTAGATGCAGCCGTGTTCGCAGCCCCGGTAGGGGTTCAGGCTGTAGTCAAAAAAGATGTCGGGCGAGTCGTTGCGCACAATGGCGCTGCGGGCCTCCTCAAAACGGACTTCGGTCTCCAGCCGGGGACTGCCGTCTGCCGCATCCGCCTGCAGCGTGCCCCAGCCATCGTCCCAGTCCGCGCGTATGTCTTTCTCAAAGCGGTGCGCCAGGCGCGTGGCCGCGCCTCGGCCCTTGATGGCGTGGACGGGGATGACAAGATCGGACATGGCGGCAGGCAGCTGAAAATAACACTGTATATACAGCCAGTATATTCGCCAGCCCGCCTCACTGCAAGCAGCCCACCTGCTATGAATAAAGTAGCTTTTGATGCACGCTGTATAAGGGCTGCAGGCCTTTTCCCCCTTAGCCTCGGGGAAGGGCTGCGCGTGGCGCACTGCGGCGCCAGCGGGCGTGTGGCGATTCGACCCATCGGTACAGCGCCTCACCGGCCAGCAGCGACAGCCCAAACGCGGCCAACAAACCCAGGGTGTTGGCGGCCAGCTGCAGCGGCCAGAAATGGCTCACCACCGCATTGACCAGCAGGCAGACCGGAAAGTGGATCAGGAACACCGAGTAGGAGATCTGCCCCAGCCGCAGCACCCAGGCGGGCTGCAGCCAGCGCCGCGCCCAGGCACTGCGCTGCATCCAGACCAATGCCAGAGCCACCACCACCGCCACCAGCAAGCGGCCGCGAAAGTCCAGCAGCAAGGCCATGGCGCCCAGGCCCGCGATAGCCAGCAACCAGCGCACTGGCCGCTGGCTGCGGCTCGCCCACCAGGCCAGCATGCCCAGGGCGTAGGCGCCGAAGAAGTAGAGACCGGTCATGTCCAGTCCGGCCTGCCGGTTGAACAGCAGCAGCGACGCCGCAGCCAGCGCCAGCACCAGCCAGCGATGGCGCTCGCCCGGTACCAGCGTGAGAACGAGCACCGTGATCGCGAACAACTGAAAATCAATCGCGACATACCAGATGCCGGCCGACAAGGCCTCCTGGCCAAGCAGGTCCTGCAGCAAAAACAGATGGGCCAGCAGCTGCCAGAGCGTGGGCGCGCCGGGCACCGAATCATGCTGTAACCAGGGCCGCACCAGCGCCGCCACCAACACGCTGATCAGCACCGCCACCACCAGCGGCAGGGCAAGCCGCTGGTAACGCTGCAGTATCAGGCGCAGCGGCTTATGGAAGCTGGCCCTGCCCTCGGGCGCGAGTGAACACGCGGCCAGAAAACCGCCCAGCACCAGGAAGACCTGCACCGCCATGCGGGCGTAGCTGTACAGCCAGTCCATCAAGGCGGGCGCCACGCCAGACAGCACATCGGACATGGGCCCGTAAAAAGCCAGGTGGTGCCAGACGATCAGCACGCAGCCCAGGCCCTTGAGGGCATCGACCCCGGGCAGGCGTTGCGCGGGTGCCATGGCCGTCGGGCGGAAGGGGGTTTAGCCGCAGACGCGCTGACGCGCCTCGGCGTACTCGCGCTTGAGCTGGGCCACATAGTCGGCGGTGCTCTGCACCTTGCTGACCGCACCAATGCCCTGGCCACAGCCCCAGATGTCTTTCCAGGCCTTGGACTTGTCGCCGCCGAAGTTCATTTTGCTCGGGTCGCTCTCGGGCAAATTGTCCGGGTCCATGCCGGCCGCGCGAATCGACGGCGCCAGGTAGTTGCCGTGTACACCGGTGAACAGGTTGCTGTAGACGATGTCATCGGAATTGCCATCAACGATGGCCTGCTTGTAGGCATCCGAGGCGCGCGCCTCTTCGGTGGCAATGAAGGCCGAGCCGATGTAGGCAAAGTCGGCGCCCATGGCCTGCGCGGCCAGCACCGCGCCGCCGGTGGAGATCGCACCCGACAAGGCCACCGGGCCGTCAAACCACTGGCGGATTTCCTGGATCAGCGCAAACGGGCTTTTGACGCCGGCATGGCCACCGGCACCGGCAGCGACCGCCACCAGACCGTCTGCGCCTTTTTCAATCGCCTTGCGCGCAAACTTGTTGTTGATGATGTCGTGCAACACCACGCCGCCGTAGCTGTGTGCTGCGGCATTGATGTCCTCACGGGCGCCCAGCGAGGTGATGTAGATCGGCACCTTGTACCTGACGCACATTTCCATGTCGTGCTCCAGCCGGTCGTTGGACTTGTGCACGATCTGGTTGATCGCAAACGGCGCGGCAGGTTTGTCGGGATTGGCCTGGTTGTAGGCCGCCAGGGTTTCGGTGATTTCAGCCAGCCACTCGTCAAGCTGCGAGGCCGGCCGCGCGTTGAGCGAGGGCATGGCGCCCACCACACCGGCGATGCACTGGGCAATCACCAGCTTGGGGTTGCTGATGATGAACAGCGGCGAACCGATGATGGGCAGCGGCAAGTTTTGCAGGGTCTTCGGAAGTTTGGACATGGTTTGCGTCATCAGGTTAAGGGAAATTGTCATCCCGGACTTGATCCGGGATCCAGGTGGTGAGCATGCATGGATTGCGGGTCAAGCCCGCAATGACAAGCGTCAAAAAGCTTCCAGCGCCAGCGCGGTCACGCTGTCGGCACCTTCCACAATGCTGTCGCGCATGCCCGGCGCCTTGCTCAGCAAATGGTCGGCGTAAAACACAGCCGTGGTGATCTTGGCCTGCATGAAGCCCACATCGTTGCCGGCGGCCAGTTCCTGCTCGGCCACAAGCAGCGAACGCGCCATCTGCCAGCCAGCGACCAGGTTGCCGGCCAGCATCAGGTAAGGCACGCTGCCGGCGAAGACGGCATTGGGCGAGGCCTTGGTGTTGCCGGCGACGAAGTTCACCACATCGACAAAGGCTTCACGCGCGGCCTTCAGGCGCCTGGCGACGGCCCTGGCCGCTGCCCCGCCCTGCTGGGCCAACGCGGCTTCGGTTTTTTCTATCTGCGCCGCAATGCCTTTGGCCGTCTGCCCGCCGTCGCGCGCCGTCTTGCGGCCCACCAGGTCATTGGCCTGAATTGCGGTCGTGCCTTCGTAAATGGTCAAAATTTTGGCGTCGCGGTAATACTGGGCTGCGCCGGTCTCCTCGATGAAACCCATGCCGCCGTGCACCTGCACGCCCAGCGAAGTGACCTCCAGGCTCATCTCGGTGCTGTAGCCCTTGACCAGAGGCACCATGTATTCGTAAAAAGCCTGGTTCTGCTTGCGCACCTCCGCGTCGGGGTGGTGGTGCGACGCGTCGTAGGCGGCCGCAGCCACCGAGGCCATCGCACGGCAGCCCTCGGTATAGGCACGCATGGTCATCAGCATGCGCTTGACGTCGGGGTGGTGAATGATGGGCGCACTCGCGTTGATCGAGCCATCGACCGGCCGGCTCTGCACGCGGTCTTTCGCGAAAGTCACCGCCTTCTGGTAGGCGCGTTCGGCGATTGCAATGCCCTGCATGCCCACGGCGTAACGCGCCGAGTTCATCATGATGAACATGTATTCGAGGCCGCGGTTCTCCTGGCCAACGATGTAGCCGATGGCGCCGCCGTGGTCGCCGTACTGCAGCACCGCCGTCGGACTGGCCTTGATGCCCATCTTGTGCTCGATGCTCACACAGTGCACGTCGTTGCGCGCACCCAGGGCGCCGTCCTTGCCCACCATGAACTTCGGCACCACAAACAGGCTGATGCCCTTGACGCCTTCGGGCGCGCCGGTGACCCGCGCCAGCACCAGGTGCACGATGTTTTCGGCCATGTCGTGTTCACCATAGGTGATGAAAATCTTGGTGCCGAAGACCTTGTAGCTGCCGTCCGGCTGCGGCTCGGCACGGCTGCGCACCATGGCCAGGTCGGAACCGGCCTGCGGCTCGGTCAGATTCATGGTGCCGGTCCACTGGCCGCTCACGAGTTTTTCCAGATAGATGGCCTTGAGTTCGTCGGAGCCGGCGGTCAGCAAGGCCTCGATCGCGCCATCACTGAGCAACGGGCACAGGGCAAAACTCATGTTGGCCGAGTTCAGCATCTCACCGCAGGCCGCACCTATGGTTTTGGGCAGGCCCTGGCCGCCGAAATCCAGCGGGTGTTGCAGCCCTTGCCAGCCGCCCTCGGCATATTGTTTGTATGCCTGCTTGAAGCCGGGTGTCGTCGTGACCACGCCGTCTTTCCAGCTCGACGGGTTTTTGTCGCCCTCCCAGTTCAGCGGCGACAACACGCCTTCATTGAACTTGGCGCATTCTTCCAGCACGGCCTGCGCGGTCTCATAACCGGCTTCCTCGAAACCCGGAATCTGCGCAACGGCGTCGATATTGGCGATGTGTTTGATGTCAAACAACATGTCCTTGAGGGGGGCTTTGTAGCTCATGTCTTGTCTCCAGTGTCCAGGTGCCCGGCCAGCGCCGGGTGGCCGCAAAAAAAGGGCACCGCCCGCGATGCCCTTGCTTGCTTCAGAAATTAAAGCGCAGCAACCAGTTCCGGCACGGCGGTGAACAGGTCAGCCTCGAGGCCGTAATCGGCCACGCTGAAGATAGGCGCTTCGGCGTCCTTGTTGATGGCCACAATGACCTTGCTGTCCTTCATGCCGGCCAGATGCTGGATCGCGCCGCTGATGCCGGCGGCGATGTAGAGCTGGGGCGCCACAATCTTGCCGGTCTGGCCGACCTGCCAGTCGTTCGGGGCGTAACCCGCATCGACCGCAGCGCGTGAGGCACCCAGCGCTGCACCGAGTTTGTCGGCCAGCGGCGTCATGACTTCGTTGAACTTCTCGGCGCTGCCGAGCGCGCGGCCGCCGCTGACGATGATCTTGGCGGCGGTCAGTTCGGGCCGGTCGCTCTTGGCGATTTCGCTGCCCACAAAGGTGGACTTGCCGCTGTCGGCCACGCCGGTGACCACTTCAACCGAGGCAGAACCACCGCTGGCTGCGGCGGGGTCAAAGCCGGTGGTGCGCACCGTGATGACTTTGGTCGCATCCAGGCTTTGCACAATGGCAATTGCGTTGCCGGCGTAAATCGGCCGTTCAAAAGTGTCGGCCGCATCGACCTTGGTGATGTCGGAGATCTGGCCGACGTCGAGCAGGGCCGCGACCCGCGGTGCGATGTTTTTGCCCGAAGCGGTGGCCGGAAACAGGATGTGCGAATAACTGCCAGCCAGCGCGATGACCTGGGCCGCCATGTTTTCCGCCAGACCGTGTTCAAAATGGGCGCCGTCCACATGGATGACTTTGGCCACGCCGGTTATGGCGGCGGCGGCCTGGGCGGCAGCACCGGCGTTCAGGCCGGCCACCAGCACATGCACTTCACCGCCACACTGGGCGGCTGCGGTCACGGTGTTCAGGGTGGCGGGGCGGACGGTGGTGTTGTTATGTTCTGCAATGACGAGTGCGGTCATGTCAATTCCTTAACTTAGATTACTTTGGCTTCATTGCGCAGCTTGTCCACCAGCGTGGCAACGTCGGGCACCTTGATGCCGGCGCTGCGTTTGGGCGGCTCGCTGACCTTGAGCGTTTTCAGGCGCGGCTTGACATCAACGCCGAGGTCTTCGGGCTTGAAGTTGTCGAGCTGCTTTTTCTTGGCCTTCATGATGTTGGGCAAGGTCACGTAACGCGGCTCGTTCAGGCGCAGGTCGGTGGTGATGATGGCCGGCAGGGCGAGGCTCAGGGTTTCCATGCCGCCGTCGACTTCGCGCATGACCACGGCCTTGCCGTCGGCCACATCGACCTTGGAGGCAAAGGTGGCCTGGGGCCAGCCCAGCAGCGCTGCCAGCATCTGGCCGGTCTGGTTGCAATCGTCGTCAATCGCCTGTTTGCCCAGGATCACCAACTGGGGCTGTTCTTTCTCGACCAGGGCCTTGAGCAGCTTGGCCACGGCCAGCGGCTGCAGCTCTTCGGTGGTTTCGACCAGGATGGCGCGGTCTGCGCCTATGGCCATCGCGGTGCGCAGGGTTTCCTGGCACTGGGCCACACCGCAACTCACGGCAATCACTTCAGTGGCCACGCCCTTTTCCTTGAGCCGGGTCGCCTCTTCGACGGCAATCTCGTCAAACGGGTTCATGCTCATTTTGACGTTGGCGATATCGACACCCGTGCCATCGGATTTGACGCGGACTTTGACGTTGTAATCGACAACGCGTTTGACGGGGACCAAGACCTTCATTGGGAGGGCTCCAGAGTTGATTGAATTGACGTGTACGTAAAGCTCTTGATTCTATGCCGCAGTTGCCGGGCTTCCCTGCAAACCAGGTGTTCGGGACCCTGGCGGCATAGGCAGCACAAAAAAAAGAACGGTCGTTCTATTTTCATTATAGAGAGCATGCTGGTCAAGATTAGAGCCACCGGCCCAAAGCCCTGTAGCGCCGGCGACAGATGGCCGCAACAATTAACAGACCGTTTGGTCGGTTAATTGGGGTAAGTAGGGACAGACTGGCACCAGACAGTGGCTTACAGTGCACTTTCCGAATGAATCAGGGCCCAGCCCTCCAACACCTCACCCGGTCAGCCCCGACCGCACGGAGTCTTCATGAAAATCAAATCGCTTGCCGCCGCCCTGCTCACTCTTTGCAGTGGCCTTGTTTCCGCCCAGACCGTGTTGACGGTTTCCAGCTGGTTGCCGCCCACCCACTCCCTGAGCATGGCGCAGAAAGAGTGGTGTGACCTGCTGGAAAAAAACACCAGCGGCAAAATGAAATGCAACATCCTGCCGCGCGGTGTCACGGCCGCGCCGGGCACCATGGACGCGGTGAAAAACGGCCTGGCTGACCTGTCCTACACCGTGCACGGCTACACGCCGGGGCGTTTCCTCTACACCCAGATGTCCGAGTTCCCCTTCCTGGGCAACACTTCGGAGCCGATCTCGGTCGCCTTCAACAAGGTGGCCATCAAGAACCCGCAATTCCTGGCCGAACACCAGGGCGTCAAGGTCATCTCCTTCTTCACCCACGGCCCCGGCATTGTGTTCAACACCAAGCGCCCGGTCACCAGCGTGGAGGAACTCGGCGGCCTGAAATGGCGGGTTGGCGGCGGCATGGTCAACGAAATTTCCAAGGTGCTGGGCATGAATGTGACGCTTAAACCGGCGCCCGAGTCTTATGAGCTGCTGTCCGGCGGTGTCATGGACGGCACGCTGTTTCCGGCCGAATCCACCGAGTCGTTCAGGATTGACAAAATCATCAAGCACGCCACCATTTTCCCGGGCGGCCTGTACAACACCAGTTTTGTCTTCATGATGAACCAGGGCAAATACGACAAGCTCAGCGCTGACGAAAAGAAGGCCGTGGATGCCATCTCCGGCGAAGTCGCCGCACGCATGTTTGGCCGGGGCTGGGACCGCGTGGACCGCCGCAGCATGGGCCTGATGCAGGCCAACAATGTGGCCATCGTCAAGGCCGACGCCAAATTTGTGGCCGAGGTCAAGGCAAAAACCGCTCCGCTGGAGCAGAAGTGGGTCAAGGAAGCCGAAGCCAAGGGCCTGAAAGACGCCGCCAAGGTCCTGGCAGAATTCCGGGCGGAAATCGCCCGCCAGGAAAAGTAAGCCGCCCGACAAACAGCTTTCGCAAGCGCGGCCTCATGCACAATGAGGCCGCGCTTTTTTATGCATAGAGGCACACAGATTGAACCAGTTTATAGAAAAGGTGTGCGGCCTGCTCGCCGCCGCCGCCCTGTTCGCCATCATGGCCTTGACGTTTTTTGATGTGGGCGGACGCAAGCTGTTTTCCAACTCCATTCCCGGTTCGCTGGAATTGACGGAACTGCTGATGGTGGTGGTCATTTTTGCGGCTCTGCCGCTGGTCTCGCTGCGCGGCGAACACATCGTGTTTGATTCGCTGGACCACTACCTGCCTGACGCGATGCGCAAGGCCCAGCGCGCGGTCATGCACGGCCTGTGTGCTGCCGCCCTGCTGGCCCTGGGCTGGCTGATGTGGCAGACCGGTGGCCAGTTTCTGGAGTCCGGCGAAACCACCGCCCAGCTGAAAATCCTCAAAGCACCGTTCATGTATGGCATGGCGGTGTTGTGTGTACTCGCCGGACTGATTCACCTGCGTTTTGCCTTCAGGCCCTCGGTACTTGCAGACAGCGGCGAAGGAGTCACCCTGTGACCGAAGCCCTGATTGGTTTTGCCGCCATTTTTGTCCTGGCGCTGATGCGCCTGCCGCTGGCCTTTGCCATGGGCCTGGTCGGCATTGTTGGCATGGGCCTGACACGCGGCTGGCACCCGGCCCTGGCCAGTACCGCGCAGGTGGTGCATGAAACCGGCTTTGCCTACACCCTGTCGGTGATCCCGCTGTTCATATTGATGGGAAATTTTGTCGCGCGTGCCGGCCTGGCGCATGAGTTGTTCCATGCCGCCTATTCCTTCATCGGCCACCTGCGCGGCGGACTGGCACACGCCACCATCGCCGCCTGCGCGGGTTTTGGTGCGATTTGCGGCTCCTCGATTGCGACAGCAGCGACCATGAGCAAGGTGGCTTACCCGTCGATGAAAAAACTCGGCTACAGCGACTCCCTGTCCACCGGTGTGATCGCAGCGGGCGGCACGCTGGGCATCATGATTCCACCCTCCACCATCATGGTGATCTACGGCATCGTGACCGAGACCAATATCGGCAAGCTGTTTGCTGCGGGCGTGCTCCCGGGCATCATGACCGCCCTGCTGCTGATGGTGGCGGTGCTCTTCATGACTTTTCTGGACCCGGAACACGCTCCCGCAGGCGAAAAATCGACCTGGTCCGAGCGCTGGCAGGCCTTGCGCGGCATCTGGGGCGTGTTGCTGCTGGTGATTGTGGTGCTGGGCGGCATTTATGGCGGCGTGTTCACCGCCACCGAAGGCGCGGGCATTGGTGCGGCAGGCGCATTTTTGTTCGCCCTGGCGCGGCGACGCCTCAGCGTGCAAGCCACGCTGGAGGTGCTGGTCGAGTCAGCCCGCACCACCGCCATGTTGTTCACGCTGCTGATTGCCGCCACCATTTTTGCCAACTTCGTGAACTTCACGTCCATGCCGAACGACCTGAAGGAATGGATCACCCATCTGGGCCTGTCACCGCTGATGGTGGTGGCCGCCATGATGGTGATTTACGTCATCCTGGGCACCGTCATGGAAGAACTCACCATGGTGCTGCTGACCATTCCCCTGTTTTTCCCCATCGTGGTGGCGCTCGGGTTTGACCCGGTCTGGTTTGGCGTGCTGATCGTCATGGTGATACAGATAGGCCTGATCTCGCCACCGGTGGGCATGAACCTGTTTGTGATCAACACCCTGCTGCCCAAGGTGGGGCTGGGCAATATCTTCCGCGGTACCTGGCCTTTTGTCTTCATGCAGATCGTGGCCTTGGGCATTCTGCTGGGCTTTCCGTCACTGAGCCTCTGGCTGCCTTCCTTCATGAAGTGAGGCGCCGGCATCCGCCAGCGGCGGCAACTGGCGGGTATGGATCACGCGCTGCGGATACGGAATCTGGATGCCGTGCTCCCGCAGTGATTTCAGTATGGCCAGGTTGATCAGCGAGCGCAGGTTTTGCTGGCCGTTTTCGGGATCCACCATCCAGTAATTGAGCGTGAACTCCAGGCCATCGGCGCCGAAGTTGGTCAGGTTCACACCGGGGGCCGGATCCCGCATCACACGCTCCTGCGTGGTTGCGGCATCGGTCAGCAGACGCATCACCAGTTCCACATCGCTGTCATACGCCACCGAGACCGTGGTGGTCTGCAGCAGGCGCGAATCGGCCAGCGAGAGATTTTCAATCCGGTTGCTGATGAACATTTCGTTCGGCACAATGGACTCACGCCCGCCGAGTGAGCGCACCACGGTGTAACGTGCATTGATATTGGTGATGCGCCCCTCAAAGTTGTCCACCCGCACGTTGTCGCCGATGCGCACGCTGCGCTCGGCCAGCATGACAAAACCACTGACATAGTTGGCGGCGAGTTTTTGCAGGCCAAAACCGATGCCGACACCGATGGCGCCGCCCAGCACCGACAGCGCGGTGAGGTCAATGCCCACAGCCGACAGCGCCAGCAGCAGACCCACCAGCATCAGCATGGCGCGGGTGGCATTGCTCACCGCCTTGCGCAGCGACAACTCATTGCCGGTGGCCGAACGCAGCAGCCGCGCCTCGATCGCCGCCGACACCCAGAGCGCAATCAGCAGCACCACCCCGGCCGTCAGCACTCCTTCTATCATGGTGCGCACCGACAGCGTCGAGTCGCCCACTTTCCATTTGATGCCGTCGAGTTCCTCAAGAATGACCGGCAGCAAGCCACTGACCCAAAGCGCCATGGCCAGCCAGGCCAGCCAGGAAATGGTTCGTTCCAGGGCGCGCACCCAGGGCGAATTTTCAAACGCAGCCTGCAGCACCTTCACGCCCAGGCGAATCACGGCCAGGGACAGCAGGACGGGAATCGCCACCTTGAACACCGCCAGCGGAAACACGCGTGACATGAACATGCTGGCGATGTAGGCCAGAAACAAAAGCAGCAGCGGAAACAACACGCCATCCATGATGCTTCTGCCAAACAGGATGGAGTTTTCGTTCGTGTTGGCGCTGGCCTGACGCACCAGTCGCACCGCCAGCCAGGCCAGCAAGGCGCAGGCCAGCACCATACCGATCTCCAGCAAGGCTGAAGGCTGGGTCAGCGAGGTCAGCCATTCGTCCAGGCTGTCAATACGCCTCTTCGGGTAAGCCGCCGAGCCTGAAAACAAACCCGGCGGAAAAATATTGCTCAAGCTCATGCTGGCCATTGCGGCTTCCTCTTGTCGATAAACGCCTGCACACCTTCCTGCGCAACCGGGTGGGCCATGTTGCAGGCCATGGCCTGCCCGGCCAGCTGGTAGGCGGCGGCAATTCCGGTTTCCCGCTGCTGGTAAAACAGCGCCTTGCCCATCGCAATCGCCTCGCGCGGTTTGGAGAGAATGGCCAGCAGCAACTGTTCAATCTCGGCATCCAGGTCCTGCGGCGCCACCACACGGTTGACCAGCCCACGCAGCCTGGCCTCTTCGGCGCTGATGAAACCCCCGGTCAGCAGCATTTCCATGGCCTGCTTGGCGGGGATGTTGCGCACCAGCGGCACACTGGGCGTGGCGCAAAACAAACCCACGTCGATGCCGTTGACACCAAAACTGGCCTCGGTGCTGGCGACGGCCAGGTCGCACTGTGCCACCAGCTGGCAACCGGCGGCGGTGGCCACACCCTGCACCCGGGCCAGCACCGGCACAGGCAGGGCCTGCAGGGCCAGCATGACACGGGTGCAGCGGGCAAACAGCTTCTGGTAATAAGCCAGTTCCGGCTGAGCGCGCATTTCCTTGAGGTTGTGGCCGGCGCAAAAGGCCTTGCCTTGCGCCGCCAGCACCAGGGCGCGGGCATCCGGGTCCCGGCTGACCCCATCCAGCGCCGCCTGCAGGTCGGCCAGCATGTCTTCGCCCAGGGTGTTGAAGCTTGCCGGGCGGTTCAGCGTGAGGGTGTGCACACCACGCGCATCGCGGCTGTGCAGCAGGGGGGAAGACTCGTTCATCACAACAGGCCGCCACCGCCTATAAATCGGCCAGCACGCGGATATGGGCTTCGACACTGCGCGCCAGCGCGCCCAGGTTGTAGCCACCCTCGAGCGACGACACAATGCGGCCCCGGGCATGGCGTTTGGCCACGTCCTTGATACGCTGCGTGATCCAGGCGTAGTCCTGCTCGGTCAGGCCCATCTGGCCGAGGTCATCCTCCCGGTGCGCATCGAATCCGGCGCTGATAAAAATCATCTCGGGCCGGAACTCCTCCAGCCGCGGTATCCACATCATGTCGATCAGCTCGCGGATGTCCATGCCCTTGGTGTAAGCCGGCACCGGCAGGTTCACCATGTTGCTGGCCTGTGTTTCGCTACCGGTGTAGGGATAGTAGGGATGCTGGAAAAAACTCACCATCAGGATGCGCTCATCGCCGCGAATGATGTCTTCCGTGCCGTTGCCGTGGTGCACGTCAAAGTCCACAATCGCGACCCGCTTGAGCCCGTGCCGCTCCAGCGCGTATTTGGCAGCCACGGCAATGTTGTTGAAGAAACAAAACCCCATGGACTTGTCGCGGCAGGCATGGTGGCCGGGCGGCCGTACCGCACAAAAGGCATTTTCAGCCTCGCCGGCCATCACCGCATCGGTGGCGGCCAGTGTGGCCCCGGCGGCGCGCAAGGCCGCGTTCCAGGTGGACACGTTCATGGACGTGTCCGGGTCAATCTGGGCATGGGTCGGGCCTCCGGCGAGGATTTCGTCGGCCAGCTGGTCGCTCAGGCCGCGCAGCGCGGCAATCATCATGCGGCCATGTGCCAGCTCCAGGTCGGCCAGCGGCGCCAGCGGCGCATCACGCCGGTCCAGCGCATCCCCGACACCGGTGATCAGCAGCCGGTCTTCAATCGCGTCCAGGCGCTCCGGGCACTCCGGGTGGCCGGCGCCCATCTCATGC
The DNA here is from genome assembly GCA_943371375.1 of Asaia bogorensis. Classification (GTDB taxonomy): domain Bacteria; phylum Pseudomonadota; class Gammaproteobacteria; order Burkholderiales; family Burkholderiaceae_C; genus Polaromonas. Next base: position 682,430 of record CALRUM020000001.1, read on the forward strand.
TTCCAGCAATCCTTATGGGTGAAATACGCGGTGGCGTTCATAGAAAAAGAAATTTTGCGGTAAGGTTGAAGGCATGAACGCGAAACAAAAAATTCAGGCGCTTTTAAATCAGCTTAACACGGTCATTGTGGGCAAATCAGCCCAGGTCCAGGACTGCGTGGCCTGCCTGCTGGCAGGTGGCCACCTGCTGATCGAAGATGTGCCCGGTGTCGGCAAAACCACGCTGGCCCACGCACTGTCCCGCTCCTTCGGCCTTCAGTTCTCGCGCGTGCAATTCACCGCCGACCTGATGCCCAGCGATCTGTCCGGTGTATCGATTTACGAGCGCCAGAAGGAGAGTTTTGTTTTTCACCCCGGGCCGATTTTTGCCCAGGTGCTGCTGGCCGACGAAATCAACCGCGCCAGCCCCCGCACCCAGAGTGCGCTGCTGGAGGCGATGGAAGAAAAACAGGTGACGGTCGAAGGTGAAACCAGGCCGCTGCCGGTGCCGTTTTTTGTGATTGCGACGCAAAACCCGCATGACCAGCTGGGCACCTATGCCCTGCCGGAATCGCAACTGGACCGTTTTCACATGCGGATTTCTCTCGGCTACCCGGACCGGGCTGCCGAGCGGGAATTGCTGGCCGGCAGCGACCGCCGCGAGATGGTCGACAAGCTGGCGACCGTGCTGACCCCGCACGACCTGCTGGAGCTGCAGCAGCAGGTGCAGCAGGTGCACACCTCCGAGGCGCTGCTCAATTACCTGCAGGACCTGGTGGCTGCCACCCGGTCGGGCCGCTGGTTTTTGCAGGGCCTGAGCCCGCGCGCCGGCATTGCACTGGTGCGCGCCGCACGGGCCCAGGCCTTTCTGGGCGGTCGCGACTATGTGGCGCCCGACGACGTGGTGGCCGTGTTGCCGCAGACCGTGGCGCACCGGCTGATACCTGTCAGTGACGCCGGGCGTGGCTCCGTGGAGCAGGTGCGTGCCATGGTGGAGGCCGTGCCTTTGCCATGAATATGGACGCCCCCCGAAGCGCCGACGGCGCCTCCCCCCCCGGGGGGCGCCACCAGCGGCCCGGCAAAGCCGGCTCCGCGGTGGCCCGCGAATGGAATCCGCTTGCCTTCGTGCGCAACAGGTTTCAGCGATGGTGGCAAAGCCGGCTGCCGCTGACCGACAGCGTGGTGTTGACCCAGCGCAATGTGTATATCCTGCCCACGCGCCCGGGGTGGATGCTGGCGCTGACCCTGATGGTGCTGCTGGTGGCCTCCATCAACTACCAGCTCAACCTCGGTTACCTGCTGACCTTTTTGCTGGCTGGCAGCGCCCTCACCGGCATGCATGTGTGCCACGGCACGCTGCGTGGGCTTGCCATGAATCTGATGGCACCTCCCGCACATTTTGCGGGGGCTGCAGCCGTTTTTGATGTCAGGCTCAGCAACACCCGGCGGAGCGCGCGTTATGGCATTGGCGTCAGCGTGCTGCCTGCGCCCGGCGGGCAACAAGCCCCGCACTGGGTCTGGGCCGACGTTCCTGCGCAGGGCAGCCAGAGTGTGCAGGTCGCTTTCAAGCCGGCCCGGCGTGGCCTGCAGCATCTGCCCACGCTGACCGCCGAAACGCGCTTTCCCATGGGTACTTTCCGTGTCTGGACGATCTGGCGCCCGGCGGCGCAGATGCTGGTGTACCCGGCACCGGAACTGCGCCCCCCCCCGCTGCCACCGGGTGAGCCGCGCTCCGGCGGCGCCGACGCCAGTGCGCGCTGGCAAAGCGCCGGCGAGTTCGACGGCGTGCGCGGCTACCGGCGCGGCGACCCGCTCAAGCTGGTGATGTGGAAAAAAGCCGCCAAAGCCGACGAACAAGGCAACGGCCTGGTGGTGCGCGACACCCAGCAGACCCAGCGCCATGAGCTCTGGCTCGATTTTGTGCAGGCCGGTTCATTGGGCACCGAAGCCCGGCTCTCGCGCCTGTGCGCCTGGGTGTTGCAGGCCGACAAGCTCGGCCTGAGTTACGGCCTGCGACTGCCCGGGCTGGAGGTCAAACCTGCCAGCGGGGAGGTGCACAGACGGCAATGTCTGGAGGCGCTGGCTTTATGTTGAGGTTTTCTGCTGTTCGGGCTGCGCTTGGTGAAGTCGGTACAAGCTTGCGCGCTTGTGGGTCCTCCTGCAAGCCGGGTCTCGCCCCGGCGGGCGACTTACTTTTCTTTGCTTCGCCAAAGAAACCTAAGGAAAAGAAAGGCGACCCGATGGTCTGGGTCCCCTTCGCTGCCGCTCCGGGGCAACCTGCGGTGCTCGCCGAAAACGGGGTCGAGCTC
>CALRUM020000002.1:0-439227 GCA_943371375.1 Asaia bogorensis
ACAACCGACGGCGCCAGCAACACGGTGACGGTGAACATCACCGGCACAAATGACGGCCCGGTGGCCGTGGCCGATACGGGCACGGCGGTCGAAGCCGGCACTGCAGCGGGCAGCAACGCCACCGGCAATGTACTGACAAACGACACCGATGTGGACACTGGCGACACCAAGACAGTGACGGCGATCACGGGCGGCACGCTGGGTGTGGCCCGGGTTGGGACCTACGGCAGCGTCACACTCAACGCCGACGGCAGCTACAGCTATGTGGTGGACAACGCCAACGCCACGGTCAACGCACTGAGGACCAGTGCCAACACCCTGACAGACACCTTTACCTACACGATGCGCGACACGGCCGGGGCCACGAGCTCGGTCAACCTGGTGATCACCATCCAGGGCGGCAATGATGGCCCGGTGGCCGTGGCCAATACGGGTGCTGTGAATGAAGACGCCACTTTGACGGTGAACGCCGCCAGCGGTGTTCTGACCAACGACACCGATGTGGATACCGGCGACACCAAGGCGGTGTCGGCGATCACCGGCGGCACGGTAGGCAGCGCTGTCAATGGTACCTACGGCACCATCACGCTGAGTGCCGATGGCAGTTATTCGTATGTGGCCAATCGTCCGTCGGCCCAGGCGCTGGCGGCCGGGCAGACTGCTGTTGACACCTTTACCTATACCGTAAGCGACACAGCGGGAGCCACAAGCAGCACAACGCTGGCCATCACCGTAACGGGGGTCAATGACGCGCCGGTACTGGCTGATACCGCAGTGGTCATGACGGCTGTCAACGAAGACGCAGGCGCGCCATCCGGCGCGGTGGGCACGCTGGTGTCCTCCTTGCTCGGTGGTTCAACAGACGCAGATGCTGGCGCGGCAAGTGGTATTGCCATCACGGCGACCGACGCCACCAACGGCACCTGGTTTTATTCGATCAACGGCGGCACCAACTGGATTGCAGTGGGCGCAGTGAGCAATGCCAGCAGTCTTTTGCTGGCGTCCAATGCAAGTACCCGTGTGTATTTCCAGCCGAACGCCAACTACAACGGGTCCGTCGCCACAGGCCTCACGATTCGGGCATGGGATCAAACCACCGGTACTGCAGGTACCAAGGTCGATACCTCCGTCAATGGGACCACGACCGCGTTCTCAAGCGCCACCGACACGGTCGCCATCACCGTCAATGCGGTTAATGACGCACCGATCAACACGGTGCCGGTGGCCCAGACCAGTACCGAAGAAGCCAGCAAGGCCATCACTGGATTGAGCATTTCGGACGCCACCGACGGCAACAGTGGTTCCATGACGGTCACCCTGGCCATGACCGACGGCACGCTGACCGTCACGGGTGGGACTGCGACGATCACCAACAGCGGGACCAACAGCGTCACCCTGACAGGCACTGTGGCGCAAATCAACGCGACCCTTGCATCCAGCGTGACCTACGTGCCCACCGCCGACTTTTATGGCAATGCAACGCTCACCATGACCACCAACGACAACGGAAATGTCGGTGGCGGGGCGCTGACGGATGTGGACACGGTCGTCATTGCTGTATCGGCAGTGGCAGATATTGCCAACGACAGTGCAACGACGTCTGAAGATACGCCAGTCACCATCAGTGTTCTGTCCAATGACAGCTTTGAAAATGCAGGCCAGACCATCACCGCCGTTAACGGCCTCGCCATCACGGCGGGTGGCGCCTCGGTGGCAGTGACCAACGGAACCGTCGCGCTCAATCTGAGCGGCCAACTGATCTTCACGCCCACGCTCAACTACGTTGGGGCGGCATCCTTCACCTACACAGTGACATCGGGTGGTGCTGACGAGATAGCCACTGTCAGTACAACCGTCACCGCGGTCAATGATGCGCCGGTCAACGTCGCTGGTTCCATCGCGGTGGTTGAAGACGTGCCGACTGCCATCACCGGCATCAGCGTCACGGATGTCGATGTGGCCTCTGGCACCATCACCGTGACCCTGAGCGTCCCGGTGGGCTCTTTCACCGCGACAAGCGGCAGCGGCGTCACGGTGTCTGGCTCTGGCGGCACTTCCCTGGTGTTGACGGGTACCCAGGCAGACATCAACAGCTTCATTGCCGCTTCGGGCGTGGTTTACACCACCGCCGGCAACGCCAACGGGACCGTGGTACTGACCATGACCACCAATGACGGCGGAAACACCGGCACCGGCGGCGCGCTCAGTGACACCGACAACTTTGTCATCAACATCACCGCTGTGAACGATGCACCGGTCAATACCGTGCCGGTTGCGCAAACAACCAGCGAAGACACCAACAAGGCCATTACCGGCCTGGCCATCTCTGACGCTGCTGACGGCAATACCGGAACGATGACCGTTACGCTCACCGTAGCCAACGGTACGCTGCTGATCAGCGGCGGAAGCGCAAGCATCAGCAACAGCGGCACCAACACGGTCACCCTCTCCGGAACCGTGACACAGATCAACGCCACACTGGCTGCAAGCGTCACCTACGTACCGAATGCCAACTTCAATGGCACCGATACCCTGACCATGACCACCAACGACAACGGAAACGTTGGCGGAGGCGCGCTGACAGATGTCGCCACCGTCAGCATCGCAGTCAGCGCAGTCAACGATGCACCGGTGAATACAACCCCGGCCTCGATCGCCGTCACTGAAGATGTGGCTACCGCACTGACAGGCATCAGCGTTGCAGATGTGGACTCCGGCGTCACCAGCATTTCCGTGACGCTCAGCGTTCCCACCGGCACACTGGTGGCCACCGCTGGCGGCGGGGTGGGGGTTTCGGGCTCCGGGTCTGGCAGTCTGGTACTGAGCGGCACACAAACGGCCATCAATGCCTTTATTGCCGCCAGCAGCGTCACCTACACCACCGCGGCCAATGCGAACGGTGCCGTCACCCTGACGGTGACGACCAGCGACCTGGGCAACACCGGCACGGGCGGTACGCTGACCGATGTGGACACGGTCACGCTGAACATCACCGCCGTCAATGACGCGCCCACGGTGACCAGTGCCAACACGATTGCCTACACAGAAAACGGCAGCGCTGTGGCGTTGAACCCCGCCATTGCCATTGCCGACGTGGACAACACCACGCTGGCCAGCGCCACTGTCACCATTACCAACTTTGTCGCGGGACAGGATGTACTGGCGTTGACGCTGAACCCCGGAACCATGGGCAACATCACCATTGCCAGCAACACGGGTGGGGTCTTGACCCTGACTTCGGCTGGCAACACCGCCACGCCTGCGCAGTTTGCAGCAGCACTTGCAGCGGTCACCTACGTCAACACCAGCGACAACCCAACCACGACTGCGCGTGCCATCACCTACGCTGTCAACGACGGAAGCACGTCCAGCGTGTCGGTGGCCACCACCACGGTCAACATCAATAGCGTGAACGACGCACCCACCCTGACCGTGACCGCAGCCAGCCCGAACTTCACCGAGGCGGCGCTGTCTGCGCAGGCAGCGCCGGTGGCGGTCTTCAGCGCTGCCACAGTCGACACGGTTGAAGCCGGGCAGACGGTGACCGGACTGACCTTCACCGTCAGTGGCCTGCTCAACGGTGCCAATGAATCGATTGTGGTCGATGGCAGAACCATCACGCTCGGCGCACCCAGCGGTCCGTTGACCACGGTCACGAACGGGTTGACTTACAACGTGGCTATCGCGGGAGGTACGGCAACCATCACACTGAGCGGCGGTACCATGTCTGCTGCCGCAGCACAGACATTGGTCAACGGCATCACCTACCAGAACACCAATGTCAACGATCCGACGGCCGGCAACCGCACCTTCACCCTGACCCAGATTCAGGACAGCGGCGGCACGGCCAATGGCGGTGTCAACACCACCGCGCTGTCCACAGCGTCAGTCGTGGCGGTGCTGCCGAGCAACGATGCACCGACGTTGACCGCGACCTCGCTCAACACCACTTTCACCGAGACCGCGGTCCTGAATAACCAGGCGGCGGCGGTATCGGTGTTCAGTACGGCTGCGATTGGCACCATTGAAGCCGGTCAGACCATTACGAGCCTGACCTTCACGGTTGGCGGTTTGCTGGACGGGGCCACGGAAACCATCGTGGTGGATGGCCGAACCATCAGTCTGGGGGCCAACATTGCCGGCTGGACGGCGACCAATGGCCTGACTTACACCTCCACCGTGAGTGCCGGCACGGCCACCATTACCTTGACCGGCACTTCGCTGACGCCGGCACTGGCACAGACGCTGGTCAATGGCATCACCTATCAAAATACCAACCTGGATGACCCGACGGCCGGTGCACGGACCTTCACCTTGACTGAGGTGCAAGACAGCGGCGGTACGGCCAATGGCGGTGTCAATACAACGGCGCTGTCGGTGGTGTCCACCGTGACGGTGGCAGTCAACAATGATGCGCCGGTTCTGGATCTGGACGCCAGTTCGGCAGGAACCGGCTTTGCAACCAGCTTCCTGAGGTCAGGCACAGATGCACCGATTAAAGTGGTTGATACGGACGTGCTCATCACGGACGCAGACAGTACAAACATCACAAGGGCAACCATTGACATCGGAACAGGTTATGCAAACGGCAGCGATGTCCTCGCTTTTGCCAACATCAATCCTGCCAAATTCACCAGCACCTGGACGGCGTCAACCGGGACGCTAGTCATCGATACCATTGTTGGACAGACAACCACACTGGCGGAATACCAGCAGGCCCTGCGGGCGGTGACATTCACCTCCACTGCCGGGGGGACCACCACGCGTAACCTGGACATGACGGTATACGATGGCGCTTTGACCAGCGCTTCTGCGCGCACCACCGTTGCTTTTGTTAACAGCACTACCCCGCTTGGACTTGTTTCTGCGGCTACGGGCCTTGAAGACGCCACTTCCGCGGCTCCGATTGCGATTGTGCTCAACGGTGTTGATGACACCGCGATCACCCGATTCCAGATTCAAAGCCTGCCGACGGGTGCGCAGGGCCTGCTCTACACCAATGCGGCCTGTACGGTGCTGGCTACGGCAGGCCCCACGATCTACGCTGCGACCGGTGGTACCCTGACGCTGTATTTTGTGCCTGCGGCCAACTACAACGGCGCTGCCACCTTCAACTTCAGGGCAGGCGACGCCGGCGCGATCAGCGGTACCAACGTTGTTGCGACGATCAACGTCACTGCCGTCAATGACGCCCCGGTTCTGGCCGACACGGCCTTGAGCTTGAGCAACATGAACCAAAACGCAGGCGCGCCGGTAGGCGCGGTCGGCAATCTGGTTTCCACGCTGGTGGGGGGTATCACTGACGCGGCAGACGGCAGTGCGGTCAGAGGTATTGCCATCACCGCCAGTGACGAGACCAACGGCACCTGGTACTTCTCGACCAACGGTGGCACCACCTGGCTGGCTGTTGGTGCTGTGAGCAACAGCAGCGCCTTGTTGCTGGCTTCCAATGCCAATACGCGGGTTTACTTCCAGCCCGACACCAATTTCAGCGGAACGGTGTCTTCCGGCCTGACCCTGCGTGCCTGGGACCAGACTTCCGGCGCGGCAGCCACCAAGGTGGATGTCAGTACCAATGGCGGCACAACGCCGTTCTCGGCAACCACCGACACGGTGTCCATCAGCGTCACCTTCGTCAACAGCGCGCCCACCCTGACGGCCACGGCTGTGGCTCCTACCTTCACCGAAGGTACGGGCTCCACACAGTCGGCTGCGGTATCGGTGTTCAGTGATGCTGCGGTCAGCGCGGTAGAGGGCGGTCAGAACATCACGGGCCTGACCTTCACTGTGACGGGCTTGCTCAACGGCGCCAATGAATCGATTGTGGTTGACGGGCGCACCATTACTCTGGGAGTCACCAACTCAGGCACCACCACCACCAACGGCTTGAGCTTCACGGCCACTGTCAGTGGCGGTACCGCCACGGTGGTGCTGACTGGCGGAACCCTGTCTGGCGCAGCGGCGCAGACGCTGGTCGATGGCATCACTTACCAGAACACCAGCGTGGACAACCCCAGCGCCGGCAACCGCGTCTTCACATTGACACAGGTCAGGGACAGCGGCGGTACAGCCAACGGCGGTGTGGACACCACCACGCTGTCCATTGCCTCCACGGTGACACTGGTGGCCGTCAACGATGCGCCCACCAATACGGTGCCGGGTACGTTGCAGACGACCAACGAAGACACCACCAAGGCGATCACCGGTTTGTCGGTTGCCGACATCGATGCCAATACCAGCAACGTGACCGTGACACTGGTGGTGACCAATGGCACGCTCACCGTCAGCGGCGGTACGGCCGGTATTTCCGGCAGTGGCACAGACACGGTGACCCTGACGGGCACCGTGGCGCAGATCAATGCGACTTTGGCCGCAACGGTCAATTACGTGCCGACGGCCGATTACAACGGTGCTGCGACGCTGACCATGACCACCAATGACGGTGGCAACACGGGTGGCGGCGCACTGACGGATGTTGATACCGTCAACATCTCCATGACTGCGGTGGCCGATATCAGCAACGACACGGTCGGTACCGCTGAAGATGTCGCTGGTACCTTCACCGTGTTGACCAACGACAGCTTTGAAAACGCCGGCAAACTCATCACAGCCGTCGATGGCCTTGCGATCACCGCTGGTGGCGCGGCAGTGGCCGTGGCCAACGGTACGGTGTCTCTGGATGGCAGCGGCCAGCTGATCTTCACACCGGCCAGCAACTTCAACGGTGCCGCATCATTCACTTACACCGTGACCTCGGGTGGCGTGACTGAAACCGCCACCGCCAATGTAACGGTCAGTGCCGTCAACGACGCACCCGTCAATACCGTGCCGGGCTCGATTGCTGTCACCGAGGATGTGGCATCGGCGATCACCGGCATCAGCATCAGCGATGTTGATGCCGCTAGCAGTACCGTCAGTGTCACGCTGGGTGTGCCCACAGGTACCCTGGCCGCAACCACAGGCGGCGGTGTGACAGTGTCGGGCTCAGGTACTGGCAGCCTGGTGCTGTCTGGTACCCAGGCCAATATCAACAGTTTTATTGCTGCCAGCAGCGTCAACTACACCACGGCCCCCGATGCAAGCGGCACGGTCACCCTCACGGTTACCACCAGTGATCTGGGCAACACCGGCAGCGGCGGTACCTTGACCGATGTGGACACCGTCACCCTCAACATCACCGCCGTCAACGACGCGCCGGTGCTGGATCTGGATGCCAGCTCTGGCGGCACGGGTTATGTGGCCGCCTACACGGAAAACGGCGTCGGGGTGCAGATCACCGATTCCGACCAGGTGTTGACGGACGATGCGACCAACCTGGCCAGCGCCACCGTGACCCTGACCAACTGGCAGGCTGGCGACGTGCTGGCCATTGGCTCCATTCCTGCCGGCATCAGCTACACGCTGTCCGGTCCGAACAGCAATATCCTGACACTCACGGGTGCGGCCACAGTGGCAGACTACAAAGTGGCGCTGCGGGCCATCACCTACGCCAGCACCTCCGAAAATCCCAGCACAACACCGCGCAGCATCACGGTGGTGGTGAACGACGGTCTGGTCAACAGCAACGTGGCGACCACCACCGTCAATGTGAGCGCCGTCAACGATGCGCCCACGCTGGACCTGGACGGCAGCGCCGCCGGCACCGGTTTCTCGACCTACTTTGTGCGCAGCGGGCCTTCGTCCACCGCCATTGCCATCACCGACATTGACCGCGTCATCTCTGACGCGGACAGCGCCAACATGACCAGCGCCACCGTCACCCTGACCAACTGGCAGACCAATGACGTGTTGTCGGTGGGCAGCCTGCCCGGCGGCATCTCGGCGGTGATCTCCGGCGCCAACAGCAACATCGTGACCTTGTCGGGTTCTGCCTCTGCGGCCGACTATCAGACCGCGCTCAGCGCCATCCGGTTCAACAACCTGAATGGGGGGGCCAGTCTGACCGCACGGGCTTTCACCGTCACCGTGACGGATGGCGCCCTGGTCAGCAACACGGCCAATGCGACGGTCAATATCGCGACCTCTGCGGCGCCTATAGCTTCTGCGGCCAGCGCCACCGGCAATGAAGACGCGGTTGGCGGCATCCCTGTCACCTTGACCGCGGTCGACCCCAACGGCACGATCAGCACCTTCACCCTGAGCAGCCTGCCGACCAACGGCACGCTGTACACCGATGCGGGCATGACGCTAGCCGTGACCGCCAGTACGGCGTACGCCGCCACGGGGGACAGCCTGACCCTGTACTTCAGGCCCACCACCCAATGGGCAGGCAGCACCACCTTCAACTTCTTCGCGACCGACAATTCGAGTGCCAACAGCACGAGCACAGTCGCCACGATCAACACCACAGCGGTGGCGGATGCGCCGACCTTGTCGGTGGGCAACTCCTTCTCCCAGGTTTTCAACACCACATGGGAATCGATAGGCCCCCTGACTGCAACGGCAGATGACACCAACAATGCGACGCACGCCATGGGCACCGCGCCGATAGAAGGGTGGTCGCTCACGACCCCGGTCGTGGCAGATACGGTGGGTACCTCGGGCGGCACCCAGGTCAGCCAGTTCTATTTCAACGCCGACGGCGACCAGATCCTCAACTCGAACAACGCCACTTTGTACACGGCTGCCGGCATGCTGGGCAGCAGTACAGGTGGCGATGCACAGAGCGTATTCCTGCACCTGGACAATGCGGCCAACGGCACTGTGCCCAGCCCCAATTACCAGACGCCGGCCATCACCCGGACCATCAACGTGACCGATATCACCAATATCTATCAGTTGAGCCTGAATTACGCACCCGATGCGGCACCCACTGCCAATACCGGCTTCCAGGTGCTGGTGGATGGTGTGGTGGTGGGCACCTACACAGCGGGTGCTGCAAATTCTGCGCTGGTCTGGCAGGCCGTGCGCACAGGGTTCAACTTCGCGACGACAGGCAACCACACCATCACGATCCAGACTACTTCGCCCGAGACGGGAACCGGTGTGGGCGGCTACTTCGATGACATCCGTCTGGTTGAAGCCCAGGGGGCCATGCAGGACAACTACAACTCGGTCAACAGCACCTATGTCAACAACATCGGCAATGTGACGCGTATAGCCCTTGCGGGGGAAATCACTGCGGCTCTGGTCGATGCCGACGGCTCTGAAACGCTTTCCCTGGTGATCACCAACATGCCGGGTGGATCGCGCATTGTGTCCGGTGCAAGCACGTACAGCCCGGTCAATGGCCAGGTGACAATTCCCTACAGCGCACTCGCAACTGCGTTTTTGATGTTCCCTGAAGATTTCTCGGGGCGTGTCGATCTGGGTGTGACCGCCACATCGACTGAAAGTCTGAACAGTGCGACTGCAAGCAGTTCGCAGACCCTGACCTTCCATATCTTCCAGCAAGGCATGTCGTCCGGTAATCCGCCGCTGATGGCGGTGGTCAATGACACCACCATCGTTGAAGGCGACTATGCGATGTTCGACATCCGGCTGGGTGCACAAACTGCCAATGATGTGACGGTTACCCTGCAGACCACCACAGGCACGGCGACCGGCACCGACTATGGCGCGACCCTGCAGTATTCGACCAACGGCGGTACCACCTGGACCAACTACACCGGCAGCATGGTGGTGTCGTCGGGCAAGACCAGTGTGCTGGTGCGCACCACCACCACTGTCGATGGAAGTATCGAAGGCTCAGAGAGCTTCACACTGACGGCCACGGTTTCTTCCGGTCCGGTGATCAATTCTGTCGCTGTGGGAACGGCCACCATTCTTGACCTGGACAGTGCCCCGATTCTCCAGGTGCGGCCAGTCGGCCAGTGGACTTTTGATGAAGGTTTTGGCGTCCCTGCACTCAACGAATACCGGGACATCATTGGCACCCTTTCGGACGCGAACACCACCAACGGCAACGCGACACCCACCTGGATTACCGGTCATGCGGGCACCTCGGGAACCGCCATACAGTTTGACGGCAAAGGTGCGTCGCTCTCGGTGGACCCGGCCGAGCTCGCTCCCATCACCGGCTCTGCCACCATCAGTTTCTGGATCAACACGACACAGAAGCTCTCTACCGATGCTGCCCAGTTTGGCGGCACCGATATCGGCTGGAATCGCCCCAGCGTCATTGGTTCCGAGCAAGACGGTGCGGTCAACGATGCCCAGTGGGGCTGGCTCGACAACAACGGCCGCATTGGTCTGAACGTCGGCGACACTGCGGGCGCCAAGAGCACCACCATTGTTTCCGACGGAACATGGCACTTTGTTGCGATGACCCGCAATGCGACCACCGGCCAGACCCAGTTGTGGGTGGATGGTGTGCTGGAGAGCACGGTCACTGCTGGCGGCCTGGCCGGAACCATCACCAACGTGTTCGGCATCGGCTTTACCAACGGTGTCGAGGGGAACTTCGATCGCAAAATCATCAACGACAAATACCTCAACGCGGGCATTGATGATTTGCGGATCTACAGCAGCGTATTGACCAATGAGCAGGTCCGTTCGATCTGGGATACCGAAATCAATCACCATGATGTGGGCATTGCCAACGACGGCACGACGTTCCAGTTTGATGTCACGGCGCGCGCTTTTGACACGCTGACGGTGTCCGGGCTGCAGACGGGCTGGGTGATCAGCGACAACGCCGGCCACAGCGCCACCATTACCACCGGGGTCACGCAATCGGTCGATATTTCGACATGGAGCTTCAGCGGACCCTTGACCGTGACGGGGGTGACAACGGCCCAGTCGGCGATGATTGACGTCACCGCCACCAAAGGCATTCACCAGATCGATCAGGTCCTGAACCTTGTCAGCATCTCCAGTGCCTACGAAGGAACCAGCGGCAACAACACATCGGCCCTGACCGCCAACTCCGACTTTGCCTTCGGCAACGACGGCATCGACAATTTGAGCGGTGGAACCGGTGACGACCGGCTGGACGGTGGCGCAGGCGCTGACGTTTTGAGCGGAGGCGATGGTCGCGACCTGATTGTGGGCGGTCAAGGCGCTGACAATCTGACCGGTGGACTGGGCTCAGACATCTTCGCCTGGGAGCTCAACGACGGAGGCACCGCCGGCACACCCGTGACCGACACCATCACCGACTTTGGCCTGGCAGCCCGGTCGGCAGGTGGCGATGTGCTGGACTTGCGCGACCTGCTGGTCGGAGAGGCCTCCGGCACCCTGCTGGGACAGGACAATCTGGCGAACTTCCTGCACTTCGAGAAGTCAGGAGCGGACACGATTGTTCACATCAGCACCACGGGCGGCTTTGCGGCCGACCCGCACACGGTGGGAGCCCCGTCGGGAGTGGTGACAGGCGCAGAAAATCAGCGGATTGTGCTTTCCGGCGTGGACATGATTGGTGTCTTCACCACCGATCAGCAAGTGATCCAGGACTTGCTGACCAAAGGCAAGCTCAATACAGATTGAGGGAAGGCGGGCGCTTGCTTGACCTGTGCCTGCCAGCGGTCCGCTGGCAGGCATGGTTTTTTTTGGCATGCATTTTTGGCTCTCTGCCCTTTACGGGCGGGCACATAAAGCTACTCTTTTGATAGCAATCGGCGGCTGATGAGAGGAGCTCAGCCAGCTTGTCTGCAGCCCGCGCTGTAGGTCGATGGGGGGCCTGACCGGTTGCGGATCAGGCCGGCTCCTTGACAGCAGGTCCGGCCACGCCGTCAAAACCGGCGGCGTCCAGTGCGGTCAACTCCGCGCGGTCAATCAGTCCCCCGGCCAGTACCTGCATGCCCATTTTGTGTGCGGCAAAGGCCAGACCCTGGAGGAAGATCTGGTTGTCTGCGCTGTATTGCAGCCCTCGGACGAAGCTGGAGTCGACCTTCAGGAAGTCCAGCCCGAGATCGTGCAGCACATCGGTCTGGTTGAAGTGGCGACCGAAATGTTTCAGTCCCGCATGGCTGCCCGCCTGACGCACTTTGGCGGCAAAGAGCCGGAAACTGTCCATGTGTTTGACAGCGGCGGATTCGGCCACTTCCAGCCAGAGGCGGCTGGCCAGGCCTGGACTTTTGCGGATCTGATCGAGCAAAGGGGCGTAGTGTTGTTCGGCGCTGATGGAGAGCGCTGAAAGGCTGATGGACAGGCCGGGCAGCTGGGGTTCGCGTGCCAGTTTTTCCTGCGCCAGTTTGATGGCCTGCAGGTCCATCGCCGGGGTGAGTTGACCGGCCTCTGCGGCTTGCATGACATGCCTGGCAGGCTCCCAGTCGCCTACGCTTTCCAGCATCAACTCCAGCGTGCATTCACGATGCAGGAGTTTTCCCGTCATGTCGGTCACGGGCAGTGAGCGCAGTCTGGTGCGGTTTTGCGCCAGCGCAAGCTTGATCAATGGTGCGGCTTCCCCGGCAGTCTCGGCCGCAAACTCCGGACTCGCTTCCCGAATCGTGTTGCCGCCTTGTGCCTGGGCGGCAATCAGGGCAGAAGAGGCTTGCGCCATCAGGCTGGCCATGTCCTGCCCGCGCGTCAGCTTGCTCATGCCGATGCAGGCTGCCAGGCCATCTGCGGCTGTCGGCGCACTGGCCTGCAGCAGCGACGCCAGCAACTGGCTGGCCACCTGGCGCGCATCAGCCTGGGCCGGCAGCAACAGCGCAAAATCACCATCCCCGATGCGCGCCGCCACGGCGTGGCTTTGCAGCGCCTGGCGCCGAAGGACTTCACCGGCTTTTTTCAGCAGCTCATCCACAGCGCCGGTGCCCAGGCGTTTGCCGAGTGCGGAAAAATTGGCAATACGCAGCAGAAGCAGCGTGCCACCCTCCGCCTCGTCGCTGTCGAGCGAGTCCAGCAGTTGACACAGAAAGAAGGTGCGGTTGGCCAGACCGGTGAGCGTGTCGTAGTTGGCAGCCACACGCAGCACTTCCAGGCGCCGGGCTTCTTCGGCAAACATGGTCTTGAGCCGTGTGACGGTGCCGTTCATGGCCAGGGCCAGTTGCCTGAGTTCTGGCACATCGGGCACGTCTATCAGTACAAACCGGCGTTCACTGATGGCATTGGCCTGATTGATCACACGTTGCAGCGGCTCACGCAGGCGGCCGAGAATGGTGGCTGCCAGCACCCCGCCAACCAGTCCGGCGATAGCCAGTGCCGCCACCAGCTGCAGCACACTTTTCCACAAGGCCTCGTATGCAAAGCGGCTGTTGCTGATCAGGGTCAGGGTGCCCAGCTGATTCCAGCCATTGCTGATGCTGGCCTGGCCCGGACTGGCATCGAGCGGCAAGAGTTGTGTGAACCAGCCCGGCACGGATTGCACCCGGCCAGGCGCGACTTTTTCGACGATGGTTTTTCCCAGCGGATTCACCACGCGGATCAATTCATAGTGACCGCTGTCGAACAAGGCCGAGACGGTCAGCTCCACCATGGCGGTGCCGGCGTTTTGCTGGCTCAGGGCCAGCGCCAGCGCCGTGGCGTTGTCGTTGTTTTTGGCGCTCAGCTGCTCCGACAGATAAGTTCGGGCATTCATGGTGGACGCCAGCAGGCCGCCCAGCAGCGCCAGCAGCGTGCTGAGAATGATTGCAAGCCACATTTGGCGGTACATCGACATGTCAATTCCCCTCGGAACAGTTCGTTATAACTTGTTGCACGGTCACTCAGTCAAATCCTTCTGCGCGCACGCGCCGCAGCAGCTCTTGCCAGCGCGAAAGGCTGGCCGGACCCCCGCTGCCCTGTGCCCCGGTGGCGCCCTGCCACAGGCCCTGCGTGTTGAAGCTGAAGACTGGCAGCAGGTCGGGCCGGCGCGATGCGGGTTGCACCTCGGTGATCAGGTTGTCCAGAATCAGGGGTTCGGCCTCGGGCGTCGGGTAGTAGGCCAGCACCATATGGGCTTGTGTGATGCTGCTGTTGACGCCACCCAGGCTCGCCTGCACATAAATCAGGCGCATTTTTTCATCGGGAATGCTGAGCAGCAGCAGGGTGAAGTATTTGGCGATGGCAAAGTCCTCGCAGTCGCCCGCACCCCGGCCCAGGGTTTCCATCGGTGTGGCCCAATAATCGCTTTGCCCCCAGATGCCCTGGTCTTCCCCAAACCTGACGCGCCGGTTGAAAAAGTCGTTGACCTGCCTGAGCTGGGCTGGCGGGCTGCGGTCGGCGCTTTCCTGCAGGAGTTTTTGCCAGTCCCGGAAGGACCCGAGGGCCGTTGCCCCAAAGCGCTGCGACAACAGGGCTTGCATCCGGGCAAAATCGACAGCTGCGACTTGCAGCACCCCAAGCAAAAGCGTCAAAGCGAGCAGAACCGCTTTGAGAAAGCTGGTGAAGTGTTTCGTTTTTGCCGCAGCGGCAAAATTCAGCGGGGATATCAATTGCTCTTCTGAAAAACCTGCGTTACCATGAAAATATCCATATAAAACAGCAACTACCAGTCCATTGTTAACCTGATTTCGAGCGCTTTCCCAGACCAAAAAACCGTCTTGCGCTGCGAAAAAAGGTGTGTCGAATTCGCTGACCCCCATGTTCAAGAGTGAGAAATGCCAGAAAAGCCGCTGCCAAGCTTTGTCCTGTTGACGCTGGTTTGTGCCGTCCGTAAGGCGGCTATTGCCAGTGTAGCGGCGCGGCCGCTGTTGGCATGAGCATTTGCCCGCCCCCGTCTGCGCGACTGCGCTGGGCCATGGCGCTGGCTCTGCTGGCGCTGGGTTTGGCGCCTGCCGCGCAGGCACAGGCACCGGCACCGGCACCGGCACCGGCACAGGCCACCAAGGTGTTGACGCTCAAAGAGGCTGCCCAAAACGCCGTCCTGAACAACCCCGAGGTGCTGGCGCGCTGGCACACGATCAAGGCCGCCGACGGCGAACGCGATGTCAGCGCAGGCAGCTTGTTGCCCAAAGTTGATCTGCTGGCCGGCACCGGCTCTGAAAGCCGCAGCGCGACGCCGACGCTGGCTGCCTCGCGCTTCAACAGAAACTCGACCTCCCTGACGATCACGCAGCTGCTTTATGACGGCTTCGCCACGCGCAATGATGTCAAGCGCCTGGACCATGCGCGGCTGGTGCGGCTGTTCGAATTTTTTGACACCTCGGAAAGTGTCGCCCTTGAGGCTGCAAAGGCCTACTACGATGTTTTGCGTTTCCGTGAGCTGGTGCGGCTGTCGGAAGACAATTTTGTGCAGCATCGGTCGGTTTTCGAGCAGACCGAACGCCGCGTCAAGGCCAAGGTGGCACGTGCGGTCGATCTCGAGCAGATTGGCGCCCGCCTGTCCCTGGCCGAGTCCAACCTGCTGACAGAGACATCCAATCTGCACGACACCACGGCCCGCTTCCAGCGCATCGTCGGCATGTTGCCGCCCCCGGAAATGCCGCTGCCGCCGCAGCTCGCAAAAAACATCCCGGCCGACGCCACGGCCGCCATACGCGAGGCGCAGCAGCGCAACGCCGCGCTGCGTGCAGCCATCGAAAACGTGCGCGCCTCGAATGCGGCGCTGGCTTCGCGCAGCGGTGCCTACCAGCCGCGTTTTGACCTTCGCCTGCGTCGCGACCAGGGCAACAACCTTAGCGGGGTTGCCGGCAGCTCGGACGCCACGGTGGCCGAAGTGGTCATGACCTGGAACCTGTTCAACGGCCTCAGTGACCGGGCCAGAGAGCGCCAGTTTGCCGAGCAGCTCAATGTGGCCAAGGACCTGCGTGACAAAACCTGCCGGGACATCCGGCAGACCCTGTTGATTGCCTACAACGATGCCCGCAAGCTCAAGGAGCAAATTGGCTATCTGGATCAAAACAAGGTGTCGGTCGAAAAAGCCCGCAATGCCTACCGCCTGCAGTTCGACATCGGCCAGCGTACCCTGCTGGACTTGCTGGACACTGAAAACGAGCTGTTTCAGGCCAGACGCTCAGTGGCCAACGCCGAGCAGGACCTCAACATTGCGTATATCCGGGCACACGCCGGCGCGGGAACCCTGCTGCCTGCGCTGGAGTTGTCCAGAATCGAGACGGGTTCCATCCCCGGACTCGAGCAATGGAACGACGGTGAAGACGCTGCGCAGCACTGCCCGGCAGAGGCGGTGTCGGTGTATGTGGTGGACAAACGTGCGCTGATTGAGCGGGCCGCAGAGCAGGTCAAGCAGACCGCCTTGCTGAACGCGCGGGAGCGAGCGATTCAGGAGGTGTACACCCCGTCCGCAACCGCCTTGCCGACAACTGGCGCACCCGCAAGCGCTTCCACGCCCAGACCGGCACCCACTCCGCCGGCCGCTGCACCAGCGCCCGCTGCAACGCCGCCGACGCCAGCACCTGCACCCGCCGCACCCGCAGTGGCGCCCAAACCACCAGCCGCAGCGCCCGGTGCCGCGAACAGCAGCGAGTTGCGGCAGGCGCTTGAAAACCAGACGGCTTTGCTCAATGCCCGCGAGCGGACTGCACAGCAGCTGAACCGGCAGGCAGGCGCGGCAGTGGCCAAACCAGCCGACAGCGTGGCCGAAGCGGCGGGCGGCGAAGAGGTCAAAACAGCGCTGGAGGCCTGGCGCGCGGCATGGTCCAGGCGCGATGTGGAGGCTTACATGGGTTTTTATGCGCCAGCTTTTGTGCCGTCCACCGGCGGCGACCGGGAAGCCTGGAAGGAAAGGCGCAAGGCCGTGATGACCCGGGCGGTGGATATTTCCGTGGAAGTGAGCGAACTGACCGTCGCCATGCCAGACGCGACCCACGCCACCACTACGTTCAAGCAGACTTACCGCTCCGCCAACTACCGGGATGTGGTGAGCAAGACCCTGCAATGGGTACGTGTCGGCGATCGCTGGTTGATCAACCGCGAAAATTCGGTCACGCCGCTGGCGGGTATTCAGTAGGCGGCGCGCGCCCGGTTGGCGGGATCGAAACGGAAACGACCGCTCATGGCTGGCGCAGATCTGCGCTGGCCGCCACGCGGTCGAGCTCGTCAAACACCTTGTCAAAGTCCACGGGCTTGGTCCAGTAGCCGGCAAAACCGGCCTGTTCGGCCAGTATCTTGTGTTCGGGCTGGGTGTCAGCGGAACACATGAAAGCCGGTGTGTTCTGCAGGCCGGCGAT
Organism: Asaia bogorensis; assembly: GCA_943371375.1. GTDB lineage: Bacteria > Pseudomonadota > Gammaproteobacteria > Burkholderiales > Burkholderiaceae_C > Polaromonas. The sequence goes on from CALRUM020000002.1 coordinate 16,992, forward strand.
GCCGCGCAGGCGTTGCAGCAGCGCAATGCCGTGGGTGTCGGGCAAACGCCCGTCCAGCACCAGCACATCGGGCTGCCAGGCGCCAGCCACCTCAAAGCCCTGGGCGCCGTTTTGCGCCATGCGCACCTCCACATCGTCCCGGGTGCGCATCACGTCGTCAAACAGCATCAGGTTGTACATATTGTCTTCAACGTAGAGCACGCGCATTTTGCGTTGCGCGGAGTTGTTGGCTGTTTCGGGCGCTGTCAGGGGCGCTGCCAATGCGCCATTCGGCTGGACTTGCACAGTGGCGCTTTGCTCCCAATAACCATCTGTGGATACCTTGGCCAGCACGCGGCACAGCCGGGCGGACTGGATCAGCGCTGTTTCAATGCGTCTGCGATCCGTGACATCGAGTGTCATTTCAACATGCGCCAGCGGCCGGCCCTGGGGATCGGTTTCCACATACAAAATGGTGTGCACGTCCACCAGCGTGCCGTCGGGCCGGATGATGCGGTAGTCCAGCGCCAGGGCGCCTGGGGTGTGGCGTATCTGCTCACGCGCCTGGACCAGCCGTTCCAGGTCATCCGGATAGACCAGGTGCATGGCTACTTCCAGTGTGACCGGTGAACCCACCGGGTTGACCCCGAAGACCTCATAGGCCCGGCGGTTCCAGCTCAATTGCTGGGTGTCCAGGTTGAAGACGGACTCGGCCACACCGGTCGATTCCATCAACTGGTGCTGCATTCGGCGCTGCGCTTCTGCCAGCCCGTATTCGGGACCGGAGCGGGCTGTGGTGGGCTGGTCTGGGGTCACAAAGCTCTCCAAGTATCTGGGCATCTTAAGCCAGAAATACCGCCCGGAAGCAGCCTGCAATCCCTTGCTCTTGCGGTCTGCCAGGGCTCCGTGCCCATGCGTCTTGTCAGTCCGGCAAAACAGCGGTGACTTCGATTTCAATACGGGCCCGGTCTTCCACCAGGCCCGCGACTTCCACGCAGGTCATGGCCGGGAAATTTTTGCCCATGACTTCGCGGTACACCACGCCCAGCTCTTTCAGGCGGCTGATGTACTCCAGCCGGTCCACCACATACCAGGTCATGCGGGCCATGTGCTGCGGTCCGGCGCCCCCTGCCTGCAGCACGGCCCGTATGTTCAGCAGTGCCTGGCGTGTCTGGGCGATGAAGTCGTCGCTTTCAAACTGCTGCTGGGCGTTCCAGCCGATCTGGCCGCCGACAAAAATCAGGGCCCCGCGCGCCATCACGCCGTTGGCGTAGCCCCGGGGCGCTTCCCAGCCGGGCGGTTGCAACAGTTTCATCATGGTTTGTCTTCCAGTTGTGTTTCCAGATAGGGTTGCAGGGCTGCGCGCAGCGCATCCGGAATCTGCAAGGCTTTGCCGTGTGGCAGTTGCGAGTACACCACCACTGCTTTGGCATGCAATTTAAGGCTCTGGCCCTTGTCTGATGAGCCTGATGCGCTATGAATTTCATAGTGCATGCCAATGCTGGAGGCGCCCAGGCGGAACAGGCCCAGGCGGATGTCCACTTCGTCGCCAAAGCGGCACATGCCGACAAATCCGGTTTTCAGATCAACAATCGGCACGCCGGCGCCGCGCGCAATCATCTCGTGTTCTGGATGGCCGATGTGCGCCAGAAAGTCCTCCTGGACCTCGTGCAGCAGGTAGAAGAACTGCGGGTAAAAAACAATGCCGGCCGGATCGCAGTGGTGAAAGCGGATCAGTTTTTTGACTTCGAATTTCATGGCTGGCGCAGCTTGAAACGCTGCAGTTTCCCGGTTTCGGTGCGCGGCAGTGTGTCCACAAATTCAATCCGGCGCGGGTATTTGAAGGGTGCCAGCGTGGCTTTGACATGCTCCTGCAGCAAACGTGTCATGTCGTCGCCGGGCTGCTGGCCGGGTTTGAGCACCACAAAGGCCTTGACCACCATGCCGCGTTCATCGTCGGGTTCACCGATGACGCCACACTCGGCCACTGCCGGGTGTTTCAGCAAGGCGTCTTCAACCTCCGGGCCGCCCACGTTGTAACCCGAGGTAATGATCATGTCGTCGGCGCGCGCCTGGTAGAAAAAGTAGCCGTCCTCGTCCTGCAGGAAAGCATCACCGGGATAATTCCAGCCATTCTTGACGTAGCTGGCTTGGCGCGCGTCGTCGAGGTAACGGCAGCCGGTGGGCCCGATCACCGCGAGTTTGCCTATGGTGCCGCGTGGCACTTCCTGGCCGGCGTCGTCAACAACTTTGGCCGTGTAACCGGGCACCACCTTGCCGATGGCGCCGCGGCGCACCTCGGCCGGCGCGGCAGAAATGAAGATGTGGAACATCTCGGTCGCGCCTATGCCGTCGGTCATCTCGATGCCGGTCGCGTCTTTCCAGAGCTGGCGCGTGGCGTCGGGCAGGCCTTCGCCGGCGCTGACACAGGTGCGCAGCGAGGGCACGCCGTGTTGTTTGGCAAACGCCGCCATCTGCCGGTAAAACGTGGGCGCGGTGTAGCAGATCGTGGCGCCGACTTCATGGATCAGCTTGACCATGGCCTCCGGTGTGTAAGCGATGGAGGGGTAATACACCGACGCGCCCGCCCACATCGGAAAAATCAGCATGCCGCCGAGTCCGAAGGTAAACGCCAGCGGGGGTGAACCCATGACGATGTCTTCCGGCACGGCCTGGAGCACATGGCGCGGCCAGGCTTCGCAGGCGGCCAGCACATCGCGGTGGCTGTGCACCGGCGCTTTGGGTGTGCCGGTGGTGCCTGAGGTGAAGGCCATCATCGCGATGTCGTCGGCCGAGGTCCGGCAGGGCGCGAAATTGCCGTCTTTGGCCGCTGCCAGCACCGCCAGCGAACCGGCCTCGTTGAGGTTGAAGGGAATGATGTGCGCCAGCACCGGGTTCAGCCCCTGTGCGTGCTGCAGTTCTGCCAGCAGGCTGGCGTCGCACAGCGCGACGGCGGGCTGCGCCTTGGTGATGACCTCGCCGAGCTCCTTGGCGCGCAGCAGCGGCATGGTGGCCACCGCCACCAGCCCGGCCTTGACCACACCCAGCCAGGCCAGGGCCATGCCAATGGTGTTGCCGCCGCGCAGCAACACGCGGTTGCCAGGCAGCAGCTGCAGGTCTTCAGTCAGCACCTGGGCGATACGCCGGACGCGATCGTGTGCGTCCTGGTAACTGAGGGTGATCTTGTCCGAGCGCAAAAACGGCCGGTCCGAGAGACCGCGCTGGCTGACGCGTTCAAACAGCACATCGACCAGATTGGCTTGCGCCGGAATCTGCAGCTCCGGCAATTCATAACGCATCTGCGGCCACTGTCCGGCAGGCGGCAGGCGCTCATGCACAAAACGGTCGGTTTGCACCGAGGGGGCGCTGGTGAGGTTCATGATTGCAACAAAGCCTTGCCAATGATCAATTGCTGGACTTCGGTCGCACCTTCATAGATGCGCAGCGAGCGGATGTCGCGGTACAGGCTTTCCACTCTGGTGCCGACCTTCACGCCCAGGCCGCCGTGCATTTGCAGCGCCATGTCGATGACACGCTGGGCATTTTCGGTCGCTGTCATTTTGGCCATCGCCGCTTCGGCGGTGATACGTTTGCCGGCGCTGCGGGCTTCGCTGTCATCGCGCAGCCAGGCGGCGCGGTAAGTCAGCAGCGCTGCAGCGTCCACCAGGGCCGCCATCTCGCCGATTTTGGCCTGAGTGAGCTGGAAATCGGCCAGGGTCTGGCCGAACATCTTGCGTTCGCGTGAAAACCGCACCGCTTCTGCCAGGGCGCGGCGCGCCATGCCCAGTGCCGCAGCAGCGACCGAGGCGCGGAAGATGTCCAGGGTCTGCATCGCCAGCTTGAAGCCGCCGTGGAGTGCGCCCAGTTGCGCCTCGCTGGCGAGCTGGCAGTGCGCAAATTTCAGTGTGGCCAGCGGGTGTGGTGCCATCACGGCGATGTGTTCGCTGCTGTCCAGGCCCGGGCTGTTGGCGTCGACGATGAAAGCCGTGATGCCACGTGTGCCGGCAGCCATGTCGGTTTTGGCAAAGGTGACGTAAAAGTCGGCAATACCGCCGTTGCTGATCCAGGTCTTGCTGCCATTGAGGGCCCAGCCGCCGCCGGAAGCGTCGGCGCGGGTCGTCATGGCGCCGGCGTCGGATCCCGCGTCCGGCTCGCTGAGCGCAAACGCCGCTATCTTGTCGCCACGCGCCACCGCCGGCAGGTAGGCGGCCTGTTGCGCCGGGGTGCCGGCCAGCGTGATGGCACCGCTGCCCAGGCCCTGCATGGCAAAGGCGAAGTCGGCCAGCGGCGAGTGGAAGGCCAGGGTTTCGCGCAGGATCACCAGCGCGCGCGAGTCGAGTTTGTCCAGGGCCCCACCGGCGCTGGCTGGCACGCAGTAGCGCAGCCAGCCGGCGTCGCCGAGCAGCCGCACCCACTGTTTGCAGGCACGTCTGTCGTCACTTTCGTCCACCTGCTGCGCCGGCACCCAGTCGGCGAGTTTGTCTGCCAGCTCGCGGTGGGGTGCCGCAAAAAAAGGCAACGCCAGATGTGTGGTCGGGGCTTTCATGTTCAGTCTCCCTGGAAGACAGGTTTCTGCTTGTTGGCAAAAGCCTCGTAGGCGCGGCTGAAGTCCTGGGTCTGCATGCAGATGGCTTGCGCCTGGGCTTCGGCTTCAATCGCCTGGTCCAGCGTCATGGCCCACTCCTGGTGCAACATGGTTTTGGTCATGCCATGGGCAAAGGTCGGGCCGGCGGCCAGCTCTGCGGCCAGCGCCTGTGCCTTGCCCGGCAGCTCGGCCGGCTCATGCAGCGTGTTGAAAAAGCCCCATGACAAACCCTCCTGGGCGGTCATCACGCGGCCTGTGAACAGCAGTTCGGAGGCGCGGCCCTGGCCGATCAGGCGCGGCAGCAGCGCGCAGGCGCCCATGTCGGCGCCCGCCAGCCCGACGCGGGTAAAAAGGAAGGCGGTTTTGGCCTGCGCCGTGCCCAGGCGCATGTCGGCGGCCAGCGCCATCATGGCGCCAGCGCCGGCACAGATGCCGTCAATGGCGGCAATGATGGGCTGCGGGCACAGGCGCATGGCCTTGACCAGGTCGCCCGTCATGCGGGTGAACTCCAGCAGCTCCGGCATGTTCATTCTGGTCAGCGGGCCGATGATCTCGTGGACGTCGCCGCCGGAGCAGAAGTTGCCACCCGCGCCTGTCAGTACCACGGTCTTGACGTCGGTGGCGCTGTTCAGCGCACGAAACAGGTCGCGCAGCTCGGCATAAGACTCAAAGGTCAGAGGGTTCTTGCGCTCCGGCCGGTTCAGGCTGAGGGTGGCAACGCCGCCGTGGAAGCTGTAGGCAAAGTGCCTGGCCTGGTAGCCTGCCAGCGCGTTGAACTGCCCGTGCATCGGGTTGGCGGGGGTGATGTAGTGTTTCATGCGTTTTCCGTTTCCTGGGTCAGCCGGCTCAGATCACTCTGGTGCTGCTTGACCTTGCCGAGCAGCTTGTGCAGGGTCTCCAGCTCGCGCGGCGACAGGCCACCGAAGGCCTGCACAATCCAGCCTTCGTGCTGGCGCGCCATCTCGTCAAAGGTCTTTCGGCCGCGCGATGTCAGGCGCACGCGGTAGGCGCGGCGGTCACCTTCGACTTCCAGGCGCTCGACCAGGCCCTCGGCCACCAGCTGGTCGGTGACGCCGGTGACGTTGCCACCGGTGACCATCATGCGGCGCGACAGCTCGTTCATCTTCAGGCCGTCCGGGTTGCGCTCGAGCTGCGCCATCAGGTCGAAACGCGGCAAGGTGGTGTCGAACTGCTCGCGCAACTGCCCGCGCACCTGCTTTTCAATCAGCTGCGTGCAGGTCAGCAGGCGCAGCCACAGGCGCAGTGCTTCGGGGTGTTCGCGGTGACCGCGTGCTTCCATGTCCATGGTGCTCTCCTGATTGCGGGTTGCTATTATTTTGGTAGCTGCTTGCGTATGTGAAGCAAGGGCTCAAACCTGTTTTTGTTTTGAAAGTTCACGGTACATCTGGTCCCGGCCGCTGAGGTAGGGCTTGGGCCAGCTCACCGCGCGGCTTTGCAGCTTGGCGGCTTCATGCAGCGTCCAGGCCGCGTCGGCCAGGTGCGGACGCGCAATCGCGCACAGGTCGGCGCGGCCGGCTGCAATGATGCTGTTGACGTGGTCCACCTCTGAAATGGCACCCACGGCAATCGTCTGGATGCCGACTTCGTTGCGGATGCGGTCGGCAAACGGCGTCTGGTACATGCGGCCATAAACCGGCTTGGCGGCGCGGGTGGTCTGGCCGGAGGACACGTCGATGAAGTCGCAGCCGGCCGCCTTGAACAGGCGCGCGATGGCCACCGCGTCGTCGGCGGTGTTGCCACCCGGCGCCCAGTCGTGGGCCGAGATGCGCACACTCATGGGCAGGTGCGCCGGCCACACAGCGCGGATGGCGGTGAAGACCTGCAGCGGGTAGCGGCAGCGGTTTTCCAGGCTGCCGCCGTAGTCGTCGCTGCGCAGATTGGTCAGCGGCGTGATGAAACTCGACAGCAGGTAGCCGTGGGCGCAATGCAGTTCCAGCCAGTCGAAACCGGCCTGCGCGGCATACTGCGTCGAAGCCACAAACTGCGCCTTGATGCGGTCCATGTCGTCCCGCGTCATCGCGGCCGGTACGGCGTTGGTCGGTCCGTAAGAAACGGCGCTGGCGGCCAGCAGCGGCCAGTTGCCTGCGGGCAGCGGCTCGTCGGGCGCCTCCCAACCCAGCTGCGTCGAACCTTTGGGGCCGCTGTGGCCCAGCTGCATGCCCATGGCCGCACCTTCGCCCGAGCGGTGCGCAAAATCGACAATGCGTTTCCAGGCCAGCATCTGCGCCTCGTTCCACAGGCCCGGGCAGCCCGGTGTGATACGGCCTTCGGGGCAGGGCGCGGTCATTTCGGCAAACACCAGAGCGGCGCCGCCCAGCGCGCGCGCACCCAGGTGCACCAGGTGAAAGTCCTGGGGCAGGCCATCGACGGCGCTGTAGGTCGCCATGGGCGAGACCACAATGCGGTTTTTCAGGCTGAGCTCCCGTACCTGGAGCGGCAGCAGCATGGGCGGTGGCGCGGGCTGGTCCGCACTTTTGGCCAGCCACTGCTCATAAGCCTGCAGCCAGGACGCATCACGCACGCGCAGGTTTTCATGGCTGATGCGCTGCGAACGGGTCAGCAGCGAGTAGAAAAACTGCTTTGCCTCCAGCCCGCTGTAACGCTCCACATTTTCAAACCACTCGGTCGAGTTGCGCGCCGCGTTCTGGATCTTCAGCACTTCCACCGAGCGCAAGGCTTCATAGGTCTCCAGCGCCTTGGCCGGTACCGGCGTCTGTGCAAAACAGCGACTCAGTTCAATGGCGTCTTCCAGCGCCAGCTTGGTGCCGCTGCCTATCGAAAAATGCGCGGTGTGCGCGGCGTCGCCCATCAGCACGAAGGGCACGTCCTTGCCCTGGATGGTTTCGTGGTGCACCCAGCGTTCGCAGACCACGCGCGGGAAGCGGATCCAGATCGCCGAGCCGCGCACGTGCGTCGCGTTGTTCATCAGCGCATTGCCGTCCAGGTATTTCGCGAACAGTTGCTCGCAAAAGGTGATGCCGTCTTCCTGGCTCATCTGGTCCAGGCCATGGGCTTTCCAGACCGCCTCGGGCGTCTCGACGATGAAGGTCGAGGTGTTGTCGTCAAACTTGTAGGCATGCGCGGCAAACCAGCCGTGTTCGGTTTGTTCAAACGCAAAGGTGAAGGCGTCAAAGGTCTTGTGCGTGCCCAGCCAGACGAAGCGGCAGGCACGCAGGTCTATATCGGGCTTGAAGGTGTCGGCGTAGCGGGTGCGGATGCGGCTGTTCAGGCCGTCGCTGGCAATCACCAGATCGGCCTGGTAGCTGGCGGCGATGGCCTGGTCGTCCTGCACATCGGTTTCAAACACCAGTTCGACGCCGAGGGCTATGCAGCGCTCCTGCAGGATGTTGAGCAGGCGCTTGCGACCTATGCCGCAGAAGCCGTGACCACCTGAGCGCACCGAGCGGCCCTTGAAAAACACCTCGATGTCATCCCAGTGGTTGAAGGCGTCGCCAATCAGCTGCGCGCTGACCGGGTCGGCGGCGCGCAGGTTGTCCAGGGTCTGGTCCGACAGCACCACGCCCCAGCCAAAAGTGTCAAACGGGCGGTTGCGCTCCACCACGGTGATGTGGTGGGCCGGGTTTTGCAGCTTCATCAGAACGGCAAAATACAAACCGGCAGGACCACCGCCCAAGCAAAGGATGTGCATAAGACCCGTTCAATTTAATTGATCGAATCTTAATTGTTTAGGGTTAAACTATTTTCGTCAAGCGGTTTTTTGCAGCGAGGGACTGATCAGGGCGCCTGAAAGCCGGCCGCGCGGTAGGTCAGCACCAGCGTGTCGCGGTAACCGGTCGGCATGGCAGCGTCCAGCGGCAGAATCGGCGTGGTTTCATGGATCACGCGGCTGTCGTCCAGCAGCAGCGCGGTCAGGGGCTCCTGCATCACAAAACGCAGGCCGTGCGGGCCGTGGGCATCAAACACCCGGGTTTCGCCACCCTTGACGCCTTGCCGCGCCACCAGCAGCACCACCACAAAGTCCACGCCGTCGCGGTGCGCGCCTTCCGGCGTGGGGCGGCCCACGCCGCCTGCGGTGTCGATGCGGAACTGGTGCGCCTCTATGTGCCAGCGCTGCGCCGTATGCACCTGGGCAAACAGCTGGCCCAGTCCGGTCAGCAGGGCAGACCAGACCGCTGCACCGGCCACAGCCGGCTCCACCGGTTCGAACCAGCGCTCAAAGCCTCCGTGCATGGCGTTGTAATCGGTGGGTTGCCAGTGGGCGCGATGCGCCACCTGCAGCAATTGCCCGCTGTCCAGTTGCTGCACATAACAGCTGTGCCGGCGCCGCCGGTAGTGGCCGCCATCCTTGAGATGGGCATCAGGCGGCAGGTGGTCCCAGGAGCTTGTCAGCGCGGGCCAGGCCTGGGCCCAGCCAGCAGGCAGTATGGCCGCAAGATCGGAAGGGGTCAGCAGGCTCAGGCCATCCTGGCGCAGTGCCTGGGCAGCAGGTTTGGGGGCTGTGGGAAGGGTAAACATAAGCCTGCATTTTGCTTGACAGCGGGGCGCGGGCCTACAGACGCGGTGTGGCCGGGCGCTCATAATAAATCCATGGCGACAAACCCAGAAGGAGCTGCGCATGTTGTACAAATTCAAATCCAAAGCTTCCGGCGACCTGATCATGCTGGAGGTCAATGGCCGGCGTGTGCTGGAGATCATTGGCAAGGAGCCTGGCCCCAGGGGCATCATCCTGCCGGAGCAGATGCCTGCCGCGGTGGCGGCTCTGCAGGCGGCCATCACGCTGGAGGAATCACACGACAATGAATCACCGGACACGGCGCCGCGTGACGGTCTGGGCCTGCGCCAGCGTGCGCTGCCATTCATCGACATGTTGCAGCGCAACCACCAGGCTGGCCATGAGGTGGTCTGGGGAATATAGGGCCCCCACGGTCGCTCACTGCGTGTAGCTCCCTGCCCCCCGAGGGGGCCGCTGCGCCTGCGGCCCGGCAAAGCCGGTTCCGCGGCCCCTGCTTGATTGAAGAGCCCGCGTGCGACCGGAACGCTCGTTAATCGACCTTGGCGCCTGACACTTTCACAACCTGCGCCCACTTGATGATCTCGGCGTCTATCAGTTTGGCGAACTCCTGCGGCGTGTTGCCGCTGGGAATGGCGCCCTGCGCCAGCATTTTTTCCTTGATCGCCGGTGTGGCCAGGGCCTTGGCCACTTCCTGCTGGATGCGGCTGACGATGTCCGGTGGTGTGCCGGCAGGCGCCAGCAAGCCAAACCAGCTGCTGGCCTCAAAACCCTTGAGCTTGCCGGCCTCTTCGACCGTGGGTAAGTCGGGCATGGCGGCCGAGCGCTGGGCGCTGGTGACGGCAAACGCCCGCAATTTGCCACCCTTGATCTGTGGCATTGCCGAAGGCAGGTTGTCAAACATCACATCGACACTGCCGCCCACCAGGTCGAGCAGCGCCGGGCCGGAACCGCGGTAGGGAATGTGTGTCATGAAAATGCCGGTCTGGGACTTGAACAGTTCTCCGGCCAGATGGATGGACGTGCCGTTGCCGCTGGAGGCCATGCTGAACTGGCCCGGGTGGGATTTGGCGTATTTGACAAAATCCGCCACGCTGTTGATGCCCAGCTTGCTGGCTTTCTCGGCATTCATCACCATGACATTCGGCACACCGGCGACCAGGGTGACAGGCGCAAAGTCTTTCTGCGGATCAAAAGGCATTTTGGCGTACAGCGACTTGTTGATGCCGTGGGTACCGACCGTGCCCATCAGCAGGGTGTAGCCGTCGCCCGGTGATTTCGCCACGATGTCGGCGCCCACATTGCCGCCGGCACCGGCGCGGTTATCCACGACAAATTGCTGGCCGAATGCTTTGGACAGTTCGGGCGCGACCGCACGGGCAAGAATGTCGGTGGTACCGCCAGGCGCGAAGGGCACCACAATGCGCACCGGCTTGTTCGGCCAGGCGCCCTGTGCCAGCACAGGAAGGCTGCCAGATCCGGCGGCTGCCAGCAGACAGGCCGCACCCAAAAGACGGCAGGTTTGCCGAAAATTCAAAGTCATCAAACGCATCCGGTTCATGAGGGTCTCCTTGGTTGTGTTTGCAGGTATTTGATGACCTGCAGGCATGGTTGGCCGACCCGTAGCCCGAGTGCGTGAGCCAGGCCGTTCAGCTGGTTGACGATGCCGTCATCCATTGTGCTCTGCGCTTCACCAATACGCGCGCTCTCATGCGACACCGTGCAGGCGGCCAGGCCGCGTGCCTGCAGGAAATCGAGTGCGGCCATGCCGGCACCGTCTTTGCCCCCGCCCGCGTCGTTGAAAATACTCAGCAGCGGCCTGGCAGCCAGCGCATAACGCGCCGAACTCAGGCCACCGTGCGAGCCGCTCACGGCCAGGCAGCCCGCGTCGCGCGCGCCGAGTTCGGTGATGGAATCAACAATGCGCAGGGCTGGCATGGGGGTGTCTGGCGGGGTGATCCGTCGCGTGCAAGCCTGGCCCGCAAAAAAGCCGCCCGGCATGCACCTGGCGGCTTTTGAGGAGGGCACGGAAGATCAGTCGGCGAACTGTTTGGCGGCCTCAATCACCGGCTTGAGCTTGGCAATTTCACCGGCCACAAAGGCTTTGTGTGCTGCCGGCTCCATGCGTTTGTCGGTCACCACCACAGCGCCCAGGCCATCCTGCTTTTTCATGAAATCAGGGTCTTTCAAGGCCGCTTTCATGGCGGTGTTGAGCTGCGCCAGGATGGCCGGCGGTGTGCCTTTGGGGGCATACAGGCCGTGCCAGATGGTCAGGTCAAAGCCCTTGAGCCCCATTTCCTGCAGCGACGGGTAGTCCTTGAGCAGTTTGTGTTTCGACAGGGGTTTGGCGGTGGTCACGGCAAAGGCCTTGACGCGACCGGCTTCAATCTGGCCGGTGGTGTTGGTGGTCTGGTCACACATCAGGTCCACCTGGCCACCTACCAGCGCATTCATGGCCGGACCGGTGCCGCCGAACGGAATGGTGGTCATGGCCTCTTTGGCATTGATTGCCGACTGCCACATCAGGCCGCACAGGTGTGAAGCAGAACCGAGGCCCGCATGTGCAATGTTGAGCTTGCCAGCGTTGGCCTTGATGTAATTTTCGAAGTCGCGGTAGGTGTTGGCCGGCAACTGGGGCTTGCCGATCAGCGTCATCGGCACTTCATTGACCAGGCCCAGGTATTCAAAATCTTCCAGCGGCTTGTATTGCAGCTTGCGGTACAGGGCTGGCGTGGCCGCCATGCCGATGTGAAACAGCAGCAGTGAATAGCCGTCGGGGTTGGCCTTGGCAATTTTGGTCGCACCAATCGTTCCGCCGGCGCCGTTGACGTTTTCCACGACAAAGTTCGAACCGGGAATCTGTTTGCGCATGGCTTCAGCCAGGTCGCGCGCGACGCGGTCGGTGGGGCCACCTGCTGCGAACGGCACCACGATGGAAATCGGCTTGGAGCCGGGGTAGGTTTGCGCATTCGCAAACAGGGACGTTGCGGCGACGGCAAGAACTAAGAGGCGTTTCATGGGTATCTCCTTGAATTGGATGTCACCAGTTTACGAAGGCAGGCGCGGGTGTCCATCGCGGGAACTACGTAAGGGCAAGCACTCAGCCCTCCCTGCAGGGCCTTCCTGGACAGGCATCAGAAGTGAAGCCTCCGGCGAGCGGCGGCCTGCAAGGTGCAGGGAGCTACGCGAAGCGAGCGACCGTGGGAGCTCTATTTGTAACTACGTGCATCCTCAATGACTTTGCCGTCATTGGGCAGGCTGCCCGGCGCTCTGAGCTCTACATCGCCGCGCAGTTTGGTGACATCGCGGATCGCTTCGCCGATCCGCAACTCCAGACCCTGGGGCATGGCGCTCGCCTCTACCTGAAGTGTCATGCTGTCATTGGCCATTTCACCGCTGACGACCAGCCGGGCCTTGAGCACTTCCGGAAAACGCCGCGTGATGTCGGCCACCTGGCCAGGGTGCACAAACATGCCGCGTATCTTGGTGGTCTGGTCGGCGCGTCCCATCCAGCCCTTGATCCGGGTATTGCTGCGTCCGGTGGGGCATGGCCCTGCCAGGATGGCGGACAAATCGCCCGTGCCAAAGCGGATCAAGGGGTAGGCGGGATTCAGGGTGGTGACCACCAGCTCGCCGACTTCTCCGTCGGGGACCGGGTCGCCGGTGCCGGGACGGACGATTTCGACAATCACGCCTTCGTCCAGAACCAGGCCTTCGCGCGCTTCGGTTTCGTAGGCGATCAAGCCCAGATCGGCCGTGGCATAACTCTGGTAAATGGCCATGCCGCGTTCTGAAAACCAGTCGCGCAAGCTGGGCGGAAAGGCCTCGCCTCCCACCAGACCCTTGCGGATGCTGGAAATGTCGCTCCCGGTCTCCATGGCTTTTTCAACCAGGATGCGCAGAAAGCTGGGCGTGCCGGTGTAGCCATCGGGCCGGAGTTCGGCAATCGCCTGCAGCTGTTGTTCGGTCTGGCCGACGCCCGCCGGAAACACCGTGCAGCCGACCGCATGCAAGCCCGATTCCATGATGAAGGCACCCGGCGTCATGTGGTAGCTGAAAGCGTTGTGCGCCAGGTCGCCGGCCCGAAATCCGGCTGCGTACATGGCACGGCCAGCGCGCCAGTAATCCTTGCTGGCGCCTTCCGGCTCGTAAATCGGCCCGGGTGAGGCAAACAGCCGGGGCATTTTTGGCCCGCGCAGCAAGGTGGAAAAGCCGCCGAAGGCATCCGCGGGAAGGCCGGCCTTTTGCAGGGCGGCCAGATCGTGCTTGCGGGTGACCGGCAGGCGCGCCAGCGCAGCACGGCTGGTGACAGCGGCCGCGTCAACGCCGGCGAGCAGGGTGGCAAATGCCGGTGCCGCTTTTTGCGCATGGCCCACCTGGCTTGGCAGCGCGGCCATCAACGCGGCCTCGCGTTGTGCCGGGGGGCGGGTCTCCAGTGCATCAAAATACTCAGTCATAAAATCTCCGAAGCGGCCAGCGTGGGGGTCATATCTTTAGGCCAGCCAGCGCTTGCGGCGCTTGTAACTCTTCACATCCTTGAAGCTTTTGCGCTCACCGCCGCCCACGCCCAGATAAAACTCCTTGACATCCTCGTTGTTGGCCAGGTCGCTGGCCGCACCGTCCATCACCACCCGGCCACTTTCCATGATGTAGCCGTAGTCGGCGTATTTCAGCGCCATGTTGGTGTTTTGTTCGGCCAGCAAAAAAGTGACTTTTTCCTTCTGGTTGAGGTCTTTGACAATCTCAAACACCTCCTCGACGATTTGCGGCGCCAGACCCATCGAGGGTTCGTCCAGCAGCACCATGCTGGGGCTGGCCATCAGCGCGCGGCCGATCGCGCACATCTGCTGCTCACCCCCCGAGGTGTAGGCGGCCTGCGAAGTGCGCCGGGTTTTCAGACGCGGGAAATAGTTGTAAACCTTCTCCAGATTGGCAGCGATCTCGACCTTGCTTTTGCGGGTGTAGGCGCCGGTCAGCAGGTTTTCCTCAATGGTCAGGTGCGCAAAGCAGTGGCGGCCCTCCATGACCTGCACCACGCCGCGCTGCACCAGCTCGGCCGGCGACAGGTTTTCAATACGTTCGCCGCGCAGTTCGATGGCCCCCTTGGTCACGGCGCCGCGTTCGCCACTGAGCAGGTTGGAGACCGCCCGCAGCGTGGTGGTTTTACCCGCGCCGTTACCGCCCAGGATGGCCACAATCTTTCCTTCGGGGACGTTCAGGGACACACCCTTGAGCACCAGAATGACGTGGTTGTAAATGACTTCAATCCCGTTGACGTTCAGGACAATATCGTTGGCAATTTTGGGTTGTTCCATGGGATGTTTCTGCTTGTGGGAGCCAAACGTCAGCGCTGCAAGGGGGTGGAAGCGCTGACGTCTGGCGGCTCGCCAGAGCCGCTGCCCTCCTGCACCGCAGGAGGGCCTGAAGCCTCATGCCATCAGGACTGGCAATCTGCAGCCGCGCGCCGCGTCAGCTTTTTCTCTGCAGCGTATTTGTCGGCAGAGTTTTTCACCAGGGGTCGGATGACTTGCTCGTCAGCCTGCAGCCAGTCCGAGGTCCAGACAAACTTGCTGCCGTCCCACTGGTGCACACGTGCCCAGGCCGAGCCCATGTGGTCCACGCAGTTGGTCGAAACCGGGCGCATCACACCCTTGAAGCCGAGGGCATCCAGCTTGGCCTGGGTCAGGTTCAGGTTTTCATAACCCCAGCGTGCCTGCTCGCCGGTGACAACCTTGCCTTTGCCAAAGCGCTCCTGCGCTGCACGCACACCTTCGGTGGCCAGCAGGGCGCCCAGCACGCCGCGCATGTAGAGCACGCTGCCCACTTCATCCTTGGGGCCGGTTCCCTGGCCTTTGGCATGCACCTTTTCAAGAATGTCCTTGACCACTGCAGACTGCGGCTCGGCGCCATGCTGCATCATCACGGCGCTGTAACCCTTGGCACCCTGACCGATGTCTTTCAGATCAGGCTCTGCGCCAGACCACCAGGTACCGAACATTTTTTCACGCGGATAACCGACGGCCTGCGCTTCCTTGATGGCAGTCGGTGTCATCACGCCCCAGGTTTGCAGAATCACGTAGTCAGGCTGATCCCTTCTGACCTGCAGCCAGGTGGCTTTTTGCTCCACGCCAGGCGCGGCGATCGGCAGCAGTTGCAGGGTGAAACCGTACTGCGCTGCACGCTCCTGCAGGATGGGCAGCAGCTCTTTGCCGAATGGACTGTCGTGGTAGCCGACGCCAATTTTTTTGCCCTTGAGTTTGTCCATGCCACCGGCCTGTTTGCCGATGTGCTGGAGCACCGTGTCACCGGCGACCCAGTAGTGGCCGATCAGGGGGAAATTCCATTTGAAAACGCCACCGTCGGCAGAATCGCTGCGGCCATAGCCGGAGGTGATCATCGGAATCTTGTCGGCGGGAACTTTCTCGGTCAGGGCAAAAGTGATACCGGTGGACAGGGGCTGGAAGACGGTCGCGCCGCCATGTTTGCCCTTGAGCCGCTCGTAACATTCCACGCCACGGTCTGTGGCGTAAGCGGTTTCACATTCCTCCACCAGCGTTTTGACACCATTGATGCCGCCGCGCGCATTGACCAGCTTCATGTAGTCGTTGTGTCCGTTGGCCCAGGGCGTGGCATTGGGAGCCACCGGGCCTGTGCGCCCCGACAAGACCGGGAAAAACTGCTCCTTGGCCTGGGCGAAGGCCCCGGTGCCAAGAGTGGCCAGCACACTGGCCAGAACGAGGTTGCGAACTTTCATGCCTGTCTCCTAGAATTTGGCATCAGAAATGCCATGGTTTAACGAACGAAAAAGCAAGCGCTGCGCGCGGTGATCAATGTGGAAATGGCCACAGGCGCATCTTTTGTTTGCCCACACTCCACAGCTTGGCCAGGCCGTGGGGCTCCACGATCAGGAACCAGATGATGAGGGCGCCGAAAATCATGATTTCTGCGTGCGCGACGGCAGCCGTTGAAATATCGATTCCCACCAGATTGCCCAGAGCAGGCAAAAACTGATTCAGGAAAATCGGCAAGATCACAATAAATGCCGCGCCAAAAAAACTGCCCATGATGGAGCCCATGCCGCCAATGATCACCATGAACAGGAGCTGAAACGACCGGTCTATCGAAAATGCCGCCGGCTCCCAGGAGCCCAGATGCACAAAGCCCCAGAGGCCGCCGGCCACACCCACAATGAACGAGCTGACGGCAAAGGCGCTGAGCTTGGCGTACATCGGCCGGATCCCGATCACCGCCGCAGCCACATCCATGTCGCGGATCGCCATCCATTCCCGCCCGACGGCGCCGCGCACCAGATTCTTGGCCATCAGCCCGAAGACAATCAGAAAGCCCAGGCAAAAGAGGTACTTGCTCGCGGGCGAGGTGATGGGCCAGCCCATCAGGCTGAGGTCCGACACCGCGACCGAGCCGGACGAGCTGTTGTTGGTGAACCAGCTGACCCGCAGGAAGGCCCAGTCACAGAAAAACTGCGCCGCCAGCGTGGTGACCGCCAGATACAGCCCTTTCACACGCAGGCTGGGCACCCCGAAAAACAGGCCCAGCAAGGTGGCGAAGAAGCCGCCAAGCAGCAGGGCGGCAATCAGCGGCATGCCGTCGATACGCACATAACAGTTGTAGGCCGCATAGGCACCTACCGCCATGAAGGCGCCCGATCCGAGGGAGATCTGGCCGCAGTAGCCGACCAGAATATTGACGCCCAGCGCGGCCAGCGAAAGGATGACAAACGGAATAAAAATCGCCCGCAGCAGGTATTCGTCGGCGAGCAGCGGGATGCCGACGACGGCGATGACAAACAGCACCAGTATGCCCAGCCGGTCCTGCGTGATCGGAAAGATCTGGCTGTCTGCCCGATAGCTGGTTTTGAACTGGCCGTTTTCTCTGTAGAACATTATTTTCTTCTCTGTACTTTTTAGCTACGACACGCTTCGCTTAACTTTGCTTCGCAAAGTGAGTCTTCGCTGAAAGATCATTGACCGGGTATTTCATACCCGGTCAATGATCTTCTCGCCGAACAGGCCTTGTGGCCGGAACATCAGGAAAACCAGCGCCAGCACATAGGCGAACCAGATTTCTATGCCGCCGCCCACGTAAGGGCCGAGGAAAACTTCAGACAACTTTTCGCCCACCCCGATGATCAGTCCACCGATGATGGCGCCGGGTACGGAGGTGAGGCCGCCGAGAATCACCACCGGCAGCGCGCGCAGGGCCACGGTGGTCAGCGAAAACTGGACCCCGAGCTTGCTGCCCCAGATCATGCCGGCCACCAGCGCCACGACGCCAGCCACGCACCAGACAATGACCCAGATGCGGTTCAGCGGTATGCCTATGCTTTGTGCCGCCTGGTGGTCGTCGGCCACCGCCCGCAAGGCCCGGCCCGTGGCGGTTTTCTGGAAAAACACACTGAGCAGTGTCACCAGCACGGCGGCGATCAGGGCCGCGTAGAGGTCTTCCTTGTTGATCAGCAAGCCGCCTTCAAATACCGAGCTGAAGGCAAAAACGGGTTCTTTCGGCATGCCAATGTCGATCTTGTAGATCGCACTGCCAAACAGCGATTGCCCCAGACCATCGAGAAAATATCCGATGCCCAGCGTGGCCATGAGCAAGGTGGTGCCTTCCTGGTTGACCAGGTGCCGCAGCACCAGCCATTCGATCAGCCAGGCGACTGCAAACATGACCACAGCCGCCAGCACAAAAGCGATCAGGTTGGCCAGCAGCAGGCTTTGCAGACCCAGCCATTGGGGCACCCATTCTGCAAAGCGCGCCATGGCCAGCGCTGCAAACAGCACCATCGCGCCTTGCGCAAAGTTGAACACGCCCGAGGCTTTGAAGATCAGCACAAAGCCCAGCGCCACCAGCGAATACAACATGCCGGCCATCAGGCCACCCAGCAGTGTTTCCAGAAAGAATGCCATCAGTTGCTCCAATTTCCAGCGGCCGCCGCAGAACCGGCTTCGCCGGGTTGCAGGCGGCGTCCCCTGCAAGGGGAGAGGCGGCTACGCGGAGCGAGTCCGCAACAGGGGTGTGTCATATTCAGTGAGTGGTTCCGAGATAGGCCTTGATCACGTCCGGGTTGTTGCGGACTTCGTCGGGTGTGCCATCGCCGATTTTTTTGCCGTAGTCCAGCACCACCACACGGTCGGAAATGTCCATCACCACCCCCATGTCGTGTTCGATCAGGACCACGGTGGTGCCGAACTCGTCATTGACGTCGAGCACAAAGCGGCACATGTCCTGCTTTTCCTCGACGTTCATGCCGGCCATGGGCTCGTCGAGCAGCAAGACCTGAGGCTCCATCGCCAGCGCGCGACCCAGGTCCACGCGTTTTTGCAGCCCGTAGGGCAGTTGCCCCACCGGTGTTTTGCGGTAGGCCTGGATCTCCAGGAAGTCGATGATTTTTTCAACCGCCTCGCGGTGCTGGAACTCTTCCCTCTGCGCCGGGCCTATACGCAGTGCCTGCAGCAGCAGGTTGCTTTTGATCTTGAGGTTGCGGCCCGACATGATGTTGTCGAGCACACTCATGCCCTTGAACAGCGCCAGGTTCTGGAAGGTGCGCGCCACACCCATGACGGCCACCTGGTGGCTGTTCATGTGTTTGAAGGTCTGGCCGCGAAAGGTGATGCTGCCCTGCTGCGGCTGATAGACGCCGTTGATGCAGTTGAGCATGGAGCTTTTGCCGGCACCGTTGGGGCCGATGATGGCGCGGATTTCATGCTCTTTCACATTGAAGGAAATATCGGCCAGCGCCTTGACGCCGCCGAAACTCAGTGAAATGTTGTGCACGTCCAGGATGACGTCGCCAATTTTCTTGCTCATGCTGAACGGGCCCCCACGCTTGTCGCTGCGCGTACTGCGCTGCCCCATTCACTTGCAAAAGGGGCTGGCCTTGCTTGGGGCGGCCCGGCGCGGCGGCCATTGCGCGAGTTCGATATTTTGTAGTTCATGCTGCCGCCTTCACCGGTGCGAAAGTCTGCGCATCGCTGATTTTCAGCGTGGCGCTGACGCTGCCGCTGCGGCCGTCTTCAAACTTCACCACGGTTTCAATGAACTGTTCGGTCTTGTCGCTGTACAGTGCATCGACCAGCGGCTGGTATTTGTCGGCGATAAAGCCGCGGCGCACCTTGTTGGTCCGGGTCAGCTCACCGTCGTCGGCGTCGAGCTCCTTGTGCAGCACGAGGAAGCGGCTGATCTGCGAGCCTGCCAGCAGCGTATCGACGCTCAGGTCGGCGTTGACTTTCTCCACACACTCTTTAATCAGTTGATAAACCTCCGGCTTCTGCGCCAGGTCGGTGTAGCCGGCGTAGGGCAGGTTGCGGCGCTCGGCCCAGTTGCCGACGGCGTCGAAGTCGATGTTGAGCATCACGCAGACTTTTTCACGGCCGTCGCCGTAGGCCACGACTTCCTTGATGTGCGGGAAAAACTTGAGTTTGTTTTCCACATACTTGGGCGCAAACATGGCGCCGTCGTTGGCGCCACCCTTGATGCGTCCGACATCCTTGACGCGGTCTATGATCTTCAAATGGCCGCTGGCGTCCAGAAAACCCGCATCGCTGGTGTGGTACCAGCCGTCGGCGGTCAGCACTTCGGCCGTGGCGGCCGGATTCTTGTAGTAGCCCTTGAGCAGCCCGGCCGACTTGACGAGGATTTCGCCATTCTCGGCCACCTTGATCTGCACACCCTTGATCGGCACCCCCACCGTATCGGCGCGGGCCTGGTTGTCCGGCTGCAGGCAGACAAACACGGCGGTCTCTGTCGAGCCGTAGAGCTGCTTGAGGTTGACCCCGATCGAGCGGTAAAAGGTGAACAGGTCCGGGCCTATGGCTTCGCCTGCGGTGTAGGCCACACGCACGCGTGAAAAGCCCAGGTTGTTGCGCAGCGGGCCATAAACCATCACCTGTCCCAGCGTATAAAGCAGCCTGTCGCCGGCGCCCACCGGCTGGCCGTCCATCAGCGCCGGGCCGACGCGTTTGGCAACGTCCATGAAGAAGTGGAACATCCGGCGCTTGACGGCGCCCGCATCTTCCATGCGGATCATCACGCTGGTCAGCAGGCCTTCAAACACACGCGGCGGCGCGAAGTAATAAGTGGGGCCGACCTCCTTGAGGTCGATGGTGACGGTGCTGGCGTTTTCCGGGCAGTTCACCACATAGCCGCAGCACAGCCACTGTGCATAGCTGAAGATGTTCTGGCCAATCCAGGCTGGTGGCAGGTAGGCCAGCACTTCTTCGCTGGCGCCCAGTTTGTCGAATTCGGCGCCCGCCTGGGCGCGGTCCAGCAGGGTGTTATGGGTGTGCACCACACCCTTGGGGTTGCCGGTGGTACCCGAGGTGAAGAACATGGCGGCCACATCGTCGGGCTGCGCTTTGTCGACCTCGGCTTTAAAAAAACCGGGCTGCTGGCTGGCGAAGGCCTGACCGTCCGCCATCAGCGCATCCAGCGCGACCAGTCCCGGCTCCTGGTAGTTGCGCAGTCCGCGCGGGTCGTCAAAAACAATGTGGGCCAGCAGCGGGCACTGGTCGCGAATCTCCAGCAGCTTGTCGACCTGCTCCTGGTCCTCGACCATGGCAAACCGGACTTCGGCATTGGTGATCGGAAACACACACTCGGCGCCCACGGCGTCCTGGTACAGGGGCACGGCAATTGCGCCCAGTGACTGGGCCGCCAGCATGGTGGCGTACAGGCGCGGCCGATTGGCCCCTATCACCACCATGTGTTCGCCGCGTTGCAACCCGGCCCGGTGCAGGCCACAGGCGATGTGTTCCACCACCGCAGCCAGTGCGCCCCAGCTGTGGGCCTGCCAGATACCGTATTCCTTCTCGCGCATGGCTGGCGCGTCCGGGCGCCCGGCGGCGTGTTGAAGCAGCAAGCGGGGGAAAGTGGTCTGCATTCGGTCTCTTGTCTCCATCGTGGGCCAGCCCTTGCGCCGGTCGGGCGCGGGCTGGGTGATGAAAGGGATCGTAGGCCTGCATTTGACGCTAGGTTGTCGTTTCGACGACAATTTAAGGGACACCCCTCCCCGGACTTTCCCGCATCTGAATGTTTCATGGCCCTGACCCTCGACTCCCCTTTGCACAAGCGCCGCCGCGCACCGGATGCCGATGAACTGGCGGGCATTCCCTGGCTGGCCTTGCTGCTGCCGGCAGAACGCGCGCAGGCGGTGGCGGGGCTGATTGTTGGCGACGCACTGCCGGGCGACTATGTCTGCCGCATCGGCAGGCCGGTGACTTACTGGTTTGGTGTGGTGCAAGGCTTGCTCAAGATGAGCAGCGACAACGCCCAGGGCATGACCATGACGTTTACCGGGGTGCCGCCAGGCGGCTGGTTTGGCGAAGGCACGGCGCTCAAACGCGAGCCTTACCGTTACAACATCCAGGCCCTGCGCAAAAGTGTGGTCGCGGGGCTGCCGGTCGATACCTTTCACTGGCTGCTGGACCACTCTATAGGTTTCAACCGCTTTGTGATGAACCAGCTCAATGAGCGGCTGGGCCAGTTCATTGCCGCGCGCGAGATTGACCGCATGACCAACCCCGATGTTCGCGTGGCGCGCAGCCTGGCGGCGCTGTTCAACCCGGTGCTGTATCCGGGCGTCGGCGAGATTTTGCGCATCACCCAGCAGGAGCTCGCCTACCTGGTCGGATTGTCGCGCCAGCGCGTGAACGAGGCCCTGGCCAACCTGGAGTTGCAGGAAACGATTCGCATCGAGTACGGCGGTTTGCGGGTGCTGGACTTGCCGGCGCTGCGCTCCAGCGCATTCATACCCCAAAAAGCAGCGCCAGCCCCCTGACGACTACCCACGCCAGGCAATTTTTCTGCAAGCCAGATCGGCCTCTGGCCCTTATTTGCTGTGCGCAAGCAGCTATAAAATAGATAGTAAATTTATGTCCGACCCAAGTCCCGCCAAACCACCCCCAGCTGCTGGCGCCGCCAGGCGCATACGCGCTGCCGACCCGGCCAACCCGGCCTCCACCGGCAGCACCATACGCCTGAACAAACGCATGGCCGAGCTCGGCCTGTGTTCGCGCCGTGAGGCCGACGACTGGATTGCCCGGGGCTGGGTCCGGGTCGATGGCGCGCCCGCCGTGATGGGCCAGCCTGTCGCGCCGAACGCGCGTATTGAGGTGGCGCGCGAGGCCGAGCAGCAGCAGCGCCAGCAGGTCACCATCCTGATCAACAAGCCGGTCGGTTATGTCAGCGGCCAGGCCGAAGACGGCCATGAGCCGGCGGTGGTGCTGGTGCAGCCGCAAAACCGCTGGCGCGAGTGCAACAGCCGCATGCGCTGGGGCCATGAGCAGTTGCGCGGGCTGGCACCGGCCGGTCGGCTGGACATCGACTCGATTGGCCTGCTGGTGCTGACGCAGGACGGCCGCGTGGCGCGCCAGCTGATTGGCGAGGACTCGGCGATTGAAAAAGAGTATCTGGTGCGTGTCAGTTATGGCACCGAAAGCAGCAATGTCCAGGCGGTTTTTCCACCCGACCAGCTGGCTTTGCTGTGCCACGGCCTGAGCCTGGACGGCGAAGCCCTGAAACCCGCCCGCGTCGAATGGCAAAACCCGGAGCAACTGCGTTTTGTGCTCAAGGAAGGCAAAAAGCGCCAGATCCGCCGCATGTGTGAGCAGGTCGGCCTGTTTGTCACCGGCCTCAAGCGGGTGCGCATAGGCATGGTCAACCTGGGCCATCTGCCGGTGGGCCAGTGGCGCTACCTGGCGCCGCACGAGCGCTTTTAAACCCTGAATTGCTCCTGATTCAGGAGCTGAATACGCGCATATTCATTGGGCTGAAGCCTGTTTTGACGGTGCGTCCCGGATGGTGAACGCTGCGCTGGACGCTGCCAGCGCAGACCGCGACAATGGCGGCATGAGTTCCACCCCGCCGCGCTGGCCCAGCCTTGCTCCCCTGTCCGAACTGCGCAGCCACCTGCATCCGTCCGACCTGCAGGGACTGGCGCAACTGGCCACGCGCGGCACGCTGGGCGTGACCGGTCTGGCCGAAAAAGTGCAGGGCAATGTGTATAAAACCGTGGCTGCCCCGTTTGGCGCCGCCGGGCGGGCTTTTGTGGACAGGGCGGCAGGCGCCTCGGGCATCAAGAAGACCGGCATCACCGGCCTGGTGTATGGCAGCGTCAAGGGCCTGACGCGCCTGGCTGGCGGAGCGGTCGATGGCGTGCTTTCGCAGCTGGCCTCACGCAGCCCGGTCCCGGTCTCCTCGCCGCAGCGCGAAGCCATGCTGGCGGTGCTCAATGGCGTGCTCGGTGACCAGTTGCAGGAGACCGGCAACCCGCTGGCCATCAGCATGAGCCTGCGGTATCAGGGGCAAAGCCTGCCGCTGGACAAGGCCGCGCTGGCGCAGCGCCTGCCGCAGGCGGGCGGCAAGATCCTGGTGCTGGTGCACGGCCTGTGCATGAACGACCTGCAATGGCGCGGCGACGAGGCATCGCTGGAGGCTGGCCACGGCTACGCCGACCGGCTGGCGCAGGAGCTTGCTTACACCCCGGTCTACCTGCACTACAACACCGGCCTGCACACCGCGGTCAACGGCGCGCAGTTTGCGGCGCTGCTGGAAAACCTGATCAAGGCCTGGCCGCAACCGGTAGAGACGCTGAGCCTGCTGACCCACAGCATGGGCGGCCTGGTGGCACGCAGCGCCTGCCACAGCGCGGCGGCGGGAGGCCTGCAATGGCTGGGTCATCTGAAGCACCTGATTTTTCTGGGGACGCCGCACCATGGGGCGCCGCTGGAAAAGGTCGGCAACTGGGTCGATACCGTGCTGGGCAGCAACCCTGTGACCCGGCCCTTTGCCAGAATCGGCCAGGTTCGCAGCGCCGGCATCACGGATTTGCGTTACGGCCATGTCTTGCCGGTGCAGGGGCCGGAGGCCGACCGCTTCGAAGCCGGGCCCGATACGCGCCCCTTGCTGCCGCTGCCGGCGGGTGTGCCCTGTTTTGCGCTGGCGGCCACCCTGGCCGCGGCTTCGCCCGATCTGTCCGGGCCGGCGCAGCTCAAGGGCAAGCTGGCTCAAACACTGGGCGACGGGCTGGTGCCCCTGTCCAGCGCGCTGGGTCAACATGCCGAAGCGGGGCGCAGCCTGGACTTCCCGCCAGACGCGCAGTGGATTGCCTTTGAAACCGGGCACATCGCGCTGCTGCACAGCCCGGCGGTGTATGCCCGGATCCGGCGCTGGCTGGCCAGGGAAGCGGTTCCGGTTGACCCCTGCTAATTCAAGGCTAATTCAGCAGGCGGAAGATAGCGTGCTGTTGCATCCTCTTACAAACGCCATGGACACCTTGCCTGAACGGGTCGCCCGCACCCTCCTGCTGGCCGTCGGACTGCTGTCGCTGATCACACTTTGGGACAGCACGCCTGCGGTCGGCTCAGCGCTGGTGCCGCTGCTGCACCAGCAGTTTCTCAGTGCCCTGCTCGCGCTGGCGCTGATCAGCGCGGTACACCTGCGCGCCCTCCGGCTGCCGGTGCTTGCGGCGGCTTTGCTCAGCAAACTGGGGTTTGTCGCGATTTCGCTGCTGACGCCGGGTTTTGCCGTCACACCGCTGCTGGTGCTGGACCTCCTCGGTATCGCGGCGTTGCTGTGTGCCGGCGCCCTGTTGCTGCGTGCCGAGCGCCAGCAGGCCCGCTGGGACGGGCCTGTGCGCGCGCGACTGGAGGCCTGATGCGGGTCCTGCTGGTCGAAGACGATGACATGATTGGCGCCAGCCTGAAGCAGGCGCTGGAGAGCAATGGCTGGTCGGTCGACTGGGTGCGTGACGGCCTGCTGGCGCAAAGCGCGCTGGCCGATGGTGCCTATGCCTGTGTGTTGCTGGACCTGGGCTTGCCCAAACGCGACGGTGTCGAGGTCTTGCGCCAGGCGCGCGCGCGCGGCGATGCCACGCCGGTGCTGGTACTCACTGCGCGCGACGGGCTGGACGACCGCATCGCCGGTCTGGACCTGGGGGCCGACGATTACCTGCTCAAGCCCTATGAGTTCCGCGAGCTGCTGGCGCGCATGCGTGCCGTCATCCGGCGCCGTGACGGCAGCGCGCACTCCCTGATAGGCAACGCCATGGTGCAGCTGGACCTGACCACGCGCGAGGTGCTGGTCAACGGCGAATCGTCCGCGCTGTCGGCGCGCGAGTATGCGCTGCTGCACGCGCTGCTGGAGCGGCCCGGTGCCATCCTGTCGCGCGACCAGCTCGAAAACCGCATTTACGGCTGGGGTGAGGAAGTCATGAGCAATGCGGTGGATGTGCTGATCCACGGCATGCGCAAAAAACTCGGTGCCGACACCATACGCAATGTGCGGGGTTTGGGCTGGCGCATTGCGGCGGCTGCGCCGGCTGCGACCGCAACGACCGGCGGGGACGCCTGATGCACATCCTGTCCGCTGGCCCCATGTGTTCGCTGCGCCGGACGCTGCTGTTCTGGCTGATACCGCTGTTCCTGCTGGTCGGCCTGGCCTCCGCCTGTTTCTCCTACTGGAGCTATAACAGCATGGTCGGCACCTTCATGGATGAGCAGATGCAGCAGCTGGCAGACTCTGTGGTCATGCAGGAGGGCAAGGTCGCGCCTGTGGTGCGCTCGCGCGAGGAGGTGCATGAATGGGGCACCTATGTCATCCAGGTGTATGACGCGAGTGGGCGCCTGCAGGGCAGCTCCTGGCCACAGCTGGGCGCCGGGCTGCTGGCGGAAACGGGTTTTCAGAACCTGCAGGCCGATGGCAAGCCCTGGCGTGTGTATGCCACGCCGGCCGGCGGGCCCGCCGGCCACCGCGTCCAGGTGTTTCAGAGCGGCGAGTTCCGCCGCCACCTGGCGGTTGGCCGTGCCGGCGCAGCGATTGCGCCGGTGCTGATCCTGCTGCCGCTCGCGATCCTGATCCTCTGGTGCGTGGCCGCTGCGGTCTCGCGCGAGGTGCAGGCGATAGGGCGCAAGGCGGCCATGCAGGACGAACACACCATCACGGAATTGCCGCTCACGCGGGTGCCGCACGAGATCAGGCCGCTGGTGGTGTCCTTCAACAGCCTGCTCACACGTCTGCGCGATGCCTTTGCGACGCAGCGGCGTTTTGTGCAGGATGCAGCGCATGAGCTGCGCACACCGATCACCGCCGTGGCCCTGCAGCTGGAGAACGTGCGCTGCGACCTGCCGCCCGGTGCCTGCCAGCAGAGTTTTGCGCAGCTGGAGGCCGGCGTCCACCGGGCGCAGCGCCTGGTGGACCAGTTGCTCAAGCTGTCGCGCCAGGAAGCAAAAATCCAGGAAGTGCCGGTGGCCATCGACGTGTATGCGCAGCTGCATGAAAGCATCAACGGCCTGATCGCGCTGGCGGACCAGCGTGGCATAGACCTCGGCCTGGTCGCAGCGCCCGAAGCGCCTGCCTTGCTCACGCTGCGCTGCGTGGGCGCCGACCTGCGCAGTGTGCTGGACAACCTGATCGAAAACGCCTTGCGCTACACGCCCGCAGGTGGTGTGGTCGATGTACGCCTGTCCGGCGAGCCGGACCGTCCCGTGGTGGAAGTCATGGACACCGGCCCCGGCATTCCGCCCGATCAGCTGGAGCGCGTTTTTGACCGCTTCTTCCGTGTCCCAGGCAGTGAGGTGCGCGGCAGCGGCCTGGGCCTGGCGATCGCGCAGGCGGCGGCGCAGCGCTGCGGCTTGCGTGTGACATTGCGCAACCGCGAAGACCGCAGCGGCCTGATTGCGCGCATTGAGCTGTCGTGATGCCTGCTCATTGCCAGCTAAGACTCCGCTCATGATCGCCTAATTGGCGCCACCTACAGTGAGATCACGGTTGATGTTGAAGCTCGAAAGAGCAGGACCCAACCGAACAACCCGGTTCCAACCCACTCACTGAAAAGGTCATCATCATGAACAAGTCTTCTTCCCTCCTGATCGCCGTCGCCACCTTTGCCGCCCTGGCTTCCACCGGTGTGCGTGCCGAAAGCCCCGCCCTGTCATCGCAGTTTGCGATCCAGATTGAAGGCAACCGTACCCGCGCTGAAGTATTGAGCGAAGCCGTGGCAGCGGTCAAAAACTACAGCCACATCCCGTCCGGATCCAAAGTGATCGCACCGATGAAGTCGGACGTGACGACGGCTGTTGTGCGCGCCCAGGCGGCACAGGCCCTGCGCCTGGGCCAGATCCCAAGCGGCGAACTGAGCCTGTAATCCCGGGCGGCCTGGAGCCGCGACCATGAAGACGCGATAATCCGGTCTTGAAATGTTTTGACGACGCCCCTAACTCCAGGGGCGTCTGTCTTTTTCCACTCCTTTTTCAAGAACCCGGATCATGAGCAAGCAAACCCTTTCCTTCCAGGCAGAAGTCGCCCAGCTGCTGAACCTGGTCACCCACTCGCTGTATTCCAACCCCGACATCTTCTTGCGCGAGCTGGTCTCCAATGCCTCGGACGCC
Source organism: Asaia bogorensis (assembly GCA_943371375.1). GTDB lineage: Bacteria > Pseudomonadota > Gammaproteobacteria > Burkholderiales > Burkholderiaceae_C > Polaromonas. Next base: position 44,452 of record CALRUM020000002.1, read on the forward strand.
TGCGACAAACTGCGTTTTGAAGCCCTGAACAATGCCGGCCTGTACGAGGATCAGCCCAACCTGGATGTGCGGGTGAGTTTCGACAAGGCTGCCAAAACCCTGACCATCAGCGACACCGGTATCGGACTGTCCCAGCAGGAAGCCGTGGACAACCTCGGCACGATTGCCAAAAGCGGCACACGCGATTTTGTGGCCAAACTCTCGGGCGACCAGAAAAACGATGCCCAGTTGATCGGGCAGTTTGGTGTTGGTTTTTATTCAGGCTTTATCGTGGCCGACAAAATCACGGTGGAAAGCCGCCGTGCCGGTCTGCCGGCCACAGAAGGCGTGCGCTGGACCAGTGCCGGTACCGGCGAGTTCGAGGTCGAGAGCATCAGCCGCGCGGAGCGCGGCTCCAGCGTCATCCTGCACCTCAAGGACGATGCGGTCGAATACCTCAACACCTGGAAACTCAAAAGCATCATCAGCAAATACTCCGACCACATTTCCCTGCCCATCCTGATGAAGAAGGAAGAGTGGAAGGAAGGCGAGAACGACCAGCCCGGCGAGATGGTCACCTCGGATGAATGGGAAACCGTGAACCAGGCCGCCGCCTTGTGGACACGCGCGAAGAAAGACATCACGCAGGAGCAGTACGACGAGTTCTACAAACAGATCAGTTACGACAGCCAGGCCCCGCTGGCCAGCACACACAACCGTGTCGAAGGTTCCACCGAATACACGCAGTTGTTGTTCATCCCGGCCAAGGCGCCCATGGATTTGTTCAACCGCGACAAGGCGGCGGGTGTCAAGCTTTACGTCAAACGCGTCTTCATCATGGACGACGCGCAGGCCTTGTTGCCGACCTACTTGCGTTTTGTCAAAGGGGTGGTGGACTCCTCCGACCTGCCGCTCAATGTCTCACGCGAGTTGCTGCAGGAAAGCCGCGCGGTCAAGGCGATTCGGGAGGGCTGCACCAAACGCGTGTTGTCCATGATCGAGGACCTGGCCGCCAACGAGCCGGAAAAATTCACGGCCTTTTATGCCGAATTTGGCGCGGTGCTCAAGGAAGGCCTCGGCGAAGACTTCGCCAACCGGGATCGCCTGGCCAAACTGCTGCGTTTTGCGAGCTCGACCACCGACAGCACCAGCGTGGGTTTTGCCGACTACAAGGCGCGCATGAAAGAAGGCCAGGAGGCGATTTATTACATCACCGCCGACACCCAGGCCGCCGGCAAAAACAGCCCGCAACTCGAGATCTTCCGCAAGAAGGGCATCGAGGTACTCCTGATGACCGACCGTGTCGATGAATGGGCGCTGAACTACCTGCACGAGTTTGACGGCACACCGCTGCAGTCGGTGGCCAAGGGTGCGGTGGATCTGGGCAAGCTGCAGGACGAGGACGAAAAGAAGGCCGCGGAAGAAGCGCAAACCCAGTTCAAACCCATGCTGGACCGGCTCAAGGAAACCCTCAAGGACAAGGCGACCGATGTGCGCGCCACGACGCGGCTGGTTGATTCACCGGCCTGCCTGGTGGTGCAGGACGGCGACATGTCGACCCAGCTCGCGCGCATGCTCAAGCAGGCCGGCCAGGCCGCGCCCGAGGTCAAGCCGATTCTGGAGATCAATGCCCAGCATGCGCTGGTGAAAAAGCTCGAAGGCAGTGAACATTTCGACGACCTGGCCCACATCCTGTTCGACCAGGCGCTGCTGGCCGAAGGGGGTTTGCCGGATGACCCGGCGGCTTATGTGCGGCGCGTCAATGCGCTGCTTGAAAAAGCCTGATACTTTTCAGCCTGCAACCGGTTCAAAGCCGCCGGCGCTGCGAAGCCCGGCGGCTTCTTCGCTGGTGAGCAGCGTTATCAGCGCGGCGCCGGCTTGCGGGTGGGCGGCCCGGGTGCTGACGGCAGCGCTGTAAACCGTCGCGAGCTCAAATAATTTGGGCAGATTCGCCACCAGCCGCACGCCAGGGGCAATGATGATTTCAGACACCTGGGTGCAGCCTATGGCTCCAGGCTCATCTGCCTGCGCCAGTGCCTGCATCGCGGCTGCGCCGTTGGCGCATGGCCGCAGCCGCGCGGCCAGCGCGCTGTCAACGCCCAGTTCGCGCAGCACTTTCATGAAATGAATGCCCGCCGTCGCCTTGACCGGGTCCGGAAAATAAATCGCTGTAGCCGCCTGCAGGGCTGCTCTCAGCTGGTCCGTATTGTCCAGCGGCGGCAAAGCTGCGCCTTCCTTCACCGCGATGCCGGTCTTCACCCGCCCGATAGGCCGGGCGCTGTCCGCGACCACATGGCCCTCTGCGGCCAGTTGCCCGATCAGCGCCTCGGTCAGGATGATGACATCACAGGCTGCGCCGGCCAGCAACTGGTCTTTCATCATGCCGACAGCGTTGAAGCTGCCGCTTATCCCGAAGCCGGTCTGTGCCAGAAAGCCCGCCTGCAGGGCAGACACCAGGCCTTTGGCGGCGCCGCCGCTCAACAGATCAAGGGTGGGCATGGGTCTTCAATCGACCTTGATGCCGGCGCTCTGGATCACGCGCGACCATTTGGTGATGTCGTCGCGCGCGTATTTGTCAAACACCTCAGGGGTCATCACCAGCGGCACGGCACCCTGCCTGGCCCACAGCTGTTTGACATCGGGCTGGCTGGCAATTTTGGAGACCGCTTCGTTGAGCCTGTCCACCACGGCCTTGGGTGTGCCGCGCGGCGCCATCAGGCCCAGCCAGATGGTGGCCTCGTAACCGGCGAGGCCAGCCTCGGCCATGGTGGGCACATCGGGCAGCACCTCGGAGCGGGCCCGTCCTGTGGTGGCAATGGCCTTGACCTTGCCGGCCTTGATCTGTTCCACCATGGTGGTGACGGCGTCAAACATCACATCCACCTGCCCGCCAATCAGATCGGTGCGGGCGCCCGTGCTGCCGCGGTAGGGGATGTGCACCAGGTACACCCCGGCCATGCTTTTGAACAGTTCACCGGCCATGTGGTAGGGCGTGCCGGGGCCGGACGATGCGTAGTTGAACTTGCCTGGCCGCGCCCTGGCCTGCAGCAGCAGGTCCTTGAGATTGCCGGCCGGCAGCGCAGGGTGCGCAACCAGCACCAGATCCGAGTAGTTGACGGGCGCCACCGCCACAAAATCGCGCAGCAGCTGAAACGGCTTGTTCGGAATCAGCGTTTCGTTGACGGTGTGGGCGTTGGACATCATCAGCAGGGTGTAGCCGTCGGCGGGCGCCTTGGCGGCCAGGTCGGTGCCAATGACAGAGCCCGCGCCGGGCCGGTTGTCCACCACAAAGGACTGGCCCAGGGCATCCTGCAGGCGCTGCGCCATGAAGCGTGCGTAGTTGTCGGCCGGGCCACCGGCGGCGAAAGGCACGATGATCCTCACGGCTTTGGCGGGGTAAACCTGCGCAGCAGCGGAAGAAGGAGCCAGAACCGATATCAGGCCAAGGGCCAGCAATAAAGCAGCGTGAAAGCGCATGGTTATCTCCGGTAGCAGATCAGGGTGTCAATGGACAGAGAAGCTCACTCCACTTTGCCAATACGTTTGACCACCTCGGCCATGCGTTTGACGTCGGCCTGCACGTATTTTTCAAAATCGGGTGAGTCCAGGTACAAGACCGGGCTGCCCGCGTTCAGGATCACCTCTTTGACCTTGCTGTCCTGTGCGGCCGCCCTGGCAGCAGCGCGCAGGCGCTGGGCAATCGGCTCCGGGGTGTCCTTCGGGATAAACAGGCCCGACCACTGCGCGTATTCGGCGTTATAACCGGCGTCTTTCAGGCTGGGTGCCTCCGGCAGGGCGCCCAGCGGGCTGTTGCCCCAATGGCCCAGCACCCGCAGCTTGCCCGCCTTGACATGTTGCAGCACGGTGGCCGGGCCGGAAGACACCGCGTCAATCTGGCCGCCCAGCAGGGCCACCACGGCCGGGCCAGCGCCGGTAAACGGCACATGGGTCATTTTGATGCCGGCGTTTTGCGACAGGATTTCCATGGGCACATGCATGGTGCCGTAGTTGCCCGATGAGCCGTAGTTGATCGCGCCCGGACGTTTTTTGGCGTCTTCGACAAAATCCTTCACGGTTTTCCACGGTGAATCGGCGCGCACCGCCAGCACTGTCGGGTCGGCGGTGAAACGCGCAATCGCACGCAGGTCGTTGTGCGCAAACATGGGCTGGCGCGCCAGCACTGCGTCGGCCTCGGGAATCACGGTCAGCGATGACAGGGCCAGCAGCACGGTGTAGCCGTCTGGCTTTGATTTGGCCGCCAGGCCCATGCCTATGCCGCCGCCAGCGCCGGCCTTGTTTTCAATCACCACAGGCTGGCCCAGCTCGCGCGCCATCGCCTCGGCCACGGGGCGCGCCACCAGATCGGCCAGTCCACCGGGTGGAAAGGGCACGATCATGGTGATGGAACGTGTGGGCCAGGCGTTTTGTGCGGCCACCCAGGTGGTGCCGGAAATAAGCATGGCTGCAAGCCACAGGGATCTGCGTTTCATGGTTGTCTCCTGATGATTGAGCGTGGGCTGCCAGGCAGCTGCTTGTTCTTGGTTTGCATGCTAACATTTGTGGCGAAATTTGAGAGCTATCGAAATCCCTAGGAGGCCCCCGGAAACCAGGCGCCCAGGCCATTGCAATTGACTGCACCGGCGCTTTCCAGCGCCGGGCAAAAACAAAGAGAGACAAGTGTCATGAAAATTGTTGCATTCCGCCGCAACGGCCAGTCGGGCGCGGGCCTGGTATCGGCCGATCTCCAGCAGGTCCAGCCTTTTGAGCTGCCGCAGGCGCAGGCTGAACTCGGCGCCTTGCCGCTGATTGAAATGCAGGCGCGCGGTGAGGCGCTGCCGGCGCTGCTGCCCGCGGTTTTGCTCAGCGAGGTGCAGATCACGGCCCCCTTGCCGCGGCCGCGCCGCAATATTTTCTGCGTCGGCAAAAACTACTTTGCCCATGCCAAAGAGTTTGCCGGCAGCGGTTTTGACAGCAGCGCCAAATCGGGCGGCGACATACCGGTCGATCCCATCATCTTCAGCAAGGTGCCCGAATCGGTGGTCGGTCCGGGCGCGGCCATCACCATGCCTGCGGCCGGTGTCTCCAGCGCGATTGATTACGAGGCCGAACTGGCCGTCATCATAGGCCGGGGTGGCAAGGGCATCACCGCCGCAAATGCCATGGCCCATGTCTGGGGCTACACCATCGTCAATGACATCACCGCGCGCGACTGGCAAAGCCGCCACCAGCAGTGGCACATGGGTAAATCGTTTGACACCTTCTGCCCGATGGGGCCGTGGCTGGTCAGCGCCGACGAGCTGGATGGCACCCGGACCCAGGTGCGCTGTTATGTCAATGGTGAAGAGCGCCAGAACGCCTCGACCGCCGACCTGATTTTTGACATTCCCAAATTGATAGAGACCCTGTCGGCCGGCATCACCCTGTACCCCGGTGACGTGATCGCCACCGGCACGCCTGTAGGTGTCGGCATTGGCTTCAAGCCGCCCAGATACCTGCAGGCTGGCGATGTGGTGCGGGTGGAAATCGACGGCATAGGCAGCCTGGAAAACCCGGTGCGCTGAGCGGCCGCAGCCACCTTTTTAAAGTGACTGCATGCGCACGCGGCGCGCAGTTTCCTCCGCCCGCGCATCACTGATCTCGCCCAGCACCGCGCCCAGGTCCACCGGCCCGCGCTGGTGCACAAACCGGCCCGTCAGCACCGTATCGGGCCGCAACACACCGCGCTGGTACAGGTCCCAGATCTCATGGCCATAGTCGCTTGCCAGCAGGTCGGGCGCAAAGCGGCCGAAGAAGCCGCGCAGATTGGCCACATCGCGCAGCAACATGCGGCTGGCGTGGTTGTTGCCGGCCGCATCCACCGCCTGCGGCAGGTCGATGATGACCGGGCCGTCTTCTGCCAGCAGCACATTGAATTCGGAAAGATCCCCGTGCACCACACCGGCGCACAACATGCGCACCACCTCGCCCAGCAGCGTGGCATGGTGGGTGCGCGCCTCTTCGGGCGTGAATTCCACATCATTCAGGCGCGGCGCGGCATCGCCATGCGCATCGGTCACCAGTTCCATCAGCAACACACCGTCGCAGAAGTTGTGGGGTTTGGGTACACGCACACCGGCGGCGGCCAGGCGATAGAGCGCGTCGACTTCGGCGCTTTGCCACGCCGCTTCTGCCGCCTCGCGGCCAAACTTGGTGCCCTTGGCCATGGCACGCGCCTGCCGCGTGTTCTTGACCTTGCGGTTTTCGGTGTAGTCCACCGCCTGCCTGAAGCTGCGCTGGTCGGCCTCCTTGTAGATCTTGGCGCAACGTGTCTCGTCCCCGCAGCGCACCACATAGACCATGGCCTCCTTGCCGCTCATCAACTGCCGCACCACGGTGTCGATCAGGCCTTCTTCTATGAGGGATAACAGGCGCTTGGGTGGTTTCATGTCCTCATTTTGCGCCTGACGGGCGAAGCGGCTCTTGTCAGCCGGCTTGCCCGTCCATCCAGGTCCATTGCACTTTGGCCAGTTGTTGCCCCGGCTGGTGCAGGGTGTGCCAAAGGAACTTGAGGTGTGGGGGCTTGTCGGGGCGGCCTCCCGTTGAGGCCAACTGTTGACGGAGATCAGAGCTCATGGCCTTCGTTGGGCGTAAGCTTGCAGCTTGTGATGGCTCCCTTCCGGGTGCATGACTTCCTCTTCCTGCTTCCTCCCTTTACTTCCCTGACATGTCGCAAACGCCGACGGCCCCACCCGACTTCGCCGGACTCAAACTGGACGCAGGATGCAAGCCGTTGTGGACGGCGCAGCAAGCATTGGCAAGTCTGCAGCCACGCATGCCGGAGAAGAGCTGCAACTGGCATGGCCGGCCCGGCCTGGAGCAGGCGGCGTCCGCGCTGGCGGACTGACGGCGATGTACCACGGCGAACGGTTCAACAGCATCAGCCATCTCGTCGGCGCGGGGCTGGCGGTAGCGGGCTCGGCTGCATTGATTGTGTCCGCCGGTTTTGGCGGTGACCCCTGGAAAATTGTGAGCTTCAGCATCTACGGCGCCATGCTGGTGGCGCTGTACGTCTTTTCGACGCTGTATCACAGCGTACGCGGCCGAGCCAAAAACGTGCTGCGCAAATTTGACCATTGTTCGATCTATCTGCTGATTGCGGGCAGCTATACGCCATTCGCGCTGGTGTCGCTGCGCGGTGCCTGGGGCTGGTCCTTGCTGGGTGTGGTGTGGGGCCTGGCGCTGCTGGGCATTGTTCAGGAAATCTGGCTGGCCAAAGGCGCACGCGTGCTCTCGCTGGTCATCTATGTGCTGATGGGCTGGCTGGCGCTGGCGGCCGTGGTGCCCTTGTGGACTGCCTTGACGCCAGCAGGCTTTGCATGGCTGGCCGCTGGTGGCGCCTGTTACACCCTGGGCATTGGTTTTTACGCCACCGACCACAAGCTGCGCCACGGTCACGGCTTGTGGCACCTGTTTGTGCTGGCTGGCAGCATCTGCCACTTCATCACCGTGCTGCTATACGTGGCCTGACTTGCGCTGGGCGCCGTTGCAGTTCCGCCGTGTCACCTGCGTTCTGACAACGCATTGCCGCACTCTCACAATGCCTCATGGACTTCAATCACTCTCCCAGGGCGCAGGCCCTGCGCCGGCAACTCGAAGCCTTTTTGCAGCAGTATCTGCTGCCTTACAACGCGGCCTGGCATCACTCGGTGCAGGAGGGCGTTTATCCGCCGCCCTTCCTCGAAGACCTCAAGGCCCTGGCGCGCGAGGAGGGTCTGTGGAACCTGTTCCTGCCCGGCCTGCGCGAGGACGAACCGGGCACCTGTCTGGGCAACCTCGACTACGCGCCGCTGGCAGAAGTCATGGGCCGCCTGCCCTGGGCGGCGGAAGTATTCAACTGCAGCGCACCCGACACCGGCAACATGGAACTGCTGCATCGCTTTGCCACGCCCCGGCAGCGCGCGCAGTGGCTGCTGCCGCTGCTGGAGGGACGCATGCGCTCGGCTTTCGCGATGTCCGAGCCCGACGTGGCCTCGTCCGACCCCACCAATCTGCAGACCACGGTGCGGCGCGAAGGCGGGCAACTGGTGCTCAACGGACGGAAATGGTTCATCACCGGGGCCGCGCATCCGCACTGCCGCCTGCTCATCGTGATGTGCCGGAACGACGAAGCGCAAGGCGAGGGCGAGCCGGCCGGAGCGCATCACCGGCACAGCATGGTACTGGTGCCCATGGACACCCCCGGCGTGCAGGTATTGCGCAATATTGCCGTGTTGCACCACCACGCAGCAGAAGGGCATTGCGAGATCCTGCTGCGCGATGTGCGCGTGGCGGACGACCATTTGCTGGGCGGTTGGGGCGAAGGCTTTGCCATGGCCCAGGCGCGCCTCGGGCCGGGGCGGGTGCACCATTGCATGCGCAGCATCGGCCAGTGTGAGCTGGCACTGGAACTGGCCAGCGAGCGTACGCTGGAGCGCCAGGCCTTCGGCAAATACCTCTCGGACTTTTCCAATGTGCAGGAGTGGATCGCCGAGTCGCGCATCGAGATCGACCAGGCGCGCCTTCTGGTGCTGCAGGCCGCCTGGGCGCTCGACCAGGGCACGGCCGACCCGGCGCAACTGCGCGCGCAGGTGGCTGGCATCAAGGTGGTGGCGGCCCGCCTGCAGATACGTGTGGTCGACCGCGCCATGCAGGTCTTCGGCGCCATGGGCTTGTCGCCCGACACCCCGTTGGCCCATTTCTGGAGTTGGGGCCGCGCCCTGCAACTGATGGATGGACCCGACGAGGTCCATCTGCGCACGGTGGCGCGGCACGAGCTGGCTCTGGCGCGCGCACGCATGGGGGCGACAGCTGCCTACTTCACCACACCCGAACAATTGCAGGCATCCCCGCGCATCCGCTGAGGAGAAAGTTCACAGCAATTTGCGTATCGGCTTTTTCTTCCATACGCCATAAAAGTAACTGGCCTGCAGCAGCAGCGCCACCGCGTAAGTGGCCGGGTAAGCCATCCAGATGCCGCGCAATCCGAAGGCCTGGCTGAAGGCCCAGCCCAGCGGAAACAGCAGCAAGCCCAGGCAGCTCAGGGAGATGAGGGTGGGCACCAGCACGGTTCCGCTGGCACGCATGACGGATGTGAACACGCTGGCCAGGCCGAAGATCAGGCTGGCCCACACCGTGATGTGCAGCAGTCCTGCTGCCAGTTCGATCACGGCCGGAGCGGTGATGAACAGGCTGATGATGGGCCGTGCAGCCACCAGCACCGTCACGGCCAGCCCGCCGGTGATCACAAGGTTCATGGCCAGCCCAACGCGCGTGACGGCATCGACCTGTTGCAATTTCCCGCCGCCTATGGCCTGGGCCGCCAGCACCGATGCGGCAATCGCGATGGAGATCGCAGGAAACTGCACATACGCCATGACCTGGCTGACGGCGCCCCAGGCCGCGGTGGCATGCGAGCCGTAGCCATTGACCAGGCGCAGCAGCGCGAGGTCGGCCACAGAACCTGTGATGAAAAACAGGCCCGTGGGAAAGCCCAGGCGAATCACGGGTTTGAGAAATTGGGGTTTCAAACGCAGCTGGCGCCAGAAAGCCCGGTCGGGCGCGAGTGCGCGTTTGCGCCGGTTCAAAAACCAGGCCAGCCAGACCAGGGCCATGGCCGAAGACAGCAGCGTCGCCCAGGCACCGCCGGTGATACCGAGTGCCGGCAGGCCGGCCCAGCCCTGGATCAGCGCCGGCGTCAGCAGCAAAATAATGCCGGACGACACCAGCAGCGTCAGCAGCGGCGTGACGGTGTCCCCGACCCCGCGCAACACGGCCGCAGCCAGCATGGAGACAAACAGCAGCGGCAGGGCGGCCATCATGACCGTGGCATAGGCCACGGCTGGCGCCAGCACATCTGCGGGTGTGCCCAGCAGACGCATGATGGGCTCGGCCAGCAGCATGCCCGACAAGCCGACCACCAGGCCGAGCAGGCCTCCGGCGGCCAGCACGCTACCGGCAATGGCCCTGACCCTGGCTGTGTCTTTGGCACCCCAGGCCTGGCCAATGAGGACGGATGCGCCCGCGCCCAGACCGATCACGAAGGAAACAAAAAACATCAGCAAGGGGAAAAAGCTCGCAACTGCAGCCAGTGCGCCCACGCCCAGCATTTGCCCCACATAAATGTTGTTGAGCGTGCCCGACAGGGCCTGCAGCATGTTGGTCAGCACCAGCGGCCCGAGGAAGAGCGCAAACGTCTTCCAGAGCGGGCGGACCCGCGCGGCTGCCGGTGTTGTCATGGGCTTGCGCTCCCCGGGTCCCGCGGTCATGCCACCAGTGGCGCTGCCTGCATGGCTTCGGTCTGCTCTTCCAGCATGTCGACCTGGCCCTTCCAGTAATCGCTGGAGCCGAACCACGGAAAGTTGATCGGAAAAATCGGATCGTGCCAGCGCTGCGCCAGCCAGGCGCTGTAGTGGACCAGGCGCAGGGTGCGCAGCGGCTCTATCAGGGCCAGCTCACTGCGCGGGAATTCGCGGAACTCTTCATACCCGTCGACCAGCGCGCCCAGTTGCTGCAGGCATTGTGCGCGCTCGCCGGACAGCAACATCCACAGGTCCTGCACTGCGGGCCCGCTACGGGCGTCGTCCAGATCGACAAAGTGCGGGCCGGCGCCTTCCAGGCCTTCAGGGGTCCACAAAATATTGCCGGGGTGGCAGTCGCCGTGCAGGCGCAGGCTGCGGATGTCGCCCACACTTTCAAACACGGCCTGCGCCACGTTCATGGCTTCTTCAAAGGCCTTGAGCCAGCGTGATTCCATGTCCAGCGGCAGGTAGTTGCCGGCCAGCAGCACTTTGCGGCTGGCGTGGCCAAAGGTGTCCAGGTCCAGGGCCGGCCGGTGCTCAAAAGGCGCGCGGCTGCCGACGGTGTGGATGCGCGCGAGGAAGCGGCCAATCCATTCGAGCACGCTGGCGTCCTCGAGCTCGGGCCGGCGCCCGCCCCGGCGCGGCGACACGCTGAAGCTGAAGCCGTCAAAGTGGTGCAGGGTCTGGCCCTTGATCACGAGGGCGCCCACCACCGGTATTTCGGCTTCCATCAGCTCGGCGGCAAAGGCGTGCTCTTCGACAATCTGCAGGTCGCTCCAGCGGCCGGGCCGGTAAAACTTGACCACCACCATGTCGCCAGCCGCAGCGCCGCTGCCTGTGGGCGCTTCCAGGTGCACCTGGTAGACGCGGTTTTCATAGCTGGACAAGGCCGTCAGCCGGCCATCACCGAGCAGGCCCACGCTGGCCAGCGCATCGAGCACCACATCGGGCGTGAGTTTTTCGTAGGCGTGGCGCGCCTTGTGCGGCATGGCGCCTGTGGGCTGGTCGGTCATGCCACCATTGTCGTGCTTCCCGGGGCGGCTGCAGTTTGATGGGTCAAATGTGCCGTCCGCCCTTGCCGGGCGGGCGCAAGCAGCTATTAAAAATATAGCAACCGGCGGTGCAGGGCTAGAGACTCAGGATGTGGCCGGTGCGCGGGTCGCCCTTGCCGGCCAGCACCTCCTGGTAAATCGCGCTGACCGCTTCGCCGCCGCTGTGTTGCTGCGTCAGCAGCCAGGGCGCAGGGTCTTGCGTGACGCGCTGGCTGAAGGCCTGCCAGGCCTGTACCAGGCGCTGGCCGAGTCCGGCCGGTCCCCAGTCGGCGCTGCGTTTCTTGATCTGCGCCGGCGCAAAAAACAGGGTGGCACGCGGGCCCGGCAGGTCTTTGGCGCCGCCCAGTTCGCTGACATGGGTGCCGCCAATCGAACAGCTGTAGGCCAAATTGGCAAAGCGGCTGTGGATGGCGTGGCGCAGGGCGGCGTTGCCGGCAAAGTCCACGTAGATGCAGGCCCTGTCTGCGGCGATCTGGTCGAGCTGGTCATAAGTCAGCACGCGGCTGTAACAGCCCAGGCTTTCACAGAAAGCGACATTGCCGGGCGAAGTCAGTCCAATGACTTCAATGCCGGGGCGCTGCGCCAGCTGAAAGGCTGTGCCGTAGGCGGTTTTGCTCGACGCGCTGGACAGCAGCATGGCGCCATTGGATGCGCCAAAGAAGTTATTGTCGGCCAGAAAGTCGTCAATCAGGAACGAGGTGACAAACAGCGGACGCAGCAGCGCCTGGATGGCTTCGCTGGAGGCGGTGTAAAAAGGGTCGGTGTTGCAGCGCAGGTAGCTGTTGTAAACCGGGTGCAGCTCGCTGCGGTGCGGCGCGCCGTCGCTGAAACCGTTGCTACTCAGCCGCACCGGGGTCAAGACGGCCTCCGAGCCCATCGGGAAATAACCGTAGAGGCGCTCACCCACCGCCACACCGGGGTGCAGCGACTGCCGCACGCTGCCAAAGCCCCAGACCGGAATGGTGCCCCAGCCGTCTTCGCCGGTCGGGAAAAACTGCCAGTAGTTCATTGCGTCGCCAAAAGCGGCGTAGGTGATGTTGTTGGAGGTCAGCGCAAAGGATTCAACACGCACGCGAATCTGGCCATCGGCCAGCGGCACGGCTTCGGTGCTTTGCAGCCGGGTGCTGGACAGCTGGTCTTTGCGTACAAGAAAGGTGGTGGTGCTCATGGGGGCACTTTAACGAAAAAGCCCGCCGTTTCAAGACCGGCGGGCCGCTTTGGCGACAGCTTGATGCTGATCGGAAGGAGGGGGCGCATGAACTGCCATCCAGTCCAGCAGGGGCCGCGGATCCGGCTTCGCCGGTCCGCAGGCGCAGCGGCCCCCTCGGGGGGCAGGGAGTTACGCGAAGCGAACGACCGTGGGGGCCCTATTTCAATGTGATGGTGACGTCGATGTTGCCGCGGGTGGCGTTGGAGTAAGGGCAGACCTGGTGCGCGGCGTCAATCAGCGCCTGTGCAGCGGCGCGGTCCATGCCGGGCAGGCTGATGTCCAGGCGGACGGCGATGCCGTAACCGGCCGGGATTTTGCCGAGATCGACGGCGGCATCAATGCTCAGGTCGTCCGGCAAGGTGATTTTTTTCATGCCGGCCACAGCCTTCATCGCGCCTATGAAACAGGCGGAGTAACCGGCCGCAAACAGCTGCTCGGGGTTGGTGCCGGTGCCGGCGGTGCCAGGCGAGCTCAGGGTGACGTCCAGGCGGCCGTCGTCGGTTTTGGACTTGCCGTCACGGCCGCCGGTGGTGTGGGCTTTGGCGGTGTAGAGGACTTTTTCGAGTGAGGTGGTCATGGTGTTTCCTTTGGAAAATGCTTCGGGATTGAAGCGGGTTTGAAAAGTTTGAAAGAGATGTCAGGCGACCAGCCGCTGGCGCAGGGCTTGCACCTGCTGGGTCAGCGTGATCAGTTCGGGGATGGAGCACTGGCTGGCTTCCAGGATGCAGCCCGGTATTTTTGCGGCATGGGCCTTGAGCTTGCGGCCGGCAGGTGTCAGGCTGATGTGAACCCGGCGTTCGTCCGCCACATCGCGCAGGCGTGCCACCAGACCCGAGGCTTCCAGACGCTTGAGCAAGGGGGTGAGCGTGCCGGAGTCCAGGTACAGGCGTTCGCCGAGTTCGGACACCATCAGACCGTCTTTTTCCCACAGCACCAGCATGGCCAGGTACTGCGGGTAGGTCAGGCCGAGCTCGTCGAGCAGCGGCTTGTACAGCTTGGTCATGGCCAGCGAGGTCGAATACAGCGCGAAGCAGAGCTGGTTGTCCAGTTGCAGCATGGTGTCGGTTTTGTTCGGCATGGCGCAATTGTAGCACTCAATTAAATTGTGTGCAATTTAATTAGCAGGAAGGCCTGGGCCATCGTGTCGCAGCGGCAAGTTGCGGCCCACTAAACTGGGGGGCCATGCAACACCCCAGCCCCCCACGCGGCAAACCTGCCCGCCACGCGCCGCCCGCCAAAGCCGCCCAGGTGATTGAAGAGCTGCGTCCCGGCCAGTCGCTGGAGCTGCTCAAGGAGCTGCACATCCTGACGCGCGAGGGCAAGCTCAACCAGGACACGCGGCGCAAGCTCAAGCAGGTTTATCACCTGTACCAGTTTATTGCGCCCTTGCTTGAAGATGTGTCGGCTCAGGGGCGGGGCTTCACGCTGGCCGATCACGGTGCCGGCAAGTCCTATCTGGGCTTCATCCTGTACGACCTGTTTTTCAACGTGGCCCATGCCGGGCAAAAAACCAGTGGCCACATCTACGGCATTGAAACCCGCGCCGAGCTGGTGGACAAGTCCCGCGCGCTCGCGCAGAAGCTGGGCTTTGCGCAGATGGGTTTTCTGAACCTGTCGGTGCAACAGGCCACCACAGCGGCCGAACTGCCGGACCACATCGACATCGTCACCGCCCTGCATGCCTGCGACACCGCCACCGACGATGCGATTGCTTTTGGCCTGCACAAACAGGCGCGCCACATGGTGCTGGTGCCTTGCTGCCAGGCCGAGGTGGCCGGCGTGTTGCGCAGGAACAAGGCACTGAGCCTGTCGAAAAGCCCGCTGGCCGAACTCTGGCGCCACCCCCTGCATACGCGTGAATTTGGCAGCCAGATCACCAACGTGTTGCGTTGCCTGCAACTGGAGGCGCACGGTTACGAGGTCACGGTGACAGAGCTGGTCGGCTGGGAGCATTCGATGAAAAACGAGCTCATCATCGCCAGCCGCCCGCAGTCGCCCAACGCTGCCAAAACCCGCCAGGCACAGGCGCGGTTGCAGGAGGTGCTGGCCGAACTGAACCTCGGGGAGTTGCTGGCGCGTTTTGCGGCACCGGTCGCCACCTGGGCGCCAGACGCCGCCTGAGCGCATCAAGGGCAGGCCTTGTTCTGCTATGGATTCAGTAGCTAGCGGCGCACAGCCAGAAAGGGCTGGAGGCCGAAAGCTTCTTGGGCACCAGCGCCTGCCCGCACCCGGTCACGGCGTGACGCCAGCATCCAAGTCCGCTTTTTCTCAAGCCTGCAGCAATTCGCAACCCAGGGTCCACGGCGGTTAGACTGTGACCGCACTTCAAACCCGGGAGGAATGAGGGCATCTACAAAAAGGGGATCAATCTTGAAAACACTGCTTATTTTGCTTGGCGCCTGGTCGCTGGTCGGTTGTGCGTCGATTGTGAACGACTCAACCCACCCCATGAAAATTGAAGCAAAAACCATTTCTGGTACAGCCATCGTGGGTGCTGACTGCTCCATCAGCAATGACTACGGTTCTACCAGCGTGAAGTCTGGCTCCACCACACCGGTGCGGCGTTCGTCCAAGGACATGGACATCACCTGTGTGCAACAAGGCCAGCCCGACGCCAACGGTCGTGCCATCTCGCGCGCCAATGCGGGCATGGCCGGCAACATTATTTTCGGCGGCGGTATCGGCGCCATCATTGACCACAACAAGGGGACGGCTTATACCTACCCCACCTGGGTCCAACTGGTTTTTGGGCAGACCTTGATCTTTGATCGCCGGGACGAAAAAGATGGCGCTCCCCTTGCGGGAAAAACCCCCGGGATAGCCGCCCTGAAATAGCCGCCCGTCACGGCCTCGACTTCGGTCGGCTCAGGCCCTGAAGCGCTTGCGTGTCAGGGCCAGTGCCACCCAGAACCCGGCCACGGTGTAGCCCAGCAGCACCAGGCCGTGCCGCCACGGAGAAGCCGGCCACTGGTCCATGAACAGTGGGCGGATGATCTCCACCGCAATGGTCAGCGGTAACCAGTCGGAGATGATGCGCACCAGATCGGGCAACTGCTCGCGCGGGAAAAAGATGCCGCTCAGAAACATCATCGGTGTCAGCACCAGCGTGAAGTAATAGGTGAAGAAGTCGTAGCCCTTGGCGAGCGCGTTGAAGATCAGCGCGATGCACGAAAACATCATGCCGACCAGCAGCAAAATCGGCCATGCCAGCAGCAGCTTGGGGCTGTGGCTGATGCCCAGGGCCAGCATCACGCCCAATATGGCGGTCACGGTGAACAGCGCCTTGAAAGCGGCCCACAACATCTCGGCCAGCAACACGCTGTCCAGGCTGACCGGGGCATTCATGATGCCGTCCCAGGTTTTTTGCACATGCATGCGCGAGAAGGCCGAGTACAGCGCCTCAAAACTGGCCGCATTCATGGCGCTCATGCAGATCGACCCGCTGGCCAGAAACAGGATGTAGGGCACGGCGGTTCCGCCCACGCTGATCTCACCGACCAGCGCACCCATGCCATAACCAAAAGCCACCAGCCACATCAGCGGCTCGGCAATGTTGCCCACCAGGCTGGGGATGGCGAGCTTGCGCCAGACCAGCAGGTTACGCATGAAAACCGGCCACCAGCGGCCTGACAAATCGGGCGCCCGCCAGAGGGATAGAGCCCCCACGCTTGTCGCTTCGCGTACTACGCTGCCCCCCGGGGGGGCTGAGCTTGCTTGGGGCGGCCCGGCGCGGCGCTCGTCGGCTTCGTGGGACTTGTCCATCATGCGTCCTCCCTGATCTGCCGGCCGGTCAGTTTGAGAAACAGGTCCTCCAGGTTGGCAGGCCGGTGCAGGGTGCGCAGGCTGGCGTGTGAGGCCAGCCGGTCCAGCACCGGGCGTGCATCCTGGGTGTAGAAAAACACGGTTTCACCGCTGACTTCCACCCGCGCTGCCAGCGCGCGCAAGCCGGCGTGCTCAGGCGATTGCGCCAGCACCAGCGCACCGGTGCCATAGACCTCGACCACATCGGGCTCCAGGTGCTGGGCGATCAGTTCACGCGGCTTGCCTTCGGCAATTTTCCTGCCGTGGTCCAGCACCAGCAGGCGTGAACACAGGCGCTCCGCCTCGTCCATGAAGTGGGTGGTCAGCAGTATGGATTTGCCCTGTTGCAGCAGTAATTGCAGGCGTTCCCACATCAGGTGGCGGGCCTGCGGGTCGAGTCCGGTGGTGGGCTCGTCCAGCAGCAGCAGGCTGGGGTCATTGACGAGTGCGCGTGCCAGGCTCAGGCGCCGCTTCATGCCGCCCGACAACTCACCGGGTTTGCTGGCGGCCTTGTGGGTCAGTGACGCAAACTCCAGCAGGCCGGGGACACGGGCACGCACCTGGGCCGCTCTGATGCCGAAATAGCGGCCATACACCTGCAGGTTTTCGGCGCAGCTGAAATCCGGGTCCAGCGTGTCGAACTGGCTCACGACGCCGAGTCTGGCCTTGATGGCCAGCGCATCCTGCGGCATGCGCAGGCCCGGTCCGGCGCCGCCCAGGGCGTAGCTGATCTCACCGGCGTCGGGTGCGGTCAGGCCCAGGCACATGCGCAGGGTGGTGGTTTTGCCGGCACCGTTCGGGCCTATCACGCCCAGGCATTCGCCGCGGGCAATCTCGAAGGACAAATCATCCACCACCACGGCGCTGCCATAGTGTTTGGTCAGGCCCCGGATCTGGAGAAGGCAATCGCTCATGCGGCTATTGTTGCCCATACGCGCGGGCGCCCAGACTCATGGCGGGCTCAGGCGTCGTCGCCGTAGTCGTGGTCCGGATGGTTCACCACGTCGAGTTTCCAGTAACCCCGGCCCACGATCTGGCTGCGCTTCACACCCAGCTCGTCAACCAGTTGCTGGCGGATGCGGCGCATGGCCGCTGCTTCACAGGCCATATAAATGCGCGTATCCGGCCCCACAGGCGCCAGCGCCTGCAAGGCCGCCGCCAGGGGCTGGCCGGCGGCCCGGTGATCGGTGCCGCGTACCAGCCAGCTGACTTCCAGCCGGGCCGCGCTGTGCAGTGGGCGCTGCTCGGCAGCACTGATCACTTCGAGCAGGACCCGGGCGCGGGCGGATGCCGGCAGGGCGGCCAGAATGGTTTCGACCGCCGGCAGCGCACTGTCATCAGCGAGCAGCAGGTGCTCTGTGCTGGCTGCGTCCGGCAGGTAGCCGGGGCCGGGACCCATCAGGTACAGCA
The DNA here is from genome assembly GCA_943371375.1 of Asaia bogorensis. Classification (GTDB taxonomy): domain Bacteria; phylum Pseudomonadota; class Gammaproteobacteria; order Burkholderiales; family Burkholderiaceae_C; genus Polaromonas. Next base: position 62,220 of record CALRUM020000002.1, read on the forward strand.
CCTGGCCGACGCTGGCCTGGGCCGCCCAGGTCGAAGCCGGGCCCTCGCCATGCAACACAAAATCGACATCCACTTCAAACCGCTCGGGGCGCACGGCCAGCGGTGTGTAGGTGCGCATGGACACCGCACGCGGGCCGTCGGGCAGTGGCCGCGTGGGCTCGGTCTGCCCGGGTTCCGGAAAGATCAGCTTGATATAACTGGCCGGCCCCACAGCCGGGAAACCCTCGAGCTCAGCGCCTGTCAGGGTGATGCGGCGCATGGCGGGGCTCAGGACTTCAACGCGGCTGACCTCAACCCGGCGCGGCGGGCGGCGTTTGCGGGCTGGAGCCTCAGGGCTGGGAGCGGGGGGTGTGCTGTTTGGCAAAAAAACTTTCGGGCTGGCTTGTGGTCAATGAGAACCATTGTCATCTGAAATCGATGCACTCCGGGTGCATGGGGTTAAATGGGTGTGGACCGGCCAAACAAGGCGGCACTTCTTTCCTGTGAAGTAAAGTGTCGGCGTTGCCAGCCGTCTCTCTCCAACTCCCTTATTTCTGCACCAACCATGACCACCTTCGGCACCCCCCTGTCTCCCCACGCCACCAAAGTGATGCTGCTCGGCTCCGGCGAGCTTGGCAAGGAGGTCTTGATCGCCCTGCAGCGCCTGGGCGTGGAAACCACTGCCACCGACCGTTACGACAACGCACCGGGGCAGCAGGTGGCGCACCATGCGCGCACCATCACCATGAGTGATCCGGCCCAGCTCAAGGCCCTGATCGAAAAAGACCGGCCCCATCTGGTGGTGCCGGAAATCGAGGCGATTGCCACGTCCATGCTGGAACAACTCGAAGCCGCCGGTGTGGTGCGTGTGGTGCCCACGGCACGCGCCGCGCGCCTGACCATGGACCGTGAAGGCATTCGCCGCCTGGCTGCCGAAACCCTGGGGCTGCCGACCAGCCCCTATGTGTTTTGCGACTCGCTGGCCGAGCTGCAGGCGGCGATCGACGAGAAAATTGGCTATCCCTGTGTGGTCAAACCCGTGATGAGTTCGTCCGGCAAGGGGCAGAGCAAGATCGCCGGTCCGGACGACGTCAAGAAAGCCTGGGACTATGCCATGGCCGGTGGCCGCGTCAGCCACGGCCGTGTCATCGTCGAAGGTTTTATAGATTTTGACTACGAGATCACGCAGTTGACGGTGCGTGCCATGGGCCCGGGTGGGGAAATCGAAACCCAGTTTTGCGAACCAATTGGCCATGTGCAGGTCAGCGGCGACTACGTGGAAAGCTGGCAACCGCAGCCCATGGCCAGCCAGGCCCTGCAGAAAAGCCGCGAGATCTGCAAGGCGGTCACCGACAACCTCGGCATCGGCCATGACGGCCAGCCCGGCGGCCTGGGCCTGTTTGGCGTCGAGCTGTTTGTCAAGGGCGACGAGGTCTGGTTCAGCGAGGTCAGCCCGCGGCCGCACGACACCGGCATGGTGACGATGTGCACACAGTGGCAAAACGAGTTTGAGCTACATGCCCGCGCCATCCTCGGCCTGCCGGTCAATACCGCACTGAAAAGCCCGGGCGCCAGCGCCGTGATTTATGGCGGCGTGGACGCCCAAGGCATTGTGTTTGACGGTGTCGCCGACGCCTTGCGTGTGCCCAACACCGACATCCGCCTGTTTGGCAAGCCAGAAAGTTTTGTCAAACGCCGCATGGGTGTGGCGCTGGCCTTTGATGACGATGTGTCTGTCGCGCGTCATAACGCCAAGCTCGCGGCCTCGCTGGTCAAGCCCCGATTGGCCTAAGAGACTTCGGATCATCAGAAAATGAGGCCGCAGCCCTTTGCTGATATGCGCCAGCAGCTATAAAAACAATAGCGTGCGCGGTTTGCGGTTTACTGAAAGGCCACTTCCGAGAAACTGCGCAACTTGCGGCTGTGCAACTGCGTGCTGCCCTGCGCGCGCAGCAAGTCGATGGCGCGCATGCCTATGCGCAAATGCTGGTCCACGCGTTCGCGGTAGAAATGGTTCGCCATGCCGGGCAGCTTGATCTCGCCGTGCAGCGGCTTGTCGCTGACACACAGCAGGGTGCCATAGGGCACGCGGAAGCGAAAGCCGTTGGCGGCGATGGTGGCGCTTTCCATGTCCAGCGCCACGGCGCGGCTCTGGCTGAAGCGGCGCTGCGGCTGGTTGCCGGGCAGCAGTTCCCAGTTGCGGTTGTCGGTGGATGCCACGGTGCCGGTGCGCATGATGCGCTTGAGCTCCGGCCCCTGCAGGTGCGTGACATCTTCCACCGCCTGCTCCAGCGCCTTCTGGATTTCGGCCAGCGCCGGTATCGGCACCCACAGCGGCAACTCTTCGTCCAGCACATGATCCTCGCGCACATAACCGTGCGCCAGCACATAGTCGCCGAGCTGCTGGCTGTTGCGCAGGCCGGCGCAGTGGCCCAGCATGATCCAGGCGTGCGGGCGCAACACGGCAATGTGGTCGGTGATGTTTTTGGCGTTGGCCGGACCGACGCCGATGTTGACCATGCTGATGCCGCTGCGGTCGGCCCGCATCAGGTGGTAGGCCGGCATTTGCGGCAGGCGCGGCGGCGCCACGCCGAGGTCATCACCGGGCTGCGGCGCCAGCCCCTGGCGGCGCGTGATCACATTGCCGGGCTCCACAAACGCGATGTATTCACTGGCCGGATCGGCCATGGCCGCATGGCCCAGGCGCACAAACTCGTCGATGTAGAACTGGTAGTTGGTAAACAGCACAAAGTTCTGGAAGCCCTCGGGCGAGGTGCCGGTGTAGTGGCGCAGGCGCTGCAATGAATAGTCCACCCGGGCGGCGGTGAACAGCGACAGCGGTTGCGGCTCACCGGGCTGCGGCTCATAAGTGCCATTGGCAATGCCGTCGTCCATGGACGCCAGGTCGGGCAGGTCAAACACGTCGCGCATCAACATGCGCCTGTCCTGGCTCAGGTTGCCTTCAATATGGTCGTGTTCGGCAAACGAAAAATGCACCGGAATCGGTTGTGTGCTGGTGCCCACTTCCAGTTCCACCGAATGGTTTTGCAGCAGCAGGCGAAACTGCTCAAGGTAGTAGTTGTCGTACAGGTCGGGCCGCGTCAGCGTGGTTTCAAAACGGCCCGGGCCCGCCACAAAACCATAACTGAGCTGGGCAATGTCGGGTGTTTCCAGAATCGCGCGCGCCACGGTCTCGGTTTGCACCCGGACAAAGGGGTAACAGGCGCGCACATGGCCGGGCAGGGTGTCGCCCGCCACATAACGCTGCATGGTACTGCGCAGGTGTGCGATTTGCTGGTCATAAATCAGCCTGACCTGCGCCAGCGCGGCGACGGGGTCGGTGTAGCGGGTGGGGGCGATAAAAGCGGGGAGGTAAGGCATGGGCTTATTGTGCCCCCGCTCCCCGAAACGCGGCATTTGACGGCAGCTGACACGAAACCGACACATTGCGGACCTAGATTCAACCCCGACCCACTCTGGAGAGACCATGGACGCTGCCATCCGAATCAACATGCTGAGCAAGACCTTTGGCAATGGCCGCAAGGCCCTGCAAGAGATCGACCTGACGATTGCGCCCGGGGAAATGGTGGCGCTGATAGGTGCTTCGGGCTCGGGCAAATCGACCCTGCTGCGGCACATGGCCGGCTTGATGGCCGGTGATGCTTCGGATCAGGGCTCGATTGTCATTCACGGCAGGACCGTGCAGCGCCAGGGCAAGATCGCCTCCAACATCCGCTCGGTGCGCTCCGGCATAGGTTTTGTGTTCCAGCAGTTCAACCTGGTGGGCCGGCTGCCGGTCATCATCAATGTGCTGGCCGGTACCCTGCATGCGGTGCCCATGTGGCGCAGCCTGCTGCGCTGGTTCACCCCCGAGGAGAAAGCCCGCGGCATAGAGGCGCTGCGCCGTGTCGGTATTGCCGAGTGTTTTGCCCAGCGGGCGTCGACCCTGTCGGGCGGCCAGCAGCAACGTGCGGCGATTGCGCGCGCGATGGTGCAGGGTGCAAAAGTGGTGCTGGCCGACGAACCGATTGCCTCGCTGGACCCCGAATCATCGCGCAAGGTGATGGACATCCTGGCGCGGGTCAACCGCGAAGACGGCTGCACCGTGGTGGTGTCGCTGCACCAGGTCAACGTGGCCATGAAATACTGCGCCCGCACGGTGGCCCTGCACCAGGGCCGGGTGGTGTATGACGGCCCGTCAGTGGGGCTCACGCCGGCCGTGCTGCGCGATCTTTACGGCGCCGAAGCCGATGACATCCTGTCGCTGGGCGACCACATCTCCAGCCTCGAAGACAAGGTCAAACCTGTGCCCCATCTGGCCTGGCCGACGCCCATGGCGCAGGCGGCCTGAGTCTGAAACGCGATTACTTTCACTTCCGGAGGACGCAACCATGATCAAAAACCTGCTGGTGACCGGGGCCCTGGTGGCCCTGGCTGCGCTGGGGCCTGCGCAGGCACAGGCGCTGAAGGAGTTCAGCTTCGGCATCCTGTCCACCGAGTCGAGCCAGAACCTCAAGCAGGACTGGCAGCCGCTGCTGGCCGACATGGAAAAGCGCACCGGCCTCAAGGTCAACGCCTTTTTTGCGCCCGACTATGCCGGGGTGATAGAAGCCATGCGTTTCAACAAGGTGCAGGTGGCCTGGCTCGGCAACAAGCCCGGCATTGAGGCGGCGGACCGCTCCGGTGCCGAGGTGTTTGCCCAGGTGGTCAACAGCGACGGCTCCATCGGTTACCACTCGCTGGTGTCGGTGCACAAGGACAGCCCCTACAAATCGATGGACGAGGTGCTCAAAAACGGCAAGTCGCTGAATTTCGGCATCGGCGACCCGAACTCCACATCGGGCTTTCTGGTTCCCAGTTATTACATCTTCGCGCTGAACAAGGTGGACCTGCGGACGGCCTTCAAAAACGTGCGTGGTGCCAACCACGAGGCCAACATCATGGCGGTGGCCAACCGGCAGCTTGATGCGGCGGTGCACAGCTCCGACGTGCTGGAGCGGGTGCAGGCCCGCGCGCCCGAAGTTGCCGCCAATATCCGGGTCATCTGGAAGTCGCCACTGATCGCGGGCGACCCCATCATGTGGCGCAAGGACCTCGATGCCGACACCAAACAACGCGTGAAGCAGTTTTTGCTGAGCTACGGCAAGGGCCCCGACGCCGCGCGTGAGACCGCCATCCTGAACAAGCTCACGCTCAGCGGTTTCCGGGAGTCCAGCGATGCCCAGCTGATGCCGACACGCCAGCTCGAATTGTTTCGCGAGAAGACAAAGCTGGAGGCCGATGCCGGCATGAACGATCAGGACAAGGCCCCCCGGCTCGAATTGATCAACCGGAAGCTGGCCGAGTTGCAGCGTGCTTCGTGAAGCCGTGAAGCTGCGTTTTATTTTTCATTTCACCCAAGGAATCACCATGTTCAAAAAACTTTTGGGCGGCCTGTTTGCGGCTGCCGTGCTGACCGCTCCGGCGCTGGCGCAGGACCTCAAGGAAATCAACTTCGGCATCATCTCGACCGAGTCGTCCCAGAACCTGAAGTCAGACTGGCAGCCCCTGCTGGAAGACATGGCCAAAAAGACCGGCTACAAGGTCAATGCCTTCTTCGCGCCTGACTACGCGGGCATCATCGAAGGCATGCGTTTTGGCAAGGTGCATCTGGCCTGGTACGGCAACAAATCGGCCATGGAAGCGGTGGACCGCGCTGGCGGCGAGGTGTTTGCCCAGATGGTCAATGCCGATGGCACGCAAGGTTATTACTCGCACCTGATTGTGCACAAGGACAGCCCCTACAAGACGCTGGACGACGTTCTGAAGAACGCCAAAAACATGTCGTTCGGCAATGGCGACCCCAACTCCACCTCCGGTTTCCTGGTGCCGAGTTATTACGTGTTTGCACAGAACAAGATTGACGCCAAAACAGCTTTCAAGGTGTCCCGGGGTGCCAACCATGAAAGCAATGCCCTGGCTGTCGCCAACAAGCAGGTGGATGTGGCCACCAACAACAGCGAGAACCTGGACAAGATCAAGGACCGCCTGCCCGAGAAATTCAGGGATATCCGCATCGTCTGGACTTCGCCGCTGATTCCGCTGGACCCGCTGGTCATTCGCAAGGATTTGCCCGAGTCGGCCAAACAGAAGTTGAAGGACTTTTTCTACGCCTACGGCCAGGGTGGCCAGCAGGAAAAAGACGTGCTGATGAAGATCTCCAAGCTGTCGGCCTTCAAACCGTCGACCAACGCCCAGCTGATCCCCATCCGCCAGCTGGAGCTGTTCAAGGAACGCACCAAATTTGAGTCCGATGCGGCTCTGCCTGCCGGCGAAAAGCAGGCCAAGGTGGCCGAGATCGACCGCAAGCTCGCAGAACTGTCGAAAAACTGAGCGCCATTGTGAATTCCCCCACACCCCTGTCCCTGCAGGCGCCGCCTGCGCTGCCCCAGCTTCCCCGAGCCAGCCTGCTGGGACTGATGGCCTGGGGTGTGCTTCTCGCGCTGCTGGCCATGTCCTGGCAGGGTGCCGACATGCGCCCGCTCGATCTGCTGCGTGACTCGGGCAACATGGCCGAATATGCGGCGAGTTTTTTTCCGCCTGATTTCAGGCAGTGGCGCAATTACCTGACCGAGATGATCATCACGGTGCAGATCGCGCTCTGGGGCACGGCGCTGGCGGTGGTCTGCGCTGTGCCGCTGGCGCTGCTGTCGTCGGCCAATATCGCGCCGCTCTGGGTGCGTCAGCCGGTGCGCCGGTTGATGGATGCCGCCCGTGCCATCAACGAGATGGTGTTTGCCATGTTGTTCATCGTGGCGGTCGGTCTCGGCCCGTTTGCCGGCGTGCTGGCGCTGTGGATTCACACCACCGGCATTCTGGCCAAGCTGTTTTCGGAAGCGGTCGAGTCCATAGACCCGCAGCCGGTCGAAGGCATACGTGCCACCGGTGCCAATGCGCTGGAAGAAATCCTGTATGGGGTGATTCCGCAGGTCTTGCCCCTGTGGATCTCCTACACCCTGTACCGTTTTGAATCGAATGTCCGGTCGGCCTCGGTGGTCGGCATGGTGGGCGCAGGCGGCATCGGTGTGGTGTTGTGGGAAATCATTCGTGGCTTCCAGTACGCTGAAACCTGTGCGGTCATGATCATCATCGTGGTGACGGTCAGCGTGATTGACCTGATCTCTGCGCGTATCCGCAAGGCGCTGGTTTAGGGGCCTCGGTCATGGCGCTCACGGTAGACGACATCATCGGTTTGCTGCAGGTGCAGGGCGCGGCGCAGTACGGCCGCGAGGCAGTCAGCCAGCAGCAGCATGCGCGGCAATGTGCGCAGCTGGCAGAACGCGCGGGGGCAGCGCCCGAGCTCGTGGCCGCTGCGCTGTTGCATGATCTTGGACATCTGCTGGCCACACGTGCCCCGGCCGCTGCCCCGGCTGCCGATGACCTGCACCAGTATCTGGCGCTGCCTTTTTTGCGCGGTGTATTTCCCGAGGCGGTGCTTGAACCGATCCGCATGCATGTGGATGCCAAACGTTACCTCTGCCATGTTGATGCTGCCTATGCGGCCAGCCTTTCGCCGGCCTCGCAGCGCAGCCTGGTGTTGCAGGGCGGGCCTTTTTCGGCGCAAGAGGCAGCGGCGTTTTTGATGCAACCATTTGCCGCCGATGCCGTGGCGCTCAGGCGCTGGGATGATGGGGCCAAGGACCCTGAGGCCAGGCCGCCGGATCTGGCGCATTACCGCAGCGTGCTCGAAGGTACCCGGGCTGGCGCCATCACTTGCTGAGGTAGTCCGCCAGACGCTGTCCGGCTTGCTCCAGCGCAGCGTCATTGAGAATCACGAGGTCGGCCCGCAGGTCCCGGAAAGAGCTGTTGCGTGCCAGTCTGCCGGCCACTGCGCTGCTGCTGTCGCGACCGCGTTGCGTAAGCCGGTGGGCCACTTGCTGCGGGTCGGCCGTGACTTCCACCACCCGGATGCCGGGGGAGCGGGCCAGGCCCAGCACATGCGCGCGCGAACCATTGACGAGCACCCGCCGGCCGGCGCTCACATCGTTTTCATAGTGGCGGGCGATGCCGTAGCCATAACCGTGCGCCTGCCAGTGCCAGCACAGGCCGCCGCTGCTGCGCAGGTCCAGAAAGCGCGCTTCGGTGACGGCGTCATGGTCGGAGCCGGGCTGCGCAGCGCGTGTGACCATGCGGCGCGCAAACACGATGTCGGGCTGTGGCCCCATGATGTGCCGTGCGGTCTCGATGACGCTGTCCTTGCCGGCGCCGGAAGGTCCGCAAACAAAAACCCAGGCCCCGCTCATGCCCGCAGACGCACATCGAGCGTGCGCACAAACGGGGTTCCGGGGCTTCTTTCGACAAACAGGCAGAGGCGGTCCAGCGTCAGGGGCGATGCCTGGTTCAGACGCGTGATCGCCGGCGTGACGGCTTCCAGCACGCGTTGCCCCAATGGTGCGTTGATCGGGCCTGTCAAGGTCAGGTGCAGGCGAAAGCGCTCCATGACGTGGGGGTAGCCATAACGGTTCAGCAACTCGGTTTCTCGCGCATCCAGGCTGGCCGGCTGGCGCCGGGCGAGTTCTGCCGGCGTCAACGCTGCGCGCAGGTCGTCGAGTCCGCTCACGCAGCTGGCCGCCAGCGCCTGCAGGCCGTCTGGCTCGGTATCGGGGACCAGGGCCACAAAATGCCCCAGCGTGGCCACACGCAAGCTGCCCAGAGGCACCGGCGACAGTGTCTGCGCCAGCTTGCCGAGCCGGGCGACCAGTGTGGCCTCGTCGATGCCGTCCGAGAGGTGAAAAGGCGCTTTCAGCGTCGCGTGAAAGCCGTAACGCCGCGGTTCTGCGGTGATGGTGGACAGCTCCATCGGGCCCATGCCGTCCAGCGAGGGCTGGTCCAGCGCGCAGTTGTCGTGTTCGTCACGGCCCAGCCAATGCGCACCAAAAGCCCACCAGGGCGAGTGCCGGTCAGGCGCGAAATAAACGGCGTAACGGGCACTCACGCCTGCGCCCCGTTGTCCTGTCCGGCGTTGACCACCAGCTGGATGCGGTCGCCGCAAAAGACGGTTTCCCCGTATTTGATGGGCTGGCCCGCCATGTCCACATCGAGGCATTCGACACACAGCACAGGCCGCGTGGACGGCTGCTTCAAAAGCCGCGCGGTTTCTTCCGAGGGCATCTGGGTGGTGATGCGGCTTTCTGCGCGCACATAGTCCTGCACACCAAAATGCCGCAGGATGTCGGTGGTGCAGGTGCCGCCATGCAGCATCTCCAGCAGCCCGTCAAAACGTGCTGCCGGGTAGTAGGCCGTGGCCAGTCCGACCGGCTGGTCGTTGGCTTCATCGAGCATCTCCACCATCAGCACGCTGGCGCCCCGGTCCAGCCGCAGCTCGTGGGCTGCGCGTTCGGGCGCCGGCATCGCGCGTGCGGTGAGCAGTTGTTTGCTGGGCAGCAGGCCCTGGCGCTGCAGGTTTTCGCTGAAGCGGGTGCGGCGCGACAACACGTAGTCGAGCAACTCGTGCTGCACAAAGGTGCCGCGCCCCGGCTCTATGCGCACCAGGCCATCGACCTGCAATGCGGCAACCGCCTGGCGCAGCGTGTGCCGGTTCACGCCAAAACGCGCCGAGAGTTCGTTTTCACTCGGCAGGCGTCCGGTCGCGGTAAAGGCACGGTCGCGTATTTCGGTGCTCAGGGTGTCGGCAATCTGCTTCCACACAGCCACACCGCTGCGCCGTCCCGGCGCACTGGAAAGAGGGCGTTCGCTTGTCATCATTTGGTCATGTTGTCCGGTTGAACTAGGGGCTTGCTGCAGCTTTGGTGGCTGTGTGCAGTGACAACTCCAACTCTAGTGACTGATTTAGACATCTGTATGACAAACAAGGCCTTGACCCCCGATAGTGCTGCCCGCAAGCGCTGGCTGGCCGTGCTGGCGCGTGCCAGCCGCCCCGAGCTGGAGGCGGCCCGCCTGCTGCTTGGTGACCTGCCGGAGCCCGAGCATGTGCGAGTGGCGGAGCCTGGCATGGTCATGCTGCGCGGGCGTATTGGTGGCATGGGTGATGTCTTCAACCTCGGTGAAGCCAGCGTCACGCGCTGTGCGTTGCGTATGGGCGCGGGTGCGCTGGGTGTCGGTTATACCCTTGGGCGTGATCGCCGCAAGGCCGAGCTGATTGCAATTTTTGATGCCCTGCTGCAGGACCCGGTGCGGCGCGCCGCCATCCTGCGGGAGCTGGTTGAACCACTGGCCGGCCAGCAGGCGGCGCAGCGCGACGCCAGCAGCCGCGCGGCCGCCGCCTCCAAAGTTGAATTTTTTACCTTTGTCCGGGGGCAGGCATGACGCCACAAGCGCCTCTTTCTGCCGGTTTTGCCGACCCGGTGCATGACGCGCAGGCGGCTTTTCGCAGCGTGCTTGATGCCCTGGCGCGCCCGGGCCGGCGCTTTGCCCTGGGCCAGCCGGTGGCGGGTCTGGCGCTGGGCCCTGCGATGGCCCACCTGCTGCTCGCTCTGACCGATGACGACACGCCGGTCTGGTGGCAGCAAACGGATGCCGCCAGCGCGGGCTGGTTGCGCTTTCACACCGGCGCCCCCCTGGCACTGGCGCCGGCAGAGGCCGCATTTGCCGTGCTCAGCGATGCTGGCGCCATGCCTGCACTTGACGCTTTTGCCGCTGGCTCGGTGGCATCACCGGAGCAGTCGGCCACCTTGCTGCTGGAGGTCACTTCGCTGGACCAGGGTCCGGCGGTGGAGTGGCGCGGTCCCGGCATCCAGGGCATGCAGACCGTGCGTGTGGGCGGCCTGCCGGACAACTTCTGGTCGCAATGGCAAGCCAACCACGCTGCCTTTCCGCAGGGTGTGGACATTGTTTTTACCTGCGCCGGCGAAGCCCTGGGCTTGCCGCGTACCACCCGTGTACGGCGTCTTGAAGGGATCTAGCCATGTACGTTGCAGTCAAGGGCGGCACCGCCGCCATCGAAAACTCCTGGAAGCTGCTGGCAGCGCAGCGTCGCGGCGACACCGCGTTGCCGGAATTGTCGGTCGCGCAAATCCGCTCACAACTTTCGCTCGCAGTGGACCGGGTCATGACCGAGGGCTCGCTGTACGACCCGGAACTCGCTGCGCTGGCGATCAAGCAGGCCAGCGGCGATCTGATAGAGGCGATTTTCCTGCTGCGTGCCTACCGCACGACCCTGCCCAGGTTTGGCTACAGCCAGCCGCTGGACACAGCGCGCATGCAGCTGACGCGCCGCGTATCGGCGACCTTCAAGGAGGTGCCGGGCGGCCAGGTGCTGGGTGCCACCTACGACTACACGCAGCGCCTGCTGGACTTTGCCTTGCTGGCCGAAGGTGATGGCGATACGCCGCAGCCGGCAGCGCCGGTAGCCACGCAGTCCTTGCCAGCCAGCATGCCGCGCATCAATGACTTGATGGCGCGCGAGGGCTTGATGGAAACGCCGCAGGCCCTGGCCGACAGTGAACCCGGCGATCTCACGCGCGAGCCGCTGATGTTCCCTGCGGACCGGCCCTTGCGCCTGCAGGCGCTGGCCCGTGGCGATGAAGGCTGGCTGCTGGCTTTGGGTTACTCCACGCAGCGTGGTTATGCCAATACACACCCGTTCGCCGGGGAAATCCGGCGCGGCAGGGTGTCGGTGGAGATCGTGGCCGATGAACTTGATTTTGAGCTGGACATCGGCGAGGTGGAAGTCACCGAATGCCAGATGATCAACCAGTTTGCCGGCAACCGCGAGGTGCCGCCGCAGTTCACCCAGGGCTACGGGCTGGCTTTTGGCGGCGCCGAGCGCAAAAGCATGGCGATGGCACTGGTGGACCGCGCCTTGCGTGCGCGTGAGCTCGGCGAGGTGGCGCTGGCGCCGGCGCAGGACGAGGAATTTGTGCTCTCGCATGCCGACAGCCTGGAGGCTTCGGGTTTTGTCCAGCATCTGAAGCTGCCGCATTATGTGGACTTCCAGTCCGAACTGGAGCTGGTGCGCAAGTTGCGCGCCGCCCATGCGCAGGAGCGGCAGGCCGGGCAGCTCGAACCAGACGGTAGCAGCGAAGCGGCCATCGCTACAGCGGCAGACATCCAGAAGGCCGCATGATGGACGCCAATTACAACTTCGGCTTCCTCGACGAGCGAACCAAAAAAATGATACGCCGCGCCATGCTCAAGGCCGTGGCCATACCCGGCTACCAGGTGCCGTTCGGCTCGCGTGAAATGCCGTTTGCCTATGGCTGGGGCACCGGCGGTGTGCAGGTCACGGCCAGCATCATTGGCCGCGAGGATGTGCTCAAGGTGATTGACCAGGGTGCGGACGACACCACCAACGCGGTGAATATCCGGCGCTTTTTTGCGCGCACCACGGGTGTGAAGACGACTGAAAAAACGGCGGAAGCGAGCATCATCCAGACCCGGCATCGCATCCCTGAAGCGGCGCTGACCGAGGCGCAAACCATTGTTTACCAGGTGCCCATGCCCGAACCACTGTTCCGGCTGGAGCCGCGCCGTGCAGAAACCATCACCATGCACGCACTGGCCGAATACGGTCTGATGAACGTCAAACTTTATGAAGACATTGCCCAGCTCGGTGCGATCTCCAAGACCTACGATTACCCGGTGCTGGTCAACGAGCGTTACCTGACATCGCCCTCGCCGATACCCAAATTCGACAACCCGAAAATGCACATGAACCCGGCCCTGCAACTATTTGGTGCCGGGCGTGAAAAACGCATTTACGCCATACCGCCGTACACCGCCGTGCGCAGCCTTGATTTTGAGGATCATCCGTTTGAGGTGCAGCGCTGGCAGCACGCCTGCGCCCTGTGTGGGGCCGACAACAGCTTCCTCGATGAAATGATTGTGGATGACGCTGGCGGCCGGTTGTTTGTCTGTTCGGACAGTGACTTTTGCAGTGAACGCCGGGAAGCCGGGCATATCGGCAGCCAGCAGGCGGTGCACATGCCCGACACGCTGGCAGCACTGCCGGTGACGGCTGCAGCGACAGCGAAAGGCGCGGCATGAACGACGATCTGTTGCTGTCGGTGCGTGGTGTTGGCAAACAGTTCATGCAGGGCAACCGCTTGCGCTGGGCCTGCCGCGATGTGAGTTTTGACCTTTACCCGGGCGAGGTGCTGGCGGTGGTGGGGGAGTCGGGTTCCGGCAAATCCACGCTGCTGCGCCTGCTGGCCGCGCGCCTGGCTTGCGACGCGGGCTCGGTGTGCTACGACGTGCGCGACGAAGCCGGGCAGGCGCAGGGCGCGGCCGGTCTGGTCGATCTGGCGCAACTGTCTCAAGCCCGTCTGCGCTGGCTGGCACGCACCGACTGGGGTTTTGTCGAGCAGCATGCACGCGATGGCCTGCGCATGAATGTCTCGGGCGGCGCCAACATCGGTGAACGCCGCATGGCGCTGGGCGCACGCCACTACGGCAAGCTGCGCAGCGAGGCGCTGGACTGGATGCAGCGGGTCGAGCTCGACAGAGACCGCATCGACGACCTGCCGGGCAGCTACTCGGGCGGCATGCAGCAGCGCCTGCAAATTGCACGCAACCTGGTGACACATCCGCGCCTGGTGTTCATGGACGAACCCACCACCGGTCTCGATGTGTCGGTTCAGGCGCGTTTGCTGGACCTGGTGCGCGAGCTGGTGGACCAGCTGCAACTGGCAGCGGTGATCGTCACGCACGACCTGGCGGTGGCCAGGCTGCTGGCCCACCGCATGCTGGTCATGAAAGACGGTTATGTGGTGGAACAAGGCCTGACCGACCGCGTGCTCGATGACCCGCAACACCCTTACACCCAGCTGCTGGTTTCGTCTGTTTTAACTCCCTGACCGCCACCGGGCATGCCATGACCGCAGTTCTTGAAACCACCGATCTTTCCAAAATCTTCACCCTGCATGCGCGCGGTGGCGTGGCCCTGCCGGTCTTCTCCGGCATCAGCCTGAGCCTGCTCCCGGGCGAATGCCTGGCCCTCACCGGGCATTCGGGCAGCGGCAAAAGCTCCTTGCTGCGCTGCCTGTACGGCAACTACAGCGCCAGCAGCGGTGACGTGCGCATCCGCCATGCGGACCACTGGGTCAGCCTGGCGGCGGCGGCCCCACGCGAGGTGCTGGAAGTCCGTCGGCATACCCTCGGCTATGTGTCGCAGTTTTTGCGCGTGATTCCCCGGGTATCGACACTGGACATCGTGGCCGAGCCGCTGCGCCGCCTCGGTGTGGCGGCCGACGAGGCGCGCAGCCAGGCCGCACAGTGGCTGGCGCGCCTGAATCTGCACGAGCGGCTCTGGCACCTGCCGCCGGCGACCTTTTCCGGAGGCGAGCAGCAACGTGTGAACATTGCGCATGGCCTGATTGCCGGCCATCCGGTGTTGCTGCTGGACGAACCCACGGCATCGCTGGACGCCGACAACCGGCGCGTGGTGGTGGAGCTGATTCATGCGGCGTGTGCGCGTGGTGCCGCAGTGATCGGCATTTTTCATGACGACGAAGTGCGCGCAGCAGTCGCCAGCCGGTGTCTGGACGTTGAAGATTACCGACAATCCCCATAAACAGGAAAGCAGGAAAGACGCATGAAGCAAAAGATCATCAGGAACGCCAGAATTGTCACGGCCAGCGAAGAGTTCACCGGCTGCATGGTGCTGGAAGGCGGCTTGATCCGCGCTATCGAACGCGGCGACACCTCGGTGACCGGCGCCGAGGACTGGGCCGGCGACTGGCTGCTGCCCGGCCTGGTCGAGCTGCACACCGACAACCTGGAAAAACACCTGGTGCCACGCCCCGGCGTCCTTTGGAATGCACACTCTGCCACCGTCATGCACGATGCGCTGTGCGCCGCCGCCGGCATCATCACCGTGCTGGACTCGGTGGTGATTGGCGACATGGACCAGGGCGGCACGCGCAGCCAGACGCAGCATGTGTCGATTCAGGCCTTGCACGAATGCCGCGCCGAGGGATTGCTGCGGGTTGAGCACCTGCTGCACCTGCGCTGCGAGGTCTCGGCGCCCGATATTGTGGAGGTGTTTGAGCACTATGCCGATGACTCGCTGCTGGAGCTGGTCAGCGTCATGGACCATACCCCCGGGCAGCGGCAGTGGCGCGACCTCGGCAAATACCGGCGGTATGCCGAGCGTTATGGCAGCTTCAACGATGCCGAGTATCTGGCGATGGTGCACGAGCGCAAGACGCAGCAGGAGCAGTTCGCGATCCCGAACCGCGCTGCCGTGATTGCCGGCAGCCTGGCGCGCGATCTGCCGGTAGCGAGCCACGACGACACCGAGATTGAACATGTCGAGCAGGCTGGCGCGGAAGGCATCGCCATCTCCGAGTTTCCGACCACGGTGGCTGCGGCGCGTTCGGCACGCGCTGCAGGCATGGCCATCGTCATGGGTGGCCCCAACCTGGTCAAAGGCGGCTCGCATTCTGGCAATGTCTCGGCGGCCGAGCTGGCGCAGCTTGATCTGCTGGATATTTTTTCCTCGGACTACGTGCCCGCCAGTCTGCTGCAGTCGGCCTTTTTGCTGCGTGACACGGTGGGCTGGAGCCTGCCCAAGGCGGTAAAAACAGTGACATACAACCCGGCCCGGGCGATTGGGCTGACAGACCGGGGCGAACTGGCGCCCGGCCTGCGCGCGGATCTGATCCGGGTCCGGATGAGCGGCGACATGCCGATTGTCCGGGCAGCCTGGCACAAGGGCGAGCGGGCGTTTTAGCAGGCAGTTCCAGCCAGGCAGCAGGGTGGCAGCCGCTTTCCTACAAGGCTTCAGGCCGCCCGCTGACTTTGCAGAATTGTCGCCTTCTCCTAAAGTGCAGCCATCCTGTCAAGCCCGTACCCGGCATTCACCAAGGAGCTGCCATGCGAACCCAATCCACAAGTGCCAACCCTTTTGCATTGATGATGGCCCCGGCCCAGGTGCTGGCGGCGATGGAAAAATCCGATGCGTTGCGGCGCTTGCAGCACCAGGTGTTTCACCCGCTGGACTCGCGGGCAGCGCCACAGAATGATGCCGAGCTGGCCGCCTTTGATGCCGCCATAGAACGCGCGAACCTGCTGTCTCCGCTGGATGCGGGCGATACGCTGTCAGTTTGACGTGAGCTGCGGCACCGGCTCGCGCATGGTGACAAATTCTTCGGCAAGCGTCGGGTGTATGCCTATGGTGCTGTCAAACACCGCCTTGGTGGCACCGGCCTTCATCGCGACGGCAAAACCCTGCACCACCTCCCCGGCGTCCGGACCGACCATGTGCAGGCCCACCACCCGGTCGGTGGCGTCCTCCACCACCAGCTTCATCAGCGTGCGTTCGGTGCTGCCGCTCAGGGTGTGGCGCAGCGGCTTGAAGTCCGTGCGGAAAACCGTGACTTTGCCAAACACCTTGCGCGCCTCTTCTTCGGAGTAACCGACGGTTGCTATGTTCGGGTGGGTGAACACCGCCGTCGGCACAAAGTCGTAACTCATGCTGCGCGGCTTTTTACCCGCAGCAGGGCCCAGCAGGTGGTCCACCAGCACCATGGCCTCACCGAGGGCGACGGGTGTCAGTTGCAGGCGCGCGGTCACGTCGCCCAGTGCATACACCGATGGCAAGGAGCTCTGGTAGTGGCTGTTGACCTCGATCGCCCCCTTGTGGTTCAGTCGGACGCCGGCCGCTTCCAGGCCCAGGCCGCTGGTGTTGGGCACGCGGCCTGTGGCGTAAAGCACCGCATCGACCGTCACCGGCCCGGTACCGGCCTTGAATGTGACCTGCAGGCCGGCTGTGGTTTTGCGGATGGCCTGGATCTCGGAACCCAGGCGCAGCCGGACCCCGGTTTTTTCCATCTCGGTGGCAATGAAGCTGCGCACGTCGCTGTCAAAGCCGGTCAGCAACTTCTCGCCCCGGTGCACCAGGGTGACCTCGGCGCCCAGGCCGTTGAAGATCGAGGCGAACTCGCAGGCGATATAACCGCCGCCCACCACCAGCAGGCGTTTGGGAAACGGCTCCAGATCGAACATCTGGTCCGAGGTCACGATGTACTCGCGGCCCTCCAGTGCCGGTACCGTCGGTGTACCACCGGTACTGACCAGGATGTTTTTGGCACTGAAGGTCTGCTCTTCCACCTTCACGCTGTGGCCATCCAGCAGTGTGGCCCAGCCGCTGATGATGGTGACGCCGGCGCCGGCCAGCAATTGTTCGTAGATGCCGTTGAGGCGGGTGATCTCGCGCGCACGGTTGGCCCGGAGCACGTCCCAGCTGAACACCGGCGCCGCGCCTGTCCAGCCGAAGCCGTGTGATTCCTCAAAGGACTCCGCGTAGTGCGCCGCATAGCTGTACAGTTTTTTCGGGATGCAGCCAACATTGACGCAAGTGCCGCCCATGGCAGCAACCTCGGCAATGGCGACCCGCGCGCCGCGCTGCGCAGCCATGCGTGCAGCGCGCACACCGCCGCTGCCACCGCCTATGACAAACAGGTCAAAGTCAAAAGTTTTCATGGGTGCTCAGTTACCGTTCGGGAAAATGCCCAAGCATGCCTGTTGCCGCTTGTTCCTGCAGTGTGCAGGGTGATGTTACTAAAGTGATCGCGAATACGGCTTGTCAGACAAGAGTAAACCGCCATTGGATTGTTCCAGATCAACGAACTTGACGCTGCGGGCGTTGGCGCTGCGTATGGTTTCGGTGGAGAATGCGACAAGCCGCCGTGATCCCATCCATGTTTTTTGCCCTGTCAAAGGTGTCTTGCCGTGTCTTGCCTTCCCGCGTCTGCTGCCGAAATCGGCGCCTTTGAAGAGACGCTTGGGGTCGGTGGCGTGGGCGCGGCGCTTGATTTCCTCAATACACGCACCGGGTACCGCTTTACTTTCCTCTATCAATGCGAGTCTCCTTTGGCCCGCCGCATCCTGGTGCACGACCGGGACATGTTGTACATTTCCGGCCGCGAGCTGGTGCCCATCGCGCATACCCATTTCGAATTCCTGTTGAACGAGGCGACTTTTGCGACCGGGGACAGCATGCTCGACGAGCGTTGCAAGCTGCATCCCAGCGCCCGGCATTTCAGGGGCTTTTGCGGCATCCAGCTGCGTCATGCGGATGGGCCGCTGTATGGCTGGCTCGCGCATGCCAGCCCGGACGCCATGCCTGTGCCTGCGGATGAAGCCGGATTTCTGCAGCGGGTCGCGCCTGCCCTGATGAAAGTGCTGGCGCTGCCGGAGGCGGACCGGATTTGACGGTCCAGGCCTCAGGCCTGGAATTCCCGGAGTTCGTGTTTCATCCAGTCAATAAACACCCGCGTGCGTGCCGGCAGCAGGCGGGCGTGCGGATAGACGATGTGAATCGGGCGCGGTGCGGGTTCAAATTCTTCCAGCACGCAGCGCAGCTGCCGGGTTTTCAGCAGGGGCGCCACCTGGTAGGAGAAAAAGCTGCCGAGACCGGCGCCGGCTGCACATGCAGCCACGGCCGGGGCATTCTGGTTGAAGTCCAGGTTGCCGCTGACGCTGAGCCGCAAAGGCCGGCCGCCGTCGTTGAAGGGGCCCCAGGTCGGCGCATGGTCGGTGACCCGCACACAGTTGGCCTTGAGCAGGTCTTTGGGGTGACGCGGCGTGCCGTGGCGGCGCAGCCAGGCGGGGCTGGCGACCACCACGCGGCGGATCTGGCCGACAGGCTGGGCCACCAGCGTCGAGTCCTCCAGCGCGCCTATGCGTATGCCGACATCGATGCCTTCCTCGAGCAGATTGACCACACGATCTGCCAGCACCATGCTGCAGCGCATCTGGTCGTGCTCCTGCACAAAACGTGTGACGGCAGGGGCCACATGCATCTGGCCGAACAGAATCGGCGCGGTGATGGTCAGCTGGCCGGCCGGTTCGGCGGCGTCGGCTGAAAGTGCGGCTTCTGCGTCGTCGAGTGCCGCAAGAATCTGGCGGCAGTTTTCCAGATGCCGCCTGCCCTCTTCGGTCAGCGAGATGCGCCGGGTGGTGCGGTTGAACAGGCGCACACCGAGCTGCGCCTCGAAAGCGGCGAGCGTGCGCACCATCGCTGGCAGCGAGGAGGCCATGACACGCGCTGCAGCGGTCAGGCTGCCTTGCTCGGCGATGTGGATGAAAGCCTGCATGGCCCTGAGTTTGTCCATGGGTCCATGGTAAACGATTCATCCATTAAATGGATGAGTCAAATACATCCAGCGCCATTTATTCAGGATATCGAATCAAACAGAATGCAGATTCCACTCCGAAAGTTTTTCATGCATGCAAAAACAGTCTCCGCGCCCGGCGCCTTGCCGGCACAGCCGATCCGGCTTTACCGCGCCGCGATTTCCGGCCATTGCCACCGCGTGGAGTTGTTTCTCTGCCTGCTGGGCCTGCCCTTCGAGCGGGTGGACATCGACCTGGTGAGCAAGGGCCACAAGACGCCGGACTTTCTCGCGATAAATCCGTTCGGCCAGGTGCCGGTGATCACGGACGGTGACGTCACCCTGGCGGACTCCAATGCCATCCTGGTCTACCTGACCGGCCGTTATGCGCCTGAGCCCGAGGCCTGGTTGCCGCGCGACCCGCTGGCCGCCGCCGTCGTGCAGCGCTGGTTGTCGGTGGCCGCCGGCCCACTGGCTTTCGGGCCGGCAGCGGCGCGTGTGGCCGAACTGTTCAGGCGGCCGCCCAATCCCGAAGCGATTGAGCGTGCGCACGTGCTGTTTGCCGTGATGGAGCAGCACCTGGGGGCCAACGCCTTTCTTGCGGGCGACACACCGACCCTGGCCGATATCGCGAACTACAGTTATGTGGTGCGCGCGCCGGAAGGCCGGGTCTCGCTGGAATCCTATCCGCATCTGCGTGCCTGGCTGGCACGGATCGAGGCCCTGCCGGGGTTTGTGCCCATGGTGCAGAGCCCCGTCGGCCTGTCGGCGCCGGCGCCATGAACCCGCCGGCCTTTCACGAAGGTGAACGCGCGCTGCAAACGCGCGCCGGTGTGGACCAGCGCATGGCGCAGCTTGGCCCGCGCGTGATCCGTGACTTCATGCCGGATCAGCACCGCGATTTTTTTGCGCAACTGCCTTTTGTGATGGTCGGCACGCTGGACGCTGCCGGCCAGCCCTGGGCTTCGGTGCTGGCGCAGCCGCCGGGTTTTCTGCATTCGCCGCATCCGCGGCAACTGGATATTCGGGCGCGGCCGCTACCCGGTGACCCGCTGGCCGCCAATCTGGCAGAAGGCGCGGCCATCGGCCTGCTGGGGCTGGAGCCGCACACGCGGCGGCGCAACCGCATGAACGGCACCGTGCGTGATGTGCATGTATCGGGATTCTCGGTGGAAGTCAGCCAGAGTTTCGGCAACTGCCCCAAGTACATCCAGGCGCGCGAGCCGGTGTATGTGCAGGACCGCGCCGTCCCCGCGCCGGCTGTGCATGAGGCGCTGCAACTGGACGACGCGGCGCGCCGCATCATCATCCATGCCGACACCTTTTTTATCGCCACCGCCTACGCCGGTGACAGCGCGCAAGCCGGCCGTGCCGCCGGCGTGGATGTGTCGCACCGTGGCGGCAAGCCCGGCTTTGTGCGGCTTGATGCCGATGGCACGTTGACCGTGCCGGACTTTGCCGGCAATTATTTCTTCAACACCCTGGGCAACATCGCGGTGAATCCGCGCGCCGGCCTGCTGTTCATTGATTTCGAAAGCGGCGACCTGCTGTATCTGGCCGTGACGGCCGGCATGGTCTGGGACGGCCTCGAACTGCGGGACTTCGAAGGCGCTCAGCGCCTGCTGCGCATGCAGGTGTTGTCCATGCGCCGCGTCGAAAGCGCGCTGCCGCTGCGCTGGGGCCCGGCGCAGCTGTCGCCTTATCTCCAGGGCCGGGACTGACGGCTGTGGCTGGCCCATTCGATGCTGGTCACACACACGGCCAGCCAGGCCGTGCCGGAGGCAAAACCGGCCAGCACATCAGTCGCAAAATGCACCTGCAGGAAGATCCGGCTGCAACCCACACTGAAGGCGGTGGCGGCGGCCAGCAGCACCAGTGGCAGGCTGGCGCGCCTGGCCATGGGCGGTGGCAGGCTGCGCAGCAGCACATAGGCCAGCATGCCGTAGAGCACCACCGAGCCGGAGCTGTGCCCGCTCGGAAAACTCCAGCCGTCGGCCTGCACCAGGGCGCTGTCGTGCACGGGCCGGGTTCTTTCAAACAAGGCCTTGAGCGTGGTGTTGAGCAAGGCGTTGCCGGTAATGGCCAGCGACCAGCCCAGGGCCAGCCAGCGCCGGCCGCGCAACAGCAGGCCCAGCGCCACGGCCACACCCAGCACGCTCAGGGTGGCCGTGTCGCCAAGCCGCGTGATCCAGGCGAAGACATGCAGGGCAATCTGCGGTGTGCTGTCGCGCACGGCGTCTGAAAACAGCTGGTCCAGATCACCCACACGTCTGCCGTCGCCCAGTTCCCCGGCAATTTCCGCAAAAACCGCTGCGGCAGCGACCAGCACGGCAAACCCTGAGGCAAGGCGGATCAGCAGGTAGCCGCCGGGCGGCAGGACGCTGGTTTTGCTTCGAACGGCGTAGCGTTGCGCCAGCCACCACAGCGTGGTGACCAGCGGCAGCAGCAACAGCAGTGATGCAAGAAAGAGCAGCATTCCATGCGCACCGAGCGCCTGCACGGCTGCGGCGGAAAAGTCATCAGGAGGCATGGCGTGGGCTGAAAGGTGGGGCAGATGGGTTGTCACAAGCTTAAGCCCTGGGGCGCTGGACTGGAATTTGCTATCAATAGCAGAGCTGCCTGCGCCCGTCCAACAAGGGGAAATGCCCACTTTCATGCAAGATGTTCACGCGGCTGCCTGCGCGCGAAAGCCTGTCAAAAGCGCAGCGCCGATAATCAGGGCATGACTTCTTCTTCCCCGACTTCCGGCGCAGCAAGCACTGACTTCAGCACCTTGCCGCTGAACCCTGCGACGCAGGCCAATCTGAAAACCCTCGGTTACCTGGCCATGACGCCTATCCAGGCGGCCAGCCTGCCGCTGGCGCTGGCCGGCAAGGACCTGATTGCGCAGGCCAAAACCGGCAGCGGCAAGACCGCCGCCTTTGCGATTCCCCTTCTGGCGAATCTCAATACGCGGCGCTTTGCGGTGCAGGCCATGGTGTTGTGCCCGACGCGTGAACTGGCCGACCAGGTCGCCACCGAAATCCGGCGCCTGGCGCGGTCCGAGGAAAACATCAAGGTGGTGGTGCTCTGCGGTGGTGTGCCGCTGCGCAACCAGACCGCCAGCCTGGACAACGGCGCGCACATCGTGGTCGGTACGCCGGGCCGCATCATGGACCACCTGGCGCGCGGTCACCTGACGCTGGAGGCGATGAACACCCTGGTGCTCGACGAAGCCGACCGCATGCTGGACATGGGTTTTTTCGAGGACATCGTCACGGTGGCCAAACAGTGCCCGAAAGAGCGGCAGACCCTGCTGTTCTCAGCCACCTACCCGGAAGGCATTGCCAAACTGAGCCAGCAGTTCATGAAAACGCCGCAGACCATCAGGGTAGAGGCGCAGCATGAAAAAACCAAGATCCAGCAGCGCTGGTACCAGGTGCCCGAGAGCGACCATGACGAAGCCCGGCTTGGCGCCGTGGCGCAGGTGCTGCGCCACTTCCGCCCGGCCAGCACGCTGGCGTTCTGCAACACCAAGTCGCAATGCCGCGCGCTGGTGGCTTATCTCAAGGCACAGGGTTTCAGCGCACTGGCCCTGTTCGGCGAGCTCGAGCAGCGCGAGCGCGACCAGGTGCTGGTGCAGTTTGCCAACCGCAGCTGCTCGGTGCTGGTGGCCACCGACGTGGCCGCGCGCGGCCTCGATATTGCGCAGCTGGAGATGGTCATCAATGTGGATGTGACGCCCGACGCCGAGGTGCACATTCACCGCATAGGCCGCACCGGCCGCGCCGATGAGGAGGGCTGGGCCATCAGCCTGGCGAGTATGGATGAGATGGGTTATGTCGGGAAAATCGAGGTGCTGCAAAAGGCCGAATCCGAATGGCACAAGCTGGGCGAGCTGACACCCGTCAGCAACGAACCCTTGTTGCCGCCCATGGTCACTTTGCAAATTGTGGGTGGCCGCAAGGAAAAAATCCGTGCCGGTGACGTGTTGGGTGCGCTGACCGGTGACGCCGGCAACATCCCGCCCTTCACGCGCGAGCAGGTCGGCAAGATCAATGTCAACGAGTTCTCGACCTATGTGGCGGTGGACCGCGCCATTGCCAGCCAGGCCCAACAAAAGCTCGCCAACGGCGGCGTCAAGGGCAAAAGTATCAAGGTCCGCTTCATGGACGAGGTCTGAGCCAAAAATCGGGCACCAGTCCTTGCTGGACGGGCTTGGGCAGCTATCAAAAACGGAGCGATTGAGGGCGCCCCTGCTGGCTTGAAAGGCTGTCTGTAGGCGGATATGCTGCGTGCGCGTCAGGCACGGTGGCGGCTGCTCATGGGGCGCTGCCGCGAGTTGCCGGCAGGGTCTTTGAATGTCATCACAATCCACCATGGCGGGTGATGCCCGGCTGCTGGTGCACGCCGCTGCACCCTCCACGCTCCACCCTTTTTATTTTCAGTTGCCGCAGCCTGCGCCCGCCGGCTCTGGCACCCTTTCAGGATACATCCATGGTCAGGCTTAAATTTTCCATTGAACTGGCTTACCAGGTCGCCGATGCGGGTTGTGATTTTCTGTTCAACATCCATGCCGCACAAACAGCGCAGCAAAACGTGCTCAGTGAAACCCTGGGCATCAGCCAGATTCTTCAGCCCGACCTGTACACCGACCCGGTCAGCCACAACCGCTACCTGAAGTTCCGGGCCGCGCCCGGCCCGCTGACGGTCAGTTACGGGGCCACGGTGGATGTGCACCACCACCAGGAGCAGCCGGACAAGCTGCAGGAAGTCGGCGTACTGCAACTGCCCGGCCAGGTGCTGCACTATCTCTACCCCAGCCGTTATTGCCAGTCAGACCGCCTGCACCGGCTGGCGGTCAAGGAGTTTGGCCATTTGCACCAGGGTTACAGCCGGGTGCAGGCGATCCGGGACTGGGTCAATCAGCGTGTGACCTTCACCTCCAACAGCTCGACGGGTTACACCACCGCCGTCGATACGCTGATTGATGAAGCCGGCGTTTGCCGTGATTTTGCCCATTTGATGATTGCGTTGTGCCGTGCGGTCAACATTCCGGCGCGTTTTGTCAGTGGCATCGACTACGGCGCCGACCCGGCCCTGGGCCCGACAGATTTTCACGCCTACGTGGAGGTGTATGTAGGCCACCGCTGGTACCTGTTTGACCCTTCAGGCACCGCCATCCCCATGGGTTTTGTGCGTTTTGCCACCGGGCGCGATGCGGCTGATTGCGCATTTGCCACCCTGTTCGGCGGGGTCAGCGCCTCGGCGCCGCTGATAGGCATTGAGGCCTTGCCCGACGACCAGGGCAATCTGGTCTTGCCGCAGCACCTCAGTGATGCCTTGTCCAGCGCGGGCGCCGACGACTAGGCAGATACGCGCCCGGCTTCAGGCGTCCTGGCCGGTGGCAGCGCGCCGGCGCCGCTCCAGCCAGGCCTGAAGCTCACCGACCACGCCCTTGCGGAAGGTCAGCACACACATCACAAAAATCACGCCAATGATCACGGTGACCCAGGATCCGACCTTGTCGGCCAGCAGGTTTTGCAGCGAGATCACAATGCCCGCGCCAAACACCGGGCCGAAGAAAGTGCCGACGCCGCCGAGCAGGGACATCAGGATGACCTCACCGGACATGGACCAGTGCACATCGGACAGCGTGGCAAAACCCATGACCAGTGTTTTCAGCGAACCGGCCAGGCCGGCCAGCGCCGCCGACAGCGCAAAAGCCAGCAGCTTGTAGCGGTCGACCTGGTAACCGAGCGAGATTGCACGCGGTTCGTTTTCGCGGATCATCTTGAGCACCTGGCCAAACGGCGAATGCACAATGCGCGAGATCACCAGAAAGCAGGCCACAAACACCGCCACCACGAGGTAATACATGGTGGTGTCTGATTCCAGCGAGATCAGCCCGAACAGCGCGCCGCGCGGCACCCCCTGCAGACCGTCTTCACCGCCGGTAAAGGAGGCCTGCAGGCAGACAAAATAAACCATCTGCGCAATCGCCAGCGTGATCATGGCGAAATAAATGCCCTGGCGCCGGATCGCGACCGCACCCACCACCAGGCCAATCAGGCCGGAAGCCACGACACCGGCGGCAATGCCGAGTTCCGGCGTCCAGCCCTGGGACTTGATGAACCAGCCGGTGACATAGGCGGCCGAGCCAAAAAAGGCAGCGTGGCCGAAAGACAGCAGCCCGGTGAAGCCAAGCAGCAGGTTGAAGGCGCAGGCAAAAATCGCGAAACACAGCAGCTTCATCACAAACACCGGGTACAGGCCCAGCAGGGGCGCGACCAGCGCCAGGATCAGCAGGCCGATGTAGGTCACACGAATGAGTTTGGCGGCTTGGGTCATCAGCTTGTTGTTGTCAGTGCTTGGGGTGGGGGTGGCCATGCTCATGCCTCCTTGCCGAACAGGCCGGCGGGCCGGATCATCAGCACGATGACCATGATGACAAACACCACAATGCTCGATGCCTCGGGGTAAAACACCCGGGTCAGCCCTTCGACAATCCCCAGACCCAGGCCGGTCAGTATGGAACCCATGATGGAGCCCATGCCGCCTATCACGACCACGGCAAACACCACAATGATCAGATTCGAGCCCATCAGCGGATTGACCTGGATGATGGGTGCAGCCAGCACGCCGGCCAGTGCCGCCAGTGCAGCGCCGGCGCCATAGGTCAGCATGACCATCAGCGGAACGTTGATGCCGAAGGCCTGCACCAGGGCGGCGTTTTCAGTGCCGGCACGCAGGTAGGCGCCCAGCCTGGTTTTTTCGATCAGGAACCAGGTGCCGAGGCAGACCACCAGCGACACCAGCACCACCCAGGCGCGGTAATTGGGCAGGACCATGAAGCCCAGGTTGGTGGCACCCGACAGCAGTTCGGGCACGGGATAGGACTGGCCGGATACACCGTAGAGTTCGCGGAAAATGCCTTCGAGAATCAGCGACAGGCCGAACGTCAGCAGCAGGCCGTACAGGTGATCGAGCTTGTACAGGTGTTTGAGGAAAAGCCGCTCTATCACCACGCCAATCGCACCCACCGTCAGCGGTGCCAGCACCAGCGCCATCCAGTAATTGATGCCGAGCTTGTCGAGCATGATCCAGGCGGCAAACGCACCCAGCATGTACAGGGCGCCGTGCGCAAAGTTCACAATGCCCAGCAGGCCAAAAATGACAGCCAGCCCGAGGCTGAGCATGGCGTAAAACGCGCCATTGACCAGGCCCAGCAGCAGCTGGCCCAGAAAAGCCTGGTGGGGAATACCGAAAATTTCCATGGAGGCCGTTCAGTTCATCTAAAAAAAGCGGCCGGCTGACAGGCCAGCCGCTTTGTCTTCCAGTTTTATGCCCGGCTTACTTTTTCAGCAGGGCGCATTTGGATTCAGCCACGGTGGTGAAAGCCTGCTCGCCGGGTACCTTGGCAACCATCTTGTAGTAGTCCCAGGGTGTCGAAGAGTCCTTGGCTGCCTTGACTTCGAACAGGTACATGTCGTGGATCATGCGGCCGTCGGCGCGGATCTGGCCCTTGTTGTAGAAGTCGTCAATCTTCATGCCCTTGAGCGTGGCCATGACCTTGTCGGCGTCCGTGGTGCCGGCGGCCTGCACGGCTTTGAGGTAGCTCGTGGCGGCCGAGTAGTCGGCGGCCTGCAGGCTGGAAGGCATGCGTTTGTATTTTTCGAAGAAGCGTTTGGCGAACTTGCGCGATGCGTCGTCCTGGTTCCAGTACCAGCTGTCGGCCAGTTGCAGGCCCTGGGTATTGGACAGTCCCAGGCTGTGCACGTCGTTGATGAACACCAGCAAGCCGGCGACCTTCATGGT
This sequence comes from Asaia bogorensis, assembly GCA_943371375.1. Taxonomy (GTDB): domain Bacteria; phylum Pseudomonadota; class Gammaproteobacteria; order Burkholderiales; family Burkholderiaceae_C; genus Polaromonas. The sequence continues at coordinate 89,051 of CALRUM020000002.1, forward strand.
CTTGTTGATGCCGAACTCCTTGGCGGCTTTCATGGCGTTGGTGAAATCACCACCGGCATTGGCCAGGCCCAGGATCTGGGCCTTGGAACTTTGTGCCTGCAGCAGGAAGGACGAAAAGTCCGAGGCATTGAGCGGATGGCGCACGGCGCCGGCCACGGTACCGCCATTGGCCTTGACCACGGTGGATGCGTCGCCTTCGAGCGAGTAACCAAAAGCGTAGTCAGCGGTCAGGAAGAACCAGTTCTTGTTGCCGGCCTTGACGAGCGCGGAGCCGGCCACCTTGGCCAGTGCCACGGTGTCGTAGGCGTAATGCACGGTATAGGGTGAGCAGTCTTCATTGGTCAGGCGGGCCGAGCCGGCACCGACGACGATGAAGGGACGTTTCTTCTCGGACGCGACCTTGGACATGGCCAGCGCGGTGCCCGAGCTGGTGCCGCCCATCAGCATGGACAGGCCGTCCTTGTCTATCCATTCGCGCGCCTTGGAGCTGGCCACGTCGGCCTTGTTCTGGTGGTCGGCGGTCAGCACTTCGATAGGACGGTTCAGCACCTTGCCGCCGAAATCCTGTGCCGCCCACTTGATCATTTCGCCGCCGGCCGGGCCGTCGATGTCGGCGTAGAGGCTGGACATGTCGGTGATGAAGCCGATTTTCACGGGGCCGGTGTTCTGGGCAGACACTGCGGCAGAAAAGCCGATGGCCAGTGCGGCGACTAGGGTTTTGAGTTTCATGGGGTCTCCTGGTTGGTTGGGATCGAAAAGCGAAACGGTGGTGGATGCAGTCGGGCGCGGGTTTACACGCCCAGGTATTCCTGCAGCATGCCCATGTTCTGGGTCAGCTCGTTTTGTGCAAACTGTTTCACGATGGTGCCGTGTTCCATCACGTAAAACCGGTCAGCCAGCGGCGCTGCAAAGCGGAAGTTCTGCTCCACCAGCACGATGGTGTAACCCTTGGCCTTGAGGGTCAGGATCATCTCGGCCAGCTTTTGCACAATCACCGGCGCCAGGCCTTCGGAAATTTCATCGAGCAGCAGCAGGCGTGCGCCGGTGCGCAAAATACGTGCAACCGCCAGCATCTGCTGCTCGCCGCCTGACAGCCGCGTGCCGGGGCTGGAGGCACGCTCTTTCAGATTCGGAAACATGGCGTAGATCTCGTCCAGGCTCATGCCGCCCGGCGCAATGGTGGGCGGCAGCATCAGGTTTTCTTCGGCCGTCAGGCTGGCAAAAATCCCGCGTTCCTCGGGGCAATAACCGACGCCCAGGTGCGCCACCTTGTGCGGTGCCAGCTTGATGGTTTCCTCGCCCTGGATGCGGATAGAGCCTTTGCGGCTGCCGGTCAGGCCGACAATCGCGCGCATGGTGGTGGTGCGGCCGGCGCCGTTGCGTCCCAGCAGGGTCACCACTTCGCCTTCGTGCACCGTCAGGTTGACGCCATGCAGGATGTGCGACTCACCATACCAGGCGTGCAGGTCTTCGATTTTCAGGAGTTCCTTCGACATCAGTGGGCCCCCTGCAGTTCGGCATGGGCGGTGCCCATGTAGGCCTCGATCACCAGCGGGTTCTTGGACACCTCTGCATAGGGGCCATCGGCAATGATGGCGCCGCGCTGCAGCACGGTGATGCGGTCGGCAATCGACGCGACCACACTCATGTTGTGTTCCACCATCAGGATGGTGCGCCCCGTGGACACCTTCTTGATCAGCTCGGTCACGCGCGCCACATCCTCGTGGCCCATGCCCTGCGTGGGTTCGTCCAGCAGCATCAGTTCGGGCTGCAGTGCCAGCGTGGTGGCCAGCTCCAGCGCGCGTTTGCGGCCATAAGGCAGGTTGACCGTGAGCTCGTCGGCAAAGTCCTGCAGGTCGACCTGCGCGAGCAGGCGGCGGGCCTCGTCATGCAGGTGAAACAGCGTGCTTTCGGCTTTCCAGAAGTGAAACGAGGTGCCCAGGTTGCGCTGCAGTGCGGCGCGCACGTTCTCGAGTACCGTCATGTGCGGGAACACCGCAGAGATCTGGAACGAACGAACAATGCCGCGGCGCGCTGTCTGTGCGGGCTTTTCGGTGGTGATGTCGGTGCCGTTGAACAGGATGGTCCCTGCGGTGGGGTGCAGGAATTTGGTCAACAGGTTGAAGAAAGTGGTTTTGCCCGCGCCATTGGGACCGATCAGCGCATGGATGTGGCCGCGCTGGACTTTCAGGTCCACCTGGTTGACCGCCACAAAGCCCTTGAACTCCTTGGTCAAGCCCTGCGTTTCAAGAATGAACTCCGCTGACAAATTGCTCTCCGGCTGACAGACATGGAAATGGCGGGCACACGGGCCCGTCTCAGAGAGTTGGATGCTAACGAGTTGCTTCGTGCCGGGTGAGCGGGTTAGGACTTAGGTAGTTTTACCTGCGGGTGTACGAAACATGGCGTCAGACTTTTGTCAGAAAAAGTAAACGCTGCATTCCTCTGGCTTGAGGCGCGAATAGTGGCTTGGTCACTCAACGTGCATGGGTCACGCCGCCATCGACCACCAGGGTGGATCCGACCACGTAGTCACCGGCACGCGAGGCCAGGTAAATCGCCGCACCGGCCATGTCGGCGTCCTGCCCGACGCGTCCGGCGGGAATGCGCGCAGCGACCGCCTCGCCGTGGTCGCGGGCATCCTTGTTCATGTCCGACGCAAAGGCCCCGGGGGCAATCGCGCTGACCACGATGTTGTCTTCGATCAGGCGCAGCGCCATGCGCCGTGTCAGCTGGATCAGTCCGGCCTTGCTGGCTGCGTAGGAATAGGTTTCCATGGCATTGACGGAAATGCCGTCTATGGACGCGATGTTGATGACCTTGGCGGGCCGCTGCGCTGCGGCCTTGCGCAGCAGGGGCGCCAGCGCCTGGGTCAGGAAAAACGGTGTTTTGAGATTCAGGTCCATCACCTTGTCCCAGCCGCTTTCGGGGAACTCGTCAAACGGAGCGCCCCAGGCTGCGCCCGCGTTGTTGACCAGGATGTCCAGCTGGGCTTCGTGGCGGGTGTAAGCCGCGACCAGCGCGGCAATGCCTTCGGCGGTGGACACGTCGGCGGGCAGGCTGATGCAGTGCCCCAGGCTGGAGAGCTCTCTGGCGGTCTGGTCGCAGGCGGCGGCCTTGCGCGCCGAGATGTACACGCGGGCGCCCTGCGCCAGAAAACCGGCGGCCATCATGCGGCCAATACCGCGCGAGCCGCCTGTGATCAATGCGCTGCGGCCCTGGAGTGAGAAAAGATCGTTCATGGGGGCTCCTTCAGGGTTGTGTGCTGATACATGTTTGCGGCGCAGCTTAGCGCGTTACGCGCCTGCCGCGCGTCGCCTGCGTGTCTGCCAGGGCCCGGGCGGTGTCGGCCGGGCCATGCATCAAATTGGCCTCCGGCCCTTGTTTGGCGTGCGCAAGCAGCTATCAAAAGCAGAGTAACTTGAGGCGCGGGACGAAGTGCTGGCGGCGTTTCAGGTTGGTGATGCGCGTTTCTTCTGGACGCCGGTGTCCAAGGGCGATAAGGTGTAAGGTGAGCAAACCCTGCGAAGGAGTCAACATGCGACTGGATATTTACCGCCGGGCCGAATCAGGCCATCGTTATTCCTACCTGGCCGTGCCCGAGGGACGGCTCATTCCAGAGGAGGCGACCAACAGCGATTGGGAGTCCGAGGCGCGGGGTATAGAAGGCGGTGCACAGGCCGAGCAGCTTGGCAAATACGCCATCGCCCGGCTGGAAGAGCAGATCAGCGAAAAGGGTTATGCGATGACCAGTGTGAGCGCCAGGGTGGCAGCGCCAGGCTAAAGACCGCTTGCCGCTGCGCGCAGCTTGTCTTTTTTGCTGGGCCGCTTGCCCTTGATGCCGCCGGTCGACGGTGCTTCTGCCGGGGCCACCTGCAGCGGTTCAAAGCCGACGATCTGCTCGCGCGGCAGCTGGAGCTGCTGGTGTTTTTCAATCAGGCGCCAGTGCGCCTCGGTGTCGGCGCTGACAAAACTCAGGGCCAGACCGCTTTCGCCGGCGCGGCCCGTGCGGCCTATGCGATGCACATAGTCCTGCACCGAGCGCGGCAAGTCGTAGTTCAGCACCACCGGCAACTGTGCGATGTCGATGCCGCGCGAGGCCACGTCGGTGGCGATCACCACCTTGAGCCGGGAGGCCTTGAAGTCGGCCAGCACCTGTGTGCGTTTGCCCTGGCTCAGCTCGCCGTGAAAAGGCTCGGCGTTGATGCGGGCCTTGCGCAATTTGTCGGCCACCATTTCTGCGGCATGTTTGGTGGCCACAAACACCAGCACGCGGCGCCAGCCGTTTTGCGTGATCAGGTGCCGCAGCAGCTGGGTGCGCCGGCCCGCATCCACGGCGATGGCCCGCTGCGTGATGTCGGGCTGGCCCTGGGGTTCCGCCGGTGCGTCGATGTGCACCGGATCGCGCAGCAAGCGGTTGGCCAGCGCCTGTACGGCCGCCGGAAAGGTGGCCGAGAAAAACAGGGTTTGCCGCTGCGCCGGCAGCAGCGCAAGGATGCGGCCCAGTTCCTCGGCAAAGCCCAGGTCCAGCAGGCGGTCGGCCTCGTCGAGCACCAGCGACGCGACGCCTGACAGCAGCACCGCGTTGTGGTCGGCCAGGTCCAGCAGCCGGCCCGGCGTGGCCACCACGATATCGGCGCCGCCGCGCAAATGCATCATCTGCGGGTTGATGGACACGCCGCCGAACACCACGGCGACTTTCAGCGCCTGCGGCAGGTGCTGGCCCAGGCTGCGGATTTCCTCGCCGACCTGCGCCGCCAGCTCGCGCGTGGGCACCAGCACCAGCAGGCGTACACGGCGTGGTTTTTCGCTGGGCGCCTGCTGCAGCAACTGCAGCAGCGGCAGCACAAAGGCAGCGGTTTTGCCGGAGCCGGTCTGCGCCGAGGCCAGCACATCGCGGCCCTGCAGCACGGCCGGAATGGCGGCCGCCTGGACGGCGGTGGGGCTCAGAAAGGCCCTGGCGCTGACGGCGCGCAGCAGGGCGGGGGACAAGCCCAGGGAGGTAAATGGCATGAACAGGGCTTTGTGAGGTGCAGGGGCCGGAGCGCGCCCTGCAAACGCCCAGTTTAAGCCTGTCAGGCCTGCCGCCCTGCGGGGCAAGCCGCATAATCGACAGATGGCGAACCGGCTCTTTTCAGGGGACTGGCACCGACTGACTTCAAGGCACCCGTGAAAAAGACATTCAAGCTGAACATCGAAGGCAAAAACCGCGACCGCGTGCTGGACGCGGTCAAACACGACATCCGCAAATACGTCAAGCGCCAGCGCCGCGTGCCGCTGCCCGAGGGCGTGGACTTCTGGGATTTTGACTGCCGCTTCGGAGCCAGCGCGGAAACGGCGGAGGTCGTGCATTTCGCCACCATCCTGCCGCTGGTCGATGCGGCCGCCAAAGAGGGTGCTGATTTCTTTTACCTCGAGCTGATTGCCAAAGAGGGCAGGCGTACGCACCGGCCCCGCCCGCTGGATGGCGAGGGCAGTGACACGCCGGTGCAGGACCCCGAAACCGGCGAATGAGCCTGCAGTTCCTCGACTTTGAGTACAGCGAGGATGCCCTGGGCGGTGGCACTTTTGAGGCCATGGCTTCGGTGCGGCAGGCGCAGCTGGCTGCGGTGCGTGCCGAAATCGGCGCGGTGCTGGACTGGGCCCATGCGGCGTTTCCCGGCCAGCAGGCGCCGCTGGACGAGGGTGGAGAATGGGACGTCGATCTGCAGGAGCACATGGACGCGGCATCACCACCCTGGCATGTGCTGACCCTGTGCATCAGCGGCAGCGCGCCCTTCTGCGCGGCGCTGATGCAGCGCTTCGGCGTGGCCGACGGCTCCTAGGAAGACGGCAAATCCAGCGCGTCAAACACCAGCATCGCGGCCCAGGCATCGTTGGCCGCATACACCAGCTGGCTTTCGCTGAGCTGGCGATTGGCCCAGTTGGAGGTGGTGGCTTTTTTCGATTTCAGGAAGCGGCGATTGAACAGCACCGCCACCGCACCGCGCACGCCGATCTCTTTGGCATAACCTTTTTTGCGGAACACCACGTTGAGGTCCAGCACATTGCGCGGCTCCACGCCCAGGGTCCGGCGGATCTGCGTGTGGTCGCCGGCCAGCCCAAAGCCCACCTTGGTGATGCTCTCGGACACCAGCAGGGCGGACACCACCTCGCGGCAGCGCGCATCAAACAACTGGAACACCCAGGCCTTGTTCAGGGCCGACAGCTGCACCACATGCGGGCCTTCGGACACCTGGTCACGGAAAAAAGTCGGCTTTGATTCCGTGTCAAAACCGAGCACACGGCTCGCGGCCAGGGCGGTCCATGCCGCATCGGCCTGCTGCGCGGTGGCGACCAGCACGATATCGCGCAGCTCCAGGCGATCCAGCGGCTCAAGTGCAGCGAGTTCTTCCTTGGTCGGGGAGAGAATTTGCGGCATGTTCAGCGCCTGCGTGCGGCGTCAGGCATGGGACAACACACTGGGGATCGTGGTGGCCGGCGGCGTGTTGCGGCTGCGGCCGCAACGCACGATGCCGTCAATCATCACCATGCCGACGCCCGGTATGTCGCCGCGCTGTACGCTGTCGAGCAGGTCGCGGCCGGCCGTGTGCTGGGCTTTGTCCAGAAAGACAAAATCGGCATCGCGGCCGACCTCGATCAGCCCGCAGTTGAGCTTGCGGATACGCGCGGTGTTGCCGGTGGCAAAACAGAAGGCCAGCTCCGCCGGAATATTGCCCAGGCTGGACAGCAGCGCGATCAGGCGCAACATGCCCAGCGGTTGCACGCCCGATCCGGCCGGGCCGTCGGTGCCCAGGATCACGCGGTGTGGGCATTTGAGCTGCAGCGCAGCCTGAGCGGCGGCAATCGCCACTTTTTCGTTGCCGTTGTGGACGATCTCGATCGCGCGCGCGGATTTTTCGCAGAGTTCGCAAACATGGTTCTCGGACAAAGAGGTGTGCCCGCCGTTGATGTGGCCGATCACATCGGCATCAGCTTCCAGCACCACGTCCTTGTCGATCAGGCCCGAGCCCGGAATCGACGGGCCACCGGTGTGTATGGTGCTCTGTATGCCGTACTTGCGCGCCCAGGCCACCATCTCTTTGGCTTCGTAACCGGCCTTGACCGAGCCCAGGCCGACCTCGCCGAGCAGGCCGACGCCGGCTTCGGCCAGTTCCTTGAAGTCCTGCTCGACCATGCCTTTTTCAATGATGGGTGCGCCCGCCAGCACCTTGACACCACCGGGCCGGAAATTGTCAAACGCGCGCTGCGCGGTGATGGCCAGGGCTTTGAGGCCGACGATGTCCTTGGGGCGGCCGGGCAGATGCACCTCGCCGGCCGAGATCATGGTGGTGACGCCGCCGTGCATGGTCGAATCGATCCAGCCGATCTGGTTCTGGCGCGGTGTCCAGTCGCCAAAAACCGGGTGTACATGGCTGTCGATCAGGCCGGGGGCGACACAGGTCTGGTGTGCGTCGATCACGGTTTGAGCATGGGCCATGTCGCAGTTTTTGGCCTTGCCGACCGCGACGATCAGTCCGTCGTGGACAACAATGGTGTCGGCGTCCAGGATCGGTTGGTCAATGTCGCCCGACAGCAGCAAGCCGATGTTGGTGATGACCACTTTGCCCGATTTTCCGCTTGCTGCTGCTTCTGCCATGGGAGTCTTTCTGCTAAGGCTGGCGCATCACGGTGCGCAGCACGGTGCTGATGATGAATTCCTGCCATTGCGCCAGGGCCTCGGGTGCCTGCAGGTCTTCGCCGAGGAAGGCCGACAGCGTGTGGCGGTTGGAGATGTAGAAATAACCGGTTGCCGCAATCAGCAGATAGACGTTGCGCGCAGAGATATCGGCGCGGAACACCTCTTTGGCAACCCCGCTTTCCAGCAACTGCCGGATGATGGCAATCGCCGGCGAGGAGTATTCCCTGGCGCGCGCCGACTTGGCAATGTGTTTGCCCCGGTGCAGGTTTTCGGTGTTCAGCAGCGTGATGAACTCCGGGTTTTTGCTGTAGTACGTCACCACAAACCGGATCACGTCCTGGAGCGATTCCACCGGCTGGTCGATGTCCAGATCGAGCGCAAGTTCAGCATCGTTCATGCGCCGGTACATGTCTTCCAGCACCTCGATGAACAGGCCTTCCTTGCTGCCGAAGTAGTAATAAATCATCCGGTCATAAGACTTGGCCGAGCGCGAGATTTTTTCCACGCTGCCGCCGTCGTAACCGTAACGCGCAAACACCCGGGTGGCGGCGCGCAGGATGTTGTCACGCGTCGCCTGTGCGGCCTGCTCGCGCACGCCCGGGCGCTTGGCCGCAGCAAGCCGCACCGCTGGAGAGCGTGAAACCGGGGTTTTGGTGGTCATGCAGGAGCCGCGCAGCCCGGCCTATTGTTCGGCGAAAGCACGCTCAATCACAAAGTCGCCGGGCTTGGAGGTGTTGCCCTCCGTGAAACCGCGTTTTTCGAGCATGTGTTTGAGGTCCTTGAGCATGCCCGGGCTGCCGCAAATCATCACGCGGTCGCTGGCCGGGTCGAGTGGCGGCAGCTTCAGGTCTTCAAACATCTTGCCGCTTTCCATCAGATCGGTCACACGTCCCATGTTGCGGTAACTTTCGCGCGTCACGGTGGGGTAATACAGCAGCTGCCTGGAGATCAGTTCGCCCAGAAACTCGTGCTGCGGCAGGTGCTCCACGACCAGGTCGTGGTAAGCCAGCTCATCGGCCTGGCGCACGCCGTGCACCAGCACGATCTGCTCAAAGCGCTCATAGGTCTCGGGGTCGCGGATGATGCTCATGAAAGGCGCCAGGCCGGTCCCGGTGGACAGCAGGTACAGGCGTTTGCCCGGCAGCAGGTAGTCGATCACCAGCGTGCCGGTCGGTTTGCGGCCGACGATGATCTTGTCGCCGACCTTGATGTGTTGCAGGCGCGAGGTCAGGGGGCCGTCGGCCACCTTGATGCTGAGGAATTCCAGGTGTTCCTCATGGTTCGGGCTGACGATGCTGTAGGCGCGCAGCAGCGGTTTGTCATTGATGCGCAGGCCGATCATGGTGAAATGGCCGTTGCTGAAACGCAGCGATGTATCCCGGGTGGTGGTGAAGGTGAACAGCTTGTTGGTCCAGTGGTGCACGGACAGGACTGTCTCTTCGTTGAAAGCGCTCATGGTGGTGTTCGGTGGTGAGGGTCTGTGGGTTTCTGAAAATAAATTGTACGCTGCATGCAAATCCTATTGCGTCAAAAATTCACATGCGCTACAGTAATTTTAAATGTAGCGAACGCAACATATTGATTAAGTATGCACTACATGGGTGCCGATGCACCAGAATGAACAGCTTGACCCCACAACACGCGCAAACATGACGGAACATACCAAGACTGACGGCTTGCCAGGCATGGAGTCGCCCGCGTTTGCGCAGGTGCTGGAAAAAGCCCGGCCGCGCAATGAGCGCATGACCAGCGAAAAGATCGAGTGCAACGCCTGCCCCGTGCTGTGCCAGATTTCGGATGGCCGAAGTGGTGCCTGTGACCGTTACGCCAATCACGGCGGCACCCTGGTGCGCGTCGATCCGGTGCTTTTGCTGCGCCGCACCCTGCTCGATGACGAGCCGCGGGTGCTGCCTTTTGCCGGCCGCGCGGCGGCCGCGGTGGCTGATGCTGAGGAAGCGCCTGCGGCCCAGGCGGTCTGGGATGGTGATTTGCTGCTGGCCAACGAGGTGTTTGTCACCGGCGTCGGATCCTCCACCACCTACCCCGACTACAAGCCCGCTCCCTTTATCGTCTCGTCGCAGGTAGAGGGTGTCGATATGGTCACCGTTGTCACCGAGGGCATCTTCAGTTACTGCAGCCTCAAGGTCAAAATTGACACCGACCGATTCCTCGGGTCCGAGCAGGCCAACGTCCGCTGCAAGGGCGAGGTGGTGGGCCATGTGACGACCGCCGAGTATGGCTCGCAGATGCTGTCGCTGGGCGGCGTGCACCACCTCACCGGCGGCAGCAAAAAAGAGGGCCGCGTGACCATGGACATGATGCAATCGCTGGGCAACAAGCAGGCGGTGGAGTTCACGATTGACGGGGGCTCGCAGATTGTGATCCAGGCGGGCAGGGCGCCGATTGTCAATGGGGTGGAAGAGCGGCGCATGCGGGTCGGCTGTGGCTCGGCCACCATCGGCATTTTTGCCAAACAGTTTTTCGGCCTGCTCGATGAGGTGGTGGTGGTGGACGACCACATCACCGGCGTGCTGACCGAACACCAGGCCGGCCGCTGCCTGGACATGCGCGCTTCCGGCATCAAAATGCGTGGCCGCAAATCGACGCCGGGCCGGTATTTCCAGGTGGCCAATCCCGGCACTGGCTGGGGCGGCACCGACATCGCCGATCCGCTGTCCATCATTGAAAGCTGGGACCCGGGCGTGGCCTGGCCGGGCCTGCGGCTGTTGATGACGTCGACCACCGGTGAACACGCGAGCTGGTATGTGCTCAATGACGACCTGCACCCGGTAGAGCAGGAGATGCCGGCAGCGGTGGCCCACATCGTGGCGCGTATCGGCGAGAACTGCGAACCCTCGCTGTCTACCGTGCTGTTTCTGGGCGGGGCCGGCGGCAGCCTGCGCGCCGGCGTCACTGAAAACCCGGTGTTGCTGACGCGCGCCATCAAGGCTGCGCTGGTCAATGTGACCTGCGGCGGTGCGCCGGCTTATGTCTGGCCCGGCGGCGGCATCACCGTGATGGCCGATGTCATGCGCATGCCCGACAACAGTTTTGGCACCGTGCCCACGCCGGCCATCGTGGCGCCTATAGAGTTCAGCATGAAGCTAGACGACTACCGTGCGCTCGGGGGTCACATGGACCATGTGCGCACGCTGGCGCAAGCACTGCACCTCGGTGCATGGCACAACGAAGGCGCGCCGTCGGCGCTGGCGTGGGCCGCCTTGCCTGCGGCCAATCCCTGGCCCCTGGGGCGTCCGCCCCTGCTCGGCTGACATGGACGCCCACCGAACACGTTTACCCGATGGCCGCTGGCATTTGCAGCATGGCCCCATCGATATCGTGATCGGTGCCAATGGCAATCCCAAGTCGGTGGACGCTGCACATGAGCATGCCTGGCTGCGCTTTCGCGGCATTCTGGGGGAGCTTGTGGAAGAACTCGCGCTGTTGCAGCTTCCTGTGCAGGGCAACTGCCTGCTGCGGGGCCCGGTTGCACGGCGCATGTGGCAAGCCTGCCAGCCTTACCAGAGCGGTTTCATCACGCCGATGGCGGCGGTAGCTGGAGCGGTGGCACAGGAACTGATGGCCAGTTATGACCGGGACGGCGTGAACCGGGCCTGGGTCAACAACGGCGGTGACATTGCCCTGCATCTGGCGCCCGGACAATCGGTGCGTATCGGGCTGTATGCCGACATCGCGCGGCTCGACAGCCAGCAGCTGCACGCGGGTATTCACACCGATGGCCAGTTTGAAGTCTCCAGCCGGCTGCCGGTGCGTGGCGTCGCCACCAGCGGCTGGCGCGGCCGCAGTTTTTCCCTGGGTATTGCCGACAGTGTCACGGTTCTGGCGCGCACGGCGGCCGAGGCCGATGCGGCCGCGACCGTGATTGCCAATGCGGTCGATGTGCCCGATGCACGTATCCTGCGGCGTCCGGCTTGCGAGCTCAAGGACAACAGCGATCTGGGGGGGCTGCCGGTCACGGTCGATGTTCCGCCCTTGCCCCCCGCGCTGGTGCAGCAGGCCCTGGAGGCCGGTTTGTGGCGTGCCCAGGCACTGCGCGCAGCCGGCCTGATCTGGTCGGCGGCGCTGGTTTGCCAGAATCAGGTCGCCAGCACCGATACTGCGGCCATGGGCAGACTCGAAAACCAGCGCAGCAATCCGCAAGTTGGTTCGGTATTTGCTTAATGAAACCGATGGACACACAGCGATGATTGAAATACGGCGCATCTTCACGCACGTTGAGCAAATCCTGCACGAATTCGGGCCGGTGGGCCCGGTGCCGTTGCTGCGTGGCGCGATTGGTGTTGTATTGACGAATCCCTTCGCCGGGCGTTATGAGCCCGACATCCTGCCAATGATGGCGGCGCTGGACCCGGTCGGACTGGAGATGGCGCGCAAGCTGCGCACCGCGATGGACGTTCCCGCCGAACGTATCGAGGGGTATGGCAAGGGCGCCATTGTCGGTGCGGCGGGCGAGCTCGAGCACGGCGCGCTATGGCATGTGCCCGGTGGTTATGCCATGCGCGAACTGCTGGGCTGGAAAGGCGACCCCAAGGCCTATGCGAAGGGGCAGGGCGGGGAAAAAACCGGGCAGCCCGGCAACGCCCTGTCCATCGTGCCTTCGACCAAAAAAGTCGGTGCGCCCGGCACGGCGCTGGATGTACCGCTGACCCATGTCAATGCGGTTTATGTGCGCAGCCACTTTGACGCCATCGAGGTGCGGGTCCCCGGCGCGCCGCTGGCGGACGAAATTGTGTTTATCCTTGCCATGAGCACCGGTCCGCGCATCCATGCGCGTGTCGCCGGGCTGGCGGCAAGCGCGATCAGCCAATGGGACGGTTTGCGCTGAGCAGCGCCGCCATGACCCTTCACCAGGACAGCCATATGACAGCGAGCATCCGGAAAATCATTGTGCAGGTCGATGAGACCCGCATGGAAATGGGCAAAACGATAGACCCGCCGACGCGCCGGGCGCTGGCCATGGCCGTGATTCACAATCCTCTGGCCGGGTCTTACACCGAAAATCTGGACGAGTTGATCGCCATCGGTGAAGAGCTCGGTGGCCTGCTGGGCAACAAGTGTGTTCAGGCCCTCGGTATTTCACCGGGCCAGGCACAGAGTTATGGCAAGGCCGCGATTGTGGGTGAGGCCGGTGAGCTCGAACATGCGGCCGCCATCCTGCACCCGAAACTCGGTGCGCCGCTGCGGCTGGCGGTGGAAAAAGGCGCGGCGCTGGTGCCGTCGAGCAAAAAAAGGGGCGGGCTCGGTACGGCCATCGATGTGCCACTGGGGCACAAGGACGCCGCTTTTGTGCGCAGTCATTTTGATGCGATGGAGGCACGGGTGTCGGATGCGCCGCGTGCCCATGAAATTGTGGTGGCTGTCGTGGTAACCGACAGCGGCCGACCTCTCCCGCGCGTGGGCGGCTTGCAGATCCACGACATCAAAGGCGAGGATGGGCTCCGCTAGGCGGGGCCCGTCACCCATCAATCCGATCCACGACAAAGCAGGAGTTTTTATGAAAATGCAATACAAGATGCTGGGCGCAGCGGCTGTTCTGGCCCTGGTGCCGCTGAGTGCTGTTCATGCACAAGGTGTCATCAAGATTGGCGAGATCAACAGCTACAAGGCGCAGCCGGCCTTTCTCGAGCCCTACAAAAAGGGCATGGAGCTGGCGGTGGAGGAAATCAACGCAGCCGGTGGCATCAACGGCAAAAAAGTCGAGCTGATTGTGCGTGACGACAACGCCAATCCCGGCGAGGCTGTGCGCGCCGCTGAAGAGCTGGTGTCGCGCGAAAAGGTCGATGTGCTGACGGGTTCCTTTTTGTCGCACATTGGCCTGGCATTGACAGACTTTGCCAAGCAGAAAAAGTTTTTCTTCCTGGCGGCAGAACCGCTGACCGACAAAATCGTCTGGCAAAACGGCAACCGCTACACCTTCCGCCTGCGCGCCTCGACCTATATGCAGGTGGCCATGCTGGTGCCCGAAGCCGCAGCGATGAAGAAAAAACGCTGGGCCGTGGTGTACCCCAACTATGAATACGGGCAGTCCGCTGCAGCCAGTTTCAAGACCTTGCTGAAAGCCGCGCAACCGGATGTGGAGTTTGTCGCCGAGCAGGCGCCGCCGCTGGGCAAGGTGGACTCCGGCAGCGTGGTGCAGGCGCTGGCCGATGCCAAGCCGGACGCCATCTTCAACGTGTTGTTTGGTGCCGACCTGTCGAAGTTTGTGCGCGAAGGCAATACACGCGGCCTGTTCCAGGGGCGGCAGGTGGTCAGCCTGCTGACCGGTGAGCCCGAGTACCTTGATCCGCTGAAGGAAGAAACGCCGAACGGCTGGTTCGTCACCGGTTATCCCTGGTACGGCATCCAGACCCCTGAACACAAGGCCTTCTTTCTGGCCTACCACGGCAAATACAAGGACTATCCGCGTCTTGGCTCCGTCGTCGGTTACAGCGCCATCAAGTCGCTGGCAGAGGGCATGAAAAAAGCCAAATCCACCGAGACCGAAAAAATGATTGCTGCTTTCCGTGGCCTCAAGGTGATGACGCCATTTGGCCCCGTGGTTTATCGCACTGAAGACCACCAGTCGACCATGGGCGCTTATGTCGGGCGTACCAAAAACGAAGGTGGCAAGGGTGTGATGGTGGACTACCGCTACCTCGATGGCGCCAAGTTCCAGCCGACCGCTGCAGAAGTCAAGAAACTGCGGCCCGCTGACTGAGCGTACGGTACCAGCCAGGGCTGCCGGGCCCCGCGTCCTGCGCCCGGGGTCTGGTGCCAGTCTGACTGGCGGGGCTGTTCCATCTGCGCTGCTTGAGCGCCTGTCTTTGCGGTATTCAGAAGGTCATTCATGAGTTTTTCAGGCTTTATTGTCCAGCTGCTCAACGGGCTGGCCGGAGCGTCGTCACTGTTTCTGGTGGCGGCAGGGCTGTCTCTGATCTTCGGGGTGACACGCATCGTCAATTTCGCCCATGGGTCTTTTTTCATGGTCGGCATCTACGTGGCGTATTCACTGGTCGCCACGCTGGGAAGCAGCATAGGTTTCTGGCCCGCCCTGTTGCTGGCGGCGCTCGCGGTGGGGGTGCTGGGCGCGCTGGTCGAGGTGCTGCTGCTGCGCCGGATTTACCGCGCGCCCGAGCTGTTTCAGCTGCTGGCCACCTTTGCGCTGGGACTGGTCATCAAGGACGGCGTGTTGTGGTTCTGGGGCCCGGAAGAGCTGCTGGGCCCAAGGGCGCCCGGCCTGACCGGTTCGGTCTCCATCCTGGGCCGGCAGTTTCCGTCGTATGACCTTTTCCTGATCGTTGCCGGCCCGGTGATACTCGGCCTGCTCTGGCTGCTGCTGACCAAAACCCGCTGGGGCACGCTGGTGCGTGCCGCCACGCAGGACCGCGAGATGGTCAGCGCACTGGGCGTCAATCAGGCCTGGCTGTTCACGGCCGTGTTTGCGCTGGGTGCCTTGCTGGCCGGCCTGGGCGGAGCGCTGCAATTGCCGCGCGAGCCGGCCAACCTGGAGATGGACCTGAACATCATTGGCGCTGCTTTTGTGGTGGTGGTGGTGGGCGGCATGGGTTCGATTCCGGGTGCTTATGTGGCGGCATTGCTGATTGCCGAACTCAAGGCGATCTGCATCTGGCTGGGGCTGGTGGAAATCTGGGGTGTCAGCATTTCGTTTTCCAAACTCACGCTGGTGGTGGAGTTTCTGGTGATGGCGGTGGTGCTGGTGGCGCGGCCCTGGGGCCTGTTCGGCAGGCCGCAGGCGCCCAGCCGACATGCCGGTGCGGCGGAGCAGCCCTTGCGCCCGCCCGACCGCCTCTACAATTACGGCGTGGCCGGGGTGCTCGCCTTGCTGGTGCTGATGCCGGTGCTCAGCGCGCAGTCGCCCTATGTCACCGTGCTGCTGATCGACCTGCTGGTGGCGGTGCTGTTTGCAGCCAGCCTGCACTTCATCATGGGGCCGGCCGGCATGCATTCCTTCGGCCATGCGGCCTACTTTGGCCTCGGCGCTTACGGTGCGGCGCTGCTGGTGCGTGGCCTGGACCTGCCCATGGAGGTGGCGCTGGTGGTGGCGCCGGCACTGGCCGCGCTGGGCGCCTTTGTCTACGGCTGGTTCTGCGTGCGCCTGTCGGGGGTCTACCTGGCGATGTTGACCCTGGCTTTTGCACAAATCACCTGGGCCATCTGTTACCAGTGGGATGCGTTCACCGGTGGCAGCAACGGGCTGACCGGTGTCTGGCCGTCGGAATGGCTGGCCGACAAAAAAATGTATTACTACCTGACGCTGGCACTGGTGGCAGGCGCTGTGCTGCTGATGCACCGCATCCTGTATTCACCTTTTGGTTACGCGATGCGGGCGGCGCGTGATTCGGTGCTGCGTGCCGATGCGATCGGCATCGACGTCAAGCGCCTGCAATGGGTGGCGTTTGTGCTGGCAGGCACATTCGCCGGCCTGGCCGGTGCGCTGTATGCCTTTTCCAAGGGCAGCATTTCCCCGGAAAGCCTGCATGTGGGCAAATCCATTGATGGCCTGGTCATGGTGCTGCTGGGCGGGGTGCAGACCCTGGTCGGGCCGGTTGTCGGGGCGGTCACCTTCACCTGGCTGCATGACACGGTGGCGCGCAACACCGACTACTGGCGCGCCATGCTGGGCGCCATCATCCTGATTCTGGTGCTGCTGTTCCCGCAGGGCATTGCAGGTTTTATCAAGCAGCTGCTGGCGCGGCTGCGCGGTGCAAAAGAGGGGCAGTCATGAGTTTGCTCAAGGTCAGCGGCCTGGGCAAGTCCTTTGGCGGCGTCAAGGCGGTGGACGGCATCAGTTTTGAACTGGCCGCCGGCGAACTGCTGGCCCTGATCGGGCCCAACGGTGCCGGCAAGTCCACCACTTTCAACATGGTCAATGGCCAGATGCGGGCCGATGCGGGCTCGATCCAGCTCGGCGGCCAGGAATTGATCGGGCTGGCTCCGCGCGACATCTGGCGCCTCGGTGTCAGCCGCACCTTCCAGATTGCAGAGACATTTTCATCACTGACGGTGGTGGAAAACGTGCAGATGGCGCTGCTGTCGGCAGACCGCAAACTGTTGGCCATGTGGCGCCGGGCAGCTGGGCACAAACGTGCAGAAGCACTGGAGTTGCTCGATCAGGTCAGCATGAAGGCGCAAGCCGACCGGCCCTGCAGTGTGCTGGCTTACGGCGACGTCAAACGTGTGGAGCTCGCGATGGCCATGGCGAACCAGCCCAGGCTGCTGTTGATGGACGAACCCACCGCCGGCATGGCACCCAAAGAGCGCAACGACCTGATGGCGCTGACCAAACAACTGGTGCTGGACCGCGGCATGGCGGTGCTTTTCACCGAACACAGCATGGATGTGGTGTTTGCCTATGCCGACCGCATGATTGTGCTGGCACGCGGCCGCCTGATTGCAGAAGGCAAACCGCTGGAGATCCGCGACCACCCCAAGGTCCAGGAAGTCTATTTCGGCAGCGGCAAGACCTTCGAGAAAAAAGCCCTCGAAAAGGATGTTGCGTCATGACGCCTGCCAAAGATGTTCTGCTGGAAGCCAAAGGCCTGTGTGCCTGGTATGGCGCGGCCCAGATTCTGTATGACGTCGGCCTGCAGGTGCGGCGCGGGGAGGTGGTGGCCCTGATGGGGCGCAACGGGGCGGGCAAATCCACCACGCTCAAAACGCTGATCGGCATGCTGGACAAGCGCAGCGGCAGTGTGTCCTTTCTGGGCGCCGACATCTCAAAAAGCGAAACGCACCAGGCGGCGCGCAGCGGCCTTGGCTTTGTACCGGAAGACAGGCGCATCTTCACCGACCTGACGGTCACCGAAAACCTGGAGGTCGGCCGCCAGCCGCCGCGCTTCCGGCCCGACGGCAGCGCAGCGCCGGTCTGGACACCGGAACGCCTGTTCAAACTTTTCCCGAATCTGGGCGAAATGCCGGACCGCCTGGGCGGGCGCATGAGTGGTGGCGAGCAGCAGATGCTGACGGTGGCGCGTACCCTCATGGGCAATCCCTACCTGGTCTTGCTCGACGAGCCGTCGGAAGGGGTGGCGCCGGTGATTGTCGAGCAGATGGTGCAGATGATTCTGGAGCTCAAGGCGCAGGGCGTCAGTATCTTGCTGTCCGAGCAGAACATGCATTTTGCCGAGCTGGTGTCAGACCGGGCCTATGTGCTCGAAAAAGGCCAGATCCGTTACGAGGGCGCGATGGCCGAACTGTCGGCCAATGAAGAGGTGCGGCGCGCCTACCTCAGTGTCTAGTCCCGTTGTTGTCAGTTTTTAACCTGTTGCAAGGAGATTTCCTCATGTACCCCAACCATCGCAGAACCCTGTTGAAAGTACTTTCCGGCGCCAGCCTTGTGGCCGCTACCGGCCTGGCGGGCCGTGCGGCTTTTGCCGCAGGCATCAAGCCCGACGGGAAAAGTGCACTTCTTGTGGTCGATGTGCAGAACTGTTTTGTGACCGGCGGCACCTTGCCGGTCAAGGGCGGTGAAGAGGTGGTGCCCGTGATCAACCAGCTGGCCGCTGCCTTTGAGAACATCGTGGTCACGCAGGACTGGCACACCAAGGGACATGCGTCTTTTGCCAGCACCCACGCCGGCAAAAAACCGTTTGAGGTCAAGAAGCTGGCCTACGGCAACCAGGTCCTGTGGCCCGACCACTGTGTGCAGGGCACCGACGACGCCGCCCTGCACAAAGACCTGAAGTTGCCCACGGCGCAGCTGATTGTGCGCAAAGGTTATCACCAGGAGGTCGACAGTTATTCCGCCTTCACCGAGGCCGACGGCAAAACACCGACCGGGCTGGGCGGCTACCTCAAGCAGCGTGGCATCAAGCGGGTTTTTGTGACCGGGCTGGCGACCGACTTTTGTGTCGCATGGACGGCGATGGATGCGCGCAAGGCGGGCTTCGAGGTCTATGTGATCGAAGACGCCACCCGCGCGATTGACCTGAACGGATCCCTGGCCGCCGCCTGGAAGCAGATGACGGCCAAAGGTGTCAAACGCATACAGTCCAAAGACCTGGCCTGATCGGCGAATACACGCTTTCTGCTGTCATGCAAGCGCAGCCTGTGGCCTTCCATGTCAACGGGCTTGTGCGCTCGCTGGCGGTTTCGCCGCAGGCCTCGCTGCTGGACCTGCTGCGCAACGACCTGGAACTCAACAGCCCCAAATACGGTTGCGGCCTCGGTGAATGCGGCGCCTGTACCGTGTTGGTTGACGGGGTGGCGGCGCGTGCCTGCGTGATCCCGGCCAGCGCTGTGGCCGGCCGGACCATCACGACCCTGGAGGGCCTGGGGTCGCTGACCGACCTGCACCCGGTGCAGCAGGCGTTTATTGAAGAACAGGCGGCGCAGTGTGGCTACTGCCTCAGTGGCATGGTCATGATGACGGTGGCCTTGCTGGCGCGCAAGCCCGACCCGTCGGATGACGAGATACGCAGCGAGTTGTCGGGCAATTTGTGCCGCTGCGGCACCCATCTGGAAATTCTCATGGCTGTCAAGCGCGCGGCACAGCTGGTTTTGCAGGCCGCGCCAAAAATGGACTTGCCATGAGCCGCCGCGCCGATATCCCTTTGACGCGCGCTGATTT
Source organism: Asaia bogorensis (assembly GCA_943371375.1). Classification (GTDB taxonomy): domain Bacteria; phylum Pseudomonadota; class Gammaproteobacteria; order Burkholderiales; family Burkholderiaceae_C; genus Polaromonas. The sequence continues at coordinate 108,322 of CALRUM020000002.1, forward strand.
TCATGCGGCCACGGGTGTGTTGCTGGTCACGCGCGAGCCGCCTCCCGCGGCACCGCCGGCGCAGGGCCAGCCGGCGCTGGTGCAGGCCAACCCGCTGGAGGGCGTCGAAATTTTGCTGGCGGTCTGGGACGACGGCAGTGTGACCGCGCTCAACGGCCATGTGGACCTCGGTACCGGCATTCGAACGGCACTCAGCCAGATCGTGGCGGAAGAGCTGGATGTGGCGCTGGATCACATCCACATGGTGCTGGGCGACACAACCCGTGCGCCGAATCAGGGCGCGACCATTGCGAGTGCATCGATACAGATCCATGCCCAGCCCTTGCGCGCAGCGGCGGCGCAGGCTCGGGCCTGGCTGCTGGCGCGGGCAGCAGCCCATCTGCAGGTGGACCCCGCCTTGCTGGCGGTGTATGAGGGCCGGGTGTCGGTGCTGGGCGATGATGATCGCTCGGTGGCTTATGCCGACTTGCTGGCGCGGCAGCAGGTGGCCTTGTTGCTGGCGCCGGACACAGCGCTCAAACCGCCGTCCGATTACCGCATCGTCGGCACCAGCGCGGCGCGCGTCGACATTCCGGCCAAGGCCACGGGTGCGCTGACTTTTGTGCACGATATGCGTGTGCCGGGCATGTTGCACGGCCGCGTGCTGCGGCCACCTTATGCCGGTGCCGACCACGGCGACTTTATTGGCAACACCCTGGAGTCCGTGGACGAGTCGTCGATTGCACACATCCCCGGCATACGCGCGGTGGTGGTGATACGCGACTTCATAGGCATCGTCGCCGAACGCGAAGAGTTCGCCGAGCAGGCGCTGCGCGAACTTAAAGTGGCCTGGAAAGCCTGGCCCGGCCTGCACAAGCTCGACAACCTGGAGCGCGCCATCCGCGACAACCCGGCTACGCAGCGCAGGCTGGTCGATGAAGGTGATGTGGACGCCGCCATCGCGGGTGCCGCGCAGCTGATGCCGCGCAACTATGTCTGGCCTTACCAGATGCACGGCGCCATTGGCCCTTCGTGCGCACTGGCAGACTGGCGCCAGGACCATTTAACGGTATGGGCAGGCAGCCAGAACCCGCATGTGCTGCGCGCTGACCTGTCGCGGCTGATGGGTCTGCCTGACGTGAATATCGATGTCATCCGCATGGAGGCGGCCGGTTGTTACGGGCGCAACTGCGCCGACGACGTGGCGGCCGACGCCGCCCTGCTTTCGCGTGAGGTGGGCGCACCGGTGCGGGTGCAGCTGACACGCGAACAGGAGCATGCCTGGGAGCCCAAGGGCGCGGCGCAACTGATGCAGGTCAGGGGCGGGCTCAATGCCGACGGCTCTGTGGCGGCTTATGACTTTCAGACCTCCTACCCGTCCAACGGCTCCCCAACCCTGGCGCTGTTGCTCACGCGCACCATAGAGCCGGTCGCGCAGGCCTATGAAATGGGCGACCGCAGTGCGCGACCGCCTTACGACTATGACCATCTGCGGGTCTCGGTCAACGACATGGCGCCCATGTTGCGCGCCTCCTGGCTGCGTGGTGTGTCGGCCCTGCCCAATTCGTTTGCGCATGAGTCCTATATCGACGAACTGGCCACCGCAGCCGGTGTGGATCCGGTCGAGTTCCGCCTGCGTTACCTGCATGAGCCACGCGCCACGGAGCTGCTGCGCGCCACCGCCGATCGCGCCGGCTGGAAGAAACACACACAGCCGCAGCAGACGCCGGATACGGAGGGTGCTTCGGACATCGTGCACGGCCAGGGCGTGGCCTACGCGCGTTATGTGCACAGCAAGTGGCCGGGTTACGGCGCGGCCTGGGCCGCCTGGGTGGCCGATGTGGAGGTGAACCGCAAAACCGGCGAGGTGCAGGTCAGGCGTGTGGTGGTCGGCCATGACGCCGGCACGCTGATCAACCCTGCGGGCGTGCAGCACCAGATCCACGGCAACGTGGTGCAGACCACCAGCCGCGCGCTGACCGAGCAGGTCACGCTGAACCCGGTCAACAACACGGTCGCCGCGCTCGAATGGGGCGCGTACCCTATCCTGAATTTCCGCGATGTGCCGGTGATCGAGGTGGTGACCATGGCGCGCCCCGGCGAGCCGCCCTTGGGCGCCGGCGAGTCGGCCTCGGTGCCGGGCACGGCGGCGATTGCGAATGCGATTTTTGACGCCACCGGTGTGCGTTTTCGCCAGCCGCCGTTCACGCCCGAGGTGGTGCGTGCAGCGCTCCAAGCCAATGGGGAAAATGAGCTTCAACCCAATAAGGACGTGCGCAAGCAGCTATCAATACAGGAGCAGGCTGCGCCGCCGCTGCCTGCCGGCGCAGTCTGGCCGCGCAGCCTGGGCGCCTGGTCGCGGGCGGCTGCACTGGCCGCCGGTGTGTTTGGGCTGACGGCGGCACTGCTGGGCTGGCGCTCGGCGATTGCACCCGTGGTCTCGGGTGGTACATCGATTTACACCGCCACCACCCTGGAGCGTGGCCGGCAACTGGCGGCCCTCGGTGATTGTGTGGTCTGCCACACCGCGCCGGGTGGATTACCGAATGCCGGTGGACTGGCCATGGACACACCTTTTGGCAAAGTCATCAGCAGCAACATCACGCCCGATGCGCAGACCGGCATAGGCCTGTGGTCCTTCAGCGCCTTCCAGCGCGCCATGCGCGAGGGTATCTCGCGTGATGGCCAGCACCTGTACCCGGCCTTTCCCTACACCGCCTTTGCAAAAACCAGCGATGAAGACCTGACCGCGCTGTACGCATGGCTGATGGCCCAACCTGCGGTGCGCTCGGAAACCGCGGCCACACAGCTGACGTTTCCCTTCAACATGCGACCGCTGATGGCCGTCTGGAATGCGCTGTTTCATGAGCCTGTGGTCTATCAGCCTGTCCCGGCGCAGACCGCCGAGTGGAACCGCGGTGCTTACCTGGTCAACGGCCTGGGCCATTGCGGCGCCTGCCACACACCGCGCAATACACTCGGTGCCGAGCGCGGGGGCCAGGCCTGGCTGTCGGGCGCCATGGTCGATGGCTGGGAGGCTCCGTCGCTGACGGCGCTGTCACGCGCGCCCGTGCCCTGGACTTCCACCGAACTCTTCCGTTACCTGCGCCAGGGCTATTCACCGCAACACGGCGCTGCTGCCGGGCCCATGGCCCCGGTGGTCAAAGAGCTGGCAGCGCTGCCCGATGAAGACATCCGCGCCATGGCTGCTTATCTCGCCTCGTTCAATCAACCGGTGACGCAAGCCGCCAGCGAGCAGGCGGCCAAGCAGGTGGTGCAGACGGCGCAGAAGTTGTCCACCGCGCAGCCGGGACCGGGGCAACGCCTGTTCAACGGCGCCTGCGCCTCCTGCCACCATGACGGCGACGGGCCCACGCTGCTCGGTGTCAACGTGCCCCTGGGCCTGAACAGCAAGTTGCACAGCGAGCGCGCCGACAACCTGATTCGGGTGGTGCTGGACGGCATACGTGCGCCGGCGGCGCGCGAGATCGGTTTTATGCCGGCCTTCCGCCACAGCCTCGATGACGCCCAGATTGAATCGCTGGTGGCTTATATGCGCAGCCGGTATGCGCCGGAGCAGCCCGCCTGGCAGGGCTTGCCGCAAACCGTGTCGCGGCTGCGCGCGCTGGCGGACTAGCCAGTCAGGAAAACGCTGCAATACCGGTAATGGCCCGGCCCAGGATCAGCGCATGTACATCGTGTGTGCCTTCGTAGGTGTTGACCACTTCGAGGTTGACCAGATGGCGCGCCACACCAAACTCGTCACTGATGCCGTTGCCGCCCAGCATGTCGCGCGCCATGCGCGCAATGTCCAGCGCCTTGCCGCAGGAGTTGCGCTTCATGATGGAGGTGACTTCCACTGCGGCCGTGCCTTCGTCCTTCATGCGACCCAGGCGCAGACAACCCTGCAGGCCCAGCGCAATTTCGGTTTCCATGTCGGCGAGTTTTTTCTGGATCAGCTGATTCGCCGCGAGTGGCCGGCCAAACTGCTTGCGGTCCAGCGTGTATTGACGCGCCTTGTGAAAGCAGTCTTCGGCCGCACCGAGCGCGCCCCAGGCAATGCCGTAACGTGCCGAGTTCAGGCAGGTGAAAGGGCCCTTGAGGCCGCGCACCTCGGGGAAGGCGTTTTCTTCCGGGCAAAAGACCTCGTCCATGACAATTTCGCCGGTGATGGAGGCGCGCAGGCCGACCTTGCTGTGAATCGCCGGGGCGCTCAGGCCCTTGCTGCCCTTGTCCAGCACAAAGCCGCGGATGGCGCCTTCGTCGTCCTTGGCCCAGACCACAAACACATCGGCGATCGGGCTGTTGGTGATCCACATCTTGCTGCCGGTCAGCGCATAACCGCCAGGCACTTTTTTGGCGCGTGTGATCATGCTGCCGGGATCCGAACCATGGTTGGGCTCGGTCAGGCCGAAACAGCCTATCCATTCACCCGTGGCGAGCTTGGGCAGGTATTTCTGTTTGGTGGCTTCATTGCCAAATTCGTGGATAGGCACCATCACGAGTGAGGACTGCACACTCATCATGGAGCGGTAGCCGGAGTCGACACGCTCGACCTCGCGCGCGGCCAGGCCATAACAGACGTAGTTCAGGCCGGCGCCGCCATAGGCCTCGGGGATGGTGCTGCCGAGCAGGCCCAGCGCGCCCATTTCGCGAAAAATCGCAGTGTCGGTTTTTTCATGGCGGAAGGCTTCGAGCACACGCGGTGCCAGCTGCTCCTGCGAGTAGGCGTGGGCAGCGTCCCGCACCATGCGTTCGTCGTCGCTGAGCTGCTGGTCCAGCAGCAGCGGGTCGGCCCAGTGGAAGCTGGCTTTTTTCTGGGAAGGGCTCATGCGTGTCTCCGGTAGGGGGAAAACATGCGCTGTGTGCGAAAATCGCAACTCAGGCATGAATGTGAATCGGGCGTATGCCAGAGCATACGATGAGCCGCATGCCTGCGGCAAGCCATTATTTGGAACAGCACTGTGCAAAAACAGAACTCCGAGAGCTGCGGCTGAACATGCGACGCAACATTCCTTCGACCACCGCGCTGGCGTTGTTTGAGGCGGCCGCGCGGCACCAGAGTTTTACCCAGGCCGCACTGGAGCATTCGGTCACGCAAAGCGCGGTGTGCCGGCAAATTGCAGGGCTGGAGGATTTCCTGCAGGTCAAGCTGTTCCGGCGCACCAAACGCGGCGTGCTGCTCACCGAAGCGGGCACCAACTACGCCCGCAATGTGCGCGCCCGGCTCGACGATGTAGAGCGCGACACACTGGCGCTGATGGCCACAGGTGGCGCGGGCGGCGCGCTCGAGCTCGGTGTGGTGCCGACTTTTGGCGCCAAATGGCTGGTGCCCCGGCTCGGTGACTTTTACCGCCGCTACCCCGGCATGGCGGTGCATTTGTCGGCGCGCACCCGGCCGTTTTTGTTTGCCGATACCGCGCTGGACGCGGCGATTGGCGCCGGCGAGGCCGGCTGGCCGGGTACAGAGTCCTGCTTTTTGATGGACGAACCGCTGGTGGCCGTCGGCAGCCCGGCGCTGGTCAAGACGCGGCGCAGCTTGCAGGCCGCCGATCTGGCCCATCTGCCCTTGCTGCAGATGAGCACCCGCCCTTACGCCTGGCGGCAATGGTTTGAATCCCTGGGTTTGAGCATCGCCAACGACCTGGCGGGCGCCCGCATGGAGCTGTTTTCCATGACCACGGAAGCGGCCCTCCACGGCCAGGGGCTGGCATTGATCCCGCGCTTCCTGATTGAAGAAGAGCTGGCGCAGGGCCGGCTGCTGCCGCTGATAAAACATGACTTCATCAGCGACCGGCGTTATTACCTGATCTACCCCGAGCAGAAATCGGACAACCCGGTGCTGGCGCTGTTTCGCGGCTGGCTGGAAGGGGAGGCGGCGCTGTACCGTGGCAGCACACCAGCGGCCTGAGGCTCCTAGCGCCTGTCTCCGCTGGACATGCGGCCCTGCTCGCGCCGGTTCTGGGCCTGTTCGCGCAGCGCGCGCTGGCCCGGCGATTCGTTTTCCTGCCGGATGCGCTGATCGTCCTGGCGGGTTTGCTCCCGCTGCTGGCGCCATAACTCGCGTTGCATCTGCTGCTGGTCACGCTGCAACTGCCACTGCTCCCACTGTGCGCGCTCGGCCTGACGCTCGGGGGGCTGGCCATTGCCGCTCCAGGTTTCGGTGCGGGTGGTGACCGTCGGAAACTGGGCGTGGGCGGGCAGCAGAGCCACTGCGCACAGGCCGGCCAGCAGCCACGCGGCGCTGCGCGCGACAAACGGCCGTCGGTTCAGCATCTGGGCGGCTTGCATGGCGTGTCTCCATCTGGCGCGCCAGAGGGCGCGTGTTGACGCCCACTGTACGCAAAGTCAAAAACACTGGCAACGCGTCGATTTTCCTGTCCCGCTGCGGTTTGGCCGGGTTTCATGCATCCAATCGCGGCTTTCTCGAAGCGTGGCGGGAGAAGTCGGCTATCAAAAAGAGAGCAAGTGGGAGGCTGCCAGTGATATGAGACGATTGCCCCCATGCAAGATTTCTGGCCCTCCAGCGGTTTTAACCAGCTCCAGCGCAACCCGCGCGGCTGGTTGTTGCCCACCGATAACTACCTGCGCCTGTTCCTGGGCCGCCCCGAGCTGGCGCTGCTGCCCGAGTCCTGCGGCGCCGAGCAGGCCCTGCACGCCGCCCTGAACGCCGCACCGATGCGGCCTGTGTCCGAGGCCGAGCTGCAGGCCTTGCAGGACGGGGACGCGCGCGACAGCTACAGCCTGTTCCTGCGTTTTCGCGACGGCCTGCTGGACGCCGGCACGCTGGAGGCCTATTACCTCAGCCTGTTCCGCAGCGGCAGCATCAGCATCCCGCCGCTGTTCATAGACCTGCTGGCCCAGGCGATCACGCGCAACCTGCTCGATGAAGTGACCGACGCCTATGAAGTGCGCGCCGCCGAGATGTTGTTCCGCCCGCAGCGCATCTCCACTCAGGACGGGCAGGTGCTGGCCGGCGACCTGGACCGGCTGGACATGCTCAATGACACCGGCGGACTCGGCGACTTCGGCCGTTTTCTGGCCGAGGCGAAAGCCCCGTTGCGCAGCATCCACATGCAGGTCTTGAACGACAGCAACGCCCCCGACTACTGGCAGGCCAGTGAGCGCCACCACTTCCTGCTCGACCTGACGCACGAAATCAACAACGACCTGAGCCACGGCCTGGTCTTCACCATGACACGCGCGCGCTCCGGCCTGACGGCGCTGGCCCGGGTGCTGGAGAAGTGGGTCAAACACTTTCTGGGTGTGGCAGTGAGCATCCGGCCGCTGCAGAAAATTGACGACGCCGCCTGGCGCTGGCATCTGGGGCTGGACGTGGAGGCCACGGCCCTGCTCAACGACCTGTACGAAGACCGCCCGGTCGAGCCCGAACGCTCGGCGCGCCTGCTGAGCCTGTTCCGTCTCGATTTTGCGGATCCGCAGGAGATGCGCACCGACGTGGCGGGCAAACCGGTGTACCTGGGCTTGATGATGAATACCGGGCAAGTGCTCAAGCTCAAGCCGCAAAACCTGCTGCTGAACCTGCCTTTGCCGGGCGCGATGTAGGCCTGGCCCGCCGCTTGCGCCAGCGCGCGGGCCGGCACGCTGCGCCATGGCTTAAAATCACGGGTTCTGCCCATTTAATCCGGAGTTTTTCCATGACCAAGAGAATCAGAGTCGAAGCCGACATTTGCGCCCCAAAACCTGTTCCCGCCCCCGGCATGACCCGCACGGCAGGCCGCGGTCAGAAGATCAGCCTGGAGCGCGGCTCCTGGACCCGCAGCAAAAAGAACCCCGGCAAGCGCCCGCACAAAGGCGGTTGATTCGCAGCTGGCCCCGGCCTGGTTGTGCCGGGGACTGGTGTGACCCGGTTCGCCGCGGATCACCCCGGGCAGGTGATCGAAATCGGCCTTTGGCCCTGATGGGCTGTGCGCAAGCTGCTATTGATACCATAGCGAAAAAACGCGACCCCGGGTCTTGCACAGGCCCGGTTTCCGGCCCCGGCTCACATATTGCGCCGGTACTGCCCACCGACTTCAAACAGCGCGTGGGTGATCTGCCCGAGTGAGCAGACACGCACCGCGTCCATCAGCACCTCAAACACGTTGTCGTTGGCAATCACCGCTTGCTGCAGGCGCTGGAGCATGGCGGGTGACTCTTTGGCATGTTGGGCGTGGAAGGCCTCCAGGCGCTGCAGCTGGCTCTGCTTTTCTTCGTCGGTGGAACGCGCCAGCTCCAGCTTGTCCTGTACCGCGTCGCCATGCGGATTGCGGAAGGTGTTGACACCGATGATGGGCAACTCGCCCGTGTGTTTGAGCATTTCGTAATGCATGGACTCGTCCTGGATGCGGCCGCGCTGGTAGCCGGTTTCCATCGCGCCCAGCACGCCGCCACGTTCGGCAATGCGCTCAAACTCGCTGAGCACTGCCTCTTCCAGCAATTCCGTCAGCTCTTCGATGATGAAGGCGCCCTGTGAAGGGTTTTCATTTTTGGCCAGGCCCCACTCGCGGTTGATGATGAGCTGGATCGCCATCGCGCGGCGCACCGATTCTTCGGTCGGTGTGGTGATGGCTTCGTCAAAGGCGTTGGTGTGCAGGCTGTTGCAGTTGTCGTAAATCGCAATCAACGCCTGCAGCGTGGTGCGTATGTCGTTGAACTGGATTTCCTGCGCGTGCAGGCTGCGGCCTGAGGTCTGGATGTGGTACTTGAGTTTCTGGCTGCGCTCGTTGGCACCGTACTTTTCTTTCATCGCCACGGCCCAGATGCGTCGCGCCACCCGGCCCATGACGGTGTATTCGGGGTCCATGCCGTTGGAGAAGAAGAAGCTCAGATTCGGCGCGAAGTCGTCGATGTGCATGCCGCGCGCCAGGTAGGCCTCCACAAAGGTGAAACCGTTCGATAAGGTGAAAGCCAGCTGGCTGATCGGGTTCGCGCCGGCTTCGGCGATGTGGTAACCGCTGATCGAGACGCTGTAGAAATTGCGCACCCGGTTGTGCACAAAATACTGCGCAATGTCACCCATGACCTTGAGGCTGAACTCGGTCGAGAAGATGCAGGTGTTCTGGCCCTGGTCTTCTTTCAAAATGTCGGCCTGCACCGTGCCGCGCACGTTTTCCTGCACCCACTCGCGGATTTTTTCGACCTCGGTCGCGGTCGGTTCGCGCTGGTTGTCGGCCCTGAACTTTTCGAGGTTCTGGTCGATGGCCGTGTTCATGAACATTGCCAGAATCGTCGGCGCCGGGCCGTTGATGGTCATGCTGACCGAGGTGCTGGGGCTGCACAGGTCAAAGCCGTCGTACAGCACCTTCATGTCGTCGAGTGTGGCAATCGACACGCCCGAGTTGCCCACCTTGCCGTAGATGTCGGGCCGCAGGTCGGGGTCGTTGCCGTAGAGCGTGACCGAATCAAAAGCCGTGCTCAGGCGTTTGGCGGCCATGCCCTGGCTCAGCAGCTTGAAGCGGGTATTGGTGCGAAACGCGTCGCCTTCGCCGGCAAACATGCGTGTCGGGTCTTCGCCTTCGCGCTTGAAGGCAAAAGTGCCGGCAGTGTAGGGATAACTGCCCGGCACGTTGTCCAGCATCAGCCATTGGAGGATTTCACCGTGGTCCTGGTACTGCGGCAGCGCGACCTTGCGTATCGGTGTACCCGACAGTGACCTGGTGACAAGGGCGGTGCGGATTTCCCTGTCACGGATTTTCACCACATATTCTTCGCCCGCATAAGCCTTTTGCATCTCCGGCCACTGGCCCAGCAGCTGCCGCGCGTCGCTGTCCATGCGGGACTTGCGCTTGCCGGCCAGATCGAGCGCGGCTTCGGCTGCCGGTGCGCGCTCCGGCTTGTCCACCTTGAGCATGGCGGCGGCGGCCTGGAGTTGCTGCACCTCGCGCGCCAGCTGGGCCTGGGCACGGGACCGTTTTTTGTAGCCACGCACGGTGTCGCTGATTTCAGCCAGGTAACGCGTGCGCGCGGCAGGCACCACCGGTGTCTGATTCGTGCTGTGGCGCACATCGACTTTTGGCAACGTACCTTCCGACAGCTGCAGCCCGAGGGCGGCGAGCCGGGGTTTGAGTGCCTGGTACAGCGCGGTCACACCGTCGTCGTTGAACCGTGCGGCCATGGTGCCAAACACCGGCATTTTGTCGGGCGCGGTGCCCCAGGCTTCCTTGTTGCGTTGCACCTGTTTGGCGACGTCGCGCAGCGCGTCCAGCGAGCCCTTGCGGTCAAACTTGTTGATGGCGACAAACTCGGCAAAGTCCAGCATGTCGATTTTTTCGAGCTGGCTGGCGGCGCCGAATTCGGGCGTCATCACATACATTGGCACATCCACATGCGGCACGATGGCGGCATCACCCTGGCCTATGCCCGAGGTCTCGACCACGATCAGGTCGAAACCCGCGACTTTGCAGGCGGCGATCACGTCGGGCAGGGCCTTGCTGATTTCCGAGCCGAAGTCGCGGGTCGCCAGACTCCTCATGAAGACACGCTGGCCGCTGTCGGTGTTTTTCTGGCCGATTTTCGGAACGGTCCACGGGTTGATGGCGTTCATGCGAATCCGGTCGCCAAGCAGCGCGCCGCCACTCTTGCGGCGTGAGGGGTCTATGCTGATGACGGCCACGCGCAACTGGTCGTTCTGGTCCAGCCGCAGGCGGCGTATCAACTCGTCGGTCAGCGACGACTTGCCGGCGCCACCGGTGCCGGTGATGCCCAGAACCGGTATCTTTTTGAGAGCAGCTTGCGCCCGTATCGCCTGGACCAACCCTTGATTTAAGCCCGCTGCGCGGGCTGGGCTATCGCCCCCCTTTTCATTTTTGCCTTCGGCAGAAGCCTCGCGGCTTTCAAGCGCTGTGATCAGCTGCGCCAGCGCGCGCCAGGCCATCTCGCCGTGGCCTTCAATCGCCTGGATGTCCGCAGGTGCAAAGCCGGTCAGGTCCTTGTCACAACGCATGACCATCTCGCCAATCATGCCGGCCAACCCCATTTTCTGGCCGTCTTCCGGGCTGTAGATGCGGGCCACACCGTAGGCATGTAATTCGCGGATCTCGGGCGGCACAATCACGCCGCCGCCGCCGCCAAACACCTGGATATGTTCGCCGCCGCGGCTTTTGAGCAGATCCACCATGTACTTGAAGTACTCGACATGCCCGCCCTGGTAAGAGCTGATGGCGATGCCTTGCGCATCTTCCTGCAAGGCTGCGGTCACCACTTCGTCGACGCTGCGGTTGTGGCCCAGGTGAATCACTTCAGCCCCCATGCCCTGCAGGATGCGCCGCATGATGTTGATGGCCGCGTCGTGCCCGTCAAACAGGCTGGCGGCGGTGACAAAACGCACTTTGTGCGTGGGACGGTAACTGGCTAGGGCCTGGTAGTCGGCGGACAGGTCGGTCATGGCGGCGCTCTCTCGGTGGGATGTAGGGGGTCTGGGGCTGCGCTGACGCTTACTGGATGCGCAGTCCGGCCTGCGCCGGATCGTCAGGCGGGTAACGCAGGCCCAGTGATTGAAGCTTGTCGTGCACGATGCTGGCGATCATCAGGTTGCGGTGGGTTTTTGAATTGGCCGGCACCACTGTCCATGGCGCATGGGGGGTGCTGGTGGCGCGCAACAGGGCGTCGTAGGCATTCTGGTAGTCGGCCCATTGCTTGCGCACCTCCAGGTCGCCCATGCTGAATTTCCAGCGTTTGGTCGGGTCGTCCACACGTTCCTGCAGGCGCTGGCGTTGTTCGTCAAAACCGATGTGCAGCATGAACTTGAGAATCACGGTGCCGGTTTCGGCCAGCAGCCGCTCGAAATCATTGATGTGCCGGAAGCGCTGTTCGGTCTGCTCCGGTGTGATCCAGCCCTTGACCACCGGTACCAGCACGTCCTCGTAGTGGCTGCGGTTGAAGATCATGGTTTCACCCGATCCGGGCATCTGCCGGTGGATGCGCCACAAGTAGTCGTGCGCCCGTTCTTCCTCGCTGGGCGCCTTCCAGCCCACGGTGTGCACGCCCAGCGGGCTGGTGCGGCTGAACACCGCGCGCACCGTGCCGTCCTTGCCGGAGGTGTCGGTACCCTGCAGCACCACCAGCAGCTTGTGCCGCTTGTCGGCGTAAAACAGGTCTTGCAGCGTGTCCAGCTCCATCGCCAGCGTATCCACCCTGGTTTTGTCGGCCTCCTTGTCGCCAGAGGACCAGGGTTTGGCGCCCGGATCGAGTTTGGCCAGGGAAAACCGCGAGCTGCTTTTCCCCGCAGGCGGCTGCCAGTCGGCCAGTGCCGGGGCGGAAGAACTCTTTTTCGCCATGTGGGTCTCCTGTCAGGCCATTCAGACTGGCACCGGTCTTGATTGACGTTTACGTAAACGTCAATCTTACCGCTTTCCCGACGCAAAAGGGGCGCTTGCGCGCCCCCTGATTTTTCACCGCCTGCGCAAGCCGGCCTATTTGTAAAGCAGCTGCGGCAACCACAGACCGATGGCCGGAAACTGGTACAGCAGCACGATGGCCAGGATCTGTATGCCCATGAAAGGCAACATGCCCAGAAAAATCTGGTTCAGCGTCACATGTTTGGGGGCGACACCCTTGAGATAAAACGCGGCCATGGCCACCGGCGGGCTCAGGAAAGCCGTCTGCAGGTTCAGTGCAACCAGCAGGCCGAAGAACAGCGGATCGACGCCAAAGTTGTCCAGCAGCGGGATGAAGATGGGCATGAAGATCACGATGATCTCGGTCCATTCGAGCGGCCAGCCGAGGATGAAAATAATCGCCTGGCTCATGACCAGAAACTGCGTTTTGCTCAGGTTCATGCTGAGCACCCAGGTCTCCACCAGTTCCTGGCCGCCCAGCAGCGCGAAAGCCGCGGAGAAGATGGCCGAGCCGACAAACAGCCAGCACACCATGGCAGATGTCTTGGCAGTCAGGAACACCGACTCCTGAAGCACCGAGAGGGTCAGGCGTTTGTAGGCGATGGCCAGCACAAAGCCGCCCAGGGCGCCCATCGCCGCCGCTTCCGTAGGCGTGGCCAGTCCCATCACGATGGAACCGAGCACCGAGATGATGAGAATCATCAGCGGGAAGAAGGAGGTCAGGAGCATCTTGAAGATTTCCAGCCGCGCAAAACTCAGGAACAGGTAGAAGAGGGTCACCAGCGCGCCGAGAATGGCAAAGCAGACCCACCACCAGGTCGGCGCGTCACGTGTGGTCGCGCCGACAGCTGCCTTGTCGGCGCTGGCTGTAGCTGCGGCAGGAGCCTCGGCCACACCCGCGGCCACCGGCGCGGCCGGGGCTTCGGCGCCCGGAGGCTCCTTGACATCGCCCGACGGGGGTTCCTGCAGGCCACCTTCGGCCGGTGGCTCTTTCAGGCCGCCTTCCTGGGGCGGCTCCTGCAGACCGCCGGTATCAGCGCCCGGGGTGACGGATGAGCTGGAGGCGCCAATCTGCTGGATGTCGTACACCGCTTCGGCCTGGACTGTGGTGACCGCCCGGTAGGTGGTCGCGACCACCAGCACAAAGAGCAGGCCCGGCAGGACCACAAGCGTCAACTGCCGCAGGATGTAGCCCAGCGGCACGCCAGCATTGCGCTTTCCCTTGAGTGCGCTGAACAGGCCGGTCAGGGCATGGCCCGCTGTGCCGGTGGTCAGCTGCTGTGTCAACGGCGGCAGCGTCACCGCCCGGTCTGCGGCCGACAGCGGAGGCGCCCACTGCGGCTTGAGCTTGGCGACGATGATCACGTAAATGATGTACAGGCCGGTCAGCATCAGGCCCGGAAAAAACGCGCCGGCATACAGCTGAACCACCGAGACGCCAGCTGTGGCGCCGTACACGATCAGCAGCACCGAAGGCGGAATCAGGATGCCCAGGCAACCGCCCGCCGTGATGGCGCCGGCTGCCAGCGGAACGCTGTAACCGGCACGCAGCATGGCCGGCAGGGCCAGCAATCCCATCAGCGTGACCACCGCCCCGACGATGCCGGTGGCCGTGGCAAAGATGGCGCAGGTGACCAGGGTGGCCACGGCCAGCGAGCCGGGAATCCGCGCCATGGCCAGATGCAGGCTCTTGAAAAGTTTTTCAATCAGATTGGCGCGTTCGACCAGATAGCCCATGAAGACAAACAGCGGTATCGCGATCAGCACGTCGCTGGCCATGGTCTTGTAGGCTGCCTGGACCATCAGGTCCAGTGTTTTGGTGGTGTCCCGGTTGTAGGCCAGCCAGGTGAATATCATGCCCATGCCCATCAGCGTGAAGGCCGTCGGAAAGCCCAGCATGATGGCGGTCACGACCAGGGACAGCATCAGCAGCCCCAGATGCCCGTTGGTGATTTTGTCGACGCTCAAAAGCAGCGCGGCGGCGCCCAGGATGACCAGCGCCATGAAGCTCAGGCCGAACCAGAGTTCTTTACGGATATTCATTTGCTGTTTCCCTTCAGGGCCAGCTCACGTTCCAGTGCAGCCAGGTCTTCTTCCTTCACGTGTACCATTTCCCGGAGTTTTTCCACATCCACTTCTTCCACGTCGCCTTCGCGCACCGGCCAGGCGCCGGTTTGTATGCACTGGATGCAGCGGATGATTTCCACAATGCCCTGCAGCAGCAGCACAAAACCCGACACCGGTATCACGAACTTGAAGGGATAGACCGGGATCGGATCAGCGTTGAAGGTCTGCTCGCGGATCGCCAGCGACTCATTGGCATAGGTCCAGCCGGCCCAGGTCAGCGCGATGACACCCGGCAGGAAAAACAGGATATACAGCGTGAGGTCGACAATCGCCTGTGTGCGCGGTCTGAGAAAGCCGTAAAGCACGTCACCGCGCACATGGCCGTTTTTGCTCAGGGTGTAGGCGCCCGCCATCATGAACAGCAGGCCGTAAAGCATGATCTGGGCGTCGAGCACCCAGGCATGGGGCTGGTTGAGCACGTAGCGGCTGAACACCTCCCAGCTGATCAGCACAGTCAGCAAGACCACGCTCCAGGCGCAGGCCTTGCCGATCCAGGTGGAAAAGCGGTCCACCGCGAGTAAAAACGATTGCATTGCAACTCCTTGCGCCGCCCCTGCGGTCCCAGAAAAAACAAAAAGGGCACCCTCAGGTGCCCCTCAGAGGCCGTGGCCCCGTTCAGGCTTTTTTGCCCTTGCCAAAGTAGTGGTTATAGGCCATTTTGAAGTCCACGGTGTAGTCGTTTTGCCACTGGCCCGCGCGTGCAGCAAAGGCTTTTTGCGAGTCGAGCACCTTCTTGAACAGCGCGTTTTCTCCACCCTTCTTGGCCATGATTTTGTCCCAGGAAGCCAGCTGGGCGCGCAGGATGGCGTCGGGTGTCTTGTAAAACTTGACGCCGGCCTTCTTGAGCTCAATGTAGTCGGTGGAATTGCGCTCGATGGCCTTCCAGCTCATGTCGGCGCTGGCAGCCTGAACGGCGTAGTCGATGATGGCCTTGAGTTCGGTCGGCAGGGCGGTGAGCTTGCCTTTGTTGAACAGGATTTCGAACTGCTCGCCGGACTGGTGGAAACTCTGCAGCATGCAGTTCTTGACCACGTCGGGGAAGCCCAGCAACCTGTCCGAGGATGCATTGTTGAACTCGGCGCCATCGATCAGGCCACGGTCCAGCGCCGGCACAATCTCGCCGCCGGGCAAGGGGTTCACGGCCGCGCCCATGTCGGTGTACATGTCAACGGCCAGACCCACGGTACGGAACTTCGTGCCCTTGACGTCTTCGACCTTGGAGATGGGCTTCTTGAACCAGCCGAAGGGCTGGGTCGGCATGGGGCCATAAAGGTAGGACACCACGTCCATGTTGATGGACTTGTAGATCTCTTCGAGCAGGGCCTTGCCGCCGCCGTAGTTGTGCCAGGCCAGCAGCATGTTGGGGTCCATGCCGAAGGACGGGCCGGAACCCCACAGTGCGAGCGCCGAATTCTTGCCGTAGTGATACGCCACCACACCGTGACCGCCGTCGAGGGTGCCCTTGTTGACCGCTTCGAGCAGCTGGAAGGCCGGAACCACAGCGCCCGCAGGCAGCACTTCGATCTTCAGCTTGCCGCTGGCCATGTCATTGACTTTTTTGGCGAAGTCGGAAGCGTACTCGTGAAAGATGTCTTTCGACGGCCAGGTGCTCTGGAAGCGCAGGGTGGTGGCGGTTTGTGCGGTGGCCAGCATGGGCGCGGACATCGCGCCAGCGCCGGCTGCGACAGCGGCGCCTTTGAGCAGGCTGCGGCGGCGAGGGGTTTTGAGATCGGTCATGGCTTGTCTCCAGTTGTGAAAAAACGTTAGCAAGCTATCTTTCGCTATTGAGGCTGCGCACGAAAGAGGGTTTTTACCAAGGGCCTGGGTGCGATTGCCACTAATTGGGGTGAAAGTGTTTATCAGGCCATGCAAGCGCGGCAAGCTGTCCGTTGTGGCTCAACATCGCGACCTGTCCGCTTGCATGGCGGACAGAAACTGCCGTGCCCACAAGCTCTAAACTGGCGTGGTCGGTGGCGCAGGTTTTGCGTGAATTCACCACCCGGCAGGAGTTTTGCATGAGCCCTCATCCCGTTTCAGCTTCCACGACCGGCGCCGGTCACAGTGCGTCAGGCGCACCCACCCCCGCAGACCCGGAGGGAGTCCAGCCCGCCCAGGGGTATGCCGGCGACGTATCGCCGCAGCTCGCCTGCCAGTGGTGGCAGGCGGGACAGGCTGTGCTGGTGGATGTGCGCAGTGATGCAGAGCGCGAATGGGTCGGCTTTGTACCCGGCGCTGCTGCGGTGGCCTGGAAGCAGTGGCCGGGCATGGTTATGAACCCGGCGTTTGATGCGGGCTTGCAGGCGGCGGTAGCGCCCGGCATGAAAGCCGTGCTCTTGTGCCGCAGTGGCGTGCGTTCGATCGCGGCCGCCAGAAGAGCCACCGAGCTGGGGCTGCAGGCCTACAACATCCTTGAAGGTTTTGAGGGAAATGCCGACGCGGACGGTCACAGGGGCAGTCTGGGCGGCTGGCGCCAGCGCGGCCTGCCGTGGAAGCAGAACTAGAGCCCCACGCGTGCTCACTGTGGGTCGCTCCCTGACCCACCAGGGGCCACTGCGCCTGCAAGGGCCTTGGGACAGCCGGGCCCGGTTCCCCTAAACTGGCTGCATGAACAATGACAGCCTGCTCAAACGCATTGAATCGAAACGCGACGAGGTGATTGCACTCACCCAGGACCTGGTTCGCATTCCCACCATCAACCCGCCAGGGGACGCCTACGAAGCCTGCGCCCGCCTGCTTGGTGAACGGCTGAAAAAACGCGGCTTTGCCGTTGAATACATTCGGGCCGACGGTGCACCCGGCGACCGCAACTCACACCCGCGTGTCAACGTGGTGGCGCGTTACGAAGGAACGTCCGCCGGTGAATGTGTGCACTTCAACAGCCACATTGATGTGGTCGAAGCCGGTTCCGGCTGGACCACCGACCCCTTTGGCGCCGAGGTGAAAAACGGCCGGGTCTATGGCCGCGGCACCTGCGACATGAAAGGCGGGCTGGCGTCCAGCGTGATTGCCTGCGAGGCCATCCTCGAAGAGGGAATCCATTTTCCGGGTGCGCTTGAAATATCCGGCACCGTCGATGAAGAGTCGGGCGGTTTCGCCGGTGTGGGTTATCTGGCCGAGCGTGGCTACTTCAGCCGGCCGCGTGTACACCACGTGATCATTCCCGAACCGCTGGGCGTGGACCGCATTTGCCTGGGCCATCGCGGCGTGTGGTGGGGCGAGGTCGAGACCCTGGGGCGGATTGCCCACGGCTCCATGCCCTTTCTCGGCGACAGCGCCATCAACCACATGGGTGCGTTCATCCATTTGCTGGAAACGCAGCTGCAGCCGCGCCTGGCAACGCGCCATACGGCCGAGCCGGTGGAACCACCGGGCGCGCGTATCAGCACCCTGAATATCAACAGCCTGCATGGCGGCCAGGTCGAGCAGGTTTTTTCGCTGGACGCCTTGGGCCGGCCCAGCGGCGACTTGCCCGCACCCGTGGTTTCGCATTCCTGCCGCGCGGTGCTGGACCGCCGCTTTATTGCGGAGGAAAACCTGGCCGCGGTCAAGGCTGAAATTGTGGCGATGCTCGAAGAGCTCAAGCGCAGCCGGCCCGGCTTTGACTACGGCATCCGGGACATCATGAGTTTTGTGCCCACCGCAACGCCCAAAGATGCGCCTGTGGTGCTGGCCACCGCCCGGGCCATTGCCCGGGTGCTGGGGCGCGAAGCGAGTTACATCTCCAGCCCTGGCACTTACGACCAGAAGCACATTGTGCGCACCGGCAAACTCGATGCCTGCATCGCCTACGGCCCCGGAATTCTCGATCTGGCCCATCAGCCCGATGAATATGTGGGGATTCAGGAACTGGTTGACAGCGCCAAAATCATGGCGCTGGCGGCACTGAGCCTGACCCAGGGCAAGCAGGCTTGAACAAAGTTAATACCAAGGTACTGGTTTAAACCGGGCCCTACAGTTTTTTGATTTTTTTCTGGCTGTACCCCTGTCAATGTTGACAGGGGTACAGCGTGAAATTTTTCCGATTTCATCTTCAATAGAGGTACTTTTTCACAAGGTACCCCGATGCAAACTCATTTTGACGAGCACATTTCGTGTGCGACTGTAACAAGAACCCCGCACGATCCGGCCCTGTCCGGGCACCTGCTGCAGCGTATTGAGCGCGATTTCAAGCCGCGCTGGGACCAGCAGATCGGCGGGCGTTTCATCCTTCACGGCAGGACGCCGGGTCCTGACGCGGTCCGTCTGGATGGCAATGACTACCTCAGCGTGACCGGTCATCCCGACATCGTGGCGGCCCAGGTGGCGGCCTTGCGCCAGGACAGTGAATTTGTCATCCAGTCCGGGGTGTTTGTACATGGCGAGCACCCGACCCGCGTGCTGGAAAAATCGCTGGCCTCCTGGGTCGGCAAAGAGGACGGCTTTGTCTGCCAGTCCGGGTATGCGGCCAATGTCGGTTTGCTGCAATCGATTGCCGATGCCCAGACCCCGGTTTACCTGGACACGCTGGCGCACACCTCGCTGTGGGAGGGCGCCCATTCGGCGCGCGCTCCGGCGCACGCCTTTCGCCACAACGACCCGGCGCACCTGGACCGCATGTTGTCGCGCCACGGGCAGGGGGTGGTGGTGGTCGATTCGGTGTACAGCACCACCGGGGCCTTGTGCCCCCTGCGCGAGATGGTGGAAGTGGCCGAGCAGCACCGCTGCATGCTGGTGGTCGATGAGTCGCATGCCCTGGGCACCCACGGGCCGGGCGGCGCGGGCGTGTGTGCTGAGCTGGGCTTGTCCGGTCGCGTGCACTTCATCACGGCCAGTCTGGCCAAGGCGTTTGCCGGCCGTGGCGGCTTTTTTACTGCGCCGGCGCACTTGCGCTACTACATCCTGAGTTCGAGCTTTCCCAATATCTTCAGCTCCTGCCTGCTGCCGCACGAAATTGCGGGTCACGCGGCAACGCTGAGCGTGCTGCGCCAGCGCGACGAGCAGCGCCTGCGCCTGCGGGCCCACACGCAGCGCCTGCGCGCGAGTTTGTCCGACATGGGTTACCCGATTCACCAGGGGACAGAGCAGATCATTTCGCTGGAAGCCGGCACGGAGCCCGACACCATGGTGCTGCGCGATCACCTGGAGGAGCGCGGCGTATTTGGCGCTGTTTTCTGCGCGCCGGCCACCAGCCGCAACCGTGCCATGGTGCGGCTGACGCTGCACGCTGCCTTGACCGAGGCAGAGCTTTGCCATGTGGAGTCGGTGGCGCGTGTGGTGGCGCCTCTGGTCAAACCCTGGGAGTGGCCGATTGCTAGGCGCGCACGCTCCGCAGAGGCCGGCAGGCGGGAGGGCGCTTTCGCGGACGCCTGACCCTTAATCCTGCACGATCCGCTCGCCATGTTTCTTCAGCCAGTACTTGTAGCCGGTGAAGGCGGGTGCATGGCCCGCCAGGTCGACCGGAAACAGGGCGGCCAGCAAGCCGCCCTGGTGGCCAATGCTGAAAGCCGGTTTGTGACGCGGCGCGCCGGCATGCCTCAGTGCCTGCTGCAGCTCCAGGTCCACCAGCGTGCGGCCCGCCCGTATGTCGTCAGCCGCCGCCGCACCGAGGCCTGCCGCTTCGGCCAGTTCTGCGAGCTCTGCGAGACCGGCTTCTGTTTCCAGCTGCAGCCAGCTGACCTTGCCTTCGGCATCCGCGCCCAGAATGCCAAAAGGCTGGCCAATCACCGCATGTTCGATCCAGTGGGTGCTGGCCAGGCTGGCCAGCTGCCGGCCCACGGAGGGCACCTGCAGCAGGGCGTGCTGCGGCTGCGTCAGCGCCGCGCGCCAGATGTGTGTATGCCGGGGCTGGGGCTGGTCGAGCATGCGCTGGACCACCGCGATCAGATGCTGCGAAATATCCGGTGTCTGTTTGGCAATGAACTGATCGATCAGGCCGCGGTTGAAGGCGCTGACGGCCACATGTTCGTCTGCCTGTCCCGTCAGCAAAACCCGTCCGCCCGGCCAGTCCGTCAGTTCGCCCAGGGCCTGCAGACCGTCCATACCCGGCATCGCGTAGTCGAAAACGCAGACCCGGCTCAGGTTGAAACGCCCGGTCTGGGTGGCCCAGTACTGGAGTATTTGCGGAATCAGCGGGCTGCCCGCGCGCCAGCGCTCAATGATCTCCTGCTGGGCCCAGGCGTCGGCCTCCCATCTCGGGGGCTCCTGCTGCAGCTGGTTGACGCAGGCCTGCGGTCTCAGGTGCAGCCTGACGTGCCAGTGGCGCGGCAGGACCATGGCCAGCATTTCCAGGTAGGCCGGGTCATCGTCGAGAAAAACCACGGCGCCGGGTCGGCGAAACAGGGGGAAGCTCATGGCGTGGTCCTTGCGTGTTTCCTGTTATCCCAGTGGCGACAGTTCAATGATGAAAATAGCGCCGCGTCCGGGCTCCGACTTGACGCGCAGCGTCCCTCCTGCAGCGTGCACCACCTGCTGGCAGAAAGCCAGTCCCAGCCCGTGGCCGGTACCGTGGTCGGTGGAGAAAAAAGGCTCGAAGATCCGGGCCTGCAATTCGGGTGCAATGCCAATGCCCTGGTCGCTCACCACAATGCGGCCATAACCATGCAGCACCCCGACTTCGATCCGCAAGTCGCCCGGCTTGGGCGCCGAACTGGCGGCCGCCAGCGAACGGAAGGCATTTTTCAGCAGGTTGTTGATGACCTGTGTGAACAGCCGGCAGGACGACTCGAAAGAAAAGTCCTTGCGCAGCACAAGCACCACACTGTCGCGCTCGCGCGAGTTGCGGTAGGGGTAGTCTTTCACCACATTGCGCAGCAGTGCCGCTGCGGCCACGGTTTCCCTGTGGGCCGGCAGGCGCTGCAGGCTGGCATTGGCAATCTGCATGTCTATCTGCTGGTTCATGTTGCGTACCAGCGTATGCATTCTGACCACCAGCTGCTCCAGCCGGGGCTCGCCCGTGGGCTGCTGGACCTGCTGGCTTTCGTTGCGCACAGCCTCACCGATCAGCGACATGGTTGCCAGCGGCGTGCGCAGTTCATGCGCCATGATGCCCATGGTGGTCAGCGTGTGGTTCAGGTGTTCGCGCCGCAGATTCGCCGACGACAGGCCCAGCAGTACCGCGCTGGTCCAGCTGAAAGCAATCACCACGGCGTTGATGGCGACCTGCTGCTCGGACATGGGGGCGGCGCCAGGGCCGAAGCCGTAAAAAAAGGCCCCCGCCAGCAGCACACCGCTGACCATGCCCAGTGTGGCGGCACGCCAGTCGGTCAGATGGTAATAAATCAGCACCATGGCGCAGAAGCTGGCCAGCCAGACGGTATTGCCGCTGTTGCAGAGGTACATCCAGCTGAAAAACAGCGGCAGCTGCAGCCATACCACCAGCGTGAACACCCGCCCGGCAAGTTTGCTGGAGGGGTCGCTGGCGATACTTTCAGAGATCAGCAGCAGGCCGAGCGCACCCATGACGGTACGCAATCCCAGGCTCTCGTAGGGCTGCGGCAGCCATTGGCCCCAAATCCAGGCAAACAGCGGATGACCGATCAGCGTGAACAGCCCCAGCCAGCGCAAGCGCCAGCGCGAGGGGTGCAAAATGAGCATCGGTTGCTCGTCCAGCAATTCGGCCCGGACCCGCAGCCATAGCCGGACCCAGACCCCGGGTGCATCCTTGATTGCATGCATCAATCGTTTGACCCTGACAGGCGCAGCAACAGTCATGAATAAATTCTGGAACACATCAATGCACATTGTCACAGCTCTGGGGCAAAACTGAACATGCGGCTACCTGTCAACTTTGACAGTGTTGCGCTGGACAGCATGCTCAGCGACTGGATTTCTGCCTTGCGCGATTTTTCCGTGGAGGCCGTGGTGGTGCTCGGCCCCGACCCCTTTGGGCAGCGCTCTGAGCGCATGGTAAGCGCCGTGCATCCGCCGCGTTTTCTCGACGCCTCTGTGGCGCTCGCCCAAAGCCGCGATTTTGGCGCCCCCTGGCGCGAATCGGATGCGCCGCTGGTGGCCTGGCAGCACATTGCCAAGTCCAAGCCTGCCGGCAGCCCCGGTGAAGGCACGCGCTGGCGCATGCTCTGGATGGCGCATGGTTTCCAGAGTGTGGTCCGGGTCGAGTTTCCCCTGCCCGCTGGCCGGGCTTTTGAGTGTTTTCTTTTCAGCCCGCGCGAGTTCCATGATCGCGCCGAGGCCGCTGCACTGGTCTGGTCGGCGCTGAATATCTGGCCGCTTTTCAAACGTGCCATGGCTGCTGCCAGCAGTCCGCTGAGTCCGCGCGAAAGCGAATGCCTGGAACTGGCTTTTGAGGGCCTGACGGCCAAACAGAGCGCCGAGCGCCTGGGTTGCGCCGACCGCACAGTCACCTACCACCTGGCGAACGCCATGAGCAAACTCCGGGTGGACAACAAAATGGCGGCGATCCAGCGTGCCTGCTGGATGGGCGTGATCTGAACCGGCCCGCTTTTGCCTGTGGTTTTCCCGCTGTATTCGGGGTGGCTTGAAAATTGCGTCGGAACTGTGGTTACATTACAAAGCAGTTTTCTGGTTCCTGCCTGTCCCTCACAACTCTTGTAGTCAAGGAAATTTGGTCATGAAACATCGCTCCCTTTCCATGCTTTCTGGTGCGCTGGCACTTGTTTTGGGGCTGATGCTGCCCCACGCGGCCCAGGCCCAGGGCAAAACGCTCAAGGTGGTGCCGCACGCCAACATCACCATCCTGGATCCGGTCTGGACCACCGCGTTTGTGACCCGCAACCACGGCTACATGATTTACGACACGCTGTTTGGCACCGACCTTGAAGGCAAGGTCAAGCCGCAGATGGTGGACACCTTCAGCGCCTCCAAGGACAACAAGGTCTGGACCTTCACCTTGCGTGACGGCCTGGAATTCCACGATGGAAAACCTGTGACCAGCGAGGACGTGGTGGCTTCGCTCAAGCGCTGGGCCAGCCGCGACAGTTTTGGCGGTGTCATGGCCAGAAGCCTGGACAGCTACGAAACGCCGAATGCGAAGACTTTTGTCCTCAAATTCAAGCAGCCTTTTGGGGTGATGCTGGAGGCGCTGGGCAAGCCCTCGTCCAATGTGCCCTTCATCATGCCCGCGCGTATTGCGGCCACGCCTGGCAGCGAGCAGATCAAGGAAAACATCGGTTCCGGCCCCTACAAATTTGTGACGGCCGAGTACAAACCGGGCGAAAAGCTGGTTTACGTCAAAAATGACAAATACAAGCCGCGCAGCGAAACGCCGAACGGCACCACCGGTGGAAAAAACGTCTACCTGGACCGGGTCGAGTGGATCATCATCCGCGACCCCCAAACCCAGTTCAATGCACTGATTGCCGGCGAGGTCGACATCATCGAGCAGCCGGCTTTTGAGCAGTACGCCTCGCTCAAGGCCGCCAAGGATGTGCAGATCGTTGATGCGCAGCCTGCCGGCCTGCAGTACATCTTCCGCTTTAACCACCTGCATGCGCCTTTTGACAATGTGAAGATCCGGCAGGCGGCCATGGTGGCCATGGGCCAGGAAGCCTTTCTGAAAACCCAGGTAGGCGCGCCCGGCATGTACAAGTACTGCAAGAGCATTTTCCCCTGCGGCACACCTTTCGCCAGTGACAACACCGGCATCTACACCGGCATGGCGAATCCGGCCAAGGCCAAACAGATGCTGGCCGATGCCGGTTACAAGGGTGAGCCGATTGTGCTGATGCGGCCGACCGACCTGGCGTCGATTGCCAAGCTGCCGCTGGTGGCCAAACAACAGCTCGAAGCCGCCGGCTTCAAGGTGGACATGCAGCAGTCCGACTGGGCCACGCTGCTGGCCCGCCGCGCCAAGAAGGACGCACCGGACAAGGGCGGATGGAACGCCTTCATGACCGCCTGGACCGCCGGCGACATCCAGAATCCGCTGACCATGGCCATGCTCAACGCCACCGGCGACAAGGGCTGGTTTGGCTGGCAGGACGACAAGGTCATTGAAGAGCTCAAGGTCAAGTTTGCCCAAGCCGGCAGCGAAGCCGAGAAGAAGAAGCTGGCCGAGCAACTGCAGCTGCGTGCGATTGAAACCGCCACCCATGTGCATCTGGGCCAATACAACAACCCGGCGGCGCTGCGCAGCAACATCAGCGGCCTGGTGCCCGGTGGTGCCCAGGTTTACTGGAACATCAAGAAAAACTGAGCAGGTGCGTCCGTTGAGTTGTCATTGCGGGCTTGACCCGCAATCCAGGCCTGCGCGTCATGGATGCCGGATCAGAGCCTGTCCCGGGCTTGATCCGGGGTCCGGCATGACAATCCAACTACAGTCCGGCGACAAATCCCCATGCTGAGATTCCTGCTGCAACGCCTGCTCGCCACCATCCCGGTGCTGCTGGTCGTGGCTGTTGTGGTCTTCCTGATTCTGCGGCTGACACCGGGTGATCCGGCGGCGGTGATTGCCGGCAACAACTCGACCAACGAGGACATCGAGAAAATCCGCGAAACCCTGGGCCTGAGCAAACCCCTGCTGGTGCAGTTCTGGATCTGGTTCAGCGGCGTGTTGCAGGGGGATCTGGGCTACTCCTTTTACCTGAACAAACCGGTGACCGAACTGATTACCCAGCGGCTGGAGCCGACGCTGAGCCTGGCCGCCGGCACCTTGTTGCTGGCCGTGCTGGTGGCTGTGCCGCTGGGCACCATTGCCGCCTGGCGCATGGGCGGCTGGCTCGACCGGCTGTTGTCGGGGTTTTCGGTGGCGGGTTTTTCGATCCCGGTGTTTGTCACCGGCTACCTGCTGATTTATATCTTTGCAGTGCAACTTGAATGGTTCCCGGTGCAGGGCTACCGGCGCTTGCTGGGCAGCGACGGGCAGGGTATGTGGGCCTGGGCGCGCCAGCTGGTGTTGCCCTGGATCACGCTGGCCATGATTTATGTGGCCTTGATTGCCCGCGTGACACGCGCCAGCGTGTCCGAGGCGCTGACCGAAGACTACATCCGCACCGCCCGCGCCAAGGGACTGGCCGAATCGGCGGTGCTGATGCGCCACGCGCTGGCCAATGCGGCCGTGCCCATCGTGACGGTGATAGGCATAGGCGTGGCCCTGCTGATTGGCGGTGTGGTGGTGACCGAAACGGTGTATTCGATTCCCGGTCTGGGTTCCCTGACGGTGGACGCGGTGCTGAACCGTGATTTTCCGGTGATCCAGGGCCTGGTGCTGTTTTTCAGCCTGCTGTATGTCGGTGTCAATCTGCTGGTGGATGTCAGTTACCTGTTTCTGGACCCGAGGATTCGTTACTGATGCGGGTCTGGCAACTCATTTCACAACGGCTCTGGCGCAACAGTGCGTTCCGTTTCGGCGTCCTGGTGCTGGGCGTGCTGTTGCTGCTGGCCGCGCTGGCGCCGCTACTGGGCACGGTGGACCCTGCCGCCATGGACTCGGCCCACATCAACACTGCGGCGGGTGTGCGGGGCGAGTTTGCGCAACTCGACGGAACGGTGGTCAAACACACCTTCTGGATGGGCGCCGACAACTTCGGCCGCGACATCTTCAGCCGGGTGCTTTACGGCACACGCACCTCGCTGCTGGTGGCGGCCTTCACCGCAGCGGTGGCCATAGGCGCAGGCGCCTTGCTCGGCATGCTGGCCGGCTACTTTCGCATCGTTGATGCCGTGCTGATGCGTTTCATGGATGGGCTGATGGCCATACCGGCCATCCTGCTGGCCATTGCGCTGGTGGCAGCCCTGGGCGCACAGCTGTGGACCGTGGTGGTGGCGATTGCCATCCCGGAGATTCCGCGCGTCACACGCCTGGTGCGGGCCATGGTGCTGACCCTGCGCGAAGAACCGTTTGTGGAGGCCGCACGCGCACTCGCCACACCGACGCCGGTCATCCTCTGGCGCCACATCCTGCCCAATGCGATGGCGCCGTTGATTGTGCAGGGCACGTTTGTCGCCGCGTCGGCTGTGCTGACCGAAGCCATCCTGAGTTTTCTCGGTCTGGGCTTGCCGGCGGATATTCCGACCTGGGGCAACATCATGGCCGAGGGCCGGGTGCAGTTCACGCAGTACCCGGGCAACGTCCTGTTTCCCGCGCTTTTTCTGGTGCCGACGGTGCTGGCGATCAACCTGCTGGGCGACGGCCTGCGCGATGTGCTGGATCCGAAGTTTTCAAAACGCAGTCCATGAGCGCCGCGATCGAACCCGTTCTCGTTATCGACAAATTGCACGTGGCGCTGCCGCCGGGCAGCGACCGGGCTTTCGCGGTGGAAGACGTCAGCCTGCGCATCCATCCCGGCCAAACCCTGTGTGTGGTCGGTGAATCGGGTTCCGGCAAATCGGTGATGGCCACGGCCGTGATGGGGCTGCTGGCCCGCGAACTCAAGCCGGGCCCGGGCCGCATTGTGCTGCAGGGCGAATCGCTGCTGGACGCATCGACGCAGCGCCTGCGTGCACTGCGTGGCCAGGCCATGGGCATGGTGTTCCAGGAGCCCATGACGGCGCTGAACCCGGTGATGAGTTGCGGTGACCAGATCGACGAGTTGCTGCGGCAGCACACCGACTGGGGCGCTCAGCGGCGCAGCGAGGCGGTGCTCAATATCCTGCAGCGCGTCAAGCTGCCCGAGCCCGAACGCATGCGGCGCAGCTATCCGCACCAGCTCTCGGGCGGGCAGCGCCAGCGCATTGTGATTGCCATGGCCGTCATCCTGCAACCGGCCTTGCTGATCTGCGACGAGCCGACCACGGCGCTCGATGTCACGACGCAAAAGGAAATCCTCAGGCTGATCGAAGAGCTGCAGGCCGACCTGTCGGGCGGTCACCGTTGCGCGGTGTTGTTCATCACCCACGACATGGGTGTCGTGGCCGAAATTGCCGACGAGGTGCTGGTCATGCACCAGGGCAAGGCGGTTGAATATGGCACGCGGGATGCCGTGCTGAAAACGCCGCAGGCCGACTACACCAAAATGCTGCTCGCGGCCGTGCCCAGCATGACGCCGCCGCCGGCCCGGCCTGCCCCCCAGGGCGCGCCTCTGCTGCGTGGCCAGGACGTCAGCAAGACTTACAGCGCCCGCGACTGGCTGGGCCGCAGCCGGCTCACACATGCGCTGCAGGCCGTTTCGGTGGCCGTGTCGGCCGGTGAAACCGTGGGGATTGTGGGCGAATCCGGGTCGGGCAAGTCGACGCTGGCGCGTTGCCTGATCCGCTTGATTGAGCCGACCGGTGGCCAGGTGTTGTGGACCCAGCCCGGCCAGGGTACCGGCGCTGCCCTGGTTGACGTGGCCGGCTTCAGCGAAGGCCGGCTGCGGCCCCTGCGCAGCCAGGTGCAGGTGGTGTTTCAGGACCCGAACCGCTCGCTCAATCCGCGCCGCAAGGTCGGTGATTCGATTGTCGAAGGCGCCATCAATTTCGGAGCCAGTCGCGCAGAAGCCCTGGCACTTGCCGCCAGTTTGATGGAGAAGGTCCGGCTGCCGGTCGAAGGGCTGCAGCGTTACCCCAGCCAGTTCTCCGGCGGCCAGCGCCAGCGCATCGCGATTGCCCGCGCGCTGGCCTGCCGGCCGCGTGTGCTGGTGGCCGACGAAGCCGTCAGCGCACTCGACGTCAGTGTGCAGGCACAAATCCTGAGCCTGCTGCGCGAGATCCAGGCAGAGCTCGGCTTGGGCCTGATCTTCATCACCCACGATCTGCGGGTTGCGGCCCAGCTTTGCGACCGCGTGCTGGTCATGCACCAGGGCCGTCTGGTGGAAGAGGCCGCCACCGCCCAGCTGTATGCGCATCCGCAGCACGACTACACACGAAAACTGTTTGCCGCAGCCCCGGCAGAAATTGGCTGAAACCCGGCACGGGTCACTGCTGACATCAAAGGCCAGACTTGAACATCCTGATCGCTGGTTACCAGCACGAAACCAACACCTTTGCCCCTTCACTGGCCGACTGGCAGGCGTTTTGCCGTGGCGATTCGTTTCCGGCCTACCAGCGCGGCACCGCCATGCAGCAGGCTTTGGCCCCGGTCAACCTGCCGGTGGGCGGTTTCATCCAGGCGGCAGAGCAGCGCGGCTGGAAGCTGATCCCGTCGCTCTGGGCCGGCGCGATTCCCTCGAGTTATGTCACAACCGAAGCCTTCGAGCGTATTGCCGGTGAAATTTGCGACGATGTGCAGCGCGCCCTGAGCACCGGACTTGATGCGGTCTACCTCGATTTACACGGCGCAGCAGTGGCCCAGCAGGTGGACGACAGCGAGGGGGAGCTGATCGCGCGCATACGCGCGCTGGTCGGTGATGCGATTCCCATCGTCGCCAGCCTGGATTTACATGCCAATGTCACGCAGCGCATGTTGCACGGGGCCGATGCGCTGGTGGCTTACCGTACCTATCCACACATCGACATGGCGGCCACCGGTGCGCTGGCGGCTGGGCTGCTGGCACGGCGCATGGCGCTGGGACGCAGGGAGACGCTGCACTTTGTGCGTTTGCCCTACCTGATCCCGCTGAATGCGCAAAGCACCTGGATGCAGCCGGCTGGGCGCATCTACGACGAGTTGGCGGCGCTCGACCAGAAGCACGGCAGCGTGCTGAGTTTCTGCATGGGTTTTCCGGCCGCCGATTTTGACGAATGTGCGCCCATGGTCTGGGGCTACGGCGAGCAGGCGCAGGAGGCGGTGGACGCGCTGTACGCCAGCGCCTCGCCGCCCGAGCAGTGGCGACCCGTGGTGCTTGATGCGGCCCAGGCGGTGGCGCGTGCGGTCGAGCTGGCCGAGCACTCCGACCGGCCGATTGTGATCGCCGACACCCAGGACAACCCCGGCGCGGGTGGCGACAGCAACACCACCGGCCTGTTGCACGAGCTGCTGCGCCAGGGGGTTGGCAAACGTTTTCCGGGCCAGGTGGCTGTGGGGCTGATGTTTGACCCGGCTGCTGCCACGCAGGCCAGGGACTTCAAGCAGAATCAGCCTCCTGCCCTTTCCGGGCGCGCGCAATCAGCTACTGATTTGATAGCAAATACGGTGCATCTGAGACTCGGCAAGGCGGTGCCCACCTTCACCGGCCAGCTCAGCGATCCGGCGCTGGAGGCTGATTTCAGCGTGCATGCGGTCAGCGACGGGGTGTGCACCCTGACCGGGCCCATGATGACCGGGCTGCGCGTGCAGCTGGGCACTTCGGTCTGCCTGGAGACAGAAGGCATTTTGATTGCGGTGACCAGCGGCAAAAAGCAGATGCTGGACCGCGAGCTGTTCCGCATGGTCGGCATCCACCCCGAAGCCATGAAAATCATCGTGGTCAAAAGCTCCAACCATTTCCGCGCCGATTTCACGCCGCTGGTGGCCACGCCGGCCACCGATGTGATTGTGGCCAAGGCCGCCGGCCCGATGGCTGCAGACCCGGCCGATTTGCCCTGGAAAAATCTGCCGGCGTCCACCCGGCGCACACCCTGACAGGAGTACACCATGACCCAGCTTGCACCGGCCGCCGATCTTGCTGACTGCACGGCCACCGAGTTGTTGCAGCTGTACCGCGCGGGCCAGGCCTCGCCGGTCGAAGCCACACGCGCGGTGCTGGCGCGCATCGATGCGC
Organism: Asaia bogorensis; assembly: GCA_943371375.1. Lineage (GTDB taxonomy): Bacteria > Pseudomonadota > Gammaproteobacteria > Burkholderiales > Burkholderiaceae_C > Polaromonas. The sequence goes on from CALRUM020000002.1 coordinate 138,278, forward strand.
GCAATCCCGTTCTCAACGCTTTTTGCCTGGTCGCACACGAGGCAGCCATGCAGAGCGCCAAGGACAGCGAGGTGCGCTGGCAGCAATTTCGCGCGGGCGGCGCGACCTGTGGGGAGCTCGATGGCGTGCCGGTGTCCATCAAGGACCTGATCCTCACGCGCGGCATGCCCACGCTGCGCGGCAGCCATACGGTGGACGCCGACCAGCCCTGGGAGGTGGACGCGCCTGTCACTGCCCGGCTGCGCGAAGCCGGCGCGGTGCTGCTTGGCAAAACAAACACGCCGGAATTTGGCTGCAAGGGCGAAACCAATTCACCGCGCAGCGGCATCACACGCAACCCCTGGGACCTCAGCAAAACCCCGGGTGGTTCGTCCGGCGGTGCGGCGGCGGCGGTGGCATCCGGCATGGGGCCGCTGGCCATAGGCACAGACGGCGCCGGATCGGTGCGTATCCCGGCGGCCTTTTGCGGCAACTTTGGCCTCAAGCCGAGTTTTGGCCGCGTGCCGGCTTACCCGCTGTCGCCGTTTGGCTCGGTCGCCCATTTGGGCCCGCACAGCCGCTGCGTGTCCGATGCAGCGCTGCTCATGAATGTGATCAAAAAACCCGACGCGCGGGACTGGACCTCGCTGCCGCCTGACCCCAGCGACTACCTGCAGGGTCTGGAGGACGGCATACGTGGCCTGCGCATCGCCTGGTCGCCGACACTCGGCTATGCGCGCAATGTGGATGCTGAAGTTGCCGGCTCGGTGGCGCGGGCGGTAGCGCTGCTGGCTGAACTGGGCGCACAGGTCGAGCAGATCGATCCCGGCTTTGAGGACCCGCTGGACATCACGACCGGTCTCTGGTTTGCCGGCGCCTGGACGGTCTGGAACACCCTGAGCCCGGCGCAGCAGGCGCTGACGGATCCGGATTTCCGCGCTGAAGCACTGCTCGGCGAAAAGCTCAGCCTGCTCGACATCCAGCGCCTGCACCTCAGGCGCGGCGCCCTGGGCAGCCACATGCGCCAGTTCATGCAGGGCTTTGACCTGCTGGTGACGCCCAGCGTGGCAGTGCCGGCTTTTGCGGCGCGGCCCGCCGGGCACACCCCCATGGACCCGGTGGCCATGCTCGGCTGGACACCGTTTTCCTACCCCTTCAACCTGACCCAGCAGCCGGCCAGCACCGTGCCTTGCGGGCTGACCGCCGCTGGCTTGCCGATAGGCCTGCAATTTGTCGGCCCTATGTTTGGCGATGCGCTGGTGCTGCGTGCCTCGCGCGCCTACGAAGCGGCGCGTTCTGCGGCTGTTGATTTCAGCACACCGGTTGTTCCCGGACCGTGAACTATGCAAAGCGCACGCGGTTCACCCGTTTTCCTGTTGCTCCAGCCAAGCCGCTGCCGCTTGTGGGTCCCCCTGAATCTCCACCAGTACAGCCGTGACATAGCGCACCACAGATTCGGTGTTGCTTTTTGCAGCCCAGTCCAGCGCCTGAAGTATTGAATCGTCTCGCCGCTCCATATTCCCGCCTGCGTGGTGGCAGCGCGCCAGTTCAGCACAGGTATATGCCAGGCCCATGGTTTCGTGTTCACCCGTGTAAAGTGCCAACGCACCTTGGAAGCGGGCCAGCGCCTTGTCCACTTGGCCCAGCCGACGTTCCATATCGCCCATCGCCAGCAGCGTGTTGGCCTGGCCCAAACCGTCTTGTTCATTTTTGTACAGGGCCAGTGCTTGCTCGTACAGCGCGCGGGCCTCGTCCACGTGGCCTTGGCGACTTTCCAGTTCACCCAGCGAATGCAGCGTGTTGGCCTGGCCCAAACCGGCTTGCTCGTTTTTGTACAGGGCCAGTGCTTGGTCGTACAGCGTGCGGGCCCCGTCCACGTGGCCCAGCCGGCTTTCCAGGTCGCCCAACGCTTGCAATGTGTTGGCCTGGCCCAAACCGTCTTGTTCGGTTTTGTACAGGGCCAGTGCTTGGTCGTACAGCGTACGGGCTTTGTCCACCTGGCCCAGCCGGCGTTCCAGATCGCCCAGCGCCTTGAGCGTGTTGGCCCGGCCCAAACCGTCTTGTTCGCTTTTGAACAGGGCCAGTGCTTGGTCGTACAGCGTACGGGCTTTGTCCACCTGGCCCAGCCGGCGTTCCAGATCGCCCACCGCCTTGAGCGTGTTGGCCTGACCCAAACCAGCTTGCTCGATTTTGAACAGGGCCAGTGCTTGGTCGTACAGCGTGCGGGCTTTGTCCACCTGGCCCAGCCGACCTTCCTGATCGCCCAACGCCTTGAGCGTGTTGGCTTGGCCCAAACCAGCTTGCTCGATTTTGAACAGGGCCAGTGCTTGGTCGTACAGCGTGCGGGCCCTGTCCACCTGGCCCAGCCGGCTTTCCAGATCGCCCAACGCTTGCAATGTGTTGGCCTGGCCCAAACCGTCGTGTTCGGTTCTGAATAGGGCCAGTGCTTGGTCGTACAGCGTGCGGGCCCCGTCCACGTGGCCCAGCCGTTTTTCCAGATCGCCCAACGCTTGCAATGTATTGGCCTGGCCTAAACCGTCTTGTTCGGTTTTGTACAGGGCCAGTGCTTGGTCGTACAGCGCACGGGCTTTGTCCACCTGGCCCAGTCGGCTTTCCAGGTCGCCCAGCGCCTTGAGCGTGTTGGCCTGGCCCAAACCGTCTTGTTCGGTTTTGAACAGGGCCAGTGCTTGGTCGTACAGTGCACGGGCTTTGTCCACCTGGCCCAGCCGGCGTTCCAGATCGCCCAGCGCCTTGAGCGTGTTGGCCTGGCCCAAACCGTCTTGTTCGGTTTTGTACAGGGCCAATGCTTTGTCGTACAGCGTACGGGCTTTGTCCACCTGGCCCAGCCGCCCTTCCAGATCGCCCAGCACGCGAAGGGTGTGGGCTGGTTCATTCAGGTGCGATAAAACGGCTTGTAATGCCTGGCGACTCAAGTAGGGACGAAACTTGTATTGATTAAGCAGCGCCTGGTTCAAGCGGCGCAACGCGACCACGTCGGGTTGGGCGCTGCCGGCATCAATTTCCAATAAGCGGACAAGTGCATCGAATTGTTGCAACAGCACCTCCCGACCAGCCAGCGATTCCTTGGACGAAGCAATGGAATCGGCTGCATCGGCAAGTTGCTGAAACAAGCGGAAGGCGAGGAGCCGTGTTTGAGCCCAGGAAAAGCCTTCGGCGGCCGCCAGCGCTTGTTGCAGGGCGTAGCGTGCCAGAGGCGGCAACAGGTGCAAACGCCCCTGGCGCAGGCTGAGAACGTGGTGGCGGGCAAGCTGCTGGCGGGCGGCATGTTCGGCCCAGCCGCCCCACTGCTCCAGCAGGCTGAACAGGTCTTCATCAATGCCTTGGGGGAAAAGGGCGGCCAGCACCCATAAGTCCAGTGCACCAGCGTGTTGGTTCAGCGCATCAGCCGTGAGTTGCAGACTGCGGGCCAAGCTGCCCAGGCGGCTGGCGTCACCTGCGTCGAACGCGGTAGCCGTGCCGCTGGCATGCCAGCGCTGCTGCAACTGAGAAAATGAATACACGTTGCCCAGCCGCGCCAGCAGGCTGATGCTCAAGGCATGACATCCCAGTTCTTTCTGCACAAGGGTTTCCACTGCGCCGTCGGTCGCCGCAGGCGGCAAGGCGTCTGCCCCCAGCCAGAGCGCCCGAAACAGGGCTTGAGCATCGGCCAAGGGCAAGACGCCCACATCAATCGGCGCGCCCAGAATGCCCGGCAGGCTGATGCGTGACGATGCCAGTACCCGCACACCGGGAAGTTGGCGCAACTGGCGCAGCAACTGTTGACCCTCCGGGCGCTCGGCCACGCCTTCCAGGTTGTCGAGGTAGTACAGGCCGGGTTGTAGCAGCGGGGTCAGTTCTCCCAAGCTGGTGAGGTTATCCGCGCCCAAGGCTTGGCCCAAAAGGGCTACCAGTTCGTCGGCGGTGGCGGTATCGGGCACATCAATATAAAAAGCGACTGCATCGGGGTGCTGGGCAAGCCACTGTTTCAGCGCCGCTTTGCACACCTCGGTTTTCCCAATCCCACCTGTACCGGTGATCTGCGCGCACACCACAGCGCCGTCTTCCTGGCCGTTGAGAAAGTGCAACACTGCTTCAACTTCCTTCACACGTCCAATCAGCTTGCCTTCGCGGGGCTGCAAGCGGTTATCTTGCTGACCCTGCAAACGCCCACGCTGCGCGGGTTTGCTCAGGCGTTCCCAATCGGGTGCTGTGGGAGGGCCCGAGGCGACTGTTTGGGGGGTGGGTGGTGGTGTTGGGGGAGGGTCAGGCGGGCTAGTCAAAGTTCTAAGAAATTCGAGTAGTGATTTGTGAATTTGCTCCTTGCGATCCTGTGGTTTGCAGATGCTGAAATGGTCTTGTGGAAGTCGCACTGGCACTTCGTCGGCTACATGCGGGTTGCTGCTGGAAGGGTCCACCACAGTCAATTCGCTGCCCAAGCGCAGGCCCAAAAACTTCTTGCCCACAAAAACGCCTCGCATTTCAGCAAAGGTACGGACACCAAAACCCAGTTTTTTGTGTTGATGGCGGAATTGATCGCTTAAATTGCGCAGATGCGCATCGTGGCTGGCCATATTGCCGACTTGTTCGTTGGTACGCAGCAAAACGCTGATCGACTTGGCCAATTTGGCCAACTCTGAGCCTGCATGTGGCGTGGCCACAAACACCACGCCGCGAACTCGCTTGGCCAAAGCCTCATAACGCGGAACGCCCTGGGTCATGGCGTTTACCAGTGCGGTCTTGATGACCAGTCCGCCCAAGCTGTGCCCCACCAGCACCAAGTCAGCTTGGCCCAGTTCGGACTCGCTGACCAGCGCGTCCAACACGGTGGAGCCTTGGTCGGGTAATGGCATGGCGCTGTCACGCCAAGCTGACAAGGCTGCGTCGTAACCCAACACCCAGGTGGTCAAGCCCGCATCCACCCCTACCCACCCAGGCCAAAGGCTCTCGGGAACCTCGGGGTCATGCATCCAGGTGGACTTGATGTCGCCACCCAGGCCGTGGATAAAAACAAGCTGGGGCTTCCGGACGGGGCCTGATCCGTTGTCCGCCTTGTGAATACACAGCAATTGCGCCATGAGAGCTCCCCCAGGTTTTTCTATTTGTTCTAGAGACCGTGTAACAGTTTAGCGTCCGAAGAGCCCGAGGCATGGCTGTCCTGCCCACAAACACAGCGGTTTCTGGAGCAATGCCGGCTGTGGGCGCTGGGCGCATGATCTGGCGGGCCTTGGACCGCGCAAGGCGTCCGGCTTACTGGAAAACCTCTAGCCCGCAGGCCCGGTACGGCGTCATAAGCTGTTCATAATCGGGCTGCATGACTTTTCTAGCACTTGATGTGGGCAACACGCGCCTGAAGTGGGCCCAGTACGCGGCGCCCGTGGTGGGCGCGCCCGTGTTGGCTCAGGGCGCGGTGTTTCTTGAAAACATCGACAAGCTCGCCGACGAGGAGTGGTCCGGGCTGCCCGTGCCGTCCCGCATCCTCGGTTGTATTGTGGCCGGCGATGCGGTCAAACGCCGCGTTGAGGAGCAGATGGAGCACTGGGAAGTGGCCCCGCGCTGGGTCGTCTCCAGCGCCCAGGAGGCCGGCGTGATCAACGGTTATGACCACCCGGCACGCCTGGGCGCCGACCGCTGGGTCGCGATGATAGGCGCGCGCCACCGGCTGCTGGCGCGTGGCGTGCAAAAACCCTGTGTGGTGGTGATGGTGGGCACCGCCGTCACGGTGGAAGCGATTGACGCCTCGGGCAAGTTTCTCGGCGGCATTATCCTGCCGGGCCACGGCATCATGCTGCGCGCGCTCGAGTCCGGCACCGCCGGCCTGCATGTGCCGACCGGCGAAGTCAGGGACTTTCCGACCAACACCAGCGATGCGCTCACCAGTGGCGGCACTTTTGCGATCGCAGGTGCGGTGCAGCGCATGGTGGAGAACACCACGCGGCATTGCGGCGAAGAGCCCGAATGCATCATGACCGGCGGCGCCGGCTGGAAAATGGCGCCCAGCATGTCGGTGGAGGTGGAGCTGGTGGAAGGCCTGATCTTCGACGGCCTGCTGGAGATCGCCGCGCGTCGCTTCCCCCGGGCCTAAGGGGCGTTATTCAGAGGGTCCCTGACTGCGCTGCTGCAGTTTTTCGATGCGCTCACCGGTGCGCGACAGCAAATACCACCACTCGCCTTCATCGTCGCGGTAGGTGCGCACCGCGCCCGCGCGCACCAGTATCTTGCGCAACTCGTCGTCTTCAAAACCGCCCAGGTGTTTTTTCAGCACCTCGAAGGAGCGGTCGGTAAAACCCTTGTGGCTCAGGAAGTGGCGCGCGGTTTCCTCGGCCATGAATTCGGTTTTGTATTGCTGCTGCAGCGCCTGGATCTGGTGCTTGAACTGCTGCCGGTTCACGGCAAAGGTCACCAGCCCGCCCACCAGGGTGCCGAGCAGGGTGAACAGGGGGGTCAGGAGTTGGGCGTCCATGGCGATGTCTCTTTAACGGGTCAGTGGGCCGGGATGACTGCGCATTATTGCGGTGAATCAAGGCGCTGGCGAATTTTGCCCCCGCTTCCGGCCTGCGGCTTTGCGCTTGGCATAAACTGGAGACGGGTTTGCGCCGCGCCCTGTTTTTTTAACCCGAACTTGGGAGCATGCCATGGAAAACACCAGCAAAGACAAACTGATCACCGACATGAAGGTGGTCCTCGCCGACGTGGAAGACCTGCTCAAGGCGGCAAGCGCCGCCACCGGCGAAACCGCCGCTGCGTTGCGCGAGAAAGCGGCAGCCAGGCTCAAGCTGGCCACCGAAAAGCTGAGCGGCCTGCAGGAAGCCGCCCTGCTCAAGGGCAAAGAGGCGGCCAAGGTGACGGACGAGTATGTGCACGCGCATCCATGGAAGGCCGTGGGTATTGCCGCTGCCGCCGGCTTCCTGATCGGCTTGCTGGTCAACCGTCGCTAAGCCGCGCCATGGCGGAAAACACCGGCCAGCCGCCGCGCCTGTTCGCGTCGCTGCGCCAGCTGGCCCGGACTGCGCTGGCCATGACACACACCCGCCTGGCTTTGGCCGGTATCGAGCTCGAAGAAGAGCTGCAGCGGCTGATCGGCCTGCTGCTGAACCTGCTGGGCCTGCTGCTGTTCGGTCTGGCCGGCATCCTGATCTTCACCCTCATGATCGTGCTGGCCGTCGATGTATCACAGCGTGTGGCCGTGCTGGCCTGTTTTGCGGCGCTGTACCTGGGCCTCGGTGCCTGGTTCTGGTGGCGCATACGCCACGCGCTGGCAACACGCCCGCCCTTTCTGCAGGCCACACTTGGCGAAATGGCGCAGGACCGCGACACGCTGCAGGCCGCATCGGCAGGCAGCACCCACCACGACAAACAGCCCCATGGGTGACGCTGCCGGCCAACGCGCGCTGAGAAAACAGCTGCTGCTGATGCGTTCGGCCACCGAACGCGCCGAGCTGGCGCAGGCGGTGCTGGCTACGCGGCAGTCGGTAGCGGCCTTCCAAAGTGCTGTCCCGGGTCTGGCCCTGGGCAAGGGCTTGCCGCTGGCCCTGGGGCTGATCCAGCGTGCGCCCCTGATCAGCTCGGTGCTGCCGCTGCTACTGGCCGGCGCGCGCCGGCCCCTGTTGCGTAAAGCCCTGCTCGGGGCCGGCTCGGCGCTGTTGCTGTGGAAGGGCTACCAGTGGCTGGCCGGGCAGCGCGGGCCAGCTGGGGCGCCTGCTGAAGATGGCCATCCACCGGCGGCGGGTTTTCAGGATGCTCCTGAATAGATAGCTGCTTGTGCTCGTCCCTATTGGGCTGGAGGCACATTTATCTCTGAGTCCAAAGTCAGATCTCGAGGTTGTCGATCAGCCGTGTGTCACCCAGCCTGGCCGCACCCAGCACCACCAGCGCTGTATCGGCGTTTTCCGGTGGCAGCAGGTCGGTGCGGCGGCGCACCGTCAGGTAGTCGGGTTTCCAGCCGCGTGCAGCCAGTGCCTGCATCGCGGCCGCTTCCAGGGCCTCGCGCTTCGGCAGGCCCTGCGCCTGGACGGCCTGGCCCAGGGCCTTGAGCGCCATGGACAAATGAACCGCTTCGCTGCGCTCCTGCGCATTCAGGTAGCCGTTGCGCGAGGACAGGGCCAGGCCGTCGGCGGCGCGCAGGGTTTCGCCGGGCACGATGTCCAGCGGCAGCGCGAACTGCCGCACCATGCGGCGCACGATCATCAGCTGCTGGTAGTCCTTTTTGCCGAACATCGCAATGCCTTCGGGCTTGCCGGCGAACACGCAGGAAAACAGCTTCATCACCACCGTGCTCACGCCGGTGAAAAAGCCGGGCCGAAAGTGGCCTTCGAGAATATCGGCGAGTTCGGCTGGCGGGTGCACCTTGTAGGTTTGTGGCTCGGGGTAAAGATCGGCTTCGCGCGGCGCAAACAACAGATCGCAACCGGCGGCTTGCAGCTTGGCGCAATCGGCCTCCCAGGTACGCGGGTAACTGTCGAAGTCTTCGTGCGGCGCGAATTGCAGGCGGTTCACAAAAATGCTGGCCACGGTCACATCGCCGCGGGGCCTGGCCTGGTTGACGAGCGCGATATGGCCATCGTGCAGATTGCCCATGGTGGCGACAAAAGCCGGGCGCTGATAAGGGGCCAGCTGCGTGCGCAGGTCGGCGATGGTGTGGGCAATTTTCATGGATGGACTGAAGATGGGCTGGTTTCAGAGGGGCGAATAATACTGCGGCAGCTGCGCTGCCTTACCAGGCGTGCAGCGCATCGACCGGGAATCGGCCTTGCTTGACGGCCTGCACATAGGCTTGCATCGCGCCCTGCACGCTGTGCGCCTCAGTCATGAAGTTGTGCACAAACTTCGGCATCTTGCCGAGGTTCATGCCCAGCATGTCGTGTAGCACCAGCACCTGGCCGGCGGTGCCCACACCGGCGCCTATGCCTATGGTCGGGCAGTGCGTGAGTTCTTTTGTCAATGTTGCCGACAATGCAGCCGGCACCATCTCCAGCACCATCATGGAAGCCCCGGCATCCTGCAACGCGTGGGCCTGGGCTTTCAGTGTGGCGGCGGCTTGTTCTGATTTGCCCTGTACGCGGTAGCCGCCCAGCGCATGCACGGTTTGCGGCGTCAGGCCCAGATGCGCGCAGACCGGGATGCCGCGTTCCACCAGGAAAAGCACGGTCTCTGTGGTCCAGCCGCCGCCTTCGAGCTTGACCATGTGGGCGCCGGCCTGCATCAGCACGGCGGCGCTGCGCAGCGCCTGCTCTTTCGACTCGTGGTAGCTGCCAAAGGGCAGATCGGCGATCAGCCAGGCTGTGGCCTGGGCCCGCCGCAGGCCACGCGCCACACATTCGGTGTGATGCCGCATGGCCTCCAGCGTCACACCGACTGTGCTGCTCAGGCCCTGGCAGACCATGCCGAGCGAGTCGCCGACCAGTATGCATTCCACGCCGGCCGCGTCGGCCACCGCCGCAAAAGTGGCGTCGTAAGCGGTCAGCATGGTGATTTTTTCGCCCTGACCATACATCTCGCGCAGGCGCGGCAGGCTGATCGGTTTGCGCAAGGCGGCCGGCGGCGCGGCGGGCAGGGTGCCGTAGGGGCTGGCGCTTGCGTTGGTCATGGCGTGCTCCGCCTGGGTGTGGCCGCCAGCGTGGGCCGGGGCTGTAGCGGTGCTTCGACGGCCGGCCCGCTTCTGCCGTCCTGCAAGGCCTGCTGCAATTGTGCAATCGCCTCTTCCGGCGAGGCCGCCGCGGTGATCGCACTGATCACGGCCACACCGGCGGCACCGGCGCGCGCTGCCTGCACGGTGCGTGCCACGTCCATGCCGGCGATGCCGACCACAGGCACAGGCAGCAGCTTGCACCAGTAAGCCAGGTTCTCATTACCCTGCGGGATCCAGGGCATGGCCTTGGCCTGGGTCGGATGAATCGGCCCGCAGGCGATGTAACTCGGCTGCAGCGCCCAGGCGCGGCAGACTTCCCAATAGGCGTGGGTGCTGATGCCCAGCCGCAGCCCGGCCTGTTTGATGGCGGCCAGGTCGGCGATATGCAAATCCTCCTGGCCCAGGTGCACGCCGTACGCGCCTTCTTCGATTGCGAGTTGCCAGTGGTCGTTGATAAAAAGTTGCGCGCCGGCCGCTGTGGCGGCTTTGATGCTCCGGCGGATGTGCTGACGCACAAAGTCACGGTGTTCCTGTCCCTCTGCGTCCTTGATGCGCAGCTGCACGGTGCGCACACCGGCGGCAACAACACGCGCCACCCAGTCGCCGCTGTCGACCACGGCGTACAGGCCCAGGCCGGTATCACTGAGTGCCGCAAAACCGCTGACGGTGGTCGTCTGCGGCAGGCTGAAAAACGGCAGGTTGGCGCTGCGTTGTGCAAAGTCCGGGCGCGGCTGCAGCGCTCCTGTTTTGCCAGGCTGGCCCATGGCGTCGTTTCTCGCCATCCAGGCCAGAACAAGGGCTTCCACGGCGACAAAACCGCGCGCCAGCGCCTGGGTGGCAGCCTCGACAAATACGCGTGCCGCATCAGGGTGGTTGCCCGGCGCTGGCAGTGCCAGCGAAGGGTTTAACCAGCCGCTGGCCTGCGGCGTGTCGGCATAGTCGCTGCCTGCGCCGGTGATCACAACCGCCGCGCCAATGGCGGTACGCAAACGCGCTGCGGCCTGAATCACGGCCTCGGGGCTGTCCAGCGCGGGCACGCGCAGCAGCGTGGCGGCTTCGTGGTGGTTCAGACAGAGCAGGGCAGGGCCCGGCGACGCGCTGGCTTGCTCAAGCCTTTGCTGGATATCCTTCGCGTTGGCAGCAAAAGTCCAGACCGTGTGATCCATGGCGGCGCTCACAATACAAAAGGCCGGCCAGTCACCGGTGTGGAGGCGACCGCCATGTCCTGCTGCGCCATGATGCCGGCCTCCCAGGCCAGCCGCCCCGACTCGATGCCGAGCTTGAAGGCGCGCGCCATCTGCACCGGGTCGCGCGCATGGGCGACGGCCGAATTGAGCAGCACCGCGTCGTAGCCGAGTTCCATGGCCTGCACCGCGTCGGCCGGCGAGCCTATGCCGGCATCCACAATCAGCGGCACACCGGGCAGGCGTGCGCGCAGGGTGCGCAACGCCCAGGGATTGATCAGCCCCTGGCCCGAACCAATCGGTGCACCCCAGGGCATCAGGATGCGGCAACCGGCATCGAGCAGGCGCTGGCAACTGACCAGGTCGTCGGTGCAATAGGGAAAGACCTCGAAGCCATCGCGCACCAGTTCGGTGGCGGCGGCCACCAGTTCAAACGGGTCGGGCTGCAACGTGTGTTCATCGCCGACCACTTCGAGCTTGATCCAGTTCGTACCGAACAGTTCGCGCGCCATTTTTGACAGCGTAATCGCCTCACGCGCGCTGCGGCAGCCGGCGGTGTTGGGCAGCAGGCGGGCGCCGCTGGCCTGGATCAATTTGTAGAAATCATTCTGCGTGCCGCCGCCGGCCGCCATCTGGCGCTTGAGCCCGACCGTCACGACCTCGGCGCCGGAGGCCGCTATCGCCTCCTGCAAGACCTGTGGTGAGGGGTAGCTGGCGGTGCCGAGGAAAAAACGGCTGGTCAGTTCTGTGCCTGCGATGGAAAAAGTCATGTGCCTAGCCTCCAGTGATGGCCTGGAAAGTAAAAACCGCGTCGCCGTCGGAAAGTGTGGTGGCTGCCCGCGCATCACGCGCCACAAACTCGCCGTTGACGGCACTGGCAAAAGCTGCCGCCGGCTGGCCGCTGGCCGCCAGCGCGTCGGCCAGCGTGCTGCCGGCTGGCAACTGCCGCGTTTCGCCGTTGAGGGTGATGATGATGTCTGTCATGCCAGGTCCTTGAGCGTTTGTTCGACCAGCGCCGGCGCAATCAGCCAGCCGTGGCGGAACAGGCCATTGATGCGCACCAGACCGGGTTCCTGTTCCACATGCGGCAAATTATCTGGCAGGGCGGGGCGCAAATTGGTTTCTGTGTGAACCACGCGCGCCTCGGCCAGTTCGGGAAGGATGCTGTGCGCCGCCGCCAGCAGTTCCACCATGCTGCGCAGCGAGACCGGCGAACGGTCTTCACTTTCAATCTCGCTGGCGCCGACCACGATGTGCCCGCCCTCGCGTGGCACGAGGTAGACGCGGTGCCGCGGATGCAGCAGGCGTATCGGCCGCTGCAACGCCACATGGGGCGCATGCAGCCAGATGATTTCACCGCGTACACCGCGCACGCCGGGGGTGAAACCTGCGGAGCTGCCGGCAACTGGCGTGGAAGGCCGGGCGCCTGTTCCGCGCACGTCAAACACACAGTCGAAGGCCAGAACGCTCCCGGCCGTGTGAATTTCGCGAGGACGCAGACGGTCCACTGTTGTGCCCCAGTGCCAGCGCGCGCCTGCTGCGCTGGCGCCATGGGCCAGCGCCAGCATGGCCTGCACGGTGTGGATCTGCCCCTCATGCGGCAACAACCAGGCATGCGCCACGCCATGCAGGTCCGGCTCCAGCTCCCGCAGCGCGGCGGCCTCCAGCAACTGTGGCGCATGGCCGGCAGGCGCCTTGTGAAGCAGCAGGTCCAGCACTCGCCGCGCTGCGCCTTCATCGCCGCGGTGCGCAAGCAGCAGGCTGCCGCGCTGGTGCAACTCGACCGGCATGCCGAGGGCCGCCACGATGGTGGGCCAGAGTTCCAGCGAACGCAGGCCGAGCGCAAACACCTTGTCGTCCGCCGACTCCAGCTCGGCCGTGGGGCTCAGCATGCCGGCAGCGGTCCAGCCTGCGGCATAGATGCCGTTGCATGGTGCCTCTGGTCCCGGTGCCGGGTCAAAAACCTCGACCCGATGGCCGGCCCTGGCCAGCGTCAAGGCCAGCAGCCGTCCGAGCAGGCCTGCGCCTGCGATGCCGATATGCATGGATGTGTCCGCCCTTGTCAGCGTGGGTTCAGAGTTTCTGTATGGGGATGTAGATTTCGCTGCCGCCTTCGCGGAACTCGGCGGATTTTGCCTGCATTCCCTGGTCCAGTGCCGCGTTTTCTGCAATACCTTGCTGCGCCGCAAACTCGCGCACTTCCTGGCTGATTTTCATCGAGCAGAATTTCGGCCCGCACATGGAGCAGAAATGGGCGACCTTGCTGACTTCCTTGGGCAGGGTTTCGTCATGAAACTCGCGCGCGGTGTCCGGGTCCAGCGACAGGTTGAACTGGTCATGCCAGCGGAACTCGAAGCGCGCCTTGGACAGCGCCTCGTCGCGCGCGCGTGAGGCCGGGTGGCCCTTGGCCACGTCGGCGGCGTGTGCGGCAATCTTGTAGGCAATGATGCCCTGCTTGACGTCCTTGCTGTCCGGCAGGCCCAGGTGTTCCTTGGGTGTCACGTAACACAGCATGGCGGTGCCGAACCAGCCAATCATCGCCGCGCCTATGGCGCTGGAGATGTGGTCGTAACCGGGCGAAATGTCTATGGTCAGCGGGCCCAGGGTGTAAAACGGTGCTTCGTGGCAATGTTTGAGCTGCTCCTCCATGTTGGCCTGGATCATGTGCATGGGCACGTGGCCGGGGCCTTCAATCATGGTCTGCACATCGTGCTTCCAGGCGATTTTTGTCAGCTCGCCGAGCGTGCGCAGTTCGGCAAACTGCGCTTCGTCATTGGCGTCCGCGCCCGAGCCCGGGCGCAGGCCGTCGCCCAGCGAGAAACTCACGTCGTAGGCTTTCATGATCTCGCAGATCTCTTCAAAGTGCGTGTACAAAAAGTTTTCCTTGTGGTGCGACATGCACCACTTGGCCAGGATGGAGCCGCCGCGCGAAACAATGCCGGTGCGGCGTTTGGCCGTCATCGGGATGAAGGGCAGGCGCACGCCGGCGTGGATGGTGAAGTAGTCCACGCCCTGCTCGGCCTGCTCGATCAGCGTGTCGCGGTAAATCTCCCAGCTCAGGTCTTCGGCCACGCCGCCGACTTTTTCGAGCGCCTGGTAAATTGGCACCGTGCCAATCGGCACCGGCGAGTTGCGGATGATCCAGTCGCGCGTGGTGTGGATGTTCTTGCCGGTGGACAGATCCATCACGTTGTCGGCGCCCCAGCGAATCGCCCAGACCAGTTTTTCAACTTCTTCCTCGATGCTCGACGTCACCGCCGAGTTGCCGATGTTGGCGTTGATCTTGACCAGGAAGTTGCGGCCAATGATCATCGGCTCCACCTCGGGGTGGTTGATGTTGGCCGGAATGATGGCCCGGCCGCGCGCCACTTCATCGCGCACAAACTCTGGCGTTACCCACTCGGGCAACTGCGCGCCCATCGGGTTGCCGCGCAAACGCTGGGCGCGCTCGGCGTCGCCCAGGTACTCGGCCATCCATTCGCGCTTGCCGTTTTCGCGCAGTGCGATGTATTCCATCTCGGGCGTGATGATGCCGCGGCGCGCGTAATGCATCTGGCTGACATTGGCGCCGGCTTTGGCGCGGCGTGGCGTGCGCTGCAGGCCGGCGGCCTGGGCGCGCAGCGCCGCAATACGCCGGGCTTCGGGGTCCGAGGGATCGGTGCGATCCTCCCTGCGGGTGCCATCGTCGACTGCCTGGGCTGCGCGGCCCGTGTAAATCTCGGTGTCGCCGCGCGCCTCAATCCACGGCGTGCGCAGGGCCTCCAGGCCGCGGCGCACGTCGATGTCGGCGCCCGGGTCGGTGTAGGGGCCGGAGGTGTCGTACAGCGTGGCGGATTCGCCGTTGCTCAGCGCGACCTCCCGCATGGGCACACGAATGTCGGCATGTGTCTGGCCGGGCACATAAATCTTGCGCGAAGCCGGAAACGGTTCGCGTGTCAGCGACAGCAACTGGGCAAATTTGTCAGGGGCGTTCATCGGGGCATCCTTTTGGTGTAGCTCTACACAAAATGCTCCGAAGGTGTGGCCAGAACCAGCGCTGTGGTCATGGACGTTGACTGGCAAACAGGGGGTATTTGCAGTCAGCTCTTCTTACGTCGGTACGAACCGATTCAAGTTCACGGGTTTGGGTCTGGCCATCTCAGCGGCCCGACCACTGTGGTCGGGCTGCACCCCGGAGCAAATGTATTGTAGTCCCCCGCGAGGGGATGACCCGCCCCGCTTCCTCAGGGCAGCAGACTGACATGACAGAGGCGTCCACTGTCTCCGCCAGCTTGTTATCGGAACTTTTTTCCGCCAGGACCAGCGTCTTGAAGCCCGCGGTCCGCGACAGGTGCGGACTTGCGCGTTATGGATGCGTCATGCCATCCGCTGATTGCTAGTTGCGTGCCGGTTTGGGTGCGTAACGTGGCGCCACATAAGGTGGAGGCGGGATGAAGGGGATGGGGGTAGCTGCCACCTCTTCCTCCTCGGCGAGCGCCATGAAAACGTCGCCGGTATCGAAAAAAGTGGTCGGCAACAAACTGGCGGGAAACGCCAGACTGGCCAGTACCGTTGAGAACAAGCCGACCCGGGGAAGCGGAATGGCAGCCGGTGCCGCTGCGGTGATGGTGCCCGTTGTTTTGCCGACGAGCGGGCCGCAGCAGGAAGCCGGAAGCGCGTACTGGCTGGCGCTGGGGCCGCCCAGCCTGTAGCCCGTGAACGTGATGATTTTGCCGGTGCCTGCGTCCACGCTGTTGAAGACGGCGGTACTCCCGGGGTCGGCGATCAGGCTGACACCTGCGGGATTGCCTTTCAGCGAAACGAGGGTGGCCGAGACGGTTCCGTCGTAGGTTTTCGTGACTTCAGGAAACACCAGCATGCGCTGGGTCAGGATGCTGTCGGTCAGGATGAACTTGGGCGCATAGTCCGTCGGCGTGGTGTAAGAGGTCGGGTTGTAATTGATGGTGACCGGCGCGTTCGGGCCGGTGACGGTCGGACGGTCCGGGCCTATGACATTGATGTTGACGGTGCCGCCGGCCACGCCGGGACCGGTACCGTCGGTATCCGAGGTCAGCGTCAGGCCCAGCGGCAGGCCCAGACTGCGCGAAATAATGCTGGTGCCGCGCGTCAGGGTGATCTTGGCGTTGACATTCACATCGTTGGCCGAGCACATCATGAGGTTGCCGTCGGTGACCGTGACGGCTGCATTCTGGTTCACATTGCGGCCAGCGCTGAATGAAATACTTCCGCGCGTGGTGGTGACTGCGGCGTTCACATTGATGTCCCTGCCGCAACACACCACAAAATTCCCGTCCACGGCTGTCACGGCCGCGTTGATGTACACATCCCTGTCAGCCGTCAGGGTCAGGGTCGTCGGGGTCCCGGCGGCCACCCAGCTCACCGCGTCATTGACGAAAATATCGCCGTTGCCGGGTCCGGGCGCGGTGGTGATGCTGACGTTGTTGTTCACCAGCTGGGCAGAAAGGGTGGCCCCCGAGATGTTGCCGCCGGGGCCGATGATGAAGTCTTGCGGATCGATCAGCCAGGTGCCCATCAGGCCCTGCGGTGCGCTGGTGGTGACACGCACGTCGTCCCGGATCGTGACCTTCGCCGCCGAGGTCTCGATAAACCCGCCCCTGCCGCCGTTGGGGGCGCTGGCGTCCAGCGTGCCGCTCACGTCCATCGTGCCCGTGCTCATGTCGCCCAGCAACAGGATGGTGCCGTTGCGGCTTCCTATGGTCTGTGCCTGAATGACGCCGGTGTTGTTCACTG
This sequence comes from Asaia bogorensis, assembly GCA_943371375.1. GTDB lineage: Bacteria > Pseudomonadota > Gammaproteobacteria > Burkholderiales > Burkholderiaceae_C > Polaromonas. Next base: position 154,817 of record CALRUM020000002.1, read on the forward strand.
CGGTGTGCAGCAGGTTGCCGGCGGCCTGGGCGGTCAGCAGGACACGCCCGCCATCGGCGCGTATCAGTCCGCCGTTTTCCACCAGCGCATTGACCGCACCCTGGGTCACCGACACATGGAGCATCCCGTCGCCTGCCAGATCGAGTGTGGCCGCCTGGCCACCGACCAGTGCCACGCTGCCCAGGCGTGCGCTGATCACGCCCTGGTTGCTGACGGTTTTGCCCATCAGGGCCACATGACCGCCATCGGCTGCGTTGATCGTGCCCTGGTTCACCACCGTGCCGTTGCCGGCGCTGCTGAAACTGTAGTCGCCGGACATGAATTTCGCATCACTGAGGCTCATGGTGGACGCCACCAGGCCGCCGACGTTGACTTGCGCACCGCTGCCGAACAGGATGCCATTGGGGTTGAGCAGGAACACCCTGCCGTTGGCCGACAAATTGCCCAGAATGCTGGAAGCGTCTGTCCCCAGAACGCGGTTCAGGGCCACCGAGCTGCTGCCGGGCTGCACAAACTGCACACTTTGCCCGGCGCCAATGCCGAAACTCTGCCAGTTGATCACCGCGTTGGCAGTCGATTGCTGGATGGTCGTGCTGCTGGCCGTGCTGCTGATGGTGGCCGAGCCGGCTGCCACCACGCCATTGGCGGGCAGGGCGTGGGCGGCGGTTCCCAAAGTGAGCATCAGGCATGCTGACAACAGGTTCACGGCAAAGCGGGGCTGGCTCGCGCCATTGCCGGCGCAGGACGATTTGTCCCGGCCCTGGCCGGTCGCGTTCTCGGCGACGGCGACGCAGGTGCCGGAACTGGCGTTCCAGAGGGTTCTGTAAATGCGGTTCATAAGGAGTCCTTCAAAGCTGATTCGTTACGGGGGTCGGTCTGCTGCGCCTAGAAATACTTGACGGCCTGAATCCAGAACCGGCCCGATTTGTCTGGCGCCGCAGTGGCTGCCGAGTCACCGAGCTTGCGTGCGTAATAAGTCCGGATCGCAAAATTGCCGGGCTCGCCCCAGGTCAATCCGACGCCGTAGGCGCCGAGGTTGCGGTGGTTGTTGCCGGCCGCCCAGGGCTTTTTGTTGATGGTCACGCTGCCGCTATCCACGAAGCCAATCAGGTGAACCTGCCCGGGCAGGCTTTCCGGTTTGGGCAGCAGCAGGCGGGCTTCCAGCGTGACCAGGTAGCCCTGGTCGCCAAAGGCCTCACCTTGCGGATAGGCCCTGACGCCATCCATGCCGCCCAGCACCATCTTCTCGGAAGAGTCCAGGTTTTTGGAGGCGAGCTGTCCGTTGAAGCCTGCAAAAAGCGACAGCGTGTCGTTGACGCGCTGCAAGCGGCTGGCACTGAAAGCGAGCTTGCCGTAAGAGCCGTTGGTGCGGGCGCTGGCCGCGTCTGCAGCCCGCGCCGCCGGGGTTTCAATGTCCAGATTGCCAGCAGACAGCCCGAGCGAAAAAGCGTTGATGCCGCCACCGCCCAGGTTGTCCCTGTGGTTGCCATACAGGCTGGCGGTGACCACGTTGGCCTTCTTGTCGGTCACTGAAGGGATGACATCGATACGGTCCTGGAAGGTCCGGTGGTCGTAGTTGAGCCCGGCATTGAGGTTGGTGCTGCGGGAGCGGATCAGCGGGTAGCTGCCGTAAACACTGGCCACTTCTGCCGTGCCGTTGGCCTGCAGCGGCGCAAATTCCTTGCCGAGCTCATAGGCCAGCCGGCTGTAAGCCACACCCGCCGTGGCTTTGCCGAACTGCATCTGGTAGGAGGCGCGGCCATAGTTGAGCCCCGAACCCGAGGTCACGGCGCGCAGGCTGAAGACGTCGCCCTGGCCCAGCAGGTTGTTGAGATGGACCGTGCCGCCCAGGCGGTATTCGCCGGTGTAATAGTTGCCGGCGTTGTCCACGTCCACGCTGCCGCTGACACGTTTGCCCGGCGTGATATCGACCACCAGGTCTGAGCTGCCTGGCGTGTCGCCGGGCACCAGGGTGGACTTGATGTTGACGCCCTGTAGGTCCGAAAGCAGCAGCAGCCGGCTTTCCAGCGTGTCGTTGGTGATGGGGTCGCCGCTGTTGACGCCGCTCAGGATGTTGAGGACCAGGGCATCGGACAGGTTGGTCTGGTTGTTCAGGACGATCTTGCCGTATTGCCCTTCGCTGACCGCAATGCTCAGGGCGTTGTCCTTGACATCCTGCGCCGGCAGGTAGGCACGGGCCACAAAGTAGCCGTTTTTCCGGTAATGGTCGGTGATCCGGTCGGCCATGGCCTGCAGCTCGGCCAGTGTCAGCTCGGTGTTGGGCACAAAACCGGTGAGTGCCAGAAGCTCGGCTGCGGAATACACGCGTGAGCCCGTCACCTGCAGGCTTTTGACCAGAATTTTCGCGCTGCTGGGTGCGGTTCTGGCCGGTGCCGCGCCTTGCTGGATCCGGATTTCAGGCGCTGCCTTTTGTGGAACCGGGACAGGGGGTAACTGCTGGATCTGGGCTCCTGCCCCGGGAAGCTGCTGCGCCAGCAGGCCCTGGCTCAGGGCCAGCAGCGCAAAGGGCAGCATCCCTCGTGCGAGTACGCCGGGAAGCGGACGGCGATTTTTCTCAAAACTGCGGGGGGATGGTGCAAGGCAGGAGCCAGGGAAGGTCTGTCGGAGCGTCTGCAAAGTCATGATGGGTCACCTGAAGTTCAACCCATCTTGTCTGTAAGTTTTGTTAAAAACCGTAGGACACTGCGCCGCTCGCTCGTGATCGAGTAACTAAAATCATAATTTAGTTACCGATCAGTATTTTTGATAATTATGACAATTTATCAATTCAGAAAAATCGGTCTTGACAGCCCTGGTACCCCGGCATGAAGACCCGTGCTGGCTCACGGGTCTGGCGACCGGGCTGGTGCGCGCGATCAGGCCGGTGTGTAAGCCAGCCGCACGTAAATGGGTGCGTAGGCCTCGGCCTGGGTGACGTCAATCAGGCCTTCCTTGGACAGCTCCAGCAGCGCGATGAAAGTGACCACCAGCACCGGCATGCCGCGCCGGGGATCAAACAGCGCTTCAAAGCCGACAAACTTCTGCCCTTGCAGCTTGCGCAGCACGATGCTCATGTGTTCGCGCACCGAAAGTTCTTCCCTGGAGATCACATGGTGCTGTACCAGCCGCGCGCGTTTGACGATGTCGCGCCAGGCTTCCTGCAGGTCCACCACGCTGATGTCGGGGAAACGCGGTTGCAGCGCCTGCTCCACATACACCTGCGCGCGCAGGAAATCGCGGCCGAACTGGGGAATTTCATTGAGCTTGTGCGCGGCCAGCTTGATCTGCTCGTACTCCAGCAGGCGCCGTACCAGTTCCGCACGCGGGTCTTCGGCTTCCTGCCCGTCAGCCACCTTTTTCGGCGGCAGCAGCATGCGCGACTTGATCTCGATCAGCATCGCGGCCATCAGCAGGTACTCGGCGGCCAGTTCCAGGTTGGTGCTGCGGATTTCATCGACATACACCAGGTACTGGCGCGTCACCGCCGCCATCGGGATGTCAAGAATGTTGAAGTTCTGCTTGCGGATCAAATACAGCAGCAAATCCAGCGGGCCTTCAAAGGCTTCCAGAAACACCTGCAAGGCGTCTGGCGGGATGTACAAGTCCTGCGGCAGCGCAAACAGGGGCTCGCCGTAAAGCCGGGCCAGCGCCACCTGGTCAATCACCCCCGGCATGCCGGCCAGCGCCAAACCCGCGGTCGGCAGGCCGGGTTTGGCGGGCGGAAGTTCGGTGATGTTTGTCATGGGGATGGGGCAGGCCGGTGGCAGCTATTTATTTAATAGCTGTTGGCGCCCAGCCAATAAGGGCTGCTGGCCTTTTTGACCACCATGGTTAGCTTATTTGCTGTTCGGGTGGCCGCTGGTGCCGTACACATAGGGTTGCTGCGCAACGCTGGCGTCCAGGTAATCGGCCTGCTCCGTGGCGTCCAGCTTCTTGTCCCACAAAAGGGCACGCCCCTGGCGCTGTTCGGCCTCCAGCGTGGGTTTTTTTGCCTTGAGCCCGTCGATGAACTGGGTGGCTTCCGAGCTGTAGTGGGGCCGGGCGAAGATGGACATGGGATTAAACTGCCTGAAACTTGAATCGGCTGATTTTACCGGGGACCACCATGCACCTGCCATTTTTCGCTTTCCCGGGGCGAGCGGCGGCAATCGGGCGCTATAGCCTGGGGGGATGGGCACTGATGGGACTGTTGTCGGCTTTGCTGGGTCTGGCCGGCTGCGATGCCCAGCGTATTGCAGAGCTGGAGGAGGGTGTTGCCACCGAGGCCGATGTGCGCGCGCGGTTTGGTGAGCCCGAAAAAATTTGGGAAGCAACCGACATGGCCGGCAACCCTTTTCCTGGCGCCGCCGCCCAGCCTGGCGCCCGTACCTTCGAATACAACCGCCAGCCCGAGGGCCAGGTCAACTACATGATCACCATTGGCCCGGATGGCAGGATGAGCGCCTTGCGCCAGGTCCTGACGCCGCAGAACTTTGCGCTGGTGCTGCCCGGCATGCCCATGGAGCAGGTGCGCAAGATGCTGGGCAAACCGATGAAAATCACGCCGTATGCGCTGCAGCAGGAGACGCACTACGACTGGCGCTACCTGTCGGCGCCGGTCACCCCGAGAATTTTCACCGTGGTGTTTGACCGCGACCTGCGGGTCGTGCGCAGCGCCTCGGTGGATGCCGAGGTGATCGGTCCGTCCGGCCCCAGTCGTTAGGTTTTTAAACAAATAACGGCCACAGCCCTCATGCAGATTGCGTAAGGCGCTACGTTTTTTATAGCTCTTCAACCTTGGCCAGAAACCCCGAGCGTTCCATCACCGCGCGCGGCTGGGCGTTCAGGCCCGAGATCAGCAGCCGGCCGCCGCGCAGGGTGATGGCCTTGTGCAGCTGGCCCAGCACATCCAGGCCCGATGCGTCCAGCGATTGCAGCGACTGGGCATCGAGCCGCACCAGCAGGCCTTGCGGCGCGCTTTCCACGACGGACAACACCGGGTCGATCTTGGCGACCGCGCCAAAAAACAGCGAACCGTAAAGCTGGAAACTGATGGAGTTGTCGGTCCGTGCCGTCTCCACCACCTGGAACAAACTGCTCATGCGCCGCACAAACAACACACAGGCCAGCAGCAGCCCCACTTCCAGGGCCACCGTCAAGTCAAACACCACCGTGAGAAAAAAAGTGCCCAGCATCAGCAGACGGTAGTGATTGCTGTACTGGCGCAGGTGGGCAAACTCGCGCCATTCGCCCATGTTCCAGGCCACATGCAGCAAAATGCCGGCCAGCACCGCCAGCGGCACATGCTCGGCCAGCGGTGCCGCCAGCAGCACGATGGCGGCCAGCATCAGCGCATGCACGATGCCCGACACCGGCGAGCTTGCGCCTGAGCGCACATTGGTCACGGTGCGGGCGATGGTGCCGGTGGCCGGCATGCCGCCGAAAAAAGGCACGATGAAATTCGCCACGCCCTGGGCCATCAGCTCCTGGTTCGGGTCGTGTTTGGGCAGACCTGAAAGCTGGTCGGCGACGCGTGCGCACAGCAGCGACTCCACCGCGCCCAGCATCGCAATGGTCACGGTGGGCGGCAGCAGCAGGCGCACGGTGTCCCATGAAAAAGCCGGCAATGCAAAGTCAGGCAGGGCCTGCGGAATGCCGCCAAAACGCGAGCCTATGGTTTCGACCGGCAGGCTCAACAGCCAGGCCAAAGCCGTCAGCGTGATCAGCGCCACGATGGGCCCCGGCACACGCGACACCGCACGCGTCGCACGCAGCAGCTGCACACCTTCCACCGCCTGTATGCGGCTGATCAGCCGGGCGGTGAAGCGGTTGGCTGTCAGGGAGCGGCTGACAAACAGCTTGGGCCAGATGATCAGACCGAGAAAACACAGCAGACCCAGCCCCAGGGCGCGGCTGTTGAGGGTTTCGATCTGGCCGGTGATGGCCGCAATTTGCGAGAAAAAATCAGCCGGCATCTTGCCAATTTGCAGGCCCAGCAAGTCCTTGAGCTGCGACAGTGCAATCAGCACTGCAATGCCGTTGGTAAAGCCCACCACAATGCTGACCGGCACATAACGCACCAGCGTGCCCATCTTGAGAAACCCCAGCAGGAACAGCAGCACGCCGGCACAGGCCGTGGAGATCAGCAGATTCGGCAGGCCGTAACGTTCAACAATGCCGTACACAATCACGATGAAAGCGCCCGCTGGCCCGCCTATCTGTACCGCCGAGCCGCCCAGCAGCGAGATCAGCCCGCCCGCAATGATGGCCGTCCAGATGCCTGCCTGCGGCGACAGGCCTGAGGCAATTGCAAACGCCATGGCCAGCGGCAACGCCACAATGCCGACGGTCAGGCCCGCGCCCACGTCCTTGCCAAAACGCTCGCGCGTGTAATTTTTCAGGGCCACGACCATGCGTGGCCGAAACGGCGCGAGGTAAGCGGGTAAGTTCATCAAAAGTATCCAGCGGCAGCCCGGCCGGTCATCCTTTAACTGGAGGATGGTCAGAGCGGGCCGCCCTTGTTAAAGTAAACACCTGTTTCCCTGTTTCTGATACCTGCCGGGCTATCTTAAGGCGCTGACGCACACTTCATGCCACTTTTACCCAGTCGCTTCTCGTTACCTGTCCTGGCAGCGCAAGGAGGGCAACTGTTCCGTCTGGCCCTGGTGGCCTGCGTGCTCGGGCTGGGTCTGCCTGCCCTGGCGCAGACCGATCAGGCTGCCGCCCCCGGATGGATGGGCCAGCAGGGCGCCGCCCAGCTGGTGATCGACGTGTCGGGCCAGCAGACGCTGGCGCAGATCGAGCAGCGTTTTGCGCTCGGCGAGTCCGTGCCCGCCGATGCCGGACGTTTCCTGCCCACCGGCGGCAACACTGCGGTCTGGTACCGGCTGACCCTTCCCGCAGTGGCGGTTCCCAGCCCGCTGGTGCTGGCGCTGCCGCACCCCGGCATCAACCTGGTGGAGCTGTACCGGCCTGCGGCCGATGGCAGCTGGGGCGTCGAGCGTTCGGGCGATGTTATCCCGGTGGCGCAGTGGCCCCTGCCTTATTTGCACCCGGCGTTTGAGCTGGTGCTGCAACCGGGCGAAGCGCGTGCCAGCTACCTGCGCGTGCAACACAGCCACCCGATCAACCTGCGCTGGACGTTCCGGAGCGCACGCGATTTTCAGGAGTCGGGCCAGCGCTGGCATTTTTTTCTGGGGGCCTACGTCGGGCTGGTGGCACTGGTCATTCTGATCTGTACCCTCAACGCCTATGTGCTGCGCGACTCGATACATCTTGATTACGCCGCCTATGTGCTGTTTCTCACTCTGGGCCAGCTCTCGCTGACCGGACTGGCCGGGGAATACCTGTGGCCCGGCAACGCCTGGTGGAACGACGCCGCATCCAACGTCCTGCCTGTCACCGGGGTGGCGCTGGGCCACCTTTTCATGCGTGAACTGGTGCTTGAGCGCGGCCCCCGCTGGGCCACCCGCCTCATGCTGGCCATGGCTGCAGCCGGTGGCGGGCTGGCGCTGGGTTTTCTGCTGGTCGGGCGCGACCCGTTTTTTGCCATCAGCAGCCCCTACTACCTCGCCAGTTTTGCGGTTTACCTGGGGGCGGCGCTCTGGTACGCCTGGCGCATTCCAGGCGTCGGCGCCTGGGTGCTGGCAGGCATGCTGGCCCTGCTGGCCGGGTCGGTGTTTCCCATCCTGCGCAACATGCAGCTGCTGCCGGTTTCATTTCTGACGCAATACGGCGCGCAGCTGGGCGCCGCTGTCCAGATTCCCCTGCTGCTGGTCGCCCTGTATCTGCGCAGCCGTGAGCAGCGCCAAACCCGGGCCCGCGTGGGTGCGATGGCCAAGGCCGACCCGCTCACCGGCGTGGCCAACCACCAGGTCATGCTGCAGCGTCTGGCGCATCTGCTGGAGCACCAGCAGCGCGACCCCGGCGCCGGGGTGGTGATGCGTGTGCGTATCGGCAATATCCAGGCCATCCGCGACGAATACGGCTTGCAGGTGGCGCAGATGGCGCTGGTCCATGCGGGCGCCTGCATCAGCCAGGTCGTCAGGGAGGGCGACACCGTGGCGCGGCACCGCGACGGTGATTTTGTGCTGATTTTGCAGGGCCGGATGGAACGCGACGACATCGCCGTCATAGGCCAGCGGCTGATTGCGCGCGGCCTGGCCCCCAGCAGTGTCTTGCCGCCAGGCGCTGTGTTGCAGCTCAAAGTAGGCATTGCCGCTGCGCCTTTTCAGGCGCCGGATGCGGCCGCTTTGCTGCAGGCGCTGGAGGACGTGGTCGCCGAGCTGGCGGCGCGGCCGGGCAAAGCGCTGCGTTTTATCAGCTGATACGCATGCCCGGCGTGGCGCCCGGCCAGGGCTCCAGCACAAAGATGCCGGGTTCGGCCTTGTTGTCGGCGTGGCTGGCGGCCAGCACCATGCCTTCGCTGAGGCCAAACTTCATCTTGCGCGGCGCCAGGTTGGCCACCATGACCGTGTGTTTGCCGATCAGGTCGGCGGGTTGATAGCTCGATGCGATGCCGCTGAAGACATTGCGCGTTTTGCCTTCGCCCACGTCCAGTGTCAGGCGCAGCAGCTTGGTCGAACCTTCCACGGCTTCACAGTGGACGATTTTGGCGACGCGTAAATCGACCTTGGCGAAGTCGTCAATGGTGATGACGGGGGCAATTTCTTCGCCGCCAGGTGTTATGGATTCGATAGCTGATTGCGCAGATGGGTCCTGGGCTGGGGGCTCAAACAATGCATCGAGTTGTTTGATGTCGACGCGCTGCATGAGGTGTTGGTAGTCGCCGATCACATGGCCGCTGCCCAGGCTTGTTGCTGCGTCGGCAAAGCCCAGGGGCCGGATTTTCAGGAAGTGTTCCACTTCCGCGCCCAGGGCCGGCAAGACCGGCTTGAGATAAATCGTCAGCAGGCGGAAGGCCTCGATGCAGACCGTGCAGACATCCTGCAAGCGGGCGTCCATGCCCTCCTTCTTGGCGAGTTCCCAGGGTTTGTTCTGGTCCACGTAGGCGTTGACGCGGTCGGCCAGCAGCATGACTTCGCGCAGGGCTTTGGCAAATTCCCGGCTTTCGTACAGCCCGGCGATGGCGTCTGTCTGGGCGCCGAGCACGGACAACAAGGCATCACCGTCGGCTGAAATTTCGCCCAGCCTGCCGCTGGACCGTTTGGCAATAAAACCCGCTGCACGGCTCGCAATATTCACATACTTGCCAATCAAATCACTGTTGACCCGCGCCATGAAATCATCGGCATTGAAGTCGATATCTTCATTGCGTGCATTGAGCTTGGCCGCCAGGTAATAACGCAGCCACTCCGGGTTCATGCCCAGGCCTAAATACTTCAGCGGGTCCAGGCCGGTGCCGCGGCTTTTGCTCATCTTTTCGCCGTTGTTGACGGTCAGAAAGCCGTGCACAAACACGTTGTCAGGCGTCTTGCGGCCGCTGAAATGCAGCATGGCCGGCCAGAACAGGGTGTGGAAGGTGACGATGTCCTTGCCGATGAAGTGGTACTGCTCCAGCGCCGGGTCGGCCATGTAGGCCGCATAACTCTCACCACGCTTGTCGAGCAGGTTTTTCAGCGAGGCCAGGTAACCGACAGGCGCGTCCAGCCAGACATAAAAATACTTGCCCGGTGCATCGGGTATCTCGATGCCGAAGTAGGGCGCGTCCCGGCTGATGTCCCAGTCACCCAGGCCTTCGCTTTGCGTGCCGTCCGGGTTGGTACGAACGCTGAACCACTCCCTGACCTTGTTGGCGACTTCGGCTTGCAGTTTGCCGTCCTGTGTCCACTGTTCCAGAAAGTCCACGCAGCGCGGGTCGGACAACCTGAAGAAAAAATGCTCTGAACTCTTGAGCACGGGTGTGGCACCCGACAAGGCCGAATAAGGATTGATCAAATCCGTAGGCGCATACACCGCGCCGCAGTTTTCACAGTTGTCGCCGTACTGGTCTTTCGTGCCGCACTTGGGGCAGGCGCCCTTGATGTAGCGGTCCGGCAAAAACATGTTTTTTTCGGCATCAAAAAACTGCTCTATGGTTTTGGTCTCTATCAGCCCGGTCTTCTTCAGGTCCAGGTAGATTTGCCGCGCCAGTTCGTGGTTCTCGGGCGCGTCGGTCGAGTGCCAGTTGTCAAAGCTGATGTGAAAGCCGTCCAGATAGGGCTTGCGGCCCGCGGCGATGTCGGCCACAAACTGCTGCGGAGTTTTGCCGGCTTTTTCGGCGGCGATCATGATGGGCGCGCCGTGTGCATCGTCGGCGCCGACAAAATTCACCGCATGGCCCGACATGCGCTGGAAACGCACCCAGATGTCGGCCTGGATGTATTCCATGATGTGGCCGATGTGGAAGTTGCCGTTGGCATACGGCAGGGCGGTGGTGACAAAAAGGCGACGCTGGGACATAAGAGGGGCTTTGTGGCTTTGGAGGCTAACCGGCAATTTTAAGGCGGCTGGGCGCATCAGCCCTGCTGGCCGCCGTGTTTGGCTTGCGGCGTTAGACTTGGCGGCAAGTGTGGTGGCCCCGGCCACCTGGTCAGATTTACCCGGAGACTTTCCCCATGGCAGTAGAACAACAGGCAGTTTTGAGTGCCCTGCAAGGTGTGCTCGACCCCAATACCGGCCAGGACTTTGTCAGCAGCAAGGCCCTGAAAAACCTGCAGGTAGCGGGTGCCGATGTGTCCTTTGACGTCGAGCTCGGTTACCCGGCCAAAAGCCAGCTCGCGGCCATCCGCAAGCTGCTGATTGCAGCGGTCAAGGCGGTGGCCGGTGTCGGCAATGTGTCGGTCAACGTCAGCTTCAAAATTGCCAGTCACAGCGTGCAGCGTGGTGTGCAACTGCTGCCCAACGTCAAAAACATTGTGGCGGTGGCTTCCGGCAAGGGCGGCGTGGGCAAAAGCACCACCGCTGTCAACCTCGCGCTCGCGCTGGCGGCCGAAGGCGCCAGTGTCGGCCTGCTCGACGCCGACATCTACGGCCCGAGCCAGCCGATGATGATGGGCATTGAGGGCCGGCCTGAAAGTGTGGACGGCAAAAACATGGAGCCCATGGAGAACTACGGCATCCAGGTGATGTCCATCGGTTTTCTGGTGGCGCAGGACGAAGCCATGATCTGGCGCGGCCCCATGGCCACGCAGGCGCTGGAGCAGTTGCTGCGCCAGACCAACTGGCGCGATCTCGACTACCTGATTGTCGACATGCCGCCCGGCACCGGTGACATCCAGCTGACGCTGTCGCAGCGCGTGCCCATGACGGGTGCGGTGATCGTCACCACGCCGCAGGACATTGCCTTGCTCGACGCCAAAAAAGGCATCAAGATGTTTGAAAAAGTCGGCGTGCCTATTCTTGGCATCGTGGAAAACATGGCGGTGCACATCTGCAGCCAGTGCGGCCATAGCGAGCATATTTTTGGCGAGGACGGCGGCAAGAAGATGGCGGCCGACTACAACATGGCCTACCTGGGCGCCTTGCCGCTGGACATGCAGATCCGCCTGCAGGCCGACAACGGCCGGCCCACGGTGGTGGCGGATCCGGACGGCGAGGTGGCCGGCATTTACAAGGCGGTGGCGCGCCAGGTGGCCATCACCATTGCCGCCAAGGCGAAAGATTTTTCCGCCAAGTTCCCGACCATCAAGATTTCCAAGGACACCTGAAGCCCCTTGTTGCGGCTTGACCCATGAACATGCTGGCTTCGCTGCGTTACCTGGTCGCCCTGAGCGAGCACAAGCACTATGCGCGTGCCGCCCAATCCTGCGGCATCACCCAGCCGGCCCTGTCCAACGCCTTGCGCGCGCTGGAAAAAGAGTTTGACATAACCATCGTCAAACGGGGCCGCACCTATGCCGGCCTGACGCCGGAAGGTGAACGCGTGCTGGCCACCGCACAACGCATGCTGCACGAGCATGAGCTGCTGCAGCAGGAGCTGCACAGCAGCGCGAACAGGCCGCAAGGCAGCTTGCAGCTGGGCGTGGTGCCGACGGCTGTGCCTGTTGCTGCGCGTTTTGCGGCGCAGCTGCGCAAGATTCATCCGGGTATTGCCCCCGTGGTCCGTTCGCTGAGTTCGCAGGAGATTGAGCTGGGCCTGGAAAACCTGTCGCTGGACCTGGGCCTGGGTTTTGTCGAACGCCTGAACCAGCGCAGCCAGCGCTTTGAGTTGTTGCCGCAGTACACCGAGCACTACTTTCTGGTGCGCCGCGCCATAGTGGCGGGCCGCACGCGTTTGCACATGGGGCCGGCCATGGCCTGGGAGGAAGCGGCGCGTTTGCCCCTGTGCCTGCTGACGACCGACATGCACAACCGCAGCACTGTCGACAGCGCATTTTCCGGGCTGGGGCTGAAGGTCAAGCCGGTCATGGAGACCAATTCGATTCTTGCGCTGGCCCTGAGCGTGGTGGCCGGTGACGTTTGCAGCGTGCTGCCGGGCGCACTGGTCGACGCGGTGCGCAGCCACCCGGAACTCGAAGCCCTGCCGCTGCTGGCGCCTGCGCTGACGACGCCGGTAGGTTTTTTCACGCTGGCCAAGGCCAGCCCTTCGCGGGCCTTGCAGGCTGCCCTGCAGTTGGCGCGGGACCAGGCCTGGCTGCAGCATGCGGCGCAGCACAGCGGAGCCCTGCATTCAGCGCCTGAATCAGCGCATACATGAATTCAATTTGACGCCGGCGGCGCCAGCGGCGACAGTGCGGCATGCCCGCCTCTTCAGCTTCCCTGGATACCGTTCCTGCCGTGGCCATTGCCACACTGGACGACATGCGCGAGCGCATACGCCGCAAAAGCCGGCTCAAGGGGCGCCAGGCCGACGAGCAGTCTGTGGCCGAGGTACGCGCACTGATCGGCGAGCCACCCCCGGGCGGCCACCGCCGCGACCTGCTGATCGAACACCTGCACCAGCTCAACGACGCCTTTCGCTGCCTGCATGAGCGGCACCTGGTGGCACTTGCCAGGGAGATGAACATCCCCATGGCCGAGGTGTACGAGGTCGCCAGTTTTTACCATCACTTCGAGGTTGTCCGTGGGGATGGCCAGGCGCCCGGGCTCACCATCCGCGTCTGTGACGGTCTGTCCTGCGAGCTGGCCGGTGCGCAGGACCTGCTGGCGCGTTTGCCGGCCCTGCTGGGGCGCCAGGATGTGCGGGTCATGGCCGCGCCATGCCTGGGGCGCTGCGAACAGGCGCCCGCCGTTCTGGTGGGGCAGCGGGCGCTGCCCCTGGCCACGGCCGACCGTGTGGTGTTGATGACAAATCGGCCTCCAGCCCAGCAGCGACAAGCGCAAGCGGCTATTAATTTCATAGCGTCTGGTCACGCAGGAAAAAGTGTTCCGGGCTCGGCCCTGGAGGAGTTTGCGGCCTTCACCGGCTATGAAACTTACCGTTCCCACGGCGGTTATTCCCTGGCGGCTGCGTTGGTCAACGGTGAGGAGGACGCACAAGCTGCGCTGCAGGCGATGGAAAATTCCGGCCTGCGCGGCCTGGGCGGCGCGGGTTTTCCAGCCGGGCGCAAATGGCGCATCGTGCAGGCTGAGCCCGGCCCGCGCGTGATGGCCGTGAACATCGACGAAGGCGAGCCCGGCACCTTCAAGGACCGCACCTACCTCGAGCGTGATCCGCACCGTTTCCTCGAAGGCATGCTGGTGGCGGCGCAGGTCGTTGGCATAGAGGCCTGTTATATCTACCTGCGTGATGAATACCACGATTGCCGCGTGATGCTGCAGGCCGAACTGGCCAAACTGCGGGCCGACCCACCGTGCCCGCTGCCGCTGATCGAGCTGCGGCGCGGAGCCGGTGCCTACATCTGCGGCGAAGAGTCGGCCATGATTGAAAGCATCGAAGGCAAACGCGGCGAGCCGCGCATGCGCCCGCCCTACATTGCGCAGGTTGGTCTGTTTGGCCGGCCCACGCTGGAGCACAACTTCGAAACCCTGTATTGGGTGCGTGACATTGTTGAAAAAGGCCCGCAGTGGTTCAGCGGTTTTGGCCGCAAGGGTCGCAAGGGCTTGCGCAGCTTCAGCGTCAGCGGCCGCGTGCGGCTGCCCGGTGTCAAGCTGGCGCCGGCCGGCATCACGCTGCTGGAACTGATCACCGAATATTGCGGCGGAATGGCCGAAGGCCATACGCTGTATGCCTATCTGCCGGGTGGTGCGTCAGGCGGCATCTTCCCGGCCAGCCATGCCAATGTGCCGCTGGACTTCGACACCTTGCAGCCGCATGGCGGCTTCATCGGCTCAGCAGCCGTGATCGTGCTGGGCCAGCAGGACAGGGCACGTGACGCGGCGCTCAACATGATGCGGTTTTTTGCGCACGAAAGCTGCGGCCAGTGCACGCCCTGCCGGGTCGGCACGGTCAAGGCCGCGAAGCTGATGGAAGCGCCGGTGTGGGACAACAACACCCTCGAAGACCTGAACCTGGTCATGACCGATGCATCGATCTGCGGCCTCGGCCAGGCGGCGCCGAATCCGGTGCGTTGTGTCCAGAAGTACTTTCCTCATGAAATTTAGCTCCCCCCCGCAGCGGCCCGGCGAAGCCGGATCCGCGCAGGCCGCTGGCCCGGTCACCTTCAAGCTGGACGGCCGCGATGTGCTGGCCCGGCAGGGCGAAACCATCCTCAAGGCGGCGCGGCGCCACGGCGTGGAGATTCCGCATCTTTGTTACAAGGACGGCTACCGGCCCGACGGCAATTGCCGTGCCTGTGTGGTGGAAATCCAGGGTGAACGCACGCTGGCGCCCAGCTGCTGCCGTGTGGTGACTGCGGGCATGGAGGTTCAGGCCAGCAGTGAGCGCGCCCTGAAAAGCCAGAAGATGGTGCTGGAGATGCTGCTGTCCGACATGCCGGACACCGGCCACAAATGGTCTGAAGAAGACGAGTCGCTGCAACACGGCGAACTCAGCGAGTGGGCGGCGCGCATGGACGTGGCGGTTCGTCCGGCATTGCGGGCCTTGCGCCGCGAGCAAGCGGCCGCCGACCTCTCGCACCCTGCGATGGCGGTGAATCTGGATGCCTGCATCCAGTGCAAACGTTGTGTGACGGCCTGCCGCGAGGAACAGGTCAACGATGTGATTGGCTACGCCCTGCGCGGCGCACACAGCACAATCGCCTTCGATCTGGACGACGCCATGGGCGACAGCAGCTGTGTGGCCTGCGGTGAATGTGTGCAGGCCTGCCCCACTGGCGCCCTGATGCCGAAGACGCTGCTGGGCTCGCAGGTGGTGGACAAAAAAGTCGATTCGGTCTGCCCCTTTTGCGGCGTCGGCTGCCTGCTGACCTACAAGCTCAGGGACAACAGGATTGTTGGCGTGGACGGGCGCGACGGCCCGGCCAACCAGTCGCGTCTGTGTGTCAAGGGACGGTTTGGTTTTGACTATGCGCACAGCCCGCAGCGCCTGACGCTGCCGCTGATCCGCAAGCCGGGTGTGGCCAAAGACCCGGCCAGCCTGCAGACACTGAACCGCGACTCGGCCGACTGGTCCCAGGTGTTTCGCGAAGCCAGCTGGGACGAGGCGCTGGCCCTGGCAGCCGGCGGGCTCCGGGGTTTGCGCGACAGCCACGGCAAGAAGGCGCTGGCCGGTTTCGGATCGGCCAAGGGCAGCAACGAAGAGGCTTATCTGTTCCAGAAGCTGGTGCGCACCGGTTTTGGCTCGAACAATGTGGACCATTGCACGCGCCTGTGCCATGCGTCCAGCGTGGCGGCGCTGCTCGAAGGTGTGGGCTCAGGCGCGGTGAGCAACCAGGTCAACGATGTGGCGCATTCCGACCTGATTTTTGTGATTGGCTCCAACCCCTCGGCGAACCACCCGGTGGCGGCGACCTGGATGAAAAATGCGGCCAGAAGCGGGGCAAAAATTGTGCTGGCCGACCCGCGCATCACCGACATCGGCAAATACGCCTGGCGCACCCTGCAGTTCAGGGCCGACACCGACGTGGCCATGCTCAATGCGCTGATTTACACCGTGATCGACGAAAACCTGGTGGACCGGGATTTCCTCGAAAAACGTGTCAGCAACTACGAAGCCCTGAAGGAAAACGTCAAGGCCTACAGCCCCGAGGCCATGGCGCCGGTTTGCGGCATCCCGGCGGCGACGCTGCGCGAGGTGGCGCGTGCCTTCGCGACAGCCAAAGCCGCCATGATTTTGTGGGGCATGGGCATCAGCCAGCATGTGCACGGCACCGACAATGCGCGCTGCCTGATTGCCCTGAGCGCCGTGACCGGCCAGATCGGCAAGCCGGGTTCCGGCCTGCATCCGCTGCGCGGCCAGAACAATGTGCAGGGCGCCAGCGACGCGGGCCTGATCCCCATGATGTTTCCCAACTACCAGCGGGTCGACCATCCCGGCGCCCACGCCTGGTTTGAAAACTTCTGGAACAGCAAGCTCGACGACCAGCCCGGCTACACCGTGGTGGAGATCATGCACAAGGCGCTGGCCCCCGACAGCGATCCGCACAAGGTACGCGGCATGTACATCATGGGTGAAAACCCGGCCATGAGCGACCCCGACCTGAACCATGCGCGCCACGCGCTGGCCAGCCTGCAGCACCTGGTGGTGCAGGACATCTTCATGACCGAAACCGCCTGGCTGGCCGATGTGGTCTTGCCGGCCAGTGCCTGGCCGGAAAAAACCGGCACCGTCAGCAATACCGACCGCATGCTGCAGCTGGGCAAACAGGCGATGGATCCGCCAGGCGAGGCGCGCGCCGACCTCTGGATCATCCAGCAGATCGCGCTGGGCCTGGGCCTGTCGTGGGACTACCGGGGCGAACACCATGGCGTGGCCGCCGTGTATGAGGAAATGCGCCTGGCCATGCACGCGGCCATCGCGGGCATCAGCTGGGAGCGCCTGCAGCGTGAGTCCAGCGTCACCTACCCTTGCCTCACAGAAGACGACCCGGGCGCGCCCACGGTGTTCATCGATCATTTTGCGACCAGCGACGGCCGACTGCATCTGGTGCCTGCCGACATCATTCCAGCCAACGAACGCCCCGATGCCGACTACCCCTTTGTGCTGATCACCGGCCGCCAGCTCGAGCACTGGCACACCGGCAGCATGACGCGGCGTGCGGTGGTGCTCGATGCGCTTGAACCGATGGCCACGGCTTCGCTGTGCGGCGCGGATTTGCTGGTCCTGGGGCTGGCGCCGGGCGACGTGCTGACGGTGCAGTCGCGCCGCGGTTCGGTAGTCCTGCATGTGCGGCGCGATGACGGCACGCCAGCGGGTGCGGTGTTCATCCCCTTCGCCTATCACGAGGCTGCAGCCAATCTGATGACCAACGCGGCACTGGACCCTTTCGGCAAGATCCCCGAGTTCAAGTACTGCGCGGTGGCGCTGCGCCGTGGCGGCGAGCTGGCCGGGAGCACGGGTTATGGCGCAGGGGCAAAGGTGTTGTGACCAAACTGCGCGGCCGGACCGCCTTACACTGCGCCCATGTCTGAATTTGTCCTGCAGTCTCCAGGCAGCGATGAAGCTGTCCGCCGGCCTTGTGTGGCGGTGGCGGTTGTCATGCGCCGTGAGCGCATCAACAACCGCTGGCAACCCTGGCGCTGGTCGCTGGCCGACATCGTTGCGCAGGAGGACAGTTTTGGCACGCAGCCGCGCCTGCTGCTCAAGGACGATCAGGAGGAGCGCTGGTTACACCCGGGCTTCAAGGTCGAGCTGTTCACCGATGACGCGGAAGGTTATTACCTGAACGTCAGCACGCCCCAGCCCTGCTTCTGGGTGGTCTGGCGCATGGAGGAAGAAGCGGCGCTGGCCGATGAGCCGGTCGCCGTGCCGCAGACCGTGACCCTGAGTTACCACGACGCCGGTCGCTGGCTGGACGCGCAGGAAACCGTCGAGCAGGTCGCCGCGCCGCGCGCTGTGGTCGAGTGGCTGCAGGCCTTTGTCGATGCCCATTACGTGCTTGAGGCCAAACGCCGGCAGCGCCCGCAAAGCTTCAAATCGCTGACAGACCGCTTTGGCAACCCGGCGCGGGTCAGTACCGACAAGAAGTTTGGCGGTGGAGGTGGTGGTCATGGCTGAAGATGCGCCCGGCTTTCTGGGCCGCTGGTCCAGACGCAAGACCGACCTGCTGCAGGGCAAACCACTGGCCGAGCCCGTCCCTGCGCCGCCTGTTGCGCCTGTAGCGGATAGCCCCCAGGCGCTCACGCCGGTCCCGGAGACTGTGCCCGACCAGGCGCCTGCCGACAAGAAGTTGCTGAGCCTTGAGGATGTGAAGCTGCTCCACAAGGATTCCGATTTCAAGCCTTTCATGGCCAGCGATGTGGGACCGGAAGTGCGCAACGCGGCGATGAAAAAGCTGTTTGCCGACCCGCACTTCAATGTGATGGACGGGCTGGACATCTACATCGACGACTATTCCAAATCCGACCCGATTCCCGAGTCCATGCTGCGCCAGATGGCGAGCGCCAAGTTTCTCAAGCTGTTTGACGACGATGAAAAAGATGCCGTCCAGCCAGAGGCAGGCGCCCCGGTTCCGCGGGAAAATGCGAATAAGCCAGCGGATGAAAGCGTGGCACAGTCCTATGAAGGTGCAGACATAAGCGCGCCGGTCCATCCCCTACCCAATTCCAGCCAGCCCGAGCCATTGCCTGACTCCGGCGCCAGCCAAGAAAACCATGCCCACATTGATTTGCGACTGCAACCAGACCATGCCGCTCCAGCCCCAGGCGCTGGGCGCGGCACTGAATGAAAACCTGACACTGCATTCGGCGCTGTGCCGGCGTGAGGCGGGCGCTTTCCAGAAAGCGGTCCAGTCCGGCGATGACGTCGTGGTGGCCTGCACCCAGGAAAAACGGCTTTTTGCTGAAGTCGGTCAACAGACCCAGGGCGCGACTTCTGTTGTCAAATTTGTCAACATCCGTGAAACCGGCGGCTGGAGCAAGGACGCTGTGCGCGCCATGCCCAAAATCGCTGCGCTGCTGGCCGCCGCGCATTTGCCCGATGCCGAGCCTGTGGCCACCGTCACCTACAAAAGTGCCGGGCGGCTGCTCATTGTGGGTGCGCTGGACCAGGCCGAGCAGGTTGCCGCCCTGGTCGCCGACACGCTGGACGTGACCATTTTTGCGCAAGGTGTGTCGGCAGCGCCGCTGCCCGGTTTTCCCGCGCAGGAGCGCAAGTATCCGGTGATCAGTGGCGACAAACTGGCGCTCAAGGGCTGGCTGGGCGCGTTCGAGGCGAGCTGGGACAAGACCAACCCGATTGACCTGGACCTGTGCACGCGCTGCAATGCCTGCCTGGCTGTTTGCCCGGAAGGCGCGATCGACCTCAGCTACCAGATCGACGCCGGCAAATGTACCTCCCAGCGGGAGTGTGTATCTGTCTGCAAGGTGGCCGGTGCGATCAGCTTTGGCCGTGAGGCGCAGAGCCTCAGCGAGGCCTTCGACCTGGTGCTGGACCTCGGTGCAAAGCCACTGGTGGCTTTGCACGCACCGCCGCAAGGTTACTTTGCGCTCGATGTGTCCAGGGGCCTGGCTTCGCCCGGCTTGTTGCCCACGGTGGTCAAGCTGCGTGACATGGTGGGGGAGTTTGAAAAGCCGAAATTTTTTGCCTACAAACAAAAGTTGTGCGCGCACAGCCGCAATGAGACGGTGGGCTGCAATGCCTGTGTGGACATCTGTTCGGCCGGGGCGGTCGGCAGCCAGAAGGAGCGCCAGCAGATTGTTGTCAATCCGAATCTGTGTATCGGTTGCGGTGCCTGCACCACGGTGTGCCCGACGGGTGCGCTGACCTATGCCTATCCACGCGCCAGCGAGCAGGGGGTGCGGCTCAAGACGCTGCTGTCCACCTATGCCAAAGCCGGCGGGCGTCAGGCTGTGCTGCTGCTGCACAGCCAGGGCAGCGGCCAGCAGGCGGTGGAGGCGCTGGGCCGTGCTGCCCGGCTGCAAAAAGGCATGCAGGGCATACCTGCCAACGTCATCCCCCTGGCCCTGTGGCACACCGCCAGTGTCGGACTGGATCTGTGGCTCAGTGCCATTGGCTTTGGTGCCACGCAGGTGGTGGTGCTGGTCACCGACGAAGAAGCGCCGGCTTATCTGGCGGGCCTGGCCGAACAGATGGCAGTGGCTCAGGCGGTGCTCAGCGGCCTCGGTTATGGCGGCGCGCATTTTCATCTGCTGCCAGTGGCTGCCACAGCGGATGCGGGCGGCATGGCGGCACTGGACGCGCGTCTGCAGCAAATCGCCGGCCAGCAGCGCGGGGTGCCTGCGACCGCAGCCAGGTTTGCCGTAGCGCAGGAAAAACGCAGCACCCTGGACATGGCGCTGGACCACCTGATCACCCATGCCCGTGCGCCGCTGCCGGAGGACATCGAACTCCCGGCCCAGGGCTCGCCTTTCGGCAGCCTGCTGGTCAACAAGGACGCCTGCACCTTGTGCCTGAGCTGCGTCAGCGCCTGCCCGGCCAGCGCCCTGCAGGACAACCCGGAACGGCCGCAGCTCAGATTCATCGAGAAAAACTGCGTGCAGTGCGGCTTGTGTGCCACGACCTGTCCCGAAGACGCCATCACGCTGCAGCCGCGCCTGCTGTTGGGCCCGCAGCGCAAGGAGGCGCGTGTGCTCAATGAGTCCCAGCCTTACCAGTGCATTCGCTGCAGCAAGCCGTTTGGCACGCTCAAGGCGATCGAGTCCATGCTCGGCAAGCTGGCCGGCCACGCCATGTTCCAGGGCGCGGCGGCTGAGCGGCTCAAAATGTGCAGCGACTGCCGCGTGATCGACATCTACTCGGCCGACAACGAAGTCAAGATCACCGACATCCGTTAAGGTTTTCCATCCCTATCCTCATGACGCAACAAGCCCAACTCTCGCCGTCCAGCCTGGACGAAGAAACCGCCCGTGCCGAGGTTTACGGCCTGCTCGCAGCGCTGTATTACGCGCCCCCCTCGGACGAGCTGGCCGACAGGCTGCGGGTCGCGGTGACCGAGGCGCCCTCAGCCGGCGCCTTGCTGGAGGCGTCCTGGGGCGAGCTGGTGGCCGCTGCCCGCCGCTTGCCGACCGAGGCCATGGCCCGTGAGTTCGATGCCCTGTTTGGCGGGGTCGGCCGGCCCGAGGTCTATCTGTTCGGCTCACATTACCTCAGTGGTTTTCTCAACGAAAAACCGCTTGCCGCGCTGCGGACCGATCTGGCCTCGCTGGGCCTGGACCGGGACGAAGCCATGGCTGAAACCGAGGACCACCTGGCTTACCTGTGCGAGGTCATGCGTTACCTGATTGCCGGTGACGATGTGGAAGTGGCGAATCTGACGCGCCAGCGCGAGTTTTTTTCCCGCCACCTCCAGCCCTGGGTCAGTGCGCTTTGCGACGCGCTGCAGGCCCATCCCAAGGCCGATTTTTACCGCAGCCTGGCGGCTTTTACCCAGGCCTTCATCAGCGTCGAAACCCAGGGCTTCGACATGCTGGTCTGAGCCGTGTCGCGGGAGTTCTCAGAATGCGACACTTTTTTCTGATTACGGACCTCAGGGTAAAAACTAAGTTGCCCTATCGTTTTCCCGTAGGCCCCGCACAGACCGTCCGCAAAACATTGTCGGGTATTCAGGTCTGGCGTAAAGTACGACAGTTAGTAAGTATGCAAACTGCTTCATAGCAAGCTTCCTTGGAGACAACCATGCAGGATAGCCAGCCAAAACCCTCACGCCGGGGTTTCTTTTTCGGCGCTGCCGCCACAGGCGCAGCCGCAGCAGCGGTGGTCGCGCTCCCGCGCATGCAGCTTCCGGAAGCTTCTGTCCCCGAGCCCAAGCCGGCGCCCGAGAAGGGCGGCGGTTACAGCCTGTCGGAACACGTCAAGCACTACTACCGCACCACCCGCATCTAGTCTCAAGCCCATCCCGGTTTCATTCTTACGGAGAGCTTCATGCTGCTCACGAAAAAAATCCACAGTATTTCCGGCGGCCAGGCGCATCACGGCGGCTCTGCACGTTTTGTGCAAAGCCTGTCGCGCGGCCTGACCAATGCGCTGCCCACCATGGACCGCCGCGCCTTTC
This sequence comes from Asaia bogorensis, assembly GCA_943371375.1. Classification (GTDB taxonomy): domain Bacteria; phylum Pseudomonadota; class Gammaproteobacteria; order Burkholderiales; family Burkholderiaceae_C; genus Polaromonas. Next base: position 176,749 of record CALRUM020000002.1, read on the forward strand.
TGCGCCGCTCCGGCCTGGGTGTTGGTGTGGGTCTGGCTGCCACGCAGCTGACCCTGGTCAAAAAAGCCAAGGCCGCCACACCCGGCGCCGGTGACGGCACCGGAAAAATCGAGGTCAAGCGCACGGTCTGCACCCACTGCTCGGTCGGCTGCGCTGTTGATGCGGTGGTCGAGAACGGCGTCTGGGTGCGCCAGGAGCCGGTGTTTGACTCGCCGATCAACCTGGGTGCGCATTGCGCCAAAGGTGCAGCCTTGCGCGAGCACGGCCATGGCGAATACCGCCTGCGTTACCCGATGAAGCTGGTCAACGGCAAATACGAGCGCATCAGCTGGGACACGGCGCTCAATGAAATCACCGCCCGCATGCAGGAGTTGCGCAAGGCCAGCGGCCCGGATTCGGTGTATTGGGTCGGCTCGTCCAAGCACAACAACGAGCAGGCGTATTTGATGCGCAAGTTTGTCAGTTTCTGGGGCAGCAACAACTGCGACCACCAGGCGCGCATCTGCCACTCGACCACAGTCGCCGGGGTGGCCAACACCTGGGGCTACGGCGCCATGACCAATTCGTACAACGACATGCAGAACAGCAAATGCGCGTTGTACATCGGTTCCAACGCCGCCGAGGCGCACCCGGTCAGCCTGCTGCACATGCTGCATTCGAAAGAGACCGGCTGCAAGATGGTGGTGGTGGATCCGCGCTTCACGCGCACGGCCGCCAAGGCCGACGAATACATCCGCATCCGCTCCGGCTCCGACATTCCCTTCCTGTTCGGCATGCTGTATCACATCTTCAAGAACGGCTGGGAAGATACCAAGTACATCAACGACCGTGTTTATGGCATGGACAAGGTCAAGGAAGACGTGCTGGCCAAATGGACACCGGACAAGGTGGAAGAAGCCTGCGGTGTGCCCGAAGCCAGGGTCTACATGGCCGCCGAAATGATGGCGAAAAACCGGCCTTCGACGATTGTCTGGTGCATGGGCCAGACCCAGCACACGATTGGCAATGCCATGGTGCGCGCATCGTGCATCCTGCAGCTGGCCCTCGGCAACGTCGGTGTGTCCGGCGGTGGCACCAACATCTTCCGCGGCCACGACAACGTGCAGGGCGCGACCGACGTTGGCCCGAATCCCGATTCGCTGCCCGGTTATTACGGCCTGGCAGAGGGCTCGTGGAAACACTTCGCTAAGACCTGGGGTGTGGACTTTGACTGGATCAAGGGCCGTTACGCCTCGCCCGCCATGATGGGCAAGCCCGGCATCACGGTGTCGCGCTGGATCGACGGCGTGATGGAGAAAAACGAATTCATCGACCAGGAGTCCAACCTGCGTGGCGTGGTGTTCTGGGGCCATGCACCGAACTCGCAGACCCGCGGTCTGGAGATGAAACGTGCCATGGACAAGCTCGATTTGCTGGTTGTGATTGACCCCTATCCGTCGGCCACGGCGGCGATGGCGGCCATGCCCGGCAAGGCCGAGGACCTCAACGCCAACCGTGCGGTGTATCTGCTGCCGGCGGCCACGCAGTTTGAAACCAGTGGTTCCGTGACAGCCTCCAACCGGTCCATCCAGTGGCGCGAAAAAGTCATTGAGCCGCTGTGGGAAAGCCGCAGCGACCACATGATCATGCATCAGCTCGCGGAAAAGCTCGGCTTCGCCAAGGAGCTGTCCAAAAACTACAAGATGCAAAAGGTCAAGGGCATGGACGAGCCTGTGCCCGAAGACATCCTGCGCGAAATCAACAAGTGTGTCTGGACCATTGGTTACACCGGCCAGAGCCCCGAGCGCCTGAAAGCGCACATGCGCAACATGCATTTGTTTGATGTCAAAACGCTCAAATCCAAAGGCGGCAAGGACAAGGAAACCGGTTACGACACCACCGGGGACTACTTCGGTTTGCCATGGCCGTGTTACGGCACGCCGGAGATGAAACACCCCGGCTCGCCGAATCTGTACGACACCTCCAAACATGTGATGGACGGCGGCGGCAACTTCCGCGCCAACTTTGGCGTGGAGCGCGAGGGCAAAAACCTGCTGGCTGAAGACGGTTCCCACTCCAAGGGGGCCGACCTGCAAACCGGTTATCCGGAACTTGACCACTTGTTGCTTAAAAAGCTCGGCTGGTGGGACGAACTGACCGAGCCCGAAAAGGTTGCGGCGGAAGGCAAGAACTGGAAAACCGATCCCTCGGGCGGCATGATCCGCGTCTTCATGAAAGGCCATGGCTGCCATCCTTTCGGCAATGCCAAGGCGCGGGCCGTGGTCTGGAATTTCCCGGACGCGATTCCGCAGCACCGCGAGCCGCTGTACGGCAACCGGCCTGACCTGATGGCCAAGTACCCGACACACGACGACAAGAAGGCCTTCTGGCGCCTGCCGACGCTGTACAAAACCATCCAGCAGAAAAATATTGCCGACAAGGTGCACGAGAAGTACCCGCTGATCATGACTTCGGGACGCCTGGTGGAGTACGAAGGCGGTGGCGAGGAAACCCGCTCCAACCCCTGGCTGGCCGAGCTCCAGCAGGAGATGTTCATCGAGATCAATCCCAAGGTGGCGGCTGACAAGGGCATTCGCAATGGTGAGCGCGCCTGGGTCAGCACACCGACAGGCGCACGCATCAACGTGCAGGCCATGGTGACCGAACGTGTGGGCCCGGACACCGTCTTCCTGCCCTTCCACTTCTCGGGTCGCTGGCAGGGTGCCGACATGCTGGCTTATTACCCCAACGGCGCAGCGCCGGTGGTGCGCGGCGAAGCCATCAACACGGCCACCACCTACGGTTACGACAGCGTGACGATGATGCAGGAGACCAAAACCACGGTCTGCAACGTCGAAAAAGCATAAGGAAACATCATGGCAAGAATGAAATTTGTCTGTGACGCCGAGCGCTGCATCGAATGCAATGGCTGCGTCACCGCGTGCAAAAACGAAAATGAAGTGCCCTGGGGTGTGAACCGCCGCCGCGTGGTGACCCTCAACGACGGTGTGCCCGGTGAAAAATCCATCTCGGTGGCCTGCATGCATTGCAGCGACGCGCCCTGCATGGCGGTCTGCCCGGTCAATTGTTTTTACCGCACCGACGAAGGTGTGGTGCTGCACGACAAGGACGTCTGCATTGGCTGCGGCTACTGCTCTTATGCCTGCCCCTTTGGTGCACCGCAGTTTCCCTCGCAGGGCACTTTTGGCGTGCGCGGCAAGATGGACAAGTGCACGTTCTGCGCCGGCGGGCCCGAAGTTAATGGCAGCCAGGCTGAATTCGAAAAATACGGCCGCAACCGGCTGGCGGAAGGCAAGCTTCCGGCCTGTGCCGAGCAGTGTTCGACCAAGGCCCTGATCGCCGGTGACGGCGATGTGGTGGCCGACATCTTCCGCAACCGGGTGGTACAGCGCGGCAAAGGCGCCGAGGTCTGGGGCTGGGGCACGGCATACGGTTCCAAACAAGCCGGTCAACCGCCCGCCAACGGAGTCAAATCATGATGCGCCTTGTCCTCATCAGTGCCGCCGTCCTCGGTCTGGCCGCCTGCGGCGACAAACCGCAAACTTCTGCCGGCGTCAAAAGTGACGCGCCTGCGTTTCAAAGCGTGACGGGTGCGGGCAATGCCTACAACGCGCCCGGCTGGAAGGCCGGTGACAAGGCCGCCTGGGAGCAGCAGCTCAAGACGCGCACCCAGGCCGGCCAGAACGAATACAACCGCGTGAAATAACCGGGAGTTCCCATGCAAGGCTCCATGCGATTTTCACGAGTTCTGGCAGTTCTGCTGTTGGCAGCCTTTGGCTGGACTGCTGGCGTTTCAGCGCAGACGGCAGCGGCGCCAGCCGCGCCGGCAGCGACGCCTGCTGTTGTGCCAGCGCCGGCCGGCGGCATCAAAAGCGCCAACATCTTTGAAGTCAAGCCCGAGGCCAGCGCCGACCCGAATTACGCCAACCAGACCAATGCCGAGCGTGCCAAAGTCCAGCCTGGCAACAACGCACCGATCTGGCGCCAGGTGGGCACCGGGGTCACGGGCTTCAGCAGCCTGCCCAAAAGCGAGGCACCCGAGGCCGGCAACCTGATCCAGCCTTTTGTGCAGTACCCGGGCTCCCGCCTGACCAATGCCGGAGAAGCCTGGCGGCAGGTGCGCAACAACTGGCTGATTCCTTATGGGGGTTCGCTGCTGCTGATCGTGATCGGTGCCATTGCGCTGTTTTATTACAGCAAGGGCCGGATCAACCTGCACGGCGCTGAAACCGGCCGCAAGATCGAGCGTTTCACGCCGTTTGAGCGTTCTGCGCACTGGTCCAACGCGATTGCATTTTGTGTTCTTGCGATCTCCGGCATCGTCATGGCTTTCGGCAAGTTCTTTTTGCTGCCGGTGCTCGGTGGCACGCTGTTTGGCTGGCTGACCTACATCCTCAAAACCGCACACAACTTTGCCGGTCCGCTGTTTGCCGTTTCGCTGGTGATTGTGTTTTTTACCTTTGTGCGCGACAACATGCCCAGCCGTGGCGACATCGGCTGGCTGCTCAAGGGCGGCGGTCTGCTGTCCGGCAAGGAAATACCTTCGCACCGCTTCAATGCGGGTGAAAAGCTGGTGTTCTGGGGCGGGGTGTTTTTCCTGGGCATCGTGGTGGTCGCGTCCGGGCTGGTCCTCGACAAGCTGATTCCGGGCCTGCTGTATCTGCGCGACACCATGCAGGTCGCCCACATGGTCCACGCGGTGGCCACCGTGTTGATGATGGCCATGTTCATAGGCCACATCTACATCGGTACCCTGGGCATGGAAGGCGCTTACCAGGGCATGAAAACCGGTTACGTGGATGAGACCTGGGCCAAAGAGCACCATGAGTACTGGTATGACGATGTGAAGGCCGGAAAGATTCCGGTTCAACGCAGCGAGCCTGTGCCGCCCAGCCAGACGGTGCAAGCCTGATCAGACCGATCGAGAGGACATGATGAAAAAACTTCTTATTGCAACTTTGTTGGCTGGTGTGTCGGTTGCGGCGCTGGCCAAACTGCCCACCCCCGTCCTGACCGACGAAGCCAAGGCCAAGGCGGCAGAAACAGCCGCCAAGGCTGCCTGGGCCGGCAAGGTGGACAACTACCTGCTTTGCAAGTCCCTCGACAAGGTGGCGGCCAGTTATTACAAGACTGCCAAGGCCAGCGGCAAGGAGACCAAGCCGCCCACCGCCACACCGCCCTGTGCAGACCCGGGGGCTTTTGTTTATGCGCCGCCTGCAGCGCCCAAACCGATTGAGGCAGCGGGCGCGCATTCACCAGCGGCCACGGCGGCCAGCCCGCCCAGCACCAAGCAACCGGATGCGGTGGTCAACCCGGCCAAGAAATCCTGAGTTGTCTCCTGATGCAAAGGGCCGGCCCGCGAGGTGTCGGCCCTTTTTGCGTTAGGCTTGCGACATGTCCCTGCCTCACCTGACACAAGCCCGGGCGCCGCTGACCTGCGAGATTGATACCGTCAACGAATACGGCGAGCCGCAGAAGGTGTCGATTCCTGCGGAACGGGCCCTGACGGTGTATGTGGACAAGCGCGAGCTGGTCACCTTGATGACGCTGGGCGCACTCCCCGAGTTGCTGGTACTCGGTTATTTGCGCAACCAGCGCCTGATCGGACAAACCAGCGACATCGAGTCCATCACGGTCGATTGGGAGGTGGGTGCGGCGGCAGTCAAAACGCGGCACGGCATCCAGCACATCGAGGAAAAAACCGCGAAACGCGTGGTCACCACCGGCTGCGGGCAGGGCAGCGTGTTTGGCGGCCTGATGGACGAGGTGGATCAGATTGTTTTGCCTGCCGATGCAGGCATCACCCAGGCGCAGCTGTATGAGCTGGTCAATACCATACGGCTCAAGGAAACCACCTACAAATCCTCGGGCTCGGTGCATGCCTGCGCGCTGTTTGACATGGCGGGCGGTGGGCCGGAGATGCTTTTATTTGTGGAGGATGTGGGCCGCCACAATGCCATCGACACCATTGCCGGCTGGATGGCAATGAATATGACCCCCGGCGCTTCCCGCCTGGTGTTTTACACCACCGGCCGGTTGACCAGCGAGATGGTCATCAAATCCGCCCAGATGGGCGTGCCGATTGTGGTCTCGCGCAGCGGCATCACCCAAATGGGCCATCAGCTGGCGCAGACCGTGGGTTTGTGCGCCATCGGACGGGCCACCCACAAGCGTTTTGTCTGTTACGCCAGTCCGCAGCGGCTGCAACTCCAGCCTGAACTGGCGGGCCCCAGGCTGCGCACTGCTGGCGCGGAGCCCTGACGGGGCGGTAATTCCAGCCCTTGCCCATTGAAGCGGGCTTTGCGTTATGGTTAAGAACTTTTCTGCCGCTTCCAATCCATGAACACCCTTTTCCTGAAACTCGGCTGGCGCACCCTGCTGCGTGACCTGCGCGCCGGCGAGCTGCGCTTGCTGATTGTGGCGGTCACGCTGGCGGTGGCGGCGCTGACGGCGGTCGGTTTTTTTGCCGACAGGCTCAAGGGCGGTTTGCAGCGCGATGCACGCCAGCTGCTGGGCGGCGACGCCGTGCTGCGCAGCGACGGCGTCACGCCCGAGGCATTTGTGGCCAGGGCGCGCAGCATGGGCCTGCAGGCCACCCTGACCGTGACTTTTCCGACCATGGGCCGGGCGCGCGAAGAAGAGGGCGGTGCCAGCAAACTGGTGGCCTTCAAGGCCGTGCCCGAGGGTTACCCGCTGCGCGGCAACATGCGGGTGGCCGACAGTCTGGACGCGGGGGGCGCAGCCACGCGCGACATTCCGGCGCCCGGCACCGCCTGGGCCGACGCTTCACTGCTGGACGCGCTGGGCCTGCAGCTGGGCCAGACCCTGCTGATGGGCGACGCGCGCTTCAAGCTCACACGGGTGATCGTGCAGGAGCCGGACCGCGGCGGCGGTTTTGCCAACTTTTCCCCGCGTGTGATGATCAACAGCGCCGACCTCTCCGCCACCGGCCTGATACAGCCGGCCAGCCGCACCAACTACCGCTTTGCCGTGGCCGGCAGCGACGCCGGCGTGAAAGCCTATCTGCAATGGGCCACACGGGAGATCAAGAAGCCCGAGTTCCGCGGCGTGCGCATCGAGTCGCTGGAAAGCGGCAGCCCCGAGATGCGCCAGACCCTGGACCGCGCCGAAAAATTCCTCAACCTGGTGGCCCTGCTGGCGGCGCTGCTGAGCGCGGTCGCGGTGGCGATTGTGGCGCGCGGGTTTGCCGCCAAACACCTGGACGACTGCGCCATGTTGCGTGTGCTGGGCCAGCCGCAACGCACCATAGCGCTGGCCTACACCTTCGAGTTTGTGCTGGTCGGGCTGGGCGCCAGTGCGCTGGGCGTGGCGATTGGTTTTGCCGTGCATTACGGTTTTGTGCTGCTGCTGGCCGGGCTGGTGGAAGCTTCCCTGCCCGCCGCCACCCTGTGGCCGGCGGCGTTTGGCATGGGCATGGGCCTGACGCTGCTGCTGGCCTTTGGCCTGCCGCCGGTGCTGCAACTGGCCCAGGTGCCGCCGCTGCGCGTGATACGCCGCGATGTCGGCAATCTGCGGCCGGCCTCGCTGGCGGTGCTGCTGGTCGGGGTGCTGGGTTTTGCCGCCTTGCTGGTGGCCGCCAGCAGCGACCTCAAGCTGGGCCTGATTGCAGTGGGCGGTTTTGCCGGCGCCGTGGCCGTTTTTGCCGTGGCCAGTTTTGTCGCCGTCAAGCTGCTGCGCGCCAGCGTCAGTGAAGTCACGGCGCCGCGCTGGCTGGTGCTGGCCACGCGCCAGCTGTCGGCCCGCCCGGCCTATGCGGTGGTGCAGGTCAGTGCGCTGGCGGTTGGCCTGCTGGCGTTGATGTTGCTGGTGCTGCTGCGCACCGACCTGATCAGCAGCTGGCGCCGCGCCACGCCACCTGACGCGCCGAACCGTTTTGTCATCAATGTGCAGCCGGAGCAGGGCGACGCCTTTCAGCAGGCCTTGCGCGACGGCGGCGTGAAAAAGTTCGACTGGTATCCCATGATCCGCGGCCGGCTGGTGGCGGTCAACGGCAAGGACGTGACACCCGACGATTTTGAAGACGACCGTGCCAAACGCCTGGTCGACCGCGAGTTCAACTTGTCGCATGCGCAGCAGCAACCCTCGCACAACGAAGTTGTCGCCGGCCGCTGGACGCCGGATGAGGCGGGTGCCATCAGCGTCGAGGACGGCCTGGCCAAAACCCTGGGCCTGAAGATGGGCGACAGCCTGCGTTTTGACATTGGCGGCCAGGTCAGTGAAGCGAAAATCACCAGCCTGCGCAAGGTCGATTGGGGTTCGATGCGTGTCAACTTCTTTGTGATGTACCCGGTGGCAAAAATGACCGACGTGCCGGTGTCTTACATCAGCGCTTTCCGCGCGCCGGAGCGGGTGGCCGCCGCCAACGGCGTCCAGCCGCGCAGCTTCGACAACGAACTCGTCAAGGCCTTCCCCAACATCACCAACGTCGACATGAGCAGCACCATCAACCAGGTGCAGCGTGTGCTGGACCAGGTGATTCGCGCGGTGGAATACCTGTTTGGCTTCACGCTGGCGGCCGGGCTGGTGGTGCTGTTTGCCGCCATCACCGCCACGCGCGAAGAACGCGCCAGGGAATTTGCCATCATGCGTGCGGTCGGCGCCCGCTCCTCGCTGCTGCGCCAGGTGCAACGCGCCGAGCTGGCCGGTGTCGGCCTGCTGGCCGGCTTTCTGGCGTCTATCGTCGCGCTGGCAGTCGGCTGGGGCCTGGCCCGTTTTGTGTTTGATTTCGCCTGGACCGGCTCCTGGACCGTGCCGCTGCTCGGCAGCCTGGCCGGTGCAGCGCTGGCGCTGGCGGCCGGCTGGTGGGGTTTGCGCTCGGTGCTCAACACACCGGTGGTGGAGACGCTGCGCAAGGCCCAATAGTTTTCGTGCTTGTGTCATTGCGGGCCTGACCCGCAATCCATGTCGCGCGGGCCACCGTCTGCACGATGCCAGAATGGATCCCGGATCAAGTCCGGGATGACACCCCAAGATACATTCAGACTCCCGCCTTTTCAAACAAGTTATGCAAATCGAAGAAAAACCACCGGGCACGCCGCCGTTTGCCACGCCTTTTGAGTGGATTGGCGGCGAAGAAAAAGTCAAGGCGCTGGTGGATCGCTTTTACGACCTGATGGACATCGAACCCGGCTACGCGGCATTACGCGCCGCCCACGGCAGCGAGCTGGGCCGGGCGCGCCAGCACCTGTTCTGGTTTTTGTGCGGCTGGCTGGGTGGCCCCCAGCACTACACCGAACGTTTTGGCCACCCCAAGCTGCGCCTGCGCCACATGCCTTTTGTCATCGGCATCCTCGAGCGGGATCAGTGGCTGGCCTGCATGGACCAGGCCATGGGTGAGACCGGTGTGGATGAAACGCTGCGCGCGCGGTTGCGTGAGTCGTTTTTCCAGACGGCGGACTGGATGAGGAATTCACCGGCCTGAACCGGTTTTATTTCAGAAAATCGGCCTCCAGTCCTGACAGGACAAGCGCGAGAAGCTCCCAAATTGATAGCAAGTCAGGATTCAGCATTGCGCCGGCAGCATCGATCCTGGAAGAGTGACCGCCATGCTCAGGCTCCGGAATCCAGCATCTCAAGAACGCCGGCTCTCGCGCCACGACGCCGGTGTCGCGCCCAGCTCACGCTTGAACACCGTATTGAGGTACTGGACGGAACGGAAACCGCTCGCCCGCGCGATCTCATCGATGCCCATCCCGGTATTGCCGAGCAACTGGAAGCAGCGCTGCAGCTTGTGCTGCAGGATCTCGTCGTGCACGGAGCGTTTGAGTTCGCGCCGGAAGTACATCTCCAGCGATGAGCGTGACAGGCCCACTGCCGCGGTGACCTGTTCGGTCTTGATGCCCTGGCAGGCATATTGGCGGATGTAGTGGAGCGCGCGCATCACCGGCGGGCTGTGCTGGACATCGCGCGCGGTCGACGCCCGGCCATGGACTTCGGCCGGCGGGACCACCACCCGGACGCCCTGCACCGGCGAGCCGCTCAGCGCCTGATGCAGCAACTGCGCCGCCCGGCGGCCCATCTCGGCCGTGCCCTGGCTCACAGAGCTGAGCTCGATGCGGGTGAGGTGTTGCCCGAGCGTGTCGTTGTCGATGCCGATGATCGCGACCTCGTCGGGCACGGCGATATTGGCGACGATGCAGGCCTGCAGCACCTGGCGCGCGCGCGCGTCCGTGACGGCGACGATGCCGACCGGTTTGGGCAGGCTGTTCAGCCAGGCGATCAGTTTCTTGGTGGCGCTCCCCCATGTGGGTGCACTGGTCGCCAGGCCGCGGTGGATTTCGCCCGGACCGCCTTTGTCCAGCAGCCATGCCGAGAATGCCCTCTCGCGTTCCTGGGCCCAACGGTTGAGTGGAGATTCCGGCAGGCTGTAGCATGCGAACCGCGTCACGCCTGCTTCCAGCAGGTGCTCGAGCGCGCGCGCGATCAGCAGCTGGTTGTCGGTGGCCACGTAGGGGACGTGACGCGGGTAGCTGTCGGGATCCTGGTAGGAGCCGCCGATGGCGATGACCGGAACATGCGCGCCTGTCAGTGCCAGCGCAACGGCGGGGTCATCGTAGTCCGCAATGATGCCGTCACCCTCCCACTCGTGGATGCCGTCCAGACGGAAGCGGAAGTCCTCCTCCAGGAACAAGTCCCAGGCCACGCGTGTCTGCTTCACGTAGTCGCCGATGCCGGCGAGGATCTCGCGGTCGTAAACCTTGCTGGCATGGAACAGCAGGGCGACGCGCAGGACGGCGGGACCGCTTGTCCGGTCGAACGCACGCAGGGTCGGGCTTTTGGTCATGGGAGGCTGATCTTGGCACATTGCGACGATTGCTGCGATGCAGAAAGAAATTTCACAAACCGCGCTCGGCAATTTCGCAAGCTGCAGGCCGGGACACAGGGGCTAGCATCGCAGCTCTGGTTCATGTGCTGCAGACCTTGCAGGGTCTCTTTGCATGGCATTGCCAACTGAACGGAGACCTCAGATGGCGAGCGCGGGAGCACGAAAAGGCCGCACTTTTTACGTCTGCCCCACAGTTTCCAGGCAAGCAACGAGGAACTTGATGACTGAGCAAACCCGTTATCCGAGTCTTGACGGCAGGAGCGTACTCATCTCCGGTGGCGCCACGGGAATCGGCGCGACCCTCGTGGCGTATTTCGCCTCCCAGGGCGCCAAGGTGGGGTTTGTGGATATCGACACGCAGGGCGCCCTGGCTTTGCAGGTCAGGCTTGAGCAAGCGGGAATACGCGGCGTTCATTTTGAGGCCTGCGATGTCACGGACACCCCCCGGCTGCGCAACGCCATTGGCATGCTTCGCCAGCGCATCGGTCCAATTCAGGTGCTGGTGAACAACGCGGCGGATGACCAGCGCCATCTTGTTGAAGAAACAACGCCCGAGTCGTGGGACAGCGGCGTTGCGGTGAACCTAAAGCATTACTTTTTCGCCGCGCAGGAAGTTTTGAAAGACATGAAAGCTTTGGGCCAAGGCTCAATCATCAATCTCGGCTCGGTCAGCTGGATGCTCAAGACAGGTGGCATGCCGGTGTATACAACGTGCAAGTCCGCGGTTCAAGGACTCACCCGAAGCCTTGCGCGGGACTTCGGCCCTTATCGCATTCGGGTCAACACGATTGTGCCGGGGTGGGTCATGACCGAAAAGCAGATCCGGCTATGGGTGACGCCGCAAGCCAAAGTCGAACTGGCAAAAGCGCAGTGCCTGCCAGGCGAACTGATGCCCGAGCACATTGCGCGCGCCGCGCTTTTTCTCGCCTCTGACGACAGCAGCATGATCACCGCGCAGGACCTGGTGGTTGACGGTGGCTGGACATGACCGCGGATCCAGGTTCCGGCGCCTCCGCCCTCATCCTGGTGACGGGCGCCACCGGCAAGGTGGGGCGCCCCTTTCTTGACCGGCTGCTGGGCGATGCGCGCTACGACAGGTTCCGCGTCCGTGCGCTGTGCCACAACCGGACCTTGCCGCCGCATCCCCGTATCGAATCCGTGCCCGGCTCCATCCAGCATCGCGCCGATGTGAGCCATGCGATGGAGGGCGCGACGCATGTGCTCCATCTTGCGACCAGCAAGGAGACGCCGGATGAGGTGATGGACGTGGCGGTCAAGGGGATGTTCTGGCTGCTTGAGGAATGCCGCACAAGCAGGACATTTCGCCAGTTTCTGCTCGTGGGAGGAGACGCTGCAATTGGCCACTTTTTCTATCCGCGCAGCGCGCCTGTCGTCGAGAGTCAGGCGCACAGTGCCTATCCAGGGTGTTATGCACTCTCCAAGGTGCTGGAGGAAGTGATGCTGCAGCAGTACCAGATCCAGTACGGACTCAACAGCTGTTGCCTGCGTGCGCCCTGGATCATGGAGAAGGATGATTTTCGCTACACGCTGTCCTTTGGTGACGACGTCTTCGGCGGGCCGCGCTGGCATGAGCTGGTGGGCGAATCCAGAGCGCGCGACTACGTGGCATCTGCGGCCATCCCGGTCATGCTGGACCCGGAGGGCGCGCCGGTGAAGCGCAATTTCGTGCACGTGGACGACCTGGTGGAGGCGTTGCTGCTGGCACTCGACGCACCGCAGGTTCACCAGCAGCTGATGCACGTCTGTATGGACGAGCCTGTTGACTACGGGGCATTGGGCGGCTACCTGGCGCGTACGCGCGGCGTGCCACTGGTTCCGCTGCGGACACCCTACCACTCCACGTGGCTGGACAACAGCAAGGCGAAACTCCTGCTGGGTTGGCGTCCCCGCTACGACATGGCGCGGCTCGTCGAAGCCGCGTGGGCCTACCAGCGCCCGGCCGATGAGCCCCGCGTCATCTGGTACCCCGGCTGAGTTCGGCCCGCCCGCCACAGCACCGGGCGAGCCGCAAGGCAAGAGTGCTGCACCCGATTGAACCCCAACGAACGCAGGAGACACAAGATGAAACCGATGAAACGACGCAGCTTTGCCGCAGTGCTGGCGGGTGCCGGCCTGGCTTATGCCTGGACGACACCGGTCTGGAGCCAGGCCAAAGGCAAGAAGCTGGTGATTGGCTTCGCGCAGACCGGCGCCGAGAGCGAATGGCGCACGGCGAATACAGAATCCGTCAAGGCCGCCGCGATCGCGGCCGGTTATGACCTGAAGTTCTCCGACGCGCAGCAGAAGCAGGAGAACCAGATCAAGGCGATTCGCTCCTTCATTGCCCAGAAGGTGGATGTCATCATCCTGGCGCCGCTGGTCACCACGGGATGGGATACCGTGCTGCGGGAGGCCAAGGCCGCGAAGATACCCGTCATTCTGGAAAGCCGCAATGTGGTGGTGAAGGATGCTTCCACCTGGACCACCTTTGTAGGTTCGGACTTCGTCGAGGAAGGCCGACGCGCCGCGCAGTGGTTGCTCGGGCACACCAAAAACACCACCGGTGACGTGAACATCGTTGAGCTGCAGGGCACCGTGGGCTCCGATCCCGCCATTGAACGCAAGAAGGGCTTTGAGGAGGTGCTCAAAGCCAACCCGCGCTACAAGATCATCCGTTCGCAGACCGCCGACTTCACCCGCGCCAAAGGCAAGGAGGTCATGGAAGCCTTCCTGAAAGCCGAGGGCAGGAAGATCAATGTGCTGTACGCGCACAACGACGACATGGCCATAGGTGCGATCCAGGCGATCGAGGAAGCGGGCCTGAAGCCGGCGAAGGACATCCTCGTCATCGGCGTGGATGCAGTCAAGGGCGCCTTCGAGGCGATGATCGCCGGCAAGATGAACGTCAGCGTGGAGTGCAACCCCTTGCTGGGTCCGCAGCTGATGGAAGCTGCAGCCAAAGCGGCCGCCGGAGAGACACTGCCGCGCTGGATCAAGTCCATCGAAGGTGTGTTCCCGGCCGAAGTTGCGGCCAGGGAATTCCCCAACCGCAAATACTAGCGATGCGGGTTGTGACACCCGCGGGGCTGAAAAAGGCGATTGGCCTGGGAGTCGCCGTTCACCATGATCAACCGCGCGGTTTTGCAGTCGCGCCGGTGCCGCCTGGCCGGCATCACACAATCAGGAGACAGCAATGCACACGAGACGAGACATTCTTGCCGCAAGCGCCAGCGCAGCACTGGCTGGCATGGCCGGACCCACGCTGGCTCAGACCCATGAGCCCGCCTGCTTCAAGCCCTTTTCTTCCAGCACCAAAACCATGCAGTACCCGGCCAAAAAAGGGCCCTACCGCATCGCCCTGGCCAACGGCTACGCGGGAAACAGCTGGCGTATCCAGATGATCAAGTCGCTCAAGGCCTATGCGGCGACGCCCGAGATGAAGCCTCATATCAAGGAGCTGAAGGTGGTTTCCACCGGCACCGACGTCGCCGCGCAGCTGGGCGCCGTCGACAACTTCATCAATGCGGGCTTCGACGCCATTCTCACCATCGCGGTGTCGCCCACATCTTTCAAGCCGGTGATCAAGCGCGCCAGGGATGCGGGCGTTGTCCTGATCCCGTTCGACAATGTGCTGGACACCGACGAGGTCATTCAGGTGAACGAAGACCAGCTCGAGATGGGCCGCCTGATGGGCCGGTGGCTGGAGAAGAACGGGGTCACCAGCGGCAAGGTGCTGGAGATTCGCGGGTTGCCGGGAAATTCGGTCGATCGCGACCGACACCTGGGATTCCGCGAGATCATGAACAAGCACAAGGGCGTGCAGATCGTCGAGGTGGTCGGCAATTGGGATGACGGCACCTCCCAGAAGGTGGCGGCAGACGCCATCGCCGTGCACGGCCGGTTCAACGGCATCTACACCCAGGCCGGATCCAACGGCACGATCCGCGCGCTCATCGAGGCCAAACATCCCTTTGTGCCTATCGGCGCCGAGGGTGAAAATGGTTTCCGAAAAATGGTCTACGCGCACCACAAGGACGGTCTCAAAGGCGCTTCGGCCGCGCAGTCCCCAGGCCTGGTGGCCGTGGCGCTGAAGGCAGCCATCGCCGCGTTGCAGGGACACAAGCTGCCCCAGTACATCTCGGTGCCCATCCCCTACGTGGAATACCAGCAGATGGCGCCGGGAAAGAACTTCTATCCTGATTTGCCGGACACCTTCTATGTGGCCAATGAGTTCCCGCCATGCAACATCAACCTCACGGCACCGGACATCATGAAGCAGAGCGAAGGCAACACCTGAAGCAGCGCGCCGTGCCCCAGACCTTGCTGCAGCTCGAGGGGATATCCAAGCGCTACGGAGGTGTGTGTGCGCTGGATGGCGCGGACTTCACCTGTCAGGCCGGCGAAATCCACGCTGTGCTGGGAGAAAATGGCGCGGGCAAGTCCACCCTCATCAAGACCATGGCCGGGGTGGTGCAGCCCGACGCCGGCCGTATCCTCATGGAGGGTGTCGAGGTGCGCCTGGACTCGCCGAACGTGGCCCGTGACCATGGGATCTCCTGCGTGTTCCAGGAGCTGTCCCTGGTGCCGGACCTCTCGGTGGCGGAGAACATCTTCCTGTCGCGCCCACCGCGCCGACGCGGCCTGATCGACTCGAAGGCGCAGCGGGAGCAAGCCCTCGCGCTGCTGGCCATGTTGGGATGCGGCGACATTCATCCCGGGGAGCGGGTCCGCGACCTGCCCCTTTCGCGCCGCCAGCTGATCGAGATCGCCAAGGCGCTGAGTGTCCAGCCGCGCCTGCTGATCCTGGACGAGGCGACTTCGGCCTTGAGCAGTGAAGATGTGGAGCGGCTCTACAAGGTGTTGTTCCAGCTGCGGGCGCGTGGCGTGGGCACTTTGTTCATCTCGCACCGCATGCACGAAGTCAAGGCGCTGGCCGACACCTGCTCGGTCTTTCGCAACGGCCGGCGCGTGGACACCTTTGCCAGCGGCACCCGCACCGATGCGGAAGTGGTCCAGCTGATGATAGGCCGCGACGTCGCCAAGACCTATCCCCCGAAAACCGGTCCCGCGCCCTGGGCCCAGCCCGCCATCAGCGCGGAGGGCCTGACCTGGGCCCCTGAACTGCATGACATCTCGCTGGAGATCAGGGAAGGCGAGATCGTCGGGCTGGGAGGCCTGGATGGCCAGGGCCAGCGGGAGCTGCTGCTGGCCCTGTTCGGCGTGCTCAAGGGCGTGCAGGGCAAGGTAGAGGTGTTCGGACAGCCGCGCCGCGACCTGGCGCCGCACATGTGCAAGGACCCGGAGCTGGGCATTGCGCTGATTCCGGAGGACCGCAAGACCGAGGGGCTGATCCTGCCCATGAGTATCCGGGAGAACATGAGTCTGGCCAACCTGCCCGCGCTGGGGCGCCTGGGCGTCCTCAGCGTAGCGGCGGAGCGCTCCGCCGTGGCGTGTATGGTGGAGCAGCTGCGCATCAGGATCGGCTCGGCGCAAGACCCGGTTTTGACCTTGTCGGGCGGGAACCAGCAGAAGGTGGTGATCGCGAAATGGCTCATGACCCAGCCGCGCGTGCTGCTGCTCAACGACCCGACCCGAGGCATTGATGTGGCCACCAAGCAGGAGCTGTATGTGCTGCTGCGCCAGCTTGCGGCCCAGGGCGTGGCCGTTCTTCTGTATTCCACCGACTACGAGGAACTGATCGGCCTGGCCGACCGCGTGCTCATCATGTACGAGGGCCGGATCGCCCGCACGCTGGCCGGCGAAGAGATCAGCGAGCACGCCATCGTGGCATCTTCTCTCAACGTTTCACTCGGCGGCAGGCAGGCCGCTATCGCATGATCCGGCGCAGCGAATGGGGCATGAGATTGCGGCGCAATGGCGGGCCACTCGCTGCGTTGGCGGTGTTCGCCTTGATGTTCGCGCTATTCCTGATACAGCACCCGCGCTCGATCTCCGTGGCCATCGTGACCACCGCATCGAACAAGGCGGTTCTGCTGGCCATCGTGGCGATGGCGCAGACCTTGCCCGTGATCACCCGGGGACTCGACCTTTCCGTCGGCATGGTGATGGTGCTGACTGGTTGCCTCGCATCCACCGTCGTGAACGGGGCGCCCTGGCAGGTGGCATTGGGCATCGTGCTGGTGCTTGCCTGCGGCGCGGCAGCAGGCGCGCTCAATGGCGCCATCGTGGTGTTCGGGCGCCTGCAGCCCATCATCGTCACGCTCGCAACCGGCGCGGTGTATTTCGGCTTTGCCTTGCTGCTGCGGCCCGCTCCTGGTGGCGAGATCAGCGAGGGGCTGTCGGATGCCCTGACTGGCCGGCTGTTCGGGGTGATTCCGACCACTTTGGTCCTGCTGGCCGCGCTGCTCATTCTGGGGTGGATGCCTTTCAAGCGGACGGTGACAGGACGTGCATGTTATGCCGTTGGCTCCTCGGAGCAGGCCGCCTACCTCTCCGGCGTTCCGTCCGACGGTGCCAAGTTTGTCGCCTACACGATCGCCGGGCTGCTTTCGGGTGTTGCCGGACTGCTGCTGTCGCTGATCGCGCTGTCGGGCGAGGCCAGCGGCCCGCAGGCCGGGCTCTACACCCTGAATTCGATCGCGGCGGTCGTGATAGGCGGCACATCCCTGTACGGTGGTACCGGCGGGATGGTCGGCTCCGTCCTTGGCGCTTTCGTGTTGCGCACGATAGGCGACCTGCTGTTCGTCTTCGATGCGCCGGCGCTGTGGCAGCCCCTGTTCGAAGGCCTGATCCTGCTGGTCGCGCTGTGCATGGGCGCGGCGCAGGTGCTGCGCGTCAGAAATCGCCTGGACTTGTTCTGATGAGCGGCGCTGGACTCACCGTCGCGCAGCCTTCGTCCGGCCCCACGAAGAGTCCCGTGCAGCGCCTGCTGCTCAATCCGCCCGCTGTGGTGGGAGTGTGCTGCCTGTTGCTGCTTCTCGCCGGCAGTGCCGTGAACAAAAACTTTCTGACGCCCGTCTACCTGCTGCAGCAGCTGCAAATCGCCGCTTTCCTCGGGCTCGCGGCGGCAGGGTTGATGATCGTCATCCTGCTGGGTCACATTGACCTGTCCGTGCCGTGGACCATCACGACCGGCGCCATGATGGCCGCCGCCGCGGGGGCGACCTGCGGCGCAGAGTGGGCCATCCCTGCCGGCCTGATCTGCGGCGCCCTGGTCGGCTTGGTGAATGGCCTGGGCGTAGCGTTCCTGAGGATTCCGTCGATGATCTTCACGCTCGGCGCCAATGCTGTGCTACAGGGGCTGATGGTTCTTTACACAGGTGGCCATGCGCCCCAGCACGCCGCGACCCAGTTGATGCGCGACCTGGCCGTGGGCAGGACTGCGGGGGTGCCCAACGCGGTGCTGGTTTGGGCGACAGTTTCAGTGCTGGTGCATTTGCTGCTGACGCGCACGGCGGCAGGTCGTTATGTTTACGTGATAGGCAACAGCGAACGCGCTGCCTACCTCTCCGGCGTCCGCACTGCCAGGATGACAGTCGTCTGTTTCGTCGCTTGCGGCATGCTGGCTTCGCTTGCGGGTGTGCTGCTCGCCGGATATTCCGGTAACGCCTACCAGGCCATGGGCGATTTCTATTTGCTGCCGGCAATCGCGGCGGTGGTGCTGGGCGGCACCAGTATCCTGGGCGGCCGCGGCAGCTACCTGGGAACGGTCGCCGGCGTGGTTTTCATCGTGCTGTTGCAAAGCATGCTGGCGGTTCTGCAGATGCCCGAAGCCGGCCGCCAGATCATCTACGGGGCGCTGATCCTGGCCATGCTGCTCCTGTACGGGCGATCGGCCAAAGTGAGGTGAGCATGGGTGAAAGTTATGGTGTTCGCGGCGACTTCCGTTTGCACGACGCCCGCTTCCGTGGCGTGGTGCCTCCCAACGGTTTCGTCGAGAAGCTCTACACCGGCGCGCGCTGGGCCGAAGGACCGGTGTATTTCCCTGCGGGTGATTTCCTGCTGTTCAGCGACATTCCCAACAACCGCATCCTGCGATGGGTGCCCGCCGGTGCTGGCGCCGGGTGTGTGGCAGAGTTCCGCAAACCTTCCAGTTTCACCAATGGCAACACGCGCGACGGCGAGGGTCGCCTGCTCAGTTGCGAGCACGGCACGCGCTGCGTCAGCCGCACCGGGCACGACGGAAGCCGCACCGTGCTCGCATCCTCATTCCAGGGCAAAAAGCTCAACTCACCGAACGATCTGGTGGTCGGCCCCGATGGGGCGCTGTGGTTCTCCGATCCGTCCTACGGCATCCTGTCCGACTACGAGGGTTACGCGGCACAACCCGAGTACGGGGGCCGATATGTGTTCCGTGTCGAGCCGGCGAGCGGCCGCGTGGACGCGGTCGCCACCGACTTCGTCCAGCCGAATGGACTGGCCTTTTCGCCTGACGGCAGATACCTTTACATTGCCGACTCGGGTGCGTCGCATGACCCTGAAGGACCGCGCCACATCCGTTCGTTCCAGGTGAGCGAAGGCAGGCTGCGGGGGGGCGAGGTTTTCGCGACGGTGGACACCGGCATCCCGGACGGGCTGCGTGTGGACGTTCTCGGCAATGTGTGGACCAGTGCCGGTGACGGCGTTCATTGCTTCACGCCGCAGGGCGAGCTGCTGGGCAAGATACTCATTCCGGAACCGGTGGCCAATCTGGAGTTCGGCGGCCCCAGAGGCAACAGGCTGTTCATCACGGCGACGACGTCGCTGTACGCCTGTTATCTGGCGACCTCCGGCGCCTGGACCCAAGGGCTGAGGGCCAGCTAGCGTGGCGGCAGAGCCGCTTTTTTGCCTTGCTGCTTCTGCCGGTCCCGCACAACGCGCCAATTGCTGCGATGCAGAAAGGAATTTCACAACCCGCGCTCGCCAAATTCGCAAGCTTGCGCGATGGCGCAGGGACTAGCATCACCATTTTGCTCAATGCCATGCAGACATGATCTCCTTCGAATCTCTTCCTCAGGTCCGCTACGAGGGCCCGCAATCCACGAATCCGCTGGCCTATCGCCACTATGACGCCAAGGAGCGCGTGCTGGGCAAGACCCTGGAGCAGCAGCTACGGCTCGCGGTCTGCTACTGGCACAGCTTCGTGTGGCCCGGCAGCGACGTTTTCGGACAGGGGACCTTCGAGCGGCCCTGGCATGCCGCTGGTGCTGACGAGTTGACGCTGGCGCGAAAAAAGGCGGACGCGGCCTTTGCCCTGATTTCCCGGCTCGGTGTGCCCTTCTACACCTTCCACGACACGGATGTGGCGCCAGAAGGCGTGAATCTGGCTGAGTACCGCAGCAATCTGTCGGCCATGGTGGACGTGCTTGCCCAGAAGCAGGAAGAAGCCGGTATTGCACTGCTGTGGGGAACGGCCAACCTGTTCGGCCATCCGCGCTACGCGGCCGGCGCGGCCAGCAACCCGGATCCCGAAGTCTTTGCGTATGCGGCGACGCAGGTTTTCAGCGCGCTCAACGCGACGCAGCAGCTTGGCGGCGCCAACTACGTGATGTGGGGTGGCCGCGAAGGCTACGACACCCTGCTCAATACCGATTTGCCGCGCGAGCGCCAGCAACTGGGCCGCTTCATGCAAATGGTGGTGAACCACAAGCACAAGATCGGCTTCAAGGGACAGCTGCTGATCGAGCCCAAGCCGATGGAGCCGACCAAGCACCAGTACGACTTCGACAGCGCCACCGTGTATGGCTTCCTGAAAGAATTTGGCCTGGAGAAGGAAATCAAGCTCAATATCGAGGCCAACCACGCCACGCTGGCGGGCCACAGCTTCCAGCACGAGATCGCCACCGCTGCCTCGCTCGGGATCCTCGGCAGCGTCGACGCGAATCGCGGTGACGCGCAGAACGGCTGGGACACCGACCAGTTTCCCAACAGTGTGGAAGACCTCACGCTGGCGCTTTACGAAATCCTGCGCGCCGGCGGACTCGGCAGCGGCGGTTTCAACTTCGATGCCAAGGTGCGGCGCCAGAGCATGGACCCGGTCGACATCCTGCATGGGCATGTGGGCGCGATCGACGCGCTGGCGCTGGCGCTCAAAAGCGCTGCGCGCCTGATCGAATCCGGAGAGCTCGAGCAGTTCCGCCGGCAGCGTTACGCCAGCTGGGACGGCGAGCTGGGCCAGCGCATCATCACGGGCGACATGAACCTCAGCCAGCTGGCCGAACACGCGTTTGTCCATGACCTGCGGCCCAAACCGGTGAGCGGCCGCCAGGAGTGGCTGGAGAACCGGGTCAATGCCGCGATTTTCGCCGGCGTGGCCTGAAGAAGGAAGGCAGGAGCAGCCATGAGCCTGACAGTCGGTTTCAAGGATGTGAGCAAAAGCTTCGGCCCCGTGCAGGTCCTGCATGGCGTCAGCTTCGAGCTCGCGCCGGGCCGGGTGTACGGGGTGCTCGGCGAGAACGGCGCCGGCAAGTCGACGCTGATGAAAATCCTTGCTGGTTACGAGGCGGCGAGCGAAGGCGAGGTGGAGATCGGCGGGCACGGCGTGTATTTCAAGGGGCCGCGCGAGGCCGAAACCGCCGGCATCGTGATGATCCACCAGGAGTTCAACCTGGCGGACGACCTGAGCATTGCGCAGAACATCTTCCTCGGCCATGAGCACAAGCGCCACGGACTGCTGGACGAGGAGTTGATGGCGGGTGAGGCCGCTGCGGCCATGCGCCAGGTCGGCTTGAACTGCAGCCCTGCGCGCCGCGTTGGCGACCTGATCGTGGCCGAGAAGCAACTGGTGGAGATCGCGCGTGCGCTGACCCGGCAGGCGCGCGTGCTGGTCATGGACGAACCCACTGCGACCTTGACACCGTCTGAAACCGAGCGCCTGTTCTCCCTGATCGCGCAGCTGAAGGCCGCGGGCTGCACCATCCTCTACATTTCCCACAAGCTCGACGAGGTCGAGCGCATCACCGACGAGGTGGTGGTCATGCGCGACGGGCGCTTCGTCGCCCGCCGGCCTACCGGAAGCCTGACGCGCCAGCAGATGGCCAGCCTGATGGTGGGGCGCGAACTGGCCGATCTCTATCCGCCCAGACTGGGGCTTGCGGCGGACGCACCCGTGCTGTTGAATGTGGAAGGCCTGGAGGTTCCCGGCTGGTGCCACGACGCGAGCTTCCGGGTCCACGCCGGAGAAATACTCGGCTTCGCGGGGCTTGTCGGTGCGGGCCGGACCGAGTTGTTCGAAGGGCTTCTGGGACTGCGCACCTCCAGCGTCCGGTCGGTGAACCTTGCGGGCCAGGCCTGGCAGCGGCGCAGCCCGCGTTCGGCCGCGAGGCTGGGTCTGACCTACCTCAGCGAGGACCGCAAGACACGCGGCCTGCACCTGCGCATGGGACTGGCAGAAAACCTCACGCTGATGACCCTGGAACGTTATGCGCAGCCACTGCTTGACCCGCGGCGCGAGAAGGCGGGCCTGGCGGCCGCGATTGCAGAGTTCGGCATCCGCACGCAACGCACGGATATTCCGGCTTCGGCCTTGTCCGGCGGCAACCAGCAAAAGCTGGCGCTCGCGCGGGTGTTACATCCCGACCCCAGGGTCGTCGTGCTGGACGAGCCGACGCGCGGCGTCGATGTGGGCGCCAAGCGTGACATCTATTTC
This sequence comes from Asaia bogorensis, assembly GCA_943371375.1. Taxonomy (GTDB): domain Bacteria; phylum Pseudomonadota; class Gammaproteobacteria; order Burkholderiales; family Burkholderiaceae_C; genus Polaromonas. Next base: position 199,182 of record CALRUM020000002.1, read on the forward strand.
CTGATCCGGAAGTTGGCCAGTGAAGGCCGCGGGGTCATTGTGGTGTCCTCGGAACTGCTCGAGCTGATCGGCCTTTGCCATCGCGTCATCGTGATGCGGCAAGGCAAGCTCGTGGCCGAGCTTTCCCGGGAACAATTGTCCGAAGAACTGTTGATCGCCCATGCCACTGGAACCCACTGACACAGCCGCCGCCCCGGTACCGGCCGCACGGTCGGCCCCGAGAAGGTGGCCCGCCTTTGCGGGTGCGGGGCCGCTCGCGGGACTGGCGCTGGTGTGCATCGCGGGCGCGTTCCTGAACGAGAATTTCGCCAGCCTGGACAACGCGATGAACGTGCTCACCCGCACGGCCTTCATCGGAATCATCGCGGTCGGGATGTGCTTCGTCATCATCTCCGGCGGCATCGACCTTTCGGTGGGATCCATGGCCGCGCTGATCGCGGGCAGCACCATTTTGCTGATGAACGCTGCGGCCGGTGCAGGCTGGAGCCCGATGGCGGCGGTGGTGACCGGCATGGTCTTCGCCATTGTGCTGGGCGCCGCGTTCGGGCTGGGGCATGGGCTGCTCATCAGCAAGGGGCGGATAGAGCCCTTCATCGTGACGCTGGGCACACTCGGCATCTTCCGCGCCTACCTGACCTATTTTTCCAACGGTGGTGCCATCACGCTCGATGGCGCGCTGGCCAATGTCTACAGTCCCGTGTATTACGGCAGCTGGCTCGGCGTGCCGGTGCCTGTCTGGATCTTCGCCGCCGTGGCCTTGCTGGGCGCGCTCATCCTCAACCGCACCGCCTTCGGCAGGTACGTGCAGGCCATAGGCTCCAACGAGCAGGTGGCGCGTTACGCGGCCGTCGAGGTGGACCGCGTCAAGGTCCTCACCTATACGCTGCTCGGCATCTGCGTCGGGATTGCCACCGTGCTCTACATACCCCGGCTGGGATCGGCTTCGCCCTCCACCGGCCTGCTGTGGGAGCTGGAGGCCATCGCCGCCGTGATCATTGGGGGCACTGCCCTGCGTGGCGGTGCCGGCGGCATCACCGGCACCGTGATCGGTGCGGTGCTGCTCTCGGTCATCAGCAACATCCTCAATCTGACCAGCATCATCAGCGTGTACCTGAACGCGGCGGTGCAGGGCTTCGTCATCATTGCGGTCGCTTTTTTCCAGCGCGGTCGCAAATAAGCAGTTCCCCCACAACGTCAAAAGGAGACATAGCATGAAATCACTGATCCATCTGGTGGCCGCTGGCGCCACCGCCATCGCAGCGCTGGCTGCAGCCCCGTCCGCCATCGCCCAGGCCAAACCGCACATCGGCGTTTCGATCCCCGCCGCCACACACGGCTGGACAGGCGGCGTGGTGTACTGGGCCAACCGGACCAAGGCCGAGCTCGAAAAGCAGTATCCCGGCCTGAAAGTCACCATCAAGACGGCCGGGTCTGCCTCTGAGCAGGCCAACCAGGTGCAGGACCTGCACACCGCCAACAAGATCGACACCCTGGTGATCCTGCCGTTCGAGTCTGCGCCGCTGACGCAACCCGTTGCGCAAGTCAAGGCCAAGGGGGTGTATGTCACGGTTGTTGACCGCGGCCTGACGGACACGAATGCGCAGGACGCCTACGTCGCCGGCGACAACCCCGGATTCGGCAAGGTGTCGGCCGAGTTCATGGCCAAGTCCATGGGCGGCAAGGGCAACGTCGTTGTGCTGCGGGGCATTCCGACGGTCATTGACAACCAGCGCGTGGACGCGTTCACGGCGGTGATGAAGACTCACCCGGACATCAAGGTGCTGGATGCCAAACACGGCAACTGGAACCGCGACGACGCGTTCAAGGTGATGCAGGACTACCTGACCCGTTTCAAGCAGATCGATGCGGTCTGGGCGTCCGACGATGACATGGCCGTTGGTGTACAAAAGGCGATCGAGCAGGCCAAGCGCACGGACATCAAGCTGGTACTCGGCGGCGCCGGTTCCAAGGACTACATCAAGAAGGTCATGGACGGCGACAAGATCGTCACGGCCGACGTCACCTACTCGCCCGCCATGATCGCCGACGCCATGAAGCTCACGGCCGCAGCGCGCGTGAAAGGCGAAAAGCTGCCCGCCACCACCATCATCCCGTCGGTGCTGGTGACCAAGGCCAACGCCAAGCAATACTACTTCCCTGATTCTCCGTTCTGAGGCAGCCATGGCAAGACCTGTCACGCTTTTCACGGGGCAGTGGGCTGACCTGCCGCTCAAGGAGCTGGCGCCGCTGGCACGCAGCATGGGCTACGACGGCCTGGAGCTGGCGTGCTGGGGTGACCACTTCGACGTGCAGGAGGCTCTGGCGAGCGACCGCTACGTGCAGGACAAGCGCAAGCTGCTCGAGCAGCACGGCTTGCGCTGTTTCGCCATCGGCAACCACCTGGTGGGCCAGGCGGTGTGCGACCTCATCGACGAACGCCACCAGGCCATCCTGTCGCCGCAGGTATGGGGGGACGGCGAACCGGAAGGGGTGCGCCAGCGCGCTGCGCGCGAGATGCAGGACACGGCGCGGGCCGCTGCCAGACTGGGTGTGAAGGTGGTGACCGGTTTCACCGGCTCGTCCATCTGGCATTCGCTGTACGCGTTCCCGCCGACCTCGCAGGCGTACTGGGACAAGGGCTTCGCCGATTTCGCGCGGCGCTGGAAACCCATCCTCGACGTGTTCGACCAGGTTGACGTGAACTTCGGCCTGGAAGTGCATCCGACCGAGATCGCTTTCGACATCGCTTCGGCGCAACGGGCCATTGCGGCCGTGGACGGTCACAAACGCTTCGGCTTCAATTTCGACCCCAGCCATCTGGGCTACCAGGGCGTGGACTACGTCAAGTTCATCCGGACCTTCGGCGACCGTATGTACCACGTGCACATGAAGGACGTGTGGTGGGGCCGGGGCGACGGCACCGTGGGGGTCTTCGGCGGGCACACCAGCTTCGGCGATGCGCGCCGCCACTGGGATTTCCGCAGCGTCGGACGGGGCCTCATCGATTTCGAGTCCATCATTGTGGCGCTCAACGATGTGGGCTACAACGGACCCTTGAGCGTCGAATGGGAAGACAGCCGCATGGACCGGGTTCACGGAGCCACCGAAAGCGCGGCTTACAGCAAGCGGCTGGACTTCAAGCCCGCCGCGGGGGCCTTCGACGCGGTGTTTGACAAGGCCAAACAGGGCGGGATGGCGGGCTCATGAGCCGCCGGGCCGTTCCCGAGGCGAATACCGCAGTCCGCAGGACGGAGGTTGCCGAATGAGAAAACTGCGTTATGCGATGGTGGGCGGCGGGCAGGGCGCATTCATAGGCGCCGTGCACCGCAAGGCCATGGCGCTCGACGGTCAGATCGAGCTGGCCGCTGGCGCGCTGTCGTCCGACCCGGAGCGCGCGCGGGCGTCCGGCCGCGAGCTCGGCCTGCAGGAGGAGCGCAACCACGGCCGATGGGAGGACCTGCTGGCCGACGAGATGCGCCGCAGCAAGGACGAGCGCATCGACTTTGTCTCCATCGTCACGCCCAATCACATGCATTTCCCGGTGGCCCGCGCGTTCGCCGAAGCAGGCATCCATGTGGTGTGCGACAAGCCGCTGGTGCATTCCAGCCAGGAGGCCGCAGAGCTCATCCAGGTCGTCAGGCGCAGCGGCTGCGTCTTCGGCGTCACCTACAACTACACGGGCTACCCCATGGTGCGCGAGGCGCGCGACATGGTGGCGCGCGGTGCGATCGGCGTGGTGCGCAAGGTCATCGTCGAATACAACCAGGGCTGGCTGGCCACGCATCTGGAGGCGAGCGGGCAAAAGCAGGCCGACTGGCGGACCGACCCGGCGCGCAGCGGCCTGGCCGGCGCGATGGGCGACATCGGTTCGCACGCCGAGAACCTGGCAGCGACGGTGACGGGCCTGGCGCTGGAAAGCATCTGCGCGGACCTCACCATCTTTGTGCCGGGCCGGCGCCTGGACGACGACGGCAACGTCCTGCTGCGCTTCAGCAACGGCGCGAAGGGCGTGCTGATCGCCTCGCAGATTGAAGTCGGTTGCGAGAACGACCTGCGGCTGCGCGTGTTTGGCACGACCGGCACGTTGCAGTGGCACCAGGAAGAGCCGAACCGGCTGATACACGCCCCCATCGACGGTCCGGCCCGCGTGCTGACGCGGGGCTCGCCGTGGCTGGGGGAGTCGGCTCGCCGTGCGACACGCCTGCCTGCGGGTCACCCCGAGGCCTTCCTCGAGGCCTTCGCCAACATCTACCTGGGTGTGGCAGCGCATATCCGTGCCGTTCAGGCCGGCAACACGCCGGATCCGCTGGACGCCGACTATCCCCGTCTCGAAGACGGCGCCCGTGGCGTGCGTTTCATCGAGAAGGTGGTGCAGTCCGCGGCGAGCACGGCCAAGTGGACGCTGTTCTGAGCCATGTTCCTGGGCATCGATCTGGGCACCTCCAGTGTCAAGGCGGTGGTGCTGGACCGCAATCACCGCCTGCTGGCCAGCGGCTCCGCGCCGCTGGCTCTGGACACCCCCCGGCCCTTGTGGCGTGAGCAACATCCCGACCAGTGGTGGCGCGCCTGTGAGGCCGCGGTGGGTGCTGCCTTACACGAGCTGCGGCGCGGCGGCCACCCTGGCGACGCGATCGAGGCCATAGGCCTGACCGGGCAGATGCACGGCGCGACCCTGCTGGATGGGCGCGGTGAGGTCCTGCGGCCGGCCATGCTCTGGAACGACGGCCGGGCTGCGGCGGAATGCGCGGCGCTGGAGCAGGCCGTGCCGCGCTCGCGGCAGATCACCGGCAACCTGATGATGCCGGGCTTCACCGCGCCCAAGCTGCTGTGGGTGTCCAGGCACGAGCGCGGCCTGTTCGAGCGCGTGCGCAAGGTGTTGTTGCCCAAGGACTGGCTGCGCTGGCGCCTGACCGGCGACTACGCGACCGATCTGTCCGACGCCTCCGGCACCTTGTGGCTGGATGTGGGAAAGCGCCAATGGTGCCCTGAACTGCTGGCGGCCTGCGGTCTGTCCACCGCGCACATGCCGGGCTTGCACGAAGGCCCGGAACTCACCGGCACGCTGCTGCCCGAAGTGGCGCAGCGCTGGGGCTTGCGCCAGGTGCCCCTGGTGGCCGGGGCCAGCGACAACGCCGCGGGTGCGCTGGGCGCCGGTGTGGTGAACCCGGGCGACGCCATGCTGTCGCTCGGGACATCGGGCGTGGTATTCGTGGCCACCGGCTCGTTTGTCGCCAACCCGCAGCAGGCGGTGCACAGCTTTTGCCACGCGCTGCCGCAATCCTGGCACCTGATGTCGGTGATGCTCTCGGCCGCCTCCTGCCTGGAGTTCACCGCGGGGCTGCTGGGCGAGCGCGACCTCGCTGTCCTGCTGGCGCAGGCCGAGCAGCGTGGCCTGCGTGAGGACACGCCGCTGTTCCTGCCTTATCTGAACGGCGAACGAACGCCGCACAACAACCCGCATGCCAAAGCCGTGTTTTTTGGCATGCACGCCGGCACGCAGCGCGAGGACATGGTGAACGCCACGCTGGAGGGTGTGTGCCTGGGCATGGCGCAGGGGATAGACGCGCTGCAATCGGTTCAACCAGGCCTTGCGCGCGTCAGCCTGATAGGCGGGGGCTCGCGCAATGCCTATTGGGCCCAGATGCTGGCCGACGCGACCGGTTTGCAGGTGGTCCGGCATGCGGATGCAGAGGTCGGGCCATCGCTGGGCGCCGCCCGGCTGGCCTGGCTGGCACGCGATCCGGGCGAGGCCGCGTATATCTTCCGCGCACCGGCGGTGGCCGACGAGTTCCAGCCGCGCGCTGCAGCGCGCACCCGCATGCAGGAGCGGGGCGCGCGTCTGGCAACCCTGTACCAGAGCCTCGTGCCCCAATTTGCACCATGACCCCAGCCAGCCCCGGGGAATGCGGAGGAGGCGCGCTGCGCACACCTGCGATGGTCGTTTTTTTGCGGACAGGATGCGCAACAGTCCTGCATGCTTGCGCGCGACCGCGTCAGTCTGCAGTCAGCAGGGGGGTGAAAATTGCATTGACCTATTGGAGAAACCCCCTTGCTGCTTCAAGCGTTTGTGCTGGTCTCCAGCGTCCTGCTGCTCATGTCGCTGGTGTTCTCTGTCCTCGGCTCGACCCCGCTGCTGATCCTCAAGCACGATGTGCCCATGGATTCACGCATCGTCCGGCAGGTGTTCCACTACTGCTACCGCATGATCGCCGTCATGGCCACGGCAGCGACAGTTGCCTTTGCATGGGCTGGCCGGCCGCTGCTGTCCGCATGCCTGGGATGTATCGCGCTGCTCGCCATCGTCCTGCACCGCGTCGTGCTGACCCGCATGGATGCTTTGCGCCCGCCGATGCACGCAGGCGACAGGTCAGCCATAAGCCGCTTTCGCCAACTGCATGCTACGGGTGTCGCACTGCACCTGACCCAGCTGGGAGCCCTCACCTGGGGGATGACGCAGGTCGCGCTGTAAGCTGTACCCGGCTGCGCAAGCCGTTTTTCCGGACTGGCGGCTAGAAGAAGCATTTACCGGCCTGGCCTCACGCCTTCAATAAAATCGGCCTCCAGCCCTTATGCGGCCTGCGCAATCAGCTCCTGAATTGATAGCGTTTGAGGGCTCAACTCTGCGCCAGCAGCACCACCAGCGCACCCGCGCCGCCCTCGGCCGGCCGCGCTTGCACAAAGGCCAGCACCTCGGATTTCTGGATCAGCCAGCTTTGCACCCGGCCCTTGAGCACCGGGGTTTTGCCCGGTGAACCCAGGCCTTTGCCGTGCACCACGCGCACACAGCGCACACCGGCCTTGTGCGCTTCGCGGATAAAGGCCGACAGCGTATCGCGCGCGTCTTCGCGGCGCAGGCCGTGCAGGTCCAGCTGGCGCTGTATGCTCCAGCCGCCGCGGCGCAACTTTCGCACCACGTCCGGCCCCATGCCGGGGCGGCGAAAACTCAGGGCCTCGTCGGTGTCGAGCAGGGTCTCGGCATCAAAACCGTCGGAGAGGGCTTCACGCATCACCGCCAGTTCGTCCAGCTGGTGCTGCACAGGAATCGGCGCCGGCTGCACAGTCGCCAGCTGCGCCTTGTGCAGGTGTTTGGCCGGCAAGGCTTTCACCGGGCCGATGGCGCGTGAAAACAGCTCTTTTTCGGCCTTCGCCCTCGCCGCTGTGGCCGCGCGGGCCGCTTTGAGCTCGGCCTCCTGCCGCGCGCGGGTTTCAATCTCGAGCTTGACGGCTTTGAGGCCTTTCAGGTCGCGGATGGCAGCGGGTTTGACCGGCATCAGAGCAGGCCCATCTCTGCCATGGAGATGGCCTGCGTGCTGGTCACGACAAAATGATCGAGTACCCGCACATCGACCAGGCCCAGCGCCGCCTTCAGGGTCTGGGTCAAGGCCTCATCGGCGCGCGAGGGTTTGGCCTCGCCGCTGGGGTGGTTGTGCGCCAGCACCACGCTGCCGGCCTGCAGCGCCAGCGCACGCACCACCACCTCACGCGGGTACACCGAGGTTTGCGTCAGTGTGCCGCGAAACAGCTCTTCCAGCGCAATCAGCCGGTGCTGCGCGTCGAGAAACAGCACCGCAAAAATTTCATGCGGCCGGCTGCCCAGCTGCAGCTGCAGGTAGTCGCGCACCGCCTGCGGTGTGCTGAACAGCGGTTTGTCCTGCAACTGCTGCGCCAGCGCGCGGCGCGCCAGCTCCAGCACAGCCACCAGCTCGGCACGTTTGGCCGGGCCCAGGCCCTTGATTTTTTCGAGTGCCGCATGACCGGCGTGTAACAAGCCGGCCACACCGCCAAAGGTATCGACCAGCTCCTGGCCCATTTGCAGCGCGTTTTTGCCGGGAATGCCGCTGCGCAGCAGCAGGGCCAGCAACTCGGCGTCGCTGAGCGCGCCGGGGCCGCGGGCCAGCAGCTTTTCGCGCGGGCGGGCGTCTTCAGGCAGGTCTTTGAGAAGCATGGGCAGGTTCCAAGCATAGCCGGGGTGGGCCTGGGGGGAAAGCAGCCTGATTTTCCCTGCCGGGCCGCGCTTTCTACAATAGGGGCAGTTTACAAACAGTCGCTTCCCCCGAAAGTTTTATGTCCACTGTGGAAACATCCGCTCCCGCCCTGGTTCAGTCCGGCTCCTTTCTGACCCTGCATTACCGCATGGCGGGACCGGACGGCGCCGACATCATCAACACCTTTGACGGCAAACCCGCCACGCTGAGCCTGGGCACGGGCGAGCTGTCGCCGGCGATCGAGCAGCGCCTGCTGGGCCTGGCCGAGGGCGTGCACACCCGCTTCGAGCTGGCGGCCGGTGAAGCCTTTGGCGAGCGCAACCCCGAGCTGCTGCAATGGGTGGCGCGCAAGCTGCTCAATGAGCTGGGCGACCCGAACGAAAGCTACCAAGTTGGCGACGTGGTGCAGTTTCCGACGCCGGACGGCATGGGGCAATACGCCGGCAGCGTGCAGCAGGTCAAGCAGGAGGGCGATGCCGTCCAGTTTGACTTCAACCACCCGCTGGCGGGTCAAGCTGTTGTGTTTGAGGTCCAGCTGATTGGCGTCTTATGACTGATAAAGCCCCCACGCTCGGCACTGGCGTGTCCTCGCTGCCCCCCGGGGGGGCTGAGCTTGCTCGGGGCGGCCCTTCGCTGCGCTCTCCCCAGGAAATCATCCTGGCCGAACCGCGCGGCTTTTGCGCCGGCGTGGACCGCGCGATTGAAATTGTCGAGCGGGCCATCGCCAAGTTCGGCGCGCCGATTTACGTGCGCCACGAAATCGTGCACAACACCTATGTGGTCAACGAGCTCAAGGAAAAGGGCGCGATTTTTATCGAGGACCTGGACGACGTGCCGCCGGGCGCCACGCTGGTGTTCAGCGCCCATGGCGTCAGCAAGGCCACCGAGCGCGAGGCCGAAAGGCGCGGTTTCCGCATTTTTGACGCCACCTGCCCGCTGGTGACCAAGGTGCATGTGGAAGTCGCCAAGCTCAACAAGGAAGGTTACGAGTTCATCATGATTGGCCACAAGGGCCACCCCGAGGTGGAGGGCACCATGGGCCAGCTGGCCAGCGGCATCCACCTGGTCGAAGACGTGGCCGATGTGGGCCGCATCAGCCCGGCGCAAACTGAAAAGCTGGCCGTGGTCACGCAGACCACCCTGAGCGTGGACGATGCGGCAGAGATCAGTGCTGCCGTGAAAGCGCGTTTTCCGAACGTGCGCGAGCCCAAGCAGCAGGATATTTGTTACGCCACGCAGAACCGCCAGGACGCCGTCAAGGTCATGAGCCCGCAGGTCGACATCCTGATCGTGGTCGGCAGCCCGACCAGTTCCAACAGCAACCGCCTGCGCGAACTCGCCGTCAAGCTGGGCACCGAGTCCTACATGGTCGATGACGCGAGCGAGCTGCAGCCGGCCTGGTTTGAGGGCAAAAGCCGGGTCGGCCTGACCGCCGGCGCCTCCGCGCCGGAAATCCTGGTCAAGCAGGTCATCGACCGCATCAAGGCGCTGGGCGCGGTGTCGGTGCGCAAAATGCCGGGTATTGAGGAAACCATCAAGTTCCCGCTGCCCAAAGGCCTGCGCATGAACGGCCAGGCGCTGGATGCGCTGGACAGCGACCTGCACGCCGAGCCCTGAGTACATGGCTACACGCTATCAAATTGAGAGCTGCCAGCGCGCGTTCCAAAAGGGCTACAGCCACTTTATCCATCAAACGCCGGTGTGGAAACTGCCCGGAAAAGCGCTGGGTGTGGATTGTGCCGAAGTGTGGCTCAAGCTGGAGCAGCTGCAGACCGGTGGCAGCTTCAAGGCACGCGGCATGCTCAACCGCCTGTTGTCCAACCCGATTCCGGCCAGTGGGGTGATTGTCGCTTCGGGCGGCAACGCCGGTATCGCCACGGCGGCGGCAGCGCGTGAACTTGGCGTGCGCTGCGAGGTGTTTGTGCCCGAGGTCTCCAGTCCGGCCAAACGCGCCCGGCTGGCCGCCCTGGGTGCCGAGGTGGTGGTGACAGGCGCCGCTTATTCGGATGCGCTGCAGGCCTGCCTGGCGCGGCAGCAGCAAACCGGCGCCTTGCTGACCCATGCATACGACCAGGCCGAAGTGGTGGCCGGCGCCGGCACCCTGGCGCTGGAAATCGAGCAACAAGCCGGTGTGCCCGACGCGGTGCTGGTCAGCGTCGGCGGCGGCGGCCTGATTGCCGGCATCGCGAGCTGGTTTGAACGCCGTTCGCGGGTGGTGGCGCTGGAGCCGGAGCTGGCGCCCACGCTGTTCAGCGCGCGTGCAGCCGGCCAGCCGGTTGATGTGGCGGTCAGCGGCATTGCCGCCGACTCACTGGGCGCCAGGCGTATTGGGGATCTGGCCTGGGCCGCCACCCAGGCGCATGTGGGCGACGCCCTGCTGCTCAGTGATGCGTCCATACGCGCGGCCCAGCTCTGGCTCTGGAAAGAGCTCAAGCTGGCGGTCGAGCCGGCTGCGGCCCTGCCGCTGGCGGCGCTGCACAGCGGCGCCTACCAGCCGCGCAGCGATGAAAAAATCTGCCTGATCCTCTGCGGCGCCAACCTCGATCCGGCCACGCTGGCCTGAGTGCGTCGGCCCTCCCTTAAAATCGGCGCATGTTAGACATCAACCTGCTCCGCAAAGACCTGCCCTCCGTGATCACGCGCCTGCAGGCGCGCAAGAACCCGCAGGCCTTTCTGAACGTCGAGGCCTTCCAGGCGCTGGAGGCCGAGCGCAAAACGCAGCAGATCCGCACTGAAGAGCTGCAGAACCAGCGCAACACCCTGTCCAAGCAGATAGGCCAGCTCAAGGCCAAAGGTGAAGACGCGGCGACTGTGATGGCCCAGGTGACGGCTTTCAAGGCCGAGCTGGAGGCCTGCGCGATACGCCTGGAAGTGATCCAGAGCGAAATGTTGTCCTTGCTGCTGGCGGTGCCGAATCTGCCGCATGACAGTGTGCCGCAGGGCACGGGTGAGGCCGGCAATGTGGAGGTGCGCAAGTGGAGCCCGTTCGAAGGTGCGGGCGGCGAGCCGCCGGCCTTTGCCTTTGAGGTCAAAGACCACGTCGATGTCGGCCAGCCGCTGGGGCTGGATTTCGAACTCGGCACGAAACTGACGGGTTCGCGTTTCACCGTGATGCAGGGCCCGCTGGCCCGGCTGCACCGCGCGCTGGCCGCTTTCATGCTCGACGTGCAGACCGCAGAACACGGCTACACCGAGTGTTATGTGCCCTACATCGTCAACGCCGATTCACTGCGCGGCACCGGCCAGTTGCCCAAGTTTGAGGAAGACCTGTTCGCCGCCAAAAAGGGTGGCCAGGAAGGCGGGGCCGAAAATGCCGCGCTGTATTTGATTCCCACTTCCGAAGTGCCGCTGACCAATTTTGTCCGCGACGAAATCGTGGCCGAGGCCGCACTGCCGCTTAAATTCACCGCGCACACGCCGTGTTTCCGCTCGGAAGCCGGCAGCTACGGCCGCGACACCCGCGGCATGATTCGCCAGCACCAGTTCGACAAGGTCGAGATGGTGCAGATCACGCATCCCGATAAAAGTTATGAAGCGCTGGAGGCCATGACCGGCCATGCCGAGGCGATTCTGCAAAAGCTGGGCCTGCCCTACCGCGTCATGCTGCTGTGCACCGGCGACATGGGTTTTGGTGCGTCCAAAACCTACGACCTCGAAGTCTGGCTGCCGGCACAAAACACCTACCGCGAGATCAGCTCGGTCTCCAACTGCGAAGCCTTCCAGGCGCGGCGCCTGCAGGCCAGGTTCAAAAACGCCCAGGGCAAAAACGAGTTCGTGCACACCCTCAACGGCTCCGGCCTGGCGGTGGGGCGCACCCTGGTCGCGGTGCTGGAAAATTATCAGTGCGAAGACGGCAGCGTCAAGGTGCCGGCTGTGTTGCAGCCCTATATGGGCGGCATGACGGTGCTTGCACCGTCGCACGGATAATTTCAGTGCAGGCTGAGCTTCGCGCAGCGAAGTCAAGCGAAGCGGCCGGAACTAAAATTATCAGTGCGAAGACGGCAGCGTCAAGGTGCCGGCTGTGTTGCAGCCCTATATGGGCGGCATCACGGTTCTGGAGCCCTGATAGAATCTCGTTTCACTCCGGAGAGGTGGCAGAGTGGCCGAATGTACCTGACTCGAAATCAGGCGTACCGCAAGGTACCGTGGGTTCGAATCCCACCCTCTCCGCCAGTCGCGCAATGAACAAGCACCTTTCGGGGTGCTTTTTTATTGCTTGGCCTGCTGCTCAGCCGTCCCCTTGCCATGGCTGTGGGGGTCATCCATTCCTCACTGCAATGAGAATGCGACCCGCACGCTGCGCTGACCAAGCGCTTGAGCCAGACCGTTGGCGTCTTCCACCCGTCCAAGGCGTGTGTATGCGTAGGGAGAATCGAATGTCAGATAAAAGAGAACCACGGTATTTGCGCCATACAGCATGAGGTCACCATTGCGGATCGTTCCTGGCCGACTTGGATTCGCAGGCAGCGCATTCGGCAAATCGAACTTCTTTTCATTGCCGTTGAGGTCGGTCATCTCCAGTGTCAGCGGCAACCGTGACGCAAATGCGTGGGCGGCATCGTTGTTGGCCAGGGTGACCGCGAATCGGCGTGGGCCGACGGTCATCCATAGGCGCAACTCTTTCTCTTTGTCGGGTCTTGTGCTGGCAACTGCAACTGCGCTTGCTTCAGCGGCAGTGAAAGGATGGGACGCTGGCGTCTGGCCAGCGTGACTGCCGCCGGACGCCAGCAGGCCAAGCAGCACGGCCGCGAGACGCCGCCGCCAGAGCGGGCAATGTGCAGTCGCGATGGCAAAGCAGCAGTAATTTTGAGCCATGCTGATGTTGTAAGTCTGAAACGGGTGGCGTGGAGGCGCCGGGGTCACGGCCTGCGATACGGGAATTCGCTGTACGCTATCGTATCGCCATGCCAGATTCGACCTTGCCTATCAGCCATCCTGCGGTTTATCTGCTGGCGGCACACCCCAACTGGCGCGAGTCGCGGGTCAACCGCCGCTTGCTGGCAGCGGCACAGGCCTTGCCGGGTGTGGCGGTCTGTGACCTGTATGCCAGCTACCCGGACTACGACATCGACGTTGCGGCGGAGCAGGCCAGGGCGGCGGCGGCCAGCCTGATGGTGTTGCTGCACCCGGTGCAGTGGTACTCGATGCCGGCGCTGCTCAAGTTGTGGCTGGACGAGGTGCTGGCCCATGGCTGGGCCTACGGAATGGGCGGCACTGCCTTGCAGGGCAAAGACCTCTGGCTGGTGGCGACCACCGGCGGGCCGGAGAGCTCTTACCACCCGCAAAGTTACAACCGTTATTTTTTTGATGCCTTTTTGCCGCCGTATGAACAGACGGCGGCGCTGTGTGGCATGCGTTTTTTGCCGCCGCTGCTGCTGCACGGCGCGCACCGTGCGTCGGAGCAGGAGGTGGCTGAGCATGTGGCGGTGTTTGCCGAGCGGCTCGGCAGCTACCCGGCCTGGCCCGAGCTGGCAGAGCTTGATGCCTGCCCGGCCTGCGACGTGCCTGTCATGGACCGGCCCGGGGAGTCGAGCGACGCCGGGCCGTCCCAAGGCGCGATGGCCCCCTCGGGGGGCAGCACCGCGGCGCCAGCCGCAAGCGTTGGGGGGGCGCTTTAGCCATGGAACATACCCCTGCCTGGCTGATCAACAGCCTGATTTACCTCAGTGCTGCCGTCATCGTGGTGCCGCTGTCGCGCGCGCTGGGCCTGGGCGCCATCATTGGTTACCTGGCTGCCGGCATTGCGATTGGTCCCTGGGGCCTGGGTCTGGTCAGCAATGTGGAAGACATCCTGCATTTCGCCGAGTTCGGCGTGGTGCTGATGCTTTTTCTGGTGGGGCTGGAGCTCGAGCCGCGCCGCCTGTGGAGCCTGCGCCGGCCGATTTTTGGCTGGGGCAGCGCCCAGGTGCTCGGTTGCACCGCGCTGCTGTATGCGGCCGGGCTGCTGGCGGGCGTGGGCTGGAAGGTCAGCTTGGTCGCCGCGCTCGGGCTGGCCTTGTCATCGACCGCGATTTCGCTGCAGGTGATGGGCGAACGCAACCTCTTGCCCACCCCCAGTGGCCAGGCGGGGTTTTCCATTTTGCTGTTTCAGGACGTCGCCGCCATCCCCATCCTGGCGCTGCTGCCGTTGCTGGGCGTGATCGCCCTGCCCGATGCCGGTGCAGCTACGCCCAGCGCCTGGCTGGAGGCGCTCAAAATCATTGCGGTGATAGGCGGCATCATCCTCGGTGGGCGGCTGCTGATACGGCCGCTGTTGCGCTGGATCGCCAAAAGCAAAACACCGGAGATTTTTACCGCAGCCTCGCTGCTGCTGGTGGTGGCGATCGCGGCATTGATGCAACTGGTCGGCCTGTCGATGGCGCTGGGGGCTTTCCTGGCGGGTGTGCTGCTGGCCGAAAGTGAATACCGGCGCGAGCTGGAAACCGACATCGAGCCTTTCAAGGGCCTGCTGCTGGGGCTGTTTTTCATCGCGGTGGGCATGAGCATTGATTTCGGCGTGTTGCTCCAATCGCCGGGCCAGATGGCGCTGATTGTGCTGGCCTTCCTGGCCCTGAAGGGGGTGCTGATCTGGCGGCTGGCCAAAATGATGGGCGTGCCGCTGCAGGAGCGGCCGGTCTTCACGCTGCTGCTGGCGCAGGGCGGCGAGTTTGCGTTTGTGGTGTTCCAGGCGGCGGCCGGTGCCCGGGTGTTTTCCGCAGAAACCGCCTCGCTGCTGATAGGCGCGGTGGCGATTTCCATGTTGCTCAGCCCGCTGCTGCTGGTGGCCATCGACAAGTTTCTGCTGCCGCGCTGGGCCAACTGCAACACGCCGCAGCTCGACGAGATCAGCGAGCCGCAGCAGGCGCCCATCATCATTGCCGGCTTCGGGCGTTACGGCCAGATCATAGGCCGCATGCTGAACGCGCAGGGCCTGGCCGCCACCGTGCTGGACCATGATGCCGACATGATAGAAGCGGCGCGCTCTTTTGGCTACAAGGTGTTTTACGGCGATGCGACGCGGCTGGACCTGCTGCGCACCGCCGGCGCCGCCACGGCGAAAGTGCTGGTGATTGCGGTGGACGACACCGAGCAGTCACTGGCCATTGTGGATCTGGCGCGCGAGCATTTTCCGCAGCTTGAGCTGGTGGCGCGCGCGCGTGATGTGACGCACTGGAACGCGCTGCGCGACCGCGGCGTGACGCGGGTTGAACGCGAAGTGTTTGAGGCCAGCCTGCGCAGTGCACGCACCGTGCTCGAGGTGCTGGGTTACCCGCCGCACGAGGCGCGCAGCCACGCCATGCGTTTTCGCCGGCACAACATCGCGCTGTTCGAGCAGATGTACCCGCACCACCAGGACCGTGCCAAGGTGATTGCCGTGATCAAGCACGGGCGCCAGCAGCTCGAAGCGCAGATGGCCCAGGAGCGTGCCGAAGCGCAGGCCAGGCGTGCGCGTGGGCAGGAGCGGCCCCCCGGCTGGGATCGCTGAGGCCGGCATGATGTCCTCCCCCCCGCATTTTAACGACGCCAGCCAGGACGCCGGGACCGACGTGTTTGCGCGTGATGAGTGGGTCGAGGCCAAACTGACGCGCCAGTTCATGCGCAACGGCAGGCCGGCGCTGCACGCGGCCACGCTGGTGATTCCGGTGTTTGTGGCGATTCTCTACAACGATGTGAACAACCTGGCCTTGTTCTGCTGGGCCTTTGCGGCGGTGGTGATGACGCTGGCGCGTTACCGGGTGGTGAACCTGTACCACCGGGATTACGCCCGTGCCAGCGGTGCGCAGCTCAAGGCCTTCATGTCGCGCTACAGCTGGACCTGGACGCTGAGCGCCGCGATCTGGGGCGCCTCGATGTTTCTGCATTTCCGCCAGGCCCCGGTGTACGACCAGTTCATCTGCCTCATCGTGCTGGCCGGCATGGCGGGTTTTGCCGTGGGTGCTTTTTCGGCGTCGCTGCGTTGTTTTGTGGGTTATATCAATGGCCTGGCCTACAGCACGCTGGCCGCCGTGGCCTGGAGCGTGGTGCTGGAAAAACCCTTCATGGGCACCCTGACCACCTATGCGCTGGTGCTGCTGGTGCTGATCTACTGGGGCGCCATCCGTTCGGCGGGCAACCGTTTTCACCGGGGGCAGCGCAAAACCCTGGAGCTGCAGTTTGCCAACACCGCGCTGATCGCCTCGCTGACAGAAAAAACCCGTATTGCACTGGATGCGGTGCAAACCAAAAACCGCTTTATCGCCAGTGCCGCGCACGACTTGCGCCAGCCGGTGCATGCGCTGAGCCTGTATGCCGACTGGTTGTGCTCCGAGCCCGAACGGGTGGCGCAGATTGCACCCAAAATCATGCAGTCCACGCAGGCGGTCAACGAGTTGTTTGACTGCCTGTTTGACCTGGCGCGGCTGGACGCCCATGCGGTCAATGTGAACTGGCAATCGGTGAACCTGCCTGCGCTGGTGGCCGAGCTGGAGCTGCAATACGCGCCTATCGCGCAGCACAAAGGGCTGGTGTTGCGTACCCATGTGGTGGACGCGCAGGCCATGTCGGACCCGGTGTTGCTGAAACGGCTGCTGGGCAACCTGCTGTCGAACGCGGTGCGCCACACGGTGCGTGGCGGCGTTTTGCTGGCAGTGCGCAAGGGGCCGCGCGGCCCGCGCATCGAGGTCTGGGACACCGGGGTGGGCGTGGCACCGGAGCACCAGCAGGCCATTTTTCAGGAGTTCTACCGCGTCGCCATGCACAACGGCACCGAAGAAGGTTTCGGGCTCGGGCTGTCGATTGTGATGCGGCTGTGCGACACCCTCAAGCACCATGTGCGCATGGCGTCAAGGCCGGGGCGCGGCAGCGTGTTCCGGATCGACCTGGAGCCGCATGAGGGCTGGACCGGCTCGCTCAGTACGCAGGACAACGGCGCTTAAAGCAGCCCCTGGGTGCGCGCCAGATGGCTGGCCTGCGAGCGGCTTTTGACATTGAGCCGGCGGAACAGCCGCCACAAATGCACCTTGACCGTGTGTTCGCTGATTTGCAGCTCGGCGGCGATATCGCGGTTGCTCATGCCCTTGTCCAGCATGACCAGCAGCTGCTTCTGGCGTTTCGACAGCTTTTCGGGATCGGTGATGGCTTCGGGGTCGGAGCTGTCATCGAGAAAACTTTTCAGAACGCGCGATATCTCGGTGGCACCGGCCGATTTTTCGATGTACACATCGGCCCCGGCTTCCAGCGACAACTCGCGGAAATCTTCCGCCGGGGCGGCCGAGAGCACCACAATCGGCACGTCCGGAAACTGCTGGCGCAGCTCGCGCACACCGGAGACACCATGAGTGTCGGGCAATTTGAGGTCCAGGCAAATCACATCGGGCATGCCGTCCTGCTCAACAGCGCCGGTGATGGCCGCAAGCCGGTCCAGTTCGGTCACGGTGGCTTTGGTGTGCAGGCGGCGAATCAGCAACACCACGGCTTCGCGCATCAGGGGGTGGTCGTCGATGACAAAAATGCGCATGGGCTGTGAGAGGTAGAGTTGTTATCCGGTCGCAGTCGTGAAATCCATCCGCTGCCTGTCAAGTCAACGGCTCCACTATAAACACTAAATGTGGAAATATTCCACATTTAGTTACGTCAAAAAATGCTCCTTGGCTGTGCGCGGGGGCCGGTGGTGGATTTTAAAGACCGGCCTCCGGCCTGGCTTCGGTCAATTGCTGCAGTGCAGAACTAAGCGCCTGGCTGGTCCCAACAGGCACCGGCTCCAGCCTGGCCTGCAGCTCCGCCAGTGCCGCCGCCCCCTGGGTCTGCAGCAGCTTGACGGCCTGGGCTGCGTCGCGCGGGGAGTCAAAGCCCAGGCTTTGCAACAGCAGCCGGCCCTGTGCGTCCAGCAGCTTGAAGTGAAACCTGCCGTCGGCCTCGCGGTACTGCTTGAAAACCGGCACAGCGGTTTTGGCGGATTTTTGCGGGGCAAGCGGCGCCGCGCGGGACGCCAGCGGACGCAGCCCGACCGCCTCGCGCAACTCGCGCATGAAGGGCATGGCCAGCTCGCGGGCTTTGCCCGCGCCTGCCAGCAAGATGGCCTCCAGCGTGGCGGGGTCCTGCAGCAGGGCCTGGTAACGCGTGCGCATGGGGGCAACTTCCCGGTCTATGCGTTCAAACAGCAGTTGTTTGGCGTCGCCCCAGCCAATGCCTCCGGCGTAAGCCTTGCGCAGCTCGCCGGTTTCCTGTTCGCTCGCAAAGGCCTGGTAAATCTGGAACAGGGCCGAGCCTTCGACTTCTTTGGGCTCGCCGGGCGCGCGCGAGTCGGTGACTATGCCTGCAATCAGTTTTTTCAGTTGTTCGCGCGGCGTGAACAGCGGGATGGTGTTGTCGTAGCTTTTGCTCATCTTGCGGCCATCCAGGCCAGGCAGCAGCGCCACGGACTCCTCGATCAGCGCCTGCGGCAGCACAAAATGTTCGCCGTACAGGTGGTTGAAGCGCTGTGCCATGTCGCGCGCCATCTCGATGTGCTGGATCTGGTCGCGCCCGACCGGCACCTGGTGCGCCTTGAACATCAGGATGTCGGCACCCATGAGCACCGGGTACATGAACAGGCCGGCGCTGACATCGGCATCCGGGTCGTTGCCGGCGGCGGTGTTTTTATCGACCGAGGCCTTGTAGGCATGGGCGCGGTTCAGCACCCCCTTGGCGGTCACGCAGGTCAGCAGCCAGGTCAGCTCGGGGATTTCCGGAATGTCCGACTGGCGGTAAAAGGTGACGCGCTCCGGGTCCAGCCCGGCGGCCAGCCAGCTGGCGGCAATTTCCAGTGTTGATTGCTGGATGCGTGCCGGCTCGTCGCACTTGATGAGGGCGTGGTAGTCGGCCAGAAAATAAAAACTTTCGGCGCCAGCGCCGGTGCTGGCAGCCACCGAAGGGCGGATCGAGCCGACATAGTTGCCCAGGTGCGGTGTGCCGGTGGTCGTGATGCCGGTGAGAAAGCGCTGTGGCGCGGTGTTGGGTGGGGTGTTCATCATTGGACCAGCATGGCCAGAGGCATCAATACAATTTCAAGAAGGGCGTAGGTCAGTGTCATCAGCGGACGCATCCAGAGCGTGCTCAGAATACCGGCCAGCACCAGCGCCATCACGATAAAAAAGCCCCAGGGCTCGATGCGCGAGACCGGCACGGCCAGCCGGTAGGGCAGCAGGCCGACCAGGATGCGGCCACCGTCCAGCGGCGGCAAGGGAAAAAGGTTGAAGACAAACATCACCACATTGACCAGAATGCCGGCCTGGCACATCTTGATGAAAAAGGGCTCGCTGACCGCCGCGCCCTGCAACAGGTAAAGCGCGATGCCCCACAGCAGGGCTTGCGCCAGGTTCGCGCCCGGGCCGGCCAGCGCGACCCAGATCATGTCGCGTTTGGGGTTGCGCAAGTTGCCGAACTGCACCGGTACCGGCTTGGCATAACCGAACAGGAAGGCGCCCGAGGTGGCGAAATACAGCATCAGCGGCATCACGATGGTGCCCAGCGGGTCTATGTGTTTGACCGGGTTCAGGGTGACGCGGCCCAGCGCCCAGGCGGTGTTGTCACCAAAGTGCCGGGCCACATAACCGTGCGCGGCTTCATGCACGGTGATGGCAAACAGCACCGGCAGCGCGTAAATGGCGACGGTTTGAATCAGGTTGGCAATGTCCATGGGCCAATTGTCTCAGACACGCGCCCGGGCCCGCGCGCCGGGGGCCGCATGAAAGTCCCCACAGCCGCGCCCGCCGGCGCGCTTGTCTACAGTAGGGGCCATGGATTCCCTGTCTCAAATTGCCCTCGGGGCTGCGGTCGGTGTGGCCGTCATGGGCCGGCGTACCGCGGTGTGGAAGTCTGCCCTGTGGGGGGCGGTGGCCGGAACGCTGCCCGATCTGGATGTCTTCATTGACCATGGTGATGCGATTGCCAACATGGTGCTGCACCGGGCAGAAAGCCATTCACCGTTCTGGCTGACGCTGGTGTCGCTGCCTCTGGCCGCAGGCGTGGCGCGCCTGCACGGGCAGCAGGCGATCTGGCGGCGCTGGTGGCTGGCCGTGTGGCTGGCGCTCGTGACGCATCCGCTGCTCGATGCGATGACGGTGTACGGCACGCAGCTGGGCCTGCCTTTTACCCGGCACCCCTATGGCGTGGGCAGCGTTTTTATTGTGGACCCGCTCTACACCCTGCCGCTGCTGGTGGGTGCGGGCTGGGCGCTCGCGGGACGTGGCAGTGTGCGTGGCCTGCGCGCCAACTGGGCTGGTCTGGTGCTGAGCTGCGCCTACCTGGCCTGGGGCGTGCTGGCGCAGGCGCAAGCCACCCAGGTGGCCAGGCAGGCCCTGGCGGCCCGCGCCATCCCGGTGCAGCAGCTGCTGGTCACCCCCACGGCGTTCAACTCGGTGTTGTGGCGCGTGGTGGCCGTGGCGGGGGACCACTACTACGAGGGTTTTTATTCCCTGTTTGACGCGGTGCCGGACGTGGACTTTGACCGCTTTCCGCGCGGTGCGGCGCTGGCCGGGGAACTGGCTGGCAACCCGCAGGTCCAGCGTCTGGGCGCCTTTACCAAGGGTTTTTACAGGCTGCGTGAAGAGGGCGGGCGGGTTTTTATCGCCGACCTGCGCATGGGCCAGGAGCCGAGCTACATCTTTGATTTTGCGGTGGCCCAGCGGCACAGCGCGCTCAAGGCGCTGCAGCCGCCCGAGCAGCTCGGTGCGCGCCCTGACCTGGCGCGCGGACTGCCCTGGCTGTGGCGGCGCATGTGGGGCGAGGTGTTGCCACCGCCGCGCTGACGGCCGCAAGACCGGCGCAACTACTGCAGCCCCAGGCGCTCCAGCCCGCCGCGCCCCAGCCGCAGCACCAGTGCCTCGCCGCCTTCGCCCATGGCGGTCAGGTCCACCACGGTGGTCGGCTCCAGCGGACAGGCCCCGGCGTCTATCACCGCGGCCAGCTCATGCCCCATCTGCGCGCGGATGTCGGCGGCGTCGTTGAGCGGCTCGGTCTGGCCCGGTGGGATCAGGGTGGTGGCCAGCAGCGGCGCGCCGTGCAGCTCGAGCAGGCATTGCAGGGTTTTGTGCGCCGGCACCCGCAGGCCTATGGTTTTGCGCGACGGGTGGCTCAGGCGCCGCGGCACTTCCTTGCTGGCTTCCAGAATGAAGGTGTAAGGCCCGGGCGTGGCGGCCTTGAGCAGGCGGAACTGCTTGTTGTCCACGCGTGCGTAGCTGGCCAGCTCGCTGAGGTCGCGGCACAGCAGGGTCAGGTGGTGTTTGTCGTCCACACCGCGTATGCGGCGCAGGCTGTCGGCAGCGGTTTTGTCGTCGAGGTGGCAGACCAGCGCGTAGCTGGAATCCGTGGGCACGGCCACAATCGCCCCGCGTGTCAGCAGGGCGGCGGCCTGCCGCAGCAGGCGCAGTTGCGGGTTCTCGGGGTGGATGTCGAAAAATTGGGCCATCTGGAAGGAGCGTCAAGCAGCTCAGGACTCTGCCGGCCGCACGCTGAACTGGTTCAGGGCGCGGCTTTCACGCGCGGTCAGCCAGGCGCCCACGGCGCCGCAAAAGGCAATCAGCACCACACCGGCCATGGACCAGCGGTCCGGCACATGGGCAAAGGCCACCCAACCGCCCAGCATGGCAAAGGCGATCTGGGCATACAGATACGGTGTCAGTGTGGCTGCCGGCGTGCGCATATAGGCCAGGATCAGCATGAAGTGGCCAATGGTGGCCGCCGCACCCATGAGAATCAGCCAGCCCCACAGCGACCACGAAGGCAGGCTGACCCAGACGAAGGGCAGCGCGGCTGCGGCCAGCAGGGTGCCGACCCAGCCGGTGTACAGGTGCATGGTGATCGGGTCTTCGGTCCTGGCGAGTTTGCTGGTGAGCACCTGAAAGCCGGTGTTGGTCACCACCATGCACAGGGGCAGCAGCAAGGTCCAGTCAAAATCCTCGCCGCCGGGGCGAATGATGATCAGGGTGCCGGCAAAGCCGCCTATGACCAGTGACCAGCGCAGGGCCGACACCTTTTCGCCGAGTGCGGTGGCCGCCAGCAGGGTGATGACCAGGGGCACGATGGCGCCAATGGCGGTGAACTCGGCCACCGGCATGTATTTGAGGCTTAAAAACGCAAACAGGCTGCTGAGCAGCAGCAGCAGGCCGCGCAGGCACTGGAATTTGGGATGCGCCGTGCGCAACACGCTCAGGCCGCGCAGCGGCAGCATCACGGCGGTGGTGGCGGCTGCCTGGAAAAAGTAGCGAAACCACAGTGCCATCAGGATGGGCACACCGGTGCTGACAAATTTGGTGGTGGTGTCCAGCACGGCAAAACACGCGACGGCCGCCAGGACCAGTGCAATACCCGCCAGGACAGAGGGCGGCGGCCTCACTGGATACGGTCTTCCAGCAGCTCCCACACGGGTATCAGGCCGCCCGGTAAAAAGGGCAGGGAACCGAGGTCGGTGTGGCTTTCATCGGGGCTGTGGAAGTCGCTGCCGCGCGACGCCGCCAGGCCAAACTCCCTGGCGGTTTCGGCGTACTTCACATACTCCTGCACCGTGTGGCTGCCGGTCACCACCTCCACCGCCTGGCCGCCATGCGACTTGAATTCGGTGAACAGCGCGTATTCTTCATTGGTGCTGAATTTGTAGCGCCCCGGGTGCGCGATCACGGCCACGCCTTTGGCGCTGGTGATCCAGCTCACCGCATCGCGCAGATTGGCCCAGCGGTGCGGCACATAACCGGGTTTGCCTTCGGTCAAATATTTGCGAAACACCTCGGAGGTCTCCTTGCAGACACCGGACTCCACCAGAAAGCGGGCAAAGTGTGTGCGCGAGATCAGCTCCGGGTTGCCGACAAACTTGAGCGCACCTTCATAAGCGCCCCGTATGCCGACTTTGGCCAGGCCGTCGGCCATCTCCATCGCGCGTTGTTCGCGGCCGCCCCGGGTGGTGTGCAGGCCGTCCCGCATGGCGGCGTCGTCGGGATCAAACCCCAGACCCACAATGTGCACGGTTTCGCCGGCGAAAGTGACTGAAATTTCGGTACCGGTCAGGTAGTGCAGGCCTTGCGCATGGGCGGCTGCGGCTGCCCGGTGCTGTCCGCCGATTTCATCGTGGTCGGTCAGGGCCCAGAGTTCCACGCCATTGGTTTTGGCGCGTTCGGCCAGCGCCTCCGGGGTCAGGGTGCCGTCGGACACGACAGAATGGCAATGCAGGTCGGCGTTCAGTATGTTTTTGGCTGTCACTGGTTCATTTTAGGCTTGAAGCCCCGCTTCTGCTGCGGCCTTGTCAATCACCTACCATGGTGGTCTCTCACCTGAACCGCAAGGCCTTGACATGATCATTGTTCACCACCTCAACCACTCCCGCTCGCAACGCATCCTCTGGCTGCTGGAAGAGCTGGGCCTGGCGTACGAGATCAGGCGCTACGAGCGTGATGCCAAAACCATGCTGGCGCCGCCTGCGCTGCGCGAGGTGCATCCGCTGGGCAAATCGCCGGTGATCACCGACGGCGACCTGATGCTGGCTGAATCGGGCGCCATCATTGATTACCTGGTGGAGCGTTATGGCGCGGGGCGCCTGAGCCCGCCGGCGGGCACGCCGGAAAAGCTGCGTTATACCTACTGGCTGCATTACGCCGAGGGCTCGGCCATGTCGCCGCTGCTGCTCAAGCTGGTGTTTGACAAGATAGAAAAAGCACCCATGCCGTTTTTTGTCAAACCGATTGCCAAAGCCATCAGCGGCAAGGCCAAAAGCAGTTTTATCGAGCCGCAAATCCGCCAGCACCTCGACTACCTGGAAGCCGAGCTGGGAAAAGGCGCCTGGTTTGTGGGCGACGAATTCAGCGGCGCCGACATCCAGCTGAGTTTTGTGGCTGAAGCCGCAGCCGCGCGTGGCGGGCTCAACAACAGCCGGCCACGCCTGATGAATTACCTGGAGCGCATCCATGCGCGCCCGGCCTATGTACGCGCCCTGGAGCGCGGTGGAGAATACGCCCTGCTGTCTTGAGCTTCAGGGTGTTTGGGCCTGCAGCCCTTGTGTGATGAGCGCAGGAAGCTATCAATTACATAGCGTCTTGCGGCCCGGTCTCAGCGGAAGCCGAAATACGACAGGATGAAGCCGATGATGACCACTAGGCCGACGATATAGATGATGGTGTTCATGCTGTCCTCTTGAGTTGTATTGGCGCGCCACAGGTGCGCCTTGTGAACTCCAAGCATGGCCGCTGCGGCGCCCAGTGGCTGTAGGCAGCCTCACCCGCGCGCAGTCAGACAAGCACTACAGCTCGGCGGCTTCGACCAGAAAACGCACCCGCTTCACCCCCTGCCATTCATCGGCATCGAGCCGGAAGGCCAGTTTGACGCGCGCCGGCAGTGACTCGGTGTGGCCAAACCAGATGCCGTCCACCGGCTGGCCCTGGTGCTTGAGCTTGAGCGCCAGGTGTTTCTCGCCGACCAGGCGCTGCGACAGCACCTCGACCTCTTCGCTGAAAGTCGGCGCTGCAAAGCCCTGGCCCCAGACCTCCTTGTGCAGCCTGTCCACCAGATCAGCGCGCCGGTACTGCGGCGCCAGCGGGCCGTCGGTGTCGAGCCGGCGCAGCAGGGTCGCCGCGTCCAGCCACTCGCGCGCCACCTGCTGCAGCGCGCGCTCAAACACCTCAAACTGTTCTTCGCTGATGGTGCAGCCGGCCGCCATGGCGTGGCCACCAAAACGCAGCAACACGCCGGGATGGCGCTTGGCCACCAGGTCCAGCGCATCACGCAGGTGAAAACCGGGAATTGAACGGCCCGAGCCCTTGAGTTCATGTTCCTTGCCCGGCGCCTGGCTGGCGGCAAACACAAAGGTCGGCCGGTGCAGTTTGTCCTTGATGCGCGAGGCGACGATGCCCACCACCCCTTCATGAAAATCAGGGTCAAAAATCGCAATCGCGGGCGGCGGTTCTTCATCTTCGTCAATCATCGCGTCGGCCGCGTACTGGGCCTGCTCGCGCATGTCGGCTTCTATCGTGCGGCGCTCGCGGTTGATGCCGTCCAGGGTTTTGGCGAGTTCGTCGGCGCGGCCCGCGTCGTCGGTCAGCAGGCATTCGATGCCCAGCGTCATGTCGCTGAGCCGGCCGGCCGCATTGATGCGCGGGCCCAGGGCAAAACCAAAGTCGAAACTGGTGGCCACGGCGGCCACACGGCCGGCCGCGGTGAACAGCGCCGCCACCCCGGCCGGCAGCGCGCCGCTGCGTATGCGCTTGAGGCCTTGTGCCACCAGGCGGCGGTTGTTGGCGTCGAGTTTCACCACGTCGGCGACCGTGCCAAGCGCGACCAGGGGCAGCAGGGCATCGAGTTTGGGTTGCGTGGCCGCATCGAACACGCCGCGCGTGCGCAACTCGGCGCGCAGGGCCAGCAACACATAAAACATCACACCGACGCCGGCCATGGCCTTGCTTTCGAAGGGGCAGCCGGGCTGGTTGGGGTTGACGATCACATCGGCATCGGGCAGCACGATGGCGCCGTCCTGCAAGGCCGGCAGGTGGTGATCGGTCACCAGCACCTGCATGCCGAGTGCGCGCGCGCGCGCCACGCCGTCCAGGCTGGCAATGCCGTTGTCCACGGTGACCAGAATGTCGGCCCCCAGGGCCTTGACGCGTTCGCTGATCGTCGCGGTCAGCCCGTAACCGTCCACCACGCGGTCCGGCACGATGTAGCTGAGCTGCGTGGCGCCCAGCAGGCGCAGGCCGCGCAGCGCGACCGCGCAGGCGGTGGCGCCGTCACAGTCGTAGTCGGCCACCACGCAGATTTTTCTTTGCGCGGTGATGGCGTCGGCCAGCAGCAGCGCAGCCTCTGCCGTGCCTTTCATGGACGCGGGCGGCAACAACCGGCCCAGGCCGTCGTCCAGTTCGTCGGCCGACACCACACCACGCGCTGCATAAAGCTGGGCCAGCAAGGGGTGAATGCCGGCCTGCTCCAGCGCCCAGGCGCTGCGCGGGGGGACTTCACGTACTATTATTTTCATAGCTGCTTTAGCACGTCCACAAAGGGCTGCGGGTAAAAAATGCCTTTGGCTTTGGCCCAGAGGCCGGTGCGGGCCGATTCAAAGCTCAATGCCGTCCGCTCGCCGCACAGGCTCAGGCGGACCGTCTCGCCGCGCTGCTGCTGCGCCAGCAGGCGTGCGCCTTCGTCCGCGTCCAGCACCGACCAGGCCTGGGCGTAAGCGGGCCAGTCCTCATTGATAACCGCCTGTGCCAGGCGGCGCGGCAGCGTGATGTCGGCAGGCGGCTGCGGCTGGTAGTTGTCGGGCAGGGCGCCCGCGCCGCTGATCCAGAACGAGTTGATGCCCGCTTGCCTTTTCGCAGCCCGCGCATCATTGACGCCATGGGTGTAAAGCAGCATCTGCATTTCATTTTGCAGCAGGCGAATCTGGCTGGTACCCGGCAGCCAGGGCCCCACATTGCGGCCCAGCACGCGGTCCAGCGAAGCGCTGGCCAGCGTCCTGAACACCTCGCCTTCGGCCAGCCAGCGGGTGGGTTCTGCATAGTGCAGGGTGATGCCTTCGGTCGCAAAATAGGGCTGCATCGCTGCCAGCAGGGTGCGTGAGTCGTCTTCCTGCAAAGCCAGCGCAGCCGGGTCGCTCAAGGTGGCGTGGTCACTGCCCATGGCCCAGTGGCAGGGCGTGATGAGCGCCCAGGCCTGTGCGCCCGGCTTGCCACCGGCTTGCAGCTGTTGCCAGGCGGCCCAGGGAATCAGCCCGTCGGTCAGGGGCAAGCCCAGTGCACGGGCCAGCACCCGCTCGTGCGGTGGCGAGAGCGAGCGCTCGTCCCCGCTGTCGCTGTGGATCAGTTTCATGCCTTGCAGCAACTGCCTGAAGTTGCGCAAAGCCGCAGGCGGCAGGGACTTCATGGCGGGCAGCCAGTCGGCGGCCGAACAGGCGGCAAAAGGCAGCACCACATGGTGTTGGGGCGGGGGCGGCGGCAAAGGCATGGCTCTATTGTCCGGGATGCCACAATTGCGCCATGCAAATTCCCTACGAACTGATTCTGGGCTGGCGCTACACGCGCGCCGGCCGTGCCACGCGGCGCAACGGTTTTATCTCCTTCATCTCGGGGGTGTCCATGCTGGGCATTGCGCTGGGCGTGGCGGCGCTGATCATTGTGCTCAGTGTCATGAACGGCTTCCAGAAGGAAGTGCGCGACCGCATGCTGGGCGTGATTTCGCACATCGAGGTGTTTGCGCCCAATGGTGCGGCCCTGCCCGATGTGGCCAAAACCCTGGCCGAGATCAAGCAAAACCCGAATGTGCTGGGCGCCGCCAGTTTTATTGCGGCGCAAGCCCTGCTGGCGCGCGGCGAAGACATGAAGGGCACCATCGTGCGCGGCATAGACCCGGCGCTCGAGGGTCAGGTGACCGACCTGGCGGTGGACCTCAAGGACACCGCCTTGCCGAGGCTGGTGCCCGGCGATTTTGGTGTGGTGCTGGGCGGCGAGCTGGCGCGCGCGCTGGGCGTGCGTGAGGGTGATCTGGTGACCCTGATTGCCCCCAGCGGCCAGGTGACGCCGGCCGGTGTGGTGCCGCGCCTGAAACAGATGACGGTGGTCGGTACCTTTGATTCCGGTCACTTTGAATACGACTCGGCGCTGGTGATGCTGCACCAGGACGATGCGGCCAGGATTTTCCGGCTCGAAGGACCGACCGGCATCCGCATCAAGCTCAAGGACTTGCACCAGGCGCGTGAGGTGGCGGCAGAGCTGTCGCGCAGCCTCAGTGGTGACCTGCTGATCCGTGACTGGACGCGGCAGAACAAGACCTGGTTTGCCGCCGTGCAGCTCGAAAAACGCATGATGTTCATCATCCTGACGCTGATCGTGGCAGTGGCCGCCTTCAACCTTGTCAGCACACTGGTGATGACGGTGACCGACAAACGCGCCGACATTGCGATTTTGCGCACGCTGGGCGCCAGCCCGAAAAGCATCATGGGCATATTCATGGTGCAGGGCGCGATGGTCGGTGTCATAGGCACGCTGTCGGGCCTGCTGCTGGGCCTGGGCATTGCGCTGAATATCGACGTGCTGGTGCCGGCGCTGGAGCGGCTGCTGAACGCCGACTTTCTGCCCAAGGACATTTACCTGATCAGCCGCATGCCAAGCGACCCGCAGTACGCCGACATCATGCCGATTGCGGTGATTGCGCTGGTGCTGGCTTTTCTGGCCACCATTTATCCGAGCTGGCGCGCCAGCCAGGTCAATCCCGCCGAGGCCCTCCGTTATGAGTGAAGTTGTACTGAGTGCCCAAGGCCTGACCAAACGTTTCCACGAAGGCCCGATCGACCTGACCGTGTTGCATGGCGTGGACCTGCAGGTCTTCGCCGGTGAAACCCTGGCCATCGTCGGCGCCTCGGGCTCGGGCAAATCCACCTTGCTGCATTTGATGGGTGGACTCGACGCACCGACCAGCGGCCAGGTGGAGATCAAGGGCCAGTTGCTGTCGTCGCTGTCGGCGGCCGAGCAGGGCCATTTGCGCAACCAGCACCTGGGTTTTGTCTATCAGTTCCATCACCTGCTGCCCGAGTTCAGCGCGCTCGACAATGTGGCCATGCCGCTGTGGATACGGCGCCAGACGCCGGCCGCTGCTGCGCAGACGGCCACCAAAATACTGGCCAGTGTGGGCCTGAAAGACCGCATCCACCACCGCCCTGCAGAATTGTCGGGTGGCGAGCGCCAGCGCGTGGCGATTGCGCGTGCGCTGGTGACCCAGCCCGCCTGTGTGCTGGCCGATGAACCCACGGGCAACCTGGACCGGACCACGGCCGACGGCGTGTTTGAGCTGATGCTGCAACTGGCACGCGATTTCGGCACGGCTTTTGTGATGGTGACGCATGACGAAACCCTGGCGGCACGCTGCGGCCGGCGTTTCAGGCTGGTGGAGGGGCGTTTGTCGGAGTGGGCGTAATGGTTGATAAAACCTGTAGCCGACGGTAACATCCAGAGCAGGGGAGCGTCGGCGCAAGCATTTTGGGTCGGCGATTGTGTACGCATGCAGCAGGCAATGGGGGCCGCGCCGGAGTAAAACATGTACCGAACACTTGCAGTGCTCGTCTGTCTCTTTCCGGTCCTGGGTTTCGGACAGGTTCCTTATCCACCCTTGCCCCAGCCGATCACGGTTTTTTCTTTTGAAGACAAAGATTGGGGCATTGGCACCGCAGCCAGCCCCAAAAAAGCGCCTTATCACGCGCCCACACCCATGTCCATTCCTGGTGCCAGGGTGATCAAGACGCTGGAGTTGAAAGCGCTTCTTGAATCAAACAAGAGCCTGGTGGTCGTCGATGTTCTGGGCTCAAAAAACCGGAGATCCATTCCCGGCGCTGTCTGGATGGATGGTGCCGGTGATGGTCAGTTTTTCAACGCGGAAAAAGACAGGTTTGCTGCAGCGCTCGGAAAATTGACTGCTGGGGACAAGACCCGACCTGTCGTTTTTCTCTGTGTCAGCTCGGAGTGCTGGTTGTCCTATAACGCCTCACTGCACGCGGTCGAGGCTGGATACAAGGATGTGATCTGGTATCGCGGCGGTACCAACGCCTGGAGCGGTGCCAGTCTTGAATTGGTGAAGGCTGAGCCGGTCGCCTGGTAGGCGGATCGTGCCGGGCAGGGCGGCCAGCGCGTTATCTCGAAGCAGTTGTGTGAAGCAGGGTTTATTGAATCAGGGAGATTGAAATGTGGAATCGTCTTGCATTTGTTCTGTGTGTCCTGCTGGCGCTGTCTTCGGTTCAGGCCCAGACCGTTGGGGAGAAGGCAAGGCTCAATCATGTAGACCTGTTCGACGGAACACGCTTTGACCCCAAGACCGTCGAAGGCAAGCCGACATTGGTTTACTTCTGGGCAAGTTGGTGTCCACGCTGCCGCCAGGAAATGGGGGCCCTCGAAAAGCACTACCAGGCCAACAAGGACAAAGGCTTCACCATCATCGCCATCAACTTTCGGGACAAGCCTGAAAATGCCAGGGCGTTGATAGAGACCGTCAAACCGATTTCATTTCTGGTTGGGTCGATCAATGACAACTGGATGAGCGACTATCCCAAGTTGCGCGGCACACCGACCTGGATGCTCCTGGATAAAAAAGGAATCATCAGAAAAGTCATTGTGGGCGAAGAAGTCATCGGCGGATGGCGTGACCGCCTGGATCCCGAGTTGAAAAAAGTGATTGCTGAAGACGGTTGATTCCGCAGTTTGACTTCATCCATTCGCCGCACCAAAAGATCGAAAGGGCACTGGCTTGAATGCACTCTCTGTCCCAGCTCTTTGCAGCTTGCTTTTTTTGGCCTGCGCTGGTTCAAGCTCCGTGCTCGCCCAGCCAGTGGCTGAGCCACCTGCCATTCACCTGGTCTGGATGGGGGGTACGGACTGCCCGCCCTGCGTGGCGTGGCGAGCGCTGGAGTTGCCAAAACTCCAGAAGTCTGCCGGGTTCAAGGGCGTCACATTTTCATATGTGCCCAAAGTCATCCGATCGTCGATACCGCCAGGTATTTTTCTTCCCGCCGAGGTAAAGCCATTCAAGGACAAGCTTGACCATGCGAGCTCAGGCCGTGGCGGATCCCCGCAGGCCGCTTTGCTGGTGAACGGCGAAGTGGTCGACTACTTTCACGGAACAAGATCTGCCGAGCAGATCGAAGCCATGCTGGCAGCCGTTCGAACCGGTGGCCCCTATCCGTTTGAGCGGTGTCTGAAAATGTCCGCCCGGTGGGGGAAATGCGAGATCCGGGGCTAAAGCCATTCTTGCGCGCTCACGGCGTGGACGTCATGGTATGTCTGCTGCGGGACCCTGCACCCCGTCCCGCGAGGTTCCCGCGCGTCCTCGTCAAAGAATCCGGTTGAACCACAGCAGCGACAACGAAGCCGAAACCAGCGCCAGCACCGCCGCTGCCAGCGCCAGCAGCCCCGAGATTTCGGTTTCTTTTTTCTCCACCGTCAGGCGCGAACTCAGGGTTTCGTAGACCTTCTTCAGGTCGGCTGCGGTACCGGCGTAGAAGTATTCGGCCTGGGTCTTGTTGGCAATCGCCTTGAGGGTTTCCTCGTCGAGCTTGACGCGCATGGACCAGCCTTCAAAACCTATGGTCTCGCCGTCCACCGTGCCTATGCCCACGGTGTAGATGCGTACGCCCCGGTCGGCGGCCATCTTGGCCGCTTCGAGTGAGTCCACGCCGGTGGTGCGCTGGCCGTCGGTCAGCAAGATGATGGCGGCCGAGGTGTAGGAGCCGGGCGCCACCGGTGTGAAGTCTTTTTTGGCTTCCTTCGGTGCCTGGTCGATGGCCACGCCGTTGCTGCGGTTGCGGCCATAGGTCAGCGAGGCCAGATCAATGCCGGCATTCGGAAACAGCTCGGCCAGCGACACCACGATGGCGTTGCCAATCGCCGTGGCACGCTGCAACTGGAATTTGTCGATCGCGGTCACCAGGTCTTCCCGGCTCAGGGTGGCTGGCTGGACCACCGAAGCGGTACCGGCAAAAGCCACAATGCCCACCCGCACGTTGCGCGGCAGCTCCGCCAGAAAAGCCTTGGCCGCATTTTGCGAGGCCACCAGGCGGTTTGGCTGGACATCGGTGGCCCGCATGCTGCCCGACACGTCCATCGCCAGGATGATGGTTTCCTGCTGCGAGGGCAGGGTGATGACGGCAAAAGGCCGCGATGCCGCCAGCAGCATGGCGGCCATGGCCAGCAAAAACAGCAGCGGCGGTATGTGGCGCCTGACACTGCGGCCGGTCCCCATGGCTTCGCGCACGATGGACAGGCTGGCGTAGCGCAGCGCCATCTTTTTCTTGCGGCGCAGCAGCCAGACATACAGCGCCACCAGCAAAGGCAGGGCCAGCATGAGCCAGAGAAACTGGGGCCAGAGGAAGGTCACGGGTGAATTCACGGTGGGTCTCCTTGGGGCAGGCCGTGCTCAGGCGGCTGCCTTGAGATGGTCGGGCAGCCTGCGCAGGCCTTTGCCGGCAGCGCCCGAGGCCTGGCCGCGGCGCTTGCGCAGCTCGGTAAAACGCATGATGGCGTCGACCAGGTCGCCATCGGTGGACAGTTCCAGCGTGTCGACCCCGGCCCGCGTCAGGGACTGGCGCAGCTCGGCCTCGCGCTGGGCGGCAATACGCGCGAAACGCTGCCGGAAGCCCTTGTCGTGGGTGTCCACCAGCAACTGTTCACCGGTTTCTGCGTCGCGTATCGGGATCAGGCCCAGGTCGGGCAGCTCCAGCTCCAGCGGATCGAGCAGGCGCACGGCCACCACTTCATGGCGCTGGGCCAGTTGCCCCAGCGTTTTCTCCCAGCCCGGCTCACTGATGAAGTCGGACACCACAAACACGGTGGAGCGCCGGCGCAGAAAGCGGGCGGCAGAGCGCAACAGATCGTCCAGCCGCGTGGCTGCCGTGCCCTTGATTTCCGGCCGTTCCTGCATGCTGTGCAGCAGGCGCAACACATGGCCCCGGCCGCCGCGTGCCGGCAGCACGGTGTCTACACCGGTGCCGTAAAACATGGCGCCGACGCGGTTGCCGTGGCGTGTCAGCACGCGTGCCAGCACCGCCACAAACTCGCTGGAGACCTGGCTTTTGCGCTGCGGGCCGGAGCCAAAATCAACCGAAGGGCTCAGGTCCAGCAAAAACCAGCTGGCCATCTCGCGGTCCTCGGTGAACACGCGCACATGCGGCAGTTGCAGCCGCGCGGTGACGTTCCAGTCGATGTGGCGCACATCGTCGTGGTGCTGGTACTCGCGCAGGTCGGCCAGGTCCATGCCCACGCCACGCATCAAGGTGCGGTAGTCGCCCTGCAGCAGGCCGTCCAGGCGGCGCAGCACGGTCCACTCGAGGCGGCGCAGCACCTGCTCGGCACCGCCCGCGTGCACCTGCGCCGAAGCGCGGCCGGCGGCTTCGACTGGCTCGGCCCGAACGGACTTTCGGAACCAGTTCTTCATGATCAGGCGGCCAGCTTCTCGTGTTCCAGCGGCTTGGCCGGTGCGGGGATTTTGGCCATGATTTTCGCGATGAGGGTGTCGGGGCTGAGCCCTTCGGACAGGGCTTCATAAGACAACACCAGCCGGTGCCGCAGCACATCGGGCACCAGATCGCTCATGTCTTCCGGCAACACGTAGCTGCGGCCGCGCAGCATGGCCAGCGCGCGTGCGCCTTCGGTCAGGTTGATGGAGGCACGCGGGCTGGCGCCGAAGGTGATGAAGCGGGCCAGGTCTTTGAGCCCGTGTTTTTCAGGATCGCGCGTGGCCGACACCAGGCGCACCGCGTACTGGATCAGCGACGGGTCCACATAAACCTGCCGGCATTCCCGCTGCAGCGCCGCCAGCTGTTCGGTGCTGGCCACGCTGGAGACCGCGACCGCCGGGCCAATCACGCGCTGCACGATCACAAACTCTTCTTCGTCGGTCGGGTAGTCCACCAGCACCTTCATCATGAAGCGGTCCACCTGCGCCTCGGGCAGGGGGTAAGTGCCCTCGGTTTCAATCGGGTTCTGCGTGGCCATCACCAGAAAGGGCTCGGGCACCTTGTGGGTGGTGCCCGCGATGGTGACCTGGCGCTCCTGCATCACTTCGAGCAGCGCGCTTTGCACCTTGGCCGGCGCACGGTTGATTTCATCGGCCAGCAACAGGTTGGTGAAAACCGGCCCGAGTGAGGTGCTGAAGTCACCGGTTTTCTGGTTGTAGATGCGGGTGCCCACCAGGTCGGCCGGCACCAGGTCGGGCGTGAACTGGATGCGCTTGAAATTGCCCTGGATGGTATTGGCCAGCGTTTTCACGGTCAGTGTTTTGGCCAGGCCGGGCACACCTTCGACCAGCAGGTGGCCCTGCGCCAGGATGGCGACCATCACACGTTCGAGAAAACGGTCCTGCCCGACCACCACACGTTTGACTTCATAGAGGATTTGCTCCATCAGCTGCGCGGTCTGCGGGTCTTGTGGCGGTGTCTGTGTTTGCATGGGAAGGTCTTTCAGAAGGGGTGCATGCCGACGGCGGAGGCCGCGTTTTCAATCGGCACAGCGAAGGCGATGCCGACAAAGCTGCGCTGCTGGTTGGGGTTCAGGATGGCGGTGACAATGCCGACCACTTCGCCGTCCATGGTGACCAGCGGACCGCCTGAATTGCCGGGGTTGGCGGCGGCATCAAACTGGATCAGGTTGCGGATGTCCTGCTTGCCCTCGGGCGAGCGGAAGGTGCGCTTGAGGCCGGAGATCACACCCGCCGAAGCGGAGGGCCCGATACCGAAGGGAAAACCGACGGCCACCACATGGTCACCGGGCGCGAGGTCGCCGGTGGAGCGCATGGTGGCCGCAATCATGTCGTCCGGAATCTTGTGGGCCTGCAGCACCGCCAGATCGTTTTCAGGCTGCATGCCGGTGATGTGGGCGGTTGATTCCAGTCCGTCGGAAAACACCACCTTGATGGTCTGCGCGCCCTGCACCACATGCAGGTTGGTCAGGATGATGCCCTTGTCCACGATGACAACCCCGCTGCCCACCCCGTACTCCACGTCTTCCTTGCCGTCCTTGCTTTTGCCGTAGCCGGTGACCCGCACCACCGACGGGCGAATCGCCTCATAGGCTTTGGCCGCTGCCGACGGCAACTGGGTGGTTTCCAGGGTCTTGAGCACGGCGGCATTGATGTCTTCCTGCGTCAGGCGGCGCTGCGAGGGCCGCAGGGACAGCGACAGGCTGACCAGCAGCAGCACGGTGAGCAGCAGCAGGGCTGCCCACAGCAGGCGCGGATTGGAGGCCGAGAAAAAAGCCGGTGCGGCGCGCGTTGCGCCGTCGGCTTGCGCCTGGGCGGCAGGTGGGGGATGGCTGACCGGGTCCGGGCCAGATCGGCGGGAGCTGCTGTAAAGGGCTGGCCTGCGCATCCGTTTCACCTGTGAATGTTGGTTTCTGGACTGACAAAACCCACGGTATCACGTCTCGCGCATCCCTGCACATTGTTCAGGATAAGGCAGGGATATTGCCCAGCGCTTTCAGGCATTATCCGGGCATGCCCTCCTGGATAGACACCCATTGCCACCTGGACGCCGCGGAGTTCGGCGGCGACCGCAGCAGCATGCGGACCAGGGCCGCAGCGGCGGGGGTGTGCCACTGCGTGTTGCCGGCGGTCGCGGTCTCCAACTTTGATACGGTCCGGCTGCTGGCGCACGAATTGGGGGACAGTTATGCCCTGGGCATACATCCGCTGAGTGTCAAACATGCCGGGGACGGCGATCTGGCGCTGCTGGACGCCGAGCTGACGCAGCGAAAAAGTGACCCGCGTCTGGTCGCGGTGGGCGAGATCGGGCTCGACTTTTTTGTGCCCGAACTGAGCCAGAGCCCGCTGCGCGAACGCCAGGAGTTTTTTTACCGCGAGCAGCTGCTGCTGGCGCGCCAACATGGGCTGCCGGTGATTCTGCATGTGCGCCGCTCGGCCGACCGGCTGCTCAAACATTTGCGTGAACTGGCGCCTCCCGGCGGGGCCTGGCAAGGCATAGCCCACGCCTTCAATGGCAGCGATCAGCAGGCGACGGAATTCATCAAGCTCGGCTTCAAACTCGGATTTGGCGGGGCAGTGACATTTGACCGAGCCCTGCAACTGCGGCGGCTGGCGGCTGATTTGCCGCTGTCTGCGCTGGTGCTGGAAACCGATTCCCCGGACATGCCCCCCCACTGGCTGTACACAAGCGCCGAACAGCGCGCCCAGGGCCAGGCCCAGGGCCGCAACGAACCCGGCCAGCTGCCGCAGATTGCCGCCGTGGTCGCGCAGCTGCGCGGCATGCCGGTCGACGTGCTGTGTGATGCGGCCTGGGTCAATTCGCTCGCGGCTTTGCCCGGGCTCAAAGGCCTGCTGGCATGTTGACGGGCCTGGCGCCGCTGGTTTCGCGCCAGACGCGTCTGCTGATCCTCGGCAGTTTTCCGGGCGTGGCGTCGCTGGCGGCGCAGCAGTATTACGGCCACCCGCAAAACCATTTCTGGAAAATACTGCAAGCCATTTGGCCCTCTGGCCCTTTGGGGACAAGCGCTGACAGCTATCAAAAACGTAGCGAATGGCTGCTCGCCCGGGGACTGGGCCTGTGGGATGTGTATGCGGCCTGTGAGCGCGAAGGCAGCCTGGACAGCCGCATCCGCCAGCCGGTGGTCAATGATTTTTCACAGATACTGCAGCAATGTCCGGCGCTGGAAGCCATCGCCCACAACGGCGGCGAGAGTTTCAAGCATGCGCGCCACACCTCGCTGCTGGGCTTTCCAGTTTATAAATTGCCTTCCACCAGCCCTGCCAATGCCTCCTGGTCGTTTGAGCGCAAACTCGCGGCCTGGCGCGAGGTATTTGAAAAACACCGCTTGATCACCTGAACCCCATGGCCCGCAAAGACACCCCCACCACCACCCTGGCCAATTTGCCCGAGGTCAACTTCTCCGATGCGGGCGATGTCCGTTACCTGCACCTGGGCACCGAGTGGGTGCAAGGCTCCATGCTGCTCGACAAACCCTTTGACATCGAGCTGGAGTATGTAC
This sequence comes from Asaia bogorensis, assembly GCA_943371375.1. Classification (GTDB taxonomy): domain Bacteria; phylum Pseudomonadota; class Gammaproteobacteria; order Burkholderiales; family Burkholderiaceae_C; genus Polaromonas. Next base: position 235,609 of record CALRUM020000002.1, read on the forward strand.
AGCGCATGATGGTCTGGCTGCTGTTTGTCGAACCGTCGGCGGTGGCTGCGCGCCATGCCATGCAGCTCGGTCTGGGCTCGGCCGCGCTGACCAAGTTCTGCCACAAAAAACTCAAAATGAAAACCACGGCGGTTGAGCTCAATCCGCAGGTGATTGCGGCTTGCCGCCTGTGGTTCAAGCTGCCGGCCGACGACTTGCGGCTCACGGTCATTCTGGGCGACGCGGCGCAGGAAATCCGCCAGCCGGCGCACCGCGGCCAGGTCGACGTGTTGCAGGTGGACCTGTATGACCATGAGGCGGCCGCGCCGGTGCTGGACAGCGAAGCGTTTTATGCCGATTGCCGGGACTTGTTGACGGACGAAGGCGTGATGACCGTCAACCTGTTTGGCCGCGACTCCAGTTACCTGCGTTCGCTCGAAAAAATGGCCCAGGCCTTTGGACCGGAAGCGGTCTGGGCCTTCAAGCCCACACGCGAGGGCAACACGGTGGTGGCAGCGCAGCGTGAGCCGACCCGGCCCGAGCGCACTGAGTTGGTGCAAAGAGCCGATGCCATTGAGTCGCGCTTTGGCCTGCCCGCCAAAAAATGGCTCAGGCTTTTCAAGCCGGTGTGGTGAGCAGCGGGCGGGCGCAGCCGCAGATTGATCAGTTACAGTGCGACCATGCGTTCCGCGATGCCCCCCAAAACACAGCCTGAGCCGACGGCCAAAGCCCTGCCGTCCGGCCCGCTGGACTGGCGCCGCCTGGTGGAATGGCTCAGTGAAGACGGTGTGATCTCCGCCGCCGAGGCGCAGCGCACGATTGCGCGTTGCTCGCAGGTGCAGAGCGCGCAACATCCGCTGGTGCGGTTGGCCAGTGTCAGCATGACCCGGCTGGCCGACGGCAAGCCGCTGGATATTGAAACCATTGCGCAGTGGCTGGCGGGCCGGGCCGGCCTGGGCTATCTGCGGATTGACCCCCTGAAGGTGGATGTGGGCAAGGTGGCCGACAGCATGTCGGCGGTCTATGCGGAACGGCACAAGGTCTTGCCGGTGCAGGTCTCCGCGGCGGAAGTGGTGGTCGCCACTTCCGAGCCGTTTATCACCGACTGGGTGTCCGAGGTGGAGCGCCAGTCCAAACGCAGTGTGCGCCTGGTGGTCGCCAACCCCTCGGAAATTGCGCGTTACACCGCCGAGTTTTTTGCGCTGGCCAAGTCGGTCAAGGCGGCCATGAAGTCGGGCGGCCGGGAGGGCGCGGCCAGTTTTGAGCAACTGGTGGAGCTGGGCAAAACCAACAAGCAGCTCGACGCGAACGACCAGGGCGTGGTGCAGGTGGTGGACTGGCTCTGGCAGTATGCGTTTGACCAGCGTGCCAGCGACATCCACCTGGAGCCCAGGCGCGACCAGGGCGTCATACGTTTTCGCATCGACGGCATTTTGCACCCGGTGTACCAGTTGCCCATGGGGGTGCACAACGCGATGACGGCGCGCATCAAGCTGCTGGGGCGCATGGACGTGGTGGAAAAGCGCCGGCCACAGGATGGCCGCATCAAGACCCGTAACCAGCGCGGTGACGAGGTCGAGATGCGCCTGTCCACGCTGCCGACAGCCTTTGGCGAAAAAATGGTGATGCGGATTTTTGACCCCGACACCACCGTCAAGGACCTTGATGCGCTGGGGTTTTCGCAGCACGACGCGACGCGCTGGGAGCTGCTGGTCAAGCGGCCCCATGGCATTGTGCTGGTCACCGGCCCCACCGGATCGGGCAAAACCACCACGCTGTATTCCACCCTCAAGCGTATTGCCACGGAAGAAGTCAACGTCAGCACGATTGAAGACCCGATCGAGATGATTGAGCCGGCCTTCAACCAGACCCAGGTGCAGGCACATCTGGATTTTGATTTCCCCGAGGGCCTGCGCGCGCTGATGCGGCAGGACCCGGACATCATCATGGTCGGCGAGATCCGCGACCTGCAGACCGCCGAGATGGCGGTGCAGGCCGCGCTGACCGGGCATCTGGTTTTCAGCACCCTGCACACCAATGACGCGCCTTCGGCGGTGTCGCGCCTGATGGAGCTCGGTGTGCCCTCTTACCTGATCAATGCCACCTTGCTGGGCGTGCTGGCGCAGCGCCTGGTGCGCACCCTGTGCCCGCAATGCCGCGAGAAAGATGAAGGCAGCTCACGCGAGGCGCTGGCGGAGATCGTCAAGCCCTGGCAGATCAACGGCGGCTACCAGCCCTACAAACCGGTCGGCTGTGTGGATTGCCGCATGACCGGTTTCATGGGGCGCATGGGCCTGTATGAGCTGCTCATGGTCAGCGAGGGTTTCAAGGACAAGGTCACCAAGGAACCGAGCATCGACGCGCTGCGGCGCCAGGCGGTGGCCGACGGCATGCGGCCGCTGCGGCTGGCCGGCGCGCTGAAGGTGGCGGAGGGTGTGACCACCATCGAGGAAATTCTCTCCACCACGCCCCCCCTGTCCTGAGGCTGTCCCGCCAGCGACATACGCCGGTTTTTTCGGCTTTTCTGCGTAAGTGAAAGCCACATGCCGTGCAAGGGTAATTCCATGCACAATTCAGCGATTCCAATATTTCAATTTCAGGAGACGAACCGTGCATATCAAGAGTCAAAAAGACTTCTTTTGCGGGCTGATGTTCATGACCGTGGGTGTGGCGTTTGCGTGGGGTGCCAGCACCTACAACGTCGGCACGGGCGCACGCATGGGCCCCGGTTACTTTCCGCTGATGCTGGGCATCCTGCTGGCCATCATTGGCGCCGCAGTGACTTTCACCGCGCTGGTGGTGGAGACTGAAGGCGGCGACAAGGTCGGCAAATGGGCCTGGAAGCCGCTGATCTGCATCATCTCCGCCAACGTGGTGTTTGGTATTTTGCTGGCAGGTATCCCCGCCATCAAGCTGCCCGCCTTCGGCCTGATCGTCGGCATTTACGCGCTGGTGTTTATCGCCAGCATTGCAGAGGCCGGCTGGAAGATCAAAACCACCTTCATCCTGGCCACCGTTCTTGCGATCGGCAGCTACCTGGCTTTTGTCGTGGCGCTGAAGCTGCAATTCCCGGTGTGGCCGGCCTTTATCACCGGCTAAGGAAAAAAAATGGATCTGATTACCAATTTGTCGCTGGGTTTCAGCGTTGCCTTCACGCCGATCAACCTGATGTATGCCTTGGCCGGCTGCATGCTGGGGACGCTGATCGGCGTTCTGCCCGGTGTGGGCCCGGTGGCCACCATCGCGATGTTGCTGCCTGCCACCTACGCCCTGCCGCCGGTGTCGGCGCTGATCATGCTGGCCGGTATTTATTACGGCGCCCAGTACGGCGGCTCGACCACGGCCATTCTGGTGAATCTGCCCGGCGAGTCATCGTCGGTCGTCACCTGTATCGACGGCTACCAGATGGCCCGCAAGGGGCGAGCCGGACCGGCGCTGGCTGCTGCCGGCATGGGCTCGTTTTTTGCCGGTTGCGTCGGCACGCTGATCCTGGCCGCCTTTGCGCCGCCGCTGACAGAGCTGGCCTTCAAGTTCGGCCCGGCCGAGTATTTTTCCCTGATGGTGCTGGGCCTGATAGGTGCGGTGGTGCTGGCCTCGGGCTCCCTGCTCAAGGCCGTGGCCATGATTGTGCTGGGCCTGCTGCTGGGCCTGATTGGTACCGACGTGAACTCCGGCGTGGCGCGTTTCAGCTTCGACGTTCCCGAGCTGACCGACGGCATTGGTTTTGTGGTGATCGCCATGGGTGTGTTTGGCTACGGCGAGATCATCAGCAACCTGGCCCAGCCGGAGCATGAGCGCGAAGTCTTCACCTCCAAGGTGTCGGGCCTGATGCCGACCAAGGAAGATTTCAAGAACATGGTGCCGGCCATTTTGCGCGGCACGCTGCTCGGTTCCTCGCTGGGTATCCTGCCCGGCGGTGGCGCGCTGCTGGCTGCCTTTGCCGCCTACGCGCTGGAAAAGAAAATCAAGATGAAGCCGGGCGAAGTGACCTTCGGCCAGGGCAACATCCGTGGTGTGGCCGGCCCCGAGGCCGCCAACAACGCCGGTGCGCAGACCTCGTTCATCCCGCTGCTGACGCTGGGGATTCCACCCAACGCCGTGATGGCGCTGATGGTGGGTGCCATGACCATCCACAACATCCAGCCCGGCCCGCAGGTCATGACCAGCAACCCCGAGCTGTTCTGGGGCCTGATTGCCTCGATGTGGATAGGCAATGCCATGCTGGTCATCCTGAACCTGCCGCTGATCGGCATGTGGATCAAGCTGCTGACCGTGCCTTACCGCTTTCTGTTCCCGGCGATTGTGCTGTTCTGTGCGATTGGTGTGTACTCGACCAACAACAACACCTGGGACATCTGGATGGTCGCCATCTTCGGCGTCATCGGTTATATCTTTGTGAAGCTGGGGGCCGAGCCCGCACCGCTGCTGCTGGGTTTCATTCTGGGCCCCATGATGGAAGAAAACCTGCGCCGCGCGCTGCTGCTGTCGCGCGGCGACTGGAGCGTTTTTGTCACGCGTCCCCTGTCGGCCGGTTTGCTGGCCGCTGGTGCCCTGTTGCTGATCATTGTTTTGCTGCCTGCGGTGAAGCACAAGCGCGAAGAGGCCTTTGTCGAGGTTGACTGACCCGCCCGGATTCAAAAAAAGGCGCCTGCGGGCGCCCTTTTTTTTGGGTGAAACAGTTCAGACCTGCATGGATGGACTGGACGCCCTGGCGGCGCGGTCCGGAACGCAAACCGTTGCACAATATCCTGATGAAACTCCCATTCGTCACTTTTTCCGCGGTGGTCGGCCTGGCGCTGGCGACCCTCCTGCCCGCCGCCGCGCAGACCACCGGCGCGGCCTACCCGGCACGTACTATCCGCATGATCGTGCCGTTTCCGGCCGGTGGTGCCACCGACATCCTGGCGCGTGCGCTGTCGCAGAAGCTCGGTGAAAAAATCGGCCAGACCGTGGTCGTCGACAACCGGCCCGGCGCCGGCGGGACCATTGGCGCGGACGCCGCCTCCAAGGCGGCGCCGGACGGCTACACCCTGCTGCTGGCCACCTCCAGCACACACAGCATTGGGCCGGCGATCAACCCGAAAATTCCCTACAACGCCGAGGCGGATTTCACGCCGATTGCCTACGTCGCCAGCTCGCCGAATATTGTGCTGGTGCCGAATTCGTCCCCGTCCCGCAGCATGCGCGAGTTCATAGACTTTGCGCGCAAGAATCCGGGGCGGCTGAACTATGCCTCCAGCGGCAACGGCACCATCGTGCATCTGACGACCGAATACTTCAAGGCACAGTCGGACACCTTCATCCTGCATATTCCCTACCGGGGAACTGCGCTTGCGATGCCGGACCTGATCAGTGGAAAAGTCGATGTGTTGTTTGACTCCCTGGTGACCGGCATGCCACATGTCAAGGACGGCAAGTTGCGCGCACTGGCGGTCACCAGCCCGAAACGCAGCGCGCTGGCGCCGGATCTGCCGGCGGTGTCAGAGACGTTGCCGGGTTTTGAATCCGTGACCTGGTTTGGTGTCTACGGCCCCAAAGGCATGGCTGCCGACCTCGCCGCCAAAGTGAATCAGGCGGTCAATGCCGCGCTGGCCGATGCGGACGTGAAAGAGCGCTTTGCGCGCCTGGGCGCCGAGCCCACAGGCGGCACGCCGCAGGCTTTTGCCGCCATGGTCAGGGCGGACAATACCAAGTGGAAAAAAATCATCAGCGAGCGCAAGATCACCACCGAGTGACAGGATGGCTCCGATGACCGGGCCAGCTGGCCTGCCAGTGCGCCGTACAGCCGTTTAACAACACCCCATGAACTTCAACTACCACAACCCCTACACCTCGACCCGCATTCCCCTGTTTGCGCGCAACGTCGTCTCGACTTCACATCCGCTGGGCGCGCAGGCCGGCCTGCGAATGTTGCTCAAGGGTGGCAACGCAGTGGACGCCGCGATTGCGGCGGCAACCACCATGACGATTGTCGAACCTGTCAGCAACGGTCTCGGCAGTGATGCCTTTGCGCTGATCTGGGACGGCAAGGAGTTGCACGGGCTCAACGCATCGGGCCGCGCGCCGCAGGCCTGGACACCGGACTACTTCAAGCGCAAACATGGCGCAGCCGCCACCACACCGCCCAAGCGCGGGCTGGACTCGGTCACGGTGCCGGGCGCGGTGGCCGGCTGGGTCGCGATGAGCGAGCGTTTTGGCAAGCTGCCGTTTGCCGACCTGATGGAGCCGGCGATTGAGGCCGCCGAGCGTGGTTATCTGCTGCCGCCAGTGGTGCAGCAGAAGTGGGCGGCTGCGACCGGCGAGTTGCAATCCCAGCCCGGTTTTGCGCAGTCCTTTCTGCCCTGGGGCCGCGCGCCGAATGTGGGCGAGTTGTTCCAGTTCAAGGCAGCGGGCCGGGCCTTGCGTGCGATTGCCCAGAGCAAGGGCGCGGCGTTTTACGGCGGCGAAATTGCGCAGGCCCTTGAAAAATTCTCGACGCAGCATGGCGGCAGCCTGAAGGCGAAAGACTTTGAAGCCTACAGGCCCGAGTGGGTCAAGCCGATTGGCAAAAATTACCGCGGCTACACCCTGCATGAGATTCCGCCGAACGGCCAGGGCATCGCGGCGCTGATTGCGCTCGGTATCCTTGACAAGTTCGATGTGGCCGGCCTGGCGCTGGACGGCGTGGATTCGCAGCACCTGCAGATCGAGGCGATGAAACTCGCCTTTGCCGATGTCTACAAATATGTGGCCGAGCCATCGGCCATGGAGGTGAGCGTCGATCAAATGCTCGATGACGCCTACCTCGCTTCCCGCGCAAAATTGATCGACATGAAAAAAGCCCAGGACTTCGGTGCCGGCAACCCGGTCAAGGGTGGCACGATTTACCTCAGTGCCGCCGACGAAGACGGCATGATGGTCAGTTTCATCCAGAGCAATTACATGGGTTTTGGCTCCGGCTGTGTGGAGCCGGAGTTCGGCATCAGCCTGCAAAACCGCGGCCATGCTTTCAGCCTGGAGGCAGGGGTGAACCAGGTCGCGCCCGGCAAGCGGCCGTTTCACACCATCATCCCGGCCTTCCTGACCCAGGACGGTCAGGCGGTGATGTCGTATGGCGTCATGGGGGCCAACATGCAGCCGCAAGGCCACATGCAGACCCTGGTGCGCATGCTCGACTACCGTCAAAGCCCGCAAGCCGCCTGCGACGCGCCGCGCTGGCGCTACAACGCCGGCCTGGAGATCAACGTCGAAGCGGCAATGAATACGCAGACCGTGCAGGCACTGGCAGACCGTGGCCACCGCATGGAAGTCATCAACGACTCCTACCAGGACTTTGGCGCCGGCCAGTTCATCTGGCGTGCCGGTGACCCGAAAGTGCAGGGTTATGTGGCCGCCAGTGACAGCCGGCGCGACGGCCAGGCGGTTGGTTTCTGAAGCCCGTCTTGAACCCGGACTCAGAGCAAAAACAGCCCCAAGCCCATATTGGCCGTGCGCCAGCAGCTCCTAAAAGCATAGCGGCCGGACTGCTGCTGGCCACCGTAGGCGCCATCGCCTTCAGCGGCAAGGCGATCATTGTCAAGCTCGCCTACCGCTACGGCGTGGATGCGGTCACGCTGATCATGTACCGCATGTTGTTTGCGCTGCCGATTTTTGCCGCGATGGCCTGGTGGGCCAGCCGCGGCAAGGCGGCCTTGAGCCGCAAGGACTGGCTGGGCGTGCTCTGGCTCGGTTTCACCGGCTACTACCTCGCGAGTTTTCTGGATTTTGCGGGGCTGGCCTACATCAGCGCATCACTCGAGCGGCTGATTCTCTACCTCAACCCCACGCTGGTCCTGCTGCTGGGGCTGGTGCTGTACGGCAGGCGCATCACGCGCGCGCAGCTACTCGGGATGGCCGTCAGTTATGGCGGTGTGGTGCTGGTGTTCGGCCATGAGATCACCTTGCTCGGACCCGAGGCTGCCTGGGGCGCGCTGCTGGTGTTTCTGAGTGCCATCAGTTATGCGCTGTACCTGGTGTACAGCGGTGAAATGGTCAAACGCCTGGGTGCGCTGCGGCTGGTGGGGCTGGCGACGAGCGTGGCCTGCCTGTGCTGCATCGTGCAGTTTCTGCTGCTGCGGCCGCTGGACGCCGCCTGGGTGGCGCCGCAAGTGATCTGGCTGTCGGTGCTCAATGCGACCCTGTGCACAGCCGTGCCGGTGCTGATGGTGATGATGGCGATTGAACGCATAGGCGCGAGCCTGGCCGCGCAAACCGGCATGGTGGGGCCGATGTCCACCATCCTGATGGGGGTGCTGATTCTCGGCGAGCCGTTCACCGCCTGGGTCGCGGCGGGGACGGTGCTGGTGATTGCCGGTATTTTTGTGTTTAGCCGGTCTGGCAAGGGATAGTTTTGGGTCCCTTTTTGCATCACGCTCCGTTCCCGGCTTGCCCAAGGCAGTAGGCGCAACTCCCCACTCCCACCCCTAACCCCTCCCTCGCCCCGCTGGGCGATGGAGGGGGACCTCATTTGGCCGCGTGTGCTGCTCCCGCGTGCCAACATGACGGCCCCGTATGGTCCGACAGGACACGCTGCGCGCGTCCTGTCTCCTCGAATTTGTATTGGCTCCCGCTCCCCCCACACCCGTCGGGCTGGGCCGAGGAGCGCAGGTCAAAGCGGATCAGGGCTCGCGATTGTCTGAGCCGAAGGCGAGTTCGAGCGAGACCCCGCTTTTACCGAGCACCGCAGGTTGCCCGTAGCGAAGCGAAGGGATCCAGACCATCGGGTCGCCTTTCTTTTGGGTACTTTTCTTTGGCGACGCAAAGAAAAGTGCCTCGCCCGCCGGGGCGAGACCCGGCTTGCAGGCAAGCTGCAGTCCTTCGAAAAAACAATGCAGTCCGCAAAAATGGATCCCGGATCAAGTCCGGGATGACAAGCTCGTGCGAGCTTGGCCCGAGCTTGCCAAAAACCGTCCTTACTTCTTGGCAGGTACCCGCCGCCCCACAGGCGCAGTGGCCGCGGGAGTTTCCGCGCTGCTGGCCGTCGGTACAGCCGCCAGCCGCTCCATGCGCTGCGCCACCGTCACCACCGGCTGGCCGGACAGGCTGTCCAGGCGATTGCCCATGGCCTGCTCGAGCAGGTCCAGGCGTTGTTGTGCCGGCGGATGGGTACTGAGCGACAAGGCAAACAGCGGGTTGTCGGGCGTGGCGGTGCGCAGTTGCTGCAGCACCGCGACCAGGCCGTAAGGGTCAAAGCCGGCGCGTGCGGCCAGCGCCACGCCGCTGCGGTCGGCGTCGAACTCGTCACTCTGGTCCAGGCCGCGCGCATACAGGTCGCGCCCCAGGCTCAGAAACTGCGCGGATACGGCGCCCGCCAGTTGGCCCTTGACCTGTGAACCCACGACTTGTGTCAGAAGCCCGGCGCGCGCGGTTTTGGCAATCGCCTGCAGGTGGTGTTTGCCCGTGACATGGGTGATCTCATGCGCCAGAATGCCTGCCAGCTCGGCCTCATCGGCCACCCGGTCCACCAGGCCTTTGGTCACAAACACATAACCGCCGGGCGCGGCGAAGGCGTTAAAGCCCGGGTCGTCCAGCACGGCAAAGGTCCAGGGCAATTGCGGCCGTGCCGACTGCAGGCTGATCCAGCGCCCGAGCTGGTTCACATAACGCTGCAAGGCCATGTCGGGGTGCAGCGGCTTGCTGCCGAGCAGCACCGCTGCGAGCTGGCGGCCTATCTCGATTTCCCTGGCCTCATCAATCTGCCCCAGGGATTGTGAGAGCAATCCAATCAGGTCGCCGGCGTTCGCCGTGTTGCCGCCGGCCGGTGCCAGGCTGGCGCCCAGCAAATTGCCCAGCATGCCCCCCGGTGAAGCCGGCGCGGCTTGTGTGGGCGCTTCGGCAGGTGCAGCCTGACGCAGAAAATTGCCCAGCAGGTTCAAGGCCTTGCCGGCATCCTGGCTGTAGGCCGGTGCACAGGCCAGCGCCGCTGCCAGCGCCAGCGCGAGCCAGCTTGCGCGGCGGGTGAGGTGGATGGGATTCATGCGCAACTCCTGCTTACTGGTTGCTGTTGTTCATGCCGGGGTTGGCGGTGGGCGCGGCTGCCGGTGCCGGCAGTGCCTCGACCGGGCGGCTGACCAGTGCTGCGCCACTGGCAAACTGCCTGGCCTGGTCGGCATCGAGACGCAGCGCGTCGGCCTGTGCGACGGCCGCCATGTTCGGCTGGGAGCGTGCCAGGTCTTCCGCGCCCAGACCGCGGATACCCACCGTCGAGGTGGCGGTGGTGGTCGCGCCCTGGGCACTGCCGCGGTTGAAAAAGCTGGTCAGGCCGCGCAGCGCATTGGCACCTGCACCCGGGGCTTCGGCCGTTGCCGCAGAGCCGACATCAAACATGTGAACCCAGCCGCTGGCGCCCTGGTTCGTGCGCACCTGAATCCAGGCGCCCTGGCGCGCACCGGAGCGGGCCAGCGGCGTGCGCGCGGCCAGCGCTGCCAGGCTGCGTGAATTTTCACCGGGCGCTTCACGCAATTCGGTCGCGCGCTTGAGCAGGACCACATCACTTTGCGCCTGGGCCAGGGCGCTGCCGAGCAGCAGCAGGCAATAGCCCAGTGCACGAAAGTGGTTGAAGTTCCTCAGTATCATGGGCGGCAACTTTCTTACTGGAATCGGAAATTATTATGGATTTGGGTATTGCAGGCAAATGGGCGCTGGTCTGCGGCGCCAGCAAGGGCTTGGGGCTGGGCTGCGCGCAGGCCTTGCTGCACGAGGGCGTGAACGTGCTGATTGTGGCGCGCGGCGCCGGCGTGCTGGAGGCAACTGCTGCAAAATTGATAGCTGACAGCGCACGTCCAGAAAGGGCTGAAGTGCAATTTGTTGCAGCAGACATCACCACCGTGGAAGGCCGCGCGGCGGTGTTTGCAGTGCGCAGGGATTTTGACATTGTGGTCACCAACGCCGGCGGACCGCCGCCGGGCGACTTCCGCGACTGGGACCGGGAGGCCTGGATCAAGGCGGTGGATGCCAACATGCTGACGCCGATAGAGCTGATCAAGGCGACGGTGGACGGCATGGCGGCACGTGGTTTTGGCCGCATCGTCAACATCACCTCCAGTTCAGTCAAGGCGCCGATTGACATCCTCGGCCTGTCCAACGGCGCGCGCAGCGGCCTGACCGGTTTTGTCGCCGGTGTGGCGCGCACCAAACTGGCAGCGCAGGGCGTGACCATCAACAATCTGCTGCCCGGTGCTTTTGACACCGACCGGCTCAAGGGGACCATGAAGGGTGCAGCCGAAAAAACCGGCCAGCCGCTGGAAGCCGTGCTCGACGCCCGCCGCAAAACCATTCCGGCGCAGCGTTTTGGCACGCCCGAAGAGTTCGGCGCGATCTGTGCGTTTCTGTGCAGCGTGCATGCCGGCTACATGACGGGGCAAAACGTGCTGGCCGATGGCGGGGCTTATCCGGGAACCTATTGATTGGAGGCTACGGGCAGGGGCAGGCGCTTGAGCTTTCTGAGCGCGGAGCGCAGGATGATCCAGGCCTGGACCACAAAGCCGGCCAGCGCCAGCAGCAGGCAGGCCGGCTCGCCCCAGCTGGCACCGACGAAGCCGCCCAGCGCCGCGCCCAGCGGTCTGGCGCCCGTGTTGACCGCCAGAAAAATCGCCGATACCCGCCCCAGCATCGCGTTGGGGCTGACCGTCTGCCTCAAGGTGGTGGAGGTGATGGTCCAGATGATGGGGCCCACACCAAAAAGGAAAAAAGCGGCGGCGGCCAGCGCAGCGGACGGAACAGCCAGTGTGGCCACCATCGTGAGGGCTGCCAGCACCGAGACGACAGGTCCGAGCTGGATCGCGCGGCCGAAAGGCAGGCGCGCAACCACACGCGGCGCCAGCAGGGCGCCCGTCACCATGCCCACGCCATAGGCGGCCAGCGTCATGCCCACTGCGGCAGCGTCCAGGCCCAGCAGCCGCACGGCATAAGGCACATACGCGGCCTGCAGCACAAACCAGGAGATGTTCCAGGCCACAGCCGTCAGCAGGATGGGCCGCAGCAATGTGTGGTCCCAGACCAGGCGCGCGCCATCCTGCAGTTCCAGCAGGGGATGGCGCTGCAGCGCCGGCGCGCGCGGCGGCTCCACCAGTTGCAGCAACAAGCCCAGTGCCGCCAGCGACAACACGGCGGCCAGCACAAAAGCCGCCGGTGCACCGGCCCAGGCCACCAGCGCACCACCGAGTGCGGGTCCGGCGGCAAACGCAGCGCTGCGCGCCAGTTCCAGCCGGCCATTCGCCTGCGCCAGTGCTTCGCGCGGTACCAGCGACGGCACCAGGGCAGGTGCTGCAACGCTGAAACCAACCGTGCCGACCGCACCCAGAAAACCCAGCACCGCCAGCAGCGTGATCGACAGGCTGCCCAGTAAAACAGCTGCCAGCAGGCCGATCAGGGCCAGGGCGCGCAGCAGCTCGGACCACAACATCAGGCGGCGCCGCGATGTGCGGTCGGCCAGCAGGCCCAGCGGAATCGACAGCAGCAAAAACGGCAGGGTCTGAACGGTGGCCAGCAGGCCGATCTCGCCAGGCCCCGCGCCCAGCGCCAGCACCGCGACGATGGGCACCGCCGCCAGGCTCAGCTGCTCGGCCGATTGCGCGGCCAGGTTGGACCCCGTGAGGGTATGAAGCGCGCGGGGAAGTGTTGCTGCCATGGGCTGCCTGTTTCTGAAAGACCGCCATCTTGCCCTGTCGCGCCAGCGCGGGCTGGCCATTTGCGGACCTGTCGGGCCGGCCCAGCTTCAAAGTTATAGTCCGGAGGATGAAAAAAGCCGCCTGGACTGTGCTCTTGCTGCTGCTCACCGTGGCCGCCTACCTGAGCTTTTGGCCGGTGCCGATCAAGCCCGTCAGCTGGCAGCCAGGCCCTGCACCGGCTTACGCCGGGCCCCATGCACTGAACCACAAACTCGCGGGTCTGAACATGATTGCGCTGGGCGCCGGGGAAGGCCCGGAGCACATCGTGCTCGCGCGCGACGGCATGCTGTATGCCGCGCTTGCCAGCGGCAACATTGTGCGCATGAAGCCCGATGGCAGTGCGCAGGAGGTATTCGCCCATACCGGCGGCCGGGTGCTGGGCTTTGATTTTGACGCCGCCGGCAAGCTGATTGCGGCCGATGCGCTCAAGGGGCTGCTGTCCATCAGCCCGGACAAAAAAGTCAGCGTGCTGGCCGACAAGGTCGGGGCTGATCCCATACGCTACGCCGACGCGGTGGTGGTGGCCGGCAACGGAAAAATTTATTTCAGCGATGCTTCCACACGGTTTGCGCCTGCCCTCTGGGGCGGTACCTTTGAAGCCAGTGTGCTGGATATTCTGGAGCAGTCGGCCACCGGCCGGATACTCGAACATGACCCCGGCACCGGCAACACCCGCATCGTGGCCAAAGGCCTGAGTTTCGCCAACGGCGTCGCCTTGAGCCAGGATGGCAAGAACCTGTTTGTGGCTGAAACCGGCAAGTACCGTGTCTGGAAAATAGCCGTCGATGTCAGCGATCTGGACGTGGCGCAAGCCCATCCGCAAGCGCGCGTGCTGCTGGACAATTTGCCCGGTTATCCCGACAACCTGATGCGCGGCCTGGACGGCAAAATCTGGCTGGGCCTGGCCAAGCCGCGCAACCCGGTGGTCGACAGGATGGCAGACCAGCCGTTTTTGCGCCAACTCACGCTGAGGCTTCCGCGCGCCTGGTGGCCTGTTCCCAAATCCTATGGCCATGTGATCGCTTTCACCGAAGACGGCAACATTGTGGCGGACCTGCAAGACCCGAGCGGGGCCTATCCGGAAACCACAGCGGTCACCGAAACAGCGGATCGGCTGTATATCCAGAGCCTGCATGCCAAAACCCTGGGCTGGCTGCAGAAGTAGGCGGCTCAGCGCCGCGCCGACACCACAATCCCGCCGACGATCAGCACAAAAGCCATGCCGTGGTAAAGCTGCGGCAGCTCACCGAGAAAAGCCGCTGACAGCAGGGCTGCAAACAAGGGCGTGAGGTTGGCAAAAAAGCCGGCCATCGCGGGCCCGGCACGCAACACGCCTATGCCCCAGCAGCGGTAGGCCAGAATCGCCGGGCCTATGGCCACATACAGCAAGGCGGCAGCCAGCGGCCAGCCCCAGCGGATGTGGGCATCGGTCAGCGCCCATTCGCCGGCTGCAAAAAGCCCCGACCAGCCCAGGCCGAAAACCATTTGTGCCATCAGGAAGGCGGCCCAGTCACTGCGTATCGCGGCCGGCTCTTTCGGCTGCGTGAGCAGCCAGCTGTAAAAGGCCCAGGCCACGGTGGCCAGCAGCACATACAGATCGCCGGGGACCAGCCGCACCCCGGCCAGCAGCGACCACTCGCCGCGCGACAGTACCACCAGCACCCCGGTGATGGACAGCAGCGCACCGAGCACCTGGCGGCGCGAGACTGCCTGCGCAAAAAACAGCCAGCCTGTGCCCAGCATCCAGACCGGCGTACTGGCCGCGACCAGCGTGACATTGAGCGGTGTGGAGGTTTGCAGCGCCAGGTATTGCAGCGCGTTGTAAGCGCCCACCCCCAGCAGGCCCAGCACGGCAAAACGCCGCCAGTGTGGCCACAGGCCGCTGCCGCGGCGCAGCACCCAGCCGGCCAGCGGCAACAGAATCACAAAGGCCAGCGCCCAGCGCAGGAAGTTCAGCGTGATGGGGGGCACCAGCTCGTGGACCAGCCGCCCGACCACTGCGTTGCCGGCCCAGAGCAGCGGCGGCACCAGCAGCAGCAGGGCGGTGCGAAGGTTCAGGCCGGTGCTCATGCGGGGACTTTAGCGGGCCTGTGGACGGCTTGCTGAAGAAAGGCTGAACACCCGGCACGGTCGCCGGATGGCTGCCGCGCAGCGAGCAACCATTGCTGATTCGTGGCAGGATGCAGGCCGCAATCTTCTTTTCGCATCCCTTCCACAGCACCGCAAGGAAACACCCACCATGGCCCAGACCACCTCGCAAGCCGTTCGTATTGAGAAGAACGGCGGCCCCGAAGAACTCCAACTGGTCGAGGTCAGCGTTGGCGAACCCGGGCCGGGCGAGATCCGCATCCGCCACAAGGCGGTGGGGCTCAATTACATCGACGTGTACCAGCGCGCCGGGCTCTACAAGCTGCCCATGCCGCTGCAACTGGGCATGGAAGCGGCTGGTGTGGTCGAGGCGGTCGGTGAGGGCGTCACGCACCTGAAGGCCGGTGACCGCGCCGCCTATGCCAGCCAGCCACCCGGCAGCTATTGCGAGTTACGTGTGATGCCGGCCAAATGTGTCTGCAAACTGCCCGACGAAATTTCTTTTGAAACCGGTGCGGCCATGATGCTCAAGGGCCTGACCGTGCAGTACCTGCTGCGCCGCACGCTGCCGCAGGGCGGCCTGTTTGCCGGTGACTTTGTGCTGTTTCATGCGGCGGCCGGCGGTGTCGGCCTGATTGCCTGCCAGTGGGCCAAGGCGCTGGGCCTGCAACTGATTGGCACGGCAGGGTCGGATGAAAAATGTGCCCTGGCCCGGGAACACGGCGCGGCCTTCAGCATCAATTACGCGAAGGAAGATTTTGTCGCCCGCGTGAAAGAGATCACCGGGGGACAGGGTGTGAAGGTGGTGTACGACTCGGTCGGCAAGGACACCTTCCTCAAGTCACTCGACTGCCTGCGGCCCTTTGGCCTGCTGGCCAATTTTGGCAACGCCTCGGGCAAGGTCGAGCCGCTGGACATCGGCCTGCTGGCTGCCAAGGGTTCGCTCTACGTCTCGCGTCCCACGCTGTTCACCCACATCGCCACGCGCGAGACCACGCAGGACATGGCCGATGAACTGTTTGCGATGGTGATCAGCGGCAAGGTGAAAATTCCGATTGACCAGCGCTTCCCGCTGGCCGAAGTGCAACAGGCGCACCGTTCACTGGAGGCGCGCAAAACCACAGGTTGCACCATCCTGACGCTGTAAAGCGTGGGCGAAACTGTGTAAAGCTGGCCGCTGGATTCAACGCGCGGCGCGCGCCAGGCGTTAAATACGCTTCAGGAGTGCCCATGCCGACCACAGCCCCCATCGCCCGACTGCCTGGCTTGTTGGCCCTTGCGCTGGCAGGCCTCGCCAGTTTGAGCGCCCCTGCCTTGCATGCGCAGACCGATGGCGCGGCGGCCGTGCCCGCCAACGCGGCCGCTGCCTGGCGCGCCAGTTCGCGCCTCGGTTACGCGCCCACGCCAGCTTCGGCGCAAGCTGCAGCGGCGCAACCGCGTGCCTGGGCCATGCAGCAGGTCGATGCAGCGCATGCGGCCAGCCGCCGCCCAGCGCTCATTCCGGCCGAGCTGGCGCGTTTTAATGCGCCCTTGAACGACATTGCGCGCGACTTCCATGCCGAGCGCGAGGCGCGCAAAACCCGGCGCGATCAGTCCGGCCCTGCGGCGCCTGGCCAGGCCATGCTGCCGGTGGCCGGCGGCGAAGAAGCTTTCAGCCGCGAGATGGCGCAAAGCGCCGCCGCCTGGCGCCTGATGGCCTGCAGCGACCCTGCGCTGGAAAACCCCTTGCTCGCACGTATGACCGAATTCTGGTTCAACCACCTCAATGTGTTTGTCGGCAAGGGTGTGGTGCGGCCTTTTGTCGGGCATTACGTGGTCAACGTCATACGCCCGCACGCGCTGGGCCGCTTTGAAGACCTGCTGCTCGCCAGCGCCCGGCACCCGGCCATGCTGCTTTACCTGGACCAGGCCCAAAGCAACAACCGCGGTCTGAACGAGAACTACGCCAGAGAGCTGATGGAACTGCACACCCTGGGTGTCAACGGCGGCTACACCCAGGCCGATGTGCGTGAGCTGGCGCGCATTCTGACCGGCTGGACGGTCAACCTGCGCGGCGGCGAGGGCTTTCGTTTTGCCGAGCGCCTGCACGACCAGGGCGACAAAACCCTGCTGGGCCGCAGTTATGTCAATCAAGGCGAAGCCGAAGGCCAGGAGGCGATACGCGCGCTGGCCCGGCACCCGGCCACAGCGCAACGGATTGCGCTGCGGCTGGCGAGTTTTTTTGTCGCTGACCAGCCACCGCCGGCGCTGGTCGATCTTCTGGGCAAAACCTTTCTTGCCACCCAGGGCGATATACGCGCCGTGATGCTGGCGCTGGTGGCAGCGCCCGAGTTCTGGGCCGCAGGCAACACCCTGTTCAAGACGCCGCTGGACTTCGCCTGTTCGGCATTGACCGCTGCGGGCGGCGTGAAAGAGCGGCGCGACATGGTGCAGACCCTGGGTTTTCTGGCGCAGGCCGGCCAGCCCCTACACGGCTGGCAAACCCCGGACGGCTACAAGACCGATGCCGCCACCTGGCTGGCCCCTGAGGCTTTGACGCGGCGCGCCGACTTTGCCATGGGGATGGCGGCGCGCATGCCGGAGCCGGTTTACCTGAACGTCTTTTTGAGTCCCGCCACCCGTGAGCGGATTGCGCTGGAGCCGCTTCCCCTGCGCACCGGCCTGATGCTGGCCAGCCCCGACTTCATGCGCAAATAGGTTCAGAGAGGAAAGCCCCATGTCATCCACCTTGCCATTCCTGCATCGCCGCCGCCTGCTGGGCCTGGGCGTACTGTCTGCCCTGTCGTTGCGCACTGGCGTCTGGGCGCAGCCCCTGGCCGCCGGCACGGCCAGCCTGGAGGGCGGACGCCTGGTGGTGGTGTTTTTGCGCGGCGCTTATGACGGCCTGTCGGCGCTGGTGCCGTATGCCGACAGCGACTATTACGCCGCGCGTCCCAACATTGCGATTGCCGCGCCCGACGGCACGGCGCAGACTGCCTTGCGGCTGGACCCCACCTTTGCGCTGCACCCGGCGCTGGGTCCCTTGCTGCCGCTTTGGCAGCAGGGCGTGCTCGGTGTGGTACCCGCGGCCGGCCTGCCCGCCCCGAATCGTTCGCACTTTGATGCGCAGTACCAGATGGAGATTGCGCAACCCGGCAAAACCAGCGGCGCGCCCGGCTGGCTCAACCAGCTGGCGGGCCTGCGCAGCGGGCCTGCCGCTGCAATCGGCGTCGGTGAAGCCAATCCGGCGATTCTGGGCGGGCCGGCTGCCGTCAAACTGATTCCGCGCGGACAGGCGGCAGAACGCACCGGCGTGCTGGCCAATGACAAAACGCGCCAGGCCTTGCTCGATCTGTATGCCGGTGACGACAAGCTCAGCGAGGCCTTTCGCCGCGGCGCTGGCAGCCGCATGCAAAGCGCGCAGGAGCTCAGCACTGAAAAAACCGCTGCCAACGTCAGGCGCAACACCATGGCCGAGCGCCAGCTGGACCGCGACGGCACACCGGCCAGCTCCCAGGCGCAGTCGGCGCAAATGCTGGCCGCCAGCAACGGCGCGCCCGACGCTGTGGGTGCACAGCTGGACGCCCAACACCTGGGCACGCTGATGCGCAATGACCGCAGCCTGCGCCTGGGTTTTTTGTCGGCCGGCGGCTGGGACACCCATGCGAACCAGGGCGCAGCCACCGGCCAGCTGGCCAACAACCTGGGTAACCTGGCGCGCGGCATCGCCCAGTTGCGCCAGGATTTTTCCGAGCCCGGCGACGTGATTGTGGTGATGAGCGAGTTTGGCCGCACCAGTGCGGAAAACGGCACACGTGGCACCGACCACGGTTTTGGCAATGCGATCTGGCTGATAGGCAACCGCGTGGCCGGCGGGCGCTGGCACGGTCAGTGGACCGGCCTGGCACGCGGCAACCTCAACGAGGGCCGGGATGTGCCGGCGCACCACGACTACCGCGCCGTGCTGGCCCAGGCGTTGCGCCGCAGCTTTGCGCTCAGTGACACGCAGCTGGCCACCGCCTTGCCCGGCGCCAGCTGGGACCGGCGACTCGACGGCCTGTTTTTACGGTCTTGAGTGTTTTTGGCCGCTGGGCAACATGGGGTGCGCGCAAGCAGCTACTTTTTTGATAGCAGATTTGACGGGACGGCTGGTGCGTTTTAATACCGCATGCCCCAGCCCGTTTTTGACCCCGCCCAGTTGCACGCCCTGCGCGCCGCCGCCGTCCAGCCGCCCTTGCGGCCCCGTGTTCCGCTCTGGGCGGGCGTATCGGTGATTGGTTCGGTCGAGCCTGATTTTCTGCATCAAATCAGCCTGCAGCCCCTATCCGACGGGCGTGAGCAGCTACTGAAAGAGGAGCGGCCTGAGGGGCCAGGCTGGCATCTGCTGGGCGACGTGACGACAGGCTTGAACCTTCTGGCGGCGGCCCTGCACCGGCTGGGACTGGCTGGTGCCTGGCGCGGCGAGCAGCTGGCCGTGAATGACCAGCATGGCCGCAGGCTGGGCACGGTTGAGCGTGCGGCGGTCCGGCCGCTGGGCATACGTACGCAGGCTGTACATCTGGTCGGGCAGGCACCTGATGGCCGCTTCTGGGTGCAGCAACGCGCTTTTGACAAGCCCAACGACCCGGGCCTGTGGGACACCCTGATGGGCGGCATGATCTCGGGCGCGGACACGCTGGACAGCGCGCTGGCCCGCGAGACCTGGGAGGAGGCGGGCCTGCAGCTGAGCGGCCTGCAGGCGCTGCGCCATGGCGGGCGTATCCACACCTGCCGGCCGGCCCGCGATGGTGGCGGCGCGGGTTATCTGGAGGAACAGCTGGACTGGTACCACTGCACCGTGCCCGACGGCCTGGTGCCGGTGAACCAGGACGGCGAGGTGGAACGGTTTGCGCTGATGGACGCTCAGGAGTTGCTGCAGAAAATGCAGCGCCAGGAATTCACGCTGGAAGCGATGCTGATCCAGGCGGCTTGCTGGGCCGCCTAAGGCTCTCTGGATACCGCCTGGCCGATTTCGGGCCAGCGCCGGTGCAGGTAGAGCCAGGCCAGCAGGCCTATGCCCATCATGCCCAGCGACACCGCTGCCAGCGCCACGGTGGAGTGCATGACCAGCGGCGCAATCACGCCGGCGACCACGCCGTTGGCGCTGGAGCCTATGAATGCCTGCAGGGACGAGGCCATGCCGCGCCGCTCGGGGTAAAGGTCGAGCACCAGCAGCGTGACCACCGGTACCATCATGGCCCAGCCAAAAGCAAACACCGCAATCGGGAACAGCGCCCAGGACACATGGGCCTTGAACAGCAGGTTGGCCCCCAGGTTGATCACTGCAATCACAAGCATGATGACAAAGCCGTGGCGAATCTGCTGCTTGGGCGCAATCCTGCCGGCCATGCGGCCACTGACCCAGGCCCCGGCCATGATGCCCGCGATCGTCAGCACAAAAAACCAGAAAAATTCGGTGGGCGCCAGACCCAGGTGCGAGCCCAGAAATTCAGGCGCTGACAACACATACAAAAACATGCCGTTAAACGGGATGCCGCTGGCCAGCGCCAGCAAAAAAAAGCGCGCGCTGGAGCCGAGCTGCCAGTAGCCGCGCATCAGGTTTTTCACATTGAAGGGCTGGCGCTGCGACACATGCAGGGTCTCGGGCAGCAGTTTGTAGTTGGCGGTCCACAGCAACACGCCGACCCCGGTGAGGAACCAGAAGATCGCATGCCAGTTGGTGTGCACAAACAGCCAGCCACCAATGATGGGCGCAATCGCCGGGGCCACGCCAAAATAAATCGTCACCTGGCTCATGACCTTCTGCGCCTGGGCCGGTGGAAACATGTCGCGTATCACCGCACGCGAGACCACAATCCCGGCGCCTGTGGACAGCCCCTGCAGCGCCCGGAAAAACACCAGCTGGCCTATGCTTTGTGACAGCGCGCAACCGGCCGACGCCACGGTGAACATCGCAATACCCCAGAGCACCACGGGGCGGCGGCCAAAGCTGTCGGCCAGCGCGCCATGAAACAAATTCATGAAAGCAAAACCAAACAGGTAAGCCGACAGCGTTTGCTGCATCTCGACCGGCGTGGCACCCAGCGAGCGCGCTATGCCCGAGAAAGCCGGTATGTAGGTGTCAATCGAAAACGGCCCCAACATGCCCAGCAGGGCCAGCAGCACGGCCAGCATCCAGCGCGGCGCGCGCCACAGGCGGTCGGCGTCAGGGTTCATGTCGCAAGCTTTGGCGGCTCAGCGCAGTTCATCGGTCAGCACACTCTGGCGCAGGCGACTGGGCGCCAGGGCGCCGGCGGAGTCGAGGATGGGGTAGGCGATGGAGCAGATGTGCGAGTTGATGCGTTTGAGGTCGCTGATCAGGTCAATGTGCAGCGAGCTGGTTTCTATGCTTTGCATGGTGTTGTCGGACAGCCGGCCCAGATGGGTGGTCGCGTAGGCACGCTCCAGGTCGCGAAAGCGTGCTTTTTCTTCCAGCAGTTTTTGCGCATCACGCACGCTGCCGTTCAAAAACACGCTCATGCTCAGGCGCAGGTTGTCAATCAGGCGCTGGTGCAGCTCGCAGATTTCGGCCATGCCCGCCTCGGAAAAGCTGCGGCCCGGCTTGATTTTCTTGTCTTCAATGTCGATCAGCACACGTTCGACAATGTCGCCAATCTGCTCCATGTTGATGGTGAAGCTGATGATGTCGGTCCAGCGCCGGCTTTCTTCCTCGCCGAGCGCCTCGCGCGAGATTTTGGTCAGGTAATACTTGATCGCGGAATACAACTCGTCCACCGTGTCGTCGAGCTTGCGCAAGTCTTCGGCCAGCCGCAAATCGTTGTGGCGTATGACCTTGAGCATGCCCATGAGCATGCTTTCCACCACATCGGCCTGGTGCAGTGCCTCACGCGCCGCGCAGGAAATCGCCAGCGAGGGCGTGGCCAGTGCCGACGGGTCCAGGTGGTGCGGCCTGGCGCCGGCCACGCTGCCTTTGACCGGACGCGGCAGGAATTTTTCCACCCAGCGCGCAACCCAGCCGGTAATGCCGATAAAAGCGCCGCCGACGGCCAGGTTGAAGGCCAGGTGGAACAGCACCACCATGGTCGCCGCCGGGCCCAGGTAGGGCGACACATGGCGCAGCCACAGGCCGACAAAGGGCGCGGCGATCAGCACACCGAGCACCTTGAAAATCAGGTTGCCCAGCGGCACCTGCCGCACCTCGATGGCCGAGCGCGCGGTGGTCAGCACCGCCAGCAGCCCGCTGCCGAGGTTGGCGCCCAGCACCAGGCCCAGCGCCACGTCGGGCGGAATCACGCCCGAGCCGGCCAGCGTGGCCGTCAGCAGCACAATCGCCAGGCTGGAATACGACACCACAGCCAGCACCGCGCCCACCGTGATCTCCAGCAGCAGGTCGCTGCTCAATGTGCCCAGCAGGGTCTTGACGGCCGGGTTGGCCGTCAGCACACCGGTCGAGTCGGTGACCAGGCGCAGCGCCAGCAGCATCAGGCCCAGGCCAATCAGGATGCGCCCGAAGCGCCCGACGTTGCTGGACTGGCGCGAAATGAACAACACCACGCCGGTAAAAATGAACAGCGGCGACAGCCAGGACAGGTCAAACGAAAACAGCACCGCCATCAGGCTGGTGCCTATGTCGGCGCCCAGCATGACGGCCAGCGCCAGCGGCAGCGCAATCAGCCCCTTGCCGACAAAGGATGACACGATCAGCGCCGTGGCGGTGCTGGACTGCACCAGGGCGGTCACGCCAAGGCCCGACAGCGCAGCGGTGAAGCGGTTGCCTATGCTGCGCGCCAGTACCTGGCGCAAATTGGCGCCGAACACGCGCAGGATGCCGGTACGCACCAGGTGGGTGCCCCAAACCAGCAGCGCTATGGCTGCCAACAGATTCAACAAGTGCTTCATAAAGTCAGGCGTTCACTATAGCCTGCCCCGGCCGTTTGGGCCGGATCGTGTAGCGCGGCGATGCCGCACGGGATTCAGCTGCTTCTTTTGACGCGCAGCAGCTCATCGAGGATCAGGCAGACAGCGCCCACGCTGATGGCCGCGTCGGCGATGTTGAAGGCCGGGAAGTGCCAACCGGCGTAGTGAAAGTCCAGAAAGTCCACCACATAGCCGTGCAGCATGCGGTCCACCACATTGCCAACGGCACCGCCCAGAATGCAGGACAGCGCAAACGCAAACAGTTTTTGCCCGGGGTGGGATCTGAGCATCCAGACAATAAACAGCGCGGCCGCAATGCCTATGCCGGTGAAAAACCAGCGCTGCCAGCCGCCCGCAGTGGCCAGAAACGAAAAGGCCGCGCCGCTGTTGTGTACCCGCACCACGTTGAAAAAACTCGTCACGTAGGTGGCGTCACCGAGCTGGTAATAACCAAGAATCAGCACCTTGGTGAACTGGTCGGCGATGAAAAGAATCAGCGCCAGGCCCAGCCAGGGCAACATGGCGGCAGAGCTTCTGGAAAAAGTGGTTTTGGCCATTATGCAAACTTCCTGTCTTCACCCGTGCCGAATAAATTGCTGACGCAGCGGCCGCAAATGGTGGGGTGGGCCGGGTCCTGCCCGACATCGGCCCGGTAGTGCCAGCAGCGCTCACACTTGACATCAGAGCTGGCTTCCGTCCTGATGGACTGTGCCTCACCAGCTATCAGTTCAATAGCAGATGTGATGAACACAAACTTCAGGTCGTCGCCCAGGCTGGCCAGCAGGCTGTGGTCGGAGGCCGTGACCTGCAGCGCCACGTCGGCCTGCAGCGACGAGCCCACTTTGCCGTCGGCGCGCAGCACTTCGATGTCCTTGTTGACCGCATCGCGTATCTCGCGGATGCGGCTCCACCTGGCCAGCAAGGCAGCGTCGGGCGCAGCCAGCTCGGCATAAGTTTCCATGAAGATGGACTCGGAGCTGCCAAACACCGTCCAGGCTTCCTCGGCCGTGAAGCTCAAAAACGGCGCCATCCAGCGCAGCATGGCATGGGTGATCTGGTGTAAGGCGGTCTGTGCGCTGCGCCTGGCCAGTGATTTCGGCGCCGTGGTGTACAGCCGGTCCTTGAGGATGTCGAGGTAAAAAGAGCCCAGGTCTTCGCTGCAGTAGATCTGCAGTTTGGAGACCACCGGGTGAAACTCATACACCTCGTAATGCGCGAGGATGTCGGCCTGCAGCTCGGCCGCGCGGCTCAGCGCGTAACGGTCTATCTCCAGCATCTGCGCAAACGGCACCGCGTCTGTGGCCGGGTCAAAGTCGCTGACGTTGGCCAGCAGAAAACGCAGGGTGTTGCGGATGCGGCGGTAGGCGTCCACCACCCGCGCCAGGATTTTGTCGTCGATGGCCAGGTCGCCCGAATAGTCGGTGGAGGCGCACCACAGGCGGATGATCTCGGCGCCCAGCTTGCCGGAGACCTCCTGCGGCGCCACCACATTGCCTTCGCTCTTGCTCATCTTGCGGCCCTTGCCGTCCACCGTGAAGCCGTGTGTCAGCAGGCCCTTGTAGGGCGCGTGGTCGTACATGGCGCAAGCCGTCAGCAGCGAGGAGTGGAACCAGCCGCGGTGCTGGTCATGGCCTTCGAGGTACAGGTCGGCCGGCCAGGTGGACTGGGCTGCATGGCTGTGTTTGAGCACATGGTCATGTGTGGTGCCCGAGTCAAACCAGACGTCGAGGATGTCGGTGCTTTTGATGTAGTCCGGCGCGTCATTACCGATGATGGACTCGGCCGTGGCCTTGCTCCAGGCCTCCACCCCGCCGGCCGCCACCATGCTGGCCGCCTGGTCCATGATCTCCATGGTGCGCGGGTGCAACTCGCCGGTGGCGGTGTGGATAAAAAACGGCAGCGGCACGCCCCAGTTGCGCTGGCGGCTGATGCACCAGTCGGGCCGGCCGGCGATCATGTCGCGCAGCCGGGTTTTGCCGTTTTCCGGGTAGAAGCTGGTTTCCTCGATCGCGTTCAGCGCCAGTTGTCTCAGGGTTTGCGCTGCCTTGTCTTTGGTGAACACACCTTCGCCCTCGTCCATGCGCACAAACCACTGGGCGGCGGCGCGGTAGATCACCGGCGTCTTGTGGCGCCAGCAATGCGGGTAACTGTGGGTGATGGTTTCGGTGGCAAACAGGCGGCCGGCATCACGCAGCGCGTCGATCACCAGTGGGGCGGCTTTCCAGATGTTCAGCCCGCCAAACAGTGCGAGCTCATCGACATAACGGCCGTTGCCCTGCACCGGGTTCAGGATGTCGTCATAGGCGATGCCATTGGCCACGCAGGAGTTAAAGTCTTCCACCCCGTAGGCGGGGGACGAATGCACGATACCCGTGCCGTCGTCGGCGGTGGCGTAGTCGGCCAGAAACACCGGGCTCAGGCGGCGGTAACCGGCGTCCACATCATGCAGCGGGTGCTGGAAGTTGAGCAGCGCCAGGTTTTTGCCGGCCGTGGTGGCCAGCACCGTGCCGGTCAACTGGTAACGCTCCATGCATTTGTCGACCAGCACAGCGGCCAGCAGCAAAATGCCGCGTTCTGTGTCCACCAGCGCGTAGTCGAGCTCGGGGTTCAGGTTCAGCGCCTGATTTGCCGGGATGGTCCAGGCGGTGGTGGTCCAGATCACGGCAAATACGTCTTTAGCCAGGCTTTTGAGGCCAAAGGCCGCAGCGAGTTTGTCGGGCTCCGCACTTTTGAAGCCAACATCCAGCGTTTGCGACTTCTTGTCGGCGTATTCGATCTCGAACTCGGCCAGCGAGGAGCCGCAGTCAAAACACCAGTACACGGGTTTCAGGCCACGGTAGACAAAACCGCGTTCCATGATGCGTTTGAGCGCGCGGATTTCATCGGCCTCGTTGCCGGGGTTCATGGTGAGGTAGGGATTGGCCCATTCACCCAGCACGCCCAGGCGCTTGAAGTCTTCTTTTTGCTGCGCAATCTGCTCGGTGGCAAAAGCGCGGCTTTTGGCCTGCACATCGTCTCTTGAAAGATTACGGCCATGGAGTTTTTCGATCGCGTTTTCGATCGGCAGGCCGTGGCAGTCCCAGCCCGGCACATAAACCGCGTCCAGGCCCTTGAGCTGGCGCGCCTTGACGATCATGTCTTTCAGGATCTTGTTGGCGGCGTGGCCGATGTGGATTTGCCCGTTGGCGTAGGGCGGGCCATCGTGCAGCACAAACTTCGGTTTGCCGGCGCGCACGTCGCGCAGCTTTTTATAAATGCCTTTGTCGTCCCATTCCTTGACCCAGCCCGCTTCGCGTTTGGGCAGGTCGCCGCGCATGGGAAACGGGGTGTCGGGCAGGTTCAGGGTGCTGCGGTAGTCGGTTTTGTTGTCAGGCATGGAAAAACTTCTGTTGAGGCGGGCTGATGAGGCAGGGCCGCCGGAATGCGGAGCGGGAAGACAAGCCGTTTGCCCGGTAAATCAGAAAAGGGGCGGGGCCAGAGGCGACGAGATCGTCTAAATTCGGTCGCGTGTGGTCTGGCGGCTGGTTTCCGTGTGCATGGAGGCAAAAAACGCCCGCGCGTCGTCGCAGTCCCTGGTGATGCCCGCCTTGAGGCTGTCCAGACCGTCGTATTTCAGCTCGTCGTGCAGTTTGTGTAGCAGTTCCACACGGATGATTTTACCGTATGCCCCCTCGGGGCCCAGCTCAGCCGGCCAGCTCAGGCAATGGGTCTCCAGCAGCACCCGGCCGCCGTTGACATCGTCCGGGTCCAGCGAGGGCCGTATGCCCAGGTTGGCCACACCTTGCAGGGATTGCTCCCCCAGGCCAAACACCTGCACCGCAAAAATCCCGCTGGCGGCCGGTTTCCAGTGTGAAAAGCGCAGGTTCAGGGTGCGAAAACCGAGGTCCCGGCCCAGCTTGCGGCCGTGCACCACATGGCCGGAGATGCTGTAGGGCCGGCCCAGCAGGCTGGCGACGCGGCTCATCTGCCCCTGGCCCAGGGCCTCCCGCACCGCTGAGCTGGAGACGCGTGTGTTGCTGACCTCGTAACTGTTCATGCGGGCCACATCAAAGCCCAGGCGCTCGCCGGCGGCATCCAGCATGGCGTAATCGCCTGCGCGTTTGGCGCCAAAACGGAAGTCGTCACCCACCAGCACATAACGCACGCCCAGACCTTTGACCAGCACGTCTTCGATAAAGGCTTCGGCCGGCTGGGCCGCCAGCCGGGCGTTAAAAGGCAGGACCACACACTGGTCGATGCCGCAGCGCGCGAGTTCGGTCAGTTTGTCGCGCAGGGTGGCGATACGCGCCGGCGCCAGCTCGGGCTTGCGCGTGACGGCCGCAAAATAGTCGCGCGGATGCGGCTCAAAAGTCATCACGCAACTGGGCACGCCGCGGTGCTGCGCCTCATTTTTCAGCAGGGCCAGCATGGCCTGGTGGCCGCGGTGCACACCGTCAAAGTTGCCAATGGTCAGCGCGCACTGGGGCGCCAGTGCCGGGTGCTGGTAGCCGCGGAAAATTTTCATGAGGAAACCTTCATGCTGCCAATTATCGTTTTAATAGCGCCGGACGTCGGCGGGATGCGGCTCCAAAGGCCCAACAGCGCCATGCAGCGAGCTTTGTCATGAATTGCCTGTATATTGGGGGTTCAGACAGTTTGAGTCCGGTTCCATGCGTTTTTACAAATGTTGGAGGTTCGTTTGAAGGTCTTGAAGCTCTCAGCCCAGGGGTTGCCACAATCGTGGATCAGCCTCGAACAAGCGGTTTTGCACTATGCATCCGACGAAGTGCGCTGGGAGATGGGTGCGCGGGTGGCGACCTTCCATGGCGGGCACAACGCCGTCACCGGCAACCAGTCCATCATCACGGTCAACAGCATCATAGGCACCAAGGGTGTGCCCAACATCAACCCCTTCAACCTCAAGCCGGGCCTGACCAATGGCAAGCTGTTTGCGCGCGACCGCAATGTCTGTGCCTACTGCGGCGACCATTTCCATGAAGAAGACCTGACGCGTGAGCACATCATTCCGTTTGCGCAGAACGGCATTGATACCTGGATGAATGTGGTCACCGCCTGCCGCGCCTGCAACCACCGCAAAAGCAGCCGCACACCCGAACAGGCGCAGATGCCTTTGCTCTACACCCCGTATGTTCCCAGCCTGTGGGAAGACTTCATATTGCGCAACCGCCGCATCCTGGCGGACCAGATGGAGTTTCTGATGGCGCATGTGCCGAGGACTTCGCGGCTGCTGGTTTGACGCTGACAGCTCTCGCTGCACGATCGGCAGTGGCGACGTTGCGACAAGCCGCCGACCGCAAGAACGCCCAGCGCCGGCCGCCAGGGATTTGTGCCTGCCGGCTTGAACCGACAGGGCATTCCCAACTTCAGTAAGTGAGCTCCAGCACCACCAGATGGTTCTCGGCCAGAGGCCAGGTCCGCCCGGTGATTTTTTCGCCGTTGAACTCGGCTGAAATCGGGCGCACGCCCTCCACGGCCAGGTTGATCTTGGCGCTGGACACGCCTGCACCAGCAGGTGGCACGCCCGGCAGTGCCTTGCCGTCAAACAGCATTTTGTCGCGCGCGGCGTCAAAGTAGCCGCGTGGCCGGTTCAGGGTGATGCTCGATTTGGCCGCCTTGTCGGCCTCGGCCGGGCGGTCTGCGCGCATGTGAACCAGGTTGCTGGAGCGTGCAAACGGGCTACGGTAAATGTGGGTGGTCGCATAACCCGGCGCAGTGATCACAAACTCGTACGGTGTGCCGGCTTGGGCGGCGAAAGGCCCCCAGAGGCCATCAGCCCCCACGGTTTTTTGATGGACAGCGTTGCCGATGCGTGCGCCGGTGGCGGCGTCGGTGGCGTACACCGCCAGTTGGGCGACCGGCAGTGCCAGGTTGTTGGCGTAGTTGCCTGAGGCCGCGTCGGTCGGGCGCAGACCCAGGCCGGTGATCTTGCCGTTCAGCACCACTGGCGCCTGCGGCTGCACGGCGGTGGTCTGGGGCGCCTTGCCGGTGATGAAGCGGTAGCTCGCGTCAAACGCAGCGGGCGAAAAAGAGGTCTCGCGGTGGTCCACTCGCGGCAGCACGGTGTTGGTCGCGCCCTTGAGCGCCGGGCCGTCAAACGTGACGTTGGTGGCCGTGCCTTTGGCGCCTATCCACAGGCCGTCGGGCTGGGCAAATTTGTCGTTGTTGTCCGAACGCAGGGTCAACCATTTGACCGGACCGCTGACCTCGTCGCCGGCGGCGTTTTTGGGCGCATTGAGCCCGGTCAGGAAAGGGCCGGTGCCGGAAAACTCATTGGCCTCGCGAAAGCCCTTGATGGCCCAGACGCCGTGATTCGGCGTGCCGCCCAGGATGGCGTGGCTGACGCGGCTGCTGCCGCCACCGTTGTAGATGTAGTTGCGAATGGCATTGCCGCCGCGCGAGTTGCCTATCAGCACGACCTGGCGCGCACCTGTGGCCTGCAGCACCTTGTCCACTTCCGCCTTCAGGTAGGCCATGTGTTCTGCAGTGGAACTGCGGCCTGGCTGGGCCTTGCCGTCTTCGTCACGCGCCAGCGGGTAGGGCAGGTCGATCGCATGCAGGCGCTCGCGGGGCCAGCCGTTGGACTCGAAACGCCAGACCGTGCTTTGCCAGATCGATGCGCTGTCGCCGTTGCCATGCACAAACACAATCGGCGGCTGCGACTCGAGGCTGGGCGCCGTGGCGCAGGCCGCCAGCAGCAGGCTGCTGGCGAGGATGGCGAAAAGGTTGCGACGTGTGGTCATGGTTGTCTCCCGATAAAAAAAGCCCGCTGGTACGGGCTGATGCTGGTTGTGATCTTGATCAGGCGAATACACCTGCGGTGTCCTGCATGCGGGCCGAGACCTCGCCCAGATGGTGCAAGGTATCGCCAAAACTCATCTCCATTTGTGTCAGGCGCTTGAAGTAATGGCTGACGATGTATTCGTCGGTCACGCCTATGCCGCCATGCAACTGCACCGCCTGCTGGCCGATGAAACGCATGGAGTTGCCGAGCTGGTACTTGGCGCGCGCCATCGCGGCGCGGCGCTCTGCAGCCGGTGTATTGAGCTTGAGCGAGGCGTAATAACTCATGGAGCGGGCCAGCTCCAGATACATCTTCATGTCGGCCACGCGGTGCCGCAGTGCCTGGAAGCTGCTGATCACCACGCCAAACTGTTTGCGCGTGTTCATGTACTCCACCGTGATGGCGACGGTTTTGTCCATCACACCGACGGCCTCGGCGCAGGTGGCGGCAATACCGATGTCGGTCGCGTGTTCCAGCGCCGTCAGGCCGTCCAGCGTGATCAGGGTGGCGGGTGCGTCCTTGAACAGCACTTCGGCAGCGCGGCCACCGTCCTGGGTGCCGTAGCCCCGGGTACTCACGCCGGCTGCCGTGCGCTCAACCAGGAACAGCGCGATCTTGCCCTTGACCTGCGCCGGAACGATAAAAGCGTCGGCCATGTCCCCGGCAGACACTATGCTTTTTGTAGCTGTCAGCGCCCAGCCCGCGCCGGCTGGAGACGCTTTTGCTTCACACACATCGAGGCGGTAGCGGGCCGCGCGCTCCTGCGAGGCCAGCACCACCAGGGCTTCGCCGCCGGCAATTTTTGGCAGCCAGGTGGCCTTGACATCCGCTGGCGCGTAGCCGGACAACACGGCACCGGCAACCAGGGTCTGGGCCAGCGGCTCCAGCACGATGCCGCGGCCCAGCTCTTCCATGACCACCATGGCCTCGACTGGCCCCATGCCCATGCCGCCATCGTCCTCGGAGATGTAGAGACCGGCAAGGCCCAGTTCGGCCAGCTGGCCGTAAGCCTCGCGCGAGAAACCGCCGGCTTTGGCAATGCTGCGGCGGCGTTCAAAGTTGTAGCCCTTGTCGACCCACTTGCGCACGGCGTCGCGCAGCTGTTCCTGGTCGTCGGTGAAATCAAAATCCATACATTGCTCCTGTGGGGGTCATCCTGGCCCCGGATCAAGTCCGGGGTTGAGACATGTGGATTGCGGGTCAGGCCCGCAATGACAAAGGGGTTGTGGGCTTAACCCAGAACGAACTGCGACACGATGTTGCGCTGCACTTCGTTGCTGCCGCCGTAAATTGTGGTCTTGCGCAGGTTGAAGTAAGTCGATGCCAAAGGCGCGTCGCCGGGCAGGCCGCCTGGAAAGTCACCTTGCCAGCCGGCTTCCATGGCTTCCTCGATGAAGGGCAGGCTGAAGGGGCCGGCGGCCAGCATCATCAGTTCGCTGTAACGCTGCTGGATTTCGCTGCCGCGGATTTTCAGCAGGCCGGCGATGTCCAGCGAGTTTTTGCCGGATTTCTCGGCCGACAACACACGCAGCACCAGCATTTCGAGCGCCACCACATCCACTTCCAGCTTGGCGACCTCGTCGCGAAAGCGTGCATCGTCGTACACCCCTTCGGCTTTGGCAATGCGTTTGAGGCGCTCGAGCTCGCGCTTGGCGCGGTTCACATCGGCGATGTTGGTGCGCTCGTGGCTCAGCAGGTGTTTGGCGTAGGTCCAGCCCTTGTTCTCCTCGCCGATCAGGTTCCCGGCAGGCACTTCGACATTGTCGAACCAGACCTCATTGACCTCGGCCTCGCCGTCCAGCAGCACAATGGGCCGCACGGTGACGCCGGGCGACTTCATGTCGATCAGCAGAAAGGAAATGCCGGTTTGTGGTTTGCCTTCCGTGCTGGTGCGCACCAGGCAGAAAATCCATTCGCCGTACTGGCCCAGCGTGGTCCAGGTCTTCTGGCCGTTGACGATGTATTTGTCGCCCTGGCGTTCGGCCCGGCATTTTACCGATGCCAGGTCCGAGCCCGAACCCGGCTCGCTGTAACCCTGGCTCCACCAGACCTCGCCGCTGGCAATGCCGGGCAGAAAACGTTGTTGCTGCTCGGGGCTGCCGAAAGCCATGATCACCGGGGCCACCATCACCGGGCCAAACGGGATGACACGCGGTGCGCCGGCCAGTGCACATTCTTCTTCGAACAGATGTTTTTGCGCCGCGTTCCAGCCCGGGCCGCCAAATTCTTTCGGCCAGCCGTGGCCCAGCCAGCCTTTTTTGCCGAGGATTTTGGCCCAGCGCTGCATGTCGTCACGCGACAGACGCAGGGCGTTGTGCACCTTGTGCGAGATATCGGCCGGCAGATTGGCACCGACCCAGGCGCGTATGTCTTCGCGGAATTTCTGTTCTTCGGGGGTGAAAGCTAAGTCCATGAGGGGCATGTCTCCATCGTTGCCAGTAACTCCGGCGTTTTTAGCACGGTCGTTCAGAATTTTATGTCCCAGTTGGGACAAATAGCGAGTGATTCCGCCTTGCAGAACCGTGGCTTTTGGCCGGTCGGCCCAGGCCGGGATAATCCAGACATCTTGCCGACTTACCGCATCATCATCAGCGCCCTCAGTGTCGGCCAGATTCTGGTCTGGGCCATCCTGTATTACGGCTTTTCCTCGTTTGTGCTGCCCATGCAGCGCGACATGGGCTGGAGCCAGCCGGACATCATGGGCGCTTTCACCCTGGGTCTGATGGTCTGGGGGCTGGCGACTTACGCCGTCGGCGCCGCGATTGACCGGGGCAAGGGGCGGGTTGTGCTCAGCGGCGGCGCGCTGCTGGGCGCTGCCGGCTGCGCACTCTGGTCGCAGGCGCACAACCTGCCACTGCTTTACGCCGCCTGGGCCCTGCTCGGGCTGGCCATGGCGATGACGCTGTATGAGCCGGCTTTCATGGAGATCACCAAACGGTTTCCGGACCGTTACCGGCAGGGCATCACCACCCTGACCCTGGTCGGTGGTTTTGCCAGCACCCTGTCTTTTCCCGCTGCGGCCTGGCTGTTGATCACACTGGGCTGGCGCCCGGCGCTGCTGGTGATGGCCGGTGCGCTGTTGCTGGTGGCGCCGATACACGCCTGGGCCTTGCGCGCCCCCTGGAAGCTGGCGCCAACTGCCACCCTGGCGGCCGGCGCTGCGCTGCAGGACCCTGCGACCTTGCGCCAGGCCATGCAGGGCCGGCCCTTCTGGCTGTTGACGGCGACCTTCACTCTTTACGCGTTTGCGCTGTCCACCGTGTGGGCGCACCTGATGCCGGCCTTTGCGGCGCGCGGCTTGTCGCAGACCGAGGCGGTGGCGGTGATGGTCTGGTTCGGACCGGCCCAGGTGGCCGGGCGTTTTGCGTTTTTATGGCTGGGCCGGGGCCTGAACCACCGCACCCTCGGCCTCGTGGTGCTGGCGCTGTTCCCGCTGGCGCTGGTGATTTTTGCGCTGGGCCGCCAGCCGCTGGTGCTGGTGCTGTTTGCCGTGTTGTTTGGTGTGGCCAATGGCCTGATCACGATTGTGCGCAGCAACATCGTGCCCGATTTTTATGGCCGTGAACATGTGGGGCGTATCAGCGGCGCGATGTCCGGCATTGCGCTGTGCACCCGCGCCGCCGCCCCTTTTCTCACCGCCTGGGTGTTGCTGGGTCTGGGCGGTTACACCGGCCTGATCTGGCTGCTGGTGGGCATGGCTGTGGTGTCGCTGTTGCTGTTTGCGCTGGCCAGGCCACCGCAGCATCAGGGCGAGTCGCGATAATCCCTAGCCATGATGTCCAGCCAGCCCCACAAAAACATTGTCATCCTGATCTCGGGCGCCGGCTCCAACATGGCGGCGATTGTGCGTGCGGCGCAGGCGCAGGACTGGCAGGCTGCTTTCGGTGCGCGTGTTGCAGCGGTGATCAGCAACCGGCCCCATGCGGGCGGATTGCAGCTTGCGCAGTCGCTCGGTGTGGCCACCGGCGTGCTGGACCACCAGGGCTTTGACTCGCGCGAGGCTTTTGACGCTGCACTGATGCAACAGATTGATCGACATGAGCCCGCGCTGGTGGTGCTGGCCGGTTTCATGCGAATTCTCACGCCGGGTTTTGTGCAGCATTACGCCGGGCGGCTGGTCAACATCCACCCTTCGCTGCTGCCGGCTTTCCCGGGCCTGAACACCCACCAGCGCGCGATTGACGCCGGTTGTGCAGAGGCCGGCTGCACGGTGCACCAGGTCACGGCCGAGCTGGACCACGGGCCCATGCTGGCGCAGGCGGTGGTGCCGGTGCTGCCGGGCGACAGCGCAGACACGCTGGCTGCACGTGTGCAGCTGCAGGAACACCTGCTGTACCCGCAGGCGATACGCGACTGGCTGCGCAGCGCGGCTTGTTGATGATCTGTCATCCCGGGCATGACCCGGGATCCATGACTTCTGCGCAATTGCCTGCGTGATCCGGGGCCGTGGGTTGCGGGTCAAGCCCGCAATGACAAGCCCAGCTGGTGCAGCGCTGCCTTGACAATGCTGGCCGCATCCACGCGGAAAAATCCGCGCAGCGCCGCGCGTGTGTCGCTGCGGCCAAAGCCGTCGGTGCCCAGGCTCAGGTAGCTGCGCCCTGGCGGCAGGAAGGCGCGAATGCTTTCGGGCACTGCGCGCACATAGTCGGTGGCGGCGATGATGGGGCCTTCGCTGCTTTGCAGTTGCTGCGTGATGAAGGGCTCCGCCGGGGCAGCGCCGTCCAGAACAAGCCGCTGGCAGGCCGCGCCGTCGCGCGCGAGTTCGCTCCAGCTGGTGACGCTGTAAACCGTCGCGTTGATGCCAAGTTCGGCCAGCCGCTGCGCGGCCTTGATGACCTCGGTCAGAATCGCGCCGGAACCCAGCAGGGTCACGGCTTGATGTATTTTCGGGTTCTGGCCCTTGTCCGGCGTGCGCAAGTAGCTATTGAAATAATAGCAACCCCGAATGATGCCGGCCTCCGCGCCGGGCCGCAGGTCGGGCTGGGCGTAGTTCTCGTTCATCAGCGTGACGTAATAAAACACGTCCTGCTGCTCGACCATCATCTCGCGCATGCCCTGGCCGATGATCACGGCCAGTTCGCAGGCAAAAGCCGGGTCATAGGCCTTGCAGTTCGGTATGGTCGCTGCCACCAGGTGGCTGCTGCCGTCCTGGTGCTGCAGGCCTTCGCCGCCCAGTGTGGTGCGGCCTGAGGTGGCGCCCAGCAGAAAGCCGCGTGCGCGCTGGTCGGCGGCGGCCCAGATCTGGTCGCCGACACGCTGAAAGCCGAACATCGAGTAGTAGATATAAAAGGGCAACATCGCCAGTCCGTGCACGCTGTAGCTGGTGGCGGCCGCCGTCCAGCTGGCCAGGGCGCCGGCCTCACTGATGCCTTCCTCGAGGATTTGCCCGTCCAGCGCCTCGCGGTAACTGAGCACCGAGCCGATGTCTTCAGGCGCATACTTTTGGCCGACGCTGGAGTAGATGCCGACCTGCTTGAACAGGTTCGCCATGCCGAAGGTGCGTGCCTCGTCGGCCACAATGGGCACGATGCGCGGTCCCAGTGCCGGGTCTTTCAGCAAACCGCCCAGCATGCGCACAAAAGCCATGGTGGTGCTCATTTCCTTGCCGGCGGCGCTCAGGGCAAAGCCGGCGTAAGCCCTCAGTTCAGGCACGGCGACGACTTCGGCGTCGCTGTCGCGGCGCGGCAAATAACCGCCCAGCGCCGCACGCCGCGCGTGCAGGTACTGCATCTCGGGGCTGTCGTCCGCGGGTTTGTAAAACGCAATCTGCCTGGCCTGTTCATCGCTGAGCGGCAGGTTGAAGCGGTTGCGAAATTCCAGCAGCTCGGCCTCGTCAAACTTCTTTTGCGAATGGGTGGTCATCTTGCCCTGGCCGGCGCTGCCCATGCCATAGCCTTTTTTGGTGTGCGCGAGGATCACCGTCGGCTGGCCGCTGTGCCTGGCCGCCGCCGCATAGGCGGCATGGATTTTCACCAGGTCATGGCCGCCACGTTTGAGCCGGTCTATCTGCTCGTCCGTCATGCCCTGGGCCAGCCGCGCGAGCTCTTCGTTCTGGCCAAAAAAGTTGTCGCGGTTGAAACGGCCGTCCTTGGCGGCAAAAGTCTGCATCTGGCCGTCCACCGTGTGGGCAAAGGCCTGGGTCAGGGCACCCGTGAGGTCGCGCGCAAACAGCCCGTCCCAGTCGCTGCCCCAGACCAGTTTGATGACCTTCCAGCCGGCGCCGGCAAACAGTTTTTCAAGTTCGTCGATGATGCGGCCGTTGCCGCGCACCGGGCCGTCCAGGCGTTGCAGGTTGCAGTTGACGACCCAGACCAGGTTGTCCAGGCCTTCGCGCGCGGCCAGGGTCAGCGCGCTCATGGACTCGGGCTCATCCATCTCGCCGTCGCCAAACACGCCCCAGACTTTGCGGCCGGCGCAGTCGAGCAGCCGGCGGTGCGTGAGGTAACGCATGAAACGTGCGTGGTAAATCGAGCTGATAGGCCCTATGCCCATGGAACCGGTGGGGAACTGCCAGAAGTCCGGCATCAGATAGGGATGCGGGTAGCTGCACAGGCCTTGCGCGCCCTGGCCCTGCGCCGACAGCTCCTGCCGGTAAAAGCTCAGGTCTTTTTCACTGAGACGGCCTTCCAGGTAGGCGCGGGCGTACACGCCGGGCGCGCTGTGCGGCTGGAAAAATACCAGGTCACCGCGGTGCTGGCCCTCGCCAAGGCCTTCGCGCGCATGAAAAAAATGGTTGAAACCGGTTTCAAACAAATCTGCCGCGCTGGCATAACTGGCGATGTGGCCGCCGAGTTCGCTGGAGCCGCCGGACTCGGCCTGATTTGCGCGCACCACCATGGCCAGCGCGTTCCAGCGCATGAGGGAGGCCAGGCGTTCTTCCAGCGCCAGGTCGCCGGGAAACACCGGCTGCTCATCGACACCCACGGTGTTGACATAAGGCGTGGCGAGTTCGGGTGTCCAGCCCACACGCTGCTCACGCGCCAGCCGGGCCAGTTCATCGAGCAGGTAACGCGCACGGGCCGGGCCTTGCGCCGCCGCCAGCGCCAGAAAAGCCTCGCGCCATTCGGCGCTTTCCTGGGGATCGGTGTCGGCAGTGGGCTTGCAGTCGACTTGCAGCTGGTGCTGGGAAAGGGGGACGTTCATGCTCTCAATATAGGGGGTTTGTGCTGAAATGAGCTGTTGAAAAACGCCGGGATAGGGTCTTTTGGCGGCATAAAATGCTGCTAGATTGCTATTTGACAACCCATGAAGCTTGATAACCTCGATTTGAGGATACTTCACGAACTGCAGCGTGATGGCTCCCTGTCCAACGTCGCGCTGGCCAGACGTGTGCATTTGAGCCCCTCGCCCTGTCTGGCCCGCGTCAAGGCGCTGGAGGCAAGCGGCGTGATCAACCGTTATGTGGCGATTGCCAGTGCAGCCGCTTTGGGCCTGGGGCTGACGGTGTTTGTCTCGATCAGCCTGCGATCACAAAACAAGGATTCTCTGGCCGAGTTTGAGCGCCGGATTGTGGAACACGACGAGGTGATGGAGTGTTACCTGATGACCGGCGACAGCGACTATTTGATCCGCGTGGCGGTGGCCGACATGGCGGCGCTGGAAAAATTCATCCTCGAGCAGCTCACGCCAATTCCCGGCATTGAAAAAATACGTTCGAGTTTTGCGCTCAAGCAGGTCAGGTACAAAACCGCCTTGCCGCTGCCTGCGCCGTGATGGCTGTGTGGCGGGTGCCGGAAAAACCGGCTCAGCGCAGCGGTGCGCGCAAGGGCGAACGCGGCTCCTGGGTGAGCGCCGGATGTGAGGTTTCAATGGCGTTGATTTTTGCCACCAGGTCTTCGCGGCGGGTGCTGTCTTCTGCGGGAATACTTTCCGGCTCGCCGGCGGAATCCACAAACTGGACGTAACGCCTGGGCCCCGACACCATGCGGTTCAGGCGGGTCTTGAGGCTGTGGATGATGGACTGGCCGGTCTGTTTGCCGGGTATGTCATGCCAGATCGCGATGTGCAGGTTGAACGCGGTGGGATCGTCCAGCTTGTCCGCCAGGCGTATGCAGTCGGCCAGGATTTTGGTGGAGATCTCGGACACGGCGGTACGGCTGACCGGGCCTTCGAGCAGCATCAGAAACTGGTTGTCGTCGTAACGCACCACGGTGTCCATGTCGCGCGCAGCGCGGCGCAGTATTTCGCCGATGCGTGACAGCGCGGTGCTGCGTTTGGGGTCGCTCAATTCGTCGGGGCTGGCTGTCTGGTCCAGCCAGCGCAGCATCAACAGGCCACACTCCAGCCGCTGCCGGCGTGCGCGCACCAGCATCTGTGTCAGCCTGCCGTCGATGACGCGGGGCAGCATCAGCCCGCTGGCCGGGTCATAGTTGGCCAGTGCGGTGCCTCTATGGGTGGAAAACAGGGCCGCGCGGCTGCGCCACGCCAGCACCAGGAAGATCCAGAGCAGGCCGACCATCGCCGACAACACGCCGGCCGCCTGCGCCGCCTCGATGTTCATGACCCAGCCCACGTTGTAAAACACCCGGGCCAGGGCGGCCAGCGCTATAGGCGCCGTGCCGAGCAGCAGCAGCAGGTTCCACAACTGTCCGCGCAAAGCCATCCAGACCAGACTGCCCAGAATGGCGACGGTGGCCAGTGCCAGCCACAGGTTGCGCATATCGCGCGGTATGAAGTCCGGCCCGACCGCCATCAGCCCGGCCATCAGCAGGCTGCTCGCGGTGATGAAGACCAGCAGCCGGTGAATGTAGGGGTGGCTGCTCCGCGCGTAACTGGCCTGGGCGCAGAGCCAGGCGCCTGCGGCCATGCTCAGTGCGGCCGAGACCCAGCCCATCACCTGATTCAGGTGTGCGCTTTCCGGCCACATGCGCCAGCCGCCGTAGCCGATCAGCACCAGCTGGGTGAACATCAGGATGACCACCATGGCGCCAAACCACAAAAATACCCGGCTGCGCGCCATCGCATAGGCGGCCAGGCTCAACATGGCCAGCACGCTGAACATGCCCCACATCAGGCCGATCACCACGCCCACGCGGGAAGCGCCGTCGACGTACTCCACCGGTGACAGCAGCATGGGCCGGCCGGTGATGACGCGCCCGTTTTCATAACGCATGTAATAACTTTGCATGCCATCGCTGCGGGTCTGCAATTCAAAACTGGGCACACGGGTACGCAATGACCAGTCGGCTGGCGCCAGTGCGTCGCCGGCCGACTGGACCAGCCAGCCGCCCTGCGGGCTGCGCGAGAAAAGACTTGCCTTGATGATGGACTGCCCCGGCAGCCGGATGAACCAGGTTTGCAGGGTGTCGGTCGCGGGCAGCGAAAAGCTGACCCAGACGTCGTGTTTGTCAGAGGTGGGCAGGGCGGTGCGGTCGGTGTAGGGCTGCAGGTCCCAGGGGCCGGCTGCGCTGAAGGCCTCGGGCGAGGTGATGCTGCCCTTGGGTACCGCCACCCACTGCAAGGGTGCGGCCAGCGGCACCGTGGCGCTGCCGTTCCAAAGGCGGTCAAAGTCCTGCGCAGCGGCGGCCTGCAGCACCAGGCAGAGCAGCAACCCGAAAAAACGGCGCAAGCAGCGGTTTTTTGACATCCCCGTAGCTTATTGCAAAAGTACGCCTTTCCATGGCGGCAGGCCCGGCCCCTGCGCGGTTTGCCTCCGTCCTGTCATCAGGCCGTCACGCCGTGTGAACACCATGCGGTCTTCACCAACTGTGGATGACCCATGCCCTACTCCCCCCTCTTTTGCTTCAGCGGTGCACCGCGTCTTGCGGCCCGGTGTTTTCTTCCCGCGCTGGCCGCTGCGGCGCTGGCACTGCCATTACACGCGCAAACCGCTTTTCCAGCCACCCTGGCCGGGCATGTGCTGATGCCGGCGTTATCCCTGATCGCTGCGCCCAAAGATGCGCCGCAGGATCTGAAAAACGCCGGGAAATTCACCACCGGCAAACGTGTGGAAGCCGCCGGCACGGTCGAGGGGCTGTCGGCAGGTCGCCCCACCGGCGTGTCGCTGCCTTTCAAGGGCCAGCCGCTGCAGGGCCACTCGGGCATCAAAAAAATGCCCGACGGCAGTTTCTGGATACTCACCGACAACGGCTTCGGCTCCAAGGCCAACTCGCCGGACACCATGCTGTTTCTCAACCGCTACAACATCGACTTCAAGAGCGGCCGCATGAAGCGGCTGGAAACGATTTTCCTGCATGACCCGGACAGGAAAGTGCCGTTTCGCATCGTTCACGAGGGCAGCCCCAGGCGTTATCTGACCGGCAGCGACTTTGACACCGAGAGCTTCCAGCTGGCCGGTGGTGCCTTGTGGATAGGCGACGAACTCGGCCCCTGGCTGATCAAGGCCGACATGAAAGGCAAGGTGCTGGCGGTGTTTGAGACCCAGGTCGAGGGCAAGGGTGTGCGTTCGCCCGACCACCCGGCAGTCACCACGCCCGGCGCGCCCGGTGGCACGGTTGATTTTCAGGTCCGGCGCTCGCGTGGTTTTGAAGGCATGGCTGCTTCCAAAGACGGCAGCAAGCTGTATGCCCTTCTGGAAGGCGCCTTGTGGGACGCTGCCACCAAGGCCAACGAAAAGCTCGATGGCAAGGACTACCTGCGCGTGCTCGAATTTGATGTCAAAAGTGAATCCTGGACGGGCCGCCACTGGAAGTATGTGCTGGAAGGCAATGGCCACGCGATTGGCGACTTCAACATGATAGACGGCAGCACCGGCCTGATCATCGAGCGTGACAACGGCGAAGGCACGCCTGACAAGGCCTGCCCCGAGGGCCAGAAGCGGACCGACTGCTTCCACGACCTCGCAAAGTTCAAGCGTATCTACAAGGTCGAATTGAGCGACGCCAATGTGGGCGGCGCGCTGCGCAAGATCGCTTACATCGACCTGATGGCGATTGCCGACCCGAACCGGCTGGCGCGCAAGCCGCTGAACAATGGGGTGCTGACTTTCCCCTTCTTCACGATAGAAAACGTTGATGTGGTGGACGCCACACACATCATCGTCGGCAATGACAACAACCTGCCGTTTTCCAGCAGCCGCGAGCCGAACAAGGCTGACGACAACGAGTTGATCCTGCTGGAAGTCGGGGATTTCCTGAAGGCCCAATGAGGCTGGGCGCTGGGCGCGAGAGGAGAGGTTGCGGGTGTACAGTGAAAGCCCCCACTTTCCCCGGAACACGGCCATGCCCAGCTCAAGCCTTCCTGCGCCGCAGTTTCAGCCACTGACAGGTCTCTACGAGCCATCGGCCATCCAGCAGCTGGCCGACGGGCGTTTCCTGGTGGTGGAGGATGAGAAAGAGCACCCCTTCAGCCTGGTCACCCTGGGCGCCGACGGCACGGTCAGGAGCAAGGCCATGCGTCCCGGCTGGTTCGAGGGCAACAAGCCGTTCTGGAAGCTCGACGACCTGGAGGGTTTGACGGCCGACAGCCAGGGTTACCTCTACGCGCTGACCTCACATTCGCGCGACGACGATGGGGACCCCAGGAAGTCGCGCGACAAGCTGGTGCGTTTTCGCATCGAAGGGGACAGCGTTCTTGAGCCGCTGGTGGTCAGCGGGCTCAAGCCGGCCCTTGTCGCAGCGCACCCGGTGCTGGCGACGGCGGCGCTGGTGGAAGACGTCAAGTCGGATGGCGGCCTGAATATCGAGGCGCTGGAGATCACGCCCGACCGCCAGCGGCTGCTGGTCGGGTTTCGCAGCCCGCTGCTGGACGGCGCGGCCCTCATTGCCGGCATCAGCAACCCGTCGGCCGTTTTTGAAAACGGCGAGGCGCCGCATGTGTCCGGCGACTTGCAGACGCTGGAGCTCGGCGGACAGGGCATCCGCGGCATGGCCTGGATCGCCGCGCTGCAGGGCTACCTCATCATCAGCGGGCCGGCGTCGCTGGCGCAGCAGGCATTTGGACTCTGGTTCTG
Organism: Asaia bogorensis; assembly: GCA_943371375.1. Taxonomy (GTDB): domain Bacteria; phylum Pseudomonadota; class Gammaproteobacteria; order Burkholderiales; family Burkholderiaceae_C; genus Polaromonas. The sequence continues at coordinate 276,950 of CALRUM020000002.1, forward strand.
GAGCGGCCAGCCACTGGCGCCTGCGCGCCGTGTGCTGGTTCCGGGTTTGCAGCATTTCGAACGGGCCGAAGGGGTCAGTGCGGCGGTGATCGATGGTGTGGCGCGTATCGTCATCGTCAGCGATGACGGCAAGCGCGAGAAAGGGCGGTTTGCCCGTTTTGTGCTGCTGGATCCCGGGCAACTGCAAATTTCCCCCTGAGGCGGGAAAACCGTACGTCGGTCAGCTGTCAATCGCTACTGAATTGATAGCTCCTTGCGCCCGTCAGATAACGGTTGCAGGCCGAAATATCCTATATCTTTGACTGAAAGACCAGGCCCGCATGTTCACGCAAGGCGTGGAACTTGATCCTGGGCCATTGCTGCTCCACCGCGCGCAAAGTGGCGCTGTGGTCCACCAGCAGCGTGGGGGCATCGACCGCATCCAGGGCCACGCGGTGGGCATTGGCGTCCATGAATTTTTTCAGCTCGTTCGGGTCGTCGCAGGTGACCCAGCGCGCCAGGTTGAACTGGCTGCCCATGATGCGGGCCTTGACGCCGTATTCATGCTCGAGGCGGTGTGCCACGACTTCAAACTGCAACTGGCCGACCGCGCCCAGCAACAACAGCGAACCGGCAATCGGCCGGAAGACCTGGATGGCACCTTCTTCGCCGAGCTGCGTCAGGCCGGCGCGTAACTGCTTGCTGCGCAGCGGGTCGGCCACTTCGACGGCGCGGAACATCTCGGGTGCAAAAAAGGGCAGGCCGGTGAATTGCAGCGCTTCACCTTCGGTCAGCGTGTCGCCGAGCTGCAGCACGCCGTGGTTCGGGATGCCGATGATGTCGCCGGCAAAAGCGGTGTCCAGCAGCTCGCGGCGCTGGCTCATGAAACTCACCACGGTGTTGGGCCGCAACTCCTTGCCGCTGCGCACAACTTTCAGCCGCATGCCGCGTGTGAACTCGCCGCTGGCGACGCGCAAAAACGCAATCCGGTCGCGGTGCGCCGGGTCCATATTGGCCTGGATCTTGAAGACCACGCCGGAGAATTTTTTCTCTTCGGGATGCACGACGCGTTGTATCGCGCTGCGGTCGCCGGGCGCCGGCGCCAGGTCCACCAGCGCGTCCAGCACCTCCTGCACGCCAAAATTGTTGATCGCCGAGCCGAAAAACATCGGCGTCTGTTTGCCGGCGAGAAAGGCGGCGCGGTCAAATTCCGGCGAGGCGCCTTCGAGCAGCTCCAGCTCGCCCTGCGCCTGCGTGAACTCGGCACCAAAGCGTTTGGCCGCCTCCGCGTTGTCCAGGCCGGCCAGGATTTCATCGTCGCCGCCGGCCTTGTCTTCGCCGGGGCTGAAGACCCGCATGCGTTTTTCGCGCCGGTCGTAAACGCCGTGGAACAGCTTGCCCATGCCGACCGGCCAGGTGAAAGGCACGACGGTCATGCCGAGCTCCTGCTCGATCTCGTCCATCACGCTCATCGGGTCCTGCACCTCGCGGTCCATCTTGTTGACAAAAGTCAGGATGGGCGTGTTGCGCGCGCGGCAGACCTGCAGCAGGCGCCGCGTTTGCGGCTCAACGCCGTTGGCCGCGTCTATCACCATCAGCGCGGCATCCACGGCGGTCAGCACGCGGTAGGTGTCTTCGGAGAAGTCCTGGTGGCCCGGCGTGTCCAGCAGGTTGATCACGCAGTCGCGGTATTCCATCTGCATGACCGAGCTGGCCACCGAGATGCCGCGCTGCTTTTCAATCTCCATCCAGTCCGAGGTGGCATGGCGCGCGGCCTTGCGCGCCTTGACGCTGCCGGCAATCTGGATCGCACCGGAGAACAGCAGCAGCTTTTCCGTCAGCGTGGTCTTTCCGGCGTCAGGGTGGGAAATGATGGCAAACGTGCGGCGGCGTTTGACCTGTTTTTCGATTTCGGTGGATTCGGACATAACCCACGATTATCAGTGACGGGGGCTAGGTCGTCCCGGGATCGGCCTGCTTTGTAAAACGCGGCTGGCGCATGCCGTTTATCACGACCTCTTCATTGAACATGGCTGCCGGTCGCACCCACAGGCCTTTGTCGCCGTACAGCGCGCGGTACAGCGTCATGGGTTCCAGGCTTTCGCTGTGGCGCACGGTGCCCACCACCTCGTACATCAGGCCCTTGTAGTGGCGGTACAGGCCGGGCGGGGTTTCAATCAGCGGGGGAAGGTTGGTACTCATGGTTAAGATTGTCCACCCAGGGGGAGGGACGATGGAACGTGCAGATTTCATTCATTTGGTGCGACTGAGCGAACACGCCAGCGCCGCAGACAGCAAGGCTTACCGCCGCAGCGTCGCCATGTTTGCGGCTTTGGGTTATGCCTGGGTCATCGGCTGCCTGTTGCTGGCGGCGGGGGTGCTGGCCTGGACCGTGGGCGCCATGCTGCGCGGCCAGTTCAAGGCCGCTTATGTCTGGCTGCTGCTGGGGGCCGGGGGACTGTTGTGGACCACGCTGCAGGCCTTGTGGTGCCGGCTGGACGAACCCGCAGGTGTCGAACTGCTGCCCGCCGATGCGCCCGCCCTTTTTGAGGCGCTGGAGCGCATCCGGAAAAAGATCAAGGGCCCACCGATTCACCGCGTGTTGCTGGATGCGGAGTTCAACGCCAGCATCAGTCAGCATCCGCGCTACGGCCTGTTTGGTGGCGCGGTCAACTACCTGACCATTGGCCTGCCCTTGTTGCTGGCGGTGGACAGGCCCCGTTTTCTGGCTGTGCTGGCCCACGAGTACGGCCATCTGCGTGGTGACCACGGCCGCTTTGCGGCCTGGATTTACCGCACCCGCCTGAGTTGGGCCAAACTCAACCACGGCCTGCGCAACGACGAGGGGCCGGTGGCCGCCGCCACCCAGGCCTTTTTACGCTGGTATTTCCCGCGCTTTTCGGCCCGGACTTTTGCCTTGGCCCGTCAGGACGAATACGAGGCGGACCGCATTTCCGGCAAGCTCCTGGGCAAAGAGGTGGCTGCTGCGGCCCTGACCGAAATAGCCATCAAGGGAGACTGGGTCGACAAGGAGTTCTGGCCCGGGCACTGGAGCGCCGCTGCGGCGAGCGCGCTGCCGCTCGGTCCCTACACCCTCATGCGCCGGCTGATAGCCCTGCCGCTGCCCGATGACTTTGCCCTTGAAGCGCTGCGTCAGACCTTGCGCCAGATCAGCGACGTGGAGGACACGCACCCGGTTTTGCGCGACCGGCTGGAGGCGCTGCAGGCCAGCCGGGGTTTGCCGGCCTGGTCCTCGCGCTCTGCACTGGACTTGCTCGGTGGTGGCGGCACCCGGTGGATCGCCCATTTTGACAATCAGTGGTGCAAGGACAACGCCTCAGACTGGAAGCAGCACCATGCCTACCTGGGCCGGGTGCGGGCCAGGGCCGACAGCCTTGCGGCCAGCAGCGGGCGCAACAATGCCGATGAAATGGCCGAATGGGCCGACCTGCAGCGCCGGCTGGATGCGCGCGCCGATGTGCGCGCCCACTACCAGCGCGCCCTGCAAATCACCCCCGGTCATGCGGGTGGCTTGCGCGGGCTGGTGCAGTGCCTGCCCGGCGGTGAGCGCAGCTTGCGCATGGACTGTCTGACCCAGCTCTTTGACAACAGCGCGCCCCACCGCTGGTGGGCTTGCCAGATGGCCGTGGCCGAGCTGGAAAAGCCGGACCCCGACGGCAATCTGGACGACAAAGCGCTCAGGCTCTGGCGCGAAAGACTCAAGCAGGCTGGAGAAACCGAAGGGCGTGCCTGGGAAGAGCTGGCGAACGGGTCGTTTTTCCAGTCGATCACACGCCACGACCTGAGCGACTTTGAAAAAGGCGAATTGCAGGCGGACCTGGCACGCTGCAAGCCGGTGGCCAGGGCCTGGGCAGTGCGCAAGTCCCTGCGTGAGTTCGCCCACAGGCGCTGCTACCTGGTCTTTGTGGAACTGCCGGGGCTGGACGATGAAGACCGTTATCACCTGTGCCGCCAGCTCGAACGCTCATTGGACCTGCCTGGGCCCAGCCTGGTCGTGTGGGCGGGAGAGTCGCCCACGCGGGCCGAGATCGAGAAAAACGCCTTCGAACCGGTGTACATTCGCGCCCAGTCCTGAGTGGACGGGTGCCGGGTGGGACAATGGGGCCATGCATCCCAACGCCTTACTCGACAGCTGTACCGTTCTCCTCAAGCAGGTTCTCAGATTTGAACACCCCGCCGACATGGTGGTGTCGCGCCACTTCCGTGAGCAGCGCCTCGGGCCGCGCGAGCGCGCCACCGTGGCGGAGACCATTTATGGCGTTCTGCGCAAGAAAAATCTTTACAGCTATCTGGCCCAGCACGGCAGCGGCCCGACCGAGCGACGGCTGGCGATTCTGGGTTTTGCCGCCGAGCGGGATTTCCTGCTGGGCGCCCTGACAGACCAGGAAAAAGACTGGCTGGCCCGTTGTGACCAGGTCCAGCCCGCTGACCTGATGGAACTGCACCGGCACAACCTGCCGGCCTGGCTGGTCGAACCGCTGAAAACACAGCTCGAAGGCGACTTCTGGCCCCTGGTGGACAGCCTCAATGCCCCGGCAGGCCTCGATCTGCGTGTCAACACCTTGAAGGATAAACGGGCGGATATCCAGAAGGAGCTTGCGAAAGCCGCTATCAAGACAGTAGCGACGCCGTATTCACCCTGGGGTTTGCGGCTGGCTGGCAAGCCGGCGCTGAACAAGCTCGACGCCTTTACCCGCGGCGCGGTGGAGGTGCAGGACGAGGGTTCGCAATTGCTGGCGCTGCTGGTGGATGCCAAACGCGGTGAAATGGTGGTGGACTTCTGCGCTGGTGCGGGTGGCAAAACCCTGGCGCTGGGTGCCAGCATGCGCAACACCGGTCGCCTGTATGCCTTTGACACCTCAGGCCACCGGCTGGATGCGCTGAAGCCGCGCCTGGCGCGCAGCGGCCTGTCCAATGTGCACCCGGTGGCGATTGCGCATGAGCGTGATGACCGCATCAAGCGGCTGGCGGGCAAGATAGACCGGGTGCTGGTGGATGCGCCGTGTTCCGGCCTGGGCACCCTGCGGCGCAACCCCGACCTCAAATGGCGGCACAACCCGAAAGCCATCGAAGAGCTGAGCGCCAAGCAGACCGCGATTTTGCAGAGTGCCTCGCGCCTGCTCAAGCCGGGCGGCCGGCTGGTTTATGCGACCTGCAGCATCCTGCGTGAAGAAAACGAGGCGATTGCCGAGGCTTTCGGCGCCGCAAATAAAGAATTCCAGGCCCTTGAAGCCGGCCCCTTGTTGACGCATCTGGGGGTGGAGAAGGCCGACACACTTTGCCGCGGGCCGTATCTGAGGCTGTGGCCGCACCTGCACCACACGGATGGATTTTTCGCGGCAGTTTGGCAAAAATTGTGAATTTTTTGCCGACGTAACGTGAAGTAGCCGTAAATTGACGGCACATTGTGAATTTTAGCCCTTGCAAGGCTTTGACCCTGCCCGGCGGATTTGGCGTTCCGGGGGGATCGCCTTACAATCGCCTGTTGTCTGGTGCAGACCGTTCGAGGCCCTCCTGGGCCGGTTCTGGTGCAGATTATTAAAAGGACTTTTATGATTTTGTTTGATGCCGCCCTGGACTGGCTGGCAAACGGGCTGCTCGCTGCAAGCTGGTGGCAAATCGTCTTGTACGCTCTGGTGACCACCCACATCACGATTGCCAGCGTGACGATATACCTGCACCGCCATCAAGCGCACCGCGCGATGGACCTGCATGCCATTCCAGCGCATTTTTTCCGTTTCTGGCTCTGGCTGGGCACCGGCCAGGTCACCAAGGAGTGGGTGTCGATTCACCGCAAGCACCACGCCAAATGCGAAACCTCGGAAGACCCGCACAGCCCGCAGGCCTTTGGCATCAAAAAAGTCTTCTGGGAAGGTGCCGAGCTGTACCGTGCAGAAAGCAAGAACAGGGAAACCATGGTCAAGTATGGCCACGGCACACCGAACGACTGGATTGAGCGCAACCTCTACTCGCGTTTCAGCTGGCAGGGTGTTGGCCTGATGATGATCATCAACCTGGCGCTGTTTGGCGCGGCGGGTCTGGCGGTCTGGGCGGTTCAAATGGCCTGGATTCCGGTCACTGCTGCCGGCATCATCAATGGCATCGGTCATTACTGGGGTTACCGCAACTTCGAAGCGCCGGACGCCAGCACCAATATTTCGCCCTGGGGCATCATGATTGGTGGCGAAGAGCTGCACAACAACCACCACACCTACCCGACATCGGCCAAGTTTTCCGTCAAGCCCTATGAGTTCGACATCGGCTGGGGCTACATCCGGGCGCTGGAAAAAATGGGTCTGGCCACCGTCAAGAAGGTACCGCCCAAGCTTCAGCTCGGCAGCATCCAGCCCGTGGCGGATGAAAAAACGCTGGAGGCCCTGATTGCCCACCGCTACGAAATGATGGCCGGTTTTGCGCGCGGACTGCGCCGCACCGGCAAGGCGGAAATCGAGGCACTGAAGGCCCGCAAGGCCGATGTCTCCGTTTTGCAGGCGGCCAACCGCTGGTTGCACCGCGACGACGACAAGGTGCCTGCAGCTGCCAAGTCACAGGTGGCCCAGGCCCGCGCCGAGCATCCGGTGCTCGACAAAATGGTCACCATGCGCGAAGAGTTGCGCCAGATGTGGATGTCCACTTCCGCATCACGCGAGCAACTGGCCGCGGATCTGCAGGGCTGGTGCCGCCGCGCCGAAGAGAGCGGTATTGCCGCGCTGCAGGAATTCTCGATGAAGCTGCGCGCTGCCCGCGCCTGAGTCTCGCAGCCCATGTGGCTGAAGCTTCTTTCATCAAGCCGCTCAGCTTCTCCGCTGTAGCGGCTTTTTCATGGGCCGGTGATCCTGCCCGGGCGCCAGGCCGCATGCGCCGTCACCCGTATCCGCCAATTCCTCTCGGGGGACGGGTGACGGGCAGGGCCCGGTGGCAACGAGCAGGCATAAAAAAACCCGCCGGATACCAGCGGGTTTTTGAGGGGCGACAGCCGAAGCGCCGCCAACCAGTCTGAATTACTTCAGCTTGATTTCCTTGTATTCCACATGCTTGCGTGCCTTGGGATCAAATTTCATGATCAGCATCTTGTCAGGTGTGGTTTTCTTGTTTTTGGTGGTCGTGTAGAAGTGACCGGTGCCGGCGGTTGATTCCAGCTTGATTTTTTCGCGTGCGCCTTTAGCCATGATTATTTTCCTTGACTTGCTTAGATTTCACCGCGCGCGCGCAGGTCCACCAGGACCGCGTCGATACCGAGCTTGTCCACAAGGCGCAGGCCGGCACTGGTCACGCGCAGGCGGACCCAGCGGTTTTCAGTCTCGACCCAGAAACGGCGGTATTGCAGATTAGGCAAAAACCGGCGTTTGGTTTTGTTGTTGGCGTGAGAAACATTGTTTCCCACCATCGGGCCTTTGCCCGTTACCTGACAGACGCGTGCCATGAGCACTCTCCGTAAAAAAAGAAATCGGATGCCGGCCCCCGGAGGGTGCTCAGCCAAGCCCTAGATTATAGCCTGAAAACCAGCCGCCCTCAAGTCTCAGTTTCCCATCGGTGAGGGCGTAGAGCCTGACAGCCCGCCGCCCATGGGAAAAATCAAGCAGGGGCCGCGGATCCGGCTCCGCCGGTCCGCAGGCGCAGCGGCCCCCTCGTGGGGGCAGGGAGCTACACGCAGTGAGCGACCGTGGGGGCTCAACTTTGTTCGAGAAAACGCTGTGCGTCCAGGGCCGCCATACAGCCGGTACCGGCGCTGGTGATGGCCTGCCGGTACACATGGTCCTGCACGTCGCCAGCGGCAAACACACCGGGCACACTCGTCATGGTGGCAAAACCCTGCAAACCCGCTCGGGTGATGATGTAGCCATCTTTCATGTCCAGCTGGCCGGCAAAAATGTCGGTATTGGGCTGATGGCCAATGGCGATAAAACAGCCTTGCACCGACAGGTCTTCGGTGGCACCAGTTGTTGTGCTTTTGAGCCGCACGCCGTTGACGCCCTTGGCATCGCCCAGCACCTCGTCCAGGGTCTGGTGGAGTTTCAGCGCTATCTTGCCGGCCGCAACTTTTTCATGCAGCTTGTCGATCAGGATCGCCTCGGCCTTGAACTTGTCGCGGCGGTGCACCAGGTGCACCTTGCTGGCGATGTTGGACAGGTACAGTGCTTCCTCGACCGCGGTGTTGCCGCCGCCAACCACACAGACTTCCTGGTCGCGGTAGAAAAAACCGTCGCAGGTGGCGCAACCCGACACGCCGCGGCCCATGAAAGCGGTCTCAGAGTCCAGCCCCAGGTATTTGGCCGAAGCGCCCGTGGCAATGATCAGCGCGTCGCAGGTGTAGCTGCCGCTGTCACCCGTCAGTGTGAAAGGGCGCTGGCTGAAATCCACCTTGTTGATATGGTCGAAAATGATTTCGGTTTTAAAGCGTTCTGCATGTTCGAGGAAGCGCTGCATCAGCGCCGGCCCCTGCACGCCCAGCGGGTCGGCCGGCCAGTTGTCCACATCCGTGGTGGTCATGAGTTGACCGCCTTGTGCAATGCCGGTGATCAGCACCGGGTTGAGGTTGGCCCGGGCCGCATAAACGGCGGCGGTGTAACCGGCCGGGCCAGATCCCAGGATGAGGACTTTGGAATGTCGCATGGTGAAAAATGTGTAGGGAAAAACGTGGGAACTCAGTTAGAGTCGGGGTTGACCTCAGGGTTTAAAACCCCTGAAGGACGGAAATAGTTGGCACAACACACGCTATTGTAAGAATTCCCGAGCGGAATCAGCGTGGCGGTCTGGAGAAGTTGTATGACTACGATGGTGTCTAACCTGGAACTGATTCGTCGGGTACCGCTGTTCTCGATGCTCACCGCGTCCCAGGCGGAAACGGTGGCCGCGGCTGTCATCAAGCGCCGCTACAAGCGCGGCGAGGCGATTGTCGAGCAGGGCAAGCAGTCCAATGCGCTGGCCATCATCCTGACCGGGCGCGCGCGTGTGGTCACCACCGACGCGCGCGGCCGCGAAGTCATTCTGGCCACCCTGCACCCTGGTGACTACCTCGGCGAGATGAGCCTGATCGACAACGAACCCCATTCGGCCACGGTGCGCACCGAGGTCCAGACCGACGTGCTGGTGGTGGGCCGGCCCGAGTTTGCACGCTGCCTGCCGGAAAACAGCTCCATGGCTTATGCCGTCATGCGGGGTCTGGTGCAAAGGCTGCGTCAGGCCGACCGCAAGATTGAATCGCTGGCATTGATGGACGTGTATGGCCGGGTGGCCAGATCGCTGCTCGAATCCGCCGTGGCCGACCGCGAGGGCAATCTGGTGATTCGCGACAAGGTGTCGCGCCAGGACCTGGCCAAAATGGTGGGCGCCTCGCGCGAGATGGTCAGTCGCGTGATGAAAGACCTGGAAGAGCGCGGTTTCATCGAGACCCGCGCCGATGGCACCATGTGGGTCAAGGACCGCCTGCACAGCCTGGGTTGAGGCCGGTTTTCAGCCTCTTTGCCGTCATGAAGGCCGGGTCAACTGAGGTAAGCTCAGCACTGGTTTTATGACTTACTCCCTCGACACATTGAACTCCCGAACATCTGCCGCCGCAGGCTCTGCGGGCGGCGTCAGGCGTTTCGCGCATGAAGTCAGCCTGATCCTGGGGCTGCTCGCGCTGGTCTTCTGGCTAGGCGCCCTCATCAGTTATTCGCCGCAGGACGCGGCCTGGTCCACCACCGGCAGCGACCAGGCAGGCAGCGCGCTGAAGGCCGGCGCAATGAGCACCCGCAACTGGGGCGGGCGCCTGGGTGCCCATCTGGCCGACGCCAGTTATTTTCTTTTTGGTTTTTCGGTCTGGTGGGCGCTTGCCGCAGGTCTGCGCGTGTGGCTGGCGTCGCTGGCGCGCGGGCTGCGCGGCCAGCCGCTGGTCCGGACAGCGCTGGGGCGCGTCAAATTCTGGGCCTGCCTGGGCCTGGTGCTGCTGTCCAGCAGCGCGCTGGAATGGTCGCGTCTTTACCGGTTTGAGGCCGGTTTGCCCGGCCATGCGGGCGGGGTGCTCGGTTATCTGGCCGGTCCCGCCAGTGTGAAGTGGCTGGGTTTTACCGGCTCTGGCCTGGTCTGGATTGCGCTGGGTGTGATCGCGGTGTCGGTGGTGTTTTCTTTTTCCTGGGCACATACCGCGCAGCGCATAGGCGCCTGGATAGACGAGCTGATCGAGTCGCGCCGTGAAAAACGCGAGATTGCCCAGGATCTGGCGGTCGGCCGTGCTGCCGCTCTGGAGCGTGAGGAAACCCTGCATGAAGAACGCATAGAGATCGAAGAGCACCATCCGGTGCCGGTGCTGATCGAACCCACGCTGGTCGAGATTCCCAAAAGCGAGCGGGTGGCCAAAGAGCGGCAAAAACCGCTGTTCAGCGAGATGCCCGACTCCAAACTGCCGCAGGTCGATCTGCTCGACGGCGCCTTGACGCGGCAGGAGACCGTGGCGCCCGAGACGCTGGAGATGACCTCGCGCCTGATCGAGAAAAAGCTCAAGGACTTTGGCGTCGAGGTGCGGGTGGTGGCGGCGGCGCCCGGGCCCGTCATCACACGTTACGAAATCGAGCCCGCCACCGGCGTCAAGGGTGCGCAGATCGTGAACCTGGCCAAAGACCTGGCGCGCGCGCTGAGCCTGGTGTCGATTCGTGTGATTGAAACCATCCCGGGCAAAAACTTCATGGCGCTGGAACTGCCCAACGCCAAGCGCCAGTCCATCAAGCTCAGCGAGATCCTCGGCTCACAGGTCTACAACGAAGCCAAGTCCATGCTGACCATAGGCCTGGGCAAGGACATCAGCGGCGCGCCGGTGGTGGCGGACCTGGCGAAAATGCCGCATTGCCTGGTTGCGGGCACCACCGGCTCCGGCAAGTCGGTCGGTATCAACGCGATGATCCTGAGCCTGCTGTACAAGGCCGATGCCCGCGATGTGCGCTTGCTCTTGATCGACCCCAAGATGCTCGAGATGAGTGTTTACGAAGGTATTCCGCACCTGCTCGCGCCGGTCGTGACCGACATGCGCCAGGCCGCCCACGGCCTGAACTGGTGTGTGGCCGAGATGGAAAAGCGCTACAAACTCATGAGCAAGATGGGCGTGCGCAACCTGGCCGGCTACAACGTCAAGATCGATGAAGCCAAGGCGCGTGGCGAGTTTGTCTACAACCCCTTCAGCCTGACGCCGGATCAGCCCGAGCCGCTGGAGCGTCTGCCCTACATCGTGGTGGTCATCGACGAGCTGGCCGACTTGATGATGGTGGTCGGCAAGAAAATTGAAGAACTGATTGCCCGCCTGGCGCAGAAGGCACGCGCCGCCGGCATCCACCTGGTGCTGGCCACCCAGCGCCCCAGCGTGGATGTGATCACCGGACTGATCAAGGCCAACATCCCGACACGCCTGAGTTTTCAGGTCAGCAGCAAGATCGACAGCCGCACCATTCTTGACCAGATGGGCGCCGAAGCCCTGCTGGGCATGGGCGACATGTTGTACATGCCCAGCGGCACCGGTTTCCCGATACGTGTGCACGGCGCTTTTGTCAGCGACGACGAGGTGCACCGCGTGGTGGCCTACCTCAAGCAGCAGGGTGAGCCCAACTACATCGACGGTGTGCTGGAAGGTGGCACGGTGGACGGCGAAGGCGGCGACCTGGGCGGCGACTTTGCCGAAGCCGGCGGCGACAAGGACCCGATGTACGACCAGGCGGTCGAGATTGTGCTGAAAAACCGCAAAGCCTCGATCTCCCTGGTGCAGCGGCATCTGAAGATCGGCTACAACCGGGCCGCCCGCATGCTTGAAGAGATGGAAAAATCGGGCATGGTCAGCGCCATGTCGGGCAGCGGGCAACGTGAAATTCTGGTGCCTGCTCGCGCCGAAGGATGACAGCCAGACTTTTACCTTGGCGATACATTGTTGGGGCAACCAAGCACCCTTGGCCTGAGTCCCACAGGCACTGTTCACTTCACGCGGCTTCCCCCGCCATCGCCATGACCCTTTCCTATCTGCGACTTTTCACGGCCTTGCGCCAGACTGCCCTGACCGGTCTATTGGCCACGCTTTCGCTGGCCGCCAGCGCCCAGGTGGCCACAGTGACCGGCCTGGAGAGCCTGGAGGCTTTTGTCAAAAACACCAAAAGCGGGCGCGCCGCCTTTACCCAGGTGGTCACCAGCCCGGCGCGTGACGGCCAGGCGCCCAGAGTCAAGACCTCCAGCGGCAGCTTTGAATTTCTGCGGCCCAACCGTTTCAAGTTTGTCTATAAAAAACCGTTTGAACAAAGCATAGTCTCCGACGGCCAGACCTTGTGGCTGCACGATGTGGACCTGAACCAGGTGACGGCCCGCAAGTTGTCACAGGTGCTGGGCGGCACGCCAGCCGCGGTGATTGCTGCCGCCGCAGATTTGAAAACGCTGCAGGCCGATTTCACTCTGGTGCCCCGGCCCGACAAGGACGGGCTCGAATGGGTGGAGGCCACGCCCAAAACCAAGGACGGCCAGGTGCAGAGCATCCTGGTCGGTTTCAGGGAGTCGGGCAAAGGCAGCGAACTGGCCCGGCTGGAAATACTCGACAGCTTTGGCCAGCGTTCCGTCATGAGCTTCAGCAACTTCGAGGTCAATCCGGCGCTGAACGCGGGCGGCTTTCAGTTCAAGCCACCTGCGGGCGCGGACGTCATTCGCCAGTAGCGCCCCACCGTTCATGGCCACAAGCGCTGAGAGTTCGTTCGACCCGGGCGTGGACGCCAGAGCCACAGCGCCACTGGCCGAGCGCCTGCGGCCTAAAAATCTGGGCGAGGTGATTGGCCAGCAGCATTTGCTCGGGCCCGACAAGCCGCTGCGTATTGCGTTCGAGTCGGGCCAGCCGCACAGCTGCATTTTGTGGGGCCCGCCAGGCGTCGGCAAAACCACACTGGCGCGCCTGATGGCCCACAGTTTTGATGCCCACTTCATCACGATTTCGGCGGTGTTGGGCGGCGTCAAGGACATCCGCGAGGCGGTCGAGCAAGCCATCATCTGGCAGGCGCAAGGGGGCAGGCGCACCATGGTGTTTGTGGATGAGGTGCACCGCTTCAACAAGTCGCAGCAGGACGCTTTTTTGCCGCATGTCGAAAGCGGTCTCTTTACCTTCATAGGCGCCACCACCGAGAACCCGTCGTTTGAGGTCAACTCGGCGCTGCTGTCGCGCGCGGCCGTGTATGTGCTGCAACCGCTGACGCCTGAAGATCTCAAGCAAATAGTGGCCAAAGCCCTTGCGGAACGTGCGCTGCCAGCTATCAAAAACATAGTGCCTGAAGCGCTGGAGCAACTCGTGGCCTATGCCGACGGCGATGCCCGGCGCCTGCTCAACACGCTGGAGTCGCTGGCGGTTGCGGCCCAGCGTGAAAAAACGGCCGCAGGTGTGGAGGTCACCGGCGCCTGGCTGCTCAAGGTGCTGGGCCAGCAGATGCGGCGTTACGACAAGGGCGGCGAGCAGTTTTACGACACCATCTCGGCGCTGCACAAATCGGTGCGCGGCTCGGACCCCGACGCTGCGCTGTACTGGCTGGTGCGCATGCTCGACGGCGGTGCCGAGCCCAAATACATGGCGCGGCGGCTGATACGCATGGCCAGCGAAGACATTGGCCTGGCCGACCCGCGGGCCCTGCGGCTGGCGCTGGACGCGGCCGAGGTGTACGAGCGCCTCGGTTCACCCGAAGGTGAGCTGGCGCTGGCCGAATGTGTGGTTTACCTGGCGATCGCACCGAAGTCGAACGCGGTGTACAAGGCCTTCAATGAAGCCAAAGCGCTGGTCAAAAAAGACGGCACCCGGCCGGTGCCGCTGCACTTGCGCAATGCGCCCACCGAGCTCATGAAAGAACTCGATTACGGCAAAAATTACCGTTATGCCCACGACGAGGAGGGCGGCTTTGCCGCCGGCGAAAGTTATTTCCCGGACGGCATGGCCGCGCCGGAGTTTTACCGACCCGTGAACCGGGGGCTGGAGATCAGGATTGCCGATAAGTTGAACGAACTGAAACTGAAGAACAAGCAGAAAAACTAATGAAAAACAAATCCTGCTGATAAAGCCTGATTGAGCCGCATAAATCCAGTTTCTCAAGGGTAAACCCCGCGAAAACCCGGGCGCTGGCCCGTTTCTCGCTAGAGACGCATGGCTACAATTTGCGGATTAGCTCGCCACCCAATCCAGTCCTCTGGTGTTGATAGGCGGGCTTTTTGTTAACTCGCGCGGTATGCCGGTGATCCCGGCCTTACCGCGGTCCTGGCAGTACCGGGGCGGAGTTGGCAAGTTCAATCACACGGGAGAGTGTTTATGGAAGTTTTCCTTCAGCAGATCATCAACGGGCTGGTGCTGGGCAGCATGTATGCCCTGGTCGCCCTCGGTTACACCATGGTGTACGGCATCATCAATTTGATCAATTTCGCGCACGGCGAGGTGCTGATGGTGGGTGCACTGACCAGCTGGACCATCATTGTCTGGATGCAGGAGGCCATGCCTGGGGCGCCCGGCTGGCTGATTTTGCTGGTTTCGCTGCTGATCGCCTTTGTGGTGTGTGCCGCGCTCAATTTTGCGATCGAAAAAGTCGCCTACCGGCCGCTGCGCAACTCGCCCAAACTGGCGCCGCTGATCACCGCCATCGGCATGTCCATCCTGCTGCAAACGCTGGCCATGATCATCTGGAAGCCCAACTACAAACCCTACCCGACGCTGCTGCCGTCCGAGCCTTTGCAAATTGGCGGTGCGGTGATCACCGTCACGCAAATTTTCATCCTTGGCGCCACGGCGGTGTCGCTGGCCATCCTGATGTACCTCGTCAACTACACGCGGCTCGGCCGCGCGATGCGCGCCACCGCAGAAAACCCGCGTGTGGCCGGCCTGATGGGTGTCAAGCCCGACACGGTGATCTCGGCCACCTTCATCATCGGTGCGGTGCTGGCGGCACTGGCCGGCGTGATGTACGCGTCCAATTACGGCACGGTGCAGCACACCATGGGTTTTTTACCCGGCCTCAAAGCCTTCACCGCAGCCGTGTTTGGCGGCATCGGCAACCTCGGCGGTGCGGTGCTGGGGGGCATCCTGCTGGGCCTGATCGAATCGATAGGCGCCGGTTACATCGGGCCGCTGACCGGCGGTGTGCTGGGCAGCCAGTACTCCGACATTTTTGCTTTTATTGTGCTGATTTTTGTGCTCACCCTTCGGCCTTCCGGTTTGCTCGGTGAACGTGTGGCGGACCGGGCTTAGGGCAGGCAGGCGCCGCTCAGGAGAACTTCATGAATCAAAAGAAAATAGCTACTTTTTTAGCCGTCGCGATTGCGCTGCTGGTGCTGCCCCTGCTGCTGCAGCAGGGCGGCAACGCCTGGGTCCGCATCGTCGACATGGCCTTGCTGTATGTGCTGCTGGCCCTGGGCCTGAACATCGTGGTCGGTTATGCCGGCCTGCTGGATCTGGGTTACGTCGCATTTTTTGCGGTCGGTGCCTATCTGTTCGCCCTGCTGGGCTCGCCGCATCTGGCCGACGCCTTCCCGGCCGTGAAGGCGGCCTTTCCGAACGGGCTGCACCTGCCGATCTGGGCGGTGATTCCGCTGGCGGCCGGACTGGCGGGTTTTTTCGGCATCATCCTCGGTGCGCCGACGCTGAAGCTGCGCGGCGACTACCTGGCGATTGTCACTTTGGGTTTTGGTGAAATCATCCGCGTGTTCCTGAACAACCTGGACCGCCCGATCAACCTGACGAACGGACCCAAGGGCATCAACCAGATCGACTCGATGAAGTTTTTCGGCTTTGACCTCGGCAAGTCGCACACCTTCTTCGGCATCGAGGTGACCTCGGTGTCCATGTATTACTACCTCTTCCTGGTGCTGGTGATTGTCTCGGTGATCATTTGCCACCGGCTGGAAAACTCGCGCATAGGCCGCGCCTGGATGGCGATCCGCGAAGACGAAATTGCCGCCAAGGCCATGGGCATCAACACCCGCAACCTCAAGCTGCTGGCTTTCGGCATGGGCGCCACCTTTGGCGGCGTGTCGGGCGCGATGTTTGCCGCCTTCCAGGGTTTTGTCTCGCCCGAGTCCTTCAGCCTGATGGAGTCGGTGATGATTGTGGCCATGGTGGTGCTCGGTGGTATTGGCCACCTACCCGGTGTCATTCTGGGTGCGCTGCTGCTGGCGGCCCTGCCCGAGGTGCTGCGGCACGTGGCCGGTCCGCTGCAGGCCATGACGGGTGGACGGCTGGACTCGGCCATCCTGCGCCAGCTGCTGATTGCGCTGGCCATGATCATCATCATGCTGTCCAGGCCACGCGGCTTGTGGCCGGCGCCCGAGCACGGCAAGTCGCTGAACAAGACGCCCGGCAAAGACCCCATCCAGTCCATCAACCCCTAAGGAATGGCCATGAGTGAAACCATTCTCAAAGTTGCCGGTGTGTCCAAACGCTTCGGCGGCCTGCAGGCCCTCAGTGATGTCGGCATCCATATCGAACGCGGTCAGGTCTACGGCCTGATTGGGCCGAACGGCGCCGGCAAGACCACGTTTTTTAATGTACTGACCGGGCTGTACACGCCTGACAGCGGTACTTTCGAACTGGCCGGCAAGCCCTACAAACCGGCGGCGGTGCATGAAGTGGCCAAGGCCGGCATTGCGCGAACCTTCCAGAACATCCGGCTGTTTGCCGACATGACGGCGCTGGAAAACGTCATGGTGGGCCGGCACATGCGCACCAAGTCCGGCCTGATCGGTGCGGTGTTCCGCACGCCGGGCTTCAAGGCCGAAGAAGCGGCGATTGCCAAACGTGCGCAGGAGCTGCTGGACTATGTGGGCATAGGCAAGTACGCCGACTACAAGGCGCGCACGCTGAGTTACGGCGATCAGCGCCGGCTGGAAATCGCACGCGCCCTGGCCACCGACCCGCAGCTGATTGCGCTCGACGAACCGGCCGCCGGCATGAACGCCACCGAAAAAGTGCAGCTGCGCGAACTGATTGACCAGATCCGCAAGGACAACCGGACCATCTTGCTGATCGAGCACGATGTCAAGCTGGTCATGGGCCTGTGTGACCGCGTGACCGTGCTCGACTACGGCAAACAGATTGCCGAAGGCCCGCCGGCCGAGGTGCAGAAAAATGAAAAAGTGATCACCGCCTATCTGGGCGCGGGTCATTGAAGGAAAGCAAGAACATGGCAAACACACTTCTCAAGGTGACCGGCCTCAAGGTGGCCTACGGCGGCATCCAGGCGGTCAAGGGCGTTGATTTTGAAGTCAACGAGGGCGAACTGGTCACGCTGATAGGCTCCAACGGCGCCGGCAAGACCACCACCATGAAAGCCATCACCGGCACCTTGCCGCTGCTTGGTGGCGACATCGAATACATGGGCAAAAGCATCAAGGGCAAGGGCTCGTGGGACCTGGTCAAGGAAGGTCTGGCCATGGTGCCGGAGGGGCGCGGCGTTTTCACCCGCATGACCATCATCGAGAACCTGCAGATGGGTGCCTACATCCGCAACGACAAGGCCGAGATTGCAGCTGACATGGAAAAAATGTTTGAGCTGTTCCCGCGCCTGCGTGAACGCAAGGACCAGCTCGCCGGCACCATGAGCGGCGGTGAGCAGCAGATGCTGGCCATGGCCCGTGCCCTGATGAGCCGCCCCAAGGTGCTGCTGCTCGACGAGCCGTCCATGGGCCTGTCTCCCATCATGGTGGACAAGATTTTCGAGGTCGTGAAAGACGTGTCGGCACGCGGCGTCACCGTGCTGCTGGTTGAGCAGAATGCCAGCCGCGCACTGGGCATTGCCGACCGCGGCTACGTGATGGAGTCGGGGCTGGTCACCATGAACGGCGAGGCCAAACAGTTGCTCGATGATCCGCGCGTCAGGGCGGCTTATCTGGGGGAGTGATTCTTCAGGTTTTGTGGGGCTTTGGCCCTTGTGGGGCGAGCGCAAGCAGCTATTGAATTTATAGCGGATCACTGCCTCTGCGCCAATTCACAGTCATCCCGGGCTTGATCCGGGATCCATGTTTGCTAACTCGGGCTTTGCGGTTTGCCTGCAAGCCGGGGGTTGCCCGGCGGCAAGTAACTTTCTTTTGCGTCGCCAAAAGAAAGTCACCAAAGAAAAGGCGACCCGACAGTCTGGGTCCTTCCGCTTCGCTCCAGGCAACCTGCGGTGCTCGGTCAAAGCGGGGTCGAGCTCGAACTCGCTTCGCTCAGACAATCGCTCGCCCTGATCCGCTTTGACCAGCGCTCCTCGGCCCAGCCTAACGGGCTTGGGGAGACGAATGCGGGTTCGGGTGCGGGGAGCCCTGACGCGCATAGCGCGTCAGGGCTGATTCGGTTGGCCGTCATGTTTGCACGCGAGCGCAGCACACGCGGCCAAATGAAGTCCTCCTCCATCGCCCAGCGGGGCGAGGGAGGGGTCGGGGATGCGCTGCCTGACTCCCGCCATGCGCGTTCGGGTCCACAACGGGATGATTTGCTCGCCAACACGCCGCGTCGTGTGCCCGAAGGCACACGCAAGGGGTTTGGTGAGGAAAGCGCCCGCTAGCACAGCCGGTCGGCTGTGCGTGCCGGGATGGCCAACATGGCCCGCAAACGCGACCGCGTTTGCTCGGGTCCGAACCCGAAGGGGCGTGGTTTTGCGGGCGATCCGCTTCGTTACAAAACCAGGCAAGGCGTTCAGCCTTGCCTTGGGTTTTGCGCCTCACGGCTCATCCCGCAAAAGCCCTGCCGCGCATCGCGCGAGTCAGGCAGCGCATCCCTGAGGGTGGGAGTGGGGAGTTAGGCCCTACTGTCCAAGATGCACCCGAGCCGCAGCGTGATGCAAAAAGCACTATGAATTTAATAGCTGCCTACGCCCGCCAAATAAGGGCCTGTGCCGCAAAAGGCGTGAAGAAATCAGTCCACCCTCGCCCCGGAGGCCTTCACCACCTTTTCGTACTTGGCCAGTTCGGCTTTCATGAAAGCGCCAAACTGCTCGGATGAACTCGCCACCGGCTCGGCCAGCAAGGCGGCAAAACGGGTTTTGGCTTCGGGCGAGTTGAGGGCGGCGACAAATGCCTGGTTCAGTTTGGCAAGCACGTCTTTCGGTGTGGTGGCGGGGGCCACCAGACCCCACCAGGTGTCTATGGCAAAACCCTTGAGGGTTTCGGCCACGGCGGGCACTTCGGGCAGGGCTGCGCTGCGCGTGGCGGTGGTCACGGCCAGCGCTTTGAGTTTGCCGGCCTTGATGTTGGCCGATGCTGTGGCGAGGTTGTCGAAGTTGAAATCGACCTGACCGCTGAGCAGTGCGAGCTGCGCCGGGTTGCCGCCGTTGTAGGGGATGTGCAGCGCAAAAATGCCCGCGTCCTTTTTGAACATTTCACCGGCCAGGTGCCCGGCACTGCCATTGCCACCGCTGCCGTAGTTGAGTTTGGCCGGATTCGCTTTGGCGTATTTGATCAGGTCGGCCAGGCTGTGGATGTTCAGCCGCGCCGCGGTGTCCGCGTTCATGACCAGCACATTGGGCACACGCAGCATCTGCGTGATGGGCGCAAAGTCGGTGGCCGCGTTGTACGGCATCTTGCTGTAAAGCCAGGGGTTGATCGCGTGGGTGGCCACCGCCGCGATGCCAATGGTCAGGCCGTCCGGCGCCGCTTTGGCGACCAGATCGGCGCCGATGTTGCCACCACCGCCGGGGCGGTTTTCGATGATGACGGTACCCAGCGTGTCCTTGACGCGCTCGGCCATCAGGCGTGCCGTCACATCGATAGGACCACCAGGGGCATAAGGCACGATGATGCGCATGACTTTGGCGGGCGTCTGCGCGCCGGCCACAGTGGGCGGCAGCGCGAGCGCAGCCAGAAGACACAGTGCCAGTGAGCGGGCGGCATGAAGAGGGGCGGTCTGGAGGTTCATGGCCCTATTGTGCAAAACAGCCGCGCCGCCGTCACCGTGGGATTCCCTAAGCAAGTGTCAGCCCCGGTGGCAAAGAGCGGTGTTGGCCATCCCACAAATGCGGGATGCCGCTATCAGTGGGCGCTGACTAAGATGGCCCGCAATCAACCGGGAGTTTTTTGATGCTTCGTTCCGCCCTGCCTTTGGCTTGTCTGACGCTGGGCTTCGCCAGTTTTTCCGCAGTGGCGCTGGACTTTCCCAACCCGCCGCAGCCAGAGGCGCAGGCCCTGGTCAAACGTTTCCAGGCCGACTACGCACGCATCAAGGCCGACCCCAACTACTTCAAGCCGCCGGCCGCGCCCATGGCCATGCCCTGCGAGGTGCCGCAGCGTGACCTGTACCAGCCGCTCGGACTTTTCATGGCGATTCCGGAGGAAGCAGAAAAAATCCGGCTGATGTCGCGCAAACAGCTGCGCGACATGGGCATGGACCCGGAGACCGCCGCCATGCCCATGCAGTACAGCAATATCCGCATCACACCGATCAAGGCGGCCTGCAAAAACGGCAAGCTCGACGGCGAGGCCGAATTTCTGGTGCAGTTCGACACCCTGATGGAAAACGTCAACAACATGGACCTCGGCGCCAAGAAGGTGAAGATGACCATGCGCATGATGTCGCAACAGGTCAGCCGCTACTTCCTGACATTCCAGGACGGCAAGGTCCAGGATACCGAGCGTTACCACGTGAACCAGTCGGCACTGCGCAACGAAACCCTTTATGACGATGCGCAAACCACGCAGACCATGTCGAAAACCAAAATTCCGGACGCGCCTGAGCCCCAGGTGTCGGTGTTCTACACGAACTTCCAGGCGGGGCAGATGACCACCTTCACGGTCAGCATGGCGCCCAAAATCACCGGCGGCCTGTTTGGCGTGAACACCAGCTTCCAGCAGCAGCTGGACAGCCATTTCATGTCCGGTATCAGCGGCCCCATCAGCAAAATGGCCATGTACAAAAATGACAAGTTTTTCATGACCAGCGAATCGCCGATGAAAAACGGCAAGAACCACGGCGAGCAGGTACAGGTGCAGGAAAACTACCTCAAGGCATCCGGCATGCGCCTGGACCAGATGCCCGGCATGGAAAAAGCCCGTCTGATCACCGTCAATGGCGTGGAAATGCTGGAAACACGCAACTGCTTTATCGACGGCGTGTTGACCAAAGCCCAGACCTGCCCGAAAGATTGAGGGCATGCGAGTGTCCATCCCACGCTGCCACCTGGTACTGACGGTCCTGCTGGTGGCGCTGGCACCCGCTGCCCAGGCACTGGATATTTCCAGTGCCGACTTCTACCGGTGTGTGCAGGGCGACTGCCGCAATGGCCAGGGCATCGTTCACGACATGTACCAGAACCAGATGCTGGAGGGCAACTGGCAGAACAGCCGGACCATTCCCGGCCAGCGTTACCTGGTGAGCCATCCCCTGACCAAGGGTAAAAAATACGAGCAGTTCTACGGTGGCGACGGCCTGATGGACAGGGGCACGCAGATCCGCGGTTTTGGTGCGATGAACATTGTGCCGACCTTCACCGGCAGCTTTGGCCGCATGGACCATGCCTTCATGCGTGCGCGCCTGGCCGTGCCGTATGAAGGCACTTACGCGCTGGGCAATGGCATCGAATACCGGGGGCGCTTTGACTACATCCCTGCCAAAGGCCGGGAGGCGGGTCAGATCACCATGGGCCACATCATTTTTTATGGCGACAAGGTGGACCTGGAGGACAAGAGCACGGAGACCGGCCTGTTTGTCAGCAACAGCGCGGTGGTGGGCGGCGGCGTGGTGATGTTCATGCCGGCGCGGCCCGACTACATGGCCTTGCTGCAGCAGCAGTACCACCGCGACCTGCAGATCGCCGTGAGCGACTTCAAACAGCAGGAGAGCGATAAAGCCTGGCGCACGGCCTTTGCGATTTTGGGCCAGGTGGCCTTGACGATGGCGGGTTCTTCCGGCGGCGGTGGCGGCGGTTCGGGCAACCGTTTTGCCATGGACCTGGTGAGCGGCCTGATGAAAAATGCCATCGCTCCGGAAGGCTCGGCCTCGACGGCTTCCGCCAGCGACCCGTCCACCCGTTTGATCGAACTGGTGGCCGGTGCGGCGCTGGGCAAGATCACGGGGGACAGCGGTTTGTCCTCCAGTCTGGCCAAGGCGGTGGCGAGCGGGATTGAGAAGTCGAACTCGGCGAGCAAATAAGAGAAGTCTGCGGACTGGGTTGCGTCACGCTGCGTCCCCGGCTCGTTCTGGACAGTAGGGTCTGACTCCCCACTCCCACCCCTAACCCCTCCCTCGCCCCGCTGGGCGATGGAGGGGGACCTCATTTGGCCGCGTGTGCTGCTCCCGCGTGCAAACATGACGGCCAACCGAAACAGCCCTGACGCGCGCCGCGCGTCAGGGCTCCCCGTATCCGTTTTCGTTTCCGTATTCGCTTCCCCCACCCGTCGGGCTGGGCCGAGGAGCGCAGCCGAAAACGGATCAGGGCGAGCGATTGTCTGAGCGCAGCGAGTTCGAGCGAGACCCCGTTTTCGGCGAGCACCGCAGGTTGCCCGTAGCGAAGCGGAGGGACCCAGACCATCGGGTCGCCTTCTCTTTGCTTACTTTCTCTTGGCGACGCAAGAGAAAGTGAGTCGCCCGCCGGGGCGAGACCCGGCTTGTTCGAGGCTCCCGCCAAGCCTGGGCTGGCAATGACCCAGCCAGGTCAGCGAAGTTTCAGGCCAGCGCCTTCGCCTTGTCCGCCTCGGTCGTGAACGAGTCCGCAAAAAACTCTTCTTCAGGCAGCCCACCCAGAGCGGTGTAGTCAGCGCGCGCTGAGTCCACCACGATGGGTGCACCACAGGCGTAGACCTGGTGGCCCGACAGGTCGGGAAAATCTTCCAGCACGGATTTGTGTACAAAACCTGTGCGGCCGGTCCAGGCGTCTTCAGGCAGGGCGTTGGAGATCACCGGCACATAAGTCAGATTCGGCATCTCGGCCACTTTGGCCAGCACCCAGTCGTTCATGTACAGGTCAGCCGGCCGGCGGCCACCCCAGTACAAGACCGCGGGCCGCGTGCTGCCCTTGAACTGCAGGTGTTCGATCAGCGCCTTGATCGGCGCAAAACCGGTGCCCGAGGCCAGCAGCACCATGGGTTTGTTGCTGTCCTCGCGCAGGAAGAAGCTGCCGTACGGCCCTTCGATGCGCAGGATTTCCTTTTCCTTCATGGCGCTGAACACATGGTCGGTAAATTTGCCGCCCGGCATGTGGCGGATGTGCAATTCAATGCCGGGGTTTTCCGTCTGGGTGTGCGGTGCGTTGCCCATCGAATAGCTGCGGCGGTCGCCATCACGCAGCAAAAATTCCACGTACTGGCCGGCGTGGTATTTGAAAACATCGGCGGCCGGCAGTTGCAGGCGTATCACCATCACGTCGTGGGAAGCCCGCGCCATGCTGGCCACGCGTGAGGGCATTTTCTTGATCGGAAAGGCGCTTTCGTCGGTCACCTGGCGTGATTCGAGCACCACGTCGGTTTGCGCCACACCGCAGCAGGTCAGCACAAATCCGGCCTCTTCTTCTTCATGCGACAGTGCCTTGAGCTGGTGCGGGCCGTGCACCACCGTGCCCTCGATTTTTTTGCATTTGCAGGAACCGCAGGCGCCGTCCTTGCAGCCGTAGGGCATACCCACGCCCTGACGGATGGCTGCGGCCAGCATGGCCTCGTCGGGGTTGGCGGTGAACTGGCGGCCGCTGGGCAGCACGGTGACGCTGAAAGTCATACTGGTTATCCTCTGTCGTTGTCTGATTTTTTATACTGTGCTGCATCAAAGCAGATTCCCCAATTTTGCCCTCAAACCAAAGTCCCCTTGGCGCCCTGCCTTCGCGCTTTCGCCGTCCGCGTATTCTGCTCATCGGCTGCGGCGATGTCGGCCTGCGGGCGGCGCGCCAGCTGGCTCCGCGTGTGCAGTTGCTGGCGTTGACCTCGTCGCCGGAACGTCAGTCTGCCTTGCGGGCCGCCGGTATCCGGCCGCTGGCCGGCAACCTGGACCAGCCCGCCACACTGCGGCGCCTGGCCGGACTGGCGAGCCGGGTGTTACATCTGGCGCCGCCACCCGCCGAGAACCTGCCCGACTGGCGCCGGGATCCGCGCACGCTGGCGCTGCTGCGCGCGCTGCGTTTGCGCACGCTGCCGCTGTCGCTGGTGTACGGCTCCACCAGCGGTGTCTATGGCGACTGCCGGGGCGATTGGGCGCCTGAGACACGCCCTGTCAACCCGCACACGCCGCGCGCCTGGCGCCGGGTCGATGCCGAGCAGCAACTGCGCTTTTTTGGCCGCTCCAGCGGGGTGGCTGTGCACACGCTGCGCATCCCCGGCATTTACGCGCCCGACCGTGAAGGCGGGACGCCGCGCGCCCGCCTGCTCAAGGGCACGCCGGTGTTGCTGGCGGCGGACGACGTCTACACCAACCACATCCACGCCGATGACCTGGCGCGCGCCTGTGTGGCGGCGCTGTGGCGCGGCAAGCCGCAGCGCAGCACCAATGCCAGCGACGACACGCAGCTGAAGATGGGGGACTACTTTGACCTGGCGGCCGATATGTACCAGCTGCCACGTCCGCCGCGCGTGGCGCGCTGCACGGCGCAGGACGCGTTGCCGCTGATGTTGCTGAGTTTCATGAGCGAGTCGCGCCGGCTCGACAACACCCGCCTCAAGCAGGAGCTGCGGCTGCGGCTGCGTTACCCCACCGTGCTGCAGGGATTGCTCGGCGGCTGAGGATTCGCTATTAAATCAGGAGCTGCTTGTGCAGGTGCGGCAAGGGCTGAGAGCTGTTTTTACCTGCAGTGTCAGATGCCCGCAGGTTTCTTCAGGGTCAACATGCGGTCCTGCGCTTTGAGCACAATGGTTTTGACATCGGCGCCCTGCAGCACGGTCAGCGAGATCTCTGCATCGGGCGCGGCCCGGTTCCAGAGCTTTTTGTAAAAGTCCTCCAGCGTGGTGACCTTGGCGCCGTCAACGGCCAGCACCACATCGCCCGCCTCCAGCCCCGCGCCTTCGGCCGGGCTGTCCTTGCTGACGCGCGTGATCTGCACCCGGCCGCCCTGGTCGTTGGAGTTCAGTCCCAGCCAGGGGCGGCGGCTTTTCACACTGCTGCCGGACTGCTGCAACTCGGCCAGGATGGGCCGCAGCAAATCGACGGGCACAAACATGTTGCCGGGCATGCGCCGGTTTTGCCCGGTGGCATCCGACACCAGCAGTGAGCCTATGCCTATCAACTCCCCCTTCTGGTTGAACAGCGGGGCGCCGCTGTGGTTGCCCTCGTTGGCAACAATGGGCGGGCTGGTGAACAGGGCGGTTTCAATGTGGTATTCCCAGTTGCCCGAGAACGCGCGTTTGCTGATCAGCCGCGTCATGTTGACGTCGCCGTCGTCATTCGGTTGCGGGCCGGTGACGGCCATCAGTGCTTCGCCGGGCTGCGCCGACTGGCTGCTGCCGAGTACCGCCACGCTGACATTGCTGGAGGCGCGCAGCGGCAGCAAAGGCCGCAACAGGCCAAAACCGGTGGCCAGGTCGTAGGCCACGGCGCGCGCCGGCAGGATTTTGTTGTCCTGGGTCACGATTTCGATCTGCTCGGCTTCTAGCAGCAGGTAGCCAATCGTCAGAATCAGGCCGTCGGACGCAATCAGGACGCCGGAACCGCTGCGCCGCTGCCCCAGGGTTTCGGCCGAACGCGCGCCTTCTGCCGCCGTGACGCGTACACCCACCACCGAGGCATTGGCCCGGGCCAGGGCGTTGATCGTGCTTTGCGCCTGGGAAGGCTGGACGGTGGCCGCCTGCGCGGGCAGGGCCAGCAGGGCTGCCGAGACCAAAGGCCAGATCCAGAAACGAGGTGAGCGCATGATGGACTCCGTGAGCCGCAGAAAAAACTGCGATTCAAGAATGCGCTTATTTCAATGCCGTGGCAAGACGCAGGGTCAAAAAAACGCCCGGCGCTGCCGCCACTGCCGCCAGCGGCTAAGGCGCGAGCCGCTTGTGCACCCAGTGCGCCACCGCGAGCAGGCGCTGGTCGTCGCCGTAAGCGCCCACCAGCTGCAGCCCCACCGGCAGCCCGCTGTGGCCACGCGCAAACGGCAGGTGCACACAGGGCAGGCCCAGCAGCGTCCAGCTGCGGCAAAACAGCGGGTCGCCCGTGCTGTCCAGCCCGGCGGGTGCCTCGCCCATGCTGCTTGGCGCCAGCAACACGTCGCAAGGACCGAACAAGGCCTGCACCTGGCGCCGCGCCAGTGCGGTGGCCAGCAGGTTTTGCGCATGGGCCGCGCCGCTGATCGCCAGTCCGTCGGCGATCAGGGCGCGTAATGGCGCGCTCAGTTGTCCGGGGTGGTGCAGGCGCTCATGGCTCAGGGAGCGTGCCGTCTCGAAGGCCTGTACCGCTTTTTGCACCGCCACCAGGCCAGACAGCTCCGGCGGCAGCGCCATGGCCACGCCGTGTGCGCCCAGCGCCTGTTCAGCCTGGCCCCAGGCCTGCTGCGTGTCACTGTCTGCAAGTGCCCACTCCGGTGTCTGGCAACAACCGATGCGTGGCGCGATCGGCTGGATAAAAGTGGCCGGGTCTGCCAGCCTGGCATCACCGGTCAGCACGGCGCCCAGCAGCGCCACGTCGCGCACACTGCGCGCAAAACCGCCCACCGTGTCCAGCGTTTCCGACAGGCTTTTGACACCGGCTTTGGGAACCCGGTTGTGGCTGGGCTTGTAGCCGACCACGCCGCAAAACGCCGCCGGCCGGATCAGCGAACCGGCGGTCTGCGTGCCGAGCGCCAGCGGCAACATGTGATCGGCCACCGCCGCGGCCGAGCCGCTCGAAGATCCGCCCGGCGTGTGCAGCGGGTTGTGCGGGTTGCGCGTGACCCCGGGGAACATATTGGCCAGCTCGGTCGTGACGGTTTTGCCGATCAGCACCGCACCGGCTTCGCGGCACAGCGCCACGGCGGCGGCATCGGCCAGCGGCTGCTGCCCGGCATAAATCGGCGAGCCATAAGCCGTGGGCAGGTCGAAGGTGTCGAACAAATCCTTCACGCCAAACGGCAGGCCGTGTAGCAGCCCGCGTATCGGCCCGGCGTCGAGCTGGCGCGCCGTGGTCAGGGCCGCGTCGGCAGCCAGGTGCACAAAGGCCGCCACCTGCGGCTCACGCCCGCTGATGTGGTCCAGGCAGGCGCGGACCAGGTCTTCGGCTCTCAGTTCGCGGCGCGCGATGTACCCGGCTGCTTGCCAGGCTGGCAGCCGGTGAAGGGGGGTGGCTTGCATGGCTTGGAGTATCTGCGTTTTTGTCCGGCCTTGCGCGCTGGCGGGTACGCCGGGGTGACTACACTCGGTAGCGATGGATATTCTTGTTTTGGCGATGTTGGCAGCCACCGGCTTCTGGTTGCTCCGGTCGGGCTGGCAACGCGCACGCATTGCCTTGCTGGGCAGTTATCTGGGCAAATACCAGATCGAACAACTGATGGAAAGCCTGAACGGAGGCTACCTGCGGGCGCTGGGCGAAACTGACCCCGAGCGGCGTGAGCAGATCTGGCAGCTGCTGGGCAGCACAGAGGAAAAGCTCAGCAAGCAGTTTGCGAGCTTCGCTGCTGATTTTTCCAAAGTGGAGGCGGCCCAGGCGCGCGTGAGCACGCTGGCCATGGCCATTCCCCATGCCGACAAACTTTTCCCTGCGGCCACCCTGGATCTGCGCCGGCTGCTTGCGGTGCATGCAGATGGCATCACCAGGGCCGCCAGCGCCAAGCCAGACCAGAGCCCCAAAAGCCGGGCTTTCACGCTGTCGGCCGAGCTGTTCCTGATGCAGCACAGCTGCCACTGGTTTTGCAAGTCGAAAAACGTGGCATCGGCGCGGCTGCTGGTGCGCCACAAAACGCCGTATGCACAACTGCTGGACTCGGTGGCGCCCGAGACGGCGCGTGCTTACCTGGCGGTGGTGGGCGGCTAAGGGCAGCGAGGCTCACAAGAGGAGGACATCCATGGAAGCCAAAAAAGCCATTCTGGTCATAGGTGCAGGTGATGCGACTGGCGGCGCGATCGCACGCCGTTTTGCGCGCGAGGGTTATATCGCCTGTGTCACGCGCCGCAGTGAGGACAAACTCAAGCCTTTGGTCGAGCAGATCAAGGCCGAGGGTGGGCAGGCGTATGGGTTTGCCAGCGACGCCCGCAAGGAAGAAGAGATGGTGGGTCTGGTTCAGAAAATAGAGGCAGACATCGCGCCGATTGAAGTGGCGGTTTTTAATATCGGCGCCAACGTGCGTTTTCCGATCACCGAGACAACGGCGCGCGTCTACTTCAAGGTCTGGGAGATGGCCTGTTTTGGCGGCTTTCTGATGGGGCGCGAGGCCGCCAAAGTGATGCTGCCGCGAGGGCGTGGCACGATCATTTTCACCGGCGCCACCGCCAGCCTGCGCGGCCGTGAGGGTTTTGCCGCTTTTGCCGGCGCCAAACATGCCTTGCGCGCACTGGCGCAAAGCATGGCGCGCGAGCTCTGGCCCAAAGGCATCCATGTGGCCCATCCGGTGGTGGACGGGGCCATAGACACAGAGTTCATCCGCAGCAATTTTCCGGAACGGTATGCAAGCAAGGACGAGGGCGGCATTGTCAATCCGGAACGTATCGCCGACCTCTACTGGCAGTTGCACATGCAGCCGCGCGATGCCTGGACCCACGAGCTCGAAATCCGCCCGTGGCTGGAGTCCTGGTGAGGCCGCAAACCATGTGGCGCATGACATGCGTTACACCGGTTCGCGAGAACCAACAGACGGGGATTCAGGGGAGGTGGTTCCCGGGGCCGGCATCGAACCCGCGTACGAAGTGCGCTTTGTCAATACCGCCAAAGGCGTGCCGGTTCGCGTGAACCAGGCAATGGGAATCAGGGGAGGTGGTGCCCGGGGCCGGAATCGAACCGGCACGCCTTTCGGCGGGGGATTTTGAGTCCCCTGCGTCTACCAATTTCACCACCCGGGCAGGAAGAAGCGAAGAGGCAAATTATGGCACAGTGCAGGGTATGACCTACCCCACTATCGAAGACGCCATTGGCAAAACGCCTCTGGTGGCACTGCAACGTATCCAGGCCGAAGGCAACAGCCAGCGCAACAATGTGGTGCTTGGCAAACTCGAAGGCAACAACCCGGCCGGTTCGGTGAAAGACCGGCCGGCACTGGCCATGATCAGGCGTGCCGAAGAGCGCGGCGAGATCAAGCCGGGCGACACGCTGATTGAAGCCACCTCGGGCAACACCGGCATTGCGCTGGCCATGGCGGCGGCCATCAAGGGTTACCGCATGCTGCTGATCATGCCGGAGGACTTGTCGATTGAACGTGCGCAGACCATGAAGGCCTTTGGTGCCGAGTTGATCCTCACGCCCAAAAGCGGCGGCATGGAGCATGCACGTGATCTGGCCGACCAGATGGCCAAAGACGGCAAGGGCAGGGTGCTGGACCAGTTTGCCAACCCCGACAACCCGCGCATCCATTACGAAAGCACCGGCCCTGAGATCTGGGCCGATACCGGCGGCAAGGTCACGCATTTTGTCAGCGCCATGGGCACCACCGGCACCATCACCGGCGTTTCGCGTTTTCTCAAAGAGAAGAACCCTGCGATCAAAATCATAGGTGCGCAACCGAGCGAAGGCTCGCGCATTCCCGGCATACGCAAATGGCCGGAGGCCTACATGCCGAAAATTTACGACCCGCGCCATGTCGACGAAACCGTACTGGTGAGCCAGAGCGATGCCGAAGACATGTGCCGCCGGCTGGCGCGCGAAGAAGGCATCTTCGCCGGCATTTCGGCCGCTGGCGCCTGCTGGGTGGCGCAGGAGATTGCCAAAACCGTGAAAGACGCAGTGATTGTGTTTATCGTCTGCGACCGCGGCGACCGCTACCTGTCCACTGGCGTTTTTCCCGCCTGACCTGCGCCTTTGTCATTGCGGGCCTGACCCGCAATCCATGGCCAAGTGAACAGGCAGGTGGTTCATGCCACATGGATCCCGGATCAAGTCCGGGATGACACCCAGAAAATCCACGAGATGAGAAAGCAATCGCATGACCCACGAATTCAAGTTCTGCCCTAACTGCGCTACCCCGCTCGCCATGATTTCCCAGATGGAAGACAGCGGCGACACCGTGCGCCTGCGCTGCCCGGCCTGCAACTACACCCACTGGAACAACCCGGTGCCGGTGCTGGCGGCGGTGATTGAACACCAGGGCAAGATTCTGCTGGCACGCAACGCTGCCTGGTCCGGCAAGATGTATGCGCTGATCACCGGTTTCATGGAGGCCGGCGAAACGCCCGAAGGCGGCATCACGCGTGAAGTGAAGGAAGAAACCAACCTCGACGTGAGCGACCTCAAGCTGATCGGTGTGTACGACTTCCAGCGCATGAACCAGATCATCATTGCCTACAGCGCGGTCGGCCACGGCGAGGTCAAACTCTCGCCCGAACTGGTGGACTACAGGCTCTACGCCCACGAAGACGTGAAATGCTGGCCGGCCGGCACCGGCTACGCGCTGGCGGACTTTCTGAAGTCAAAAAATTACCAGCCGGAGTTTGTGGAGTGGGCCAGGCGGGATTGAGGGGCTGACACCTCCCGGCGCCTCGGCGCTTGCAGGTGTTTCAGGCCTCCAGCCCTTGTTTCATGAGCGCAGGCAGCTATCAAAAAAGTAGCAATCTCAGGTGCTGGACTTGTTGCCGGAGTCGCCGGGCCCGCCTTGGTAAACTACAGGCCTGCCTTTGTAGCTCAGTGGATAGAGCGATCCCCTCCTAAGGGATAGGTCGCAGGTCCGATTCCTGCCAAGGGCACCATCTTTTCCCGGCGCTGAACGGCCATGCCGATTCAGGCCGCGCCTTACTTCGACAGCAGGCGCATCGCCTCTTCCAGCCCCTTGATCGTCAGCGGAAACATGCGCTGGTTCACGAGTTGCTGGATCACGCTGATGCTCTGGCGGTATTGCCAGACGCCTTGCGGCTCGGGGTTGATCCATACAAACTTCGGGAAGGCGTTGGTCAGGCGCTGCATCCACTCGGCGCCGGCCTCTTCATTGTTGTACTCGACGCTGCCGCCCGGCTGCAAAATTTCGTATGGGCTCATGGTCGCGTCGCCGACAAAGATCAGTTTGTAGTCCTTGTTGTACTTGCGGATGATGTCCCAGGTCGCAAACTTTTCGCTGAAGCGGCGGCGGTTGTTCTTCCACATGAAGTCATAGACACAGTTGTGGAAGTAATAAAACTCGATGTGTTTGAACTCGGTCTTGGTGGCCGAGAACAATTCCTCGACCCGAGCGATGTGTTCGTCCATGGTGCCGCCCACGTCCATCAGCAGCAGCACCTTCACATTGTTGTGGCGCTCGGGCACCATCTTGATGTCCAGCCAGCCGGCATTGGCCGCGGTGGACTTGATGGTGTCGTCCAGGTCCAGTTCTTCGACGTTGCCCTCGCGCGCAAACTTGCGCAGCCGGCGCAGCGCGACCTTGATGTTGCGTGTGCCCAGCTCCTGGGTGTCGTCGTAATCCTTGTAGGCGCGCTGGTCCCAGACTTTCACCGCGCTTTTGTTGCGGCTTTTTTCCTGGCCTATGCGTATGCCCTGGGGGTTGAAACCGTTGGCGCCAAACGGCGAGGTGCCGCCCGTGCCTATCATGCGGCTGCCGCCCTCGTGGCGTTCTTTCTGCTCTTCAAAGCGCTTTTTCAGCGTTTCCATCAGCTCGTCCCAGCCCATCTTCTCGATCTTGGCCTTTTCTTCGGGGCTCAGTTCAAGCTCCAGGTTTTTGCGCAGCCATTCGAGCGGAATGTCCCTGGTGAAGTCGGCAATCATCTCCACACCCTTGAAGTAGGCCGCAAACGCGCGGTCGAACTTGTCGTAGTGTTTTTCGTCCTTCACCAGCACGGTGCGGCTCAGGTAATAAAAATCGTCGATCTTGTACGCGCCCTCGCCGATCTCGCCGTCGGGTGTGCTGCTATTGGGCCCGACCACACCGGCCTGCAGCGCCTCCAGCAGCATCAGGTATTCCTTGACCGAAACCGGCAGCTTGGCCGAACGCAGGGTGTAGAAAAAGTCGATCAACATGGCGTCACTGTCCTCAGGATGACCTTGGCTTGTCCAGCAGGTACAGCAGCTGCGCTTTGACCTCGGGCCATTCGCCGGAGCGCAGGCTGTACATCACGGTGTCGCGAATCGTGCCGTCGCGGCGCATGGCGTGGCCGCGTATCACGCCGTCCTTGCGCGCGCCCAGGCGTTCGATGGCGCGCTGCGAGGCGTGGTTGAAATTGTCGGTGCGCCAGCCCACCACATGGCAGCCCAGGGTTTCAAACGCATGGGTCAGCAGCAGCAGCTTGCAGCTGGTGTTGATGTGGGTGCGCTGGCAACGCGCGGCATACCAGGTGTAGCCAATCTCGACACGTTTGACGGCCGGCAGGATGTCGTGGTAACTGCTGCTGCCCAGCACCGTGCCGGTGGCGGCATCACGCACGGCAAAGGCAAAGCGGTGGCCGGCTTCGCGGCCTTTCAGGGCTTCTTCAATATAAGCCTGGGTCTGGTCGGGCTCGGGGACCGACGTGATGCGCAGCTTCCACAACTCGCCATCGGCGGCCGCGGCGCGCAGGCCGGCTTCATGTTCAAGTGCCAGCGGCACCAGCTCGACGCCGCGCCCTGACAGGGTGACAGGCTGGACAAAACTCATGGTTCGCCGCTCCGCTTTTTCTCCTGTGCCCGGCGCCAGCGCCTGGCCACCTGCAGGCCCAGGCCACCGCCCAGGCCGACCAGCACAATGCCGCCAATGGCGGCGTTGCCGTAACCGGCGGCGAATATGTCCAGGCCGAACAGCCGGCCCAGCCAGAAGCCGGCCAGCGCCCCGCCGACAAAACCGACGGCGTCGGACAGTCCTTCCAGCAGCAATTTCCGGGTGTCGCCAGCCATGGTGTTTTTACCGGTTGTGGCGTTGCATGAACACCAGTTTTTCAAACAGCGTCACATCCTGCTCGTTTTTCAGCAGCGCGCCCACCAGCGGCGGCACGGCCACCTTGTCTTCCTTGCTTTGCAGCGCTTCGAGCGGGATGTCCTCGGCCACCAGCAGCTTGAGCCAGTCCAGCAGTTCACTGGTCGAAGGCTTCTTTTTCAGGCCGGGCAGGTTGCGCACGTCGTAAAAGGTTTTCATGGCCGCGGCCAGCAGTTCTTTTTTCAGGCCGGGGAAGTGCACATCGACGATTTGTTTCATCGTGTCGGCATCGGGGAACTTGATGTAGTGGAAAAAGCAGCGGCGCAAAAAGGCGTCGGGCAGTTCTTTTTCATTGTTCGAGGTGATGAAGACCAGGGGCCGGTGTTTGGCCTTGATCAGCTCGCGGGTTTCGTACACATAAAACTCCATGCGATCGATCTCGCGCAACAGGTCGTTCGGGAATTCAATGTCGGCCTTGTCGATCTCGTCAATCAGCAGCGCCACCGGCTCGTCGGCGGTAAAGGCCTGCCAGAGCACCCCCTTGACGATGTAGTTGTGGATGTCCTTGACCTTTTCATCGCCGAGCTGCGAGTCGCGCAGGCGCGACACCGCGTCGTATTCGTACAGGCCTTGCTGCGCCTTGGTGGTGGACTTGATGTGCCACTGCAGCAGCGGCAGGTTCAGGGCCTGGGCCACTTCCTCGGCCAGCATGGTTTTGCCGGTGCCCGGCTCGCCCTTGACCAGCAGGGGCTTTTTGAGGGTGGCGGAGGCGTTGACGGCCAGCATCAGGTCCTGGGTGGCGACGTAGTTTTTGGAGCCTTGAAATTTCATGTTGAACGCGAAGTGTGAGCTTGAAGAGGGGTGAATCAGGGGTGTGTATGCCGCTGCCTGTGGTGGCCCTGGCAGGCCCAGATATAATCAGTGGCTGTTTGACATACCCAATTTTCACCTGATTGTGCGCGCAAAATGACCAAGCTGATCACCACGCTATTTGCCCTTGCTGTCTCATTTGTGACGGTGGCGGCCCATTCCCAGGACATCAAGGGCGACGCCAAAGCCGGCGAAGCAAAAAACGCCATGTGTATCGGTTGCCACGGCATCAAGGGCTACCAGGCCAGTTTTCCCGAGGTCTACAAGGTGCCGATGATCTCCGGCCAGAGCGCCAAATACATTGCTTCCGCCCTGAACGCCTACAAAAAGGGCGAGCGCAAACACCCGACCATGCGCGGCATCTCCGAGACCCTGAGCGACCAGGACATTGCCGATTTGTCGGCTTATTACAGTGTGCATGGCGTGGCCTCGGCGGCAGCGCCGGTTGAGCGCAGCGTCAAGACCGCCAGCCCGGCGGTGGCGGCCCTGCTGGCCAAGGCCAACTGCGCCTCTTGCCACGGTGCCGATTTCAGCAAGCCGATTGACCCGAGCTACCCCAAGCTGGGCGGCCAGCATGCCGACTACCTGTTTGTGGCGCTGAAAGCCTACAAGATGGAGAACAATCCCAAAGTCGGTCGCGGCAACGCCATCATGGCGGGCATGGCCAAGCAGTACACCAATGCCGAACTCAAGCAGATCGCCAACTACATGGCCTCGGTGGAGGGTGACCTGAAAGTGGTTCCGCAGAGCAAATTCCGATAATCCGCTTCGCTCCCACAAAAAAGCCGCTGACTCAGCGGCTTTTTTGTGGGCGAACGCCCCTGAGGTTTGGCCCCGGAGACTTTTTCTCTTTCAAGCAGGGGCCGCGGGTCCGGCTTTGCCGGCCCGCAGGCGCAGCGGCCCCCTCGGGGGGCAGGGCGCTACACGCAGTGAGCAACCGTGGGGGCTAATCCTTTGTGGCATGGCGCTGCACGCAGGCGATGTAGGCATCGCCGTCGGGCGGCCGGCCGGCGCGCTGGCTTTCCCAGACCATCTGGCCCAGGCAGTCCATGGCTTCATGGTGGGCATGGTGCAGGGAATTGCGCCGTGCCGTCAGCAGCTCCACCGCCTGGCGGATGCCGCGTGGCTGGTCGATGGAGCACTGCTCGCTGATGGACAGGTGCATGGACAGGTGCAGAAACGGATTGCTGGCGCCGGCCTGTGTGTCGACCATTTTTTCCAGCGCGGCATCGACGTCGGCGAAGTCGGCATGGTATTCGGGGTGTTCCGCAATCCACTGACTCGCTATGATTTCAATAGCTTCCAGCGCTTGCCCGGCGAGGGTTTTGGCATACACAGAGCAGAAGAACCGGCGAACATCGGCCTGGGAGGGAGTGAACATCCGGCAAGGTTAGCATGTGCCTGATGCCCCGTGGCAGCATGGTGTTTCAGTGGCGCGGGCGGGGCTGGCGACTCTGTCCTACGCGGTTTTTGGGGACTCTGGCTTAAATTAGCCGCACGGAGCCTGATACCGGCAAGCACGCTCCGCTTGATCCACCATCCGGCGAGGAGAACCCCATGAACGCAATGAGAATCACCGGCATCGTTTTGATCGTGCTCGGTCTGGCCGGCTTTTTTACCGGTGGCTTCAGCTTCACCAAAGAAAGCACCAAGGCCAACATTGGCCCGATTGAACTGGTGGTCAAGGAAAAGGAATCGATCAATGTGCCGCAGTGGCTCAGCATTGGCGCCATCGTGCTCGGCGCCATCGTGCTGGTGATGGGCGCGCGCAAGTCCTAGCCCTGATGCCGCTGGCTGCCAAGCAGGCGGGTCACCGCCTGTGAGGCTGTCAGCAGCGCTGGCAACATGTTGTCCTGCATGGCCCGGGCGCTGGTTCTGTTGGCCTGACCGCTGATATTGAGCGCCGCCACCGTGCGCCCGGCGGCATCAACAATCGGCGCGGCCATGGACACCAGGCCTTCCTCCAGCTCCTGATTGACCAGGCACCAGCCCTGTTTGCGGGCCTGCGCAATTTTCAGGCGCAGGGCATCGATATCGGTCACGGTATGGCGCGTCAGCGCTTCGCGCTTGCTGGCCTGCAGGCAGGCCAGCGCTTCGTCCTCGGGCAAGCCCGCCAGCAAGACCCGGCCCATGGAGGTGCAATAGGCCGGCAGGCGCGAGCCGACACCGAGCGTGATGCTCATGATCTTGTGGGTGGACACGCGCAGCACATACACAATGTCGGTGCCTTCGAGCACGGCCGCAGAACAGGACTCGTGCACCTGTGCGGCCAGGCCTTCCATGACCGGTTCGGCCAGGTTCCAGATCGGCATGGAGGACAGATAGGCAAAACCCAGATCGAGAATACGCGCGGTCAGCGAAAAATGTTTGCCGTCGCTGACCACATAGCCCAGGGTTTGAAGCGTCAGCAGAATCCGCCGCGCGCCGGCGCGGCTCAAGCCGCTGCGGGCCGCCACTTCGCTCAGTGTTTGCCGGGGCGATTGTGCGCTGAACGAGCGGATCACTTCCAGGCCGCGTGCAAAAGACTGCACATAAGCGTCCCCGGGCACAGGACCGGGCCGGCCGTCTGGGGCTGAAGGGGAGGCGGCAATTGCCATGCGGGGGGAAATCTCCTAAAATTCATTATACGAACATTTGTTCTACATAAGAACAAATAAAAACGGTCACCAACCGGTGCTTATGGCGGAGACAGATAAATGATCAACAAGATAGCCCGGTCGGTTGCGGATGCGCTGGCGGGGGTTCCCGATGGCGCCACCGTGCTGATTGGCGGCTTTGGCACGGCCGGCATCCCGAACGAGTTGATCGATGGGCTGATAGAGCAGGGCGCCAAAGACCTGACGGTGGTCAACAACAACGCCGGCAATGCCGATACCGGGCTGGCGGCCTTGCTGCAGACCGGGCGCGTGCGCAAGATCATCTGCAGCTTTCCGCGCCAGGCCGACAGCCATGTGTTTGACGCGTTGTACCGCGCCGGCAAACTTGAGCTGGAACTGGTGCCGCAAGGCAATCTGGCCGAACGCATCCGTGCGGCGGGCGCGGGCATAGGGGCCTTTTTTTCGCCCACCGGTTTTGGCACCGAGCTGGCCCTGAACCCTGATGGTTCGCCGAGGGAAACCCGGCACATCCATGGCCGCAACTACGTGCTGGAGATGCCGATTTATGGCGACGTGGCGCTGATCAAGGCCGAACGCGGCGACCGCTGGGGCAACCTGACTTACCGCAAGGCGGCGCGCAACTTTGGCCCGGTCATGGCCACCGCCGCCAAACTCACGGTGGCAACCGTGCATGAAATTGCAGAGCTCGGCGAGATGGACCCGGAGCACATCGTGACACCGGGGATTTTTGTGCACCAGATTGTGAAAATTGACCGCGTCGCCACCCAGTCCGGTGGTCTCAAGGTGGCCGCATGACATACCAGAAAAGAAGCCGGGACCAGCTCGCCGCCCGTGTGGCGCAGGACATCCCGGAGGGGGCCACGGTAAACCTCGGCATTGGCATGCCGACCACGGTGGCCAACCACATTCCCGCCGACCGCGAAGTGCTGCTGCAAAGCGAAAACGGCATATTGGGCATGGGACCGGCCCCGGCCGCAGGGGACGAGGACTACGACCTGATCAACGCCGGCAAGCAGCCGGTGACGCTGCTCAGGGGCGGTTCGTATTTTCACCATGCCGACAGTTTCGCCATGATGCGCGGCGGGCACCTGGACATCTGCGTGCTGGGCGCTTTTCAGGTCTCCAGCACCGGTGACCTGGCCAACTGGAGCACCGGCGAAGCAGGTGCCATTCCCGCTGTAGGGGGGGCGATGGATCTGGCGATGGGCGCCAAACAGACCTGGGTGATGATGGACCTGCTGACCAAAAAAGGCGAAAGCAAGGTCGTCAAAACCTGCAGCTACCCCCTGACCGGCATAAGCTGTGTCAAACGCATTTATTCCGAACTGGCCACACTGGCCTGTACACCGCACGGCCTCCAGCTGATTGATAAAGTCGAGGGGCTGGAGCACGCGGAGCTGGAAAAACTTCTGGGCCTGCCGGTGGCGACCTGACCCGCCGGCAGGCGCCGCTTCATCAACCGCATTTCTGGAAACACCCCATGACCCCCCAAGCCTTTATCTGCGACGCGATCCGCACCCCCTTTGGCCGCTACGGCGGTGCGCTGAGCAGTGTGCGCACCGATGACCTGGCCGCCGTGCCGCTGAAGGCCTTGATGGCGCGCAACCCGAATGTCGACTGGCTTTCGGTGACCGACGTGATCTACGGCTGTGTCAATCAGGCCGGTGAAGACAACCGCAACGTGGCCCACATGGCGACGCTGCTGGCCGGGCTGCCGCTGGAGCTGCCTGGCGCCACCATCAACCGGCTGTGCGGCTCCGGCATGGACGCGGTGGGCACGGCGGCCCGCGCGATCAAGGCCGGTGAAGCCCGCATGATGATTGCCGGCGGTGTCGAAAGCATGAGCCGCGCGCCCTTTGTGCTGGCCAAGGCCGAAAGCGCGTTCAGCCGCGCCGCGCAGATGTACGACACGACGATTGGCTGGCGTTTTGTCAACAAGCTCATGAAGGAAAAGTACGGCACCGACGCCATGCCCGAGACCGCAGAAAACGTGGCGCTGGAGTACAAAATCAGCCGCGAAGACCAGGACAAAATGGCGCTGGCCTCGCAGCTCAAGGCGGTGGCAGCGCAGAAGTCGGGTTTTTTCGATACCGAGATCACACCCGTCACCATCGCGCAGAAAAAAGGCGACGCTGTGGTCGTGAGCAAGGACGAACATCCGCGCGAAACCTCGATGGAAGCACTGGCCAAACTCAAGGGCGCAGTGCGGCCCGACGGCAGCGTCACCGCGGGCAATGCCTCGGGTGTCAACGACGGCGCCTGCGCCCTGCTGATTGCCAACGAAGAAGCCGCGAAGCAGAACGGCTTGACACCGCGCGCGCGCATTGTTGGCATGGCGACAGCCGGTGTGCCGCCGCGCATCATGGGCATAGGCCCGGCGCCCGCCAGCGAAAAGGTGCTGGCGCTGACCGGCCTGAGCCTGGCGCAAATGGATGTGATCGAGCTCAACGAGGCCTTTGCCGCCCAGGGCTTGGCGGTACTGCGCCTGCTCGGCCTGCAGGACAACGATGTGCGCGTGAACCCGAACGGCGGCGCGATTGCGCTGGGCCATCCGCTGGGTGCCTCGGGCGCCCGCCTGATCACCACGGCCGTGAACCAGCTGCAGCGCACCGGCGGCCGTTACGCGCTGTGCACCATGTGTATCGGTGTGGGCCAGGGCATTGCCGTGGTGATCGAGCGGGTTTGAGTCGGAACCGCTAAAGCGCCATGGACGGCCGCTGCGCCATCGCCGTGCGCCAGCGCACGAGATCCGGGTGCTGTTCGCCCGGCTTGAGCTTGACGATGCGGGCAAAATCCACCGCCACCACGGCGGTGATGTCGGCGATGCTGAACCGGTCGGCAGCAATGAAGTCGCGGCCGCGCAGCCGTTCATCGAGCACCGCAAAAAAATTCTGCACCCTCGCGAGTCCGCGCTGGGCGAATTCGGGAATCTGCGGGTAGTCCACCGGCCCGGGCAGGGCGCGGTTTGCCATGCCTGGCGAGCTGTTGCGCAAACACTCGGCAATTGCCAGCAAGCCTTCAAACTCGATACGCCACTGCCAGCTGGCAATATCGGCTTTCTCGAGCGCGGTGCTGCCCAGCAAGGGCGGCTCGGGGCGGTGCGCCTCCAGCCAGACGGTGATCGCGGCGTTGTCGGTGAGCATCACGCCCTGGTCCGTTCGCAGTGCAGGCACGGTGCACTGGGGGTTGATGCTGCGGTAGGCATCACCGAGCTGCTCACCTGCGCGCAGGTCGATCTGCACGGTGTCATGGGCGAGGCCTTTTTCAGCCAGCAGGATGCGCGCACGCCTCGGGCTCGGTGCGCTGGCGCAGTCGTACAGGGTGATCATGGCGCCGCCAGCTTGTCCTGGGTGCGGGTATCGAAGTCACTGGCCTCATGGCGTTCATGCAACTGGCTGGACGGCTCGCCCCAAGTGCGGTTGACCATGCGCCCGCGCCTGGCGCCAGGACGTTTGGCAATCTGGTCGGTCCAGCGCAGCACGTGGGCGTAAGCCTGCACCTGCAGGAACTCGCCGGCTTCATAGAGCTGGCCCTTGACCAGGGCGCCGTACCAGGGCCAAACCGCCATGTCGGCAATGGTGTATTCCTCGCCAGCCAGATACGGCACCCCGGCCAGGCGGCGGTCCAGCACATCGAGCTGGCGTTTGACTTCCATCGCGTAGCGGTCGATCGGGTATTCCATCTTGCTCGGCGCATAGGCGTAGAAATGGCCGAAGCCGCCGCCCAGAAAAGGCGCGCTGCCCATTTGCCAGTTCAGCCAGGACAGGCACTCGGCGCGCGCGGCGCCACCGGCAGGCAAAAATGCGCCAAACTTTTCGGCCAGGTACTGCAGGATGGCGCCTGACTCGAAGACCCGGACCGGCGTTGGCCCGCTGCGGTCCACCAGCACCGGGATCTTGGAGTTGGGGTTGGCCGCCACAAAACCGCTGCCGAACTGCTCGCCTTCGTTGATGCGGATCAGCCAGGCGTCGTACTCCGCACCGGTGTGGCCAAGCGCCAGCAATTCCTCCAGCATCACCGCGACCTTGATGCCATTGGGTGTGCCCAGCGAGTAGAGCTGCAGCGGGTGCCGGCCGACCGGCAGTTCCTTGTCGTGGGTGGCGCCGGCCACGGGCCGGTTGATGTTGGCGAAGCGGCCAACGCCGGCTGCGGGCGGGGTCCAGATGGCGGGGGGTGTGTAGGGCGTGGTGTCGTTCATGAGAGCCATGTTGCCTGAGTTTGGCGGCGTCTGCAGAACATGCCTGATTGGAAAGCAGGCTGCTTTTTTCCGGGAAAGGGAAAACTGATTTCCGCTGGATTCCTTGAAGCCCGGCAGGCTCTGCCGCACACTGGCCCGGGTCAACAGGAACAAGGAATAACAATGGGCAAACGCATCGGATGGATAGGGCTGGGCCGCATGGGCGAGGCGATGGCCAAGCGCCTGGTCAAGGCCGGCAACGAGGTCAGTGTCTGGAACCGCACCGCCTCCAAAGCCGCGCCGCTGGCCGAATACGGCGCCACCATCGTCGGCAGCAAGCAGGAGCTGGCGTCCTGCGACATCGTGTTCACCATGGTCTCGACCACCGATGATTTGAAGCAGGTGCTGTTCGACGAAGGCGGGCTGGTGACGGGGACTGTGAAACCCCGGATTGTGGTGGACAGCTCGTCGATCTCGCAGGAAGGTTCGGCCGAGATCCGGGCGCGGCTCGAAGCCATGGGGGTCGGCTACCTGTGTTCACCGGTCTCCGGCAACGCCAAGGTGGCCAAGGCCGGCAAGCTGCTGCAGGTGGCTTCCGGTCCGAAAGCGCTGTACACCGAGGTTGAGCCCTGCCTGCAGGCCATGGCGCGCAAGGTGATGTGGGTGGGCGAGGGCGAACTCGCGCGCATCTGGAAGATTGCCCACAACACCATGTTCGGCGTGATCATCCAGAACCTCTGCGAAATCACCGTACTGGCTGAAAAAGCCGGCATTCCGCGCCACATCTTTCTTGAGAGCATCAACGATTCGGTACTCGGCTCGATGTACACCAGATACAAGACGCCCATGCTGACGAACCTGACGTTTGACCAGGTGACCTTCACACCCAAATTGCTGCTCAAGGACATGGACCTGGGCATGGCTGCGGCCAAGGCCCATGGCGTGGCCATGCCGGCTGCCGCCGCCACCCGCGAGTCGGTCGCGCGTCTGGTGGGGCGCGGGCACGAGGACATCGACTTCGCCGTGTTGCTGGTGGAAACCGCCAGGGATGCCGGTCTGGAGCTGAAGTCCGAGAACAAAAAAATGAGTGACGGCCTGGAATCATGACCCCCACGGTCACCCACTGCGTGTGGTTCCCTGCCCCCCGAGGGGGCCGCATTTCGCCTTGGGGCGGCCCGGCGGCGAAACCCATGTCGCTGATTCGGACGGGAGTGTGACATGGACAGAACCCTGATCAAAGGCGCAACCATCATCACGATGGATGCGCAGGGCGATCTGCCCGCTGGCGACATCCTCGTGACCGGCGACACCTTGACGGAGATTGCACCGGCGATCCACGCCGACGATGCGCAGCTGGTCGATGCCAGCGGCCACATCATCATCCCGGGCCTGATCAATGCCCACATGCACACCTGGCAGACCGCGCTGCGCGGGCTGGCCGCCAACTGGACGCTGCTCGAATATTTCAAAAAAATGCACGCCGGCCTGGCCACCGTGTTCACGCCCGACGACCTGTACATCGCCACGCTGGTCGGCTCGCTGAACCAGCTCAACTGCGGCACGACGACGCTGGCCGACTGGTGCCACAACAACCCGACGCCGGCACACAACGATGCGGCGATTGCCGGGCTGCTGGCCTCGGGCATACGTGCGGCGTTTTTCCATGGCACGCCCAAGCCAGATCCGCAGCCGGGGCAAAAGCCCTTCTGGGAAGTCCCGCATCCGCGCGCCGAGATCGAACGCCTGCTCAAGGCGCATTCCGGCCAGCCGCTGCTGGGCATCCATGCGGCGGTGCTGGGCCCGCATTATTCGACGCTGGAGGTGGCGTTACACGACTTCGCCATGGCCAAAGACCTGGGTCTGATCGCCTCGCTGCACCAGGGCGGCGGTCCGGCACGCACGCCCGACGGCTGGCGCCAGCTGGACCTGGCCGGCTTGCTCGGCGAGCACATCAACATCGTGCACGGCCATGCACTCAACGATGTGCAGCTCCAGCGGTTTTGCGAACTCGGCATGAGTTTTTCGGCGGCGGCCGAAAGTGAAATGAGCCAGGGCCACGGGCACCCGATCACCGGGCGCCTGCGTACCTTCGGCCGCGCGCCTTCTCTGGGCGTGGACCTCGAAAGTGTGATGAGCGGCGACATGTTGTCGCAGGCACGGATTGCGCTGGGCATACAGCGCTCGCTGGACAACGTGGCTTACCGCGAGGCCCATGGCAGCATTCCGCCGACCTCGACCGTCACCACGCGCGAGGCGCTGTCCTGGGTCACGGTCGAGGGCGCTCGCATGCTCAAACAGTCGCAGCGCATCGGCTCGCTGGCGGCCGGCAAACAGGCCGATCTGGTGCTGATACGCGCCAGCGACCTCAACATGCAGCCGGTGCACGATGCGGTCAGCGCGGTCGTGATGCAGGCATCGCTGGCCAATATCGACAGTGTGATGGTGGCGGGGCGCTGGAAAAAGCGCCACGGCCAGTTGCTCGATGTGGACCTGGCGCCGCAGCTGGCGGCGTTGCAGGCCTCGGGACAAAAGATCGTGAAGGCGCTGGCGCTATAAAAAACATAGCTGCTTACGCTGGTTGGCAAAGGGCGAAGACCCTTTTTTGTTCATAACCCAGGAGACACACCATGAAAAAACTGATTTTGGCTGTTGCGGCCCTGCTGGCCACCGGCGGCGTGCTGGCCCAGGCGGCCTATCCGTCCAAACCGATACGTTTCCTCGTGCCGTTCACGGCCGGCAGCGGCACCGACCTGATTGCGCGCACGGTGGCCGACACCATGGGCAAAAGCATGGGCCAGACCATCATCATCGAGAACAAGCCCGGCGCTGGCGGCACCATCGCCGCAGGCCAGGTGGCCAAGGGGGAGGCCGACGGCTACACCGTGCTGGTGCATTCCTCCGGCCATGCGCTGAACCCGGCGATCTACAGCACCATCGGTTACGACACGCTGAAGGACCTGAGCGGCATCACACCGCTGGCGGCCCTGCCGAATGTGCTGGTGGTCAACCCGGCCAAAGGCTGGAAGTCGGTCGCCGACCTGGTCGCTGCGGCCAAAGCCAAACCCGGACAGCTCAATTACGCTTCGGCCGGTGTCGGCAGTGCCACCCACCTCAACGCCGAAAAATTCCGGCTGCAGGCCGGCATCGAGG
Source organism: Asaia bogorensis (assembly GCA_943371375.1). Taxonomy (GTDB): domain Bacteria; phylum Pseudomonadota; class Gammaproteobacteria; order Burkholderiales; family Burkholderiaceae_C; genus Polaromonas. The sequence continues at coordinate 320,587 of CALRUM020000002.1, forward strand.
CCCTGCATGTGCCCTACAAGGGCACACCCGAGGCCATGACCAATGTCATAGGCGGCAGCAACGACTGGTTTTTCGCACCGCTGGCCTCGGCCCTGCCGCTGGTCAAGGACGGCAAGCTGCAGGCGCTGGCGGTCAGCACGCCGGTACGTTCACCCGCGCTGCCGCAGGTGCCGACCACGGTGGAAGCCGGCGTGCCTGGCTCGGACTACACCTTCTGGGTGGGCATGATAGTCGCGAGCAACACACCTGCGGCTGTGGTCAAACGCCTGCACGAAGAGGCGCTCAAGGCCCTGGCCAACCCGGACGTCAAGGAGCGCATGAACAGGCTGGGCGCCGATCCTTTCCCGATGTCGGTCGAGGCTTTTAATGCCTTCATCAAGACCGAGGTCGATGCCGCCGCCCTGATTGCCAAAGCCGCCAATCTCAAGGGCCAGTGATGAGTGTGCTGCATGTGGCCGGCGTCGGGAAGATGGGCCTGCCTGTGGCCGGACATTTTCACGCGGCCGGCCATGGGGTGTCGGTCAGCGACCCGCAGGCGCCGCGCCTGCAGCTGGCGCGCCAGCAGGGACTGCAGGTGGCTGAGGATGCCGGGGCCGCGATGGCAAGCGCCGACATGATTTTTTCTTCCTTGCCCAACGATGCGGCGCTGCGCCAGGTGGCGGCGCAGGTGGCGCAATCGGCGCGGCGCGGTGCCATCTACATCGACACCAGCACGGTGTCGCAGCAGGCCTCGGCCGAGGTCGCGCCTGTGCTGGCCGCCGCCGGCGTCGCTTACCTGCGCTGCACGGTGTCGGGCAACAACAAGATGGCCGAGGCGGCGCAGCTCACGGTGATGGCCTCCGGTCCGCGTGCCGCCTATGACGCGGCGCTGCCGCTGCTCAAGCTGCTGGGGCCGCGCCAGTTCTACCTTGGTGAGGCCGAACAGGCACGCCTGATGAAACTGGTGGTCAACCTCATGATTGCGCAGACCAGCGCGATGTTGTCCGAGGCCCTGACCCTGGGCCGCAAGGGCGGTCTGGACTGGCAGGACATGTGGCAGGTGCTGGGCGCCAGTGCGGTGGCTTCGCCGATTGTCAAGGCGAAATCGGCGCAGCTTTCGCAGCGCGATTTCACGCCCACCTTCACGGTCGAGCAGATGATCAAGGACCTGGAGCTGATTCTGGACGCCGGCCGCGCCGTACATGCGCCGCTGGCGCAGACTGCCATGACACATCAGCTGTTGCATGCAGCCATGGCCCAGGGCGACGGCCAGGACGACTACGCCGCCATCATCAAAACCGTTGAACGCAGTGCCGGCCTGGACACCGTGCCGGGGAGCAGGCCATGAAAAGTTTCATCTACAACGGCCAGGCCGGGCGCGTGATTTTTGGTGCCGGCAGCCTGCAGCACCTGGGCCGCGAAATCGATGTACTGGGCGCGCGCAAGGCGCTGGTGCTGTCCACCCCCGAGCAGCGCGCCTCGGCGCAAATGGTGGCCGACCTGCTGGGGCCGCGTGCGGCCGGTGTGTTCGACCGTGCGGTCATGCATGTGCCGATAGAGACCGCGCGTGAGGCCCGTGAGCTGGCGCGCCAGCTTGGCGCCGACTGCGCGGTGGCGATTGGCGGCGGCTCGACCACCGGCCTGGGCAAGGCGATTGCGCTGGACTCTGGCCTGCCCATCCTGGCGATTCCCACCACCTATGCCGGCTCGGAAATGACCACGGTTTACGGCATCACCGAAGCCGGCGTGAAAAAAACCGGCAAGGATGTGCGTGTGTTGCCGCGCACCGTGATTTACGACCCCGAACTGAGCCTGGGCCTGCCGGTCGGCATGAGTGTCACCAGTGGCATCAACGCGATTGCCCATTCGGCCGAAGGCCTGTACGGCGTGGACAGCAACCCCATCATGGACCTGATGGCGAAGGAGGGCATCAGTGCGATCGCGCGCGCCCTGCCGGCGATCAGGAGAGACCCCTCGGACATAAACGCCCGCAGCGCTGCCTTGTACGGCGCCTGGCTTTGCGGCACGGTCATGAGCAATGTCGGCATGGCTTTGCACCACAAGCTCTGCCACACGCTGGGCGGCACTTTCAATCTGCCACATGCCGAGACCCACACCATCGTGCTGCCGCATGCCCTGGCCTACAACGCGGCGGCGGCGCCGCAGGCCATGCAGGATATCGCGGCAGCGCTCGGTGCGGACAACGCAGCGCAGGGTGTGTTTGACCTCGCAAAAAACAACGGCGCCGCGCTGGCCCTGCGCGAGCTCGGCATGCAGGAGACCGACCTCGACAAGGCCTGCGACATCGCGATGCAAAACCGTTACCCGAATCCGCGACCGCTGGAGCGTGATGCCATACGCCAGCTGCTGCAGGATGCGTTTGAGGGTAAACGTCCCCAAGCCTGAAATTCCGGCTGGTACTAGACTGGCGTCCTGTATGGACAGACCCGTGTTGCCATGGAAATTTTTGTTCTGTTGCTGATGGTCGCCGCCTTCGGTGCCTGGCAGCTCAAATCGGCCAACCAGGCCAGGCGCATGGCCTTGCTGGGCGATTTTCTGGGCCGCTACCAGCTGGAAAAGCGGATGGAAAACCTGATGGACGCTTACCTCGGGGCGCTGGAAGAGAACGACCCGGAGCGCCAGACCCTGATCTGGAACGGGCTGGCCTTGTCCGAGCAGCAGCTGTGTGAGCAGTTGCAGCGTTGTGCTGCGGATTTTTCGGCGGTGGACGAAGCCGAGGCCCGCGTCAGCAAGCTGCCGGCTTTTCTGCCTGAAACCGACCGGTTTTTCCCCGACTACACCTTCGACATGCGGCGCGCCCTCGTGGTTCATGCAGAGGCGGTGGAGCGCGCGGCAAACAATGCACAGGGCCGCCCGCCGCGCGACAAGGCCTACACCTTGTCGGCCGAGCTGTTGTTGCTGCAGCACAGCTGCCACTGGTACCGCCGCTCGAGGGCGGTCGCCTCGGCCCGCATGCTGGCCCGGCATCAGACGTCCTACCCGCAATTGCTGGCGTCCGTGGACCCGCAGACACGCGAGGCCTACCTCGCAGTGGTAGGCCGTTGAACCGGCGGCGCCGCACACATCTCCATCTAATCGGGCCCCAGCCCTTATCCGGCGTGCGCTGGCAGCTATTCAATCAGGAGCAATCGGTGTGCTCAGAAGGTGCCGGCGCCATGCCCGGTCGCCTGTTTCAGCACCTGCAGGGCCTGCCGGCCATGGCTGCCGCGCCATGCCACGATCTGGTCCGGGCGGATCAGGGCCAGCGGCGCTTCGTACAGCACCAGCAGCGTATCGGACGGCTGCACCACCACCTTCAGATCCAGGCCCAGTGCCGCTGCTGCGTCCACAAAACCGCGCGTGTCGGGTGCGTCCGGCCCCAGGGCCAGCAGCGTCCATTCGAAGTTGAAACTGTCGTACAGCGAAGAGCCGTCCGCCAGCCAGGCATGCGGCGCGCGGCCACCCGGGCTGGCGCTCGGCTGGTAGTGGCCGGCCTGGTCCGGTGGCGCTGTGCTGCCGTCTTTCACGATCAGCGGCGAGCCGTCGTAACGCCCGCCGAAAGTCACGCCGGGAATGTTGAACTCCAGCCGAACGTGCTGGTTCAGGTAGCGGGAGGCCCGTTCGCGCTCGGCCTGGCCGTCGGCATCGGCCTGCTCGAGCAGCGCGGAGGCGCGGAAGCTGCCTACCGAATCTGCAAAACCCCGGGCGTAGGCGGTGTTGCGTTCGGCCAGGGGCTGGCGCTCCGGCCCGTAACTGTCCAGCAATTGCGGCGGTGCCTGGCCGCGCAGCACCGTCGCCAGCTTCCAGCCGAGGTTGACCGCGTCTTCCACCGCGGTGTTGTAGCCGAGGCCACCGGTCGGCGTGAACAGGTGGGCTGCGTCGCCGCCTACGAAAACCCGGCCGCGCTGAAAACTTTGCGCGACCAGCGAATGACCGGCCGTCCAGGTGCCGACCGACAACACTTCGATGGCCAGATGGCTGCCCATGGCTTCATCAACAATCCGCTGCGCGTCGGCAGCGGTCCAGGAGTCGGCATCCTCACCCTCATGCACGGCGGCGTGAAAGGCAAACTCCGACTGGCCGTCCACCGAGGCCATGAAGGCGCGGCGCTGCGGATTGACCGACACATACATCCAGGCGCGGGCATGCGGGAAGACGCTGTAAAAATCCGGCGCGCGCAAATACACCGCAAACATCTTGCCGCCCATGAACTCGCGTTTGATACCGCTGGCGCCATTCCAGGCGATGCCCAGCGTGCTGCGCACCAGGCTGCGCGGGCCATCGGCACCGACCAGATACGCGGCCTGCACGTCCAGGGCGTCGGCGCCGGTGCTGGCGCGCACCCGCGCCTGCACGTGACCGCCGCGGTCCTCAAAACTTTCGAGCGCCCAGCCGTAACGCACATCCATGCCGGGCAGGGCTTCGGCGTGGCGGCGCAGGCTGGCTTCGACGAACTTCTGCGACACGCGGTGCGGCAGCTCGGCCGCACTCCAGGAGCCGCCCATGGTTTTGATGTTGCTGACGGCTTGCGCGGCGGTCGGGAGTTGCAGGCGTGCCAGTTCATGGCCGGTGTAACGCGTGAAGTAGGCGATGTCGGTCGGGTGGTCGGCTGGCAGGCCCTGGTCGCGGATTTCGCCGGCAAAACCGAGGCGGCGGAAATGCTCCATGGTGCGCGCCTGCGTGGCATTGGCCTGCGGGTTGAAGGCGGTGCCGGGTTTGGGGTCGACCAGCAGGCAGGACACACCGCGGCGGCCGAGTTCGTTGGCCAGCATCAGGCCGCAGGGGCCACCGCCGGCGATCAGCACGTCGGTACGCAAAACGTTCGCCATCTCAATACACGCCGAAACGCCCGGTCCACTTGCGCTCGTAGTCCTGCTTCTCGAAGTGTTCGGCCACGAAGTCGATGAAGGTGCGCACCTTGGCCGACAGGTGTTTGCGGCTCGGGTAGGCCAGGTTGATGGTCAGGCGCGGCAGGTCCCAGTCGTCGAGCACCGGCACCAGCCGGCCGGCCACGATGTCGTTGTAGACGATGTAGCTCGGTTGCACCAGGATGCCCAGTCCGTCGAGGGCCGCGGTGCGCAGGATCTGGCCGTCGTTCGATTCGAGCAGGCCCTTGACCGTGATGGCGGTGGTCTCGCCGTCGCGTGTGAAGCGCAGCTCGTTCGGGTTGTTGGCATAGGTGTAGATCAGCAGCTTGTGTTTGTGCAGGTCTTCCAGGGTTTTCGGAAAGCCGTGCTGCGCGAAGTAACGCGGTGATGCCGCCAGGATGCGCCGCGTTTCGGCCAGGCGGCGTATCGTGATGTTGGAGTCGGGCTCGATCTCGCGCGTGCGTATGGCCACGTCGATGTTGTTGTCGATGATGTCCAGGTAGCGGTTCGCGGCTTCGACATGCACCGTCACATTCGGGTAACGCTGGGTGTATTCGCGCAGCAGCGGCGCCACATGGTGGAGCGAAAACGACAGCGAAGCCGTGATGCGCAACACGCCGGTCGGGTTCAGCGCCGTGGCGTTGACCGCCGACTCGGCATCCTTGAGGTCGGCCAGTATGCCCTTGGCGCGGATAAAAAATTCCTGACCCGTGTCGGTCAGGTAAAGCCTGCGTGTGTTGCGCTCGACCAGCCGCGCGCCCAGGCGTTCTTCCAGTGCCGACAGGTGCCGGCTCGCGGCGGCGTTGGACAGGTCCAGCGCTTCGGCGGCGCGGCTCAGGCTGCCGGTTTCTGCCACCTGCACAAACAGTTCAATCTCCGTCCAGCGATCCAAGCCATGTCTCCTGCTTTGCCGTCTTGGCTTTTCCGGGGCCGCCTGCATTGTGGCGCGGGCCGCGCCGGCTTTTTTCCACGGTGCGGAAAAGTCATTTGCGCCAGCGAGCTTTGACAGATTGTCGCTGCGGCCTATATTTGCCGCAAAGAGAGCTAACCCCAAGGAGAGCAGTGTGCGCAACCTGAACCAGGACACCATCACCCAGGCGGTGATTGCGCGATTCTCCGGCACGCCGGATGCGCGCCTGAAAGAGGTGATGACCAGTCTGGTGCAGCACATACACGCTTTTGCACGCGAGGTGAAGCTGACCGAAGCCGAGTGGCTGGCCGGCATCAGGTTTCTGACCGCGACCGGACAGAAATGTGATGACAAGCGCCAGGAGTTCATCCTGCTCAGCGACACGCTGGGCCTGTCCATGCTGACCGTGGCCATGAACAATGACAAGCCGCCCGGCTGCACCGAGGCCACGGTGTTCGGGCCTTTTCATGTCGAGGGCGCACCCCATTTCGACAATGGCGCCGATGTGGCCAATGGCGCGGTGGGCGAACCCTGCGTGGTGCGCGGCAGGGTGCTGGGCCTGGGCGGCGAGGCGGTGGCCGGCGCCGAGATCGAGGTCTGGCAGGCCGATGCCGCGGGCAATTACGACGTGCAATACCCCGAGCTCGACAAGTTCCAGGCGCGTGGTGTGCTCCAGTCCGATGCCGGCGGCAGTTTCACTTTCCGGACCATCGTGGCCGAGCCTTACCCGATTCCCGTGGACGGGCCGGTGGGCGACCTGTTGCGGGCGACCAGCTGCTCCCCCTGGCGGCCGGCGCACCTGCATTTCATGATCAAGGCTGCCGGTTATGAAACGCTGGTGACCCATGTGTTTCGCAGTGGCGACCGTTATCTCGACTCCGATGCGGTGTTCGGTGTGCGCCAGTCGCTGGTGGCCGACTGGGTCCGGCAAGCCGACGGTGTCTACCGCCTTGATTTTGATTTTGTCCTCAACCCGGCCGCATGACGTGATCTACATTTTTTCCCTGATCGACAAGCCCGACAGCGGCGCGTTGCGCCAGCACATCCGGCCCGAACACAAGGCGTATCTGGCGGCCGTGGCGCACCACATCGCCTTTGCCGGGCCGCTGGTCGCCGACGACGGCCAGACCATGCTGGGCAGCCTGCTGGCGATAGCCTTCGACTCGCGCGACGCGGCGCACGCCTGGCTGGCGCAGGAGCCTTTCACCCGCGCCGGCCTGTATGCAAGCACCAGCGTCCATGCTTTTGTGAACCTGTGGCCGCAGAAAACCGGCTTCCCCGCATGATCAAACACATCGTCATGTGGAACATCCGCGGCGACACACCCGAGGCCAGGGCAGCGGGCATTGCCAGGCTGCAGCGCAGTTTTGAAAGCCTGCGCGGGAAAATTCCCGGCCTCGCACACCTGGAAATTGGTGTCGATGCGAGCCGGGTCGATTACGCCTGCGACGTCGTGCTTTATTCCGAGTTCGACAGCCAGGCTGCGCTCGATGCCTATGCCAGCCATCCCGAACATCTGCGCGTCAAAGGCGAACTTGCCGACCTGCGCATCGCGCGCCACCAGGTGGACTATGAAGGGCCGTCCGGCACCCGGCCGGCCACCGCCGCACCCCACAAGGAGACAGTCAATGAGTGACAACCGGGATATGGACAGCGAACTGCTGATACGCCAGATGGTCGAGCGCTGGGCGGTGTGGCGCGATGCCGGCGACTGGGCGCGTTTTGCCACCGTCTGGCACCCCGAAGGCGTGATGATGGCGACCTGGTTCCAGGGGCCGTTTGCGGACTTTATCCGCGTGACGCAAGAGGGCTGGGCCAAGGGGGTCAGCATCCTGCATTTTCTCGGTGGTTCGGCTGTCGAGGTCGCGGGCGGACGCGCGATTGCGCAGACCAAGATGACGATTTCGCAGCGCGGCATGGTGGAGGGCGCGGACGGCCCGGTGCTCTGCGACGTGGTTTGCACCGGCCGTTTTTACGACTTCGTGGAAAAGCACGAAGGGCAGTGGAAGCTGCTGCACCGCCAGCCGATTTACGAGAAGGACCGCATCGACCCGGTGGACTCCTCGGCCAGCCTGAAGCTCGACGCGCAGGCGCTGGCCGCTTTCCCCGAAGGTTACCGGCATCTGGCCTATATCCAGACGCGGATTGGTTACACCGTCAAGCTCGACATGCCCATGCTCAAGGGGGCTGTGGTTGAGGAGTTGTACCGGCGTGGTGCACGCTGGCTGGCTGGCGGGCCCCTGGAGCGCTGAACAGCATGAACACCCCCATCCTCTGTTTCAGCCTGCGCGTGATTCCGGCGCCACTGCGTTGTGTCGCAGCAGCCTTGCTGCTTGCTGCCGCGTCGCTGCCGCTGGCGCAGGCCCAGGGCAGCACTTACCCGAACAAGGTGGTCAAGGTGGTGGTGCCGCAGCCGCCGGGCGGCGGTTTTGACTTTGTCGGCCGCCTGCTGGCCGACCGCCTCGGCAAGCAGATGGGGCAGAGCGTGATTGTGGAAAACAAGCCGGGCTCGGGCACACTGGTCGGCACCGACCTGGTGGCCAAATCGGTACCTGACGGCTACACCTTGCTGGTCGGTTCGGTCTCCAACCTGGCGCTCAATCCCGGCCTGTACCCTAACCTGCCGTATGACAGCCTGAAAGACTTCGAACCGTTGGGACTTGCCGTGGCCTACAGCTACACGCTGATGGCGCGCAAGGACTTGCCGCAGGCCTCACTGCAGGAGGTGGTGGCCTATGCCCGGGCCAACCCGCGCAAGCTGACCTACGCCTCGGCCGGCAACGGCTCGGGCCAGCATGTGCTGGCTGCGGCGTTGTGGCATCTGGCCGGCGTCGAGATCACGCATGTGCCCTACCGCGGCGCCCAGGCGGCCTACCAGGACTTGCTGGGCGGGCGTGTGGACCTGTTTTTTGACCTGTCGCCCACGGCGCGTGTGCAGGTCGATGCCGGTACGGTCCATGCGCTGGCCGTGTCGGGCGCGGCCCGCAACCCCATGCACGCGGTGGTGCCGACCATCCAGGAAACCGGTGCGGCGGCGCTGGAGCTGGAGTCCTGGTTCGGATTGTTTGCACCCGCAAGAACGCCGCCCGAGGTGCTGGCCCGTCTGCGCAGCGATCTGGCCAAAGTGATTGCCGCGCCGGATGTGACCGAGGCCTTCCGCAAGGCCGGCGGCAAACCGATGAGCCTGAACCCCGGTGAAACCCGCGCCCTGGTGCAGCGTGATGTAGAACGCTGGACCCGGCTGATCCGCGACGCCGGCATCAAGGCCGAGTGATCTTTCCCCTCTTTGAACCCCAGAAAGCAAAGCCATGAAAATTGCCCCCGAGTGCCTGGACCAGTTGTTCCTCAAGGCACGTACTGCCAACGGATTTCTCGACAAACCGGTCGCCCTGTCCCTGCTGCGCGAGGTCTACGACATAGCGAAGATGGGGGCGACGTCGATGAACTGCCAGCCGACGCGTTATGTGTTCCTGATCTCGCCCGAGTCGCGCGCGCGCCTGTTGCCGGCCCTGTCGCCAGGCAACCTGGACAAAACGCGGGCTGCGCCGGTGACCGTGATTGTTGCCAACGACACGCAGTTCCACGAACACATGCCGCAGATCTGGCACAAGCCGGGCACCAAAGAAAATTTCGAGGCCAACCCGGCGCTGGCCGCAGGCACTGCCACGCGCAACGGCACGCTAGGAGGCGGCTACTTCATGATCGCGGCGCGTGCGCTGGGGCTCGATTGCGGCCCGATGAGCGGCGTGGACCTGGCCAAGGTCAACGCCGAATTTTTCCCCGATGGCCGGCTGCAGGCCAACTTCCTGATCAACCTCGGTTACGGCGATGACAGCCTGCTGTTCGACCGCAACCCCCGGCTTTCCTTCGAGCAGGCATGTACGCTGCTTTGAAGCGCCGCAGCGCTCACCCGCCCTGGGCGGCGGCGCGGCGGATGATGTCGGCGAAATGCTTGATCATCGGCGAGCGGGTCGCGCCTTTTTTCCAGAGCATGCCGGGCGTGCGTATCGGTGTCGGGTCTTCCAGCGGCACCACCCGCAGGTCGGCGCCGGGCGTCACAGCGGTCTCGCCGATGATGCCGGCCAGTCCGGTCTGGCGTATCAGCTCGATCATGGGCGCCACAGAATTGAACTGCACCACCACCAGGGGTTCTGCGCCGGCGGCCTCGAAGCAGTCGTCGAGCAACTGGCGTGTCTGGAACTGCGGATGCAGCAGGACCATTCGCACATGATGCAGCTCCACCATGCGCACGCGCCGCCGCTTCGCCAGCGGGTGCGAGGTCGCCACCACCAGGCGCAGCTCCTCGTTGTAAAGCGGCTCGAACCACAACTCGCTTCCCTCGGGCCGGTAGGACACCGCCAGATCGAGCTGGCCGGACGCCAGCTGGCTGACGATGGACGCGGCAGACAGCTCCTGCACCGTCACCTGGATGCCCGGGTAGTGCTGCAGAAAGGACGAGACGCAGTGCGGCACCATGCGTGTGTTGAAGCTCGGCGTGGTGCCCAGGCGGATGCTGCCGGTGAGAACCTCCACTTCGCCGCGCAAGGCCTGGACGCCGCGGTCTATCTGCTCGAGCGCGGGCGTCAGGTAGGTGCGCAGGATTTCGCCGGACTCGGTCATGCGGATTTTTTTGGCGCTGCGGTCGAACAGCTCGACGCCGAGTTCGTCCTCCATCTGCCGGATCTGGTGCGACAGCGTGGACTGGGTGACGTGCAGGCGTTCGGCCGCGCGCGTGAAGTTCAGGGTTTCAGCGATGGCGTCGAAGTAACGGACGTGGCGAAGTTCCATGAAAACCCCTGTGTTCAATCATTGATGGCATCGATGATAACGGTGAAAATTAATCACTTCCGGTGCATCGCATGACATCCTAGACTCGCAGAACTTTCCCATGCCAGGCCCTCAGGGCCAACAATGAATAAAAGGAGACAAGACATGGCGCAACTGGAAGCACAAGACCTCGCGCAAGCCGTGGTGGACCGCATGGCGGACTGCCCCGACCCGCGTTTCAAGCAGGTGATGACGTCCCTGGTGAAACACGCCCATGCCTTTGTGCGCGAGGTGCAGCTGACCCCCGATGAATGGATGACAGCCATCCAGTTCCTGACTGCCACCGGCAAGATGTGCGACGAAAAACGCCAGGAGTTCATCCTGCTGTCGGACACCCTCGGCATTTCCATGCTGGTGGTCGCCGTCGCCCAGGCCAGGGTTGCGGCTGCGCACGAGGCTCGCAAGGGTGTGGATGCACCGACCGAAGCCACGGTGCAAGGCCCGTTTTACTGGGAAGGCGCACCCGAGCTGCCGCTGGGCGCCGACATAGGTGCAGGCCACCCCGGTGAGCCCTGTTATTACCACGGCCGCGTGACCGACCTGGCCGGTCATCCGATTGCCCACTGCGCGGTGGATGTGTGGTCGGGTGACGGCGAAGGTTTTTACGACATGCAAAAAGGCGAGGATGCCGGCATGGCGCTGCGCGCGCGCTTCCACACCGACGCGGATGGCCATTACCGCTTCTGGTCCATCAAGCCGACTTTTTACCCGGTGCCCGATGACGGTCCGGTGGGCGGCATGTTGCACCGCATGGGCCGGCACCCGAACCGGCCCGGCCACATGCACATGATGCTGAGCGCGCCAGGCCACGAAGGGCTGACGACCCACATCTTCGTCTCCGACAGCCCTTACATCGATTCGGACGCCGTGTTTGGCGTGCGCAACAGCCTGATCGTGGACTTCGATACACACCCGGCCGGCAAGGCGCCCGACGGCCGCGTCCTGGACACACCTTTCCACAGCGCGAAGTACGACTTCCGGCTCGTGGCCAGCGCCTGAGCCACAGGCGCGCACTTTTTTGACTGGAGAATTTTTTTGAAAATTGGCAAGGCCACCGTGCCCCGCTCCGCCATCTGCACCTCGAACGAAAACACCATCGTCGTTCGCGGCGCAGACCTCGCGCACGAATTGATAGGACAGATCAACTTCGGCGACTACTTCTTCCTGCTGGTCACCGGCCGCCGCGCCGATGCCGCGACCAGCGCGGTGCTCAATGCCACGCTGGTGGCCATTGCCGAACACGGCCTGGTGCCCAGTGTGCAGGCCGCGCGCATGACGCTGGCCGCCGCCCCCGACGCGATGCAGGGCGCAGTCGCTGCCGGCATCCTGGGCTCCGGCTCGGTGATTCTGGGCGCGTCGGAGACCGCCGGGCGCCTGTTCCTCGCGGTCGAGAAGGAAGCTGCGAATCACCAGGGCGACATGAAGGCGGCTGCCCGCGTGGTCGTAGCCGACCTGCGGGCCCGCAAGCAGGCGATCGCCGGTTACGGCCATCCCGAACACAAGACGCTGGATCCGCGTGTCGGCAAGCTGTTCGAGGTGTCGGCCAAAGCCGGCGGCGGCCAGCGTTATGTGGAAATTGCGCGCGCGATCGAGGCCATCATTCCGGAAGTGGTCGGCAAGGCCTTGCGGCTCAATGTGTCGGGCGCCATTCCCGCCGTGTTGCTGGGCGTGGACTTTCCGGTCAACGCGCTCAAGGGTGTGCCCATGCTGGCGCGCACCGCCAGCCTGATCGCCCACCTCAACGAGGAACTGACCGACCCCATCGGTTTTGCGCTGTCCTACCAGGCCACGCGCGAGCTGGAATACACCGGCGGGATGCCGGCGGAGCGCCAGACATGAGCCAGGTTCTCGCGGGCGTGCGGGTGCTCGAACATGGCACCTTCATCACCGGCCCGGCGGCTTCCATGCTGCTGGCCGACCTGGGCGCCGATGTGGTCAAGGTCGAGCTGCCGGTCACGGGCGACCCGTTTCGCGCCTTCAAGGGCGGCCTCTACAGCCCGCACTTCCAGACCTACAACCGCAACAAGCGCAGCATCACGCTGAACACCAAACAGGCCGATGACCTGGCGCAGTTCGATGCGCTGATCAGGGAGGCGGACGTTTACATCCAGAACTTCAGGCCCGGCGTGGCCGAGCAGATAGGCGCGGGTGAGGAGCGCCTGCGCAAGCTCAACCCGCGGCTGATTTATTGCGCCATCAGCGGTTTCGGTGCCACCGGCCCGTCCGCGCAGCGGCCGACTTACGACACCGTCGCCCAGGCGGTCAGCGGCTTTCTCGGCCTGCTGGTCAACCCGAAGGACCCGCGTGTGCTGGGCCCGGCCATGGCGGATTCGCTGACCGGTTTTTACGCGGCCTACGGCATTCTCGGGGCCTTGCATGAACGCCATGCCACCGGCGTAGGCCGCAAGGTGGAAGTGTCCATGTTCGAAGCCATGACCCACTTCAACATTGACGCCTTCCAGCACCTGTTTTCCGAGAACGAGGTCATGGGCCCGTTCAGCCGGCCCAGTGTGTCGCAGTCCTATGTGATGAAGTGTTCGGACGGCAAATGGCTGGCCCTGCACATGTCCTCGCCACCCAAGTTCTGGCAGGGCCTGGCCGCGGCGGTGGAAAAGCCGGACATCTTTGATGACGAACGTTTCGCCACACGCGAGGCGCGCATCACGCACCAGGAAGACATGATTGCCGTGCTGGGCCCGATCTTCGCCCAGCGCGATCGCGCCGAGTGGTGCCGCCGCCTGGAAGCGCAGGATGTGCCGCATGCGCCCATGTACACCACGGCCGAGGTGCCGGATGACCCGCAGGCCCAACACCTGCAGCTGTTCGTGGAAGCGCCGCACCCGGTGGCCGGCACCTACCGCAGCGTGCGTTCGCCGGTCTCCTTCGACGGCCAGCGTTCGCTGGCCATCACCGCGCCGCCCTTGCTGGGCGCGCACAACGCAGAACTCCGCGGCGGCTGGGCAAAGCGCGCCCCCGCCAGAACTCCACAGGAAACGAGCCCATGAAACTCTCATCCATTCTTCGGCGCCAGGCGCGGGGACGCCGCACGCTGCTGGCGGTCCTGGCATCGGCTTGCCTCGGCCTCGCGCCTGCTGTTGCGCTGGCCCAGGACTACCCCTCGCGGCCCGTCAAGCTGATCGTGCCTTTTGGCCCCGGCACCACCACAGACATCGTTTCACGCGTTTTCGCGGAGGCCCTGGCCAAACCGCTGGGCCAGACGGTGGTGGTGGAAAACCGCGCTGGCGCCGGCGGCGTCATTGGATCCGATCTGGTGGCCAAGTCGGCGGCTGACGGCTACACCCTTGTCATGGGCACGGTGGGTACCCACGCCATCAATGCCTCGTTGTACAAAAAACTGCCTTACGACCCTTTGAAAGACTTTGCACCGGTGGCCTTTGCCGGCTACACGCCGACCTTGCTGGTGGTGGCCGCAAACTCGCCGCTGAAGTCTGTGAAGGATCTCGCAGCGCAGGCAGGCAAGCCTGGCGGAGTGAGTTTTGCATCGGCCGGCAACGGCACCTCGGGCCACCTCGCGGGCGAACTGCTGAAGGCACGCCTGGGCGGTGAAATGGTGCATGTGCCCTACAAGGAAGGCGGTCTGGCCATGTCCGACGTGATGGGCGGGCAGGTGCAGTTCATGTTTTACCACCCGGCCGCCGTGTTGCCGCACATCCGGGCCGGCAAGTTGCGCGCGCTGGGCGCATCGAGCAGCAAACGCAGCGCGGCCGCACCCGAGGTGCCGTCCATCAGCGAGCAGGGCGCAGGCGAGTTCGACCTGGTCGCGTGGTTCATGCTCTATGTGCCCGCCGCCACGCCTGCGCCGGTGCTGGCGCGGCTGCGCGATGCGGCCAGCCAGGTGCTGGCCAATGGGGAGGTCGCCGCGAAGCTGGGCGCGCAGGGTCTGGAGCTGCGCAGCATGAAACCCGACGAACTGGCTGCGTTTGGCCGTACTGAAATTTCGAAATGGTCCGAGCTGGTCAAGCGCTCGGGCGCGCAGATCGATTGAGCGACAAGTTTTCCGCGACCTACCTATAAATCAACTGGAGACAAACCATGAAATTCCTGAAAGCACTTTTAACCACGGCTGCCGCAAGCGCAGCACTGATGGCCGGTTTGCCGGCCTCCGCGCAGGCGCCCGCGCCCCTGCGCATAGGCAGTACGCTGGCGCTGACCGGGCCGCTGGCGACCACGGCGCTGACGCACAAGCTGGTTGGCGAGATTTATGTGGAGCAGCTCAATGCCAAGGGTGGCCTGCTGGGCCGCAAGGTCGAATGGATCGTCAAGGACGACCAGTCCAAGCCCGAGCTGGCGCGCACGCTGTACGAGCAGCTGGTCACTTCCGACAAGGTGGACCTGCTGATGGGCCCTTACGCGACTGGCGCGATTCTTTCGGCCATGGGTGTGGCCCAGCGTTACAACAAGGTGCTGGTGCACCACACCTTCGGCATTCCGGCGCTGGCCAAATACGAGATGGCGTTTCCGGCCTGGTCGCTGGGCTCTGATCCCGGCACCACGGTGCCGAACTCGGTGTTTGACGCGCTGGCCGCATCACCCAAGCCGCCCAAGACCGTGGCTTTTGTCACCAGCAAGTTTCCTTCCATCCACTTCATGTCGCTGGGCGCGCGCGAGATCGCGAAAAAACGCGGCCTGCAGGAGGTGCTGTTTCTCGAATGGGATTTCGGCAACCGTGATTTCGGGCCGATTGCCGCGCGTGTGAAAGATGCCAAACCCGACCTGGTCTGGGTCGGTGACATTGGCCTGGAGGGCAACATGCTGCTCGACGCGATGAAAAAAATCGACTACGTGCCGCCGCTGCACTTCCACACCTACCCCGCGCCCGGCCCCATGACCAAGTCGCCCGACGGCAAAAACGCGCTGTCGCTGACCATCTTCGAGGAACATGCGCCGTTCACCGCGAATCCCGTCGCGGCTGAATTTGTCAAGCTGTTCAACGAACGCGCGACCAAAGCCAACCTGCCCGACACCTCGGTCGAAGTACAGGCTGCGGCCTCCTACTCGGCCTGGCAAATCCTCGAAGCCGGCGTGCGCGGCGCCAACAGTTTTGACGACAAGGCGATTGGTGCCTGGCTGCGCAAGAGCCGTGTGGACACCATCCACGGCCGTCTGCGTTTTGACGGCCCCGGCAATTACGGCGACGACCTGATGAAAATCAAGCAGGTGCAAAACGGCAAGTGGGTGGTGGTGCACCCGGCGCAGTTTGCCCCTGCCGGCGTCAAACTGCAGACCAACTGAAGCCGCGAGCCGCCCATGAGTTTCCCGAGTTTCAACCTGCTCGCCCAGTCCATCCTCTCGGGGATTTTCATAGGCGGCCTTTACGGCCTGATCGGCCTCGGGCTGGGTCTGACCTGGGGCCTGCTGCGCCAGATCAACCTGGCCCACTTCGGCCTGGTGTTCCTGTCCGCCTACATGAGTTACCACATGGCCACGGTGTGGCATGTGGACCCGCTGCTGACCCTGCTGATCCTGCCACCGCTGTTTTTTGCGTTCGGTGTCGGCATGCAGTGGGTGTTGTCGCGTTTTGCGATCTCGCCCTTCAATTCGCTGCTGGTGACCTTCGGCATCACGGTGGTGATGGAAAGTGTGATCCAGGCGATCTGGACGGCAGACTTCCGCCGGCTCGAAACCCATTACAACGACCAGAAATTCACGCTTGGCTCGCTGTATATCCCGGTGCCGGAACTGGTGACACTGGTGATTGCGGTGAGCCTGTCGCTGCTGATCTGGGCGGCCATGCGGTACACCGATCTTGGCAAGGCCTTGCGTGCCATGGCCGAGGACGGGCCGATTGCTTCTGCCTTTGGCATCAACCAGAAAGGCATGTCGCTGATGCTGGCCGGCATTTGCGCAGCGCTGGCGGCCGTCGCCGGCATCTGCCTGGCCCTGACCTTCACGCTCACGCCTTCGCAGATTTTTGCCTGGGTCGGCGTGGTGTTTGCGGCGGTCATGCTCGGTGGCCTGGGCAGTGCGCTCGGACCGCTGGTGGCCGGCATCATCATAGGCGTCAGTGAGGCCATCACCATGGCTGTGGCCGCGCCTTCGTGGGCACCCATCGTGAGCTTTTCGCTGCTGATCGTGATGCTGCTGTTTCGTCCCGGAAAGCTGTAGTCATGAACAAAACCATCATCGGCATCCTCGGTGCGGGGGCGCTGCTGGCCAGCGTGCCCTGGCTGGGCCTGCCGTCCTTTTACGAGTCCTTTTTGTACCTGCTGTGCCACTGGATGATCCTGGCGCTGTCGTGGAACATCCTGTCGGGCTACTCGGGCTATTTTTCCTTCGGCCACGGCGCGTTTTTTGGCATCGGCATGTACACCTCGGCCGGTTTGTCGGCGAATCTGAACTGGCCTTTTCTCTGGACCTTGCCGGCTGCGGCGCTGCTGGCGGCGCTGCTGGGCATGGCGCTGGGCGCGGTGGTGTTTCGCGTCAAGTCGGTGCGTGGCGAGCTGTTTGCGCTGCTGACGCTGGCCATCACCTTTGTCGTGGGCACCATTGTGCTGAACACACGCATTGACGGCGGGCCTGGCATTTACCTCAACGCCGTGGCGATTCCGGCCCTGGGCCCGACCGCGTCTTCGTCGATTTACCTGATGGCGCTGATAGGCGCGGTGGCCACAATGCTGATTTCCTACCGCATCCATGCATCGCGCCTCGGCCTGGGCCTGTTTGCCATCCACGACGACGAGGACGTGGCCGAGGTCATGGGTGTGCCGACCTTTCGCTACAAGCTGCTGGCTTTCGGCATCTCGTGTGCGCTGGCCGGCCTGGCCGGCGGCATCCACGCGCTGTTTGTCTCTTATGTCACGGCCGGCGAAACCTTCACCATCGTGGTGCCGCTGACCGTGGTGCTCATGAGTGTGCTGGGCGGTACGCGGCATTGGGCCGGCCCGGCGGTGGGCGCGGTGGCCATCACCTGCCTGATGTATTTTTTCACGGCGGGCAACAACCCGATTGCCGGCAAGGCGGCGGTGGGTGTGATCCTGGTGCTGGTGATCCTGTTCATGCCCAACGGCATCCTCGGTTATTTCCTCAAACGCACGGCGGGCAAACGCTCGGTGCCGCCGGCAACGGCGGCAGCCGCGCCCGAGGCCGCAGCACCGGCCTCCACCGGCAAGGTGCTGCTGGACGTGCGTGAGCTGTCCAAGGCTTTCAAGGGCGTGCAGGCCCTCGACGGCGTGAGCCTGCAGGTGTTTGAAGGCGAAATCCTCGGCCTGCTGGGGCCCAACGGATCCGGCAAGTCCACCTTCATCAATGTGGTCAGCGGGCATTTCCCGGCCACCGGCGGGCAGATGTTTTTTGAAGGCCGGCAGCTCGCCGGCCTGGAGGCGCACCACATTGCGCAGGCCGGCATTGCGCGCACCTACCAGATCCCGCGGCCGTTTGCGCACCTCAGCGTTTTGCAGAATGTCTCGCTGGTGGCGATGTTCGGCGGCGCAGCGCTCAACCACGAGCAGGCCACGGCCGAGGCCTGGAAATGGCTGGCCTTCACCGGCCTGCAGGACAAGGCCGATGCCCTGCCCGACGATTTGAACCTGCACCAGCGCAAGTTCCTCGAGCTGACCCGGGCGCTGGCCGCCCGCCCGCGCCTGGTGCTGCTCGACGAGGTGCTGTCGGGCCTGACGCCCGGCGAAATCAACGAGGCGATTGCGCTGATCCGAAAAATCCGCGACCGCGGCGCCACCATCGTGTTTGTCGAACATGTGATGCGTGCGGTGATGGCGCTGGCCGACCGTGTGGCGGTGCTCAATCACGGCAAGCTGATTGCCGTCGGCCCGGCGCAGGACGTCATGAAAAACGCCGACGTGGTCAGCGCCTACCTCGGGACACCCCATGCTTGAAGTCAACAACATCCTGGTCAACTACGGCGCAGCGCCGGCCCTGTGGGGCGTGACACTGACGGTCCAGCCCGGTGAGCTGGTGTGTGTGGTCGGCCCCAACGGCGCCGGCAAAACCACGCTGATCAATGCGATTGCCGGCATGCACCGCGTGCGCGAAGGCAGCCTGCGCTTCAACGGCAAAGACATCACGCAACTGGCGAGCCACCGTTTCTGCGAGGAAGGCATCGCCATCGTTCCGGAAGGCCGGCGCCTGTTCACCCAGATGACGGTGCTGGACAACCTCGAACTCGGCAGCTTCATCCGCAAAGCCAAGGCGCACCGCCAGGCCTCGCTCGAACAGGTGCTGGCGCTGTTTCCGGCGCTCAAGGTCAAGCTCGACAGCCCGGCCGGCGCGTTGTCCGGCGGGCAGCAGCAGATGGTGGCGATAGGCCGCGCACTGATGGCGCAGCCGACGCTGCTGCTGCTCGACGAACCCTCGCTCGGGCTGGCGCCGGCCATCGTGCTGGACATGTTTCGCGCGATCCGGCAGATCAACGCGCAGGGCACCTCGGTGCTGCTGGTCGAGCAGAACGTGGCCATGGCCATGGAAATCGCCAGCCGCGCCTATGTGATGGAAGAGGGCCGCATCGTCGCCGAAGGCCAGGCCAGCGAGCTGCTGACGCGCCCGGAAATCCAGAAGGCTTACCTCGGGCTCGAAGCCCACGAGTGAGCGGGCTGCTCGCGGTGGGTCTGGGTCGCTATTAAAACGATAGCTGTCTGCGCTGGTCTGCAAAGGGCTGGAGCCCGATTTTGTCTATTGCTGTGGGGGCATGGCGCCAGGTCGCTGCGCGCCCGGCGCCGGCGGTGCCGCCGCGCAGGCCTGATAATTGGTGGCTCCCGCCGGTCCGGGTGCCGGTTGGCAAGCCGGCCCTGGCGGCGCGCTGTTTTGTTTTGAGCTGCCTGTGACCTTTCCCCTGATCACCGATCCCTTCTTCTACGCCGTCGCGATCCCGGCCGTCCTGCTGATGGGTATCAGCAAAAGCGGCTTCGGCGCGGGTTTTGGTTCGCTGGCCGTGCCCATGATGGCGCTGGCGGTGACGGTGCCGCAGGCCGCGGCCATCCTGATGCCCATCCTGCTGCTGATCGACATCCTCGGCATGGCCGCTTTCCGCAGGAATTTCGACATGCGGCTGGTGAAGTTCCTGCTGCCCTTCGGCCTGCTCGGTACCCTGGTCGGTACGCTGCTGTTCAGCATCATGCCGGCCAACATCGTGGCCGGCATTGTGGGCGTCTTCACGCTGCTGTTCCTGGCGCAGCGGCTGGTGTTCCCGCCCAGGCCCGACAGCCCGCCGCCGCCGCGCTGGCTGGGGGCGCTGCTTGCGGTGACCTCGGGTTTCACCAGTTTCATCTCCCATGCCGGCGGGCCGCCCATCAGCGCCTATGTGATCCCGCTGCGGCTGGCGCCGCTGACCTTTACCGCCAGCCTGGCGTTTTTCTTCTTTGTCATCAACCTGTCCAAATGGATTCCGTACGGCCTGCTGGGCCTGCTGGACCTGCGCAACATGGCGACCTCGCTGGTGTTGCTGCCGCTGGCACCGCTGGGCGTCTGGGTCGGCGTGCGCCTGGCCCGGCGGATCAATCAGGTGCTGTTCTACCGGATTCTTTATTTCGGCATGTTCCTCACCGGCATCAAGCTGCTGTGGGACGGAGTGCGCTGAAAGCAGGGGGGTAAAACTTCACGCGGGGGTCCGCCAATATCTGTGAAAATCCCCCCCATGTCTGCAAATGCGCACCCCATGCGAGCCGTCCTGTCCGGAGTGGCCAGGGACGGGCTGTGTCCGCTGCGCTGTTTTCCTTCATGACCACCGTTGTTTTTGCCGACCTTGTCGGAAGCACCAGCATGTTCGAGCGTCTGGGCGATGAGACCGCCTCGCGTTTTGTCACGCAGCTGGTCGGGGCGCTGAGCCAGATTTTCGAGCAGCACAGCGGCCGCGTCGTCAAGCTGCTCGGTGACGGCCTGTTTGTCGTGTTCCCGCAGGAGGGCGACGCGCTGGCGGCCTGCATCAGCATCCAGAAGCGTTTTCTGGACAAACCGATACGCCCCGGAGGCAGCGGTGCGCCGGTGCAGATGCAGATGGGCATGGAGTCCGGCGAGGTGGTCGAGATTGACGGCGACTGCTTCGGCGATACCGTCAATTCAGCGGCACGTCTGGCCGATCTCGCCGGCGCGGCACAAATCCTCACCACCCAGAATGTCTGGTCTGCCCTCGGGCCCTTGCAGCGGGCTTGCCTGCGCAGCCTGGGCCCCATGCACCTGCGCGGCAGGGCAGAAGCCAGCCATGTGTACCGCGTCGAGTGGCAAAGCGGCCGCGATGAAGACGCCACCATGATGGGGCGCTCCATGGTGTCGGACGAAGCGCCGCTGGTGCTCAAACTGGTGGCCGGGGAGCAGACGCTGGAGTTGCAGGCCAAAAGCGCCAAGATTTCGCTGGGCCGGGGTCTGGATGCGGCCTTGACCCTGAACGATCCGCGGGTGTCGCGCATGCACGCGACGCTGGAGTGGCGCGGTGGGCAGTTTGTGCTCAGCGACGCATCGAGCTACGGCACCTGGGTTTATTTTGGCAACCAGAGCGAAGCCGTGGTGCTGCGGCGCACCGAGTGTTACCTGGTGGGCAGCGGGCAAATCAGCGCCGGCTGTGAGCGCAAGGACGGCAGCCCGCTGATCAGTTTTTCGGTCGGTCTCTGAGCGTTCAGCCGGGGAAGATTCCGGGCCGCGGGGCTCGTACTAGAATCAATTTTCGTTTCCAGACGTAATCGCACGCCCCACCGACACCTGCCATGAGTTTGAACAAGCTTGGTCGTTACGACATCATCCGTGTGCTCGGCAAGGGCGCCATGGGGCTGGTCTATGAGGCGCGCGATCCGAATCTGGACCGCCGTGTGGCGATCAAGACCATCAAGGTGGAAAACCTCTCCGAAGAGGCGGCGGCCGAATACGAGGCGCGTTTTCGCACCGAAGCCCGGTCCGCGGCGCGCCTGCAGCACCCGAATATCGTCAGCGTTTATGACTCGGACCGGCATGGCGACATGGCCTACCTGGTCATGGAGTTCATTCAGGGCGAAGACCTCAAGCAGCACCTGGACAGCGGCAAGCGTTACTCCCTGACTGAGTCGCTGGGCATGGTGGCCGACCTGCTGGCGGCGCTGGACTACGCCCACCGGCAGAACATCGTGCACCGCGACGTCAAGCCGGCCAACCTGCTGATCGAGTCCAATGGCCGGGTCAAGCTGACCGACTTTGGCGTGGCGCGCATCCAGGACTCCGGCGAAGCCACGCGCACCCAGGGCACCATGGTCGGCACGCTCAAATACATGTCGCCCGAGCAGGTGCAAGGCGTGCCGATTGACTCGCGTGCCGACCTGTTTGCGGTCGGGGTGGTGTTGTACCAGTTGCTCACCGGCAAGAGGCCTTTTGACGGCGACACCGACTTCGCCATCATCCAGCAGATCGTCGGCCACACGCCGGCGGCGCCCAGCAGCTTCAGCAGCGCCCTGCCTGCAGCCATTGATGCCGTGGTGGCGCGTGCGCTGGCCAAAAAACGCGAGCAGCGTTTTGCCACGGCGCGGGATTTTGCCATGGCCTTGCAGGAGGCCAGCGGCCAGGCCCTGGACCCCACGGTGGTCCCGCCGGTGAGCCAGCCGGGCCGGCGTGCCGGTCTGGCCACGGACACCGGCATGCAGGCCTCGCGCGCCGGTGGCTCGACTGTGCGGCTCAGCAGCTCGGGCACCGACAGCGGCTCGACGGTGACCCAGGAGCTGGAGCTGGTGTACTGGAAAGACATCAAGGAGTCGGACGATCTGGAAGACCTGCAGGGCTTTCTCGACAAATTCCCGTCCGGCATTTACGCCGACCTGGCGCGCCGCCGCCTGAGGAAACTCGGCGGTGCGGTGCTGGCCGATGGTTCGGGTACCGGGTCGGCGGCCACCACCCTGGTGGGCTCCCCGGGCGACATCAGTGAGTGGACGCGTTTGCAGGTTCAGCAGACGCCAGCAGCGCGCGCCGCAGCACCGGTCGCCGCCGAGCCGTCTGTCAGCCCGGTGCCGGCGCCCGTCCTGGCCAGCGCCGCCACTGAGCCCGCGATAGGCGATCAGCCGGCTTCTGGCACACCGGCGCTTGCTGCGGACCCGCCCCCACCCCCTGTGGTGGGCGGCGAAACTGCTCCAGGTGCCGCGTCCGACAGTCCGCCAGGAGCGGGCAGCGCTGGGGCGCACGCGCTGCCGGCTGCCGGCGCCGGGACTTCTGCCGAAACCGCTGCAGCCGGCGGCCGGCGCCTGAAGATGCCGGTCCTTGTGTTGGCCGGTGCGGCACTTCTGGTGGTCGCGGTGCTGGCTGTCAAGGGCTTGTCCGGGCCATCTGCGCCTGTGCCTGCGGTGTCGGCCGACGCGCCAGCCACTGCCCCCGGGTCTGCGGTAGCACCGGCGACAGATGCCGCAGGGGCGGGCCCTGCGGCGCCGGCTGCGGTGCTGCCGGCGAGCGCGGGTGCAAAAGCGGCTGCTTCGGCCGCCAAACCGGTGGTCAAACGGCTGACCCCGGCAGCGCCTGAAAAGCCGATGCCGGCCAAACCGGGCGCCGCAGAAACAACGGCGAGCCCCAGCCCCAGCGCGGCGCCGGAGGTGGCGGCCGCTCCGGCGGCACCGACCAACCCGCGTCAGATCTGCGACAACCGGGTGTTTCTCGGCTTTCAGAGCTGCATGAACGAGCAATGCGCCAAACCCGTCTTCAGCAAACACCCGGCCTGCGTGGAACGCAGCAACCAGGAAAGGTTGCGCCGGGAGGCGCAGGACCAGCGCAATTGATGCGCCTGGCTTGCTATTAAAAACAGAGCTGCTTGTGCCCGTGAACAAAGGGCTGGAGACTGTTTTTGCCTGATTTTATGGGGGCTGGCGGCGGCTTGTGTTTGGACCATGGCAGGGCTGCCGTTACCATAGTGCGCAAATTCCAGGAGATTTCGTATGCCTGTGCTTGTGATTGCCAATCCGAAAGGCGGCGTCGGTAAAACCACGCTGGCCACCAATGCGGCCGGTTATTTTGCGAAGCAGGGCCATGCGGTCATGCTGGGTGATGCCGACCGGCAGCAGTCGTCGCGCCTGTGGCTCGGGCTGCGGCCGCCGGCAGCACGGCCGATTTCAAGCTGGGATGTCAATGCCGACATGATTGTCAAACCGCCCAAAGGCACGACCCATGTGGTGCTGGACACGCCCGGCGGCCTGCACGGCTGGCGCTTCAACGACGTGATCAAGCTGGCCGACAAGGTGATAGTCCCGCTGCAGCCCAGTGTGTTTGATATTTTTGCGACGCGGAATTTTCTGGACCAGCTGGCCGAGCACCGCCATGCCGGCAAAATCCAGGTGGGAATTGTCGGCATGCGCGTGGATTCACGCACCATTGCCGCAGACAAGCTGCGCAGCTTTGTGGACAGTCTGGGCCTGCCGGTGCTGGGCTACCTGCGCGACACGCAAAACTACATCCACCTGGCGGCGCGCGGGCTGACCCTGTTCGATGTAGCGCCCGGCCGGGTGGAGAAAGACCTGGAGCAATGGCAGGGCATCTGCCGCTGGCTGGACCAGTGAGCGGCACGGGCTGGCGCGCCGCCGGCCTGTCGCTGGCTGGACATGTCGCCTGCAAGCCCGGCGTTAAAGTCGGGTCATGAAAACCTTCCAGACCCTTTCCGAGCTGGCCGCCTGTGTTGGCCAGGAAGTGGCAGTGAGCGACTGGCTCACCATCACCCAGGCCCAGGTCAACCAGTTTGCCGAGGCCACGGGCGACCACCAGTGGATCCATGTCGACCCGGAAAAAGCCAAAGCAGGCCCTTTTGGCGGACCGATCGCCCATGGCTTCCTGACGCTGTCGCTGCTGCCGAAATTTTTTGAGTCCTCGTTCGAGATTGTGCAAAGCCGCATGGGTGTGAACTACGGTCTGAACAAGGTGCGCTTTACGGCGCCCGTCCCCGTAGGCAGCCGTTTGCGTGCCCGCATGACCCTGCTGGCCAGCGAGCCGATCGACAACGGTGGCATCCAGATGACCTGGCAGGTGCTGGTGGAGCGCGAGGGCGCGGACAAACCGGTGTGTGTGGCGGAGTCGCTGGTCAGACGTTACCCCTGAGACGGCGGGTATGCCGGAATGGAAAAAAGCCCGTGCGGTGACGCAGCGGGCTTTTTTTTGCGGGAGCGCGAGGGCTCCCGACCTTGGCAGCATTGGCTTACATGTAGCCGATTTCGCCTTGTGGGATTTCCCCGTTGCGCAGTGCCGAGATGGCCTGGGCGCGCACCGTGCTGCGGTCGAGACCGGAGTTGGTCACGCCGATAAAGCCGGTGCTGCCGTTGCTGATCTTCACCGGGTTCAGGGCTTCTGCCTTGACTTCGGCGACCGAGCGGGTGGAGGTAACGCTGACCGCAAATTGCGAACCGTCCGCCTCATCGGCGTGGGCACCAAAAGCGGCAAAGGCGGAGAGGGCGGCGACAGCAAACAGTTTCGTGGTTTTCATGATGAATCCTTTCAAGGGTGGGTACAGGGTTCCGGGCAGGTCGGGCATCATCGTTCCCGTCTTGTCCGGCTTCGCTGAGTCCGTAAGTGGCTCATCGATGGAGTGAACTTTAATCCCCTCGAGGTCAAATTGAAACTACATAGTCGTCAATTGACCATTTCAGTATTTGCAATAACAATAACTAGTATGTACAATTTGTTTCATGGATCGTTTGCATTCAATGAAGGTGTTTCAGCGCGTGGTGGACGAAGCTGGGTTTGCGTCGGCGGCGCGGGCGCTCGACATGTCTCCCGCTGGTGTGACGCGCACAGTGGCAGCGCTGGAGGAGCACCTGGGCGTGCGCCTGCTGCAGCGCACCACGCGCAAGCTGGCGCTCACTGACGCTGGTGAGGCCTACCTGTTGCGGGTGCGCAGCATTTTGCAGGAGGTAGCGGATGCGGAGTCGGCGGCGTCGGCCCATACGCGTGAACTGCAGGGCACCCTGCATGTGCTGGCCACGCCGGTGCTGGCTTCCTATTTTCTGTCGCCACGTATCGCCACCTGGCACACGCGCCACCCCAAGGTTTTGCTGGATCTGCAGATCGACCCCTTTCCGCAGCCGCGCATCGAGGAGTTCGACCTGACTTTCATGGTGGTGGACGAGGGTTTTGACGGCGATATTGTGGCGCGGCCGCTGGCCACCACCGACTGGATTGCCTGCGCCGCGCCCGACTATCTCCAGCGCATGGGCACGCCACAGTCACCCGCCGAACTGGGCCAACACACTTACCTGAAGTTTCAGTGGCCGCAAAATTCCGGCCACTACGGCCGGCAGACGCGCCTGCGACCGGTGCAGGGTGGCGACGCCGTGGAGGTGGACCTCAAGCCGGCGCTTCAGACCACCAGTTTCGACGTGCTTTTGCGTGCCGCGCTGGACGGCGCAGGGGTGACCTTTTTGTCGCGCCTGCTGATAGCCGCGCACATTGAACGGGGCACGCTGGTACATCTGCTGCCCGGCTGGATATTTGGCCGCTTCACGATTTATGCCGCGCTGCCAACACGCAAGTTCATGCCGGCACGAACCCGCGTCTTTCTGGATTTTCTGGCGGAATTTGCACCGCAGGGCGGGCGCAAAGCGGCGCTCTAGATGCGGACCAGCTGATTCGGTGCAATCCAGCCGGTAAAGCCCGGCAGCAGTGTATTGATGCGTCTGGCGGCCTCGGCCTGCCCGTGCAAACGGGAGATGCACAGATGGATGTCGCTGCGCAATTGCCAGAGTTCGGCCGGAGTTTGGGCCAGGTTGATTTTGAAGATCATGCGCTGCGCGCTCACGCTGGCACTGCAATCGTGCAGGGTCAGCAGCATTTGTTGCCTGATCTGCGCCAGAGGGAGCCGGGCGTGCGAGGCAGGCACGCCGGAAACGGCCTGCAAGGCAGAAAAAATCGAAGGTGGAAGCATGTCAATCCTGAAGCGGTCCGGCGGACTTGTGGGCCGCGAGAGGGGGAAGTTCGTGGCCTCCCCGGTGGGGGCGGGCAGAGCGAAGGGTGTGGACAAGTCTAGGGATTACCCTAGTGTCCAATTGGATCACCCCCTCTAGAAACGGGTGCATTTGGTCTCCCGTCCGCAAAAAGAAAAACCCGTCCGGGTGAGCGGACGGGTTTGCCGGGCAGCGGCTCAAAGCCGCTGGTGCGGAATTTACATGTAACCGGCTTCGCCGTGGGGAATCTGGCCCAGGCGGACAGCTTCAGCGGCCTGGGCACGCACAGTTGCACGCTCGGTGCTGGATTGCACACGGGCCAGCACGCGCGAACCTGCGGGCTCCTGGCTGTGGTTGGCGACTTTGGTGGTGGCTTCGGCCTGTACTTCGGCACGGCTGCGGTTGCTTTCGACCTTCACGGCAAATTGGGAACCGTCGGCCTCATCGGCATAAGCGCCGAAAGAAGCCACGGCGGCGAGGGTCGCAACAGCGAAAAGTTTGGATGCATTCATGATGGATTCCTTTCAGGGGTGAATAAACATTTCCGGGCATGGCGGGCATCATCAATCCCGTCTGTCCAGCCTCGGTGAGTCGTTTATTGGTTGCGGCTCATCGATGTATGAACTTTACTGTTGCGATAATCAAAGAAAAATAGCATTGCTATCAATTTTTATTTGCTAAATATGGAACAATAAGGGCTTGAATTACTGGTAATTACCCTATGGATCGCCTTTTATCCATGCGCGCCTTCCAGCAAGTGGTCGATGACGGCGGTTTTTCTGCTGCCGCCCGCACGCTGGACATGTCGCCCGCCGTGATGACGCGGCTGATCACCGACCTGGAGCAGCACCTGGGGGCCCGCCTGTTGCAGCGCACCACCCGCAAGCTGTCGCTGACAGAGGCTGGCCAGTCCTACCTGCTGCGGGTGCGGCACATCCTCAACGATGTCGATCAGGCCGAAGCCGCTACCCGGCAGCAGACCGACGAGATGGCCGGGTTGCTGCGTATCCACACCCAGCCGGTGATGGCGGTGCACATCCTTGCGCCCCTGGTGGCCGAATTCCGGCGCCGTTATCCGAAGGTGGTGCTGGACATCACGGTGGACTCGCCGCTGGTGCCACCGATTGAGGACTACGACCTGACGATTCTGGGTGCCGGCCGGCTGTATGACGCCAATGTGATTGCGCGCCCGGTGGTGGTCTCGGAGGGCTGGTTGTGTGCCTCGCCGCGTTATTTGCGCGCTGCCGGCACGCCGCGCCAGCCCGCCGACTTGCAGAACCATGCCCTGCTGCGGCTCACCCTGCCTGGCATACGCCAGCGTGAGTGGCGCTTGATCAATCCTGAGGAAGCTGACCGGGAAGTGGCGGTCGAGACCAAACCGGCGCTGATGGCCAACCACAGCGACACCTTGCTGCGCGCCACGCTGGACGGCACCGGCATCAGTGCCCAGCCGCTCGATCTGGTGGCCAACTACCTGCGTGACGGGCAGTTGCGGCGTGTGCTGGCGCCGTGGATCACCGGCCGCTTCACCCTGTACGCCGCCTTGCCCAGCCGCAAATACGTGCCGGCCCGGGCCAGGGTGTTCATGGAGTTTTTGATCGAACAGACACGCCTGAAGGCGGCCGAGGCTGAGCGGGCCTGGCCATCCCGCGCAGGAGAAAACGCGCCTTAGTCCTGCGCTGCAGGTGCGGCAAAGTGATGTTGCCGCCAGGCTTCAAACACCGTCACCGCCACCGCGTTCGACAGGTTCAGGCTGCGCTGGCCTGCCAGCATGGGCAGTTTCAGGCATTGTCTAGGCGCAAAAGCCGCGCGCACTTCGGGCGCCAGGCCGCGGGTTTCTGCGCCGAACACCAGCCAGTCACCCGGTTTGAACTGCGTGTCGTGGACCCGCCCCGTGCCGCGTGTGCTCAGGGCAAACATCCTGAGCGGGTCGGGCTGCGCCGTGTCGAGAAAAGCCTGCCAGTCGGCATGGCGGGTGATTTCGGCGTACTCGTGGTAATCCAGGCCGGCGCGCCGCATGTGTTTGTCGTCCATCGAAAAGCCCAGCGGTTCGACCAGGTGCAGGCGGCAGCCGGTGTTGGCGGCCAGGCGTATGACGTTGCCGGTATTGGGCGGTATTTCGGGCTCGACCAGGACGATATTGAACATGGCCAGATTGTCACCCGCCGTGGGGCCCTACTCCGTGCGCGCAAACACCACACCTGTGACGCCCGCTGCACCCGCATCACGCAGCGCCTGTGCGGCGGCAAACAGCGAAGCCCCGCTGGTCATCACATCGTCGACAAGGACGACCTGCCTGCCTTTGAGCCCGTCCAGGCGCAGCGGCTCGACGACAAAAGCGCCCTGGACGTTTTGCAGTCGTGCCCGGCGTTCCAGCCGGGTTTGCGGCTGCGTGTCCTTGATGCGCAGCAACAGACTGGCGTCACATCTGGCCGTTGTGCCACTTTGCCTGGCAAGTGCCTGGGTGAGCTGCCAGGCCTGGTTGTAGCCACGCGACTGCAGGCGCTGTGCTGACAGGGGCATGGGAAGCAGCCAGTCGCCGGGCTGCAGCCCGGCCAGATGCGCGCAAAGTTCTGGCGTTTGCAGCAGCAGTTCACCGAACACCCCCGCCCAGGCCGCATCGCTGCCGAACTTGAAGCGGGCCATCAGTTCGGACCAGGGAAAGCCGTAACTCACCGCGGCAAATGCGGCATCCAGGGGAGGTGGCTGGCGCACGCAGGCAGCGCACTGGTCCAGCCCGCCGGACACGGCCAGTGCGCAGCTGCGGCAGCGCGCCAGGGTCGGCACAAAACGGGCGCAGCACGCGGCGCACACACGCCGCGCCGGCCAGCTGTGACACACCGCGCACTGGCTGGCAAGCGGGGGCAACAGGCGCCAGGCCGGCTGGATCAGGCGCATCAGCGGTAGCAATCGCATCGTGTCAATATACTCGGCGCTCAAGTTCTCTCATCCTGCCCCTGAGGCCCACCCGCCTGATTTTTCATGTCTGCCAACCGCCCCCCCACCATGGACCCGCTTGCCGCCGGGCGCTGGCAGCGCATCGCGCCAGCGGCATCGCCCTGGCTGCATGAAGAAGTGGCACGGCGCATGCTGGAGCGGCTGCAGTGGATCAAGCTGCAGCCCCGCGCCTGGCTGCACTGGGGGGCCCTGCGTGGCGGCTTGCAGGCGCACCGCAAGATTGCGGCAGCTTATCCGGCTGCAAAGTGTTTTGTGGTTGAAGCCAACGCAGAACATGCGCAAGCAGCTATGAAAAATATAGCAATTCCGTGGTGGAACGCCAGGCGCTGGTTCGCGCCAACGGTGGTTTTCCAGGCGCCGCAGCCCGCCAGCGTGGACATGCTCTGGGCCAACATGGCGTTGCACGAATCCGCCGACCCGCAGGCCTTGCTGGTGCAATGGCACCAGGCGCTCCAGGTCGGCGGCTTCGTGATGTTTTCCTGCCTGGGCCCGGACAGCGCTCGCGAGCTGCGCGAGCTCTACCAGGCGCTGGGCTGGCCGCCGGCCGGTCATCAATTGACGGATATGCACGACTGGGGCGACATGCTGGTGCAAACCGGTTTTTCCGAACCGGTGATGGACATGGAGCGCATCACCCTGACCTACGAGACGCCCGAGCGGCTGCTGCAGGAGTTGCGCGAGCTGGGGCGCAACTACCACCCCGAGCGTTTTGGCGCGCTGCGCGGCCGCGCGTGGAAAAAGCAGCTGCTGCAGGTGCTCGCACAACGCCTGCCGCGTCAGGCAGATGGCAGGCTGGCCTTGACTTTCGAGATCATTTACGGACACGCACTCAAGGTGCAGCCCAAAGTCAGGGTCAGCGCGCTCAGTGCGGTGTCGGAGCAGGACATGCGCGCCATGCTGCAGGGCGCGCGCAGCAAGCCATGATGCCGGACCGCCGGGCTGCCGCGGTTCGGGCCCGTGTGTACACACAGACCGGCCCGGTCGGGTTTGAGGGGCGCAGCCAGGCTTGGCCGGGGTAAACCCGGCTACAATTCAAAGTCGATTTTTGGGTATGTTCCCGAGCTCCGCGCCGCCGAAACTGTTTGATCGGCGGCCATTTTTTTGAGTGTTGACCCGTGACGCACCCCCTCCCGGCGTTCCGATTCACCGCTGTACCCGGTCAGGGCCAGCAGGCGGTTCAGTGGCTGCTCAGGCGCAACTGTTCGGTGACGCCGGTCCAACTCGCGTGCCTGTATGCCTCTTTGTGCATCGTCTCGCTGGGCATTGCCGGATTTTTCTGGTCGCAGGGTGTACGGATGGTCATGCCTTTTGCGTTGCTGGAGCTGGCGGCGGTCGGTGTGGCTTTCCGGGTGTATGCCCGCCATGCCACGGACGGCGAGCGGATTGTGTTGCAGGGCGCGCAGCTGGTGGTCGAGCTGGAGACTGCCGGGCGGCTGGAGCGGGCGGAGTTCAACCGCGAGTGGGTGCGTGTGGAGCCCAGAAGCGGCGATGGTTCGCTGATCGAGGTTTCCGGTCAGGGGCGCTCGATCCGGGTGGGACGCCATGTGCGTCCCGAGTTGAGGCCGGCA
Source organism: Asaia bogorensis (assembly GCA_943371375.1). Taxonomy (GTDB): domain Bacteria; phylum Pseudomonadota; class Gammaproteobacteria; order Burkholderiales; family Burkholderiaceae_C; genus Polaromonas. Next base: position 351,530 of record CALRUM020000002.1, read on the forward strand.
TTGGCACGGGAAATCCGCTACGCACTGCGTGGCTGTTGAGCCGGCAACAGGGACAAGGTATCAGGCCGGGGCGTGGTTCCGGGGCGCGCCAGGGCTAACTTTATAATCAGGCGCTTAATCAGTCGGTAATTGAGGCATTAAAAGTGATCACGATGAACGTACGCACCACAACAGGGTCAGGCATGAAGCAAGCAGGCGCAGTGTTGAAGTCTCTGGTTCCGCAAGCAGGCCGCAAGCTCGCAGGTTTCGCCGCCATGCTGTCGGCCTGGATCGGCAGCGCCGCTTATGCGGTCAATGACCTGCCCGGCGGGCCGGCGGTCAATCAGCTGAATCTGCATCCGGCGGTGACCAAAATTGCGCAAGAGCAGCAGTGGTTGCACTGGTTCATGATGATCATCTGCCTGGTCATTTTCCTGGCGGTCTTCGGCGTGATGTTTTATTCCATCTGGAAGCACCGCAAGTCCGTCGGCCACAAAGCCGCCAATTTTCACGAGTCCACCACCGTCGAGATCATCTGGACCATTGTTCCGTTTGTCATCGTGATCCTGATGGTCCTGCCGGCCACCAAGGTGCTGGTTGCCTCGAAAGACACCACCGGCGCCGATCTGACCATCAAGGCCACCGGCATGCAGTGGAAATGGGGTTACGACTACCTCAAGGGTGAAGGCGAAGGCATCGGTTTTATCTCGACACTCGACAGCACACATCGCGAAATCTCCAACAACGGCGGCCCGAAAAAAGGCGAAGACCTCGACAACTACCTGCTGAAAGTGGACAACCCGCTGGTCGTGCCGGTGGACCGCAAGATCCGCATCATCACCACCGCCAATGACGTGATCCACGCCTTCATGGTGCCGGCCTTCGGCATCAAGCAGGACGCGATTCCGGGTTTTGTGCGCGACACCTGGTTCCGTGCCGAAAAAACCGGCGACTTTTACGGCCAGTGCGCCGAGCTCTGCGGCAAGGAGCACGCCTACATGCCGATTCACGTCAAGGTGCTGTCCGCTGAAGACTACAGCAAGTGGGTAGGCATCAAGGTCAAGGAAGCCGCCGCGAAAGCCGATGATCCGGCCAAGGTCTGGGCACTGCCCGAGCTGAAGGCGCGCGGCGAAAAAGTTTATGCGGCCAATTGTGCGGCCTGCCACCAGGCTACCGGCAAAGGCGCGGGCCCGATCAAGGCGCTCGACGGTTCGGCCATCGTGCTGGACGCGGACCATGGCAAACAAATTGCCGTATTGCTCAACGGCGCGGCCGCTGGTGCCATGCCGTCGTGGAAGGCCTTGAGCGATACCGACCTGGCCGCCGTGGCCACCTACACCAAGAACAACTGGTCCAACCAGACCGGTCAGCTGGTTCAGCCCGCCGCGGTTCTTGCAGCGCGCAAGTAAGCGGCCCACCCGTCATTTCCCGCAGACCCCATAACAGCCGGCCCGACCATCCCGTCCGCCGCAAAGACAAAGCTACAGGCACAAGCCACCAAAGGAAGCCAAGATGAGTGCAGTTCTCGACCATCATGATCACGCGCATGACGACCACGACCACCATGCCCCGACGGGCTGGCGGCGCTGGGTCTTCGCCACCAATCACAAGGACATCGGCACGCTGTACCTGCTGTTCAGTTTCACGATGTTGATGTTCGGTGGTGTGCTGGCACTTGGCATACGTGCCGAGCTGTTCCAGCCCGGCCTGCAACTGGTCAACCCGGAGCTGTTCAACCAGCTCACCACCATGCATGGCCTGATCATGGTGTTCGGCGCCATCATGCCGGCCTTCGTCGGTTTCGCGAACTGGATGATCCCGCTGCAGATCGGCGCGGCCGACATGGCTTTTGCCCGCATGAACAACTTCAGCTTCTGGCTGCTGATTCCGGCCGGCCTGATGATCGTCGGTTCCTTCTTCATGCCCGGCGGCGCCCCTGCAGCCGGCTGGACGCTGTACGCGCCTTTGACCCTGCAGATGGGGCCGTCCATGGACGCCGGCATTTTTGCGCTGCACATCCTCGGTGCCTCGTCCATCATGGGTTCGATCAACATCATCGTGACCATCCTGAACATGCGCGCACCCGGCATGACGCTGATGAAGATGCCGATGTTCTGCTGGACCTGGCTGATCACCGCCTACCTGCTGATCGCCGTGATGCCGGTGCTGGCCGGCGCCATCACCATGACGCTGACCGACCGCCATTTCGGCACCAGCTTCTTCAACCCCGCCGGCGGCGGCGACCCGGTGATGTACCAGCACATCTTCTGGTTCTTCGGCCACCCCGAGGTCTACATCATGATCCTGCCGGCCTTCGGCATCGTCAGCCAGATCATTCCGGCGTTTTCGCGCAAGCGCCTGTTTGGCTACGCCTCCATGGTGTACGCCACCGGCTCGATCGCGATCCTGAGTTTTGTTGTCTGGGCGCACCACATGTTCACCACCGGCATGCCGGTGACCGGCCAGCTGTTTTTCATGTACTCGACCATGCTGATCGCCGTGCCCACGGGCGTGAAGGTGTTCAACTGGATCGCCACCATGTGGAAGGGATCCATGACCTTCGAGACGCCTATGCTGTTTGCGGTCGGTTTCCTTTTTGTGTTCACCATGGGTGGTTTCACCGGCCTGATCCTGGCCGTGGCGCCCATCGACATCCAGTTGCAGGACACCTATTACGTTGTGGCCCACTTCCACTACGTGCTGGTGGCCGGCTCGCTGTATGCGCTGTTCGCCGGTTATTACTACTGGTCGCCCAAGTGGACCGGCGTGATGTACAACGAAAACCGCGGCAAGATCCATTTCTGGTGGTCGCTGATCTCCTTCAACGTCACCTTTTTCCCGATGCACTTCCTGGGCCTGGCCGGCATGCCGCGCCGGTATGCCGATTACCCGATGCAGTTCGCTGATTTCAATGCGATTGCCAGCGTGGGCGCCTTCTTCTTCGGTATCGCGCAGGTTTACTTCTTCCTGTTCATCGTCCTGCCGACCATGATGGGCAAGGGCGAGAAAGCGCCACAGCGTCCCTGGAATGATCCGGACGGCGCCGGCGCTGAAGGCCTGGAGTGGGAAGTGCCATCCCCCGCGCCATTCCACACTTTTGAAACCCCGCCGCGCCTGGATGCGACTGCCACCCGCGTGATCGCTTGATCAGCCTGCGCGAAGTGACCCGTCATGACACCTGAACAGAAAAAAAACAACCTGCGGCTCGGGCTGACGCTCGGCTCGATCGCGGTCGTGTTTTTTCTGGGTTTCATGGCCAAACTGATCTTTTTTGGCCGGGGCTGAGCCATGGGCTTGAAGCGCGAAAATTTCCGGATGGTCAGCAAGCTGGGCGTGATTGTGCTCGGCATGTTTGCTTTCGGTTATGCGCTGGTGCCGATTTACAAGGCCATTTGCGAGATGACCGGCATCAACATCCTGGCACTTGGCGACCGGCAGATTCCGGGCGCCACGCCGAAGATGGCGGCCAACACACAGGTCGATACCAGCCGCAGCATCACGGTTGAATTTGACGCCAACGCGCGCGGCCCGTGGCAGTTCAAGCCGGCCGTGCGTTCGGTGCAAGTGCATCCGGGCGAGCTCGCCACGGTGATGTACGAGTTCCAGAACGTGCAGAACCGCACCATGTCGGCCCAGGCCATACCGAGTTACGCGCCGTCCCAGGCGGGTGCACATTTCAACAAGCTCGAGTGTTTTTGCTTCAGCCAGTACACGCTGGCCCCCGGTGAGAAAAAACAATGGCCTGTGGCTTTTGTGATCGACCCCAAGCTGTCCCGCGACGTCAGCACCATCACGCTGTCGTACACCTTTTTTGAAGTCGGCGGCAAAACGCCTGCAGCGCCGGTGGCTGCAGCCGGCGCCGCCGCGCGTCATCCGGAGCCGGGCGCATGAACCCGCCAGTCCATCAGCGCAAGGGCTCCATCTGGCGCACCATCAAGGCGGTCAGCTGGTCGTTTGTCGGCTTGCGCGCGCGCGGCGACTATGAAAAAGATGTGGAGCAGCTCAACCCGGTGCACATCCTGATCGTGGCGCTGGTCGGTGTGCTGGTTTTTGTCGGTGGCCTGATTCTTCTGGCAACCTGGGTGGTGGGCCATTCAGCCGCCGCCGCGTGATCAAGTGAATTTCAGAATTTAGCGAAACAGGAGTTGAAAATGTCTTCAGCAGCCCATGCGGGAACCCCTTATTACTTTGTGCCGGCGCCTTCGGCTTACCCGGTCCTGGCCGCGACCGGCCTGTTTTTTGTCATTCTGGGTGCGGGGCAGTGGATCAATGGCGCCGATTGGGGCGCTGTTTCGCTGGCCTTTGGCATGGCCATGTGGCTGGGTGTGCTGTTTTTCTGGTTTCGCGAAGCGGTGGCAGAAAGTGAAGGCGGCCTCTACGGCCACAAGGTGGACCTGTCTTTCCGCTGGAGCATGAGCTGGTTCATCTTCTCGGAAGTGATGTTTTTCGGCGCGTTTTTCACGGCCTTGTGGTGGGCGCGTGTGCACTCGGTGCCGGCGCTGGGCAGCCTCGAAAACGCCTTGTTGTGGCCTGACTTCAAGGCCATCTGGCCGAGCGTGGCGCCTGGCGTCACGGCGTCACCGGCGGGCATCATCGAGCCCTTCACCACCATGGGCCCGTTCTGGCTGCCGACCATCAACACCGCCTTGCTGCTGAGCTCCGGCGTCACCCTGACCATTGCGCACCACGCGCTGCGTGAAAACCACCGCGGCAAAACCATCGCCTTCATGTGGATGACGGTTTTGCTGGGCATCATCTTCCTGTGTGTGCAGGGTTACGAATACGCCCATGCCTACTCGGACCTGAACCTCAAGCTGTCCTCGGGCGTTTACGGCTCCACGTTTTTCATGCTGACCGGTTTCCACGGCTTCCACGTTTTTGTGGGCATGTTGATGCTGCTGTTCATCACGCTGCGGCTGCAGAAAGGCCACTTCACGGCCGACCGGCACTTTGGCTTTGAGGGCGCGGCCTGGTACTGGCACTTTGTGGACGTTGTGTGGCTGGGCCTCTACATCCTCGTCTACTGGATGTAGCGGCTACTGCGAGCTTGTGATCCGTCGTTGCGGGGCCCGTCCGGAAATCCTCATGGGCCTGAAGTCCACTCCGGTTTCCGGCCACCCGCGCCTCGGCTGACAAGCTCTCGCTACGCCGTTGTAGATACAAGGTCGCTGAGGCGGCCTTTTCTTTTTTTACTTGCCCGCCGGAATGCCGGTAGGCTGGATATATCCCATCTTCCAGGCAATCAGGATGCAGACAAACAGCACAATCGAAAAGCCGACCCGGAACGCCAGTGCGCGCGCCATGTGGCCGGATTTGGCTTTGCTGCCGCTGCCGCCCCTGAGCATGAAAAAAAGCGCCGATCCCAGGCTGGCGAGTATGGCCAAAAATGCAATTGCAACGAGGTAATTCATGACCGGAATTATCCGCGCATGAGCCCGTCCACGCAGAGACGGCGCTTTTGGCTGGTGACCGTGGCCACCATCCTGATGACTGGCCTGACCTTGTCGCTCGGCCAGTGGCAGCTGCGCCGTGCCGTCCACAAGGAGCAGCTGCAGCTTGCCATTGAAGAGAAAAAAGTGCTCCCAGCCCTTGACAGCCGTGCACTGACAGCTACTGAAAACATAGCAGACGTGATACACAGGCAGGCGCGCCTGCAAGGCGTCTGGCAGGATGCCCACACGGTTTACCTGGACAACCGGCCGATGTCCGGCAAGTCCGGCTTCTGGGTCGTCACGCCGCTGGCGCTGGAGGGCAACCCGCGCTGGTTGCTGGTGCAGCGGGGCTGGGTGCCGCGGGATTTTAAGGAGCGCAGCCGCCTGCCTGCGATCTCAACGCCGCAAGGGCTGGTGAGCGTCAATGGCCGCATGGCCCCGCCGCCGTCCAAGCTATATGAGTTTGAAGGCGTGCAAACGGGCCGCATCCGGCAAAATCTGGATGTCGCCGCCTTCAGCGCTGAAATTGGCCAGCCCCTGCTGCCTGCGTCGTTGTTGCAGACCGATGCTGCCAGTGAAGGTTTGTTGCGCGACTGGGCGGCGCCCAACCTGGGCGTGGACAAACACCACGGTTACGCCTTCCAGTGGTTTGGCCTGAGCGCGCTGCTCGTGTCTCTTTATGTCTGGTTTCAGCTGATTCTTCCGCGCCGCGCGGCCTCCTGACAACAAAACGGCGATTTCAAAGTGCAACACCCTCCCACCGACATTTCTTCACCGGACCATGGCGCGGCTTCCCGCGCGCATCAGGACCAGCCTCTGGGCCTGACCGTTCATGCCATGCCGCAACCCGATGCGCGTGTGGCGGCGCAGCTTCCGGACACCCGCTCCGGGCGCTGGAAGATGCTGGCCGTGCTGCTGGTCTGCGCCGCGCCGGTCATTGCCTCCTACTTCACCTACTACGTGATCCGGCCCGAAGGCCGGCGCAATTACGGCGAGCTGATTAACCCGCAGCGGCCCTTGCCGGCGCTGACTGCCGTGGCGGCCGACGGCAAACGTATCGAATTGCCGGCGCTCAAGGGCCAGTGGCTGCTGCTCAGCGTCGCGGGCGGCGCCTGTGATGCGCTGTGCCAGCAGCACCTGTATTTCCAGCGCCAGTTGCGTGAGTCGCTGGGCCGCGAGAAAGAGCGGCTGGACCGTGTCTGGCTGGTCAGTGATGAAGCCGCGATTCCTGCCGCCCTGAACGCGGCGCTGCAGGGGGCCACCGTGTTGCGCGTCGCGGGCCTGGAACAATGGCTGCAAGCCGCTCCCGGCCACCAGCTCGCCGACCACCTGTATGTGGTCGATCCGATCGGCAACTGGATGATGCGTTTCCCGGCCGCCATGGATGCGGCCGGCGCGGCGCAGGCCAAACGCGACCTCGAGCGCCTGCTGCGCGCTTCTGCCTCCTGGGACAAAGAAGGGCGCCAGCCCGGACCTTGATGGACACGCAAGAGCTTTACAACCTGAGCCCGGCGCTGCGCCTGATGGGCATGGGCCTGGTGCTGGCGCTGGCCCCACTGGCCTGGGTCTGGTTGCGCAACAAGAACCAGCCGGTGGCGCGGCGCCTGCGGGTGCTGACCTTGCTGACGCTGTTTCTGACCTTTGACCTGGTGCTGTTCGGCGCTTTCACACGTCTGACCGACTCCGGGCTGGGCTGCCCGGACTGGCCGGGCTGTTACGGCCATGCCAGCCCGGTCGGCGCGCAGCAGCCGATCAGCGCGGCTCAGGCGGCCATGCCCAGCGGGCCGGTCACGCATTCCAAGGCCTGGATAGAAATGATTCACCGCTACCTGGCGACCGCTGTGGGTGTGCTGATCCTGACGCTGGCCGTGGTCACCTGGCTGAGCCGGCGCAAGGCGACGGAAAGCGGCAATACCGCCAACATCCTGTCTGCGTGGTGGCCGATGGCCACGCTGCTGTGGGTCTGCATCCAGGGTGCTTTCGGCGCTCTGACGGTGACCATGAAACTGTTTCCGCTGATCGTGACCCTGCATCTGCTGGGCGGCCTGATCCTGCTGGCGCTGCTGCAGGCGCAGGCCGTGCGTTATGCCCAGGCGCATGAGGCAACGCGGCCGGTGATGCTGCCCCGGGGTGTCTGGCTGCTGCTGGCCGCGACCTTTGGGTTGTTGTGGCTGCAGATCACACTCGGTGGCTGGGTCAGCACCAACTATGCGGTGCTGGCCTGCAGCGAGTTTCCGGCCTGCCAGGGCGGCTTCTGGCCCGCCATGGATTTCCGTGAAGGCTTCACGCTCTGGCGCGCGCTCGGTGCCGGGGTGGAGGGTGACAACATCAGCTTTCAGGCGCTGACCGCCATTCATTATGTGCACCGGCTCGCTGCTTATCTCGTATTTGCGGCCTTGCTGCTGCTGGCGTGGCGCCTGCGGCAGATTTCTGCGATGCGTGGTTACGGCACCTGGGTTGGCGCTCTGGCGCTGTGGCAGTTCGCCACCGGCCTGGGCAATGTGCTGCTGGGCTGGCCGCTGGTCGCCGCGGTGGCGCACACCGGTGGCGCGGCTGCGCTGGTGCTGGTGCTGACCGGCGCTCTTTTTTCCAGCCGGCGCGTCCCGCAGACGGCAACTGCGTCAAAATTGAGGGCTTCCCCCCTATGAACCCCTCCGACTCTTCCGCCGCAGTGGCGGTCCCTGCTTTTGTGCCGTCGAAGTTTGCGCAGTTCTACGCGCTGACCAAGCCGCGCGTGGTGCAGCTCATCGTGTTTTGCGCACTGATCGGCATGGTGCTGGCGGTGCCCGGTGTGCCGGGCTGGGCCGAAATCCGGCTGGCGCTGATCGCCTGCGCCGGCATCTGGCTGGTGGCGGGTGCCGCTGCGGCCTTCAACTGCCTGGTCGAGCAGCAGATTGACGCAAAGATGAAACGCACGGCCTGGCGCGCCACCGCCCAGGGTCAGATCAGCAATGTTTTGACGCTGGCTTTTTCCAGCGCGCTGTGTGCGGCGGGTTCGGTCATCCTGTATGTCTGGGTCAATCCGCTGACCATGTGGCTGACCTTTGCCACCTTTGTCGGTTACGCCGTGGTCTACACCGTGATCCTCAAACCGCTGACGCCGCAGAACATCGTGATCGGTGGTGCTTCCGGCGCGATGCCGCCGGTGCTGGGCTGGGCCGCGATGACCGGCCAGGTGTCACCCGAGGCGCTGATCCTGTTTTTGATCATCTTCCTGTGGACACCGCCGCACTTCTGGGCGCTGGCGCTGTACCGCGTGGAGGACTACCGCAAGTCCGGCCTGCCCATGCTGCCGGTGACGCACGGCAACGAATTCACGCGCCTGCAGGTGTTCCTCTACACCCTGGTGCTGTTTGCGGCCTGCCTGATGCCCTTTGTCTTCAAGATGAGCGGCTGGTTGTACCTGGTGGCCGCCGTCGTGCTGAGTTTTGGTTTCAGCTGGTATGCGTGGAAGTTGTGGCGCAATTATTCCGACGCGCTGGCGCGCAAGACCTTCCGCTTTTCGCTGATCCACCTGTCTGTATTATTTGCAGCCCTGCTGCTGGACCACTACCTCGTATGAGCCTGACTCCCACCTCTCCCGGCAAACGAAACGCTATCAAATTGATAGCTGGCGGCGCCCTTTGGACGGGGGCTACAGGCCTGTTTGGCTTGATGGCCGGCTGCACGGAAGCAAAACCGCAGTTCGCCAGCATCGACATCACCGGCGCCGACTATGCGAAAGACTTTGCGCTGACCGACCACAACGGCCAGATGCGCAGCATCAAGGACTTCCAGGGCAAGGTGGTGGTGATTTTCTTCGGCTTCACCCAGTGCCCCGACGTCTGCCCGACCTCCATGGCCGAACTGGCTGAAATCAAAAAAATGCTGGGCGCCGACGGTGCCCGGCTGCAGGGCCTGTTTGTCACGCTGGACCCGGAGCGCGATACCACCGGGGTGCTGAAAGCCTATATGGCCAATTTTGATCCGGGTTTCCTGGCGCTGCGCGCCGAGCTCGACAAGGTGCCGCAACTGGCCAAGGACTTCAAGATTTTTTACAAAAAGGTCGAGGGCAAATCGCCTGGCAGTTACACGCTGGACCACTCGGCCGGAAGTTACGTGTTTGACACCACAGGCAAGGTGCGCCTGTACAGCCGTTATGGCAGTGGTGCTGCCGCACTCGCAGCCGACATCCGGCTCCTGCTCAAAAGCAGTTGAGGCGCCGGCGAAAGGCAAAAAAAAGCCTGCACACGATGGTCGTATGCAGGCTTTGGCGGTGCCGCTTTCGCCGCACCGCAGGCAAGGGATCAGGCCCGGTCAGGCATAGGCGGCCAGGACTTTTTTCATCTTTTTCATCGCCGCCACTTCAATCTGGCGAATGCGTTCGGCGCTGACCTTGTACTCGGCCGCCAGATCGTGCAGCGTCATGCCACCCGAGCCGTCGTCATTGACCTTGAGCCAGCGCTCTTCCACGATGCGGCGTGAGCGATCGTCCAGGCCTTCGAGCGCCGTCGTGATGCCGTCGCTGGCCAGGTAGTCGCGCTGGCGCGACTCCATCAGCATGGTCGGCTCCTGCGTGGCATCGGACAGGTAGGCAATCGGGCCAAAGGCCTCTTCACCGTCGTCGCTCGGGCTCGGGTCCAGCAACACATCGTGGCCCGACATGCGCTGTTCCATTTCTATGACTTCTTCGCGCTTGACGTTCAGCGTTTTGGCCATCGAGTCGATCTGTTCCTGCGTCAGCGTATCGCGGTGTGTCGCCACATCGGCATCGTCCTTGAACCCCTGTTTCATGGAGCGCAGGTTGAAAAACAGCTTGCGCTGGGCCTTGGTGGTGGCGACCTTGACCATGCGCCAGTTTTTCAGGATGTACTCGTGCATCTCGGCCTTGATCCAGTGCAGCGCGTAGCTGACCAGGCGCACGCCCTGGTCCGGGTCAAAGCGTTTGACGGCTTTCATCAGGCCGATATTGCCCTCCTGGATCAGGTCCGCGTGGGGCAGGCCGTAACCGAGGTATTTGCGCGAAGTGGCAACCACCAGCCGCAAATGGGACAGCACCAGCTTTCCGGCGGCGTCCAGGTCGTTGTTGTCTTTCAGGCTTCGGGCAAATTCCTGCTCCTGCTCCAGCGTCAGCATGGGCAGGCGGTTGACCGCAGAAATATAGGCGTCCAGGTTACCCAGAGGCGGCAGCAAGGACCAGGGATTGGCAGCCGCCAACTGGGTGGTTGCGGGGGCCGCTTGAGGGGACAGGGCGTAGGACATAGAGCAAAACTCCTTTTCGGAATTCAATATTAGCACTCTGTTGGAGAGAGTGCTAAGCAATAGGTTCAATGGGTGATATAGGCCAAGGCTAATAAGCGTTTACCCGGGGTTAGTCCCTGATTTTCGCCCTTGGTTCCCCCGATTTTGTAGGCCAAGCGACCCAAGCCGGGGAATCCGGCAGCCCGTCTGCCCGCATCCACCCCCTCTGCGCTGGTCACCCAGCGCCGTATATAAGGGGCGAAATAGGGTCCCAGCCCTTATGGGACGGGCGTAAGCAGCTACTAAATCAGGAGTAAATTCAGGCCGTGGCAGGCACCTGGCGTACCACGGGCTCGCCGGCCAGCCAGGCCTGCAGGCATTCGGTCACCCCGCTGGCAAAACGCTGGAACACCGGCTCGGTGACAAAGCCCAGATGCGGGCTCAAGAGCACATTGGGCAAGCCGCGCAGCGGGTCGTCTGCCGGCAGGGGTTCTACATCAAAGACGTCCAGAGCGGCAAATCCGGGCCGCCCCTGGCGCAGGGCCTGCACCAGCGCCTGGCTGTCTATCAGTTCCGAGCGTGAGGTGTTGACCAGCAGGCTGCCGGGCTGCATCAGGCCCAGCCGCGCGGCGTTCATCAGCTGCCGGGTGGCGGCAATCACGACCAGATGCAGGCTGACGACGCTGGAGCTGGCCAGCAGTTCGTCCAGCGGCACAAAGGCCACGCCCTGCGCGGCGGCGCGTTCAGCCGTCATGCGCGGGCTCCAGGTCACCACCTCCATGCCGAAAGCCTGGCCAACACGCGCCACCCGGCCGCCGATTTCACCGAGGCCAATCAGCCCCAGGCGCTGGCCCAGCAGTGCGCCGGGCAGGGGCGCGGCGGCATCACTGCGCCACGTGCCGCCGCGCAGCCGGTCGGTATGGGTCTGGAGTTGCTTGGTGGCGGCCAGGATCAGCGCCCAGGTCAGTTCGCAGGTGCTGTCCTTGGACGGCCCGAATTCGGTGCAACTGACAGGAATGTTGCGGGCTGCCAGCGCGGCCAGGTCGAGTTTGCTGTTGCGCGTGCCGGTGAAGACCAGGTAGCGCAGTTTGGGCAGCTGCGCCAGCAGCTCTGCGGTGAAAGGCGTGCGGTCGCGCATCAGCACAATCGCGTCAGCCTCCCTGAGTGCATCCAGCAGCGCAGCGCCTTTCAGCGGTGCGTGGTGGACGCTGACCTCGGCGTGCGCATCGATGCGCGTCCAGTCGGCCAGGCGCCGCAGGGCACGCTCGCTGTCGTCGAGCACCACGATGTGGGGTTTGCTCATGGCCGTGCCAGGGCGGTCAACGCCCGCACATCGGCCGCAGCGCCCACAGCCCAGCAGGCCGTGATCAGCGCCGCTGTTTTGGCTGCGCCAATCACCACATCCGACATGCCGCGGAACTTGGCCTCCAGCATGGCGTCCGTCATCGGGTTTTGCAGCGAGCCGATCGCGTGTTCGACAAACACGTGCACGCGCCGGCCGTCGCTCAGCACGGCCGTCACGTCGGCGCTGGCCTCGTTGATCGAGTTGTCCACCGTGGCCACCACCTTGCGGCGCAGCGCCACCATGTAGTCGCGGTTGACCAGTTCGTCAGAAAACTCCTCCTCGGCGGCGCGGCCGAATGTCAGGCCGGCGGCACAGCCGTGGTAAACGCTGAACTTGGCCTGCAGGCCATCCACCGGCTCCTTCTTGCCGGTCAGCTCGAGCACCAGCGAATGCACCTTGAGTTCGATGCGCTCGATTTGCTCCGGCGTGACCCCCTGCGACCGCAACTGGGCGCAGGCATCGATGCTGGGGTGGATCACGATGCCGCAGGCAAAGGGCTTGTAGCTGTTGAAGGAGATTTCAAAACGCTGGCCCAGCTCGCCGGTGATCTCGTTCCAGTCGTTTTTGGTCGACACCGTCTGCATCATGCCGCGCGGTGCCTCGAGCGCTTTGGGGCTGGCGGTGTAGCCCTGGCTGGCCAGCAGGGCCGACATCAGGCCGGCACGCGCTGCGGCACCCGGGTGGAAGGGTTTGGTCATGGTGCCGAACTGCTCGCGCATGCCGACCGGCTGCGAAGCCGCAATGCCGAGTGCCATCGCGGTCTTCTGAACATCGAGCTTGAGCAGGCGCGCACAGGCGGCAGCGGCACCCAGCGTGCCGGTCGAGCCGGTGATGTGCCAGCCGCGGTCGTAGTGTTCGGGGTACATCGCATTGCCGACGCGGCAGGACACATCGATACCCAGCACCAGCGCGTCGATCAGTTCGCGGCCGGAGGCGCCTGTGTGTTCGGCCAGCGCCAGCACCGCAGAGGCCACCGGGCCGGCCGGGTGGATGATGGTTTTCAGGTGGGTGTCGTCAAAGTCGGAGGTGTGCGAGGTGATGCCGTTGAGCAGCGCGGCGCTGGCCATGTCCACTTTTTCGCTGCGCCCGAGCACGCTGGCCTGCGCTGCGGGTTGCAGCATGTGGACCGCGGCCAGCGCGGCGTCGGCGGCTTCATGGTGCGCCGCGCCGACCGCGCAGCCGAACCAGTTCATGAAAGTGCGGTGTGCTTCGTGGTCCACGGCAGCGCTCCAGCCGCCGGCCAGAAAGCCGGGGTGGGTGGCGACGTGTTGGGCCAGGATCCGGGTGACGGGCGGGGCATTGTGGTCGGCGGCGACCTGGGTATTGCGGGCCATGGTGTCTTTCGGCAGGGGCTGCCAGGAAGGAAAATTGCTATAAAAAAAAGAGCTGCTTGCGCCTTTGGATAAAGGGCGAAGTGGCGATTGAACTGTAAAGATTAACTGTCGAGCTGAATCCCGCGGTCGCGCGCGAGTCTGGTCCAGCGGGCAATATCGGCGCGCATGAAGTCGCCAAACTGCTCCGGCGTCATGACAATGGGCTCCACCGCTTCCACCGAGAGTTTCTCGCGCAGGTCGGGCGCCCGCAGCACGGCGGCCAGCGTGTCGTTGAGCTGTTTGACAATAGCCGCCGGCATGCCGGCCGGTCCCACCACGCCATACCACTGCTGGGCGTCAAAACCCTTGAAGCCGGACTCGTCCAGCGTGGGCAAGTCCCGGAACTGCGGATGCCGCTGCGTGCCAGTCACCGCCAGCGGCCGCACCCGCCCGGAGCGGATATGCGGCACCGCGGCAGCCAGGCCGGGGAACATGGCTTGGGTCTGCCCGCCCATCAGGTCGGTGAAGGCCGGCGCAATGCCGCGGTAGGGAATGTGCACCATGAAGGAGTTCACCTGCTGTTTGAACAGCTCCATCGTCAGGTGCGTCAGCGAGCCGGCGCCGGCCGAACCGTAGCTGAGCTTGCCGGGGTTCTTTTTCAGGTAGTCGATGAATTCGCGGATGTTCTGCACCGGCAGCGCGGCATTGACCACCAGCACATTGGGCGTGCCGCCTATCATGCCTATGGGCGTGAAGTCCTTGATCGCGTCGTAGGGCAGCTTGCGGGTGGCCGGGCTGGTGCCATGGGTGGCGACATAACCCTGCATCAGGGTGTAGCCGTCGGGCGCGGCGCGCGCCGTGGCCTGCGACGCGATCACGCCGCCGCCGCCGCCCTGGTTGTCAACGATGAAACTCTGCTTGAGCAGGGCGCCCCAGCGTTCGGTGACCGTGCGGCCCACCATGTCGCTGCCGCCGCCGGCCGACACCGGCACGATGTAACGAATGGATTTGGCCGGGTAGGCGGCCTGTGCCCGCGCCAGGCCGGGCAGGCCCAGCAGCGCGGGTGCGGCCTGAAGAAGGGTGCGTCGTTTCATGGTGTGTCTCCGGTAAGGAATGCGGGTCGGTTCGGGCGCTCAGGGCAGCACGGCTGCGGCCGGCGTGGCATGCACCAGCCGCTGATAGGCGTCGCCGACATGCTGGCTCATCAGGCTTTCACAGCGTGCGAGGTCACCCTTGCGAACGGCGCTGACAATTTCCACGTGTTCGGCAATCGAGGCCTTCATGCCGACGTCACGCGACAGGTTTTTCAGCCGCGACAGGTGCAGCTTTTGCACGATGCCGCGGTAGGTTTCGCTCAATGTGTGGTTGCCGCAGGCTTCGATCAACGCCCAGTGAAAGCGCAGGTTCTCGCCGTAATAACGCTGCACCTCCTGGTGGCTGGCCGCGTCTATCATGGCCTGGGCGGCGTCCTCGAGGACGGCCAGCAGGGCGTTTTTTTCAGCCGTCGGCAAAGCGGCGGCCTGGCGGCCGGCAAATCCGTCGAGCAGGCCGCGCATCTGGTACAGGTCGCGGATCTCCGCCGCATCGAGCTCGCGCACAAACACGCCCGCATGTTTTCGCGCCACGACCAGGCCAGAGCTCTCGAGTTCGCGCAGGGCTTCGCGTACCGGCACCCGCGAAACACCCAGGCGTGATGCCACGTCGGGCTCATTGATGCGCTGACCCGGTGTGAACACGCCCTTGAGAATCAGTGCAAGCATGTCGTCACGCACCAGCTTGGCCAGCGAGGTGTCGCGCACGTCGTTGAAGCGGTCAGCAGAGGATTCGGTCAGCCAGGGCAGCATGGGTGGAAGTGGAGGGATGGCGTTATATCGTATACGAAAATGAGCCCAACCAGCCATCGCCCAAGCAGGTTTATCAAATCGCAAGGGTTAAAAGCCCCCGACCTTGCGGCGGGAAGCCATGACTCAGGGCAGGCGTTTATCGTCGCGGATTTCGCGCACTTCGACATCGACCACCTCGGCGGCCGGCGGCGCGCCCGCGCCACGCATGGCGGCGCCCGACCAGGGCGCCTGCGCTGTGAAGCGCTGAAACCGGCCAAACACCATCGGTTTGGGCTTGCGGCCGGTGATCAGTGCTTTGAGCAGGCCCAGCACAAGCAGCGCAAGGGCTGCAAACAGCAGACTGACCGCAAAAACGGCTGCGAACACGCCCAGCACCAGTCGAAAGATGAAACGCACAACTCGGCTGATAAAACGGGGCATGGCAACTATTCCGAAAGGGGCAGACAGGGGCAGATGCGGCTGAAAACCGGGCTTTCAAGCGCGCCGGCCGGGGCGCGGCTTACCAGCGCAGGCCCAGCCGGCCAAACAGCTTGCTCAGTACAAACAGCGGGCCGACCCACAGGTATTGAATGTCTTCAAAGAAAGAGGGCTTTTTGCCTTCAATCCGGTGGCCAATGAATTGCAGTATCCAGGCACCTGTGAACAGCCCCAGCGACAGCGGCAGCACCAGGGCGCCCATGGCAAACACCAGGGCGATGGTCAGCGCCGCCCACAGCAGCATGAGGGCCAGAAATACCAGCGACAGCCGCGCGTAATACACCATGCTGGCCGCAATAAATGCATAAGCCACGTAGGGGTGCGCGGCAAACAGCATGCCGGCCAGGCTCAGCATGATCAGCGGTATCGCGATGAAATGGATGAGCTCGTTTTTGGGGTTGCGGTGGCTTTCCTCGTAATGCGCCAGCAACTGGTCTACCCGGCGCACGCCGGTGGAGTCGGGGGAAGCGGTGACGGTCATGATGCTCTCCAGCGCCGGAAAGGAATCCGGCCTCAGAATCACTTTAAGGCATTCCGCTGCAACAGGGCATCAGGGGAATCACGGTTTGCGGGCCGCCCTGACGCCCCGGCGGCTTGTCAGGTCGCGGTGATTTTTGCGATCCGGATGATGCGGCTCCAGCGGTCGATCTCGCTTTTGAGGAACATCCCGAACTCGTCCGCGCCCTTGCGGGTGACCCGGAAACCCTGCAAGCGCGCGCGTTCCTCGACATCCGCGCTGTACATGGACTTGATCATTTCGCGCGAGTAACGGTCCACGATGGCGTCCGGTGTTTTGGCCTGGATCATGGCGCCGGTCCAGTTCTCCACGAAGAGGCCGGGCAGGCCGGCTTCCATGGTGGTCGGCACGTCCGGCACCATGGGGTGGCGGCTCAGGCCGCAGATCGCCAGTGCGCGCAGCTTGCCGCCCTTGACGTGGGCAATCGACTCCGGAAAATTGGAGAAGATCACGTCGAGCTGGCCGCCTATCAGGTCGGTCATGGACGGCGCGCCACCCTTGTACGGGATATGCGTCATCTGCGTCTTGTTCAGGTCGTTGAACAGTGCCATGGTCAGATGCGGTGGCGTACCGTTGCCGCTGGAGCCGGCATTGAGTTGCCTGGTTTTGGATACCGCCATCAAGTCTTTGAAGTCCTTGATAGCGCTGCCGGTCGGCACCACCACCAGCATGGGCGAGCCGGCCAGCAGCGCGACCGGCCGCAGGTCCTTGGTCAGGCTGTAAGGCGCATTGGGAAACAGCGAAACATTGGCTGCATGCGTGAGGGTAATGGCAAGAAGGCTACTGCCGTCGGGCGTCGATTTGGCGACCTGCTCGGCGCCTATCTGCGCGTTGCCGCCGGCCTTGTTTTCCACGACCACGGACACCTTCCAGGCTTCACTGAGTTTTTGCGCCATGGTGCGCGCCATCATGTCGGTCAGGCCGCCAGGTGCAAACGGCACCACGTATTTTAGCGTGCTGCCCGGTTTGGGAAAGGCCTGCGCCTGGGCCCAGGCGGGGACCGAGGCCAGAACGGCCCCGGCGGCGGATGCGCCCACGATGTCTCGACGTTTCATGTCTGTCTCCTTCTTTTTAAGGTTGAAGCCTGTCCATGCCACGGCCGCCCCCGCGGGCAGCGCCACCACCAACAGGCTTATGCCGCCAGCATCTCGAGCTGGTTTTTCAGGGCCTCCGGAATTGTCAGCCCCGATTGCTTCGCCTGTTGCTCCAGGCCTGTCCTGCGCGCGCCTGCCAGGCGCACCCCGTCGTCGAGCAGCATCTCGGCGATCAGGGTTTCCATGCGTTCGTAATACACATCGGTGCCGGCCAGCGCGCCGGGGTCTATCACCAGAAAGGCCTGGCCGATGCGTGGCGCATTGCCTTCATCGACAAAAAACGAGGATGCTTCGAAGCCGAATTGCGCGCCGATGACTGCCGTTACCAGCAGCTCGACGATCAGCGCCAGCATGGAGCCCTTGGGGCTGCTGACGGCGCCCAAGGGCAGCATGGAGCCTTCCAGCGCGGCCTTGGCGTCGGTGGTCGGCCGGCCCTGGCTGTCCAGCGCCCAGCCCAGGGGGATGGGGCGGCCTTCCCTGGCGGCGACCATCACCTTGCCGCGCGCGACTTCGCTGAGCGACAGGTCTATCATCAGGGGGGCGGCGTTGCGGCGCGGAAAGGCCGCCGCCACCGGGTTGGTGCCGAAGATCGGATGTTTGCCGCCGGCTGCCGGCATCGCTGCGGGTGAGTTGGCAAAAGCCAGGCCCACCATGCCGGCATCGGCCACGGCGCGCAGGTGATCCACCAGCACGCCGCAGTGATGGCTGTTGGTGACGCCGGCAAAACACACGCCGAGTGACCGCGCCGTGTCTATGGCGGTGGCCACCGCGAGGTCGCAGGCCGGAAAGGCAAGACCCTGCGCTGCATCGACAAGCAACGCGGCACCCTTGTGTTGCACCACCCTCGCTTGTGCACTGCCATCGGCCCGGCCATTGCGCAGATGCGTTGTGTATTGCGCGACCCGGCTCAGTCCATGTGAAGCCAGTCCCTGTGCTTCGGCGCTGACCAGTGCTTTGGCGGTGCTGGATGCCATGGCTTCACTGGCGCCGGCAAGGCGCAGCGCGCGGGTTGCCAGGCGAGTGGCTTCAGCAATGGTCAGTGAGGTCATTCAGGCGAGGCTTCTCAACACTTTGTCAGCAATCATGAAAGACACACGCTCGTTGGCTTCAAATGTGACACCTGAGATGTGAGGGCTCAGAAGCAGGTTAGGGCAATTCTGCAGCGAGACATCAGCGGGCAAGGGTTCTGCATCAAAAACATCGATGGCGGCGCCCCCCAAATGACCGGAACGTAGCGCCGTCACGATAGCTTGCAGATCAACAATGTGCCCGCGTGAGGTATTTATTAGTACAGCGCCCTTTTTCATGGCTGCAATTCGTGCAGCATTGAAAAGACCGCGTGTGGAGTCCACCAACGGAACATGCAGTGTGACCACGTCCGCCTGGCTTGTCAGCGTGCCCATGCTGGAAAACGCGACGCCTGCTTGTGTGAACACCGCCGCATCTGGCTTGAGCATGGCATCAAACGCGATCACCTTCATGCCCAGACCTTGAGCCATACGCGCCGTCATTTGCCCGATGGAGCCAAAGCCGATGACGCCCAGCGTTTTGCCCGCGGTTTCGCGGCCATTCCCCAAGGCACCGCGCGGCCACTGGCCGGCAGCAACCGCCCCGGTTGACGCGAAGGCACCACGCAGCAACATCATGGTGCTGGCTATCACGTATTCAGCGACGCTGAGTGCATTGGCGCCCGTGGCCGGAATCACTTGGATGCCTTTGGCCTCACAGCCGCTGACATCAATGTTGTCCAGGCCTACACCGAGGCGGCCCACCACCTTGCAGCGGCCCATTGCGGAGAGCAGCGCATTGCGCACCTGCGTGCGGTTGCGCACGATCAGCACATCGGCGCCTTGCGCTTCGCTGATCAGGCGCGGCAGGTTGTCCACCAGCAGCGGATCGTAGAGGACTTCGTGCGCCGCCGCCAGTTGCGCGACCGCGCGTTCGTCCATGAACTCGCTGATGACGATACGTGCCCGGGCCGTCATGCCATCTCCTGGACATGTATAAAGGCCAGGCAATTTTCCGCCGGGCCGCCCCAAGGAAAATTAGCCCCCCCGGGGGGCAGCGCAGTACGCGAAGCGACAAGCGTGGGGGCCATACTTCAGGCTGATTCGAACAGGCGGGTCAGCACGAATTCGCGGTGGCCCAGCGCTTCGGCCGCTGTGAGCCGCCCATTGGCCGTGCGCAGCATGTTCTCCAGCAGCTGGTCACCGGCCTGATCGAGCGTGATCTCGCGCTGCAGCAGGCCCGAGGTGTCCACGTCGATGTGTTCACTCATCAGGCGCACGGTGCGCGGGTTCGAGCAGATCTTGATGACCGGCACAATGGCATTGCCAATCACATTGCCCTGGCCGGTGGGGAAAAAGTGCAGGGCGTAACCGGAGGCGGCGCACAGCGTCACCATCTCGGCGGCGGCGCTGGACGAGTCCATGAACCACAGGCCCGGATGGGTCGGCATTTCAGCCTTGTCGATGACGCCGTCCACGGTGCACTTCTTGCCGATTTTCTGGATGTTGCCTAGCGCTTTTTCTTCAATCGTGGTCAGGCCCCCGGCAATATTGCCCTTGGTCGGTTGCGAGTCCGACAGGTCGCTGGTCTTGTGGCGGTCTATCACCGCCTGGTAGCGGTCAAACATGAACATGAACTTTTCGCGCACCGCGTCGCTGGCACAACGGTCGGCCACAATTTTTTCACCGCCCGTGAGTTCCGTGGTTTCGCCAAAACACAGGTAGTTGCCGAGCGGGTGCAATTTGTCAAAGGCATTGCCGACGGTCGGGTTGGCGCCGCAGCCCGAGGTGGTGTCGGACTCGCCGCATTTGGTGGAGACCCAGAGTTCGGAGATGGCGCAGGCCTCGCGCTGCTTCTCGCTGGCCCATTGCACATACTCGCGCGCGGCTTTGGAGGCACGCATGATGGTGTCATGGTCGCCATGGCCTTCAATGCCAAAACCGGCCACCGGCTTGCCTGTCGTGGCAATGCCGTCCACCACCTTCTGGGTCCAGCCGTCTTCAATGCCTATGACCACGACGGCGGCGACATTGGGGTTGCAGCCGGCACCAATCAGGGTGCGGAAGTGCAGCTCCAGGTCGGCGCCAAACTGCAGGCGGCCGTAAGGATGCGGGATCGCCATCGCGCCCTTGATGTTGTGCGCCACGGCTTCGGCGGCGGCGTTGGACAAATCGTCCAGCGGAAGAATGATGACGTGGTTGCGCACGCCGACGCGGCCGTTCTCACGGCGGTAGCCGAGGAAGGTGGTGTTTTTATCGATGACTGACATGGGGAGTCCTTGATGTGATGGTGATGATTGCGGCCCTGTGGGCCGCAGGCCGGCTACGGGCCCGATCCCCGCTGTGCGGGGCCCCTCTTTTCGCCCTTCGTCGGCCTACCATCTTTTTGTCTTGATGTTGTGCACGTGGGCGTGCTGGCCGGTCTTGATGTCGGCCACGACCTTGCCCATGTCTATGCCGTACTTCCAGACGGTGTCGCCGCTGGCCATGTCGGTCAGGGCCACCTTGTGGCCTATCGGGATGTCCTGCTGCGCTTTCACATTGATCAGGCGATCTTCATCCATGATCCAGCCGGTCATGTCCATGCCCGACTTCACACCTTCCACCACCACAACAGCCACGGTGTCCTTGGCGTCATGCAATACGAAATGAATCATTGGTCTTTCCTGGGGTGCTGAGTACATCGAGCCGCCAGTCTAGGCAGGTCGCCCGTCCTGTCAATCCAGTCATATGAATGACTTTACGGCTGCGGCCAGCCGGTGTTCCAATACGCAGGTGTTGCCACCCCCCAAAACCTCACGCGTGCCGCGGCCTGAAGCGGCCGGGTCCTTGCCGCTGTACCGCCAGGTCAAACGCGAGCTGCAGAAAATCATTCAGGCCAGAACGCATGAGCCGGGCCAGCCCCTGCCCAGCGAGGCACTGCTGGCGCAGTCGCTGGGCGTCAGCATAGGGACCTTGCGCCATGCGGTGGACGAACTGGTGCACGAACATGTGCTGGTGCGGCGCCAGGGCAAAGGTACTTTTGTGGCGCCGCACAGCCGGGCGCGTTTCATGTTCCAGTTTTTTCATGTGGAGCCGCGCTGGGATCCGGAAGACGACACGCCGCAGGAGCAGGAGTTTCCGGAAATTTTCTGCATGGCTTTTGCACGTGACAAGGCCGATGTGCATGAAGCCCGGGCCTTGCGCATCAAGCCGGGTGAGGCGGTTTTCAGGGTGGAGAACCGGCTCACGCTGCGCGGGCGCACCGTGGTGCATGACCGCCTGGCGCTGTCGGCCGCCATGTTTCGCAACCTCACTGAAAAACGTTTTGTCGAACGGCCGGGCACCGTGTACGCCCTGTACCAGACCGACTTTGGCATCACCGTGCTGCGCGCCCAGGAGCGCGCCCGGGCCGTGCCGGCCGGCAAGGCTGTGGCGCGTGTGCTGGGCTTGCCGGCCGGCACCGCCGTCATGGAAGTGCACCGGCTGGCCCTGACCTTTGGCGACAAGCCGGTGGAGTATCGGGTCTCATCGATCAACACGCAGGCGCATGACTATGTGAGCATGTTGTCGAAAGCGCCATGAGCTGGGCGCAGGCCGCACGCGAGGCGCCTGGCCGCTGGCGGGCGCAGCTTGCAGCGCATTTCCCTGGCGTGCTGGTGTGCCTGGTGATTGCGCTGGCAGCCACTTTTGTGTCGGAGCATTACGGCGGGCCGCAGCTGCTGTACGCCTTGCTGATCGGGCTGGCGTTTCATTTTCTCAATGGCAACGCCCGCACCATCAAGGGCATCAACTTCTGCGGCCGCACGGTGCTGCGCGTGGGTGTGGCGCTGCTGGGTGCGCGCATCACCTTTGCGCAGGTGGCCCAGCTTGGGCTGCAGACGGCAGTGCTGCTGGTGCTCGCCGTGTTGCTGACCATCATCCTGGGCGTGCTGCTGGCGCGCTGGCTGGGCTGTTCGCGGGATCAGGGCCTGCTGACCGGCAGCGCGGTGGCGATTTGTGGCGCGTCGGCGGCGCTGGCGGTGTCCTCGGTGTTGCCGCAGACCCGCGAGAACGAGCGTTTCACCCTGCTGGCGGTGGTCGGCGTCACGGTGCTCTCCACCGCGGCCATGGTGATCTACCCGTTCAGCCTCAGCGCCATGGGTTTGACGCCGGCGCAGGCCGGCGTGGTGCTGGGCGGCTCCATCCACGATGTGGCGCAGGTGGTGGCTGCCGGCATGATGCTGGGGCCGCAGGCCGGCGATGTGGCCACGGTGGTCAAGCTGTTCCGGGTGATGTTGTTGATGCCGGTGGTGCTGCTGATTGCGGTGCTGTACCGCCACCACCCGGCCGTCAAAACGCCGGACACCGAAGTGCCTCTGATCCCCGGATTTTTGCTGGCCTTCATCGTGATGGTGATGCTCGCCAGCGTGGGCACCATCACACCTGACATGGCCGTGGTCGCAGGTGACGCCTCGCGCTGGATGCTGGTGACGGCGATTGCCGCTGCCGGCGTGAAGACCAGTTTTGAAGACCTGCTCAAGCTGGGCTGGAAACCGGTCGCCCTGCTGCTCGGTGAAACCGTGTTTATTGTGGGTTTTGTGCTGCTGGGCGTGTTGCTGCTGCGGCTGGGCGGCGGCTGAGGGCGTTGTCCTCAGGCCAGCAGGGCCATTGCAAATTCGCGCGCGTTGAAGGTTTCCAGGTCTTCGAGTTTTTCGCCGACGCCAATGAAATACACCGGCACCGGGCGCAGGCCGGGTGAGTTTTTTGCGCGTTCCCGCGCCCACAGTGCAATCGCGGCCAGCACACCGCCCTTGGCCGTGCCGTCCAGTTTGGTGACGATCAGGCCGGTCAGTTGCAGTGTGTCGTCAAAGGCCTTGACCTGGCTCAGGGCGTTCTGCCCGGTGTTGCCGTCTATCACCAGCAACACTTCGTGCGGTGCTGTGCTGTCGGCCTTGCTGACAACCCGTTTGATCTTTTTCAGCTCTTCCATCAGGTGCAACTGCGTCGGCAGCCGACCCGCGGTGTCCACCAGCACCACGTCCTTGCCGCGTGCCTTGCCGGCGCTGACGGCGTCAAAACTGACCGCTGCCGGATCGCCGCCTTCCTGGCTGACGATCTCCACGGCGTTTCTGTCGGCCCATACTTCGAGTTGCTCGCGGGCTGCGGCGCGAAAGGTGTCGGCTGCCGCCAGCAGCACGCTGGCGCCTTCGCTGGCCAGGTGCCGGGTCAGCTTGCCTATCGATGTGGTTTTGCCGGCGCCGTTGACACCGGCCACCATGATGACCGTGGGTTTGTACTCTCCGATCACCAGCGCCTGCTCCAGCGGTTTGAGCAGGCTGGCCAGTGCGTCGGCCAGGATGTTCTTGACCGCCACCGGATGGGTCACGCCGCTGCTGGCCACGCGCTGCCTGACTTCTGCCAGCAGGTAGCCTGTGGCGCTGACACCGGTGTCTGCCATCAGCAGCGCCGACTCCAGATCCTCATACAGCGCTTCGTCGATGCGGTTGCCGGTGAATACGCCAGAGATGCTGGCGCCGGTCTTGTGCAGGCCCGAGCGCAGCTTGCTGACCCAGCGCTCGCGTTCGGCCGGCAGTGCGCCCGGCAGCGGGATGGCAATCGGTGTGACCAGTGCGCTGCCAATCAGGCCACCGCTGGCCACAGCGGGCGCCGCGTTGTCCGGCAAGGCCGGAGCTGACGCTGCTGCCGCTGGCGCGGATTCGGTCGGTGCGGGGGGCTTTTTTTTCTTGAAGAAACTGAACATTGCTTGTGCTTTGGAGTCACACTATTCTATGAAACACCCTAGGCAGGATTTGATCGGCATGTTTATCCGTTTTCCGGCACGTTCGCGCCACAGCTTTCTCCCCCTGATTTTCGGCATTTTCCTGAGCAGCCCGGTGTGGTCGCAAGGTGCTGCGCCGCCCGAGCAGTTCCAGCTGGCCAACGGCATGACGGTCATCGTCAAGACCGACAAGCGCGCACCGACCGCAGCGCACATGCTCTGGGTCCGGGTCGGCGCCATGGATGAAGTTGATGGCACCAGCGGTGTGGCCCACGTGCTCGAACACATGCTGTTCAAGGGCACAGCCGACATGAAGCCCGGCGAATTTTCGCGCCGCGTGGCTGCACTCGGAGGCCGTGAAAACGCCTTCACCAGCCGCGACGCCACCGGTTATTACCAGCAGATTCCCGCCGGCAAGCTCGAAGACGTGATGCGCCTGGAGGCCGACCGCTTTGCGCGCAACCAGTGGGCCGACGAAGAGTTCGTCAAGGAGCTCGAGGTGGTCAAGGAAGAGCGCCGCCAGCGCACCGAGGACTCGCCGCGCGCGCTGCTGTACGAGGCCGCCAACGCCGTCATCTTCACCGCCTCACCTTACCGGCGGCCGGTCGTCGGCTGGATGAGTGATCTGGATGCCATGAAGCCTGATGACGCGCGTGATTTTTACCGGCGCTGGTATGTGCCGGGCAATGCCGCAGTGGTGATTGCCGGTGATGTGGATGTGGCGCAGGTGCGGGTACTGGCAGAAAAATATTACGGACCTGTTGCAGCGCGCCCGGTGCCGGTGCGCAAGCCGCGGCTGGAACCGCTGCAGGCCGGCTTGCGCCAGCTCGACTTCAAGGCGCCGGCGAGCCAGGCCTATGTGAGCCTGTCCTACAAGGTGCCGGGTCTGCAAACGCCAGTTGCCGAGCCGGGCGCAGAAGGTGGTTTTAACCGCGATGCGCTGGCGCTGGCGGTGCTGTCGGCAGTGCTCGATGGTTACAGCGGCGCACGCCTGGACCGCGCGCTGACCCAGGGTGACAATCGCCTCGCCGACAGTGCCGGCGCCTCCAGCGGCCTGATTGGCCGCGGCCCGCAGCTGTTCACGCTGGACGGTGTACCGGCCGCAGGCAAAACCACGCAGCAGGTGGCCGATGCCCTGCGCCAGCAAGTGGCCCTGATTGCGCGCGAGGGTGTCAGTCCGGCCGAACTGCAGCGTGTCAAAACCCAGTGGGTGGCGAGCGAAACCTACAAGCTCGATGCCGTTTTCAGCCAGGCGCGCGAGCTGGGCTCTTACTGGATCAACGGCCTGCCGCTGGATGCCGACAAGCGCCTGATCACCCAGCTGCGCAGCATCAGCAGTGCCGAGGTTCAGGCCGTGGCGGCGCGTTATTTTTCGGACGACCAGCTGACCCTGGCCAGTTTGCTGCCGCAGCCGCCGGGGCCGCCGCGCGCCAGGCCTGCAGCTGCTGCGGGCAGCAGGCATTGAACCCGGTTTTCCCGCCGCGGGGCGGCTTCCCCACACCCCATGCTCCAGGATGTCACGTGAAATTTGCTATTAAAAACAGAGCTGCTTGCGCACTACTGGTATGGGCTGCAGGCCTTTTTTGCCCTGAATTGGCGCTGGCCGCGATTCCGGTCCAGCACTGGACCCAGCCCGGCGGTGCCAGGGTGTACCTGATCGAAAGCCCGGCCATCGCCATGGTGGATGTGCAGGTCGACATGGATGGCGGCAGCCGGCGTGTGGCCGCCGACCAGGCGGGGCTGGCCGGTGCCATGGCGGCTTTGTTGTCCAAAGGGGTGGCTGCGCGTCCAGGCGCGCCGGCGCTTGATGAAAACGCGCTGGGCGAGGCCTGGGCCGATCTGGGCGCGCAATTTGGGGCGTCTGCCGGCAGCGACCGCTTCAGTTTTTCGCTGCGCAGCCTGACCGAGCGGGATTTGCTGGCGCGGGCGGTGTCTCTCGCGGCGCGCCAGATCGCCGAGCCGGCGTTTCCCGACGCGGTCTGGCAACGCGACCGTCAGCGCCTGCTGGCCCAGCTCAAGGAGTCCTACACCCGGCCGGCCTACCTCGCGGCACGGGCATTTTCGCAAGCCGTGTACCGCAACCATCCCTACGGCCATGAAGTCAGTGAAGCCACCCTGGCCCGCATCAGCGTGGCCGACATGCGCGCCTTTCATGCGCGCCACATCTCGGCCTGCAACGCCCGGGTCAGCATCGTCGGTGCGCTGACACGCACGCAGGCTGATGCGCTGGTGACGGGCTTGCTGGCACGCCTGCCCGCCAGCAACTGTGCCGCAGTGCCGCCCTTGCCACAGGTGCCCGAGGTCGCGCCGCTGGAGCAGGCGCGGGTGATACGCCTGCCGTTTGATTCGGCGCAGGCCCATGTGCTGCTGGGCCAGCCCGGCTACAAGCGGGATGACCCGGATTTTTTTGCACTGACGGTCGGCAACTATGTGCTCGGTGGTGGTGGCTTTGTCTCGCGCCTGACGCAGGAGGTGCGCGAAAAACGCGGCCTCAGCTACAGCGTCTCCAGTTATTTTTCACCCGGCCGGCATGCCGGTGCCTTCACCGTGGGCTTGCAGACCCGGCCCGACCAGGCCGCGCAGGCGACCGAGGTGGCGCGCCAGGTGCTGGCCAGCTTTGTGGCGGAAGGCCCGACCGAAACCGAGCTGCAGGCCGCCAGGGACAATCTGACGGGCGGGTTTCCGCTGTTGATCGACAGCAACCGCAAGCTGCTGGGCAATTTGTCCAACATCGCCTGGAACGACCTGCCGCTCGATTACCTCGACAGCTGGACCGCGCGCATTGCCAGGGTCAGCGTGGCCGATGTCAGGGCCGCATTCGCACGCAAGCTGCAGCCGGAAAAAATGGTGACTGTTATTCTTGGGGCCGCTCCCAGCACCACACCATGAAATACACCCCAGCTTCCAGCGCCAAACCCGCCCCCGCTTCCGCGCCGCGCGCCAAATCGGGCAAAGTGGTGGCCCGCAAAGCCGTGCCGCCCGGCGAAGTCCGCATCATAGGCGGCCAGTACAAACGCAGCAAATTGCCGGTGGCCAACAAGCCGGGTTTGCGGCCCACGCCGGATCGCGTGCGCGAAACCCTGTTCAACTGGCTGGGTCAGGATTTGAGCGGCTGGCGTTGCATCGACGTGTTTGCCGGCACCGGCGCTTTGGGTTTTGAAGCCGCTTCGCGCGGCGCTGCAGAGGTCTTGCTGTGCGAGCAGGATGCTGCGCTGGCGGCCCAGCTCAAGACGCTGCAGGACAAATTACATGCGTCCATGGTGAAAGTCGAACGCGGCGACGGCCTGGCGGTTTTGCGCCGCCTGTCTGCCGGCAGCCAGCAACTGGTGTTTCTGGACCCGCCGTTTGACTCACCGCTGTTTGAGCCTGCGCTGCGCGCTGCCGCCCAGGCGGTGGCCGACCCCGGCTATGTTTATCTGGAAGCGCCGCAGGCGTGGACCGACGCGGCGCTGGCCGACTACGGCCTGCAGGTGCACCGCAGCGGCAAGGCGGGCGCGGTTTTTTACCATTTGCTGGTGCGTATCGAGGCGTAGGCCGCACCGCCCCGGCCCTGCTGATGGCAGGGACGGGCGTGCACCAAGCCAGCGCGGCATAATTGCCGGATGGCGACACCCCCCCGCATTGCGGTTTATTCCGGCACTTTTGACCCGTTCACCCTGGGCCATGCGGACATCGTGCGCCGTGCTGGCAGCCTGTTTGACCGGCTCATCATCGGTGTCGCCGCCGCCCACCACAAAAAAACCCTGTTCAGCCTGGCGCAGCGCCTGCAGCAGGTGACAGAAGAAACGCAGGCCATGCGCAACATCAGCGTCCTGCCTTTTGACGGCCTGATCATGGATTTTTGCGCGGCCCAGCAGGCGGTCGCCGTGGTGCGTGGTGTGCGCAACCTGAGCGACTTCGACTACGAAGCCCAGATGGCGGCGATGAACCGCAAGCTGCGGCCGTCGGTTGAAACCGTGTTCCTGCTGCCCGACGCGCCGCTGCAATGTATCAGCAGCACCCTGGTGCGCGAGATCAGCAAGCTCGGCGGTGATGTGGGACAGATGGTCAGCCCCGGCGTGGCCGCAGCCCTGCAAGCGGCGCAACAGGCGGGCTGAACATGGCTTTGCTGATCACCGACGAATGTATCAACTGCGACGTGTGCGAGCCGGAGTGCCCGAACCAGGCGATTTACCTGGGCCAGGAAATTTACGAGATTGACCCGCAGCGCTGCACCGAATGTGTCGGGCATTTTGCTGAGCCGCAGTGTGTGCAGGTCTGTCCGGTGGCTTGCATCCCCCTGAACCCGGCTTTCATCGAAGACCAGGAGACGCTCTGGCAGAAGTACCGGCGTTTGCAGGCTGAGGCTGCTGCGGGTGTCGTCCAGGCTCGGGGTTTATAAGCCTTTTCGGAATTTTTCCCTTGGCTGGCGGGCGTGGGCAGCTATTGTATTCATAGCGTTTTTCTTGCCCTCGCTGTCATCCCGGACTTGATCCGGGATCCATCTTTGCTGACTGCTCGCTTTGTTCTTGCTGCCTGGTTCGCCAGCTAGCCGGGGGTTGCCCGGCGGCAAGTAACTTTCTTTTGCTTCGCCAAAAGAAAGTCACCAAAGAAAAGGCGATCCGACAGTCTGGGTCCTTCCGCTTCGCTCCAGGCAACCTGCGGTGCTCGCCGAAAACGGGGTCTCGCTCGAACTCGCTGCGCTCAGACAATCGCGAGCCCTGATCCGTTTTCGGCTGCGCTCCTCGGCCCAGCCTAACGGGTTGGGGGAGCGGGGCGCCAAGCTTTTCGCTTGTCATCCCGGACTTGATCCGGGATCCATGGTGGATAGCCCGTGCTGTTGGGGTGTGCCTGCAAGCCGGGTCTCGCCCCGGCGGGCGAGGCACTTTTCTTTGTGTCGCCAAAGAAAAGTACCCAAAAGAAAGGCGACCCGATGGTCTGGGTCCCTTCGCTTCGCTACGGGCAACCTGCGGTGCTCGGTAAAAGCGGGGTCTCGCTCGAACTCGGCTTCGCCTCAGACTATCGCGAGCCCTGATCCGCTTTGACCTGCGTTCCTCGGCCCAGCCCGACGGGTGGGGGGAGAAAACCAATACCGCATACCGAACCCCTCCGGAGTGCAGGAAGCGCGAAGCGCTTCCTGCACGGGAATCCCAAGCGGACGTCATGTTTGCACGCGGGTGCAGCACAAGCGGCCAGATGAAGTCCCCCTCCATCGCCCAGCGGGGCGAGGGAGGGGTTAGGGGTGGGAGTGGGGAGTTAGTTCCTACTGCCCGGAGCGAACCGGGGACGGAGCGTGACGCCCTAATCGTTTTCCGAATCTTCCGCCTCAGGCTTGCGCGGCGGCTTGGGCCGCTGCGGCGCGCTGGTGTGAATCAGCATGGTGGCTTTTTCCATCTCGCCGGCCAGCAGCGCCGGTACCGCCTTGAGCGAACGCGCGATGCTGTCTTCGATCGCCACGCGGTGCTCCTGCGACGGTTTTTTCAGCACCCAGTTGATCACCTCGGACTTCACCCCCGGATGGCCGACGCCTATGCGCAGCCGCCAGTAGTCGCCGCTGCCCAGCTGTGCATGGATGTCGCGCAGGCCGTTGTGGCCGGCGTGGCTGCCGCCGAACTTGAGCTTGGCCTGGCCCGGCACGATGTCCAGTTCATCATGGGCCACCAGGATTTCCTCAGGCGCGATCTTGAAGAAACGCGCCAGCGCGGCCACGGATTTGCCCGACAGGTTCATGAAGGTCAGGGGCTCGAGCAGCCAGACGGTTTGCCCGGCGATGGTGGTACGGGCGATGCGGCCGTGGTAATTTTTGTCCAGTGCCAGCGACAGCTTGAGTTCACGCGCCAGCGCCTCGGTCCACCAGAAACCGGCGTTGTGGCGGGTGGCCTCGTATTCGGTGCCGGGGTTGCCCAGGCCAACAAAAAGTTTGATCATGCGATGGATGAAGCGGAAGGGATGTCTGCCGACGTGGCTGCCAACGGGATTATCGGTGCAAGGTCAGCTGCGCCCCAAGAAAAACGGCCCTTGACCTCCGCAGAGGGCAAGGGCCGCTGGCCTTTTCAGGCCACTGCCGGGACCGGCGTTACTTTTTTGCAGCAGGCGTGGCGGCATCGGCCTTGGCGCCGGCTTTGGCGTCCTTGGCAGCGGCGGCTTTGGCCGCTTTCGGGTCCACCGGCACAGCAGCTGCAGCAGCGGCGGCCGCATCGGCTTCGGCTTCGGCCGAGATGGCCGACACGGAAACCAGCACCGGGTTGTCCTGGCCGCCTTTGGCGACAAACTTCACGCCTTTTGGCAGCGTGATGTCCTTGACGTGCAGCGAGCTGCCCTTTTTCAGGCCTGTCAGGTCGACGGCGATGAATTCAGGCAGGTCTTTCGGCAGGCAGTTGATGCTCAGCTCGGTCAACACATGGTTGACCAGGCAGTTCTCGGCCTTGACCGCTGGCGACTCTTCTTCACCGCTGTAGTGCAGGGGCACTTTCATGGTCAGGCGGGTTTTTGCGTCCACGCGCTGGAAGTCGATGTGCAGGATCAGTTGCTTGAACGGATGCATTTGCAGATCGCGCAGCAGAACCTTGTCGGTTTTACCGCCCAGTTCCATCTCGAGGACGGAAGCGTGGAAGGCTTCTTTCTTGATGGCGTGCCAGAGGGCGTTGTGATCGAGCTCGATCAGCGACGGCTCACCGGTGCCACCATAAACGATACCGGGCGTGCGGCCCGTGATGCGGAGACGGCGGCTCGCACCCGTACCCTGCTTGGCGCGCTCAAAAGCGACGAATTTCATAATCAACTCCAATAAAGAACGGACCGCGACCAGTCTCGTTCTGTTTTAAAAGGCTGCCAGCCCGATGAAGTCCTTGGACCTCGCGGGCACAGCAGCCGCTTTTTGTTTCGAATCAGAACAGGTTGTCCTGGTCCGAAAACAAACTCATGACCGACTCTCCGTTGGCAATGCGCTGGATTGTTTCGGCAATCAGCGGGGCCACGGAGAGCTGGCGAATTTTCTTGCAGTCCTGCGCCGCCTGGCTCAGGGGAATGGTGTTGGTGATCACCACCTCATCAAGGGCCTCGCCCTGGGCGATGCGTTCGATCGCCGGACCCGAAAAAATCGGGTGTGTGCAATACGCGTAAACCTTTTTGGCGCCGCGCTCCTTGAGCACCTCGGCCGCCTTGACCAGCGTGCCTGCCGTGTCAATCATGTCGTCCATGATGACGCAGTTGCGCCCGTCGATGTCGCCGATGACGTGCATCACCTCCGACACATTGGCCTTGGGCCGGCGCTTGTCGATGATGGCCATGTCGCAGCCGAGCTGCTTGGCCAGCGCCCGTGCGCGCACCACGCCACCGACGTCGGGCGAGACCACCATCAGGTCGTTGTAATTTTTCAGGCGCAAATCGCCCAGCAGCACCGGCGAGGCATAGATGTTGTCCACCGGGATGTCAAAAAAGCCCTGGATCTGGTCGGCGTGCAAGTCCATGGTCAGCACCCGCGAGACGCCCACCGCCTGCAGCATGTTGGCCACCACCTTGGCGCTGATAGGCACACGGGCCGAGCGCGGGCGCCGGTCCTGGCGCGCGTAACCAAAGTAGGGAATCACGGCGGAAATGCGCTCGGCGGAGGCGCGTTTGAGCGCATCGACCATGATCAGCAGTTCCATCAGGTTTTCATTGATCGGTGCGCAGGTGGACTGCACCACAAACACATCGCGCGCGCGCACATTCTGCTGGATCTCAACCGTCACTTCACCGTCTGAAAAACGGCCTACATGGGCCGCACCGAGCGAGATGCCCAGGTGCT
This sequence comes from Asaia bogorensis, assembly GCA_943371375.1. Classification (GTDB taxonomy): domain Bacteria; phylum Pseudomonadota; class Gammaproteobacteria; order Burkholderiales; family Burkholderiaceae_C; genus Polaromonas. The sequence goes on from CALRUM020000002.1 coordinate 383,266, forward strand.
GCGCGATTTCGGAGGCCATGCTCGGATTGGCATTGCCTGTGAAAAGCATGAAGTCGGAATGGTGCGGTTGCATGTGGGGCCCAGCGGATGTCTAGTGAGGAACGTGGCTCAATGGAAGGTGGCAATAACGCACTTTAAACATGGACGTCCTGTGGCGTACAGGGGGCCTGGGGCGGGTATGCGGGCGGCAGACCGGAAGCCTCAAGCACAGCACTGGGCAGTCAGCAAACACAGGCCCCCACATGGGGGCCTAAAAACACGGGCCCCTCAAGGGACCCGAAAATTTTGGCAGGGGTGGAAGGAGTCGAACCTGCGAATGCCGGAATCAAAATCCGGTGCCTTAACCAACTTGGCGACACCCCTACACAGGTTCACTGCCTCTTCCCGAAACTGTCCAGCAGACAGTGGCGGGTCAGGGCAATCAACCTATAAACCGTTGTTACCGGAAACACATGCCATGGCGCCGGGTTTACCAGCCAGCCAGGGGATGAGCCTCCAGGTTGCTGCATGTGCGGACTTGCCAGTCGCCCGGGGCGACCGCCAGTGTCATCACATGCGGCAAATGCGCAAATACAGCACTTCCAGAGCCAGTCATGCGGCCCTTTAAATGCTGCATGGACAGCCAATCCAGTGATTGACCCACCTGCGGACACAAGGCCTGCGCGACTGGCTGCAAGTCGTTATGGCCGAATTCATAAACAGAGCCATTTGCGTTTGCAGCAAAGCCTTGGATTGTAGCAGTTTCTGTGTCGCGGGTCAGCCCGGGCGCCCGGAAAATGGCGTCTGTCGGCAGCCCGGCAGGGGGCTTGACCACCACAAAACGTGCGGCCGGCAGCGCCAGGGGCGTGATTTTTTCGCCCACCCCTTCGACCCAGGCGTGACCGCCGCAGAGAAAAAACGGCACGTCGGCGCCGAGTGTCAAAGCCAGCGCCTGCAGCTCGGCCGGCGGCAGCCGCACGCCCCACAGACGCTGAAGCGCCAGCAGGCAACTGGCGGCATCCGATGAGCCGCCGCCCATGCCGGCCTGGGCCGGGATGCGTTTTTCCAGCCCGATGTGCACCCCCAGGGAGGTGCCCGAGGCATTTTGCAGCGCCCGGGCGGCACGTACCACCAGGTCTTCTGCCGGCAGTGGCTCTGCAGTGCCGGCCAGCAGATCGCTGCGGGTGATCTGGCCATCGCTGCGCAGCTCTAAATGCAGGGTGTCGCACCAGTCGATCAGCATGAAAACCGACTGCAGCAAATGGTAGCCATCGGGCCTGCGGCCGGTGATGTGCAGGAAAAGATTGAGTTTGGCTGGCGCGGCGACGTCGTAGATGGCCTTCAGGGGCGTGGCAGCGCGGGCGGGCGTGTGCTGCATCAGCGGGCCAGCACCACCCGCAGGTCGGCGCGCGGCTGCGGTACGCTGCGGCTGGCCGAAATACGGCCTTCGGCCTGTTGCGTGAGGTCGGCTGTCCAGCCATCGGCGGCGGTGTTTTTGCCGCGCAGCCAGTCAAACAGCGCGGGCACAGGAAGGGCTGCACCGGTGGCTTTTTCGATCAACTCGCCGACCGAGGCGAAACGCTGGATCTGGTTGCCCGAATCCAGCACCGCTTCTGCTGCGGACCAGCGCAGCAGTGCCAGGCTGTTGCCCAGCGGGCTGTTGAGCACCAGCTCGCCCTGCGCGGCCGAGCCCTTGAGCTCAAAACCGGCAAAAAAGGCCTGCGGCGGCTCGCTTTGTACCTGCAGGCTGATACGCCCGGTCCAGGACGAAATTTCAGCCTCAGTGGGGTCTGCAGCCCTTGGTGGTTGTGCGCAACCAGCTACAAAAACAGTAGCAAGCCAGAGGCTGGCCAGCAGGCCCAGGCGGCGCGCCAGGACCGGGGTTATGGACGCCAGTGCCTTCACAGCCGCACGCGCAGGCGCTTGAGTGTGGCCAGCAGGGTTTCATTCTCGGCGTTCAGCAGGGCGCCCTCTTTCCAGATCGACAAGGCCCGGTCGCGCTGCCCCATGCTCCACAAGACCTCGCCAAAATGCGCGGCGATTTCCGCGTCTGGCTTGGCCTTGTAAGCCGCTTCAAAGATTTTCAGGGCCTCGGCCTTGTTGCCCATGCGAAATTCGACCCAGCCCAGGCTGTCCTGGATAAACGGGTCTTGCGGCGCGTATTCCAGCGCTTTCAGGATCAGCTGTTTGGCCTCGGGCAGGCGCACGTTGCGATCAGCCAGTGAATAACCGAGCGCGTTATAGGCATGGTGGTAGTCCGGCTTGCGTTGAACCACCTGGCGCAGCAAACGCTCCATCTCCGGCAACAGCTCCAGTTTTTCGGCCAGCATGGCCTGGTCATAAAGCAGCTCGGGCTCGTCCGGAGAGCGCGCCACCGCCTGCGCCAGCAGGTCGTAGGCGCTGCGGTACTCTTTTTGCTCGCGCAGCAGGTTGACTTCGGCCATCAGTTTGCTGCGTGTATCTTCCGCATTGCGCTCGGGCAGTTGCCGGATCAACTGGCGGGCCTCGCTGAGCTTGCCGCGTTTGGCCAGCAGCGATGCGCGCCGGGTCTGTGCCTGCACCAGTTCCTGGGCGTCCGGAATCTTGTTGAGCCAGAGTTCTGCGGCCGCAAAATCCTTGCGTTTTTCAGCCACCTGCGCCAGCGACAGGTAGGCCTGCGACTGGCCACGGCCGGCCTGGGCCTCTCCCTGCCCGGCAAGCTCGAGGTAACGCAGCAGCGAAGCCTGTGCAGCAGCCAGCTGGTTGTCCTGCAGTTGCAGCGAACCCAGCACCAGCCAGGCTTCGGGGTAGTCCGGCTTGTCCCGCGTCACGACCTGCAGCTGGGTGCTGGCCTCCGCATAACGCTGCATGTCCAGCAGTGCACGTGCATAGGTCATGCGGATTTCAGGCAGGGCGGCGCTGTTGCCGCTCAGGTACTTCTGCACCAGCACTTCGGCGCGCGGCACTTTCGGATCCAGCAGCTCAAGGGCCAGCAGTGCCGGGGCCTCGGCCTGGGGGCTGATCGCCTGCCCGCGTTCTGCGGCGGTCAGCGCACCGGGCAGGTCGCCAGCGGCCAGGCGCATGCGGCCGACAGCGGCCCAGGCGGCGGTGCCGTCGGGTGTGCTGGTTTTCAGTTCTGCGGCCAGTGCCTGTTCAAACAGCTCGGCGGCCAGCTTTTTGTCGGCCACACGGGCAAAAAAGCGCGGCAGGTTGCTGATGGCCTGCGTGCGTTCTGCCGCTGCGGCCAGTTGCACCTCGGCTTTGAGGTGCTCCACGGTTTCGGTCAGGCGGTTCAGCGCCACCAGGATTTGCAGCACATAGCGGTTCGCCTCGCGCGAGGCCGGCTGGGCCTGGCGCCAGGCCCGGGCGGCCTGCAAGGCGGCGTCGCCGGAGCGCGATTGCAGGGCAATATCGGCGGCGCGCTGGTACAGCTTGGCGTCGCCGGTTTTGCGCGCAGCATCGAGAATCAGCGCAAAACCGGCCGGGGCATCACCATTGCGCAAGGTGATCTCGCCGATCAGCACCTGGTAGAACAACTCGCCGTCCAGGCTGGACGTCGCCGGCGGGCTGAGCACGCTCGCCGCCGGCGCATTCGGTTGCGCCGCAGCGGGTTCTGCCGGTGGTGTCGGGGTGGTCTGGGCCAGTACCGCCGGCACAGCCAGGCAGAGCGCGCTGAAAACGCTGAAAAATGGGTTCATCGAGCCATGATAATTGAAGCACCGCGCCGGCACAGGCGCTCCCGACCGATCGCCCCATGCCATGCCCGAATTGCCCGAAGTTGAAGTCACCCGGCTGAGTTTTGCCAACCGAATCGCCGGGGCCGAAATTCTGGACCTGGAGATGGGCAAGGCGCTGCGCTGGCCGCTGGGCTGCGAGCCCTCGCAACTGGTGGGCCACACGGTGCTGCAGGTGCGCAGGCGCGGCAAATACCTGCTGCTCGACACCAGCGGCGGCCTGCTGCTGATCCACCTGGGCATGTCCGGCAGCCTGGCTTTTGGCCGCCGTTTGCCGCCGCCCGGGAAACATGACCATTTTGAAATGCGCACCAGCGCCGGCAGCCTGCGCCTGCATGACCCGCGCCGTTTTGGCGCGGTGGTTTATGCCACCAGCGAAGACGACCCGGCCGCGCGCAAATTGCTCGGCCGCCTGGGCGTGGAGCCGCTGAGCGACGCATTTGAGGCACCGGCCTTTTACCAGGCGCTGCAATTGAAGCAGACCGCGATCAAACAGGTGTTGCTGGCCGGCAATGTGGTGGTCGGGGTGGGTAATATTTACGCCTCCGAGGCGCTGTTTCTGGCCGGTATCCGGCCCACCGTGCGCGCGGCACGGCTGAGCAAGCCGCGCGCCGCCAGACTGCATGCGGCGATTCGCACAGTGCTGGCCCGCGCGCTTGAAAAGGGCGGCAGCACCCTGAAAGACTACTCCAACGCCCAGGGACAGAGTGGCTACTTCCAGCTGGAAGCCATGGTTTATGACCGGGCCGGGCTGCCCTGCAGGGTGTGTGCGGGCACGGTGCGCAGCCTGCGGCAGGGGCAGCGCTCCACCTTTTTCTGTGTCAACTGCCAGAAACCCTGAACGCCGGGCGGAGAACTTCGCTGCCCGTTTCAGGTGGGCGATGCTATATTGATTGACCTATGTCTGCGGCGCACCATGTCTTTTAACGAAAAATTCGACCAGCACGGCGCCTGGCGGCGCGAGTTCGCCTTGCGGCTCAAGCTTTTGTCCGAATGGATGAAAGACCACGACCTGCTCAATGCAGCGGTGGAAGAGCGCTTGCTCAGGCTCGAAGCGCAGGTGCGTTCCGACAAGGTCATGGTGGCTTTTGTGGCCGAGTTTTCGCGCGGCAAGTCAGAGCTGATCAACGCCATATTTTTTGCCGGTTACGGCCGCCGCATCATGCCGGCCAGCGCCGGCCGCACCACCATGTGCCCGACCGAGCTCGGTTACGACGCCGAGGTGCCGCCGTGCCTGCGTTTGCTGCCGATTGAAACCCGGCTCAAGCCGCAGGCGCTGATGGAATGGCGCATGGTCCCCGAAAAGTGGACGCGTATTGACCTCGATGTGAACGACCCGGTGCAGCTCGCGCAGGCGCTTGAAAAAGTGGCCGAGGTCCGGCATGTGACCCGCGACGAAGCCCGTGCGCTTGGCTTCTGGCACGACGAATCGCCCGATGACAACCCGCGCGTGGGCGCGGACGGCATGATCGAGGTGCCGAAGTGGCGCCATGCCCTGATCAATATCGCGCATCCGCTGCTCAAGCAGGGCCTGGTCATTCTGGATACCCCGGGGCTCAACGCGATTGGTGCAGAGCCGGAACTCACCGTGAGCCTGATTCCGCAGGCGCATGCGGTGGTCTTCATCCTGGCGGCAGACACCGGCGTCACCAAGTCCGATCTAGCGATCTGGCGCGAACACCTGATCACCGAAGACCAGGGCAACGAGTCCCGTCTGGTGGTGCTCAACAAGATTGACACTTTGTGGGACGCGTTGAGCTCGCCGGCGCAGATCCAGGCGCAGATAGACCGCCAGCGCGCCACGTCGGCAGACATTCTGGGCCTGCCGGTGGATCAGGTGATCCCGGTGTCGGCGCAAAAAGGCCTGGTCGCCAAAGTCACACGCGACGACAAGCTGTTGCAGGCCAGTTGCCTGCCCGCGCTGGAGCAGGCGCTGGGCCAGGGCGTGATGGGGCAGCGCCAGAAAATCCTGCGCTCGGCCGTGGCCGGCGGCATTGTCGAGCTGCGGGCCGAGGCCGGGCGCGTGATCCACATCCGCCGCCGCGACCTGGCGGAGCAGATGATGGAGTTGCGCGGCCTGCGCGGCAAAAACGACACGGTCATCAAACACATGCGTTCGCGCATCGAGCAGGAGCAGGTCGAGTTCAACACCAGCGGCGCCAAGATACAGGCGGTGCGCTCCATCCACCTGAAACTGCTCAGGGAAGTGTTCCACCTGCTCGGTACGCCGACGCTGAAAAGTGAACTGGCGCAGCTGACCGATGCGCTCAAGCAACCCGGCATCAAGCTGGGCGTCAAGAAGGCCTACGGGCAGACTTTTGCGCGCCTGCGTGAGGGTTTGCAGCAAGCGCAAAACACCAGCGCAGAGATCCAGAACATGCTGGGCGGCTCGTTCAAGCAGCTCAATTCCGAATTCGGCTTTTCCCTGCAGGCCCCAAAAGAGCCGGAGATGAGCCGCTTCATGGTGGATCTGGAGCAGATTGAACGCAGCCATCTGCAGTACCTCGGTGTGGCCAACATCCTCAAACTGGCGCAGCCCGAGTTTTCCGAGCGGCTGGTGCGCGCGCTGGCGACGCGCCTGCGGGTGGTGTATGAGACCGCGCTCGGTGAAGTGGAGCTCTGGAACAAGTCCGCGGCCTCCCAGCTCGACGCCCAGCTCAAGGAGCGCAGGCGCAACTTCAGCCGCCGGATCGAGGCGATAGAACGCATCCAGCATGCCGCCACCGGCCTGGACGAGCGGATTGCAGAGATTGATGCGCAGGAGGACGCCATCAACGAGATGGACAACAAGCTCGACGAACTGACGGCGCGGTTGCTGGAGACGCCGCATGACCAGCAAGCGCCCGCCACAGCTGTGCCGGTGCCGGCCGCCGTCGTGGCCGCTTGAAGGCGGCATGACCTGCCGCCTTGCCCGCTGACCCGGCCACGCCCCTGATCACCGCTTTGCCCGGTCTTTCCACCGAATTGCTGGCGCAATTTTCTGCGGAGGTGGTGCGCTGGCAAAAAAGCCATGGCCGCCACGACCTGCCCTGGCAGAACACGCGCGACCCCTACCGCGTCTGGCTGTCTGAAATCATGTTGCAGCAAACCCAGGTGGCGACGGTGCTGGACTACTACACGCGCTTTTTGCTGCGTTTTCCGGCGGTCGCGGATCTGGCGGCTGCGCCGCTGGACGAGGTGCTGGGTCTGTGGAGTGGCCTGGGTTATTACAGCCGCGCCCGCAACCTGCACCGCTGTGCGCAGGATGTGGTGCGGCTCCATGGCGGGCAGTTTCCGCAGACGGCCGGGTTGCTGCAAACCTTGCCGGGCATAGGGCCGTCCACGGCAGCAGCGATTGCTGCTTTCTGTTTTGCCGAGCGGGTGGCCATTTTTGACGGCAATGTCCAGCGTGTACTGGCGCGGGTGACGGCTTTTTCCGGTGATCTGGCGTCCAGCGCGCAGGCGCGCGAGTTGCAGGCCATGGCCACGGCCTTGCTGCCGCAGCGCCGGCTGGACACGACGATGCCGCGCTACACCCAGGCCTTGATGGACCTGGGCGCCACCGTGTGCACTAGCCGCCAGCCTGCCTGCCTGCTGTGCCCGGTGCAGGCCTTGTGCCGGGGTCTGGCCACGGGTGCGCCGCAGGCCTACCCGGTCAAGACCCGCAAGCTCAAACGCAGCGCGATGGCGCTGAGCCTGCTCTGGGTGCAACAAGCGGACGGCTCAGTCTGGCTCGAGCGCCGCGCTGCGCCCGGCATCTGGGGCGGGCTCTACTGCTTTCCGGTGTTTGACAGTGAAGAGACTCTGTTGGCCGCTTTGCCGGCGAAGTGGCACAGCCGCCTGAGGGCGGTCCCTCCTTTTGTGCATGTGTTGACCCACAAGGACATGCGCCTGTCACCCATGCTGCTGCAGCTGTCGCCGCGTGAAGCCAGAACCCTGCGCCTGCCGGGGGCGGGTGCCTGGGTGGCACGCGAGAGCTGGACCGGCCTGGGCTTGCCGGCGCCCATCAGAAAACTGCTGGCGCGGCACGATGGGGACAGCTCCCGTCAGGCCTGATGGCAAACAGGCGATTTGCCCTTGTTCCGCGGGCGCAAGCAGCTATCAAATCAGGAGCGTTTTTCGGCCTGCCCGGGGTCCGGATGCGGGGCTGCGTCGAGCTCGCGGTGGCGCTTGAGGGTGACCCAGCTCGCGCTGAAGGCCTGTGCCAGGCGCTCGACCAGATAGACCGAGCGGTGCTGGCCGCCGGTGCAGCCTATGGCCACCGTCACATAGCTGCGGTGGTCACGCACCAGCGCCTGCAGCCAGTGCGCGATGAACTGCTCGATGTGGCGGAACATGTCGTCCACCTCGGCATGCGCCTGCAGGTAACTCACGACCTCGCTGTCCTTGCCGGTCAGGTGCCGCAGGCCGGGCTCATAGTGCGGGTTCGGCAACATGCGCACATCAAACACATAGTCGGCATCCACCGGCACGCCGCGCTTGAAGGCGAACGATTCAAACACCAGGGTCAGCTGCGTGGCCGGCGAGGAAATCAGGGCCTTCACATAACCCTGCAGTTGTGAGGAACGGATCATGCTGGTGTCGATGACGTGGGACTGCTCGCGCATCTCGCCCATCAGCTCGCGCTCTTCGTTGATGGCGTCGACCAGCGCGCGCTGCTGGTCTGAAACGTCGCGGCGCGACAAGGGGTGCAGGCGGCGCGTTTCAGAAAAGCGCCGCACCAGGGTGTCGGTGCTGGCGTCGAGAAAAACCGACTGCACCGCCACCCCTTCGCGGCGCAGCTGCTGCAGCTGCTGCGGCACCAGCGGCAGCGAGGTGGCGCTGCGGACATCCATTGCGATGGCCACCCTGGCGGCGCCATGCTGCTTTTCCAGCGCCACAAAAGGCAGCAGCAACTCGGGTGGCAGGTTGTCCACGCAGTAGTAGCCGGCGTCTTCGAGCGCGTTCAGCGCCACCGATTTGCCGGAACCGGACATGCCGGTGATCAGCACCATATCCAGAGCCGCTGTGTTGCTCATTGGCCCAGCATCTCCTTGGCATGGGCCAGTGTTGTGCCGGACAGCTTCTCGCCACCGAGCATGCGCGCGACCTCGGCAACCCGCTGCTCGCCGTGCACCGGCGCGACGCTGCTGGCGGTCTGGCCCTTCTCGCTGCGTTTGGCCACCAGCAGGTGGTGATCGGCGCAGGCGGCCACCTGGGGCAGGTGTGTCACGGCCAGCACCTGCCGGTCTTTGCCGAGCTGCCTCATCAGCCGGCCCACGGTTTCTGCGACGGCGCCGCCGACCCCGGAGTCCACTTCATCAAAAATCAGGGTTTGGGCCTGGCCCAGCTCGCTGGTGGTCACGGCAATGGCCAGCGCGATGCGCGACAGCTCGCCGCCCGAGGCCACTTTGCCGACCGCGCGCGGTGTGCTGCCGCTGTGCCCGGCAACCAGAAACTCCGCCTGCTCGAGACCGTGCTGCGCCGCTTGCGGCAGGGCCGTCAGCGCCACTTCAAACTTGCCGCCCTGCATGCCCAGGCCCTGCATGGCCTGGGTGATGGCTTTGGCCAGCTGGGGAGCGGCTTTGCCGCGCGCCTTGGACACCTTGCGGGCCTCTTCCGTGTAGGCGGCTTTTGCCTGTTGCTCGGCCTGTTCCAGCGCGGCCAGATCGGCGGCCGCGTCCAGCTGCCGCAACTCGCTGCGCCAGCCGGCCAGCAGCTCGGGCAACTCGGCCGGTGTGCGTTTGTAGCGCCGTGCCAGACTGACCCAGACGGCGAGGCGTTCATCGAGCTCGGCCAGCCGCTGCGGCTCCAGCTCGGCATGCCGCGCATAACCATGCAGCGTATGCACAGCGTCTTCAAGCTGCGCCAGTGCACTGCCCAGCACCTCGGTCAGCCCCGCAAATTCGGGCTCGATGTGGGCCTGATTCTGCAGCGCCGTGAGCGCGCGTCCGAGCAGCGCTGCGGCGTTGTCATCGGCCTCCTGCAGCGCATCCAGCGCGGTCTGCACGGCGTCGCGCAGCGCCTGCGCATGGGACAGGCGGCTGTGCTGGGTATTGAGTTCCTCCCACTCCTGCTCGCCGGGTGCCAGCTTGTCGAGCTCGCCAATCTGCCAGGCCAGGCGTTCACGCTCGCGTTGCAGGCTGTCCTGCGCATCACGCGCTTCCAGCAGCGTTTTGTGCGCACTGCGCCAGCCCTGCCACTGCTGCACCAGCGCCTGGGTGGACAGCCCGGCGTAGGCATCCAGCAGGCCGCGCACGGCATCGGGCCGGGTCAGGCTTTGCCAGGCGTGCTGGCCGTGGATGTCCACCAGCAGGTCGGCGATCTCGCGCAACTGTGTGGCTGTGGCCGGGCTGCCGTTGACCCAGGCCCGGCTTTTGCCCTGGGCATCGACGGTGCGGCGCAGCAGCAGGTCTTCGTTGGCCGCAAATCCGGCTTGATCGAGCCAGCCGGCCAGTGCGGCGGGCGTGTCAAAGCTGGCGCTGATTTCGCAGCGCTCGGCGCCCTCACGCACCACGCCGGCGTCGGCGCGTGCCCCAAGGGCCAGTTGCAGCGCGTCTATCAATATGGACTTGCCGGCGCCGGTTTCGCCGGTCAGGACGGTGAAGCCGCCGTCAAGATCCAGCGCCAGTTCGCGCACGATGACAAAGTCGCGCAGGGTGATGCTTTTAAGGCTCATTGGAAAAACCTCCGCGCTGCGCGCTGCGGTATTCGCCTTGGGGCGGCCCGTCGGCTCATGCCACACCCTCATTCCAGTGCAGTTTTTTGCGCAGGGTGTCAAAGTAGCTCCAGCCCCGGGGATGCAAAAACCGCATCTGGTAATCCGAACGCCGCACCGTGATGCGGTCACCGTGCAGCAGGCTGGCCAGCGACTGCATGTCAAAGTTGGCGCTGGCGTCACGCCCGGCCACAATTTCGACGGTGATCTCACCCGTGTCGGGCAGCACGATGGGCCGGTTCGACAGCGTGTGAGGGGCAATCGGCACCATGACCCAGCCTGAAATGGAAGGATGCAGCAGCGGCCCGCCTGCCGACAGTGCGTAGGCGGTGGAGCCGGTGGGGGTGGCGATGATCAGGCCGTCAGCGCGCTGGTTCGCCACAAAACGGCCGTCCACCTCCACGCGGAGTTCGACCATGCCGGCAGAGGCGCCGCGGTTGACCACCACATCGTTCATCGCGGTGGCACTGAAGACGCAGCGCCCGTCCCGCACGACTTCGGCCTGGATCATCCAGCGCCGGTCTTCCTCGTACTCACCGCGCAGCATGGGTCCGAGCGCCGTCTGGAAATCCTCGAAGGCGATGTCGGTGATGAAGCCCAGGCGACCCTGGTTGATGCCCACCAGCGGCACACCGAACTGGGCCAGCTGCCGTCCTATGCCCAGCATGGTGCCGTCACCGCCGACCACCAGGGCCAGGTCGCAGTGGGCGCCGACGGCTGCCACGTCAAGCACGGGGTACTGGGTCAGGCCGGTGTTGCTGGCAGTGTCTCTTTCGAGGGCGACCTCGCAGCCTTGTGCATGCAGGAAGTGCGCAATTTCTTCCAGTGCCGAGCGCGACCCCTGGGCGTGGTACTTGCCAATCAGGGCGACGTGACGAAATTGCGACTTCATCGCCAAATTACATCACAACATGGTGAACAAGCTTCGTAGAATGGCTCCATGCTTGATGAACGTGCCCGCCTGTTGTTAAAAGCGCTTGTGGAGCGCTACATCGCCGACGGTCAGCCGGTCGGTTCGCGCACCTTGTCCCGGGCCTCCGGGCTGGACCTGTCGCCGGCGACGATACGCAACGTCATGAGTGATCTGGAAGAGCTGGGCCTGATCGTCAGCCCGCATACCTCGGCCGGCCGCATTCCGACGGCACGGGGCTACCGGCTTTTTGTCGACACCATGCTGACCGTGCAGCGCGACCAGTTTTCAGCCGGTGGTTCCCTGGCCGCACCCCGTCTGGCGCCGGACCAGCCGCAGAAGGTCTTCAGCAACGCCGCCAACATGTTGTCCAGCCTGTCGCAGTTTGTGGGCGTGGTGATGGCGCCGCGCCGCACCTCCGTGTTTCGCCACATCGAATTTTTGCGTCTGTCTGAAAAGCGCATCCTGGTCATCATCGTCTCGCCCGATGGTGATGTGCAGAACCGGGTCATCTTCACCGAAACCGACTTCACCCAGACCCAGCTGGTGGAAGCCGCCAACTTCCTCAACTCGCATTACGCCGGCATGGCGATCGAGGAAGTGCGTGAACGGCTGCAGCGCGAAGTCGAGGCCCTGCGCGGCGAGATCGCCAGCCTGATGCAGGCGGCGGTGCAGGTCAGCTCGGAGGCCATAGAGGCGCGCGACGAGGTGGTGATTTCGGGCGAGCGCAACCTGCTGGCAGTCAGCGATTTTTCCGGCGACATGGGCAATCTGCGCAAGCTGTTCGACCTGTTCGAACAAAAGGCGCAGCTGATGCGCCTGCTGGACGTGTCCAGCCGCGCCGAGGGTGTGCGCATCTACATAGGCGGCGAGAGCCAGGTTGTGCCTTACCACGAGCTGTCCGTGGTGACGGCGCCGTATGAGGTCGACGGCAAGGTTGTGGGCACCCTGGGCGTCATAGGCCCGATGCGCATGCCCTACGAAAAAATGATCCAGATTGTGGACATCACCGCCAAGATGGTCAGCAGCGCCCTGAGCCACAGCAAGTAGCGACACCTTACAATCTGCCCTGGCGACGTGGGGCGTTAGCTCAGTTGGTTAGAGCAGAGGACTCATAATCCTTTGGTCCACAGTTCAAGTCTGTGACGCCCTACCACCCACATACGCTATAATTCGAGGCTTAGCGGCTGTAGCTCAGTTGGATAGAGTACTTGGCTACGAACCAAGGGGTCGTGGGTTCAATTCCTGCCAGCCGCACCAAACGTCAAGCCCTGGAACTGCCAAGTTCCAGGGCTTTTTCGTTACGATGTCTTTGTCTGGACACGTTTGACCCCCAGCTCCCATGAGCAAAGCCTTTACCAAAGAATCCGATGCCGACGACGACGAGGACCTGTCCTTGCCGCCTTTGCCTGCGGGTGGAAAAAACTACATCACGCCCGGCGGTTATGCGCGCCTCAAGTCCGAGTTGCTGGATCTGATCGACAACGAGCGGCCCAAGGTGGTGGAGGTGGTGCACTGGGCGGCCAGCAATGGGGACCGCTCGGAAAACGGCGACTACCACTACGGCAAGAAGCGCCTGCGGGAAATTGACAGACGCATCCGCTTTTTGACGAAACGGCTGGAGATCGCGGAAATATCAGACCCTGCCGTGCACCATGGCCAGGACCAGGTGTTTTTTGGCGCCCGGGTGAGTTATGCCGATGGGGACGGCCTGGAGCAGACGGTGACGATTCTGGGCATTGATGAAGCCGACAGTGCCCTGAACCAGGTCAGCTGGATCTCGCCGATTGCGCGCGCGCTGCTGAAGGCGCGGGTGGGCGATGAGGTGAAGCTGGCCACGCCCGGTGGGCCCAGAGATATCGAAGTGCTGCAGGTCAGCTATCCCGCACCAGACGCCTGAGCGCCGCGTTAACCGCCCGGTCTGGCGCGCTGCACCCGCAATACCGACGGCGTGCGTTTGACGCTGCGCATCACGGACGCCAGGTGGATGCGGTCGCGCACCGCCACCCCGAAGCGCAGGTCGGTGGCCTCCTGCGCCGGTTCCTGCCCCATGTCCACATGGGTGATGTCGGCTTCCGCGCTGGCCAGGGCCGCGGCCACGCGGGCCAGCACGCCCTTGCCGTTGGAGACGGTGACGAGCAGGCCGGTTTCAAAGGCACGGGTGGGCTCGTCGGACCAGTCCACCGCAATAAACCGTTCGCTGTCACGGTGCTGGAGTTTTTTGGCGACGTTGCAGTCGTCGGTGTGAACCACCAGGCCCTCGCCCCGGCCCAGATAACCCACGATGTCGTCGCCCGGTATGGGCCGGCAGCAGGTGGCAAATTTGACCGAAGCGCCTTCACTGCCATCAAGCACCAGTGCGCCCTGAGAGATCGATTCATGCGCGGTATAACGCTCGCGGCTCATCAGCAACTGGTCGGGTTTCTCGCCGGTTTCAGCCAGCAGCGTGACGATGCGTTTGGCGACCATGCTGGCGATGCGTTTGCCAAGGCCAATGTCGGTCAGCAGGTCGGTACGTGAACGGTTGCCGGAAAACCGCAGTATCTTTTCCCAGGTCGCGTGGTGCAACTCGTCGTCCTCGGGCAGGCGTTCTATGCCTTCTGCGCGCAGCGCCTGGGCCAGCATTTTTTCACCGAGGTCCTGCGATTCGCTCAAGGCCATGGTCTTGAGGTGATGGCGTATTTTGGAGCGTGCCTTGCCGGTGCGCACAAAACCGAGCCAGGCCGGGTTCGGGCTGGAGACCGACGCGGTGATGATTTCGATCACGTCGCCGTTGCGCAGCTCGGAGCGCAGCGGTACCTGCTCGCCGTTGACCTTGGCGGCAACGGCGCGGTGCCCCACATCGCTGTGGATGGCGTAGGCAAAATCGACAATCGTGGCGCCGCGCGGCATGGCCATGATCTGGCTTTTGGGTGTGAAGACGTAGACCGCATCGGGAAACAGGTCGATCTTGACGTGGTCCCAGAACTCGGCGGCGTCGCGCGTCTCGTGCTGGATGTCCAGCAGGGACTGCAGCCACTGGGTGCCCAGCCGCTGCGAGGCGTCGCTTTCGGGATCGGTGGCCTTGTACAGCCAGTGCGCAGCCACCCCGGATTCAGCCACGATGTGCATGGCTTCGGTGCGCATCTGGAACTCGATATTGGTGCCGAAGGGCCCCACCAGCGTGGTGTGCAGCGACTGGTAACCGTTGACCTTGGGGATGGCGATGTAGTCCTTGAATTTCCCCGGCAGCGGTTTGTACAGCTGGTGCAGCACACCCATGGCGGTGTAGCAACCGGTGACACCCGCCACGATGATGCGAAAGCCGTAGATGTCGGTCACCTGCGCAAAAGACAGGTGTTTTTCATCCATCTTGCGGTAAATCGAATAGAGCGCTTTCTCGCGCCCGTAAATATGCATCTGGATGCCGGCCTCGGCAAAAGCGGCCTCCACCTCTGTCTGCACCCGCCTGATCACATCGCGGCGCCGGCCGCGGGCCCGGGCCAGGGCCTTGGTCAGTGTGGCGTAGCGCCAGGGGTACAGATGCTGGAACGCCAGGTCCTGCAGCTCGCGGTAGGTGGCGTTCAGGCCCAGGCGGTGCGCGATGGGCGCATAGATGTCCAGGGTTTCGCGTGAAATGCGCGTCCACTTGTTGCGCGGCACATCGCTGAGCGTGCGCATGTTGTGGCTGCGGTCCGCCAGCTTGATCAGGATGACGCGCACATCGCGCGCCATGGCCAGCAGCATCTTGCGGAAAGACTCGGCCTGGTTTTCTTCCCGCGTGTTGAACTCGAGTTTTTCCAGTTTGGTCAGGCCGTCCACGAGTTCGGCCACGGGGGCGCCAAAACGCTCAATCAGCTCGGGCTTGGTGACGCCGCAGTCTTCAATCGCGTCGTGCAGCAGTGCCGCCATCAGGGCCTGGGCGTCGAGTTTCCATTCGGCGCATTGCTGGGCCACGGCGATCGGGTGGGTGATGTAGGGCAGGCCGCCATTGCGGATCTGGCCCAGATGCGCCTCGTCGGCAAAGCGGTAGGCGCGGCGGATGTGGTTGACATCCTCGGCGCTCAGGTAATCCAGTTTGGCTGTGAGCGCTGCAAAACTGGCCGCTGCGGCGTTGGCGGCTGCCGGCGTCGATTTGGCGTTTGCAGGGGGAAAAACCAGGGCGCTCATGCCTTAAATGTATCGTGCCGCCGGTAAAACCTGCAAAAAGCGGGCTTTGACCAGGCGCCAGAAACAAAAAAAGCACCGCATGCGGTGCTTTTTCGCAAGGCCGGCGGCTTGTTCAGCCGGGGACTTTTTTCAGCATTTCCAGGCCAATTTTGCCTTCAGCGATTTCGCGCAGGGCCGTCACGCCGGGCTTGTTTTTGCTTTCGATCTTGGGCGCATGGCCCTGGCTCAGCATGCGGGCGCGGTAAGTGGCGGCCAGAACCAGCTGAAAGCGGTTCGGGATTTTTTCCAGGCAGTCTTCAACAGTGATGCGGGCCATGATATCTCCGGGGTAAATGGGACGGGTACAGGACAAAGGCTCAGGCGATATGCAAAGCCTGGAAGGTTTCGGCACGGGCACGCCGTTGCGCGGCAAACTTGAGCCGCTGGGCATGAACAATGGTTTTGAGGTCAAAAACCGCCCGCTCAAATAACTCGTTGATTATAACGAAGTCGAATTCATGGGCTTGTGCCATCTCAATGGCCGCGTTTTTCAGCCGGAGCTCGATCACGTCGGCGGCATCTTCTCCGCGGCGTTGAAGCCGGGAGCGCAGCTCCTCCCAGCTCGGCGGCAGGATGAAGATCAGCACGGCGTTGCTGAAGATGCGCTTGATGTTGATGGCGCCCTGAAAGTCGATTTCCAGGATCACGTCGGCGCCATGGGCCACACGTTCTTCAATGGTCTGGCGCGAAGTGCCGTAGCGGTGGCCGTGCACATGGGCCCACTCCAGAAACGAATCCCGCAACACCATGCCGTCGAATTCTTCCGGCGAGATGAAAAAGTACTCGCGTCCATGTTTTTCCTGGCCGCGTGGCGGCCGGGTCGTGTGCGAGACCGCCGGTTGCACGCGGGCATCCAGCTCCATCAAGGCCTTGACCAGGCTGGATTTCCCGGCACCGCTGGGCGCTGCGACAACAAAAAGGTTTCCGGGGTAGTCCATATCTGGCTTTACTCTATGTTCTGAACCTGCTCGCGGATCTGCTCGATCAGCACTTTCATGTCCACCGACACATGGGTCATCTCCAGCGAGGCCGATTTGGAGCCCAGGGTGTTGGCTTCGCGGTGCAATTCCTGGATCAGGAAGTCCAGGCGTTTGCCCAGTTCGCCGCCGTCTGCCAGCAGCCGGTCGATTTCGTCGAGGTGGGACGACAGGCGCGTGATTTCTTCCGCCACATCAATACGTATCGCGAAAGAGGTGGCTTCGGTCAGCGCCCTGTCCTGCGCGGCTTCCGGCAGGTTGTTGCCGCCGCCCAGGGCCATGGCCTCCTGCCAGCGCTCCATGAAGCGGGTCTTTTGCTGCGCCACCAGTTTGGGCACCATGGGAACGGCCGACGCGGCCAGCGCCCGCAGCTGGCCGGTGCGCTCCAGCAGCATCTGCGCCAGCCGGGCGCCTTCGCGCTCGCGCGCAGCCAGCAGCTCTTTCAGCGCTTTTTTGGCGAGTTTGACCAGCTCATCGCTGTAGTCGTGTCCGGCCTTGTCTTCACCGGCGGCCATGCGCAGGATGTCGGCCACACTGAGGGCGGCCGCGCCCGGCAGCCAGGACCTGACGGTATCTTCCATCGAGCCGAGCCGCTGCAGGGTGGCGGCTGCCGGCGCCCGCAGGCCGCTGCCGCTGCCACTTTCCAGCGAGACGCGCATTTCAATTTTTCCGCGCTTGAGTTTGCCGCTCAGCAACTCGCGCAGGGCCGGTTCGCTTTGCCGCAGCTCGTCGGGCAGGCGAAAGGTCAGGTCCAGAAACCGGCTGTTGACCGAACGTATTTCCACCCCCAGCCGCGCATGGGTGTCGGGGCTGCTGTCAGCTTCTGAGGCGGTCCGCGCGGGGCTGGACTGGACGGCCGCATAACCTGTCATGCTGTAAACTGACATTGAGTAATACGCTTTTCGTAGAGAACACAGGACTGGGTGATCGCGTCACCCGGCGTCAATCCCGAATTATGTCAAAGGTCAAGCCGGCACCACTTCCACCCGATACCGTCATTGGCGGCTACCGGGTTGTGCGCAAGCTGTCGGCAGGCGGGTTCGGTGTAGTTTACTTGGCTGTGGACAACGAAGGCCAGCAGGTTGCCATCAAGGAGTACCTGCCGTCCTCCCTGGCCAGCCGGCCGCCCGGTGAGTTGTTGCCCCAGGTGCAGCCCGAAAAGCTGTCGCTGTACCGCCTGGGCCTGAAAAGCTTTTTTGAGGAAGGCCGCTCACTGGCGCAGATTTCGCATGCCTCCGTGGTCAGTGTGCTGAATTTCTTCCGCGAGAACGAAACCGTCTACATGGTGATGAACTACCTGGAGGGTGGCACCCTGCAGGATTTCATCATCACCGCGCGTGAACTCAAAAAGCAGAAGGTGTTTCGCGAGTCCACCATCCGCTCGCTGTTTGACGAGATCCTGCGCGGCTTGCGCATCGTGCACCAGCACAAGATGCTGCACCTGGACATCAAGCCCGCCAACATCTTTGTGACCGACGACAACAAGGCCGTGATGATCGACTTTGGCGCCGCGCGCGAGGTGCTGAGCAAAGAGGGTAATTTCATCCGGCCCATGTACACGCCCGGTTTTGCCGCGCCCGAGATGTACCGCCGCGATTCTTCCATGGGGCCGTGGACCGACATTTACGCCATAGGCGCCTGTATTTACGCCACCATGCAGGGTTACCCGCCCAACGACGCGCCGCAGCGCCTGGAAAAAGACCGACTGTCGCTGGCGCTGTCGCGGCTGCGCGGGGTGTATTCGGACAACCTGATCGAGGTGGTCGAGTGGTGCATGTCGCTTGACCCCCTGTCCCGGCCGCAGTCGGTGTTTGCCCTGCAAAAAGAACTGAGCCGCGAGGGTGAGCGGCGTTACACCAAGCTCACGGTGGGCGAAAAAATGCGCCTGCAGTTTGACAACATGGTGTCAGACACCAAAAAAACCGCGCGCAAGGCCACCGGCTTTGCGACGAAATTCAAATGAAGTTTTCTGTTTTTCAGGTCAGCCGCAAGGGCGGGCGCGAGAAAAACGAAGATCGCATGGGGTATTGCTACACCCGCGAGTCCGGCCTTTTTGTGCTGGCCGATGGCATGGGCGGTCACCCGGAGGGCGAGGTTGCGGCGCAACTGGCGCTGCAGACCATTTCTGCGCTGTACCAGAAAGAGGCGCGACCTGTGGTCAAGGATGTGACGGGTTTCCTGTCATCGTCGCTGATGGCGGCACACCACCAGATCATCC
Source organism: Asaia bogorensis (assembly GCA_943371375.1). Taxonomy (GTDB): domain Bacteria; phylum Pseudomonadota; class Gammaproteobacteria; order Burkholderiales; family Burkholderiaceae_C; genus Polaromonas. Next base: position 401,927 of record CALRUM020000002.1, read on the forward strand.
GTTATGCCAGTGAAAAAGGCATGCTCGATACGCCCCGGACCACGCTGGTGGCCGCCATTTTGCAGGGCGACGGCGCGACCTGGGTGCATTGTGGGGACTCGCGTCTGTACGTGGTGCGCGACGGCGAACTGCTGACGCGCACACGCGACCACTCCTACCTGGAGCAGCAAAACGCCGGCGTCATCAAGCTTGAGCGGCTGAACCGCAACATCCTGTTCACCTGCCTGGGATCACCTTCCAAGCCGGTGTTCGACATCACCGGCCCGGTGGTTTTGCAGCAGGGCGACAAATTGCTGCTTTGCTCCGACGGTTTGTGGGGCACGCTGACCGACAACGAAATTGTCCGCCATCTCACGGGCAACAATGTGTCTGACGCGGTGCCTGACATGGTCGAACACGCCTTGCGCAATGGCGGCGAGCACTGTGACAACGTTACCGTTCTGGCGATGGAATGGGAAACGCCCGACGCTTTTGAATCAACCCGCGACATCTCCACCGACAGCATCATGGACGGTGTGTTTGCATCGACCATCCAGGCCGGCGGAATCGACCTGGCGGTCGAGGACATGGACGACGCGGCGATAGAACGCTCCATCGCTGAAATCAACGAGGCCATACGCCGCTCTGCAGCAAAAAAGGCCTGATTGAGTCCGGCTGATGCCCGTGCTGGCGGGTAGCGCTCTCGGTGGCCCGGCTCCCGTTTTCATTTTTACCCCATCCGGCGCCCGGTCGCCAGAAAGCCTTCAACCATGAGTTCATTCCAGAGAAGCGGCGCGCGTTCTGCAGACCAGTTGCGTCCCGTGCGTATCACCCGTGCCTACACCGCCTACGCCGAAGGATCGGTTCTGATGGAGTTTGGCAACACCAAGGTGTTGTGCACCGCCTCGGTCGAGGAAAAAGTGCCTGGCCATAAAAAGGGCAGCGGCGAGGGCTGGGTCACCGCCGAGTACGGCATGTTGCCGCGTGCCACCCACACCCGCAGCGACCGTGAAGCCGCGCGCGGCAAACAAAGCGGACGCACGCAGGAGATCCAGCGCCTGATAGGCCGCTCGCTGCGCGCGGTGTTCGACCTGAAGAAACTCGGTGAAAGAACCATCCACCTCGATTGCGACGTGATCCAGGCCGACGGCGGCACGCGCACCGCCAGCATCACCGGCGCTTTTGTCGCCGCGCAGGACGCGGTGAACAAACTGCTGGCCGAAGGCAAACTCAGGGAAACCCCCATCACCGGCCATGTGGCTGCGATCTCGGTGGGCATTGTGCAGGGAACGCCCTTGCTCGACCTCGAGTACGTGGAAGACGTGAGCTGTGACACCGACATGAATGTGGTCATGACGGGCGCCGGCCACTACGTGGAAGTGCAGGGTACGGCCGAAGGCGCGGCTTTTTCGCGCAAGGAGATGGACGCGTTGCTGCTGCTGGCTGAAAAAGGCATTGGTGAGCTGGTCATCCTGCAGCAGGAGTCGCTATCAAATTAATAGCTGCTTGCGCATATCCGGAAAGGGCTGCAGCCTTCATTGACACATGAAAATCGTACTGGCATCGAACAACCCCGGCAAACTCGCTGAGTTGCAGGCCATGCTGGCACCGCTGGGCGTGTCGCTGATCAAGCAGGCCGATCTGGCCATTCCCGAGGCGGCCGAGCCGTTTCGCACCTTTGTGGAGAACGCGCTGGCCAAGGCACGCCATGCCGCACAGCTCAGCGGTTTGCCGGCGCTGGCCGACGACGCCGGCCTGTGTGTCGATGCTTTTGGCGGCTTGCCGGGTGTGGACACGGCTTTTTACGCCACGCAGTTCGGCTATGAAAAGGGCGACGACAACAATGTGCGCGCCTTGCTCGAGCAGATGGCAGCTATCGACCAACGCCGCGCCGCCATGGTCAGCACGCTGGTGGCCGTGCGTTCTGCCGACGACCCGGAACCGCTGATTGCGACCGGCCGGGTGACCGGCGAGATCGCCCGCGAGCCCGCAGGCAGCCAGGGCTTTGGCTTTGACCCGGTGATGTTCATTCCCGCCTTTGGCAAGACTTTTGCGCAATTGCCGGTGGAGGTCAAAAACGCCAACAGCCACCGCGGCCAGGCAGCGCGCCAGATGATGGACCTGATGCGCGAGCGCTGGTTCTGAGCCGCATGACATTCCCGATTCCCGTTGTTGCAACGCCGCCAGAGCAGGGCGCGGTGATCCGGGATGTCCAGCACTACATGCGTGACGGCACCCTGCAGCTCAGTGCGCTGCCACCGCTGTCGCTGTATGTGCACCTGCCCTGGTGCCTGAAAAAATGCCCGTATTGCGACTTCAACTCGCACGAGAGTCCAGGCGAGCTGCCCGAGCAGCGTTACCTGGCCGCGCTGATGGCAGACCTGGAGGCCTCCTTGCCGCTGATCTGGGGCCGCACGGTGCACAGCATTTTTATTGGCGGCGGCACACCGAGCCTGTTTTCACCGCAAGCCATAGACCGTCTGCTGGGCGACATTCGCGCACGGCTGCGGCTGGAACCCGACTGCGAAATCACGCTGGAGGCCAACCCCGGCACTTTTGAGAAGGACCGCTTCAGGGCCTTCCGCAGCGCCGGCGTGACGCGGCTGTCGATGGGCGTGCAGAGTTTTGACGACCGGCACCTGAAGGCGCTGGGCCGCGTGCATAACCGCGCCCAGGCGATAGCGGCGGTAGAAGAAGCCGCGCAGGCTTTTGACACCTTCAACCTGGACATCATGTATGCGCTGCCGGGCCAGACCCAGGAGAACCTCGAGCAGGACATGCGGCAGGCCCTGGCGTTCGACCCGCCGCATATCTCGATTTACCACCTGACGGTCGAACCCAACACCTTCTTCGCCAAACATCCGCCGGTGCTGCCGGAAGAGGACGAAGCCTACGCCATGCTGGACCGCATCACCGAGCTGACCGGTGTGGCGGGCATGGACAGGTATGAAGTCTCGGCTTATGCCAGGCCGGGCCACCGCTGCCTGCACAACCTGAACTACTGGAAGTTTGGCGACTACCTCGGCATAGGTGCAGGCGCGCACAGCAAGCTCAGTTTTGCACACCGCGTGGTGCGCCAGGTGCGTTTTCGCGATCCCAAGCTGTACATGGACAAGGCCCTGGCCGGCACGGCGGTGGCGCAGGACCACGAAGTCAGCCGCGCCGACCTGCCGTTTGAATTCATGCTCAATGCCTTGCGTCTGCGTGAAGGCTTCAAGTTGCAGGACTTTGCCGAGAAAACCGGCTTGCCCCTGACCGCCATCCAGGCCGGACTTGAAGAGGCCGAACGAAAAGGCCTGATAGCGCGCGACTTTGCGCGAATCAAACCCACGGTGCGCGGGTTTGATTTTTTGAATGATTTGCAGCAGCTATTTTTGCCCGACCAAGGCTGATTGTTCAAACCTGCTGCCGTAGCCTTTTCTTCTTTGGGGGGGCACCTGGCATGTAGCTAACGGCGGCCGGTTTTGACGGCTGTGGTGCCCAGGTGGACTGGACGGCAGCAGAGATGCAGTCCATGACATCCGCCCGTGCACTCCCTGTGGCTTCTACGCTGTTGTTTTCTTACAAAATGACGCTGATTGTTGCCCTCTTCCTACAAAAGCAAGCTTGCTATGGGGTCACATTTGCGGCTGGCTTCACCCATGACTTGACTCGGATTTAACAATTCGAGTCCGCCAGCAGTGAATCTCAAGCTCTTTTTAACAACCTGTCTCAACCTTTAAGGACGACACCATGACAGCCTCTAAATTTCCAGCAGCTAAGCGCCAGCTCAGTCTGCTAGCCCTTGCTGCTTTGGCAATCCTCGGCAGCACCACGGTGTCCGCACAACAAGTTGTCGGCCCGTATATCGGCGGCAACTTGGGCGCCACGCGCTCCGATTTCGAAAACGGCGACGTTAACCGCTACTTGGCAAACCGGGGCTTCACCGTGAACTCGTCATCGGACGACAGAAGCAGCACCGGCGGAAAGCTGTTTGGAGGCTATCAATTTAGCCCTTACTTCGCCCTGGAAGGCGGTTATTTTGATTTGGGGAAATTTGACTACAGGGCCAATACCACGCCAGCAGGCTCCTTTAATGTTAACAATCGAATCAGGGGTCTAAACCTGGACTTGGTAGGTACAGCGCCTTTGACGGACCGATTCTCCGTTATCGGTCGAATCGGTGCCGCTTACGCCCAAAATCGTGCGAGCTTCACAAGCACTGGACTGGTCCCTGCTTACACCGGCAACACGCGTACCAACGACACCAACCTCAAAGTGGGTCTTGGTCTTCAATACGCCATCACCGAGGCTCTGGCTGTTCGTGCCGAACTCGAGCGCTACCGCGTCAGCGACCCGATCCGCAACCGCGGCCATGTCGACATGGCGTCGGTCGGCCTGGTTTACCGTTTTGGTCAAAAGGCGCAGACCCCTGTAGCCCAGGCCTACGTACCTCCCTACGTTGCTCCTGCACCTGCCCCGGTTTATGTCGCTCCGGCGCCTCCTCCTGCTGTAGTAGTCGCGCCCGCCCCGGCGCCGCAGCCTGTCTTCGAGCCAGCAGTCCGTCCGGCCAAACAGGGTCGTAACTGAAGTCGGTATGAGGGGTCGCGGGAGCCAAAACTTCCGAGACCCCCGCGTTTAACCTGATACGGCGTCATGGCCTGCAGGTTCAATAAATGGGCACAGCGCGACCCCGGGGCAACGCGCCCCCGCGCTCGCTGCTGATGCCGGTGAACGAGGCGGCCTCAACCATCCCGGCAGGCAGACGCCCTGATGTAAAGCATGCGCTATTTGCTGGTCCTGCCCGCATTGAAGAGTTAACATCTCTTGCACAGTGAACACCTTGCCAACCCCAATGAAAACACATGAGCGCAGGTTGCAGGCTGGACTGCAGCAAATCAGCTTTCCAGCACCGGTTGTCGTAGTTTGGGCCCGAAGCGTCCTGCTCGGGGCAGTCGCTGCCAGTGCACTGATGCTGCCGGCAGCCGCGTCTGCGAACTCCCCCCTACCGAACGCGCCGGATCTTGCCCCCGGCCAGACACAGACGGCGCCAGCCCAGCCTGCCAGGCTGGCCAATTTTGGGACGGAAGTGTTTTCGACGGAGTCCCGGAAGCTTGCCGACTGGGTGGTCGACTCTGCCGACAACGGCAAGCTGCCGTTCATGATCATCGACAAGGTCCAGGCCCGCGTGTACATGTTTGATGCCCAGGGTCAACTCAGAGGCGCTGCCTCCGCGCTGCTCGGGCTCGCCGTGGGTGATCACACCGTCCCCGGCATCGGCCAGCGCAAGCTGTCAAGCATTCTTCCGGCGGAGCGCACCACCCCTGCGGGCCGGTTTGTTGCTTCGCTGGATAAAGACATCAAGGGTGAAGAGGTACTCTGGGTGGACTATGACTCGGCGCTGTCGCTGCACCGGGTCGTCAAGGGGCAGGCCAGCGAGCGCCGCGCAGAGCGCCTGGCCACACCGAGTCCACTGGACAACCGCATCTCGTTTGGCTGTATCAATGTGCCGGTCAAGTTTTATGAAAACGTGGTGAGCCCGTCGTTTACCGGGACCAACGGTATCGTCTACATCCTTCCCGAGACCCGCTCTGCACGCGAAGTTTTCGGGTCATACGATGTTCAGGACCCCTCACGTCAACAAGCCTCAGCCCGGCTCGCTCCGGCCGGTGACGCCGGCACCCGGTAGTCGCCAATTCGAGGGCCGCAGCCCAATTTTTCTCACGCAGTGCCACCCTGATTCAGCGGGTGGCGGCAGCGTGGATGGGTGAGAGGACGGGTGAGGGGTGAGACTTTCCGGCAAGCCCTGGAAAACATCGAATCCTGGCGGAAGCGGTGAGATTCGAACCCACGAAACCTTGCGGTTTGCCGGTTTTCAAGACCGGTGCAATCGACCACGTCGCCACGGTTCCAGGAGGGGTCGTTCAACCGTTAACGAGGCGACGGTTTTCGCATGACTTCCTCGCTTGTGTCATGCCGTCGCCGCGCGTGGGGGTGCATCACCTGCTGAAAAAAGTGCTGCCTGCGGTACAGGGGAGGGCGCACCAACCACCCCTGCTCCCGGCGGGAGCAGGGAGGGCTTCAGATCTTCCGGCCCACCATGTTGACCATGAGATAAGGCAGAAATTTTCGCTGGCCTTTTTCGTCCCGCTGATACTGCGCCATCGCATCATCGACGCCGCTGATCCCGTCTTCTAGGTCCAGAAATTCGTCGGTGACTGTTGTTGAATAGGCCATATCCAGGAAGGTAATCTCCGGAAACAGCTCCTTGACCCCATTCGGGGAAAACCTGAAATAGTCGTCCGGATACGCGTGGTAGCGCCAGACCCATGGCACGGAAATAAACACATAACCGCCCTTCCTGACGAGAGACGACATATGCTCGGCCATCACCCAGGGGCGTTTGACGTGCTCCAGCACCGAGCAACAAATAACAAGGCCAAATGAGGCAAGGGGCAGAACATCCGGGGGTGGTGGCAGCGTGAGGTCGACCACATGATCGACGCCTTTGCCGCTCGCCAGATCAATCCCTATGAACGCAGACGCTGGAAACAAGGCCCGGAAATCTTCGGTGCTCCCGTAATCCTTGCTCCCTATTTCAAGGACAGGTCCCTCAACATCCAGCGCTGCTCTCTCCAGAAACAAGCGTTGATTCGTATCACCCATAGGTTCTTTCTGAAATTTTGTCGAACAATGCGACGGACCCGCGTCAAAAACCGCACTCAGTGTATTGGCAAAATGTTTTTTTTCGGCAAGCCAGATGATGACCAGTGTCGCATTTGACAGCAAATCCAGAGTTGTGATGGCGGGGGCGATGAAAGCTTCACGAGAACCTCGCGGGCACTGGCATGGCCAGGGTGGCGATCGGGTCCGTCCCGCCCGTCCGCTTTGCATCCAGCCGGTCGGGTCGGCAGGTTTCTGGCGGAAGCGGTGAGATTCGAACTCACGAAACCTTTCGGTTTGCCGGTTTTCAAGACCGGTGCAATCGACCACTCTGCCACGCTTCCAGCAGGCCTAGTTTAACCGGGAACAGTTCCCCCGGACCCGCCAACCGTCCGGCGTCCATCCGGGCGGTACGCTTGCGGAGTACGAGAAGCGGTAGCGGGACCTGGCGCTCTAGGGAAGCTGAGGGAAAACCGTTTTTGCGAACTCACGCGCCAGCAAGCGGGAGCCAGCTTCGGAGAGATGGCTGTCGTCCCAGTAGAGCAGGGTGGCCACGTCCCCCCCGGTCCAGGCGAGGCATCCCTGCGTGTTACACAGCGGTTCTGATGCGGACAGGTAGGTAGCGCCAGAGTCCAAAGCCAGGCGGCGTACAAGAGGCTCGGACTCCACCGAGGCAGCGTCGGGAATTCGCTGGGATGGCAGCACGCCTGTTGTTCGCAAATGGGCACCCACCAGCTGGGTCAGTCTCAAGCGCCAATGGGGCACCGGTCCCACCACAATGATTTCCCTGATGCCCATTTTTCTCAGTGCAGCAACCGATTCCCGGGTTGGGGCGAGATCCTGGTAACGTCCCCATCTTGCGTGCACTACAACGGCCTGCGGTTTGAGCAACTCAATTTCCCGCAATGCCGCAGTTTGAAGCGGGGCGCATTTGGGTGGGCCACCGCTGACGAAGGGCGGGCAGCCGGCGACGGCGTACAGCGCCACGTTCACGCCGCGCGCGCGTCCTTGCTCCAGCAGCCCCGGATAAAGCGCTGCGGCATGGGAGTCACCCCAGATCGCCACTGTGGGACCTGTCGTCCTGCAGGATGCAAACGACGTTTTGCTGTCGGTGGTCAAAAAACATTCCTGGTCCCGCCAGCTTTTTGGCATCTCACCCTGAACATGGATCGCCTTGAGCATCTGGTCGAGCTTTTCGCGCTTCGGCCTGGTGAGTGCATCCACCGAGGCCGGTCCGACCGATGCGATGGCCAGGAAAACAAGCGCTGTTGCGACAGGAACGCGTACAGTCATCGTTCCCTGCCTGATAGGGGTTTCGATGTACCAGTAGGTGATGGCTGCCAGGCCCAGACTCACCAACAAGATGCCTGTCATCTCCAGGCTTGTCACAGGCGCCATAAAAACCTGGTTGCTAAATGCAATCAAGGGCCAATGCCAAAGATACAGCGGATAACTTATCTTTCCGATAAAGACAGCGCCCTTGTGTTCGAGCAGCGGGTTACCCGCACCACAAATGACCAGGGCAGCTCCGATGGTCGGCCACAGGGCTGTGGGTCCGGGAAAAAGGACTTCAGAATCCAGAAAAAATGCTGCGCTTCCTATCAGTAACAGCCCGGCAGTGGTGACGCCGCTCGCGGCCCTCTTCCCCGGTTGCAGCCACATGGCTTTTCCCCGACGCTCCTGATGCGCCAGGCAGGCGCCGATCATGAGTTCCCACCACCTGCCGAAAGACGAATAAAAAGCCCGATCAGGTTCGTTGGTGATCGAATAAATCGATACGGCCATGGATCCAAAAATCATCGCCAGAATAAATCTCCCGGAATGCCGGGTCCGAAGGAGCATCCACAAGACCGCCGGCCAAACAAGGTAGAACTGCTCCTCAATGGCCAGCGACCACAAGTGCAAAAGCGGGGTCGCGAGTGCTGCCGGCTGAAAATAGCCAAGCTCTCGTGCAAGCAGCAAGTTGGACACAAACGCCGCACCTGCTGCAGCATGTTTGCCCAGTCTGTCGAAGTCACGCGCACCGAGGACAAACCAGCCGATGGCCAGGCAACAGATCAGCACCGTGACCAGCGCCGGGAGTATTCGACGTGCCCGTGCGAGATAGAACTTCCTGATAAAAGGCTGGCCGTCTTTGATCTGCGCCATCAGCACATGGGTGATCAGATAACCCGAGATCACAAAAAAGACGTCAACGCCAACAAACCCCCCTGGCAGCCATGTCGGGAATCCGTGGAAAAACACGACCGCCATGACTGCAACGGCTCGAAGACCATCTATGTCTGCCCGATAGATGGTCGAACGCGACGGTGCATGCAGGTACTCGCTATTTTTCCCCACACCTTCCCCCTTTCCGGCAGACTTTACCCGAGTCCAGGGGGATTCGAAGACCTGGCGTGCCCTTGCCATCCAGCGGCAGAACCATGCGCTCAGGCAGAGGCGACGGCTAGAGCTTGCAGCTCAAAGTGATTCGGCAGACAGTTGATGAACCGGCGACGGGAGCCAGGAACAGGCAGACATCTGGTGGCCTTTTTCCTGCGCCATAGCGCAGAACGGACTGCCAGCCGCATCAAGCACAGGCGCAGGCGCTTGCTACCGCCGGCCGGCAGCACCTGGCTTGTGTCGGGCATCCGGGGACCCCGGCGACAAGAGACCGTGCTGCCCTTGCGGCAGTGCTTCAGGCTGCGCCCAGCATGCCTTTGCTCTCGATAAACGCCACCACTTCCGCCAGCCCTGTGCGTGTCTTCAGGTTGGTCATGACAAAAGGCTTGAGGCCTTTGGCTGTGGTGCGCATGCGTATGGTGTCAGCCTCCATCACGGCGAGGTCGGCGCCCACGTAAGGCGCGAGGTCGGTCTTGTTGATGACAAACAAATCGCTTTTGGTGATGCCGGGGCCGCCCTTGCGCGGGATTTTTTCCCCGGCGGCGACGTCGATCACGTAAATCGTCAGGTCGCTCAGTTCGGGGCTGAAGGTGGCCGCCAGGTTGTCGCCGCCGGACTCGACAAACACCACATCGGCGTCGGGAAAGTCTTCCAGCATGCGGTCTATGGCCTCAAGGTTGATGGACGCGTCTTCGCGGATCGCGGTGTGCGGGCAGCCGCCGGTCTCCACACCCATGATGCGTTCGGCCGCCAGTGCGCCGCTGACGGTCAGGATGCGCTGGTCTTCCTTGGTGTAGATGTCGTTGGTGATCGCCACCAGGTCGTATTTGTCCTTCATGGCCTTGCACAACATTTCGAGCAGGGTGGTTTTGCCGGAACCGACCGGACCGCCTATGCCGACACGCAGGGGCGGAAGTTTCTTGGTGCGATTGGCGATGTGGTGCATGCTCATGAGCGGAACAGTCTGGAGTATTGGGTTTCGTGTTGCGATGAAAAAATCGCCAGCATCGGTGAAAACGCCTGGCGCTCATTGTCGGACAGCCCCATCGCGGTATCGATGGCTGAGGGGATTTCTGCGGCCAGCCGGGCCAGTATGCGCTGGCCGGCGCTCTGGCCCAGCGGCACCGACTTGAGCGCGGCCTGCATCATGTTTTCGGCCCAGCCGAAGGCGTAGGCGGTCAGGCAGTCGGTCACCCCGGCGGCCAGCGGCGAAGCGGCCAGCGCAAAGGTCACCGGGTAGGTCGGCGGCAACTGTGCGCAGGCGTCGATGTCTACGTCGCTGACACTGTGGTGGTTGCGCAGCCACTCGAGCAGCGAGCGGCCCATCTGCTCCGCCTGCGCCCGCAGCTCGCTGGTTTCGCGCGTCTGCAGCACCCAGTGGTTGAGGGCCTTCACCCTCATCAGGTCGCCATTGCGCCAGGCCGGAATCGCCTGCGCCATCACCGCCAGGTCGCCGCGCGCCAGGCTCAGGCGCAACTGGTCACTGAGCCAGTCCGCCGCCAGACTTTCCGTACTCACGCCCGCCCGGTCCACAGCGGTTTCCAGCCCTTCTGAATACGAAAATCCGCCGACCGGCAAGGCCGGGGAAGCCAGCCAGATCAGCTGCAGCAGGCTGGCCGCCGGCAAAGGCTGGGCGCTAGCACTCAATGGCTGTGCGGCTTGTGAGGGGTTGCCGGCTGAACCTCATGCTGCGCATGGCTGTGATCGTGGCCGTGGGCGCAGTCGGGGCCATGCACGTGGGGTGCGGGTGCCGCCACAGGTGCGTGCGCGTGGCCATGCCCGCCCTCATGTGCATGGCCGTGGCCACCCGCGCTGTAAGCGCCGCCTTCGGGCTCGAAGGATTCGCTGACTTCATTGACGATCAAATGCATGGCGCGCAGCATGTCGGCCAGCACATGGTCGGGCTCTATCTTCAGGTGATCCGGCTTGAGTTCGATCGGCACATGCCGGTTGCCGAGGTGGTAGGCCGCGCGTATCAGGTCAAATACTGTGCCGTGGGTGTTGCAGGCGGTGATGCGCAGCACGGACTGCGCTGCCGCGATCACCTTGACCAGCGAGCCGTCTTCGGCAATCAGCACATCGCCGCCGCGCACCAGCGTGCCGCGTGGCAAAAAGATGCCAAGCTCGCGGCCCAGGGAGTCGCTGGCCTGGAAACGGCTTTTCTGGCGCGTGTCCCAGTCAAGTTCGACGGTGGACGCGCGCTTGAGCAACACGGGCGCCAGACCGGCGCCCTGCGGCATGATTTTGGAAACCTGAAGCATGAAAGAAGGGGGTCGTTTCAGAAAAGAAAATAGCGCTGTGTCATCGGCAGGCTGGTGGCCGGCTCGCAGCTCAGCAACACACCGTCGGCCCGCACGGCATAGGTTTGTGCGTTGACTTCCATTTTGGGTGCGTAGGCATTGTGGATCATGTGGCGCTTCTGCACGCTGCGTATGTTTTTCACGGCGGCCAGTGTCTTGGCCAGACCGAACTGCTCTTTCACGCCGGCGGCCAGTCCCGCCTGCGATACAAAAGTCAACGAACCTTTGGCAATCGCGCCGCCGAAACCGCCAAACATGGGCCGGTAATGCACCGGCTGCGGCGTCGGGATGGACGCATTCGGATCGCCCATGGCGGCCATCGCGATAAAACCGCCTTTGAGGATCAGCGCCGGCTTGATGCCGAAGAAGGCCGGTTTCCAGACCACCAGGTCGGCCCATTTGCCCACTTCGATCGAACCCACTTCATGCGCGATGCCGTGGGCAAGCGCCGGGTTGATGGTGTATTTGCTGATGTAGCGCTTGACGCGGAAGTTGTCATTGCGCTCTGTGTCTTCTGGCAGCTTGCCACGCTGGCCCTTCATCTTGTGCGCGGTTTGCCAGGTGCGGATGATGACTTCGCCGACACGGCCCATGGCCTGGCTGTCGCTGCTCATCATGCTGATGGCGCCCAGGTCGTGCAACACGTCTTCGGCGGCAATGGTTTCCTTGCGGATGCGGCTTTCGGCGAAGGCCAGGTCCTCGGCAATCGCCGGGTCCAGGTGGTGGCAGACCATCAGCATGTCCACATGTTCGTCGAGCGTGTTGACGGTGTAGGGCATGGTGGGGTTGGTCGATGACGGCAAAAAGTTCTGCTCACCCACCACCTTCAAGATGTCGGGCGCATGGCCGCCGCCCGCGCCCTCGGTGTGAAAGGCGCACAGCGAGCGGCCTTTGGTGGCGGCAATTGTGTTTTCGACAAATCCGCTCTCGTTGAGTGTGTCGCTGTGGATGGCCACTTGCGTGTCGGTTTCTTCGGCGACGTCCAGGCAGTTGCTGATGGCGGCCGGCGTGGTGCCCCAGTCTTCATGCAGCTTCAGGCCGATCACACCGGCATTGATCTGCTCATGCAGCGCGGCTGGCAGGCTGGCGTTGCCCTTGCCCAGAAAGCCCAGGTTCATAGCGAAGGCATCGGCGGCCTGCAACATGCGTTCGATGTTCCAGGGGCCAGGTGTGCAGGTGGTCGCAAAAGTGCCGGTGGCTGGCCCCGTGCCGCCGCCCAGCATGGTGGTGACGCCTGAAGTCAGCGCTTCCTCGATCTGCTGCGGGCAGATGAAGTGGATGTGTGAGTCAATACCGCCGGCGGTGACGATCAAACCCTCGCAACTGATGATCTCGGTGCCGGGGCCGATGATCATGTCCACGCCGGGCTGGGTGTCGGGGTTGCCGGCCTTGCCGATGGCCGCAATGCGCCCGCCCTTCAGGCCAATGTCGGCCTTGACGATGCCCCAGTGGTCGATGACCAGCGCGTTGGTCATCACGCAGTCCATCGCACCTTCGGCGCGCGTTTTTTGCGACTGCGCCATGCCGTCACGAATCGTCTTGCCGCCGCCGAACTTGACCTCTTCGCCGTAACTCCCGGCGCGCAGGGTGTAATCGGCTTCGACCTCAATCAGCAGGTCGGTGTCGGCCAGACGGATGCGGTCACCCGTTGTGGGGCCGAACATTTCTGCGTAAGCGCGTCTGCCAATCGTGGCCATTAAATTGCTCCCTGAACGAGGCCGCGAAAGCCGTAAATTTTTCGTTCACCGCCGAAGTCCACCAGTTCGACGGTACGTTGCTGGCCGGGCTCGAACCGCACAGCCGTGCCGGAGGCGATGTTCAGGCGCATGCCGCGCGCCGCAGCGCGGTCAAAGTCGAGTGCGCCGTTGGTTTCGGCAAAGTGGTAGTGGGAGCCGACCTGTATCGGCCGGTCAGCGGTGTTCTGCACCACCACGGTCACGGTGCGGCGCCCGGTGTTGAGGCTGTGCTCAGGGCCGTCGGTCAGCAGCTCGCCGGGAATCATGGCCGCCTCACTTGCCGCCGCGCGACAGCCAGATGGCCAGCGCCAGCACACCTGCCATGGCGACAAAACCCCAGACGTCGGTGGCGTGCCAGTGGACGCCTGCCATGGCGTGGCCCTCATGGGCAAATGCGGCACCAGTCCACGCCGGTATTGCGCAGACAGCTATGATTTTGAGAGCGTTTTGGGGGTTCATGAAAGTCCCTGTTTAGGTCGGTGGGGGGTCAGACAATCGGCTGGTGCACGGTGACGAGTTTGGTGCCGTCGGGAAAGGTCGCTTCGACCTGGATGTCGGGGATCAGCTCTGCGATACCGTCCATCACGTCGGCGCGGGTCAGTATCGTGCGCCCCTCACTCATCAGCTGGGCCACGGTTTTGCCGTCACGCGCGCCTTCCATCACGGCGGCGCTGATCAGTGCGACGGCTTCCGGGTAATTGAGTTTGAGCCCGCGCGCCTGGCGCCTTTCGGCCAGCAGGGCGGCGGTGAAAATCAGCAGCTTGTCTTTTTCTCTCGGGGTCAATTCCATGGTCTCTCCGGGGCGGCGGCTGCAGCAAGAATGAAGCGGGCAGGGTGCAAGAATGGTGCCACAGGAATCGGTTGCGGCGCCAGGGCCTGCTCTGGTTTTCCCTCTGTGGCATGGAATCTGCACTCCAGCAGGCTCCGCCTTATGACGTATTGACAGCCCCACCCATGGACACCCCGGCCGCACCGCTGTCCCTGCAGACGCAGGCCGTGCCCCCGTGGGCGCCTGCGCCGCTGGCGCCCGCCGGGCCGGAAGCGCCGGTGCAGCGCATCATCAAGGTCAGGCGTGACTACAACAGCTGGGTCGCCAGCGAAACCATGGAAGACTATGCGCTGCGTTTCACGCCGCAGCGTTTTCGCCGCTGGTCCGAATGGCGCGTGGCCAACACCGCCTTTGGTGCGGCCTCGTTTCTGATCCTGGAAGCGGTGGGCGCCACCTTGCTGGTGCAGTACGGCTTCACCAATGCCTTCTGGGCGATTGTGGCCACCGGCCTGATCATTTTCATGGCCGGCCTGCCTATCAGCATTTACGCCGCCCGTTATGGCGTGGACATGGACTTGCTGACACGTGGCGCCGGTTTTGGCTACATCGGCTCCACCCTGACTTCGCTGATTTACGCCTCCTTCACCTTCATCTTTTTTGCGCTCGAAGCGGCGGTCATGGCCTATGCGCTGGAGCTGGCACTCGGCATTCCGCCGAGCTGGGGTTACCTGATCTGCGCGCTGGTGGTGATTCCGCTGGTGACCCACGGGGTGTCAGCCATCAGCCGTCTGCAGGTCTGGACGCAACCGCTGTGGCTGATCATGCTGGTTGTGCCTTTTGTGTATGTTTTGGTGCGTGACCCTGGTGCTTTTGCCGGAATAACGCACTACAAAGGTGAAAAAGGTGCAAGCTCGGGTTTTGATTTGCACTTGTTTGGTGCTGCTTTGACGGTGGGTATCGCCCTGATCACCCAGATGGGGGAGCAGGCCGACTACCTGCGCTTCATGCCGGTGCAGACAGCGGGAAATCGCCGTCGCTGGTGGGCCGGTGTGCTGGCCGGCGGGCCCGGCTGGGTGCTGCTGGGCGTGGTCAAAATGCTGGGCGGCGCCTTTCTGGCTTATCTGGCGATCCAGCACATGGTGCCGCTGGACCGTGCGGTGGACCCGAACCAGATGTACCTGGCAGCCTATGAATATGTGTTTCCGAACTATGGCTGGGCCGTGGCTGCCACCGCGCTGTTTGTGGTCATCTCGCAGCTCAAGATCAATGTCACCAATGCGTATGCCGGCTCGCTGGCCTGGTCCAACTTTTTTTCGCGCCTGACACACAGCCACCCCGGGCGGGTGGTGTGGGTGGTGTTCAACACCCTGATTGCCTTCATGCTGATGGAGATGGACGTGTTCCAGGCGCTCGGCGATGTGCTGGGCCTGTACTCCAACATCGCGATTGCCTGGATGATGGCGGTGGTGGCTGATCTGGTCATCAACAAGCCGCTGGGCCTGTCGCCCAAGGGCATCGAGTTCAAACGCGCCCACCTGTACGACATCAACCCGGTTGGTGTCGGGGCGATGGCGCTGGCCTCGGCGCTTTCGGTCGCGGCGCATCTGGGCCTGTTTGGCCCCCTGGCCCAGTCATTTTCTGCCGTCATTGCACTGGGCACGGCTTTTGTCACCTCACCGCTGATTGCCTGGGCCACCAAAGGGCGTTACTACATTGCCCGCAAGGCAGACGCGCCCGAGGCCGATGGCCAGGGCCAGTACAAGCCCTATGCGCTCCAGCGCTGCGTGATCTGCGAGCGTGACTACGAGGGCCCGGACATGGCGCATTGCCCGGCCTACCAGGGGCCGATCTGCTCGCTGTGCTGCACGCTGGACGCGCGCTGCGGTGATTTGTGCAAACCGCAGGCCAGCCTGTCGGCCCAGTGGTCGGCCACCCTGCGCTGGCTGTTGCCGCGCCGCATCTGGCCCTACCTCGACACCGGCCTGGGTCACTTCCTGCTCCTGATGCTGGTCATCGTGCCGCTGCTGGCCAGTGTGTTCGGCCTGCTCTACCACCAGGAAATGCGGGCCTTGCTGGAGTTGCAGGCGACCTCTGGTCCTACGCTGCGCTCCGGCTTCCTGAAAGCCTATATGGCCTTGCTGGTCATCGCCGGGCTGGTGGCCTGGTGGCTGGTGCTGGCGCATAAAAGCCGGCAGGTGGCACAGGAAGAGTCGAACCGGCAGACCCATTTGCTGATGAAAGAGATCGAGTCGCACCGCCAGACCGATGAGGCCCTGCAGCAGGCCAAACGCGTCGCAGATCTGGCGAACCAGGCCAAAAGCCGTTACATCAGCGCCATCAGCCACGAACTGCGCACGCCGCTCAACAGCATCCTCGGCTACGCCCAGCTGATGGGCGAAGACACGTCCATCCCGGCGCACCGGCAGCAGGCTGTGGGGGTGATCAAGCGCGGCGGTGAACACCTGTTGTCGCTGATTGAGGGCACGCTGGACATTGCGCGGATTGAAAGTGGCAAGCTCACGCTCAACGTCAGGCCCATGCACTTCAGCGACTTTGTGCAGGAGCTGACCGGCATGTTTGAGCTGGAGGCGCAGGCCAAAGGCCTGGAGTTTCATTTCGAGCCGGAAGGCACGATCCCGGTGGTGGTGCGGGCGGATGAAAAGCGTGTGCGCCAGATCCTGATCAACCTGCTGGGCAACGCCATCAAGTTCACTGCGGCGGGCCGCATCAGCCTGCGCCTGAAGTACGCCCGTGAAATGGCCAGCATAGAGATCGAGGACACCGGCCCGGGACTGTCGGCGCAGGAGATTGAACGCATTTTTGAGCCCTTCACGCGGGCGTCCACGCCCGGCCCGGCCGCGCCCGGGGCCGGCCTGGGCCTGACGATTGCCAAGATGCTGACCGACCTGATGGGCGGCGAGTTGACGGTGGCCAGCACGCCCGAGGTCGGTTCGGTGTTTCGCGTCAAGCTGTTTTTGCCCGAGGTGCGGCTGGCGCCCGGCGCCGCACTGCCGGCGCCGTCCTCGCGCGCGCACAAGGCGCGTTACGGTTATGCCGGGGCGCGCCGGCGTGTGCTGGTGGTGGACAACGAGGAAGCCGACCGCGAACTGCTGGTCAATGTGCTGGAGCCCCTGGGTTTCGAGTTGCGCACCGCCGCCAGCGGCCATGACTGCCTGGACCTGCTGGCCGCAGGCTACCAGCCCGAGGTGATCCTGATGGACCTGGCCATGCCCGGCATCGACGGCTGGGAGACGATACGCAGATTGCGGGCGTTGGGCCACAGCTCCCCCGCCGCCGGGCCGCCTCAGGAAAGCATCGCCCCCGAGGGGCTGGAGCCTGAGGCTCCCAACCTGCTTGAGCAGGTTGGGACAGGCGACAGAAGCGAAGCCTCTGGCGAGGGGCGGCCTGCAAGGCCTCGCGTATTACACGAAGTGAAAAGCGTGGGGGCCCACATTGCCATTGTGTCGGCCAATGCCTTTGACAAGGGTCTGGACAACGATGCCGGTATCCGTCTGGAAGACTTCATCCTCAAACCGGTGCGGCACAGCGAACTGCTGGACTGGCTGGAGCGGCGCCTGCAGCTGGTCTGGCTGGATGCGCCGGTGCCAGCCCCGGCCGTTGCGGCCAGGGCGGCATTGCCGCGTGTCTACCCAGCCGCGGCGCAGCTCGACGCCTTGCGTGAGGTGGTCAACCTCGGTTATTTTCGCGGCATCATGAACCTGCTCGACGAGATCGAAAAATCGCAACCGCAAAGCGCCGGTTTTGCCGCCGAGATGCGTGGCCTGGCGCGGCAGTTCCAGTTCGAGACCATGAGCCAGCAGCTCAGCCAGGTGCCGACATGAACAACCGCGTGCTCGAGCAGACGCTGGACCGCGCCAACAGCGACGTGGTGCTGATCGTCGACGACGTGCCGGACAACCTGTCGGTGTTGCACGACGCGCTCGACGAGTCCGGCTTCACCGTGCTGGTCGCCACACACGGTGAAGCGGCGCTGCAGCGCGCCGCACAGGCCCTGCCCGACATCGTGCTGCTCGACGCCATGATGCCCGGCATGGACGGCTTTGAAGTCGCCAAACGCCTGAAAGCCGATGCCCGCACCGCGCACATTCCCATCATCTTCATGACCGGACTGACCGAGACCGAATACCTGGTGGCTGCACTCGAATCGGGTGGTGTGGACTACGTGACCAAACCCATCAAGCCCAAGGAAGTGCTGGCACGCATCGGCGTGCATCTGCAAAGCGCGCGGGAAAAGCGCCAGGCCCGCAATGCGCTGGACGCCTTTGGCTACGCCACCATCACGGTGCGGGTCAGCGACGGCAAGCTGATGTGGCAGACCCCGCTGGCGCGCGACCTGCTTTTGCAGTACTACGGCACCAGTGCGCCCAAGACGCCGGAGCCGGTGCTGACCTGGCTGCGCCGCAACCTGCCGGATGCCGAGCGCCAGATCGAGCCGCCACGCCTGAGCTGTGAAAGTACGGGGCACGGTGCCAGGCGCCTGAGCTTTCGGTTGCACCAGCAGACCGGTGACGACGACTGGCTGATCATCATGCGCGAGGAATCGGACGAAACCGTGATCCAGGCCATGAGCCTTTCCTTCAAGCTCACCGCGCGCGAAGCCGAGGTGCTGTACTGGGTGGTCAAGGGAAAAATCAACCGCGATATTGGCGACATCCTCGGCACCAGCCCGATGACCGTCAAAAAGCACCTGGAGCGTGTTTTTGCCAAACTCGGCGTGGAAACCCGTACCGCTGCAGCGGGGATGGCCATGAGCCGTATCCGCTTGCTGAACCCCCAATTTGAACAGTAAGGGTCCCACGGTCGTTCACTTCGTGGACATCCCCACGCTGTAAATACGGGGGCCGGACTTGCGCTGTCCCTGTCCTTGTGCAGGCAGGCGTGGTAAAGGTTACAATAGGGGCTTCGGTAAAGCATCAGCTTTTTACATCGAAGCCCCCTTACCACGCGGCTTCCTTCTCAAATGCGGCGCTTCCCCGAGCCCGAATTCACAGTGTTTTCAGCGCCAAATCGGCCCTGAACCCCCTCAGGCACTGTTCCATTTCCCGGCGAGCACTTTCCCAGCGGTGCCCACGCAAGGCTCATCCAGCCCGGCTTCTCACAAGAAGCCTGCCGGTCGGAAACCGAATACCCGAAGGCTTGCATGCAAGCCCATGTTTCCCAATTTTTCAAGCCGGGACCAGAACCTGATTACCCGGCACAGGTTTTTTTTGATGACTATCGATCACAACAACATCGCGGTGGGCAAGTACCTTGTTTCACCACTCGCCAAACCGCAGGGCCAGGGCCTTTACGCGGCTTCGGTGTCCATTCGCTCGGGCCGCGGCAGCGCCACGCATGACCGCGTGCTGCGCTTCAGCGGGCTGTTTGACAGCGCTGCGGCCGCCGTTCACTACGCCACCGAGCATGCGCTCGGCTGGATCCGCGAGCGCTCGACGCCCGCCTGTGGCTGTGCCTGAGCGCCTGCCAGCCAACACCCATTTTTCAAATCCCAAGGAGTTTTCAGCATGGCCAAAGAAGAACTGATTGAAATGCACGGGCTGGTCAATGAGGTGCTGCCCGATTCGCGCTTTCGCGTGACGCTGGACAACGGCCACAAGCTGGTGGCTTACACCTCCGGCAAGATGCGCAAGAACCACATCCGCATTCTGGCCGGTGACCAGGTGTCGCTGGAGCTGTCGCCCTACGACCTGAGCAAGGGCCGCATCACTTTCCGGCACATCGCCGGCCGTGGCCCTGGCCCTTCGCGCCAGTCGCAATAAACAGCTTGGTTTCGTAGCATTTTGGCCTCTGGACCATAGGGGTCAAGCGCAAGAAGCTATGATTTTAATAGCGACCAGCGCCCGGCCAGGCAGACCGCGTTTCGGGTTCAGGGCTTGGCGGTCCCGGCGGGATGTTCAGGACGCGCCATCCAGGCAATCAGTGAAGAGCGCATCGCCTCTTCCACCGACATCGCAATCGGTTGCACCCATTCGACCGGCACAAACACGGTGTAGCCGCCAATCATGTAGCCCATGGGCAGATACACCGCCACGCGGTTGCCGGGCAAAAAGCCTTCCGGCAGATCGGCAAAGCTGCGCCGCGTGATCAGGCCGACAATTTCCATCTCGTGGCCGGGCAGGCGCAGGATCACCACACTTTGTCCGCCTTCTGCGCCTGCAGGGGAAAAGTAGTCGGCAAAACTCTTGAGCGACGAGTAAATGCTTTTGACAACGGGCAGGTTGGTGAACGGCAGTTCGACAAACACCAGCAGCCTGCGCACGCCTTGTTTGGAGACCAGATACCCGATCAGCACGATGCTGGCAACACCGAACACCAGCCCCATGCCGGGCAGGTAAAAGCTGCCTATCAGCGGCCGAAGCACCCACAGCGTGAGGTTCTCCATCCAGGCCAGGAAGATGTACAGCACATAAACGGTCAGGGCCACCGGCAGGATGGTGATGAGGCCGCGGAAGAAGTATTTGTAGAGTTTTTTCATGGTTTTTGACTCGGACAATATCGCTGGTTCGGGTCTGCGGCTGTAGGCCCAGCCCTACCGTTTCTCCCGGCAGCTTCCGGCAGTCGGGGCGGGACGGGCCAATTAATCTGGTGCTCTTTCAACACGGAGAAAACACATGCCCATCATTGCCTGGCTACTTGGCGTTCCGGTGACCGTCATCATCCTTCTGATGTTGTTCGGCGTTTTTTGATTCCTGCGCCACCCGTTTTCCTTTCCCGGGCACGGCCGCCACCGGCCACGGTTTGAGCATCAAGCTGTGGCCGGTCCAGCCCCTTACTCCGCGCGCTTGAGCGGACCAAAACAGGCCGCCAGCGATGCGCTCTGGCACATCAGGAGCTGGTTGCGTGCCGGACTGAACTGGACAAAACGGGTGCTTTGTTCGCCCGGTCCTTCCAGCACGGCGCCTGAACAGTCCTTTTTGTCGTTTTGTCTGACCACCGTCTCGACCAGCCTGTAAAACCCCTGGGGATCGGGTAACGCGCTGACCGCATAACTTTTCTCCACCACTTCCTGGCCACTGGTGCCCAGCATCACGCGGTTTGGCCGGTACTGGAAAGTCTCGGTGCAGCTGCCGCCAAAAAGCGTCCAGGTCCAGGTGCCGACCAGCGGGTGGCCGGGCAATGCGGCGGGATCTGCTGCAGCCGGCGGCAGGGCAAGCACCGTGAGGCAGGCAAAGGATAAAAATTTCTGCAATCGGGTCATGGCGGGACGGTACGTGGCCCAGGGATTGGGGAGTGCATCATCCTACCCTGTGCGGTGGCCGCCCGGCACGGCCTGGCAGGTCAGGCGCGCCGGTATAGTGCAATGCGTAGCAACCGCCGGGAATCCCCATGAAGAAAACAAGTCTGTGCATGCTGCTGTTGGGCGCACTCGGCCCTTTGTGGGCGCAGCGCGTCGGTGAGGTCGACACGGTCTTCAAGTTCATAGGACCGGACCACAAAATTGTGGTCGACGCGCACGATGACCCCTCGGTCAGGGGTGTGACCTGTTATGTGTCGCGCGCCAAAACCGGCGGGATCAAGGGTGCTGTGGGGCTGGCTGAAGACAAATCCGAGGCATCGATCGACTGCCGCCAGGTCGGGCCCATTTCGTTTGTCAAACCCTTGCCGGCTGAAGAAGAGGTTTTCAGCGAGCGGATATCGCTGGTCTTCAAGAAAATACGCATAGTCCGCATGGTCGATCAGCCACGCAATACCCTGGTGTATCTCACCTATTCCGACCGCTTGATCGAGGGGTCGCCGCAAAACAGTGTCGCGGCGGTGCCGGTCCAGCGTGAACTCAGGATTCCCATGAAGTGAACGCGCGCCCTCGTCCGATACCACGCGGGGAATTATCCCTATTGAAAACCGTGCCGTTTACCGGACACTGGGCTTTGAGTTTCCCGGGGCGGTGACGCCGTGAACCGGATAACCCGATGCAGGAAAGGCAGATGCAGGGCATGAATTTTCTAAGCGTCGATGCGGCGCCGCTGTTGCGGCCCGGACTGTGCCTGCGTCCCCATCCGGGCCGGGACGGACATTTCGCCTGCCCAGGCTTGCTGCTTCACCATGGGTAAACCCGCCGCAGACCTGCCGGGGGACAAGCAGCTGTTACAGGCGCGCTTGCTTGAGCTGGAAGAAACCAATCGACGCCTGCGCGCCGAATTGGGCGCTTACCAGGGCACGCCGCCTGGCATCAGCGCCACCAGCGATGCCGGGGAGGCCGAAAACCAGGCCAACCAGCTTCTGGATGGCATTGTGGACAGTATCCCGCTGGCGGTCCATCTCAAGTCGGTGACCGGCTTCCGTATGCTGGTCTGGAACAAGGCTGCCGAGGCGCTGTATGGCATCAGGCGCGACGAAGCCATCGGACGTACCGTGTATGAGCTCTGGCCCGCAGAGGCTGCTGACCGCATGCATGCGGCTGACCTGGAGCTCATCACCACCGGCATCGCCCAGGATTTTCCGGACAGGGTGGTGCCGGGCAGACAGCGCGGGCCGATTCACGTCCACATGCGCAAGGTCTTGCTGAAGGATGCCGGCGGGGCCATCACCCATATCCTGGTGACGGCGGAAGACATCACCGAGCGCCTGGCCTCAGAGTCCCTGTTGAGCAGCAGCGAGTCGCGTTTTCGCAGCCTGACACAGCTGTCGTCGGACTGGTATTGGGAACTGGACGAGCAGTTCAGGTTTACCAAGATCTCTGGAGGCGCGACCGCCACGCTCGCCAATGCCCTGGGCGACTTCATGGGGAAAACGCGCTGGGAAATCGACGATGGACCGCGGAACAGGGACGCCTGGCTGCGGCATCGCGAGCAGCTGGAGAAGCACGAAACCTTCCGTGACTTCGAGTACGAACGCGAGGCCGCTGACGGACAGCTGCTTGTCCTGTGTATCAGCGGAGAACCCTTGTTTGACGGGAATGGCAGCTTCGTGGGCTATCGTGGCGTCGGCACCGACATCACCGCCCGCAAGCGGACCGAAATGGCGCTGCGAACCAGCGAGTCCCGCTTTCGGACCGTGGTGGCGGCCCTGGCGGAGGGGGTGGTGCTGCGCGATGCCGAGGCGCGAATTGTGGACTGCAATGCCAGTGCGGAACGCATTTTCGGCAAAACACTGGCGCAGATGAGAGGCAAAACCTCTGCCGTGCCGGAATGGCAGATGTACCGCGAAGACGGCAGCCTGATTCCCGATGACGAGCGGCCGAACGTCATGGCCAAACGCACCGGCAAGCCTCAGTCGAATGTGGTGGTGGCTTACCGCAAGCCCGACGGCAGTGTGTTGTGGGCGCAGATCAATGTCCAGCCGCTGTTTGGCGACGGCAGCTCCGTTGCGTCAGGCTTCGTCACGACACTCACGGACATCAGCAATCGAAAACGCGCTGAAATGGAGGTTGTCCGGCTCAATGTGGATCTTGAAAACCGGGTATCGCGCAGAACGGCACAGCTGGAGGCAGCCAACCGGGAGCTCGAGGCGTTTTCCTATTCTGTCGCGCACGATCTGCGCTCGCCGCTGAGCACGATAGACGGCTATTGCGCCTTGCTGCAAAAAGCAGTGCCACCCGAATCGGGCGAACGTGCGGGCCACTACCTGAGCCGCATCAGGGGCGGTGTGCGGCGCATGGGAGAGCTCACCGATGGCCTGCTGTCCCTGGCGCAACTGTCGCGCACCAGTCTGAGCTGGGAAAACGTCGACCTCAGTGCCGAGGCGGCCAAGGTCGTCGCACAGCTTGCCGAAAGCGATGGCCCCCGGGAAGTACGGGCCACGATTGAGCCGGGCCTTCTGGTGCGCGCCGATCCTGCCTTGCTGCGCCAGGTACTGGAGAACCTGCTCGCCAACGCGTGGAAGTTCACATCCAAAAAAGCCATCGCTGAAATTGCCGTGGGCAGGGAAACCGGCAAGGACCAGCAAACGGTTTATTTTGTCCGGGACAACGGTGCCGGTTTTGACATGGCTTATGTGGACAAGCTGTTTGGCACCTTCCAGCGGCTGCACTCGCCTGAAGAGTTCGCTGGCAGCGGTATCGGGCTGGCCACCGTCAAGCGCATCATCAGCCGGCACGGCGGCAGCATCTGGGCCACATCGGTGCTGGGTGAGGGCAGCACGTTTTATTTCACGCTGGGCAGCGACCGAAGCAGTGCAGAAGCGGCGCAGGACGCAGCCGAAGACGGCGGCAGCATGGCGTTGGCACTGCCGCGTTCGCGGCACCTGCTGCTGGGCATGGCCAACCTGGCTCCAGACACCTCTGCCGGGGTCTCGATCAGCAGCGACAACGACGCCTTTTCTGCCAGTGACCAGCAGTTCAGCAACGCTTTTGAACATGCCGCCATTGGCATGGCGCTGATCGCAGTCGACTCACGCCGTCTCCGGGTCAACAGTGCGTTTTGCCGGATGCTGGGTTACTCCGAGGCGGAAATGTTGTCGCGCACCGTACGCGAGATCACCCATCCTGACGACATCGAATGGGACATTTCGCAACGCAACAGGGCATTGGCTGGCGAAATTGAAACCTACAACTGGGAAAAGCGCTACCTGCACAAGACCGGGCGCATTGTGTGGGGGCACCTGACTTGCTCCCTGGTGCGCGACGCCGACCGCAAGCCGCTGCACTTTATTTCCCAGGTGCAGGACATTACCGAGAGAAAAGAGTCCGAGCGCACCCTGCGTGAGAGCGAAGAGCGCTTTCGCGCGCTGACCGAGTTGTCGTCCGACTGGTTCTGGCAGCAGGATGAAAACTTCCGCTTTGTTCAGGTTCCAGGCGAGGCCACCCGGCTGGCGGCGATGTCCGGCGGTGCCATCGGCAAAACGCCCTGGGAGCTGAACCATGTGAACATGGATGACAGTGTCTGGGCGGCGCACAAGGCACAGCTCGCACGGCACGAGGTTTTTCGCGACATGGAAATTTCCCTGCTTAGCCGCAAGGGCGGTGTTCGTTATATCTGCATCAGTGGAGAGCCGATCTTCGATTCATCCGGTGGTTTCGCCGGCTACCACGGAACCGGCCGCGACACCACTGAAATGCACCGCGTCAGCGATGCCCTTCGTGCCAGCGAACTGCAGTTGCGCGAGATCACCGACGCGGTGCCTGCACTGATTGCCTATGTCGATGTGGAACAGCGGTTTCGCTTCCATAACCGGGCCTATGAAGAGGCTTTCGGTGTGACGCCCGACCAGATCAATGGCAAAACCATGCTCGAGGTCATGGGCCCGGAGTTTTACGAGCGGGTTCGCGCCCGGGTCGATGAGGTTCTGTCGGGATACCCCGTGGTGTACGAACGTACCCAGAAAACGGCCCGGGGCGGCCAGCGGACTTTTGTTGTCAACTACTTCCCGAGATACGGGGACGGCGACGACGAGGGGAGGGTGGTTGGTTTTTATTCCCTGGCCACCGACATCACGGCACAAAAAGAAGCCGAGCGGGTTTTGCAGGAGAGTGAAGAGCGCTTCCGGACGCTGACCCAGCTGTCCTCTGACTGGTTCTGGGAACAGGATGAAAATTTCCGCTTTGTCGAGATCAAGGGCAAGCATAAATCCATCAGCGCATCGTCCAATGCCCAGGCCAGCATTTTTGGCAAGACACCCTGGGAGCTGGACTCCAACATGGACCCGGCCATCCTGGCGGAGCACAAAGCCATGCATGAGCGGCATGAAGCTTTTCGCAATTTTGAGTTCGCCCGGCCCGGGTCCAATGGCTCCATGCGCTACATGAGCGTCAGTGGCATGCCGATCTTCGACGCTGGCGGGCGTTTTACAGGTTACCGTTCAGTCGGGCGGGACATCACCGAAATACGCAAATTCAGTGACGCGCTAAGGGCCAGCGAGCGCCAGCTTCGCGAGATCACGGACACTGTTCCCGCGCTGATTGCCTACGTGGACAAGGAGCAGTGTTTCCGCTTTCATAACCGCGCCTATGAAGAGGCCTTCGGCTTGTCTCATGAACATTTCGACGGGAAACATCTGCGTGAGGTGATGGGCGAGGAGTTTTATGAGACGGTGCGCCCCCGGGTCGAAGAGGTTCTGACGGGTTATCCGGTGGTGTATGAGCGCATGCACAAGACCCCCCGAGGGGATAACCGGGACTATGTCGTCAACTACTTTCCGAGGTATGGCGATGGCGAGGAGGAGGGGCAGGTCATCGGTTTTTACTCCCTGGCCACCGACATCACCGAGCTCAAACGCATAGACCGCATGAAAAGTGAATTTGTCTCTACGGTCAGCCATGAACTGCGCACGCCGCTCACGTCGATTCGCGGCTCGCTGGGTCTCATCGCCGGTGGCGTGGCCGGGCAGCTCCCCGATGCCGTCAAGACACTGGTGGGGATTGCCAAGAGCAACTGTGAGCGCCTGATCCGCCTGATCAACGACATCCTGGACATCGAGAAAATCGAGTCGGGCAAGATGAACCTGAATCTGGAGGTGGTGGCGCTCAGGCCCCTGATGGTGCAGGTGCTGGCCGCCAATGAGGGCTTCGGCACGGCGCAAAACGTCGGCCTGAGCCTGAACTTTCCGGACCACGAGATACGGGTCCATGTGGACAGCGACCGCCTGGTCCAGGTGGTGACCAACCTGCTGTCCAATGCGATGAAATTTTCACCGCCGGGCGGCGTGGTGGAAGTGCATGTTGTGCAAGTGGGGGCTGGCGTCCGGGTGGAAGTCCGGGACCACGGGCCGGGTATTCCTGAAGAGTTTCGCAACCGGATTTTCCAGAAGTTCTCGCAGGCCGACTCGTCCGACACCCGGCAGAAGGGTGGGACCGGGCTGGGATTGAACATCTCGCGGGCGATCATTGAGCGCCTGGGCGGCAGCATCGGGTTTTCCACAGAGCCGGGCGTGGGCACCACGTTTTTCTTTGAACTTCCGGAGTGGAAGGAATTGCCGGCGGCCTTGCTGTCTCCCGAATCACGCGGCCCCGCCCGTCCGCGCATTCTGATCTGTGAAGACGATCGCGATATCGCCCGCCTGATCGGCATGATGCTGGACAAGGGTGGCTTCGATTCCGACATGGTTTTCAGTGCGGCGCAGGCGCTGATGCTGCTCGAAAAGAACCCTTACGCCGCCATGACGCTGGACCTGAAGCTGCCGGACCAGGACGGCATCACGCTGATTCGCACCTTGCGCAGCCAGGAGCGTACGCGCGAATTGCCGATTGTGGTGGTATCTGCGATGGCCGGGGAAGGGCAGATCGCGTTCAACAACCAGCCGCTCACCGTGTCCGACTGGCTGGAAAAACCGATTGATGAAAATCTGCTGGTGCTGGGCTTGCGCCGTGCCATCAACGGCATGGCGCAAGGCAAACCCCGGATTCTCCACGTCGAGGATGACCTGGACATACAGCGCATCACGGCGGCCATCGTGCAGGACTTCGCCACCTTTGAGTTTGCCGCCACGCTGAAGGAAGCACGCGCGCGGCTGCTTGAGCAGCGTTTTGACCTGGTGCTGCTCGATCTGACGCTGCCAGGCGGGTCGGGCTGGGATCTGATGGCCGACATTGAGGCGCTGGACCGGCCGCCACCGGTGGTGGTTTTTTCAGCCAGCGAAGTCAACCGCGCCGACAGTGCACGCGCAGCTGCCGTACTGGTGAAGGCGCAAACGTCCAATGAGGAGTTGCTGCATACCCTGCAGCGGGTGCTCAGCGAGGGCCGGGCCTCCGGCTGGGCCCCGCTCTGATCCACCACTTTTGCGCCTGGCATTCATTCAGGGTCTGGCCCTTTGTCCGCGGACGCAAGCAGCTATCTATTTTGTAGCAACCAGGTTGTCGGGGGGCAGCATCATGGCCGTGTAGCGGCGCTGCATTTCTGCCGGGCTGACATCCTCAATACTGTGACCGATGCTCCAGCGGTGGCCGGAGGGGTCGCGAAAACTGCCCGAGCGCTCGCCGTAAAAGTGATTCTGCGCCGGCATCTCCAGCGTGGCACCGGCCTGCACGGCCCGCGCAATCACCTCGTCGCAGTTGTCCACATGCAGGTGCAGCGTCACTGCGGTGGCCGCTCCCGCCGGCGGCCCCTGGATGCCAAGTTCTGCATACTCTTCCGAGATCATCAGTGTCGCGCCGCCAAAATCGAGCTCGGCATGCCCGATGCGCCCGTCGGGCTCGACCAGCCGGAATTTCTCGGTGGCGCCAAACACCGAGGTGTAGAAGCGGATCGCGTCATCCGCCGCCTTGACGTGGATATAGGCAAACAGTTCATGAATCGCCATGCAAACTCCCGGGGGTAAAGGTGGTAGGCGGCCAGTCTAGCGCCGCGCCGCCATCACATCTTGAACAAAATTGACCTGTGCAGGTTGAGCTCGGCCGGGGGTGCCGCAATGGGCAAGTGGTTAGTCGATGCGGTGCGCGCCATGCGGTAGCGCTCAGGGCTGGTCCCTGAAAATTCCGAAAACTCACGGTTGAAATGTGCCTGGTCACTGTAGCCCGCGATCGCGGCCACGTCAGCAAGGCTGTGCGGGCGCTGCACAGCGGCCGGCCGTATCAGGCGCAAGGCCCGCTGGAAGCGCTGAACCCGGCAATACAGTTTGGGTGTCAGGCCCAGCACCCGCTCAAACAGGCGGATAAATTGCCGGTGGCTGTAGCCGCTTCGCTCGACGGCTTGCCGGACCGTGGCACCTGCAGAAAACTGTTGCAGCGCATGCTGCACGACGGCGTGTGCCGGCGGCACCGTGGCTGCCTGCAGCCGCTGGCTCAGCAGGGACTGCAAGGTGCGGACTTTTTCGTCCGGCGACGGGGCCGCCAGCAACTGCTCAAGCATCAGCTCCGCACCCTGGCCCCACAGATCTTCCAGCCGCAGGTGTTGCCCCGACAACTCGCTGGCCGGTAGCCCCAGCAAGGTTTGCGCCGCACCTGGCAGCAATTGCACACCGATGGCGTGTGACGGTGCGGAACAGTCCTTGACATAAAAACCGGCACGCGCACCACCCACCACGGCATGGCCCAGCGTACGCCGCGCGGCATGGGCCTGGCCTTCGAAAATACAGACAGGGGGACCGGACAGGCGAAATGCCAGATGTATCTCGCCCGTCGGAAGAATGCGCTCACAGCCTGCAGGCGGCCTGGCCGGCGCAGGCGCACTGAGCCAGATGGATTTGACGACGCCGGTCAGGCAGGGATCAATCGGGTACTGCATCTGTGGTGGCCAGGGCCAAACGGGTAGAGACAGTTTAGGGCAAGTCAGCCCGCGTGGCGCCCGCGCCCGGTCGCTTGCGCCCGCGACTGCCGGATCAGATCCGGCCCAAGTCCTGGATGGCGTCCACAATCATGCTGCTGCCAATGGCAATCAACAGGATATCGCTGGCAACGCGCACATATTTGTGCCCGCTGGGAGGAGCGCCGAGCTGCACCACCACCGATTGCGGGACCGGGTAAAACACCACGTCACGCGGCAGTGGCTGGCCCACGGCCCATTTCTTGGCCTGGCCCGGGGGCATGCAGCCGTTGTTCTTTTTGGCCAGGCCCGGAGGGCAGCGGCCGGCACTGTATTGCTTGCTGTAGTACTCGCGCACCACCACGCGCTGCTGGTCGCCAAAATAGGCGCCTACCCGGACATCCTGTGACGCTGGCCGTGCTTGCTGGCCGCCTTGATGAGCTGGACCATTCTTGTCCTGGCCGCGTTCCTTCTGGGCATGCTTGGCGCCTTTGCCCTGGCCGACCCCTTCCGGTTTTTCGGCCCATACAGAGCCGGCCGCGAGGGCCGCCACCAGAATGAGGGGGAGTGTGCGCATGTGCGAGAGCGGATTCAGATTCATGATGTGACCTTGATGGGTTGAAATGGCCGGGCCTGGGTCCGGTGTTTGTCTCTGACTACTTTGTAACGCGCCGCCTCCCGATTTGTTGTCAGCCGCAACACCCGGAAATGAAGCCGTGGATGTTGTCCTACGGCCCGGGCTGGTGGTCGCCTACGAGGCCTGTCAACCGGCGGCACGAGCACCGGAAGAACCGTGCTTTCTCACCTGACGACTGGGGCGGGCCGGACCTTCGAAGCGCGCGCCGAAAACCGGGTGGCACCTGATCTGTCAGGATCAGCGGCTTTTCCGGCCGCTCAGGGCGGTTTCAAATTCCCCGCGCGAGAGCGCCTGGTCCTGGTTGGTGTCGGCGGCATCGAAGTATTTGGCGACATTTCGAAAGCCGGCAGCTTCCTCACGGCTGACCTTGCCATCCTTGTTGCTGTCCATGAAGCCAAACGCCCTGTCCATATCGCCGCTGCTGTACCTGGGCTTGGCCACTGCTGCAAGCGCTGGCGTGGGGACGACATCCGGCGTCGCAGGGTTGACGGGCTGTGCCTGCAGACCGGGCGCCAACAACAGCACCGAAAGGGCCATGGTGAGGACTTGCCTGGAGAAAACACAGGCAAAGACAGGGGGAGTGCTGGTCAGTCGCATGGCTGTCCTGATGTGGGGTGGAACATGCTGACATTGGGCGCCGGTTGCGCGCCTGGCGCCAGCGTCTTTGCAGGGTGTTTCATGACTTTACACCGCAGCAGTCCGATGAAACCTGTCCTTGTGCCAGGCCAGCCGGGTCTGGTCCCGCGCCGACAGTACTTTGCCGGTTCGTCCCACAGGCCGAAGCCGCATCTGCGGGCCCCAATGGCATGATGCCCGGCTAGGGCTGCGGCGACAGGCCCCTGCCCGAACTTGCGGCATCATCGCAAGGGGTCAGCGTTTGAGCCGATCCACGGCATTCAACCCCGTCCACAGGAGCAAACTGCCCATCATGAAACTTCACCACACGGCCCGGTCTCCGGCACTGGAAAAAAGAGCCTTCCTGCTATTGCTGCTGCTTGTGTCGCTGGCCTTTCTGTGGGTGCTCTGGCCCCTGTACGGTGCGGTTTTCTGGGGAGCGATTTTTGCGTTGATGTTCACGCCGCTTTTTCTGCGTTTGCTCAAGGCCATGAAAGGCAGGCGCACCGTGGCAGCGCTGTCTGCGGTCGCCATCATTCTGGTCCTGGTGATTCTTCCCCTGGCCCTGATCGGTGCCTTGCTGATGCAGGAGGCATCGGCCGTGTACCAGCGTGTGCAATCGGGCGAGCTCAGTTTTGCCGGGTATGTGCAGCAGATGCACAAGGCACTGCCCGGCTGGGTTACCGGCCTGCTGGACCGCTTTGGCCTGCACAGCACCGGTGTGATTCTGGACAGGCTGTCGCAGGCCCTGTCCAAAGGCAGCCAGTTTATTGCCACCCAGGCGCTGAGTATTGGCCAGAATGCCTTTGATTTTGTCGTCAGCTTTTTTGTCATGTTGTACCTGCTGTTCTTTCTGCTTCGCGACGGCGCCGCCCTGGCGCGGCGCATTCATGAGGCCATCCCGCTGGAGGCCGGCATCAAGCGGGACCTGGCCGAAAAATTCGTCACCGTCATACGCGCCACCGTCAAGGGCAATGTGCTGGTGGCCGCGCTGCAGGGCGCGCTGGGCGGCCTGATCTTCTGGTTGCTGGGCATCCATGCACCCGTGCTCTGGGGCACCTTGATGGCTTTCCTGTCGCTGCTGCCTGCAGTCGGCGCGGCGCTGGTCTGGGTACCGGTGGCCATTTATTTCCTGGTGACCGGCGCCATCTGGCAAGGTGTGGTGCTGATCACCTTCGGTGTGCTCGTGATTGGGCTGGTGGACAACATCCTGCGTCCGGTGCTGGTGGGCAAGGACACCAGAATGCCCGACTATGTGGTGCTGGTGTCCACGCTGGGCGGCATGTCGCTGTTCGGGCTGAACGGCTTTGTGATCGGGCCGGCGGTGGCGGCCATGTTCATGGCGGTGTGGGATTTGTTTGCGAAGGCGCGCGCGGAGGTGCTGGAATCTCCCCAGCCGGCTCAGGCGGATGTAGGGGGTTCAAGCGAAAAAGGCCTCTAGCCCTTGCCTGTCCTGCGCAGGCTGCTCCTGATTTGATTGCAGGCGCGTGTAGTCCTGGTCCTGCATACGCCACCCGGCGTATAGCCCGTTTCTCCCCCGGTCCGCAGAATCTGCGCATCGCTTCATAAAAGTCTCCCTGGCGGCTTTTGTGGAGCGAAAAGCGAAAACCTCACCTACCGGAGAAGCACACATGCAACGTCGTTTTACCCTGAAGGCGCTCACTGCCGCCGTCGCCCTGGCGGGCCTGTCTGCCCTGCCAGCCCATGCCCAGTCGGGTGGCACCATCAAGGTGGGCATCCTGCACAGCCTGTCGGGCACCATGGCCATCTCGGAAACCGTGTTGAAAGACACCGTGCTGATGGCGATTGACGAGATCAATGCCAAGGGTGGCGTGCTCGGCAAGAAGCTCGAGCCGGTGATTGTGGACCCGGCCTCCAACTGGCCGCTGTTTGCTGAAAAAACCAAACAATTGCTCGGTCAGGACAAGGTCTCGGTGATTTTCGGCTGCTGGACGTCGGTGTCCCGCAAGTCGGTGCTGCCCGTGGTTGAGGAAATGAACGGCCTGCTGTTCTACCCCGTGCAGTACGAAGGCGAAGAGCTCTCCAAAAACGTGTTCTACACCGGCGCAGCACCGAATCAGCAGGCGATTCCTGCCGTTGACTATCTGATGAGCAAGGAAGGCGGCGGCGCCAAGCGCTGGGTATTGCTGGGTACCGACTATGTGTACCCGCGCACCACCAACAAGATCCTGCGCGCCTACTTGAAGAGCAAGGGCGTGGCCGACAAGGACATCGACGAGAAATACACACCGTTCGGCCATTCCGACTACCAGACCATCGTGGCTGACGTGAAGAAATTCTCGGCCGGCGGCAAAACCGCCGTGGTGTCCACCATCAACGGCGACTCCAACGTGCCTTTCTACAAAGAGCTGGGCAATGCCGGCCTGAAAGCCAAGGACGTTCCGGTTGTCGCCTTCTCGGTGGGTGAAGAAGAGTTGCGCGGTGTGGACACCAAACCGCTGGTGGGCCACCTCGCTGCCTGGAACTACTTCCAGTCCATCAAAAATCCGGCCAATACCGAGTTCATCAAGAAGTGGTCTGACTACGCCAAGGCCAAGGGCATCGCCGGTCACAAGGACAAGCCTTTGACCAACGACCCGATGGAAGCGACCTACATCGGCATCAACATGTGGAAACAGGCGGTCGAGAAAGCCAAGTCCACCGATACCGACAAGGTCATCGCTGCCATGGCCGGCCAGACCTTCAAGGCACCGTCGGGCATCGTGTCGAAGATGGACGAGAAAAACCACCACCTGCACAAGTCGGTGTTTATCGGCGAGATCAAGGCCGACGGCCAGTTCAACGTGGTCTGGAAAACACCTGGCCCGGTGAAAGCCAAGCCATGGAGCCCGTACATCGAAGGCAACGACAAGAAGCCTGACGAGCCGGCAAAAATGGCCTCCAAGTAAGCAGCTACCGCCAGGCCCTTAGTGGCCAGGCGGTGCGAGCCGCATCTGGTTTGCAAAAACAGGTGCGGCTTTTTTTGGTCTGGCCCACTTCTTGCACTACTCCGGTGCATGTATAGGCACTGTTTTTCAAGGAAGTTGCAGGCTGGGCAGGAGTACAGCGGGTATCCGCTGCTGCTGTGCCCACCCTACAGGTTCTTTTCACCATGATGATTCGCACAATCCTTTTATCCGCCACGTTTTTTTTGGCTTCGGCTGCGCATGCCCTGAGCGCAGACGAGGCCAAAAGCATGGCTATGGGGGAAACTTCGGCCCGGGTGGAGGCACTGGGCAAGGCCGCCGCCAACGCTGACGAAAAAACCGCAGCCTTCATCCAGGCGCTGGCCGACGACGCAGTCAAAACCGCCGGCGACAGGGTGTTTGTGATCAAGGACGACAAAGGTGTTGACCCGGTCACAGGCGCGGAGCTGGCAGTGCCCGCCGACGCGGAAGACGTGATCAACAACAACCTGATGCGCGCTGAGCTGGACAACGCCCTGGCCGCGCTCAAACTGTTTGCCAAAGACCCGAAGGCACGCGCCGACGCGATCAAGACACTGGCCAGTGGCAGCGATGAGTCGCGGCTGCCGCTGATTGAAAAGGCCTACGCACTGGAGACTGTGCCTGCGCTGAAGGACCAGCTTGAAATGATCAGGGCGGCCATCCTGCTGGGCAGCAGCGACAAAACCAAACGCCTGGAAGCTGCGGCGCGACTGGCCGGCAGCAACAACCCGATCAGCAAGACCGTGCTGATCGCGCGCCTGTCGGAAGAGGGCGACCCGGAGGTCAAGAGTGCGCTGCAGGCCTCCTTGCGCAAGGTGGAGTCGGCGCTGGCCTGGGGCGACAAGCTGGGCGCGGTGTTCAGCGGCATCAGCCTGGGCAGCATCTTGCTGCTGGTGGCGCTGGGACTGGCCATCACCTACGGCTTGATGGGCGTCATCAACATGGCGCATGGTGAACTGATGATGATTGGCGCCTACGCCACCTATGTGGTGCAGGGTCTGTTCCAGAAGTACTTGCCCGGTTTTTTTGACTGGTACCTGCTGGCGGCGGTGCCGGTGGCTTTCATGGCGTCGGCACTGATGGGCGCGGCGCTGGAGCGCGGTGTGATCCGCTTTCTTTATGGCCGCCCGCTCGAAACGCTGCTGGCGACCTGGGGCATCAGCCTGATGCTGCAGCAACTGGTGCGCTCCATTTTTGGTGCGCAAAACGTCGGTGTCGAAAACCCGGTGTGGATGAGCGGCGGCGTGCAGGTGCTGGGCAATCTGTCTTTGCCCTACAACCGGCTCGTCATCATCGGTTTTGCAATTGCGGTGTTGCTGGGCATGGCCTGGCTGATCAGCAAGACGCGGTTGGGCCTGTTTGTGCGCGGCGTCACGCAGAACCGTCCCATTGCTTCCTGCATGGGCGTGAACACCGCGCGTGTCGACACCTATGCGTTTGCGCTCGGTTCGGGCATCGCCGGCCTGGCCGGCTGCGCGCTGAGCCAGGTTGGCAACGTCGGGCCGGACCTGGGCCAGGGTTACATCGTGGATGCCTTCATGGTTGTGGTGCTGGGTGGCGTGGGGCAACTGGCCGGTACCGTTTATGCCGCGATGGGTCTGGGCATTCTGAACAAATTCCTCGAAGGCTGGACCGGCGCGGTGCTGGCCAAGATTGCGGTGCTGGTGCTCATCATCATCTTCATTCAAAAACGTCCCCAGGGAATTTTTGCAATGAAAGGCCGCTCAGCGGAGGCATGATCATGGGCACACCACTTTCCTCCGTCGTCCTGCCTGCTAAAGGACCTTTGTTCACCCGTGCGGGTTTAAGCGCATTTATTGTGGCGCTGCTGCTTGTGTGTGCGCTGGCGCCGGCCCTCAACCTGCTGGTGCCCGAGAGCAACGTGTTCCACATGAGCACCTACGCGGTGGCCTTGCTCGGCAAGATCATGTGTTACGCCATCGTCGCGCTGGCCATGGACCTGATCTGGGGCTACACCGGCATTCTGTCGCTGGGCCACGGTCTGTTTTTTGCGCTCGGTGGTTACGCCATGGGCATGTATCTGATGCGCCAGATCGGGCGCGACGGCAACTACAAAAGCGACCTGCCGGACTTCATGGTGTTTCTCGACTGGAAAGAACTGCCCTGGCACTGGACCTTCAGCGACAGCTTTGTGGCCACGCTGTTCCTGATTGTGCTGGTACCGGGCGTGGTGGCCTTTGTGTTTGGCTACTTCGCCTTCCGCTCGCGCATCAAGGGTGTGTACTTCTCCATCATCACGCAAGCCATGACCTTTGCCGCCATGTTGCTGTTTTTCCGCAATGAAACGGGTTTTGGCGGCAACAACGGTTTTACCGACTTCAAACGCATCCTGGACACGCCGATTGCCACACCCGGCATGCGCATGGGCCTGTTTGTCATCACCGGGCTGACCTTGCTGGGTTTTTTCCTGTTTGCCAAATGGCTGGTGCGCAGCAAGTTCGGCCGGGTATTGCAGGCGATCCGTGATGCCGAAACCCGCGTGATGTTTTCGGGCTACAACCCCATAGGCTACAAGCTCACGATCTGGACGATTTCGGCCGTGATGTGCGGCATTGCCGGTGCGCTGTATGTGCCGCAGGTCGGCATCATCAACCCGAGTGAGATGAGCCCGGCCAATTCGATTGAAATGGCGATCTGGGCGGCGGTTGGTGGCCGCGCCACGCTGATCGGCCCCATCGTCGGCGCCTTCATCGTCAACGGCGCCAAGAGCTGGCTGACCGTCGCTTACCCCGAGTACTGGCTGTACTTTCTGGGTTTGCTGTTTATCGCGGTCACGCTGTTTTTGCCGAATGGTGTGGTCGGCCTGGTCAAAAAACTCAGGAAGGGAGGCGCCCAATGACCCCCGACCTTCTGGAGCAGGGCGCGCGCCGCGTTGAGCAGCGCCTGGCGGCCCTGGAGGCCAGCAAATCCAACACGGAATCGGGCGGACGCAACGCCAGTGCCGGACGCATCGCGACCCCGGGCGAGGTCGATGTCACGCATGGCCGCATCCTGTATCTGGAGGACGTGAGCGTCAGCTTCGACGGCTTCAAGGCGATCAACAAGCTGTCACTTGACATCGCGCCGGGCGAGCTGCGCTGCATCATTGGCCCCAACGGCGCCGGCAAGACAACGATGATGGACATCATCACCGGCAAGACCCGCCCCGATGAAGGCACGGTTTTTTTTGGCAGCACGATTGATTTGCTGCGCCACACCGAGCCCCAGATTGCACAACTCGGCATAGGCCGCAAGTTCCAGAAACCCACCGTGTTTGAGCAACTCACGGTGTTTGAAAACCTCGAACTCGCGCTGAAGACCAACAAGGGCGTGAAGTCGTCCATGTTCTTCCGGCTGGACTCCCTGCAGAGCGACCGGCTTGCAGAAATTCTGGTGACAATTCATCTGGCCGACAGCGTGAATCGCATGGCGGGCAACCTGAGCCATGGGCAAAAGCAGTGGCTGGAGATTGGCATGTTGCTGATGCAGGACCCCAAGCTGCTGCTGCTCGACGAGCCGGTGGCCGGCATGACCGACGAAGAAACCGCCCGCACGGCCGAGCTGTTTCTCACGCTCAAGGGCAAACACTCCTTGATGGTGGTGGAACACGACATGAGTTTCATCAAGACAATTTCTGAAATTGTCACGGTACTGTGCGACGGCTCGGTGCTGGCACAGGGGACGCTGGATCAAGTGCAGGCGGATGAACGGGTGATTGAGGTGTACCTTGGGCGCTGATTCCGCCAAGGTCCAGAGCGGGATCGTTCACGCGCCCTGGGTCCGCCAGCAAGCCGGGGGTTGCCCGGCGGCAAGTGACTTTCTTTTGCGTCGCCAAAAGAAAGTCACCAAAGAAAAGGCGACCCGGCTGTCCGGGTCCCTTCGCTTCGCTGCGGGCAACCTGCGCTGCTCGATTCCGGCGGGGGTCGGCAGAACTCGCTTCGCTCAAACAACTGCCGCCCTTGACACCGCCTCCATCTGCGCTGCTCGGCCCGACCAAACGGGCTTTGGGGGAGAAGCCGGATTCGGGGAGGCGGGGACGCGCAAAGCGCGGCCCCGCCGGAGCCCGATTGCGTACCCGTGCCCGCGCTCGATCCCGGCTCTTACACCCGTCGGGCTGGGCCGAGGAGCGCAGGCAAAAGCGGATCAGGGCTCGCGATTG
>CALRUM020000003.1:0-245238 GCA_943371375.1 Asaia bogorensis
AAAGCGCGTCCTCGCCTCCCCGCATCCGCATGGGTTTCCGCATTCGTCCCCCTAACCCGTCGGGCTGGGCCGAGGAGCGCAGGTCAAAGCGGATCAGGGCTCGCGATTGTCTGAGCCGAAGGCGAGTTCGAGCGAGACCCCGCTTTTACCGAGCACCGCAGGTTGCCTGGAGCGAAGCGGAAGGACCCAGACCATCGGGTCGCCTTTTCTTTGGTGACTTTCTTTTGGCGACGCAAAAGAAAGTTACTTGCCGCCGGGCAACCCCCGGCTTGCTGGCAGAACCAAGGGCATGAGCAAGCCAACATGGATCCCGGACCAAACCCGGGATGACAGACATCCCGAGCCCTCCCTGCCAGTTACCATGTAGCCAAAACAACAGCACCGGCCACCCCGAGGCCGAGGAGGAAAAATTACATGCAGAAAATTGTCATCGTCGGCGGGGGCGCAGGCGGCCTGGCACTGGCCACCCAGCTCGGCCAACGTCTGGGCAAAAAGAAGCTGGCCGAGATCACGCTGGTGGATGCGGCCCGCACCCACGTCTGGAAGCCGCTGCTGCACCAGCTGGCGGCCGGTAGTTTTGACACCCACGCCGAAGAAATCGAATACCTGGCACAGGCGCGCTGGAACCACTTCAAATTCCGCCTGGGCCGGCTTGAAGGTCTGGACCGCCACAGCAAAACCCTGCAACTCGCGGCCAGCCATGACGAGGCCGGGCGCGAGATCACGCCGCCCCAGCAACTGGCTTACGACACGCTGGTGATCGCCGTCGGCAGCCAGACCAATGACTTTGGCACGCCGGGCGCGGCCGAACACACGATCAAGCTCGACAGCCCGCAGGCCGCCAAACGTTTTAACGACCGCCTGATCAATGCCTGCATACGCGCCCAGACCGTGCCGCGCAGCGCCGGCAGTGGCCGCCTGACCGTCGCGATTGTGGGTGGCGGCGCCACCGGGGTGGAGCTGGCCGCCGAGTTGCATGCAGCGGCCAAGGTGCTGGCGAATTTCGGTTTTGACCACATCCACCCGGAAAAAGACCTGCAAATTGTGCTGGTGGAGGCGGCGCCGCGCCTGCTGGCGCAATTGCCCGAGCGCCTCAGTGAGTCGGCGCTGCGCGAGCTGCGCAAGCTCGCGATCGAGGTGCACACCAACGAAAAAGTGGTGGAAGTCACCGAGGGCAGCCTGAAGATGGCCAGCGGCAAGGTGATTTCGTCGAGCCTGTCGGTCTGGGCCGCCGGCGTCAAGGCCGCAGATTTCCTGAAAACGCTGGGCGGTGA
This sequence comes from Asaia bogorensis, assembly GCA_943371375.1. Classification (GTDB taxonomy): domain Bacteria; phylum Pseudomonadota; class Gammaproteobacteria; order Burkholderiales; family Burkholderiaceae_C; genus Polaromonas. The sequence goes on from CALRUM020000003.1 coordinate 1,275, forward strand.
CACCCCTCTGGCGACCAACCGGCTGAACCAGCTGGTGGTCAACGGCAATCTGCAGACCACGGATGGCAACATTTACGCCTTTGGCGACTGCGCCGCCTGCCAGCAGCCCGACGGCACCTGGGTGCCGCCGCGCGCGCAGGCCGCTTACCAGCAGGCCATGTACCTGGTCAGGGCGCTGCCGAAACTGCAGCGCGGCGAGTCGGTGCCGCCGTTTGTGTTCCGGGACCAGGGTTCGCTGGTGTCGCTGTCCGAGTATTCCTCGGTCGGCAGCCTGATGGGCAGCCTGACCAAGGGCAGCTTCTTCATCGAGGGGCAACTGGCCAAGATCATGTACTGGGCCTTGCACAAGCAGCACCAGCTGGCACTCGGCGGCTGGAAAAAAACCGCGCTGATCACGCTGTCGGAAATGATTGACCGCACCTACCGCCCGCGCATCAAGTTGCACTGATAATCAGCGCATCTTTCTTATCAACCCAACGGAGAAAACCATGGCAAAAGGACAGCAAAACAAGGACAAGATGGTCAAGAAGCCGAAGAAGGACACCGCGCCGCCCAAAGCCGTGTCGCCCGATGCGGTGCGCCCGACCATCGTCACGCAGGTGCCCCTGCGCGGCAAGCTGAAAAACAAATAAAAAGGCCCCCACGCTTGTCACTTCGTGTACCACGCTGCCCCCCGAGGGGGCGCTGCGCCTGCGGGCCGGCAGAGCCGGACCCGCGGCCCCTGCTGGTAAAGACAAAAATTCGGCAATCGTCATGACCGAGCAGGCCGGCAACCCGCTGCACGGCGTCACGCTCGAGGCCATGGTCACTGCGCTGTCGGTGCACTACGGCTGGGAGGGTCTGGGACAGCGCATCAACATCCGCTGCTTCACCAGCGAGCCCAGCGTGGCCTCCAGCCTGAAGTTTTTGCGCAAGACACCGTGGGCGCGCGAGAAGGTGGAAAGCCTTTACCTTTTCATGCTGCGTGAGGTCAGGCGCAACAGCCCGACGGTGCACAACTTCCCGCCGCCCAAAGCCTAACCCTTGTTTTCAGACAAAGGGGTTGGCAAACAGCATCATCATGGCCACGCCGACACCGATCAGGAAGTTGGCGTCAATCAGCCCGGCCAGCACAAACATCTTGACCTGCAGCGGCTCCATCAGCTCGGGCTGGCGCACTGCCCCTTCCAGAAAGCGCGCGCCCATCACGCCTATGCCCAGACAGGCGCCAATCGCGCCCAGGCCGATCAACAAGCCAACTGCAATCGAAATGGCACCTGCGTCACTCATGGTTTTTCTCCTTTTTCAAAGTACTTGCTGATGACTGAATCATGAGCGCCGCCCTGCCGAAAACCAATGACCTCGAAGGTAATGGCGTAGCCTCCGGTTTTTCACTGGTGTTTGCCGACGCCAGCCTGCTGGTGCTCGACAAACCCGCCGGGCTGCTGTCGGTACCGGGGCGCGGCGCAGACAAGCAGGACTGCCTGAGCGCGCGCGTGCAGGCGTATTACCCCGACGCGCTGGTGGTGCACCGGCTGGACATGGCCACCTCTGGCCTGCTGCTGATGGCACGCAGTATCGCCATCCAGCGCGCCCTCGGTGCGCTGTTTGAACGCCGCGAGATCCACAAGCGTTATGTGGCGGTGGTGCACGGCCTGCCAGGCCAGGCGCCAGGCCCGGACGGCTGGAACCTGATCGACCTGCCCATCGTGGTGGACTGGCCGCGCCGGCCGCTGCGCATCATCGACGCAGCGCAGGGCAAGGCCAGCCAGACGCGCTGGCGCGTGCTGGCACTGGATGCGGCTGCACACCAGGCGCGGCTGGAACTCGAACCCCTGACCGGCCGCTCGCACCAGTTGCGTGTGCACCTGCAGGCCCTGGGCCACCCTATCCTCGGCGACCGGCTGTATGCGCCCGAGGCCGTGTTTGCCCGCGCCGAGCGCTTGTTGCTGCATGCCTGCACGCTGGGCTTCACCCATCCTGTCAGCGCTGAAGCCATGTATTTTGAAAGCGCAGCACCGTTCTGAACAAAGTACTTGCGCGGTGGAACTTCACAGCCCCTGCCGGCGTCTGACCCCCTCCAGGGAGACCACCAATGGACGCAGATACAACCCCTTCCTCCACCCGAATCGCAACACCCCGGACTCGCGTCGGCCGCCGTGCCGTGGCAGTGGCCCTGGTAGCCCTGCCCGCGCTGTGGCTGGGGCCCCGCGCCCAGCCACAGGGCGAGCGCCGCGCCACACCGGCGCAGACCGAGGGCCCGTTTTACCCGGTGGTTTTTCCCAAGGACAGCGACCATGATTTGCTGCGCAACGGCGCGCTGAACTACCCGGAGGGCCAGGGCGCCTGGGTCGAAGGCAGCGTCACTGACCTGGCGGGCAAACCGGTGGCCGGTGCCCAGGTGGAGATCTGGCAGTGCGACCACAGCGGCCACTACCACCACCCGGGCGATGGGGGCCGGGCCGACAGCCGTTTCCAGGGTTTTGGCCGCGTGACGCTGGGGGCCGACGGCAGCTACCGCTTTCGCACCCTGAAGCCGGTGGCCTATGCGGGGCGCACGCCGCATATCCATGTCAAGGTCAAACTCGGCGCGCGTGAATTGCTGACCACCCAGCTTTATGTGGCCGGCGACCCCGGCAACAACAACGATGTTTTATGGCGCAGGCTGGACCCGGCGGGGCGTGCCGCCCTGACCGTGCCTTTTGCCGCCGGCTCCGACGGCCTGCGCGCGCGTTTCCCGATTGTGCTGAAGCTCTGAGGCACCGCGTGCGTGTCTGGCCTGAAGTTTGTCGGTAACATCAGCCACCATGACCCCACATCTTTTTATCCTGACGGGTGCTTCGCGCGGCATGGGCCTGGCGATGGCGCGCAAACTGCTCAAGCCCGGCAACACCTTGCTGTGCATCTCGCGCAAGAGCAACGAGACCCTGGCCACCCAGGCCAAAATGGCCGGCACGGCGCTGCAGCAGTGGACGCAGGACCTCGCGGCCGGTGCCGACATCAGTGCCCGTCTGGAGCAATGGCTGCGCGAGCAGGCCGGTGCCGGGTTTGCAGCGGCCACGCTGATCAACAACGCCGGCATGATTCCCCGCATAGGCCCGCTCAGCGAGGCCGACGCCGACAACCTGGCCCAGGCGCTGCGCGTCGGGCTGGAAGCGCCCATGCAGCTGACCGCCGCCTTCCTGCGCGCGACCACGAGCTGGCCGGGGCCGCGCAAGGTGCTCAACATTTCTTCGGGCCTGGGCCGCAAAGCCATGGCGTCGCAAGCCGGTTATTGCGCGGCCAAGGCCGGCATGGACCATTTCACGCGCTGTGTGGCGCTGGAAGAAGCGCTCAAGCCGAATGGGGCCGCCGTGTGTTCCCTGGCGCCCGGTGTGATAGACACCGACATGCAGGCCTTGTTGCGCGGCGCCGATGCATCGGCCTTTCCCGACCAGCAGAACTTCGTCAATCTCAAGGACAAGGGCCAGCTGACCTCGCCGGAAGAAGCCGCCGCACGGGTGCTGGCTTACCTGGACCGGCCGGATTTTGGCAGCCAGCCTGTGGCCGACGTACGCGACTGACTCCAGAATGCTACGGTTTTGATAGCTGCTTACGCTGTCAAGATATTGGCTGAGGGCATTTTTCGTTCGTAAGATCTCGGCGGAAATTTCTTGCGGCATCACGCTGCGTCCCCGTTCCGCTACGGGCAGTAGGGTCTAACTCCCCACTCCCTCCCCCCGCCCCGCCCTCGCCCCGCTGGGCGATGGAGGGGAGCTTCATTTGGCCGCGTGTGCTGCTCTCGCGTGCAAACATGACTGACTCTTGGGATTCCCGTGCAGGAAGCGCAAAGCGCTTCCTGCACTCCGGAGGGGTTCGGTATTCGGTATTGGTCTTCTCTCCCCCACCCGTCGGGCTGGGCCGAGGAGCGCAGCCGAAAACGGATCAGGGCGAGCGATTGTCTGAGCCGAAGGCGAGTTCGAGCTCGACCCCGTTTTCGGCGAGCACCGCAGGTTGCCCGTAGCGCAGCGGAGGGACCCAGACCATAGCGTCGCCTTTTCTTTGGTGACTTTCTTTTGGCGACGCAAAAGAAAGTTACTTGCCGCCGGGCAACCCCCGGCTTGTTGGCATACCGCAGCAGTACGGGCTATCCCACATGGATCCCGGATCAAGTCCGGGATGACAAGCCAGGAGCTTGGCGCCCCGCTCCCCCCAACCCGTCGGGCTGGGCCGAGGCGCGCAGGCAAAAGCGGATCAGGGCTCGCGATTGTCTGAGGCGAAGCCGAGTTCGAGCGAGACCCCGCTTTTGGCGAGCACCGCAGGTTGCCCGTAGCGAAGCGCAGGGACCCAGACCATCGGGTCGCCTTTCTTTTGGGTACTTTTCTTTGGCGACGCAAAGAAAAGTGCCTCGCCCGCCGGGGCGAGACCCGGCTTGCTGGCTCACCACTAAACAGTGGAACAAGGTAGTCGGCACACATGGATCCCGGATCCAGTCCGGGATGACAGCCACGAACATGCCCCGCTATAGACTCAATAGCGGTGTGCGCCCACCCGTAAAGAGCTACAGGCCGATTTGATTCAAAAGAAAATGTCGGGGGCCAGGCCGCCCCCCGAGTGCAGAACTCAGTCCCGCACCACCAGTATCGGCAAATGCGCATGGGCCAGCACCTGCGCCGCCACACTGCCGAGCACCAGTTTCTCCAGACCGCGGCGGCCGTGCGAGCCCATGACAATGAGGTCAGCGCCAACCGAGGAGGCGGTCTCGAGGATGCCGCGGTAAATGGCGTGGGCTTCGATGATGGCGGTGCTGACACTCACGCCGGCTGCGCCCAGCAAAGCCGCCGCCTCCTGCAGTGCCGTGTGGCCTTCTGCCGTCGCCGCCCCCAGGTATTGCGCCTGCCCGTAGGCAAAGTCGGTGCCCACGCCGCTGAAGGCATAGGGGTCTATCACATAGATGGCGGTCACCGTGCTGCCAAAAGCCCGGGCCAGGCCCCTGGCCTTGTCCACCGCCATCAGCGAGGTGGCGGAACCATCAACCGGCAGCAGGATGTGCTTGAACATGGTGCGATCTCCTCAACAAGCCAGAATGACAGTCAGGCTTCGATCTTCACGCCCTTCCAGAATGCCACATGGCCCTTGATGTTGTCGGCCTCGGGTTTCGGGTCGGGGTAGTACCAGGCGGCATCGGTATTCATTTCACCGTTGACCAGCAGGGAGTAGTAGCTGGCCTGGCCTTTCCAGGCACACATGGTGTGGTGGTTGCTGAAAGTGATGTAGTCGCGGTTCAGCGCACTTTCGGGAAAATAGTGGTTGCCTTCGAGCACCACGGTGTCATCGCTTTGCGCAATCACGGCGCCGTTCCATATGGCCTTCATATCGCTTCTTTCATGGTTGACCGGGGGCGCCCTGCATGGACGCATACCTCCCGCCGGATCATCTTCTCACAATCTGCGGCGGCCGCCACGGCCGTGGCCGCGGGACAAAGAAAAAGGCGTGATGGTTGCCCATCACGCCTCGCAGCAACTGCGCCTTGCGGCGCTGGCGCTCAGGCCATGCGCAGGTTGTTGCCTTCAACAATCACGCGTGAACCGACCGGAACAGAGGTGGACACCTCGACGTTGCGGGTGGAGCCGTCGTTCATGCGCACACGCACCTGGTACACGGTGACTTTTTTCATGTTCTTTTCAATCTGGTTGCCGGCGAACGCGCCGCCTGCGGCACCCAGCACCGTCATTGCGGTTTTGCCGCTGCCGCCGCCCACCTGGTTGCCCAGCAGGCCGCCAACAACGCCACCGGCCACAGTGCCAAGACCAATGGTGGTATTGCCCACGGCCACGCCGTTGACATCACCCTGGCGCTGCACCGGCGTGACGGCCTCTACCGTGCCGCAGTCTGCGCAGACCACAGGTTTGGGCGCAGGCGCCTGAACCGGGGCCTGGGCGACAACCACCGGGCGCTGCTGGACCGCAGGTTTGGCAGCTGCGGGTTTCGCAGGCGTGGTGGTGTTGCTGGCCAGCTTGGACGTGGTGCTGGACTGCGTCGTCGGGGCCTGGGCCTCGGTGCCGCCCGGCTGCGCGTCAGAGCGGTTGACCACCAGCGCTGCGGCCAGGGCCATCACGGTGACGCCGAGCACGGCGGCAATCGCAATCAGCGCCTTGCTGTGCTGCATGCGTTTTGAAAAAACGGGCTGGGCGCCGGGGGTGGCGGGAATCTGGTTGTTTGTATCCATGACGGGTACTCCTTGTAAGAGCCTCAGTTGTACCCAGCTCATGTCAAGGCCGATGTAGGACGGAGTGACATTCGTAAGTAAAGGTGTGCCGGGACCGGCTTCAAGTGTGTGGTTTGTCGCAGTTCCGGGGCCCTTCACCCGCGCCTCACACCGGCTTGACAGAGGCTTTACACGCCGCCAGCGGGGTGTGTCGGATCAATCCACAAAACCTGCTCGGGTTTTTCCACAGGCGCAATATCGAGGTTGATGGCGACCGCATCACCATCGCTGCGGCACAGCACACACTCGAGCAGCTCGGTCGTGCTGGCATTAATTTCCTGGTGCGGCACATAAGGCGGCACATAAATGAAGTCGCCCGGACCGGCCTCGGCCGTGAACTCCAGCTTCTCGCCCCAGCGCATGCGGGCGCGGCCCCTGACCACGTAGATCACACTTTCGAGGTGGCCGTGGTGGTGCGCACCGGTTTTGGCGTTGGCATGGATGGTGACGGTGCCGGCCCAGAGTTTCTGCGCGCCTACACGCGCAAAATTGATGGCGGCCTTGCGGTCCATGCCGGGGGTCGAAGGCACGTTGCCGTCAAGCTGGCCGCCGGGAACCACACGCACGCCATCACGCTTCCAGTCGGTGGCGCCGGGCGCAGGCGCATGTGAATGGCGGTGTTCAGAATCGTGAGCCATGTTTGTCTCCCTGGTTTTCCGGTCCGTCCAGCAGCGCAGCGTACACCAGCGTGCGAAACAGCGACCGGTAGTGATCGCGCTGATTCGGCGCCTGGATCATCAGCAGCGCAAAAAGATCTTCCGCAGGGTCCACAAAAAATGTGGTGCCGGCAATGCCGCCCCAGTAATACAGGCCGACCGATCCGGGCAGGGGGGCGATGCCCGCCGCCGTGCGCACGGCAAAACCCAGACCAAAACCGTGGCCAGGCGGCAGCAGATCACCCACCCCAGGAATGCCGCCCAGGTGATCGGCCGTCATGAAGTCCACCGTGCGCGAACCGAGCAGGCGCACGCCGTGCAGCTCACCCCGATTCCGCATGAAGGCCAGGAAACGCGCGTAATCCATGGCGCTGGACAACAGTCCGCCGCCGCCACTTTCCATGGCCATGACACGGCGCGGGTCCAGCACGCGCATGGGCTCGCCGCCATCGGGGTCGTGGGCAAAAGGTTCGGCAATGCGGCTGTGCAGCGCCGGCGACACGGAAAACCCGGTCTCCAGCATGCCCAGCGGAATGAAGATGTTCTGCCGCAGGTACTCGCCCAGGGTCTGGCCGCTGAGCACTTCCACCAGCCGGCCCAGCACGTCGGTGGCGCGGCTGTAGGCCCAGACGCTGCCCGGCGGATACATCAGCGGCAGCCCGGCCAGCGTGCGCGAAAACTCGGCGTTGCTGCGTTCGCGCGAACCCATATGCAGCCTGGCGTACTCGCGCTGCACCGCGGCGTCCCCCATGAACTCATAGGTCAGGCCGGCGGTGTGACGCAGCAGGTCCTGCACCGTGGACGGCCGGTCTGCATCCTGAAGTTCAATACCACCCGCGCGCTCCACAGCCACTTTCTGCCCCGCGTATTCGGGCAAAAACCGTGACACCGGATCACTGAGCAGCAGCTTGCCCTGCTCCATCAGCATCATGACCGCGACCGACACCACCGGTTTGGTCATGGAGTAGATGCGAAAAATCGCATCACGCGTCATCACGCTGCCGCTTGCCGGGTCCTGCTGGCCCAGGCTTTCGAACAGGCCTACCTTGCCGCGGCGCGCCACCAGCACCACCGCACCGGGCAGGCGCCCGCGGTCAACGTCGTCCTGCAACACCGACAACATCCGCTGCAGGCGCTCGGGACACAAACCAAGCTCGGCCGGTGCCGCAAACTCAAGTTCAGCCATGCCGGGGCTCAAGCGCCGTAACGTTCACGCGCCAGCGCTGCGCCCTGGGCCAGGGCCTGCAACTTCTTCAGGGCCACCTCGCGGTCCATCGGGGCCAGGCCGCAGTTGGTGCACGGCAGCAGCCGGTTTTTGGGCACGTATTTGAGTGCTTCGCCAATCGTGTCGGCAATCTGCTCAGGCGTTTCAATCTCGTCGCTGGCCACGTCGATCACGCCCACCATGACATCCTTGCCCTCGAGCAGCGCCATCAGGTGCGGCGGCACATGCGAGTGGTAACACTCCAGGCTGACCTGCTGGATGCTGCTTTTGGCCAGCGCCGGAAACACCTCTTCATACTGACGCCACTCCTGGCCCAGGGTTTCTTTCCAGTCGGTGTTGGCCTTGATGCCGTAGCCGTAACAGATGTGAACCGCCGTCGTGCAGCTCAGGCCCTGCGCGGCGCGCTCAAGCGCCTTCACGCCCCAGTCGGCGGCATCTTTCATGTAGACGTTGAAGGCCGGCTCGTCGAACTGGATGATGTCCACACCATCGGCCTGCAGGGCCAGCGCCTCCTGGTTCAGGAGCTCGGCAAAAGCCATCGCCATTTTCACGCGGTCGCCATAAAACTGGTCGGCCACGGTGTCGACAATCGTCATCGGGCCGGGCAAGGTGAACTTGATCTTGCGCTTGGTGTGCGCACGCAACAGCTGCGCTTCGGCCGCATGCACGCGGCCCTTGAGTTTGAGCGCGGACACCACCTGCGGCACCATGGCGTCGTAGCGGTTGTTGCGTATGCCCATCTTGACCTTGTGCTCGAAGTCTATGCCTGCCACCTGCTCCAGAAAGCCATGCACAAAATGCTGGCGCGACTGCTCGCCGTCGCCTATGACGTCCAGACCGGCATCTTCCTGCGCCTTGATCCACAGCAGCGTGGCGTCGGCTTTGGCCTGCGCCAGTTCGGCGCCTTCGGCTTTCCACTGCGGCCATAGTTTTTGGGTCTCCGACAGCCAGGCGGGTTTGGGCAGGCTGCCGGCAATGGTGGCGCTGAAAAGTGGGCTCGTCATGGGAAATGTCCTTTTTTGTCTCGATGATGGTCCTGACTATAGCCAGCGCGACGGCGCCGCGCTTGTCTGTTCCAATAGAGGGTTAATCAGGCCACCCCAAGCAGAACCACACCATGGCACTCAAAGCCACCATTTACAAAGCCCAGCTGCAAATCGCCGACATGGACCGCGGCGTCTACGGCGACCACAACGTGACGATTGCACGGCATCCGTCCGAGGCCGACGAACGCATGATGATCCGCCTGCTGGCCTTCGCGCTGAACGTGCCGGCCGACGACAAGAAAGGCCACCTCGAGTTTGCCAAGGACTTGTGGGATGTGGATGAAGCCGCGCTCTGGCACAAGGACTACACCGACGCCATCCTGCACTGGATAGACGTCGGCCAGCCCGACGACAAGCGCCTGATGCGCGCCGCCGGCCGGGCCGAACGCGTCAGCGTCTACAGCTTTGCCAGCAGCACGCCGGTGTGGTGGAAAACCATGGAAAGCAAGCTGACCCGCGCCGCCAACCTGGTGGTCTGGCAAATCGACGCAGCGCAAAGCCAGGCCCTGGCGAAACTGGCGAACCGCACCATACAGCTGCAGGTGACGGTGCAGGACGGCACCGTGTGGATGAGCACGGGCGCCGAATCAGTGGAAATCACGCCGCGCCGGCTGACACCCGGCGGCTGAAGCTCAGGCCAGCGGTGCCGGCCGGCTGGCCCCCGCAGCCGGCTCCTGCTGGTAAGGCGGCAAACGTGCGCCGCAGTTAAAGCAGAAATTCGAGTCGGCGGCATGGCCTTCCGTGAGGCACTCGTGGCAGGTGCGTGTGGTGGGCAACAGCCGCCCTTCCAGCCGCCGCTGCATCGCCATCTCCGCCGTCACGATACCGGTGGGAACCGCCAGAATGCCCCAGCCCATCAGCATCATGAAAGACGCGATCAGACGGCCCAGATCGGTCTTGGGGGTGATATCGCCAAAACCGACGGTGGTCACCGTGCTGATGGCCCAATAGACCGAGGTGGGAATGCTGGTGAAACCGTTGGCCTGCCCTTCGACCACATACATCAGTGTGCCCATGACCAGCACCACCATGACCACCGCCGACAGGAACACCAGGATCTTGCGCCCGCTGGCGGCCAGCGCGCTGAGCAGGAACTGGTATTCCGCCACATAGGCGGCCAGTTTAAAAACGCGAAAAACGCGCAGCAGGCGCAACACCCGCACATCAATCAGCGCATGCAGCTCGGGGAAGAACAGTGCCAGGTAGGTCGGCAACACCGCCACCAGATCAATGATGCCGAAAAAACTTGTGGCGTACTGCATGGGCTTGCGTACACACAACAGGCGGGCCAGGTATTCCGCAGTGAAAAGCAGGGTGAACAGCCATTCCGCGCCGTCCAGTGCCCGGCCGTAAGGCTGGTGGATCGCCTGCACGCTGTCGGCCATCACCACGGCAATACTCAGCAGGATGACCACGATCAGCGCCTGGTCGAACAGGCGCCCGGCGCGGGTATCTGCCTCAAAAATAATGGTGTAGAGACGCAGGCGCCAGCCGTCCAGCGGCCTCTCGTGCGCGGGATCGGGAACAGGGGGTAAGGGTTTTTCCATGCAGGTCGGCCGCACAGTTGCAGGGCCACTCCAGTTTGATTGCCAGGCGGTACCTTACCCGAGTTCCGGCCCGGCGAACGTCAGCAAACCGCCCGACAGGAGTACATCTGCAGCCGGCCGGTCCGCTGCACCCTCAGGCCGGCGGGCCGACCGCCGCCCTGCCCTGCTGGCTCTGGAAATAAACCACCTTGCGGGCGCGCTGCACATCGCCCAGCGGGCGGTGTTGCGCCAGCGCCTGCCAGGGATCAAACACCCCGGCTTCGGCCTGCGCCAGCAGGGCCGGGCTGGCGGCCTGCTGCGGCAGCGTGAGCAGGGCCACCGTGGTGTATGGCGTGGGCCAGTTGACCGACGCATCCTCAATCGGCGTGGTTTTTTCGTCCACAAAAGGCTGCAGCTGAAGCTCGTACTGCAGGGCGGCGCTGGCCAGCCGCTGGCTGAAATCGGCACCCCAGTCCTTGCTGGCGTCGGGCGCGGCCGGGCCGTTGCCCGCGGCCGGCAACAGGCGCACACGCACCGCGTACGGACCGCAGGCCAGGGGTACGCTGCTGAAAAAGGTCTCTGTCGCGAAACCCTTGAAAGGATGGCCCGCAATCCTGATCATTTTGGCCAGTTGCCGCGGCCCACCCAAAAAGCCGTAACGCTTGATGAGAAATTTCAGCAAGGCGCCGTTGCCATGCGAGGCGGCCTCGACAAAATCAACAAACTCCGCGCTGCCGGTGAATGCAAATTTTTCCTGGTTGATGAGGGTGAAATCCTGGCTCTGCGCCGGCCCGTTGCCCAAAGCACTGTCGCCCTGCACCCCCAGGACCTTGAAGGAAAAGCCGCGTATGTCGGGCATTTTGTCGCTGGCCTTGTCCAGCCCGCCGTTGGAAAGGCGCAGCAGCACCTCATAAGAAACCGGCGCGGCAAACAGGCCCTGGCGCGCAAATTCCGGAAGGTCCGGCAGTACACGCAACTCACCGCGCGCAGCGCTCAGCTGCTTGCGGTGCAATGCGCGGCCGGTGCCGTAACGCGCCGACTTGCGGCGCTGGATGTCCGCAAAAATCCGGGCGTAGCCTGCATAACGCTGCGCTTCGTCGGCAGCGATGCGCTCCTGCCATGCCGTGCCGGGTGGCTGTGTGCTCATAGCAATCTCCTCCAGGGTTTCAGTCTTTGCTTCGCACGATACACCACAGCCGCCGGCGCGACCAGCCCTGCCCGGCTGCAGGTGATCTGCTCCTGTTTTTATAGCTGCTTATGCCCGTCAGCAAAGGGCCAGTGGCCACTTTTGATGATCAACGTTCAGGCAGAAGTGCCTTCCGCCTCCTGCAGGGTGCGCCACATCACCTTGCCGGAGCCGCTTTTCGGCAAGGCATCGACAAACTGGACCACACGCGGGTATTTGTAGGCCGCCATGTTCTCCTTGCACCAGTCGATGATGGCCTCCTCGCTGACCTGGCCCTTGTGGCTTTGCCGCAGCACCACGACGGCCTTGACGGTTTCACCGCGGTAGGCGTCTTTGGTACTGATGATGCAGGCCTCCTGGATCGCCGGGTGTTTGAACATCAGCGCCTCGACCTCGGCCGGCCAGACCTTGAAACCCGAGGCATTGATCATGCGTTTGAGCCGGTCGGTGATGAAAAAATAACCCTCTTCATCGACCCGCCCGAGGTCGCCCGAGCGGAAGAAGCGTTTGCCCTCGATCTCGATGAAGGCCGCCTCAGTCGCCTCGGGCCGCTTCCAGTAGCCGGCAAAATTCTGCGGCCCGCACATGATGATTTCACCCTGCTCGCCCAGCGGCATTTCCTCCAGCGTCAAGGGGTCGATCACGCGTGAATCCACGTTCAGGAAAGGCACGCCCAGGCACTGCTGCTTGGTCGCGTCCGGCGGGTTGCTGTGTGAGGGGGCGGCGGTTTCTGTCAGGCCGTAACCTTCGGCAAAACGCAGGCCGTACTGCTCCCACAGGCGCTGGGCCACCGCCTGCGGCATGGCCGCGCCGCCACCGCCTATGTAGACCAGGCTGCTCAAGTCAAAACTTTCAAAGTTGGGGCTGGCCAGCAGGTCGATCACCATGGTCGGGATGTTGGTCCAGTGTGTGACGCGCCAGCGCGAGATCAGCCTGCCCGCCAGCTCGCGGTCCCAGCGCGGCATCACCACCAGCGTGGCGCCACCGTAAATCGAGGCATGCATCAGTGACACCATGCCGGTGATGTGAAACATGGGCACCACCGACAGCACGATGTTTTCCGGCGTGCTGTTGCCCCACAGGCTGCTGCCCACCGCGTTGTGCATGATGCTGGCATGGGTGTGCATGCAGCCCTTGGGCAGGCCGGTGGTGCCGCTGGTGTAGGGCAGCACAGCCAGATCTTGCGGTGTCACGCTGTGTTCGGGCAAACGGCCGGCCGCGTCCCGCGCCAGGGCCTCGCTCCAGGCGCTCACGCTGCAGCCCGGCAGCACCGGCGCCGGGTGCCGGCTGCCCAGCCACTCCTGCCAGGCCGGCGGCATGTCCGCCGCTGCGGCTTGCAGGTCAAAGGCATCGCTGTAATGGGTGACCACCAGGTGCTGCAGCCGCTCTGCCGGGTCCAGCTGGGCATTGGCTTTGGCCAGCTCGGGCGCCAGATCGGCCGAGGTGATGGCCACCCGCGCGTCGGGGTCGGTGATGTAGTGCTTGAGCTCTTCCGCGCGGTTCATCGGGTTGACCGGCACCACCACCGCATTGGCCCGCAGGATGGCGAAATGCGCAATCACCCACTGCGGACAGTTCTGCATGTTGAGCACCACCCGGTCGCCTTTTTTGACGCCCATGTCATGCAGCGTGGCCGCCAGCCGCTCGGCTTTTTGCAATACCTCGGCGTAAGTGAACACCTGCCCGAAAAAAACCAGCGCTGGCTTGTTCGGATAACGCAGCGCGCTGACCGCCAGGTTGTGCCACAGGGAGATGGCCGGTGCCGTGATCTGATGCGGCAAACGCCGGGGCCAGACCTTGTAATGCAGGGTATGCGGATTGGGTGAAGGCTTGGCAGGTGCAACTGCTTTTGGGTCGGACAAATCAGGCTCCAGGGTTGTGCGCGGCGGACCCTCAGCCTACCCCGGCTGCAGCCGCTATGCATCGGGGAAGCTCCCGATAAAACACTGTCGCCTCAGCGACCGGCACTGACTATGATCAAGGGTCGGCAGAAGCTGTCACGCAGCATCGGCCCATCCCCTTCCACCACCCTTATTTCAGCAGAGACACCATGCGCCTGACTCCCTGGTCTTCATCCCTTGTCCGTAAAGTTCTGGCGCCTTTGGGACTGCTGCTTGCCGCCAGCACTGCGCTGGCGGCATATCCCGAAAAGCCGATACGCGTGGTCATCGGTTTTCCGGCGGGCGGCCCGCTTGATCAACATGCGCGCCTGCTGACCGAGCGCTTGCAGGCGGTGCTGGGGCAACCGGTCGTCATCGACTACAAGTCGGGCGCAGGCGGCACGGTGGGCGCGCAGGATGTCATGAAAGCCGCGCCCGACGGCTACACGCTGATGCTGGCCAACACCGGTGTCATGGTCATCAACCCGGCCCTGTACACACGCCTGCCCTACAACACGCTGAAGGACTTCACGCCGATCGCCCGCACCGCCATGCAGCCGCTGGCCCTGCTGGTCAACCCCAAGCTGCCGGTCAGCACGCTCAAGGAATTTGTTGATTACACCCGGGCGCGCCCCGGCCAGGTCAATTACGGCTCTGCCGGCAATGGCGGCATCAGCCACCTGGTGCCGGAAATGTTCAAGAGCGCTGCCGGGCTGTTCATGGTGCACATTCCCTACCGCGGCAGCGCACCGGCCTTTACCGACCTGATGGGTGGCCAGGTGCAGTTCATGGGGGAGTCGATTCCACAGGCCGCCAGTTACCACAAGCAGGGCAAGGTACGTGCCCTCGCGGTGACCAGCAAGGAGCGCAACCCGGCGCTGCCGGACATCCCGACCGTCATCGAGTCCGGTTTCAAGGGTTTTGAGGTGGTCGGTTTTTACGGTTTTCTGGCACCCGCCGGCCTGCCCGCCGACATCAGCGCGAAATTGAGCGAGGCCTTCAGGCAGGTGATGACCAGCCCGGATATCCGCAGCCGCATGGTCACCCAGGGCGCGGACCCGGCTTTCCTGGGCAGCGAGGACTTTGCAAAATTTCTCGCCGCCGAACTGCCGCGCTGGGCGCAGGCGGTCAAGGCGTCTGGCGCCAAGCTCGACTAGGGCCGGTTCACACCCAACTTGTCCCCGTTGGACCCTGTTGTGGTGCAGCCGGGCCGGCCCGCACACCACTTCAGTGCGCATTTCTTGTATACCAGTTGGTCTGGCTGCCTGAAATGGCTGGCACAGGATATGCATCTTCCGGCGCATGGCCAGCGCATCCGACATCAGCAACCGAATCATTGAAGCCGTCATGGCGCAAAAACTCGCGCCGGGCGCGCGCCTCGGTGAGCAGCAACTCGCCATGTTGTTTGACTGCAGCCGCACCATCGTGCGCGAGGCCCTGACCCGGCTGGCGGCGCGCGGCATTGTCACCGTCAGTGCGCGGCGCGGCTGGTACGTGATTGAACCCTCGCAGGACGAGGCGCGCGAAGCCTTTGAGGCGCGCCGCGTGATCGAGATGGGCCTGATCCGCTGCACCCCCGATGTCAACAAGGCGGCCATCAAACAGCTCAAGAACCACCTGACCCGGGAAAAAGCCGCCGTCAAGGGCAGCGACGTCGGCCTGCGCAGCTTTCTGCTTGGTGACTTTCATGTCTGCCTGGCCGAATGCCTGGGCAACAGCCTGCTGGCCGATACCCTGCGTGACTTCACCGCGCGCACCACGCTGATTGCCATGTTGTACCAGTCCTCGCACGACGCGGCCCAGTCCTGCGAAGAACATGTGCAGATTGTCCAGGCGCTGGAAAAAGGCGATCTGGCCAAAGCCGAAAAACTGATGCAAAACCACATTGGTAGCGTGCAGGCCGCCCTCAAGCTGCAGACACCGACGGGCGACCCGCTGGCGCAATTGCGCAGCGCGCTGAGCCCGCTGTCTTCCGCCAAAAAACCGGCACAAGAGTTGCATACAAGTTCCCGCAAACCCGGCCAGCGTGTGGCCAAACCCCCTGCAGAACCCTCAACCTACCTAGGAGCCCTGTTATGAAGTTCACCCCCCGCCTCTTTTCTGCCGCCATCACAGCGCTGTCGCTGCTGGCCGCCGCAGGTGCACAGGCACAAACCGCGCTGGACGATGTGATGAAGGCCAAAACCATCAAGATCGCCATACCGACCGACTTCCCGCCCTACGGCATGGTCGGCACCGACCTGAAACCCCAGGGCCTGGACGTGGACATGGCCAACTACATTGCACAAAAAATGGGCGTCAAGATCGAACTCGTGCCGGTGACCAGCGCCAACCGCATCGCCTACCTGCAAACCAAAAAGGCCGACCTGGTGATCTCCACGCTGGGCAAAAACCCGGACCGCGAAAAAGTCATCGACTTCACCGCCGCCTACTCGCCGTTTTTCCAGGCCGTGTTCGGCCCCAAAACCATGTCGGTGAAATCCTTTGCCGACCTGAACGGCAAAAGCATCAGCGTGACACGTGCCGCCCTGGAAGACCAGGAGCTCAGCAAAGTGGCGCCGGCCGGTGCCGACATCAAACGGTTTGAAGACAACAACACCACCGTATCGGCCTACACCGCCGGGCAGGTACAACTGATTGCCACCGGCGCTTCGGTGGCCGGCAACATGATGGCCAAAAACCCGCAAATGGGCACCGAGTACAAGCTGCTGCTCAAGGACAGCCCCAACTTCATCGGTGTGGCCAAGGGTGAAGACAAACTGCGCCTGAAAGTCAATGAGGTGATTGCCGCCGCCAAGACCAGCGGCGACCTCGACAAAATGGCCGTCAAGTGGCTGGGCCGTCCGGCAGGCGACCTGCCGCAATAAGGCACACCCCCGTTGGGGTTCGCTGCGCGTAACCCCCTCCCCCCTTGCAGGGGGCGCCGCCTGCGGCCCGGCGAAGCCGGTTCCGCGGCGGCCCTGGTAGAAGACAGTACGTGGCAGTACATCTTTCATGAGGACGCTGACCGATGAAAATTGATCTGGATTTCTGGGCGGTGCTGTCGCAGTGGCCGCTGCTGGCGATTGGCGTGGCCTGGACCGTGGGCCTGACGGTCATCTCGTCCCTCATCGGCGTCGCACTGGGTGTCGCTTTTGCCTGGGCCCGCGCCAGTGGCCCAGTCT
This sequence comes from Asaia bogorensis, assembly GCA_943371375.1. Lineage (GTDB taxonomy): Bacteria > Pseudomonadota > Gammaproteobacteria > Burkholderiales > Burkholderiaceae_C > Polaromonas. The sequence goes on from CALRUM020000003.1 coordinate 18,184, forward strand.
GGCTGCGCTGGGTGGTGGGGACTTATGTGGAGCTGATCCGCAACACCCCCTTCATCGTCCAGCTGTTCTTCATCTTCTTCGGCCTGCCGGCCATGGGCGTGAAGCTGTCGCCCGAACTGGCCTCGGTGATCGCCATGGTGATCAACCTGTCGGCCTATGCCACCGAGATCATCCGCGCCGGGGTGGAGGCCACACCCCGCGGCCAGATCGAAGCCGCCGAAAGCCTGGCCTTCAACCGCGTGCAGATCTACACCCGGGTGGTGCTGCCGCCCGCACTCAAAAAAGTCTGGCCGGCACTGGTCAGCCAGATCATCATCGTGATGCTGGGTTCGGCCGTCTGCGGGCAGATCTCGACCCAGGAGCTGTCTTATGCCGCCAACCTGATCCAGGGCCGCAACTTCCGCGCGTTTGAAGCCTTCATCATCGCCACCCTGATTTACCTGGCGCTGTCCATAGGCGTGCGCAAGCTGCTGAACTGGGCGGGACCGAAGTTCCTGTTCGGCCGCTAGGCCACGAGGAAAAGTCATGATTGAATTTTCCATCTGGGACATTTTCAGGAACCTGCTGCTGGCCGGCCGCTGGACCGTGGTGCTGTCGCTGACGGCCTTTATAGGCGGCGGTGTGGTCGGTTTGCTGCTGCTGATTGGCCGGCTCTGGTCCACGCGGGCCGCGCCTGGCGCGCAAAAGGTCGCCAAGGCCGCCAGCCGCACGCTCGACGGCTACATCCTGCTGTTTCAGGGCACGCCGCTGCTGATGCAACTTTTTCTGGCCTACTTCGGCCTGGCGCTGTTCGGCATCAATGTGCCGGCCTGGGTCGCCGCCGCCGTGGCGCTGACGCTGTACACCAGTGCTTACCTCGCCGAGATCTGGCGCGGTTGCGTCGATGCCATTCCCAAGGGCCAGTGGGAAGCCGCACAAAGCCTGGCGCTCAATTTTGGCGAACAACTGCGCCACATCGTGCTGCCGCAGGCGATCCGTATTGCCGTGCCGCCCACGGTCGGTTTCCTGGTGCAGGTCGTCAAGGGCACGGCGCTCGCTTCAGTGATTGGTTTCATCGAGCTGACCAAGGCCGGCACCATGATCACCAATGCCACCTTCAAGCCCTTTCTGGTGTACAGCTGTGTGGCCCTGATGTATTTCGCCCTGTGTTTTCCGGTGTCGCTGTATGCGCGCAGGCTTGAAAGGAAGATGAGAAATGGACGCTAAGCTGACTTCTGAAAAAACACTGGTGGAAATCAACCAGTTGCGCAAAAGTTTTGGCAGCAACGAGGTGCTCAAGGGCATAGACCTCGACGTCAAGGCCGGCGAGGTGATTGCCATCATCGGCAAAAGCGGTTCCGGCAAAAGCACGCTGCTGCGCTGCATCAACGGGCTGGAAGTTTTTCAGAGCGGCACCCTGCGTGTGGACGGCAAACACCTGCTGCACGACAACCCGCAGGTGATGCGCGAGCTGCGCCAGCACGTGGGCATGATCTTCCAGAGCTTTAACCTGTTCCCGCACCTCACGGTCGGAAAAAACATCATGCTGGCGCCCACGCTGGTCAAGAAAACCGCCGGGGCCATGGCCGAAGAGCAGGCGCGCACGCTGCTCAAACGTGTCGGCCTGGCGGAAAAATTCGAGGCCTGGCCAGACCAGCTTTCGGGCGGGCAGCAACAGCGTGTGGCCATCGCCCGCGCGCTGGCCATGCAGCCCTCGGTGCTGCTGTGCGACGAAATCACCTCCGCGCTGGATCCCGAGCTGGTCGGCGAGGTGCTGCAGGTGGTGGAAAGCCTGGCGGCCGAAGGCATGACGCTGCTGATGGTCACCCATGAAATGAACTTTGCCCGCAAGGTCTGCGACCGCGTGGTGTTCATGCACCAGGGCCGCGTGCATGAAATCGGCGCGCCCGACGAGGTTTTTTCAAATCCCCAGACGCCGGAACTCAAGCAGTTTCTGGGCATGATCCAGTAAGCGGCACCGGGCCAGCACCGGCGCGCCCGCGCCGTCCGTGCACAATCAGGGCTGCGCACCTGCCACAGCCCGCCCCGGCGCGGCGGATGCTCCCCTTTTTATAGCTTCTTGCGCACATCGCCATTGGGCTGGCGCCTGATTGGATTGCATAAAACCAGCCCATGCCACCTGTCCTGTATCTCTTTGCGCTGTGCAACCTCGTGATCGGCAGCGGCGCTTTTGTCATAGGCGGCATCTTGCTGCCCATCAGCGAATCGCTGCACATCAGCCTGGCCGCGGCCGGCCAGGCGATGACCGCCTATGCGCTGGCCACCGCGGTGCTGGCGCCCCTGCTCATCATCCTGACGGCGCGCTGGCCGCGCAAACGTGCGATACAGCTGGCGCTGACACTGTTTGGCGCCGGTTGCGTGGTGTGCGCGTTGTCCGGCAACCTCGGCATGCTGCTGCTCGGGCGCATCCTGATGGGCGCCGGCGCCATGTTCACTGCGGCGGCCTCGGCCCTGGCGGTCAGCCTGGTGGCCCCGGCCTTGCGCGGCCGGGCCTTGTCCATCACCTTTCTGGGCATGAGCATCAGTTATGCCGTCGGTGTGCCGGTCGGCGCCTGGCTGGGGTTTGAATATGGCTGGCGCGTGCCGGTGTGGTTTTCCGCAGGCGCCAGCGCGGTGATGCTGCTGGCCGCAAGCTGGTGGGTGCCCGCCAACATGGCCACCGCCGGCGCCAGTTTTGCGGGTTTTGGCAAGGTGGCGCGGCAAGGCGCGGTGCTGCGCGTCTGGTTGCGCTCGCTGCTCTATTTCATTGCCATCTTCAGTGTGTTTGCCTACATCGGGCCGGTGCTGCAGGCACTCAACCCGATGTCCTCCACCCAACTGTCCATCACGCTGGCGGTGTTTGGCCTGGCCGGTGTGGCCGGCACGCTGTCGGGCGGCTGGGCCAACGACCGCTTCGGCCCGATCCGCAGCCTGCGCGCCCAGTTGCTGCTGTTGATGGCCATGATGCTGGTCTTGCCACTGACGCGCGGCCACCCCGCTGCGACCCTGGTCACCCTGGTGGCATGGGGCATCGCGGGCTTCGGCATGATGGCGCCGCAGCAAAGCCGCCTGGCTGGCCTGTCGGCGGTGCAGGCGCCGCTGCTGCTGAGCCTCAATGGTTCCATGCTGTACCTCGGCACAGCGCTGGGCGCCGTCATCAGTGGTGCGATGCTGGCACTGGTCCCCCTGTCGCACCTGTCCTGGCTGGGCCTGCCTTTTGCCGCACTGGCACTGCTGACCCTGGTTTTTGAACCGGCGCAGGTCCGGTCTGTAGCCGGCAACACTACCGGATCGCCATGACGGCCCACGGTCAACTCGCCGGCCTGTCCAGCGCACTGCAGCAGTTGCGCAGCGATGAACTGGGTGTGGCCGCGTTCTCGCGCCTGGCGCAGGATCAGCCCGAACTGCGCGCCGCGCTTCCACCCCGGTACACCGAGGTGCTGCAGCAGTTGCTGGACCGGCTCGAGTCCAGCGCGCTTTTCACCGAAGAAAGCTGCTCCTTCAGCCAGAAGGAATTGCTGGACAGCCTGCAGCAGTGGCTGGACCAGGCGCAGCGCCAGCTGGACAAATCGACCCCTGATACCTCCTAGACATGCCGTTTTTTCGGCGCCGCCGCCGGGGCAGCGGTCTGCGCATCGGCCAGTTCGTGCAGGGCCTCGATGATGTGGCAATGCGCGTCGCTGCCGTCGCAGCGGTTGCGCAAGGCTTTGAGGTCTTTTTCCAGCGCCTTCAGCTCCGCCAGCCGCGCGCGCACATGGCCCAGGTGCCCGTCCAGCGCATCGCGCGCCGCCGCGCAATCGGTCTTGATGTTCAGGTTCAGCCCGAGCAGGGTGCGCACCTCGGCCAGCGACATGTCCATGGCGCGGCACAGCCGGATAAAACGCAACTGATGCACATCACCGTCGCTGTACAAACGGTAGCTGTTGTCACCCCGGCCCTGCGGGCGGAGCAGTTGCTCTTTCTCGTAAAAGCGGATGTTCGCGCTGCTGACGCCGCTTTGCCGCGCGGCTTCGCCGATCTGATAACCCCGCAGGCCGGATGGGTTTGAATAAGGCATCGCTTGACCTTGTAGTGACTTGAGGGTTTCCAATCATGCCATCAACCCGATTTCTGGAGAAACATTCAATGTCTGCCCACTGCTGCGACCACGACGCCAGCGCCGCCCAGGCCAACAGCCCACGCTACCGGAAAATCCTCTGGTTCGCGCTGACGGTCAACCTCGCCATGTTTGCGATCGAAATAGCGGCGGGCTTTCGCTCCGGCTCGGTCTCGCTGCTGGCCGATGCCATCGACTTTTTTGGCGATGCCGCCAATTACGGCGTGAGCCTGGCGGTGTTGTCGCTGGGCCTGGCCTGGCGCTCGCGGGCGGCCTTGCTCAAGTCGGCCAGCATGCTGGCCTTCGGCGTGTTTGTGCTGGGCCGCGCGGGGTGGGCAGCCACCCAGGGCGGCGCACCCGAGGCCCTGACCATGGGCGCCATCGGCCTGCTGGCCCTGATTGCCAACGTGTCGGTCGCCGCCATGCTGTACGCGTACCGCGAAGGCGACGCCAATATGCGCAGCGTCTGGCTGTGCTCGCGCAACGACGCCATCGGCAACCTGGCGGTGATGCTGGCCGCGCTGGGTGTGTTCGGTACCCAAAGCGCCTGGCCCGACCTCGCCGTGGCGGCCGTCATGGGCGGGCTGGCGATCTGGGGCGGCTGGTCGGTGCTGCAACAGGCGCGGCGCGAGCTCAAGACCACTCATTTGCCGCACCCATGAACCCCTTCTCGCCCGACCAGCGCCGCCAGGTTTTCAGCCAGCTGATGCAGAGTTTCCACACGGCTGCACCTGCCGACATCGCCGCGCGCTGGGCCTGGCTGGAAGCCGCGCATGTGCTGGGGCAGCAGGACTTGGCCCTGCACTGGGCCTCTCACACGACGATGCTGCGTTATGCGCTGCAAACCCGAGACCCGGGCGAAGCGGCGGGGCAGCTGTTGCGCCTGGCCCTGATCCCCTTGGGCCACCTGCTGCAGCGCCTGCCGGCTGGCAACCCCGGTCGCGCCGCTGTCAGCGCGTTTGCGGCCATGCCGGTTGACGCGCATCTGAGCCATCTGATCAGGCAGGCTGCAGCCGCTGCCCAGACCCCCTCTTTTTGAACTTTCACAACTCCGCCGTATCATTCAGTCATGCGCCGTCCCCTGTTCATTGCCATGATTTTCCTGCTGCTGCTGCGCGGCTGGGTGGGCGACGCGATGGCCACAGGCATGGCCGCCGGTCATCTGCAAGCGGCTTCTGTTGCTACAGAAATAGTAGCTGCTCACGCTCATGAGGAAAGGGCTGACGGCCATTTTGGCCATGGGGCTGCAGCCCAATCCATGACGCTGGCCACAGCGCCCGATTGCGCCGGACACGCCGCCGGCCAGGCGGCCGACCCGGGGCTCCAGGAGGCTGCCGGGCACTGCGAATCCTGTGCGGCCTGCCAGGCCTGCAACACGGTGGCGCTGTCGCCGCTGACGAGCCGCAGCGCCGCCCTCTCGATTCCGCCTGCGCTGCCGCAGTCGCCGGCCGCCCGATTTGCCAGCGCCGTCGCCGCGCTGGGCCAGAAACCACCCATTTCCTGACTTCCAGGCCCTAACTGGGTCTGTACTTGCCATCCGGCACGGGGCTGCCTGCCCTGACGCCGGATTCGCGCGATTTTTTCAGATCGCCCCGCTTGTCCGTCAGGAGAATTTTGTGACCCTCCGTTTCCTTTTTTGCATGCTGCTGCTGCCGCTGGGCAGTGTCCACGCCCAAGGCACACCGGCCCCACTGGCCACCGACCCGGCAGCACCCGTGCCGCCCGTGAGCTACCGATCCGTGTTTGCCGATTTGCCCAGCGGCGTGGAAGCCGGGCGCGAGGACTGGAAAAAAGCCAATGCCGATGTCGGCCGCTTCACGCGTGGCCATGTCGACATCCTCAAGTCGGAGCAGCAGCAGGCAGCGCCACCGGCCCCGGCGGCCAGGACGGATGCAGCCCCACCTGCGGCGGCCCATCCCCACAAACATTGAGCCTCACCATGTTTTCATTTCAAAAATCCGCAATAGCCCTGCTGGCGGCCGCGACGCTGGCCGGCTGTGCCAGCCTGTCGCCCGACGGCAACCAGGCGGACATCAACACCCTGACCGCCGGCAAAACAGCCGGCCTCAGCGCGCCGGTCGGGCGCAGCGACAGCGCGGAGAGCCGCGAAGCAGTGGCCCGCTTGCTGGCCGAGCCGCTGAGCGCCGAAGCGGCGGTGCGTATCGCACTGTTGAACAACCCGGGCGTTCACGCCTCCATGGCCACGCTGGGCATCAGCGATGCCGACCGTGTACGCGCGGGCACCTTGCCCAATCCGCATTTCTCGATAGGCCGTTTTGTCGAGGGCAGCAAGGTGGAAATTGAGCGCGGCATAGGCTTCAACGTCATCGGCCTGCTGACCCTGCCCTGGCGTGCCAAATACCAGAACCAGCAGCATGAGGTGGCCAAGCTGCAGGCCGCGCAGGAGGTTGTCAGACTCGCCGCCGACACACGCAAGGCCTGGATCAAGGCCGTGGCCGCGCAGCAGACCGCCAGCTACATGCAAGATGCCAAGGAGGCGGCCGAGGCCAGCGGTGAACTGGCGCGGCGCCTGGCACGTGTGGGCAACTGGAGCAAGCTGAACCAGGCGCGCGAGCAGGCCTTTGTGGCCGATGCCGCAGCGCAGCTGGCACGCAGCCAGAACGCGGCTTATGCGGCACGCGAAAAACTCATACGCCTGATGGGCCTGTGGGGCACGCAGACGCAGTTCACACTCAGCGAGCGCCTGCCGGAGCTGCCGGAAACCGTGGCCGACATGCCGGACATCGAAGCCCGTGCGCTGCGCGACCGCCTCGACGTGCGCGCGAGCATGGCGCAGGCCGCGTATGTGGCCGACAACATGGGCTTGACGCGCAGCACCGGCTTCATCAATGCGCTCGACGCCAAATACTCACGCAACACCACGTTCAACAATGCCTCGGGCGACAAGGAGATCAAGCGCGGCTGGGAGCTGGAGCTGCCGTTGCCGATTTTCGACTGGGGCGGTGCCAGCAACGCGCGCGCGCAGGGCCAGTACATGTTGTCGGTGGCGCGGGTACGCGAAACCGCCATCCAGGCGCGCTCCGAGGCGCGCGAAAGTTACCACGCCTGGCGCACCGCGCATGACCTGGCCATACATTACCGCGACGAGGTCGTGCCACTGCGCAAGTTCATCAACAACGAGCTGCTGCTGCGTTACAACGGCATGCTCTCCAGCGTGTTCGACCTGCTGGCCGACACCCGCACCAGCATCGCGGCAGTCAACGCCAGCATCGAGGCACAGCGCGATTTCTGGCTGGCCGATACCGACCTGCAAACCACACTGACAGGGACCTCCGCCGGCATGGCGCCCCTGGCCGCCGGTGCTGCTACCAGCGGCAGCGACGCCAAAGGACATTGACATGAACATCAACAACGAACGCAGACGATTTTTTACCGGCGCAGCCGTTGCAACGGCCACCGCGGTGGCGGCCAGCGCCGTCAGCCGCGTCGCCCTGGCCGCCCTGCCCGAGCCGGTGATACAGGGCAAACCCGACACCATGCCGCCGCTGGTGCCCAGCACGGGCCGTCCCTACAACCCGGTGGTCACACTCAACGGCTGGACCCTGCCCTGGCGCATGAACAATGGTGTGAAAGAGTTTCACCTGGTGGCCGAGCCGGTGGTGCGCGAAATGGCACCCGGCTTCAAGGCCCATATGTGGGGCTACAACGGGCAAAGCCCGGGGCCGACCATAGAGGTGGTGGAAGGCGACCGTGTGCGGATTTTTGTCACCAACAAGCTGCCCGAACACACCAGCGTGCACTGGCACGGGCAGCGCCTGCCCAATGGCATGGACGGTGTCTCGGGCCTGACGCAGCCGGCCATTCCGGTCGGCAAGACTTTTGTCTACGAGTTTGTCGCGCGCCGCCCCGGCACCTTCATGTACCACCCGCATGCCGACGAGATGACACAAATGGCCATGGGCATGATGGGTTTCTGGATCACGCACCCGAAGGCAAAACACCCGCTGATAGCCGAGGTGGACCGCGACTTCGTCTTCCTGCTCAACGCCTACGACATAGACCCCGGCAGCATGACGCCAAAAATCATGACCATGACGGACTTCAACCTGTGGTCGTGGAACAGCCGGGTCTTCCCGGGCATAGACACGCTGAATGTGCGCAAGGGCGACACGGTGCGCATACGCATGGGCAACCTGACCATGACGAATCACCCGATCCACCTGCACGGCCATGAGTTTGTGGTGACCGGCACCGACGGCGGCCCCACACCGAAATCGACACGCTGGCACGAGGTGACCACCGATGTGGCGGTGGGCCAGATGCGGCAAATCGAGTTCCTCGCTGACGAAGAAGGCGACTGGGCCTTTCACTGCCACAAAAGCCACCACACCATGAATGCCATGGGCCACGATGTGCCGACCATGATAGGTGTGGACCACCGCGGACTGATTAAAAAAATGCAGAAGGCAGTGCCCGACTACATGGTCATGGGTGAACGCGGCATGGCCGACATGGGTCAGATGGAGATGGAAATCCCCGAGAACACCGCCCCCATGATGACCGGCACCGGCCCCTTCGGCCCGGTTGAAATGGGCGGCATGTTCAGCATGCTCAAGGTGCGCAAGAACCAGAAACCCGGCGACTACAGGGACCCCGGCTGGTACCAGCACCCGGCCGGCACCGTCGCCTACGAATGGACAGGCGCGCTGCCCGACCCGGCGCGGCCACACGCGGGCAGCAAGGCCATGCCGGCCGCCACACCGGGCCCTGTGACACAGGTCCAGATCCGCAAACCTTCCGGACATGCCGGCCACTGATTCAAAGGACAAACATGACAACGCAATTTGCTATGAGATTGATAGCTGCTGGCGCTTTCCTGATGGGGGCTGGAGGCACATTTGGCCAGCACGTTCATACACCCGCGCAGCACGCCAGCCCGTATGCAGGCCAGCAGACACGCGAGATCAAGGCTCTCTCATCCACCCAGACTGCCGACCTGCTGGCCGGCAAGGGCATGGAGCTGGCCAAGGCCGCCGAACTCAACGGCTACCCCGGACCCATGCACGCGCTGGAGCTGGCCACGCAACTGGATCTGAGCACGGAGCAAAAGCAGGCCAGCGAAGCGCTGATGGGCCGCCACAAGGCTGAGGCGCGCGACCTGGGCACCCAGCTGGTGGCAGCCGAACGGGCGCTGGACCTGGCTTTTTCATCGCGCCAGATTGATGCAGCGCGGCTGAGCGCACATACCGACCGCATTGGCCAGTTGCAGGCCCAGCTGCGCAAGGCACACCTGGACACACATTTGCAGCAAACCGCGCTGCTGAGGCCAGAGCAGATCGCCCGTTATGCGCAGTTGCGTGGGTATTCGGGCTCTGCCGAAACAGCAGCCCCGGCAGCAGCGCCCCTCCACAAACACTGACTTGAAAGAAACGCCTCATGAATACATACCATCGTGTCGTCACGGCACTTCTGCTCGCGGGCGCCACCAGCTTGAGCCTGGCGCATGGAGACGACCCCAAAACACACAAGGCAGCGGCGGTCACCAAAGAGCAGAAGGAATGGGGCATCGCCGGTGACGCCAAATCAGTCCAGCGCACCGTGACCCTGAGCATGGACGACAACATGCGCTTTACCCCCGACAAGCTGACATTCAAACAAGGTGAAACCGTACGTTTTGTCATCCGCAACAAAGGCAAGCTGCTGCACGAGCTGGTCATCGGCACCAAAAAGGAGCTCGATGAGCACGCCGCGATGATGGTCAAGTTTCCCGCCATGGAGCATGACGAGCCCTACATGGCGCATGTGAGCGCCGGAAAAACCGGCGGCCTGATCTGGACTTTCAACCGCCCCGGCGAATTTGACTTTGCCTGCCTGATCGCCGGCCACTACCAGGCCGGCATGACCGGCAAGATCAGCGTCGCCGCGGCATCCCGTTAAACATCTTTCAAGGAGAAACCATGCAAAGAAGATTTTTTATTCAAGCTGTCGCCGGGCTGGCCGGCACCTCGCTGCTGCCACCCACCTTGCTGGCGCAGACCCGGCCGCAAGTCGAAGTCTGGAAAGACCCGAACTGCGGTTGCTGCAAGGACTGGGTGGCCCACATGCAAGCCAATGGCTTTGATGTCAAGGTGCATGACAGCGGCAATACGGCCGCGCGCAAGCGGCTGGGCGTGCCGGACCCACTCGCCTCCTGCCACACCGCGCTGGTCGGCGGCTACGCGATTGAAGGCCATGTGCCGGCGCGCGAGGTGCATCGCCTGCTCAAGGAACGTCCGGCCGCCGTCGGCCTGTCGGTGCCCGGCATGCCGGTCGGCTCGCCCGGCATGGACGGCAAGATTTACGGCGACCGCAAGGACCCGTATGACGTGGTGCTGATCAGCCGCAACGGCAGCACCCGTGTCTATCAAAGTTATCACCGCGCCTGAGCGCACCCCAAGGATCTGTCATGAAATATTCAACCCTGATCGCCACCCTCGTGACATCAGCCGCGTTCGCGCAGGCCACCCTGCCGGTTTCTGAAGCCGAGGTCCGCAAGGTCGACAAGGACGCCGGCAAGATCACCCTCAAACATGGCGAGATCAAAAACCTGGACATGCCGGCCATGAGCATGGTGTTCCAGGTCAAGGAAAAGGCGCTGCTCGACAAGGTCAAGGCCGGCGACAAGGTCAGCTTCACAGCCGACAAGGTCAACGGTGCTTACACGGTGATGTCGATAGAGCCAGCCAAATAAACTTGACCCCGGGGCCGCCATGCCTTTTCCGGCGCGACAGTGAACTTTTCCCGGCTGCCCCGTATCATTCATCCATGCGTTATCTGCTGCTCGCCCTGATGATCGCCGTGCTGCCTGTGCGCGGCTGGGTGGGCCATGTGATGGCGCTGGATATGGCGTCGCAGCAGGTGTTGCAGGCCCAGGCCGAGGTGAAGGAATCGTCGGCCATGCCGGCAGATTGCCCCATGTTTGCCGGGGCAGCCATGGATACTGCTGCCGCCGGGGATTGCAATGACTGCGATACCTGCGAACTGTGCCTGGCGCTGGCGTCTTTCGCCTGGTCGGCGGGCGCCATGGCTGTCTTCACGCCCGCTGCCGGCCCGCCATCCGCCGGCCATCGCTTCAGCAGCGCTGAAAGCAGCACCCGCCTCAAACCACCGATTTCCTGATCTCCCTGCCCGAGCTGCGTCCGCCGTGATCCGGCGGATGTGTTGACATCGGCAGCCCTGGCGCTGCCTGTTTTGGTGGAGATCCCATGAGAAAAATCCTGACTTCGTGGCGCCCGGCCCTGCTGGCCTGGCTGATGGCCGGTGTGGCCGCCGCCGCACATGCCGGCCCCATGGGTTTCAGGGACAGCACCATGGCCATGGGCGACTTCAGCCCGAACTGGCGCGAGGCCTGGGTCAACCACGCGGTGACGCCGCGCGATGCCTTCGGTGTCGGCGGGGTCTACATGCGCTCGGATGACAAACGCCTGACGCGGGAGTTTTCCGAGCTGAGCTACACCCGGTTGCTACACCGCATCAACGGCGAACATTCGCAGGCCAACTTGTGGTTGCTGGCCGGCGCCGGCCAGGTCACGGGCAATAACTTCCCGGGCAGCAAAACCATGCTGGCACCGGGCATTTCGGCCGACTATGAAACCACGCGCTTTTATGTGTCCGGGTCGCTGAGGCTGTACCGCGCCCCGGGCATCAACCATGATTTCGCCTCGTTGCGCACCGGCTTCTCGTTTTACGAAACCGATTACGACGAAGTGCAACCCTGGCTGATTCTGGAAGCGCGGCGCATGCGCGGCCTGTCGGAGAAAACCGAGCTCACGCCCATGCTGCGCTTCATCCACAGCCGCTATTTTGTCGAAGTCGGTGTCAACAACATGAAGCAGGGCCGCTTCAACTTCATGTACATCTTTTGAAAATGACTGTCATCCCGGACTCGATCCGGGATCCATGCTGCATGAACCAAGGCCTGGGCCGGCGTTGCATGGATTGCGGATCAAGTCCGCAATGACACCTCGAAGACCAATATTTTTACCAACAAGGCATTCATCATGAAATCACTCACTTTCAAATTCACCGTCCTCACCCTGGTGACCGGTTTTTTCTCCAGCGCATTTGCGACGGAAAGCATCAAGGCCACAGTCAACGGCATGGTTTGTGCGTTTTGCGCACAAGGCATTGAAAAGCGCCTGTCCGGCCTGCCGGCCACCAAGGCCGTGCTGGTGGACCTGAAGAAAAAAATCGTCGTGGTGGAAGCCAAAGAAGGCCAGACGCTGGACGGCAAAGCCATCAGCCACGAAATCAAGGAGGCCGGCTACGACGTGACCAAACTCGAAACCGTGGCGCAGTCGGTCGCCGAGATCAAGGCGCAGATGAAAGCCAAATCCAGATGACGCCGCCCTTGCCTGACCCGGTCGGCCAGGCCTCGGCCTGGTCATCGTGGGCCGCCTTGTTTGCCAGCACGGGCACGCTGGTCTGCTGTGCGTTGCCCGCCCTGCTGGTGGCGCTGGGCGCGGGTGCGACACTGTCCACGCTGGTGGCCGCCGTGCCCGGGCTGGTCTGGATCAGCGAATACAAGGGCCAGGTGTTTGCTGCAGCGGGCCTGATGCTGGTCATCAGCGGGGGCCTGCAATGGCGAAACCGCTTCGCGCCCTGCCCGCTGGACCCGGCGCTGCGACGCGCCTGCCTGCGCACCCGACAAACCTCGGCACAGGTGTATGGCGCGAGTGTGCTGCTGTACGCAGTGGGCGGCTGGATGGCCTTTGTCCAGCCCTGGTTGCAGGATTTTTGAGACCTGTCAGTCGCTATACATTTGATAGCTGTCTACGCAATACCAGAAAGGTCTTGAGGCCATTCCGACATCAAGCCGCGGGGCTGGCAGACAGATCATGCTGCATGTTATGGTTGCGCATGCCCAAAGCCATCCGTTACACCCTGCTCTCGCTGCGTGATCTCGCTGTCTCTGCTGGCCCGTTCATCGTCCTGGCCGTGACGCTTTTGATCCTGGCCTATTGGTGGCTGGACCCGAACCCGCCCAAACGTGTGGTGCTGGCCACCGGCCCGGCGCAAAGCGCGTATGAAGAGTTCGGCAAACGTTACGCCAAAATCCTGGCCGTTGACGGCATTGAAGTGACGCTTTTGCCTTCGCAGGGCTCTGCGCACAATCTGCAGCTGCTGCGTGAAGGCAAAGTGGATCTGGGTTTTGTGCAGGGTGGCACCAGCGACTACGACGCCGCCGATGCGGAAAACCTCACTTCCCTGGGCAGCCTGTTTGTCGAGCCGCTGTGGCTGTTTTACCGTGACCGCCCCGGGCGCAAAACCGGCGGCGCGGGCGCATTGAATTCACTGACCCAGCTGCAGGGTTGGCGCATCAACCTGGGAACAGCAGGCAGCGGCGTGCCCAGCCTCATGGGCAAGCTGTTTGAAAGCAACCGCATTGAACCGGCCAGCCTGACCATCACCACCCTGGACCAGACCCCTGCGACGGTCGCCTTCCTCAACGGCGAGCTTGACGCGATTGTGTTTGCCTCGGCGCCCGAGTCATTGATGGTGCAGATGCTGCTGCAGACCCCGGGCGTCAAACTGATGAACTTCACACAGAGCGAGGCCTACTCCAAACGTTTTTCTTTCCTGAGCACCGCGCGCCTGCCGCAGGGCGTGGTGGACCTGGCGCGCAATATCCCGCCCGAAGATGTCAGCCTGGTGGCGCCTACCACCTCACTGATTGCCCGCAGCAGCATCCATCCGGCGCTGGCGCAACTGTTTGCCCAGGCCGGCAACGTGATTCACGGGCCAGCGGGGTGGTTCAAGTCGGCGCGCGAATTTCCGAATCGCGACAACAGCGAACTGCCGGTGTCCAAGGAAGCCGAACGCGCGATCAAGAACGATGCGCCGCTGCTGCAGCGCTACCTGCCCTTCTGGGTCGCCAACCTGGTCGAGCGCATGTGGCTGGTGATGGGCATCATCATCGCGGTCATGCTGCCGCTGTCGCGCATCGTGCCGCCGCTGTACGAGTTTCGCGTGCGCTCCCGCATCTTCCGCTGGTATGGCCAGCTCCGGGATATTGAAGCGCGGATTGAAGCGACCGGCAACAACCAGACGATCCTGGAAGAACTCGACAAGCTGGAGGCACGCGCCCAAAAAATCAGCGTGCCACTGTCTTATACCGACGAGTTGTACGCCTTGCGCAGCAATATCCATCTGGTGCGCAAGAAGCTGCAGCGGCTTTAACTGCCCCGCAGCACATGACTGGTGGAGTACCGCGCTGAGCCGGGAGGCGACCGCCGGGCAATGTGAATCCTCATCCTCTATTCAGGGGATGTGTTCAAACTCACTTTCTACTAGATTGCAGGCAATCCCACGATTTGCAGGAGGGAATATGCGTCTCTTTGAAAAATTGATTGGCTGCACCTTTCGACTCTGGTGGGGCTGCGTGTTGGGGTTTCTGATGGCGGCAGGAGCGCTTGCCCAGACATCCACCTGCGCTGAACGCTTTGCGAAAGATCCGGCCTTCAGCCCATTATTCGACGGCAACCGACTCAAAACCGGCGGCTGGGTACGTCGCCCGGAATCCGATACGGTTCTTGTTTTTGTTCATGGCATCTTTTCGAACAACCAGGCGGCCTGGCTCAATGGCAACGAAGCATTGGGTTGTCCGTATTGGCCTCAAATGGTCGCCAACGACCCTGCGTTTGCCTATGCCGGCGTGTTTGTCGCAGGGTACTACACGGGTGTGGCCAGTGGCAACTTCGACATCGATGAGGCCGCGCGGCAGTTGCTGACCACCCTGAGCCTGCCCAGTGGGAATGAGTTGTATGCACCCCTTCAGTACCCGAATCTGATTTTTGTAGCGCATTCTCTGGGCGGTATCGTCACTCGCCGCCTGCTCAGCAGTGAGTCGAAGGTTTTCAGCCAGCACAAGCTGGGACTGGTTTTGATGGCGTCACCCTCCCGCGGATCGGGATGGGCTGATCGCGCGGCCTGGTTCGCAAAGACACTCGGCAACCAGATGGCGCAGCAGTTGCGCCCTGACGATCCGCTGCTGGAGGAAATCCATGAGTCGTTCATCAAACTGGTGCGCGCCAAGCCGAAAATACTGGACATAGAGGGCACCGAACAGTTTGAGAACTTGTTCTTGCAGTGTGACTGGGCGATCACTTGCATCTTCGCAAGCATGGCACCTCGCAACATAGTCAAGGAAACGGATGGCGGTTACTACTTTGGCGCGCCTGAAGTCATTCCCCAGACAGATCACTGGTCCATCGTCAAGCCAGGCCGACCCGATGATTTGTCGCATCAGCGGCTCAAGCAGTTTTTCAGCTCGAAATTTGCTTTCGGTTTGCGGCCCTATAAAGATGACGCCCGGCAAGGCGCCTTGTCGCTTGAAGGTACGCGACCCGTGTACGGATGGCGCTTGGTGGACTCGGTAGATCTCAGCCTGATCGCCTCCTCCGATTCATGCGAGTCGCCCCCACAAGCGGGGTGTAGCGAATCCCTGCAGGCATTGCCGCCCATTTCCCAGAAGCCCGCCCTGGGCAACCGGCGCTGGGTCGCAGCAAATCCGCCGGTGATCCACACGCTGCTGGGACCCCAGGGCAGTTATTCGTTTGAGGAAATCCAGGCCCCTTTGCCGGGCGCCGAAGGACTGTCGACCGTCACGGTCACTGCGACAAGAAAAAGCAGCGAGAAAGCTGTTGTGCGCTACACGCGCCGATTTCGCTTGGAGGAATATGCGGAAATTGGCAGAGATCCCTATCAGCGCCGGGTGCAGTTGTGCACCACGTTTCAATGCCGCTTCAAGGTGGAGGTGGATTCGGATGTTCTGCTCACCAGGATGGTCGAAGATCTGCCGCTGGGTCTCTACCCCAAGCCGTGGGATTCGAGCAAGCCGCTATACGGCAAAGCCGTAAGACTCACAGGGCTCGAACAATCCCCTACCACCAGCCGTATGGAATTCATGGTGATCCCGGATTTCGCGGGGCGTTAACCAACGCGCGCAGGCCAGATCCTTGATCGTTCGCCTTCCTGTCTTGTGATAGCCCGGTGTGAAGCCCAGTCGGCAGATCAAGCTGACGGCGAGCCAGGGCTTCGTTCGCCCGCCCTAAAGCCCCAGTGCCTTCCAGCCTGTGTGCCCGAGTTTTTCCAGCGTCTGGATGTTCTGCTCGAAGATGGCGTCGGCTTCGGGAAAAGCGTCCACCGCCCGCTCCACACTTTCTTCACGCAGCAAATGCAAAATTGAAAACGGTGCGCGGTTCGTAAAGTTGCCGATGTCGTCGGGCTCGGTGCCTTCGAACTGGAACTTCGGGTGAAAACTGGCAAGTTGAATCACGCCTTCAAGGCCGTGTTCATCCACCACGCCTTCGGCGATTTCGAGGAAATCATTGAAATCCAGAAAATCTTCGAACAGCGTCGGATGAATCAGCAGGGTGGTATCGATCTCTTCGGCCGGTGTGGCCACCAGCAAGTCCAGCTCCCGGTCCAGCTCTTCGAGCAAATCATCGGCATGCCGCGCCTTGCTGACCACCAGGCGCACCTGGTTCTTGACGTACACCGCTTTGGCAAACGGGCACAGGTTCAGGCCGATGACTGCTTTTTCGAGCCAGTGCCGGGTCGCCGCAAGAACTGCTTCGTCAGTCACGCCCGCTCCCGCTCTCCAGGCAAGCAGGGGCCGCGGGTCCGGCTCCGCCGGCCCGCAGGCGCAGCGGCCCCCTCGGGGCTGGTGCCTTCGGCTCCGAACCTGCTTGAGCAGGTTTGGACAGGCACCAGAAGCGAAGCCTCTGGCAAGCGGCGGCCTGCAAGGTGCAAGGAGCTACACGCAGTGAGCGACTGTGGGGGCTCAATGAAGTGCTTTGAAACGCATGCGTTTGGGCTTGGCACCCTCTTCGCCCAGGCGTTTTTTCTTGTCGGCTTCGTACTCCTGGTAGTTGCCGTCAAAGAAGGTCCACTGGCTGTCGCCTTCGGCCGCCAGGATGTGCGTGGCAATGCGGTCCAGGAACCAGCGGTCATGGCTGATCACCATGATGGAACCGGCAAACTCCAGCAGCGCGTCTTCGAGCGAGCGCAGGGTTTCCACGTCGAGGTCGTTGGACGGCTCATCCAGCATCAACACGTTGCCACCGGCAATCAGTGTTTTGGCCAGGTGCAGGCGTCCGCGCTCACCGCCCGACAGTGTGCCCACGCGCTTTTGCTGGTCGGCGCCGTTGAAGTTGAAGCGACCCGCATAAGCGCGGCTGGGCATGGTGAACTTGCCGACGGTCAGCATGTCGAGTCCGCCGGAGATGTCTTCCCAGACGGTTTTTTCGTTGGCCAGGTCATCGCGGTGCTGGTCCACAAAAGCCATGCGCACGGTCTTGCCTATCACCACCTCGCCGCTGTCGGGCTGCTCCTTGCCGGCAATCAGCTTGAACAGCGTCGATTTGCCGGCGCCGTTGGGGCCGATGATGCCGACAATGGCGCCAGCCGGCACCTTGAAACTCAGGTTGTCGATCAGCAGGCGGTCACCAAAAGACTTGCTGACGTTCTTGAACTCGATGACTTCATTGCCCAGGCGCTCGGCCACGGGAATGAAAATCTCCTGGGTTTCGTTGCGCTGCTGGTATTCAAAGTCCGACAATTCCTCAAACCGCGCCAGACGCGACTTGCTCTTGGCCTGGCGCGCTTTCGGGTTCTGGCGTGACCACTCCAACTCCTTCTTCAGGGCCTTGGCTCTGGCCTCTTCACCCTTTTGCTCCTGCGCCAGGCGTTCGCCCTTTTGCTCCAGCCAGGTGCTGTAGTTGCCTTTCCAGGGGATGCCACGGCCGCGGTCCAGCTCCAGAATCCACTCGGCGGCGTTGTCCAGGAAGTAGCGGTCATGGGTGATGGCCACCACGGTGCCGGGGTAACGCTGCAAAAACTGCTCCAGCCAGTCCACCGATTCGGCGTCCAGGTGGTTGGTGGGCTCGTCGAGCAGCAGCATGTCGGGCTTGGACAGCAACAGGCTGCACAGGGCCACGCGGCGCTTCTCGCCGCCCGACAACACGCCGACCTTGGCGTCCCAGGGCGGCAGGCGCAGTGCGTCGGCGGCAATCTCGAGCTGGTGCTCGGAATCGCTGCCGGAGGTGGCAATGATGGCCTCCAGCCGCGCCTGCTCTGCGGCCAGCGCGTCGAAATCGGCATCGGGCTCGCCGTAAGCGGTGTACACCGCCTCAAGCTGGGCCTTGGCGGCAAACACCGCACCCATACCGGCTTCGACACTTTCGCGCACGGTGTGCTCGGGGTCCAGCTTGGGCTCTTGCGGCAGGTAGCCGATGTTCAGGCCGGGCATGGGGGTGGCTTCACCCTCGATCTCGGTGTCCAGTCCGGCCATGATCTTGAGCAGGGTGGACTTGCCGGATCCGTTGGTACCCAGCACGCCGATCTTGGCGCCGGGAAAAAAGCTGAGCGACACATCCTTGAGGATCTGGCGCTTGGGCGGCACGATTTTGCCGACCTTGTTCATGGTAAAGACGTACTGGGCCATCAGGATTCAACTTCTAAAAAGAGGGACAACAAAAAGAAAGGCGTGAGCGCAAAACAGCCCGTGATTTTCGGTGATTTTTTGCGGCAATCCCCTGATTATCGTTCCGTGCGACAATACACGGGTTGCTGGCTCCAGTTGCCTGCGACATTCGGGCACACCTCAGTGACAGTTTCGGCAACGATGCGCGGTGTTTTTGGCCCAACCCCCTGACCCCATCTGCCTTTGACTGGCGGGATGCCCACAAGCTCCCACAGGCCGATCTTGAGCACTCCTGCAGTGCAAAAAAATGACTTTTGAAAATCTGAACTTGGCCCCGGCCATTCTTAAAGCCGTGCTTGAGCAGGGCTATGACACCCCCACGCCCATACAGGCCCAGGCGATTCCCGCCGTGCTTGCCGGTGTGGACCTGCTGGGTGGCGCCCAGACCGGCACCGGCAAAACAGCAGCCTTTGTGCTGCCCATGCTGCAGCGCCTGTCGTCCGAACCCTCCCCGAAAAACAAACGCGGCGTCAACGCCGTGCGTTGCCTGATCATGACGCCAACACGCGAACTCGCCGCCCAGGTCGAGGAAAGCGTGCGGGTTTACGGCAAATACCTCGAACTCTCCTCCATGGTGATGTTTGGCGGTGTCGGCATGGGCGCGCAAATTGAAAAGCTGCGCCGCGGCGTTGACATCCTGGTGGCCACTCCCGGCCGCCTGCTGGACCACGCCGGCCAGGGCACGCTGGATCTGAGCCAGGTGCAAATCCTGGTGCTCGACGAAGCCGACCGCATGCTGGACATGGGCTTCATCCATGACATCAAGAAGGTGCTGGCCCTGGTGCCCAAGCAGAAGCAGTCGCTGCTGTTTAGCGCGACCTTCAGCGACGAGATCCGCGAGCTGGCCAACGGCCTGCTGAAAAACCCGCAAAGCATCCAGGTGACACCGCGCAACACCACGGTGCAGCGCATCACGCAAACCATACACCCGGTCGGTCGCGGCAAGAAAAAAGCGCTGCTGACCCACATCATCAACGAGCACAACTGGAGCCAGGTGCTGGTGTTCACACGTACCAAGTTCGGCGCCAACAATGTGGCCGAACACCTGAGCAAAAACGGCATCCCGGCGATGGCGCTGCACGGCAACAAGAGCCAGACCGCCCGCACCCAGGCGCTGGCCGACTTCAAGAGCGGCAGCATACGCGCGCTGGTGGCGACCGACATCGCTGCGCGCGGCATCGACATCGACGAGTTGCCACATGTCGTCAACTATGAAATCCCCAACGTCAGCGAAGACTATGTGCACCGCATCGGCCGCACCGGCCGCGCCGGCAACAGCGGCGAGGCAGTCAGCCTGGTCTGCCTGGACGAAGAAGGCTTCATGCAGGACATCGAGCGTTTCACCAAACAGAACATCGAAGTGGTGCTTGTGCCCGGTTTTGAAGCCGAGCCCGGTGAAAAAGCCGAGCCGCTGGCCATGGGCCGTCAGACCATCTGGGGCGGCCTGGGCAAACCCCCAAGCCGCGATGTGATGCAGGCAGCTGCCAAAGCAGCCCGCAGCGAAATGATGACACGCATCCGCGAGACCAAGCCGCAAGGCGGCCGTGGCGGCAATCCAGGCGGCAACGGTGGTGGCGGACGCGGCCGCAGCAGCGGTGGCGGCAACGGTGGCCGCAGCCAGCCGCAAGGCGGTGGTCAGCCACGCCAGAATTCGGGCTATTCACAAGGTGGTCAGCCTGCGCAGCAGCAGGCACGCAACCCGAATGCGCAGCCCCCACGTCCACGCAACACGCAGGAGCGCGATGATGACGCCCAACCCACCAGCCATGTCTCCTCCGGCTTCCCTTCTTCCGGCCAGCCCACAGGCGGCAACCGCGGCAACTACCGTGGCGGCGGACGCCCAGCCGGTGGCGGCGGTGGCGGACGTTCGGGTGGCTCTGGTGGCCGGAGCAACGGGTCTGGTCGGTCGGGAAATTCTGGCCCGTTTACTGGCCGATAAAACGTATTCGGCGGTTCACTGCGTGGGCCGCCGGAAACCCGGCGCGGAGCACCCCAAACTGGTGCTCCACCTGAGCCCGGATTTCGCCACCTTCCAGGCGCCCGCGGTGGACGATGTGTTCATCGCGCTCGGCACCACGATCAAGGTGGCGGGCAGCCAGCAGGCTTTCCGCGCCATTGATTTCGATGCCGTGCTGGCCGTGGCCCGCTCGGCGCGCGCCGCCGGTGCACGCCGGCTCGGCATCGTCAGCGCCATGGGCGCCAACGCCAAATCCGCTGTCTTTTACAACCGTGTCAAGGGCGAGATGGAAAACGCCGTCAGCCGTCTCGGTTATGAGCGCGTGGTGCTGGCCCGTCCTTCGCTGCTCAGCGGCGACCGCAGCTCCCTGGGCCAGCCCGGGCGTGGCGCAGAAAAACTGGCGGCGACAGCCATGCGCCTGCTCAGGCCGCTGACCCCCGCCAACTACCGCGCGATTGCCGCTGCGGATGTGGCCGCTGCGCTCACAGCCGCCGTGCTGGCAAGCCCCTCAGGCCACAGCGTGCTGCTGTCGGGCGACATGTTGCCGCGCTGAAAACATCAGGCTTTTTGGGTCTCCAGCCCTTATCCGGTGTGCGTATTCAGCTATCCGTTCGATAGCAAACCGGGCGCTCAATCCTGCAGAAACAGGGTGACCAGCGGGTCCGGACCGACCTGCCGGCTCCAGTGGCCATGTATCGCCGCGTCGAAGCTGGCGCCCTCGGGCAACAGGTCGGCGGAATAAAAATGATCGCCGGGACTGAACACCCGCGACACCCCGCCCTGCAGGCCGATTTCCATCTGCCCGCCCAGAATGATGACCCATTGCGGCTTGGGCGTGCAGTGAAACTGGCTGCGAAAACCCACCGGGCTGTGGCGCAACTGGTAGCCGCTGGACGGTGCCAGCGGCGACAGCAGGGCTTGCGGTGTGCCTTCGCTGAGCGCGACCGGTTCCTCGCGGAATTTGGCGCGGCCGTCGGTGTCGGTGTAGAGAATGACTTTGGTGAAATGGGTCATGACAAGTCCGGAAAAAAAGATAACAAGGCCTGGCGAAAAAACTCAGGGGGCGGTGCCGGCTGGACGCCGGCTGGCGAGCACCGCAGCGACGATGTCTTCAGGCCGCTCTGCCACATCAAAGCCCTGCACATTTTCGTCCACGCCGGGCGGCTCCAGCGTGGCGAGCTGGCTGGCCAGCAGCGACAGCGGCATGTAGTGGCCGGTGCGTGCGGCCATGCGTGCCGCCAGCAGCGCGTGTTCACCATGCAGATAGATAAAACACAAACCCGGCGCGCCGCTACGCAGGATGTCGCGGTAAGAACGCTTGAGGGCCGAACACGACAACACCAGCCCCTGCCCGGTCACATGCGCCTGCCGCAGGTGGCCGGCCAGCACCTGCAACCAGCCCTCACGGTCTTCATCACCGAGTGCAAAACCGGCCGCCATACGCGCCACGTTGCGCGCCGGATGCAGCGTGTCACCCTCGAGGAAGGCCAGCCCCAGGGCGGCCGCAAGCTGGGCCCCGACCGTGCTTTTGCCGCAGCCGCTGACACCCATGACCACAACAATATCGGAACCCATCATGCTCATAGGCTGCCCGTCGCCTCTTTCACTCATTGAGACCAGCGCACCGTGGCATCGGCCCGCAAGTGCAGGTCGGGCAGCAATTCCAGCCCCAGTCCCGGCTTGCCATTGAGGCTCAGCATGCCTTGCGTGACCGTCGGCAACTCGGTCACCAGCTCCTTGTACCAGCCGGTGTAAAAGGCGCGCACACTTTCCTGGATCAGCGCATTCGGCGCATGCAGTGACAGGTGGCTGGACGCCGCCCAGACCACCGGCCCGGTGCAATCGTGCGGCGCCACCGGCAACTGCCAGGCATCGGCCATGGCGGCAATCTTGCGCGCCTCGGTCAGGCCGCCGCACCAGCTCAGGTCCAGCATGGCGACGCCGGCGACACCGGTCTGCAGGTAATCCTTGAAGCCCCATTTGTAACTCAGGGTCTCGCTGGCGCAGATCAAGGCATCGCAGTCTTTTGCGTACTGTTTGAGCAGGTCCAGCGAATCCATGCGGATCGCGTCTTCATGCCAGAAGGTGTTGAAGGGCTTGAGCGCGCGCGCGATCTTCTGCGCCATCGGCAGGCGCCACAGGCTATGGAACTCGACCATGATGTCCATCTGCTCGCCCACCGCGCTGCGGATCTTGCGGAAAGGCTCCAGCGCGAGCTCCAGGTCCGTATTGCTGATGTACTGGCCATCACTTTTTTCAGCGGCTGGATCAAAGGGCCAGATTTTCATCGCTGTCACGCCTTCGGACAGCAGCGACTCGGCCAGTTCATCGGCCCGGTGCAAAAAACCCTCGAGGTCTTCGTAAGGCCCGGCATGGGCCTGTTTGGCATCGCCTATGCCCCAGTTCGCGCTGCTCTGATTCACGGTGCTGCGCACATACTGGTAACCGGCACAGGTGTTGTAGATGCGTATGCTGTCGCGGCTCTTGCCGCCCAGCGCCGTGTACAGCGGCATGTTGGCCGCCTTGCCGAAAATGTCCCACAAGGCAATGTCGACGGCCGAGTTGCCGCGCGTTTCCACACCCGAGCCGCGCCAGCCCAGATAACCGGTGATGTCCTTGTTGCGCGCCTCTATGGCCAGCGGGTCCTTGCCCAGCAGCTTGGGGCCGGCCCACTCATGGATGTAGGCTTCCACGGCCGCAGCACCCATGAAGGTCTCGCCGAGTCCGGTCAGGCCTTCGTCGGTGTGGATGCGTACCCAGATGATGTTGGGAAACTCGCCCAGTCTCAGGGTCTCGACTTTGGTGATTTTCAATTCATGCTCCGTGAAAAAGGCCGCGAGGGTTACCCCTTGCGGCCTGGCTGCGATCCCGGCAGGAAAGCCGCTTAACCGCCGCGCGCCTTCTTCAGCGCGTCGAGCACTGTGGTCACCGCTTCGCCGCCTATGGTCGGCACATTGCGGTCATACACCGGCTTGACCTTTTCAAACATGCGGCGCTGCTCGGCGGCACTCACCTCGTTGACCTGCATGCCCTTGGTTTTCAGGCTGGTCAGGGATTTTTCGTTGAGCGCACGGTTGGCGATGCGCTGGACTTTCTGGCCTTCCATCGCCGCTTCACGCAATACCGCCTGCTCCTGGGGGTTCAGCTGGTCCCACAGCTTTTTGCTGTACAGGATCAGAAAGGGCGTGTAGGCGTGGCGCGTAACGCTGAGGTACTTCTGCACTTCATTGAACTTGGAGGTTTCAATGGTGACAAAAGGATTTTCCTGGCCGTCAATGGTTTTGGTTTCGAGTGCGGTGAACACTTCGCCAAAAGCCATGGGCACGGCATTGGTGCCCAGAGTCTTGAAGGTGTCGAGGAAAATATTGTTCTGCATCACACGGACCTTGACGCCGTCAAAGTCCTCGGCCTTGGCGACCGGCCGCTTGCTGTTGGTCAGGTTGCGGAAACCGTTTTCCCAATAGGCCAGGTTGATCAGGCCGGCTTCTTCGAGCTTCTTGTTGAAGTAGGCGCCTGCCGGGCCGTCCAGCACGGCGTCGGCCTCCTTCTCATTGGCAAACAGGAAAGGCAAATCGAAGGCGCCGAGTTCCTTGACGATGCCCACCAGCGGCGACGACGAGGTGCACACCATCTCCTGCGTGCCGGCGCGCAGGGCTTGCGTGGCCGGAAGGTCTCCGCCGGCCGCACCGCCCCAGAAGGCGTTGATTTTCATCTTGCCGCCGGTTTTCGCCGCCAGCACTTCCTGCATCTTTTTGACGCCGACGCCGACCGGATGGTCCTCGTTGACACCGTTGGTGAACTTGATCGTGCGGTCGGCAAACTGCGCGAAGGACGAAGTAGCCACCAGCAAGGCGGCGGCCGCAAGGGCCAGGGTTCTGCGTTTGAACATGGTTGTCTCCTTTTATAAAACGACAGGGTTGGGAAAAAGTGGCTACCGCATCCACCACTTGAGCGGTTCGGTAACGATGGAGGGAAAAAGCACCAGCAGGAAAAGCACGGCCAGTTGCGCCAGCAGAAAAGGCAACACGCCCTTGAAGGCCTCGTCCATGCTGATTTTGGCAACACCACAGACCACATTGAGCACCGTGCCCACCGGCGGCGTGATCAGGCCAATGGCGTTGTTCATGATGAACATCACGCCGAAATACACCGGGTCAATGCCGGCCTTGAGCACCAGCGGCATCAGCACCGGCGTGAGTATCAGCACGGTGGGCGTGAAATCAAGCGCGGTGCCGACAATCACGATCAACACCATCATGATGAACATCAGCAGCATCTTGTTGCCCATGAAGGGCTCCATCATGTTGGCCACTTCGGTCGGAATGTTGGCCACCGTGATCAGCCAGGCGCTGACCATGGCGGCTGCCACCAGAAACATGACCACCGCCGTTGTTTTGCCGGCGGTCAGGATCAGGCCATACAGCGCTGACCACTTGAGTTCGCGGTAAACAAACATGCCGACCACAAAGCTGTAAACGGCCGCCACCACCGCCGCCTCGGTCGGCGTGAAAATGCCGAACTTCATGCCGCCTATGATGACAATGGGCAAGGCCAGCGCAAAACCGCCTTGCGCCGTGATGCGCAGGCGCTCAGGCATGGCCACCCTGGGCGCGGGGCGCACGTTTTCCTTCTTGGCCAGCCACCACCAGGTCAGCCCGATCGCCACGCCCATCAGCAGGCCGGGCACGATACCCGCCAGGAACAGCTTGGTGATGGACACATTGCCGGCGACGCCGAAAATAATCAGTCCGATGGAAGGTGGAATCACCGGCGCAATGATGCCGCCCGAAGCGATCAGCCCCGAAGCCCGGCCCACGTTGTAACCTGCGGCCCGCATCATGGGAATCAGCAGTGCCGCCAGCGCCGCCGTGTCGGCAATCGCCGAGCCCGACAGCGAAGCCATGATCACAGCCGCAATCACCGTGACGTAACCGAGGCCGCCGCGAAAATGGCCGACCCAGGCCATGGCCAGGTTCACGATGCGCCGGCTCAGGCCCCCGGCATTCATGAACTCGCCCGCCAGCAGAAAGAAGGGCACGGCCAGCAGCGGAAAGTTGTCCGCCCCTTCGACAAAACGTTGCGCCAGGATCTGGCTGTCAAAAGTCACCAGGCCGCTGGTGGCGGCCAGGAAAGCCATCAGTGTCACGCCGCACACCAGCAGTGCATAGGCGATCGGCATGCCGATCGCCATGGCCGCCAGCAGGCTCAGAATAAAAACGCTGACCGTCATGACGAAATGGCCCCCACGCTTGTCGCTTCGCGTACTGCGCTGCCCCCCGAGGGGGCTAATTTTCCTTGGGGCGGCCCGGCGGAAAATTGCCTGGGCCCCAGGACCTCCGCACTCCGCGTGTTCTGAGCTTGTCGAAGCATCATGCCTTGGCCTCCTTGAATTGTTTCTCCACCTCGGCCAGGCCTTCGGTTTCTATCACCTGCACCAGCTCTTCCTCACTGATCTGACCGGTGCACAAGCGGTACAACACGCTGAGATTGATGATGGCCATCACCACCGCCACCACGTAACCTATGCCATAGACCCAGATCATGGAAATGCCCACCACCGGCGAGACGTTGGTGACCTGCAGGTCGTGCATCTTCCAGGTCCCCAGCAGGAACAAGCCGTTGCAAAACAGCATCAGCGCCTCGCTGAGAAAAAGGCAGACCTTTTTGCCCATCACCGGCAAATGTTTGATCAGGGTGTCCACGCCCAGGTGCCCGCCTTCATGCATGGCCACCATGGCGCCCAGGTAGGTCAGCCAGATAAAGAAGTAGCGCGACATTTCATCCGACACGGAGATGCCGGAATTGAAGGCGTAACGCAGCACCACGTTGCCGAAAACCATGATCACCATGGCCACCATGCAGACCACCACCAGCAGTTCCAGCAACTTGAAGAACCAGTAAACCGACTGATCGATTGTTTTTTGCATGGCTGTTTTGCCCTCTTTTTGTATGCTCAGGCGGCCTTGAGCTGCCGTGCCGGAGTGCTCAGGACCGGCAGGCGCCGGCGCGAAGCGAGCACTTCCTCGATGTCTTCCTTGGCGCCGTCAATCAGCACCCGGATCGCGCGTTCGGCTTCGTCGGGCTGGTGCGCAATCACCGCATCCAGCACGGCACGGTGCAGCGGCAGCGAATGGGCCGGCCCGTCCTTGCGCCGCGTGGAGATTTCAAAACTGGTGCGCAGCAGCGCGCCCAGCGCCTTGCTCATCTGCACCAGCATGCGGTTGCGGCTGGCGCGCAGCAGGCCCTGGTGAAAACGCAGGTCATAGGTGACATAGTCGCCACCGTCTTCCACCGCGCGTTTCATGCCGGCGTAGGCGGCTTCGACTTCTTCGATGTCCTGCGCCGTGGCGCGCTCGGCGGCCAGCCGCATCGCCGCAGGCTCGACGACGCGGCGCAAATCCTGCAGGTCACGCAAAAATTCGGCGGTCAGGCCGGCTTTGGACTGCCAGATGATCACATCGGGATCAAACCAGTTCCAGTGGTCTTCGGACAGCACCCGGGTGCCGACCTTGGGACCGGTCGTCATCAGGCCCTTGGCGATCAGCGACTTCACCGCTTCACGCACCACGGTGCGGCTGACACCGAGTTCCTGGCACAACACCGGCTCGGGCGGGATCGACGCGCCCACGGCATAACGCCCGGCCACGATGGCTTCACCAAGGTGGTCAACCGTGTTGCCGTGGACGTTTTTGATCATGGCGTCATTGCCACTCAGGCACCGGACTGATGAGTGGCTGGCCGGCAAAATGCGCGCTCAGGTTGGCCGCGGCCAGATCTGCCATGGCCTGCCGTGTCTGCCGCGTGGCGCTGGCGATGTGCGGGGTCAGCACCACGTTGTCCAGGGTCCACAAGGCCTCGGAGGGATGGGGCTCTTTCGCAAACACGTCGAGGCCGGCGCCGGCGATCACGCCAGTGCGCAGCGCCTCAACCAGTGCATCTTCATCCACCACCGAGCCGCGCGCGACATTGATCAGGTAGCCTTCGGGGCCCAGCGCCTTGAGCACGTCCGCATTGATCAGGTGGCGGGTGCCCTCGCCGCCGGGCGTGATCACCACCAGAAAATCCACCTGCGCCGCCAAAACCTGCGTGCTCGGGAAGAAGCGGTAGGGCAGCGCGGCCTTCTGGCTGCGCGCGGTGTAGGCAATCGACATGCCAAAAGCCGCGGCACGCGTGGCAATCGCCTGGCCGATGCGGCCCAGCCCGACTATGCCCAGACGCGCACCCGACACCTTGCGGGTCAGCGGCATGGCGCCCTCCCGGCCCCAGCGGCCGGCCCGGACATACTGGTCGGCCTGCGGAATGCGGCGCGCCACCGACAACATCAGCCCTATGGCCAGATCGGCCACCTCGTCATCAAGCACACCCGGCGTGTGTGTCACCGGGATGCGCCGCTCCAGTGCAGCGGCCACATCCACGCCGTCGTAACCGACACCCATGATGGAGACCATCTCCAGCGCCGGCAACTGATCCATCAGCGTGCGCGGCACCCGGGAGTCTCCGCCACCGGCAATCGCCCGTATCCCCGATGCGACCTGGGCAAAGGCTGCGGGATCGGTTTCATGCAGCCGGTCATGCACCACATAGGCGGCATTCAGCGGCTCCAGCAAAAAAGGCGGCAGCTTGCTGACGGTGAGAAGGTGAGGACGTGGCAACGCGATTTCCTGTGTCATGGTTATTACTGAGATTCGCGGCGCAATGGTATGACCATAATATGTTTATCAATTAAGGATTTTCCCTATGAGCGCCCCCAAGACACCGAAAAAACCCGCATCGGAACTGCGCAGCCAGCAATGGTTCGGCCGCCAGGACCGCGACGGTTTTGCCTACAGAAGCTGGGTCAAGGGCAAAGGTGTGCCACACGACCAGTTTGACGGCCGGCCGGTCATAGGCATCTGCAACACCTTCAGCGAACTGACCCCCTGCAACAGCCATTTCCGCACGATTGCCGAGCAGGTCAAGATAGGTGTCTACGAGGCCGGCGGCTTTCCGCTCGAGTTCCCGGTCATGTCGCTCGGTGAAACCCTGTTGCGTCCGACCGCGATGCTGTACCGCAACCTGGCCAGCATGGACGTCGAAGAAAGCATACGCGGCAACCCGATCGACGGCGTCGTGCTGCTGATGGGCTGCGACAAGACCACGCCGTCGCTGGTCATGGGTGCGGCCAGTGTGGACCTGCCCACGGTCGGCGTCAGCGGCGGCCCCATGCTCAGCGGCAAGTGGCGCGGCCAGGAACTCGGCTCCGGCACCGGCGTCTGGAGCATGAGTGAGCAGGTGCGCGCCGGCACCCTCAAGCTCGCCGACTTTTTTGAGGCCGAAAGCTGCATGCACCGCAGCCACGGCCACTGCATGACCATGGGCACGGCCAGCACCATGGCCAGCATGGTCGAGGCGCTCGGCATAGGCCTGCCCGGCAATGCCGCCTACCCGGCCGTGGATGGCCGGCGCAATGTGCTGGCACGTATGGCCGGGCGCCGCGCGGTCGAGATGGTGCACGAAGACCTGACGCTGTCAAAAATCCTGACACGAGAAGCCTTTGAAAACGCCATCAAGACGCTCGCAGCCATAGGTGGCTCAACCAATGCGGTGATTCACCTGATCGCGATGGCCGGTCGCATCGGCATCAAACTCACGGTCGACGACTTCGACCGCCTCGCCAGCGAGCTGCCCTGCCTGGTCAATCTGCAGCCTTCGGGCAAGTTCCTGATGGAAGACTTCTGCTACGCCGGCGGCCTGCCGGTGGTCATGAAGGAAATCGCACAACACCTGCACACGGGTGCCATCACTGCGAACGGAAAAACCATAGGCGAGAACATTGCCGACGCGCAGAACTACAACACCGAGGTGATCCAGCCGCTGGCCACGCCTTTCAAGGACAAGGCCGGCATCGCGGTGCTGCGCGGCAACCTGTCGCCGCGCGGCGCCGTCATCAAGCCGAGTGCCGCGACCCCGGCGCTGATGGTGCACACCGGCCGCGCCGTGGTGTTTGAAAACATCGAGGACTTCCACGCGCGCATCGACGATGAGAACCTCGACATCGACGAAAGCTGCGTGATGGTGCTGAAAAACTGCGGGCCCAAAGGTTACCCCGGCATGGCGGAAGTCGGCAACATGCCGCTGCCGCCCAAGGTGCTGCGCAAAGGCATCACCGACATGGTGCGCATCAGCGACGCACGCATGAGTGGCACGGCCTACGGCACGGTGGTGCTGCACACCGCGCCCGAAGCCGCCGCTGGCGGACCACTGGCGATTGTGCAAAACGGCGACATGATTGAACTCAACGTGCCCGAGCGCAGACTGCAGCTGCTGATCAGCGACGAAGAGCTGGTGCGGCGCCTGAGCCTGTGGAAGGCACCGCCGCCGCCTCTGTCGTCCGGCTACTGGAAGCTGTACGTCGATCATGTGTTGCAGGCCGACGAAGGTGTGGACCTCGATTTTCTGGTCGGCAAACGCGGCTCGTTTGTACCCCGCGACAACCACTGATCTTTCCAAGGATTGACATGAAATTACTCGTCACCGGCGGCGCCGGTTTTGTGGGCGCACGACTCTGCCGCGAGCTGCTCAAAAGCGGCCGGCTCAACGGCCAGAGCATCGACGAGCTGCATGTCGCCGATCTTTTTCCCCCTCCCGCAGACCTGGCTGCAGATCCCCGGGTTCGCGTGCACACCGGACCCCTGCTGAACCAGGGCGCGCTGTTTGCCAGCGGTTTTGACGCGGTGTTTCACCTGGCGTCTGCGGTCTCCGGCGAATGCGAGCTCGACTTTGAACTGGGTCTGCGCTCCAACCTCGACAGCACCCGCCTGCTGCTCGAAGGCCTGCGCCAGGCCGGCAATGCGCCGCGCCTGGTTTTTGCGAGCTCGGTCGCCGTTTTCGGGCCCGATGAGGCCAACCCCCTGCCCGACCTCGTGACCGACAACACCCTGCCCTCGCCGCAGACCTCTTATGGCACCCACAAACTGATGTGTGAATACCTGATTGCCGACTACACCCGCAAAGGGTTCATCGACGGCCGGTCCGCGCGCCTGATGACGGTCACCGTGCGCCCCGGCAAACCCAATGGTGCAGCCTCCTCGTTTTTCAGCGGCATCATCCGTGAACCACTGGCCGGCGTGGAAACCACCTGCCCGGTCGATCCGGACGTCACACATCCGATGTCCTCGCCGTCCAATACCGTGCGTGGCCTGATCACCGTGTTCGAAGCCAGCCGGCAAGCCATGGGCGGGCGCCTGGCGCTGAACCTGCCGGGCCTGAACATGCGTGTGGGCGACATGTTGCAAGCCCTCGAGGATGTGGCCGGGCCAGCTGTGCGCCAACGTGTGCGTTTCGAGCGCGATGAACGCATTGCCGCCATTGTGGCCAACTGGTCGCGCGGTGCAACTGCCGACCGCGCACACGCACTCGGCTTGCGGCCGGATGCCTCTTTCAAAGCCATCATCGAGCAGTACATCGCCGATTGCCGCCAGCCCACCTACCCATCAGACGCGCTGCGGGGCTTGCAGTCCTGAAACCCATGCAGACCCTGTTGGCAGTGGACTGGGGCACCTCGTCCCTGCGCGGCGCACTGCTGGATGCGCAGGGCCGGGTGCTGCAGGAACGCACTTTTGCACGCGGCATCCTGACGGTTGCGCCCGGCGAATTTCCTGCGGTTTTTGCGGCCTGTTTTGGCGACTGGGCCCAAGAGAAAAACAGCTTGTGCCTGATCGCCGGCATGGCGGGCAGCCAGCAGGGCTGGATGCAAGCGCCTTATTGCCCGTGCCCGGCAGGTTTTGACGAAATCGCCACGCAGCTGGCGTGGATTCAGGCCGGACGCATGGCCATCGTTCCGGGCTTGTGCTGTGACAACAACGGCGTGCCAGACGTCATGCGCGGCGAGGAAACCCAGGTCTTTGGCGCCCTGCAACTGCTGGGCCTTGGGGACGCGCTGCTGGTACTGCCCGGCACCCACAGCAAATGGGTGAGCGTGCAAGGCGGGAAAATCCGCAGCTTCAGCACCTTCATGACCGGCGAGTTTTACGCGCTGCTGCGCCAGCACTCCATCCTGGCGCGCACACTGCCGCCCGACGATGAGGCGCTCGATCAGCACGCCTTTGACCAGGGCGTGGCGCTGGCCCTGCGTGGTGCCAGCCTGCTGCAAACCGCTTTCAGCGTGCGCACGCTGTCGCTGTTCGAACGTATGCCCGCCGCAGCACTGGCCAGTTATTTGTCCGGACTGGTCATCGGCGAGGAAATCCGTTCACAGCCGCTGGCAGCCGGCGCATCGGTCACCCTCATCGGTTCGGATGCGCTGACCCAGCGCTACGGCCGTGCGCTGGCGCAGCGGTCCGTCAGCGTGGCCTGCGTGGGGGCCGAAGCCACATGGCGCGGCCTCTGGGCCCTGGCACAAACCATTCCAGCTGATTAAACAAGGTAATTCCCCCACCATGACGCCCCACGAAAAATTCGCCAGCGCGCTGCAGCAACTGCCACTGGTCGCCATCCTGCGCGGCATACAGGTGGCCGAGGCCCAGCCGGTCGGCCAGGCCCTGACCGGGCTGGGCTGGACCCTGCTGGAAGTGCCGCTTAATTCGCCCGAACCGATGGCCAGCATCGCTACGCTGGCGCGGGCTTTCCCCCAGGCGCTGGTCGGCGCCGGCACGGTGCTGACGGTGCAGGACGTGCAGCAGGTACATGCGGCCGGCGGCCAGCTGATTGTTTCGCCCAACTTCAACCCGGCGGTGGTGCGCGAAGCCGTCCGGCTGGGCCTGGTCTGCCTGCCCGGCGTGATGACGGCCAGCGAAGCCTTTGCCGCGCTGGACGCCGGGGCCACAGGCCTGAAAATTTTCCCCGCAGAAATGATCACCCCGGCCGTGCTCAAAGCCTTGCGCGCGGTGCTGCCGGCCGGTGCCGTGCTGCTGCCGGTGGGCGGCATCACACCGGACAACATGGCGCCTTATTTCGCCGCCGGTGCCAACGGCTTTGGCATTGGTTCGGCGCTCTACAAACCCGGTGCCACGGCGGCTGAGGTACATGCCAACGCCGGGAAATTCATGGCTGCCTGCGCAGGTAACATCGGGGCATGAACCCGGAAACACCTTCACAGATATCGTTTGGCCTGGCCGGTCGTGTTTGCATCGTCACGGGCGGCGCCCAGGGCATAGGCGAGGCCTGTATACGCCGCTTCGCGCGCGAAGCGGCCAGGCCGGTGATTGCCGACATCGACGACAAACGTGGCCAGGCGCTGGCCGCCGAACTGGGCGCGCTGTATGTGCACTGTGATGTCGGCGACAAGGCGCAGGTGGATGCGCTGGTGGCGCAGACCATGGCGGCTTATGGCCGTATCGATGTGCTGGTGAACAACGCCGGCATGTTCCGCGCGGCCGACTTCCTGGAGGTCACCGAGGCCGACTTCGACAGCGTGTTACGCATCAACCTCAAGGGCTCCTTCCTGGCCGGCCAGGCGGTGGCGCGCGAGATGGCCAGGGCCGGCAAGGGCAGCATCGTCAACATGAGTTCGGTCAACGGCATGCTGGCCATTCCGACGATTGCCAGCTACAACGTCAGCAAGGGCGGCATCAACCAGCTCACCCGCGTGATGGCATTGGCGCTGGCGGACAAGGGCATTCGTGTCAATGCGGTGGCGCCTGGCACCATCGCCACAGAGCTGGCCGCCAAAGCCGTGCTGACCAGCGACGACGCCAGGGCAAAGATTTTGAGCCGCACCCCGATGAAACGCCTGGGCGAGCCCTCGGAGATTGCCGACACCGTGGCCTATCTCGCCAGCGATGCAGCCAGCTACATCACGGGTGAAATTGTCGTGGTGGATGGCGGCCGCATGACGCTGAACTACACGGTGGCGGTCTGAGCGCTGGGCGGCGGTGGATGCCGCCCCTGCGGTTTTTCAGCACCAGTTGACCTGGATCATGAATCCGTGAGGACGCGCTCGCCGCAAGCGCGCCAAGCTCCCTAGACTGGGGCATCCACCACCGGAGTTCACCATGATGCCTGTTCGCCTGCTTTCAGTTGTCGCAGCCACAGCTGCGCTGGGCCTGTCCGGCTGCGCCCAGATACCGCCCGGCCATGCGGCACACCACCCCGGCGCCTCGCCGGCAGCCTCGCGGCCGGGCATGCCGATGGCCCACATGGACGAACACATGAAAGCCATGCGTGCCATGCACGAGCGCATGACGCGCGCCAAAACACCCGAGGAGCGCAACGCGCTGATGGCCGAGCACAGCAAACTGATGCAGGACGGCATGGCGATGATGGGTGGCATGGGTGGCATGGGCGGCATGCATCAACCCGCTGCAACGGCTGGCGCGGATCCGGCTGTGCGCCAGCAGATGATGGAAAAACGCATGGAGATGATGCAATCCATGATGCAGATGATGATGGACCGCATGCCTGCGCCGCCGTCCAGACCCTGAGCTGCAAAAACAAGCCCGCGTTGAAACACGCGGCGGCTGCGAACGCCAGCAGCCTCGCCTTACACTGCCGCCATGCCCACCCTGCCTGACTTCCCCAGCCTGCTCGGCCTGAGCGTGGCGCTGGGCATCGGCCTGCTGGTGGGCGCAGAACGCGAACGCCGCAAAGGCAGCGGCCCCACCCGCAGCGCCGCCGGCATCCGCACCTTTGCCCTGGCGTCCCTGTCCGGCGCAGTGGCGATGCTGCTCGGTGGCGCGCTGCTGCTGGCCGCGGCCGCGCTGGCGGTCGGCGCGCTGGCCGTGGCCGCTTACCAGCGCTCGCGCGAGCAGGACCCCGGCCTGACCACCGAAGTCGCCCTGCTGCTGAGCTGCCTGCTCGGCGGCCTGGCGATGCGCAACGCCGTTCTGGCAGCCGGCGTGGGCGCAGCGCTGGCGGCCCTGCTCGCAGCGCGCAACCCTATTCACCATTTTGTGCGCGGCGTGCTGACCGAACGCGAACTGCACGACGCCTTGCTGTTCTGCGCCGCAGCCCTGATTGCCCTGCCGCTGGCACCGGACCGTTTCCTGGGGCCCTTCGATGCGATCAACCCGCACTCCATCACCCAGCTGGTTGTGATGGTGATGGCCGTCAGCGCACTCGGTTACGTGGCGACACGCGCCCTGGGGCCGCGTTACGGCCTGCCCCTGGCCGGTTTTGCCGCGGGCTTCGTCTCGAGCACCGCCACGATTCATGCGATGGGCGTGCGCATGGCCAAACAGCCGGCGCAGACTGCAGGCGCTGTCGCCGGCGCGGTGCTTTCCAGCGTGGCCACCCTGATCCAGCTGGCGGTGGTGGTGGCTGCGGTACATCCTGCGCTGCTCCAGCTGCTGATGTGGCCCCTGCTGCTGGGCGGCGCAGCAGCGGGCGGCTACGGTCTGCTGTTTTTTCCGTACACCACGCCGCCCGTTGCACAGACCCGGGCCCAGCCGGGGCAGCAGGAACTGGGCCGGGCCTTTGACCTGAAAACCGCACTGACCTTTGCCACCCTCGTCGGTGCCGTGTTGCTGCTGTCAGCGGCGCTCAGCGCCTGGCTCGGAGAACGCGGCACCCTGCTCGCGGCAGCAGCCACCGGCCTGGTGGATGCCCACGCCACCGCCGCGTCGGTGGCTTCGCTGGCAGCGGTGAACAAGCTGCCAGCTGACGTGGCCCTGTGGTCCCTGCTCGCCGGCCTGAGCACCAACGCCATCATGAAGGCGCTGGTGGCATTTCATGCCGGGGGTGCGGCTTACGCGGCGCGTATCGTGCCGGGGCTGGTGCTGGTCATCGCAGCGGTCTGGCTCGGCGTGTGGCTGGGCTGAACGCAAGCAACTTGCTACTGAATACATAGCTGCCTGCGCCCGTGAATACTGGGCTAGGAGCCTGGGCGAAAGAAGGCGTCGAAGCGAAAAGTGGCCCCGGCGAGGACAGTTTTTGCCGGGTTTGCAGCGCCATAGCCGTAGCTATGGGGCAAAAATCTGGTGAAAAATGGACCGGCGCGGCCGCTTTGCAGCCGACGTCCCTTCTGCCGCCCAGGCTCCTAGAGGCCATTTTTACTTCACACCGTGGCGGAGGGCAGTTTTTTCAGCAGCCCGGCCGTGCTGCGCGGCCAGCCGACGCGGCCGAACCAGGCGCCGCCGGCAACCGCCCAGGCATTGATCAGGCCGTAAATCACCAGCGCCACACCCTGCGCAAAAAACACGCCGCTGAGTCCGCCGCTCCAGCGCAGCGCCAGCCAGCCGCCGGTGAGGGCCACAGCCAGCCGCGCGATGTTGCCGATCACCGGCCAGAGCAGCCGCCCTGCCCCCTGCGACGCAAAGTACAGCATCAGGCCCAGGCCGAAAAAACCGTAGACCGGCCCGACCGCGCGCAGGTAGAGGCTGCCAGCTTCAATCATGGCCGGGTCGCTGTTGAACAGCGAGAGCCAGGCGCGCGGGAAAGCGGCCGCCCACAGGCCTATGGCCTCGGCCATCACAAACGCCATCGCGGCACCGGTCCAGGTGGCGCGCAGCGCACGCTCGCGCTGACCTGCGCCCATGCAGGTGCCGACCATGGCCACCAGCGGCGCGCCAAAACCGAACACCAGCGGTACCAGCAAATACTCCAGCCGCGAGGCCGTGCCGTAACCGGCAATCGCCGCGGTGCCGAAGCCGCCGACCAGTGCGGTGGTGATGCCAATCGCCAGGTTGGTGGCAACTGTGGACACCGTGCCCACCAGGCCGACACGCAGGATGTCCCTGAACAGCACCCAGCGGTAAGCGATGTTCTTCAGCGACGGACGCAGCAGGCTTTTCGGCGACCACAGGTAAGCCGCCAGCACCAGGCTGCCGACCAGGTAATAGGCCAGCAGGGCGATGGCACCACCGGCAATGCCCAGACCCGGCAAGGGGCCCCAGCCGAAGATCAGCAGCGGCGACAGCGGCAGCAGCACGAGTGCGCCCAGCACCGTGACATTGGCCGGCACCGCCATGTTGCCCGTGCCGCGTATCACCGCCGACAGGGTGTTGAAAATCCAGACCAGCACGGCGCCGGCAAACACCCAGTTGGAATACACCAGCGCCGCCTCCAGCGCGCCGCCGGTGCCGCCCATGCGGGTGTACAGCCAGCGCCCGCCGCCCAATACCGCGACCGTGAAAACCAGCGCAAACACCGCGGCAATCACCAGCGCATGTATCACCAGCGCATCGGCATCGTCACGCCGGCGCGCGCCCAGTGCACGCGCAATCGCCGAGGCAATGCCACCCCCTATGGCGCCGGCCGAGGTCATCTGCATCAGCATCACCACCGGGAACACCAGTGCCATGCCGGCCAACGCATCGGTGCCCAGCATGCCGACGAAATACGTTTCGATCAGGCCCACCCCCGCCTGCGCCAGCATCACCAGCACATTGGGCGCGGCCAGGCGCAGCAGGGTCGGCGCAATCGGCGCCTCCAGCAGCATCCGTGTGCGCGGGTCCAGATCAGCCCCCACGGTTGCTCACTTCGTGTAGCGCCCTGCCCCCCGGGGGGGCCGCTGCGCCTGCGGACTGGCAGAGCCAGATCCGCGGCCCCGGCTTGAAAAGACCGGCCGCTGCACTTGGCGCCTTGAGCCGTCTCATGTGGCCACCTTTGTCTGACGCGGCGGCAGGGACTCGCGAATCGGCAGGTTCACCAGCGCCGCACCGGCGGCCAGCACGATGTCGATGTACCAGACCCAGTCGTAGCTGCCGGTGGCCTCGAAGACATAACCACCGAGAAAAGCCCCGAAGAAACCGCCGATCTGGTGCGCCAGCATCACGATGCCGAACAGCATGGCCATGTTGGCGGTGCCGAACATCTTGGCGACCAGGCCGGCGGTGGGCGGCACGGTGGACAAAAAGGTCACGCCCATCACAGCGGCAAACACCAGCATCACGGCCGGTGTCTTGGGCGCGAGCAAAAAGACCAGCACCGCGAGGCCGCGTGTTGCATAGAGCAGCGCCAGCAGCGACTTCATGCGCCAGCGGCCCACGGCCCAGCCCATGGCCAGGCTGCCCACGATGTTGAACAGGCCTATCATCGCCAGCGACCAGCCGCCGATCTCGGGCGGCAGGCCACAGGCGGCCACCACGCCCGGCAAGTGGGTGGCCAAAAATGCCACATGGAAGCCACACACCAGAAAACCGAGACTCAGGTAGCGGTAACTGGGCGTCGCCAGCGCCTGGCGTATGGCCTCACGCGCGCTCAGGGCTTTTGTTCCGGAAGCCGCTGCGGCCTGGGCGGCCTGCGCCTGCGAGTTGCCCTTGAGCACCCACACCGCAGGCAAGGCCAGCAGCAAAAACACGCCCAGCCACTGCATCGCACTGGCCCAGCCGAGTGCAGCGGTCAGGCCTATGGCAATCGGCGCCATCGCAAACTGGCCGAAGGAGCCGCCGGCGTTGACGATGCCGCTGGCAAAACCGCGTTTTTCCAGCGGCACCAGCCGGGCCGTCGCCGCCATCAGCACGGAGGGCCCGGCCATGCCGGCGCCGCCCGCAGCCAGCACACCGATGGCAAAAATCAGGCCCGCAGTGCTGGTCATCAGCGGCGTGATGATGGTGCCCACCGCCACCAGCAACACACCGATAAAAATCACGCGGCCGGTGCCGATGCGATCCGCCACGGCGCCGGCAAAGGGCTGGGTCAGGCCCCACCAGAGCTGGCCAAAGGCAAAAGCCAGGCTGATGCTGCCTATGCCGAGCGCAGTCGAGGTGTTGAGCGCAGACAGGAACAGGCCCATGGTCTGGCGCACGCCCATGGTCAGCGCAAAGGTGCCGGCTGCGGCCAGAAGCACCAGCCACAGTGCGATATTTTTGGCGGGCGAAGGTGGGGACTTATTCATGGTCGGTTTCCGGCAAGGGGGACAGGCGTTCCAGGGATTCGTCGATCAGCGCATGCAGGGCCAGCACCTGTTCAACACCCAGCAGCTGGTTGATGCCCTCCTGCGCCACGCGCCAGCGGCGCTGGGCTTCAACACGTTTGTCGCGGCCGGCATCGGTCGCACGGACCAGGCGGCTGCGCCCGTCGCTGCCGGGCATCAGCTCCAGCCAGCCGGCCAGCACCATGGGCTTGAGATTGCGTGTCAGGGTCGAAGCATCAACTTTCATGGCCCGGGCCAGGTCGCCGGGACGGAGGGGGCCGAGTTTGACCACATGGGACAGCAGCGAATACTGCGTGCCCTTGAGCCCGGTCTTGCCGACTTCGGCGTCGTAGTGTTGCGTCACGCGGCGCATCAGCTGGCGCAATTTCATGTTGGTGCAACCCTGGGGCTTGAGACCGTGAGGCGGCGGCGTGGATGTAGCGGGGGTGACAGTGCGCATGTTTCAATTGTAGCTACAATTGTTGTACATGCAATCAAAGGAGTGAAACAATGACCCCGGACCAAACCCTGGCTTTGTGGAATGAGGAACGCGAAGCGGTGGTGGCGCGCATGCTGGCGGGCGGCGGCAAACCCGGCTTGGCCCATCCCGACAGCGTGGCCGGCAAGACCGGCATGGAAATCATGCAGGCCATGCTGGCCGGTGAACTGCCCTATCCCCACATTGCAGAAACACTGGATTTTTCGCTGGTGGAAGTTGGCCCCGGCCGGGCCGTCTTTCAGGGCTCACCGCAGCTCAAGCATTACAACCCGCTGGGCAGCGTGCACGGCGGCTGGTACGCCACGCTGCTCGATTCGGCGCTGGGCTGCGCGGTGCACACCATGATGCCGGCCGGCCGCAGCTACACCACGGCAGAACTTGGCGTCAACATCGTGCGTGCTGCCTCGCAGAAAACCGGGCCGCTGCGCGCCATCGGCAGCGTCATCCACTGTGGCCGCCAGCTGGCAACCGCCGAAGCGCGGATTGTTGGTCCGGACGGCAAGCTGTATGCGCATGCCACCACCACCTGCATGGTGTTTGACCTACCCGCCAACAGGCCCTAGGCCGTCTGGCCCCCCAAAGGCTCCGACTGCGTTCTGACATGTTCGACGCGGCGGTTCACCAGGGCGGCGGCCAGCATCCACTTGGCGCGGCTCAGCCAGCCGAGCGCCAGGTCTGCATGCTCCTTGCTGCTGTAGAAATGCTCGGGGTCGTGGGCCACGCCCCAGTCGTGCAGCGGCATGCTGGCGGGGTCGGACTCGTGGTATTGCGCATGGGCGGCGTGGCGGCCGTCCCAGAAATGCTGGCCGCGCACATGAACACCGTAACCCAGCAGGCTGCCCTGCTGCACCAGCAACTCGGCGGCCCGGGTCTCGAGCAGGGTGTCGGTCACATAGGTATCAGTCTGTACCCAGGCACCGTCCGAATACACCTCACCCACCGCATGGGTGATGGTGCTGTGCGGCGCGTCGATGATTCCCTTGAGGAAAGCACTCGGCAGGCTGACAAAACGCAGCCGCGCCGGCACCCCGACCGAACGCAACATGGCCACAAACAGCGTGCCTTTGGTATGGCAGTCGCCCCGGCCGGCCTTCAGCACCGAGGCCGCAGTGACATGGTCAAAACCCGCCACACAGCCAAAAGGCAGCGACTTGATGAAGTCATGCACACACACGGCCTTCTGCACATTGGTGGTCGCCAGCTGCGTGATGCGCATGGCCTGGATCCTGAGCTTGGGATCGTCGAGGTCCAGCAAGCGGGTCGGTCGCAGCCATTCCTGGGGCTGGTCGTTGGGCAAAGACAGGGTCATGAAGGGCGGGCACCGTGGAGTTTTTTGGCATTATGCAGGCTCATGCGCAGCCAGCCCTGACAAAAAGTTGTAAATGACGGAGCCCCGGCAGGCTGCGCAGGCCGGCCAGATTGCCGCACAATGTGGCGCTGGTCAACCAGGACGAGGATATTTCCCATGCGGCTTTTGCACACCATGCTGCGCGTTGGCAATCTGCAACGCGCGATTGATTTTTACACCCAGGTCCTTGGCATGAAGCTGCTGCGCACCTCGGAAAACCCGGACTACAAATACAGCCTGGCCTTTGTCGGCTACGAAGGCGGCAACCCCGGCCAGGCCGAGATCGAGCTGACCTGGAACTGGGACACCGACCACTACGACATGGGCACCGCCTACGGCCATATTGCCCTCGGCGTACCCGATGCCTACGCCGCCTGTGAAAAAATCAAGGCCGCCGGCGGCAACGTCACGCGCGAGGCCGGACCGGTCAAGGGCGGAACCACGGTGATTGCTTTTGTCACCGATCCCGATGGCTACAAGATTGAGTTGATTGAGCGCAAGGGTGATACGGGTGGTGCAGGTCTGCGCTAAGCCGGAAATATCGCAAGCGTCACGCTGCGCCTGAGGCTTGTTACGGGCAGTAGTTTCAACTCCCCACTCCCACCCCTAACCCCTCCCTCGCCCCGCTGGGCGATGGAGGGGGACCTCATTTGGCCGCGTGTGCTGCTCTCGCGTGCAAACATGGCCGTCCCATATGGTCCGACAGGACGCGCTGCGCGCGTCCTGTCTCCCCGAATTTGTATTGATCCCCCCACCCGTCGGGCTGGGCCGAGGAGCGCAGGTCAAAGCGGATCAGGGCGAGCGATTGTCTGAGCGAAGCGAGTTCGAGCTCGACCCCGTTTTCGGCGAGCACCGCAGGTTGCCCCGGAGCGCAGCGCAGGGGACCCAGACCATAGCGTCGCCTTTTGGTATTCGCGTAACTTCGCTTCGCGAAGTGAGCGAATCCCCACTACGTGACCTTTGGTGACTTTCTTTTGGCGACGCAAAAGAAAGTTACTTGCCGCCGGGCAACCCCCGGCTAGCAGGCAGACCCCACAGCACGAGTCACCGAACATGGATCCCGGATCAAGTCCGGGATGACAAGCGGGATCACAAGCGGGATGAGTCTTGCCGGCGTGTGGGGGCAGAACCCCGCACAAGCCCATCTGCTACGATGCCCCAGCCCATTGAGCCCACAGAAAGTCGCACCTCACCGATGAAGCCGGCCACCCTGAAAGCGGCGAAATCCACCGCCGCCGATTCCGAAAAAATCCCGCGCCACACACGCCGCAGCCGGGAGCAGCTGATGGCCGCCATCCACGCCGCGGCGATTGCCGAATTCAGCGAAAACGGCCTCAAGGGCACCTCGACCCAGGCGATTGCCGCGCGTGCCGGCCTGACCAAGCCGCAACTGCATTACTACATCCAGGGCAAGGAAGAGCTGTACGGCGAACTGCTGATGTCGGTGGTGTCAGACTGGAAAGGCATGTTTGCCACCGACTCCAGCGATCCGGCCAAAGTGCTGGGCGACTACATCCGCTCCAAGAT
This sequence comes from Asaia bogorensis, assembly GCA_943371375.1. Lineage (GTDB taxonomy): Bacteria > Pseudomonadota > Gammaproteobacteria > Burkholderiales > Burkholderiaceae_C > Polaromonas. The sequence continues at coordinate 59,845 of CALRUM020000003.1, forward strand.
TTATGTGGCCTTCGACAAACCCGAGGTGTCACGCATCTTTACCCGCGAAGTTCTGGATGGCGGCCACAACCTCGAAAAATTCTGGCCGGATTCGCGCCGCCGCACACGCCAGAAGGTGGCCGTGATCAATGAATGGATCAAACGCGGCCTGATGAAGCCGGTCGATCCCCACACCCTGCTGATGAGCATCTGGGCCATGACGCAGTTTTATGCCGACTCGGCTCTGCAGGTGCAGCAGCTGATCAAACCGGGCCAGGCGAACTGGGTGCCGGACCGGGACACGCTGGTGAAGGAACTCACCACACTGATCCTGCGCGGCTGCGGCATCAAGCCCTACTGACACTTTTCCTGACACAGGGCGGCCCCGCCGGTCTTTGACCTGGCACAAGCTTTGCGTATTCCTGACCAATCGATCAGATTGATTGGTCAAAATTGAATACCCCCGCCCCTTCCCCCCTTCTCCAGCCCCCGGCAGTGCACACAGATGGTGCACACATCACGCCGCCGGTGCATGCCTTTTCCCCTGTCCAGCGGGGGCTAAACGGCTGCAGCTGATGCATGTTCTGGTCGTTTATTGCCACCCGGTGGAAACCAGCTTTCACGCCGCGCTGCATCAGGAGGTGGTGAAAAACCTGCTGGCAGCCGGCCATACCGTGGACGATTGCGACCTCTACGCCGAAGGCTTCAACCCGGTGCTCTCGCGCGAGGAGCGCCTGGGCTACCACGAGGTGCCGTCCAACCAGTTGCCGCTGGCCGGACATGTAGAGCGGCTGGCGCGCGCCGAGGCCATCGTCTTCTGCTTTCCGACCTGGTGTTTTGGCCTGCCGGCCATGCTCAAGGGTTATTTCGACCGGCTCTTCATGCCGGGTGTGGCCTTTGACATCAGCGACCCCGCGAATGTGAAGCCCATGCTGACCCACATCAAGCGCATCTCGGCCGTCGTGACCTATGGCCGGCCGCGCTGGGTCGCCTGGTACATGGGCGATCCGCCGCGCAAGATCATCACGCGCTACATGCGGCGCCTGACCGGCAATGCGGCGCGAGTGGACTTTCATGCGCATTACCACATGAATGTGGCGACCGAACCCCAGCTCAAACGCTTCATGCAGCGGGTCAGCGCCGCCATGGCGAGATTTGCATGAACGCACCCGCCGCGCTGTGTAATACACGCCTGCCGCGCTGGTTATTGCCGGCCGACTGGCCGTCGCATGCGGGCCAGCCGCTGCTGGCCGATCTGACGCTGGACAGCGGCCGCATCACTGCCCTCACGCCCGCGGCAGCTGCCACCACCGCCGCAGCAGGCGCCGGCCGCTGGGACCTGCAAGGCGCGCCGGTCCTGCCCGGCCTGGTGGAGGCGCACACCCACATCGACAAGACCTTCACGCTGCCGCGTATCGGTCAGGTCCAGCCCGGGCTGCTGGGCGCCATCGATGCGATGCTGGCCGACCGCCTGCACTGGACCGCCGCCGACGTCCATGCGCGTGCCGGCCGTGCGCTGGATTGGGCCTGGGCGGCGGGCTGCGTACAGCTGCGCACCCATGTCGACTGGTGGGAGCCCGACAGCACACCGGTGGCCTGGGACGTCATCGCGGCACTGGCCGACGAATGGCGGGGCCGCATCGAGCTGGAACAGGTCAGCCTGATCAAACTCACGCTGTTTCAGGACCTGGCGCAGGCACGCCGGCTGGCCCGGCAGGTGGCGGCCACCGGCGCACACACGCTGCTCGGCGCCTTTGTGCACACCAGCAACTGGGACGAGCAGGCGCTGCGCCATGTGTTCATCGCGGCCGGGGAAGCCGGGCTCGATGTGGACCTGCATGTGGATGAAGAGCTCAACCCGCAGGCGCAGGGGCTGGCCAGCACGGCACAGATCCTGCGCGAGACCGGTTTCAGCGGCCGCGTGGTCTGCAGCCACACCTGTGCGCTCGCGGCGCAGCCCGAAGCCCAGGCTCTGGCCACCCTGGATGCCGTGGCCACCCTGCCCATCACCCTGGTGTCCCTGCCCATCACCAATTTGCTGCTGCAGGACGCCGTGACCGGCCGCACGCCGCGCCAGCGCGGTGTGACCCTGGTCAAGGAGGCGCGCGCACGCGGCATCCCGGTGCTGCTGGCCAGCGACAACGTGCAGGACCCGTTTTGCCGGGTCGGCAGCTACGACCCGGTGGACGCGCTGGCTGCGGCGGTGCTGGCCGCGCAGCTCGATGAACCGTTTGACGTCTGGTCAGAAAGCCTGTGCCGCCGCGACTGGCTGCAGCGCGGGCCGGCGGGCGCGGCCTCGCTGGTCGGTGCGCCGGCCGACCTGATTGTTTTCAGCGCCGCCGATGCCTGGGGCTGGCCTTCACGCGCCAGCCAGCGCGTGGTCCTGCGCAACGGCATTCCGATTCCCCCCTTGCCCGAAAGGCAGTTTGCATGATCCACGGCTACATCCCGCCCCACCGCTTCCTGCCCTACCTGAGCTGGACCGACATCAACGCCCTGCCCGACCGCGAAAACACGGTGATCGTGTTGCCGGTAGGCGCGATCGAGCAACACGGCCCGCACCTGCCCTGCTCGGTCGACAGCGTGATTTCTTCCGGCGTGCTGGGCAAGGCCCTGGAACGCCTGCCGGCCGACATCCGCGCTTTTGGCCTGGCGCCCATCACCTACGGCAAGTCCGACGAACACCTGCATTTCCCCGGCACCATGACGCTGACCGGCACTACCCTGCTGGCCACCATCACCGAAATTGGCGAGTCGGTGTACCGCGCCGGCTTTCGCAAGCTGCTGCTGGCCAACGGCCACGGCGGCCAGCCCCAGGTGCTGGAGATGGCGGCACGCGAGTTGCGCCTGCGCCATGGCGACTTTGTCATCGTGCCCTACCACGTCTCGCGCCTGGCCAATTCCTCGGGCAAATACATCTCCGACCAGGAGCGGCGTCTCGCCATGCACGCCGGCCATTCCGAGACGGCGCTGATGCTGGCGCTGGCACCCGATACCGTGCACATGGAGCGTGCTGTCGCCAATTTTCCGCCGGTGTTTCCGAGCAAGGTCTTGTCCGCCGACGGCCGCCCGGCCTGCGCCTGGACGGCGCGTGACTTCGGGCCCAGCGGCGTGATTGGCGATCCGTTTGGCGCCACCGCCGAGCAGGGCCAGGACATCCTCGACACGCTGGCCAACAGCTGGGTCCAGGCCCTGACCGACCTGTTTCACATGCAATGGGTCACGCGCGAGGTCGAGTCCTGGGGTTATGGCCATCAGCAAGGCCATATCCAGCAGGCGCTTTGAGGCCCTCGCAGGCGCGCAACTTGCATCACGCTCCCTGATTTATTGTCCCTGTGTTCAACCCTTTTTCCATGAGGTCACCATGAAGAAACTCACCGCACGCACTTTTGTCGCCGCCTCGCTCGGCCTGGCCCTGGCTGCCGGCGCCCAGGCCCAGGAAAAGTTCACCTACATGACCAACTGGTACGCCCAGGCCGAACACGGCGGCTTCTACCAGGCCGTGGCCACCGGCATCTACAAGAAGTACGGTCTCGACGTGACCATCAAGATGGGCGGGCCGCAGGTCAACATCCTGCAGCTGATGGCCGCCGGCCAGACCGACTGCATCATGGGCTCCAGCGACCTGCAGATGATGGTGGCGCGCAGCGGCGGCCTGCCGGTGGTGACGCTGGCCGCCGTGTTCCAGAAAGACCCGCAGGTGCTGATTGCCCATGAAGAGGTCAAGCGTTTTGAAGACATGAAGGGCAAAACCATACTGATCGCGCCCTCGGCCCGTCAGGGCTACTGGCTCTGGCTGAAAAGCAAATACGGTTTTCAGGACGCCCAGACCCGGCCCTACACCTTCAACATCCAGCCCTTTGTGGCCGACAAAAACACGGTGCAGCAGGGTTACCTGACCTCCGAGCCCTTTGCCGTGCAAAAGGCCGGTGTCAAGGCCAACACCTTTTTGTTTGCCGACCACGGCTGGCCCACCTATGCCACCACCATTTCCTGCATGGAAGACACGGTGAAGACCCGCGGCAAGGCCATGGAAGCTTTTGTCAGGGGCACGATGGAGGGCTGGAAAAGTTACCTGGCTGACCCGGCACCGGCCAATGTCCTGATCAAGAAAGACAACCCCAACATGAGTGATGAGCAGCTCGCCTACAGCGTGGCCAAGCTCAAGGAGATGGGCATTGTGACCGGCGGCGGCGCCAGCAAAAATGGCATTGGCAGCATGGACATAGACCGTGTCCGCAAGAACCACGCCTTTTTGCTGGACAACAAGCTGGTGGACGCCGGCAAGCTGGGCCCAACCACAGCCTACAACTTTGACTACATCAAGGACCTCAAGGTGATGCCTTGATGCGGGAACTACCAGCCGCCGTGTCTGCGGGCATGCCGGCCGTCGAGGTGTTGTCGGCACACAAGACCTACCCGAACGGGACGGTCGCGCTGCAGCCGGTGGACCTGACGGTGCAGGAGGGCGAATTTGTCACCCTGCTCGGGCCCTCGGGCTGCGGCAAAAGCACGCTGCTGAAAATGGTCGCCGGCCTGCTCGAGCCCAGCGACGGCCGGCTGCTGCTGTGGCGCAAGCCGGTGGCGCAGCTGCAGCAAGCCGGGCGCAAGCTGGCCTTTGTGTTCCAGTCGGCCACATTGATGCCCTGGGCCAGCGTGGCCGCCAATGTCCGGCTGCCGCTGGACCTGGCCGACACGCCGCGCGCCCAGGCCGACAAGCTGGTGGCCGATGCGCTGGCGCTGGTGGGTCTGGGCAAATTTGCAGATGCCTTGCCGCGCGCGCTGTCCGGCGGCATGCAGATGCGCGTGTCGATTGCGCGCAGCCTGGTGGTGCAGCCCAACCTTCTGCTGATGGACGAACCTTTTGGCGCGCTCGATGAAATCACGCGGCACAAGCTCGATGCCGACCTGCTGGCGCTGTGGCAGGACAAAAAACTCACGGTGGTGTTTGTCACCCATTCGATCCACGAGGCGGTGTTCCTCTCCACCCGTGTGGTGATGATGGCCGCGCGCCCCGGCCGCATTGTCGAAGAAGTGCTGATCGACGAGCCCTATCCGCGCACGCCCGAGTTCATGGTCACCCCGCGTTTTGCCGCTTACGCCAAACGCCTGCAGGACAGCCTGCTGCGTGCCAGCCTGGACGGTGACGAAGCGGCCCACTGAGGACAACCCCATGCCACACACCCCCCTCTCGCTGAGCTCGCCGCGCGTCCAGCGCATCCTGTATCCGGCCCTGGTGGCAATCGTGCTGCTGGGCAGCTGGCAGGCGCTGGTCACCGGCTTCAAGCTGCCGCCCTACCTGGTGCCTTCGCCGCTGCTGATGTTCCAGACCCTGGTCACCGACTGGCAATCGCTGGGCGGCTCGCTGCTGGTCACGCTGAAAATCACCCTGCTGTCGTTTGCGCTGGCGACCTTCATCGGGGTGCTGATCTCCTTCCTGTTTGTGCAAAGCCGCAAGATAGAAACCGCGCTGTTTCCCTATGCCGTTTTGCTGCAGGTCACACCGATTGTGGCGGTGGCGCCGCTGATCATCATCTGGGTCAAAAACCCCACCGCCTCGCTGGTGCTCTGCGCCGCACTGGTGGCGCTTTTCCCCATCATCTCCAACACCACCCTGGGGCTGCGCAGCATAGACCCGGATCTGCAGAGTTACTTCGTGATGAACCGGGCCAGCCGGCTGCAAACCCTGTGGCGGCTGCGTATTCCCAGCGCCCTGCCCTATTTTTTTGGTGGCCTGCGCATCTCCAGCGGGCTCGCGCTGATAGGCGCGGTGGTGGCCGAATTTGTCGCCGGCACCGGCGGTGCGGCGACCGGCCTGGCCTATCAGATCCTGATGGCGGGTTACCAGCTCAACATTCCGCGCATGTTTGCGGCCCTGCTGCTGATCTCGCTGCTCGGTGTCGGCCTGTTTGCGCTGATGGCCTGGCTGACCAAACTGGCGCTCGGCTCCTGGCATGCCAGCGAGCTGGCCCGTGATTGAGCCTCAAAACGCTATGGTTTTAATAGCTGCTTGCGCCCGCCGAACAAGGGCCAAAGCCCAAAAACACTTGAAGGATTTTCGGTGAACGCCCCTGCCCACCCGATTGAACAACTCCATGCCGCCCTGCCCGACCTCGACTGGGTCACGGACGAGGGCCGCATCACGCGCCTGTCCCAGGACTTCTCCTGGTTCAGCCCGGTGCTCAAGCGCCAGCTCGAAGGCAAACGCGCCGACGCCGTGGTGCGGCCGCGCAGCGAGGACGAAATCCGCCGTCTGGTCAGCCTGTGCGCCAAACTGCGCGTGCCGGTCACGCTGCGCGGCAGCGGCACCGGCAACTACGGCCAGGTCGTGCCGCTGCACGGCGGCGTGGTGCTGGACATGAGCGGCTACAACCGTTTTTTGTGGGCGCGTGACGGTGCGGGCCGGGCCCAGGCCGGCATGCGCCTGTCGGACTTTGAAAAGGCCACACGCCCATCCGGCCTGGAGCTGCGCTGCGTGCCTTCCACCTTCCGCAGCGCCACACTGGGCGGGCTGTACGGCGGCGGATTTGGCGGCGTGGGTTCGATCAACTACGGCCCGCTGGCCGCGCCCGGCAATGTGCTGGGCCTCAAGGCCATGACTTTTGAGGAAGAACCGCAAGTCATCGAGTTGCGCGGCGCCCAAGCCCTGGCCATGCACCACATGTGGGGCAGCAACGGCCTGGTGCTCGAGCTTGAGCTGGGGCTGGCGCCGGTACACGACTGGTCCGAACACATCGCCACCTTCAGCAGCTTTGACGAAGCGCTGGAGTTCGGCGATGCGCTGGCGCGCGCGCCCGGCATCATCAAAAAGGAGATTTGCCTGCTGGCCCAGCCCATCCCCGACTACATGAAGCAGCTGGCCGACTACCTGCCGGCCGGCTGCCATGCGCTGATTCTGCTGGTGGCCTCCAGCAGCGAGCCGGCCATGCTGGATCTGGTTGCGCACTACCGGGGAACGGTCACTTACCGCAAAACGGCTGCGGAGGTGGCGGCCAGCAACCGTACCCTGGTCGAATACACCTGGAACCACACCACGCTCAATGCCCTGAAGGTGGACAAGTCCATCACCTACCTGCAAAGCGCCTTTGTCCCCGGCCAGCACCTGGAGCAGGTCAAACGCATGGAAAAACTGCTGGGCGGCGAGGTGCTGATGCATTGCGAATACATACGCGGCATGGACGGACTGGTCACCTGCACCGCGCTGCAGCTGGTGCGTTTCAGCACCGAAGAGCGCCTGCAGGAGATCATGCAGATTTACCGCGACAACGGAGTCCGCATCAACGACCCACATGTATTTATTGTCGAAGACGGCAAGGCCGGCGGCGTGCTGACACAAGCCGTGCTCGATGCCAAGCAGCGTTTTGACCCGCTGGGACTGCTCAATCCGGGCAAGGTGCGCGCCTGGCTGAAAGAGCCGGCGGGAGTCCCGGCATGAGCGCGGCCCCGGACGGCAAGGCAGCGGCTCCAGCCGGCGCACCCATGGCCAGTTACGCGGCCGCGCGGCGCGCCGGTGATTTTGTGTTTGTCAGCGGCGTGGTTGCGGTGGACACGGCGCGCAAGGCGGTATTGCAGAGTTATGACGAACTGCCTGCCGACGCCCTGGAATCGCTCAAGCGTCTCGGTTATGTCACCGGCCAGATGACGGTGGACATCTACGAAGCCCCGGCGGTCGCGCAAAGCTGGTTTGTGCTGCAGCGGATTCGCCAGATCGCCCAGGAACACGGCGGCGACATGGCCGATGTGGTCAAACTGGTGCAGTACTTCCGCGATCTGCGGCATTACCCGTTTTACAACCGGGTGCGCAGCCTGTTTTTTCCCGGCGAAGCCCCCGTCAGCACGGTGGTCGAGGTGTCGCGTTTCATGCCCGGCGACGCGGCGCTGATTGAAGTGGAGGCCACGATTTATTTGCCGCGCTAAGCCCTGGCAAGGCATGAAATTTGCATCTTGATTTTCAGAGTAGAAGCAGGCAGTGGCATCCAGCCACGGGTCATTGCTCTGGCGGCGGGAAGGTTCCCGTCGTGCGCCCTGCTGGCGCTTTGTGTTGATCAACATAACCGGAGAACCCACATGTCATTGCCCACACTCGTTCGCAACATCCTGCCGGCGCTGCTACTGGCCGCCACGGCCAGCCTGGCCCAGGCCCAGGACAAAGTCACCTTCCTGACCTCCTGGTACGCCCAGGCAGAACACGGCGGCTACTACCAGGCGATTGCCACCGGCATCTACAAAAAATACGGCCTCGACGTGACCATCAAGATGGGCGGCCCGCAGGTCAATGCGATCCAGATCATTGCCGCCGGCCAGGCCGACTTCATCATGGGCAAGGACTTCCAGACCCTGTCGGCGATCGAAAACGGTGTGCCCCTGACCACGGTCGCGGCCGTGTTCCAGTTCGAGCCGCAGGGCATGGTCACACACCCCGACGTGAACAGCCTGGCCGACCTCAAAGGCAAAACCGTACTGCTGGCCACCAGCGGCCGCACCAGCTGGTGGCCCTGGCTGAAAATCAAACACGGCCTGAAGGAAGAGCAGGCCAGGCCCTACACCTTCAACATGGCGCCCTTCTTCGCCGACAAAAATGTGGCGCAGCAGGGTTACCCCGGCTCCGAACCCTTCATCGCCGAGAAGGCCGGCCAGAAGGTCAAGTTCTTCCTGTTCGCCAACGAGGGTTATCCGCCGTACGGCAACACCATCGTCACGACGCGGCAAATGATCAAGGACAAACCCGAGCTGGTGCAGCGCTTCGTCAAGGCCACGCTGGAAGGCTGGACCAGCTACCTGGCCAACCCGGCGCCGGGCAATGCCCTGATCAAGCAGGACAACCCCAAGATGGAGGACGAGCTGATCGCCTACTCGGTCAAAACCATGAAGGAGATGAAGTTCCTCGACGGCGGTGATGCGGCCAAAGCCGGTGCCGGCGTGATGACCGATGCACGCTGGAAGCAGACCTACGAGCTGATGGTGACCAGCGGCCAGCTCAAGCCGAATCCGAACTGGCAACAGGCTTACACGCTGCAGTTCCTGAAGAAGTAACTATGTACCCCCACGCTCACATTCGTTCGCTGCCCCCCGAGGGGGCCGTGGCCTCCCTGGAGGCGGCTCGTCGGGAGCCCGCCCCATGCTAGTCACCCAACAACCGGTGCTGCGGCGCTTCTGGTACGCCGTGATGCCCATGGACAAACTTGCCGCCGGGCCGCAGCCTTTCACCCTGCTCGGCGAACACATCGTGCTCTGGAAAAAATCCGACGGCACACCGGCCGCCGTGCGCGACCGCTGCTGCCACCGCACGGCCAGGCTCTCCAAAGGCACTGTCGAGGGCGACCACATCGTCTGCGGCTACCACGGCTGGAGCTACGACGGCGCGGGCGCCTGCGTGAAAATTCCGCAGAACCCCGACATGCTGATCCCGGCCGGCGCCAAAGTGCCGGCCTTTTTCTGCCAGGAAAAATTCGGCTATGCCTGGGTCGCGCTGGACGACCCGCTGCAGCCCTTGCTGGACACCGAAGAAGAAGCGCTGGGTTACCGCCGCATCCACCAGTTCGACGAGCGCTGGGCCACAGGCGCGCTGCGGCTCATGGAAAACTCCTTCGACTCGGCGCACTTTGCCTTTGTGCATGCCGGCACCTTCGGTCAGGGCGGCCAGCCCAAGCCGGAGCATTTTTCGCTCGAGGAGACCGACTACGGCTTCGAGGCCAGCATGGTCATCCCCATCAACAACCCGCCGCAGTCGCACCGCATCACTGGCACGACCGAGCCAACCACCAAACGCCAGTTCTCCAACCAGTGGCACATGCCTTTTCTGCGCAAGCTGGGCCTGGTCTACCCGAGCGGCATCAAACACACCATCTTCACCTGCGCCACGCCGATAGACGACCACCACGTGCAGCTGATCCAGTGGCTGTACCGCAACGACAGCGAAGAAGACTGCCCGGCCGCGCTGCTCAACGAGTGGGACACCAAAGTGGTGCTCGAAGACAAGATCATCCTGGAATCGGTGGACGCCGATGCGCCTGTGGACGTGGCACGCCGCGACGAACAAAGCATGGCCAGCGACCGGCCCGGCATGCTGATGCGCAAGCGCCTGCTGCAGCTGCTGCACGAGCACGGCGAGACCGAAAAATTCAGCTGGACCCGCATCCACCCGGTCCAGAAGGAGGTCGCCCATGCTGACCACTAAACAAAAGGTGCTGCGCCGCTTCTGGTACGCGCTGATGCCCATGTCGCAGCTGGACGCCGGCCCGCAGCCCTTCACGCTGATGGGCGAGGACATCGTGCTCTGGAAACAGGCCGACGGCACGCCGGCCGCGGTGCGCGACCGCTGCTGCCATCGCACCGCCAGACTGTCCAAAGGCACGGTGGAAAACGGCAACATCGTTTGCGGCTACCACGGCTGGACCTACGACTGCACCGGTGCCTGCGTGAAGATTCCACAAAACCCCGACATGCTGATTCCGGCGGGCGCGAAAGTACCGGCCTTCCGCGCCCAGGAAAAATACGGTTATGTCTGGGTCGCGCTGGAAGACCCGCTCAAACCGATTCCGTATTTCCCGGAAGACGGCGCGCCCGGTTACCGGCGCATTTTCCAGTTCTACGAGGAATGGAACACCAGCCCGCTGCGCATGATGGAAAACTCCTTCGACAACTCGCACTTTTCTTTTGTGCACAAGGCCAACTTCGGCATTCTGGAGAATCCAAAACCGGCGCCCTACACCTTCACCGAAACCGACTACGGCTTCGAGGCCGAGACCCATGTGCCGATCCGCAACATAGAGGCCGGACACAGCGTGACCGGCACGACCGAGCCGATCACCGAGCGGCATCTGATCAACCGTTATTACCTGCCGTTTGCGCGGCGTTTCGGTTGCACCTACCCGGCCAGCGGCATAGACCACATCATTTACAACTGCGCGACACCGATAGACGATGAACGCATGATGCTGGTGCAATGGCTGTACCGCAACGACAGCGAGGAAAGCTGCTCCACGCAAAAACTGATTGACTGGGATGCGGCCATCACCGCCGAAGACCGCGACATCCTCGAAGCCACCGACGCCGACGCCTGTGTGGACACCACACGCCGCGCCGAATTTCACATGCCGTCCGACAAACCCGGCCTGGTGATACGCAAACAACTGCTGGAGCTGCTGCGCGCACATGGCGAGGAAGAGATCCACCGCGGCAACGTGTCCACGCTCGAAAAAGCCTCCGCATGAATCTGCTGATCCGCCATGCCGTCGCCATACTGACCGGCCTGCAGGGTGACGGCGCCCGCCACAAGGGCCCCGACATCCGCATCGAAAACGGCAGGATCGCCGCCATGGGCGCACTCACGCCCGGGCCGGGCGAGCGCCAGATCGACGCCAGCGGCTGCGTGGTTTACCCGGCCTGGGTCAACACCCACCACCACCTGTTCCAGTCCCTGCTCAAGGGCGATCCGCTGGGCATCAACGCCACACTGACGCCCTGGCTCAGCGCCACGCCGTTCCGGCTGCGGCCCGCCATGGACGAGGACATGTTCCGGCTGGCCGCGCGGATTGGCCTGGTCGAACTCGCGCTGTCGGGCTGCGCCACGGTGGCCGACCACAATTACCACTACTGGCCCGGCATGCCTTACGACAGCTCGGCAATTTTGTTTGAAGAAGCCGAAGCGCTGGGCCTGCGTTTTGTGTTGTGCAGGGGCGGCGGCACGCTGTCGCGTATTGCGGCCGACAACCTGCCGCCCAGCCTGCGCCCCGAGACACTGGACGGCTACCTGGCCGACATCGAACGCGTGGCCGCGCGTTTTCACGACAGCGCACCCGACAGCATGCGGCGCGTGGTGCTGGCGCCGACCACACCGCCGCATTCCATGCGGCCCGAAGAACTGCGCGAGTGTGCCGCCTTTGCGCGCAGCCGCGGCCTGCGCCTGCATTCACACCTGTCGGAAACCGTGCATTACCACGACACAGTGCAGGCGCAGCACGGCATCACACCCGTGCGTTTTGCCGAAAGTGTGGACTGGCTCGGGCCCGATGTCTGGTTTGCGCATCTGGTCAAGCTCGATACCGATGAAATTGCGCTGCTGGGCGCCACCGGCACCGGTATCGCCCACTGCCCGCAAAGCAACGGCCGGCTCGGCAGCGGCATTGCACCGGTGCGCGCGCTGGAAGATGCAGGCGCCCCGGTGTCCATAGGCGTGGACGGGGCGGCCTCCAATGAGGCGGCCGACATGTTGTCCGAAACCCATGCGGCCTGGCTGATGCAGCGTGCGCGTGCGGGCGAGGCCACGCTGGCCCAGTACCGCGGCGGCCAGGGTGAGGCGCAGGCGGCGCAGGCCGCCACGGTGGAAGATGTGGTGCGCTGGGGCACGGCCGGCGGCGCGAAGGTGCTGGGCCTGCCCGCCATCGGTACGCTGGCGCCCGGGCAGGCGGCCGACATCGCGATCTATGCACTGGACCGCGATCCGCGCTACTTCGGTCTGCACGACCCGGCCATAGGCCCGGTCGCCAGCGGCGGTGCGGCGCATCTCAAGGTGCTGCTGCGCGGCGGAAACGAGATCGTGCGAGATGGCGCGGTGCCGGGGCTGGACATGGCAGAACTCGGGCACCAGGCACGCCTGGCGGTGGCGCGACTGCTCGGTGCCTGAATTCCAACGCCGGCGGGGTCGCGCCCTTGCTCCGTTTTTGATAGCTTCTCACGAACGCCGGAAGCGGTCCAGAGCCTTGTTTGACGCTTAAACCAGCGGTGAGCCAGCTTACAACGGCTGGTGCCAGCCAGGAGCGGCCGACACAGGCCACGTTGGCAAGCTCCAGCTTCGTACAGCGCGAGTGCCTTGTCCAATGCTGTGATTTATTGAATGGTGGCCTCACGCCGCGCCCCCGGTCGGTTCGAGGCAGTAGTTTCAACTCCCCACTCCCACCCCTAGCCCCTCCCTCGCCCCGCTGGGCGATGGAGGGGGACTTCATTTGGCCGCGTGTGCTGCTCTCGCGTGCAAACATGACGGCCTGTTGGGAGTCCCGCAGAAGAAGCGCTGCGCGCTTCTTCTGCTCCGGATTTTTGTCCCCGCATTGGCTGTTCCCCACCCGTCGGGCTGGGCCGAGGAGCACAGCCGAAAACGGATCAGGACGGGCGATTGTCTGAGCGCAGCGAGTTCGAGCCCGGCCCCGTTTTCGGCGAGCACCGCAGGTTGCCCGCAGCGCAGCGGAGGGACCCAGACCATCGGGTCGCCTTTCTTTTGGGTACTTTTCTTTGGCGACGCAAAGAAAAGTGCCTCGCCCGCCGGGGCGAGACCCGGCTTGCTGGCACACCACAACAGCAAGAACAAGGTGAGTAGTCAACAAACATGGATCCCGGATCAAGTCCGGGATGACAGCCAGGGCAGGGAAACGCTATTAATTCAATAGCTGCTTACGCCCATCACAAAAGGGCTAGAGGCCCATTTGACTCATAGAACAGGCTATCTCGGCAACCCAGCCGCCTGCCGGGCAAGCTCGGTCACCCGCCCCCAGTCGCCGCGTGCCAGCGCGTCGGCCGGCACCAGCCAGGAGCCGCCCACACAGGCCACATTCGGCAGGGCCAGAAACTCGGCCGCATTCGCCGCCGTGATGCCGCCTGTGGGACAAAACAGCACGTCGCCAAAAGGCCCGTTCCAGGCCTTGAGCATGGCCAGCCCGCCGGCCTGCAGCGCCGGGAAAAACTTCAGTTCGGTGTAGCCGTCTTCCTGCGCCGCCATGATTTCGCTGCCGGTGGCCACACCGGGCAGCAGCGGCAGGTGCGCATCGCGGCAGGCGCTGCCGACCGCATGGGTGTAACCGGGGCTGACGATAAAACGCGCGCCGGCCATGGCGCAGGCCTGCACATCGGCCGCGCTGCGCGCCGTGCCCGCGCCTACCACCGCCTCGGGCACGTCATGCGCAATGGCCTCGATACAGGCCAGCGCCTGCGGCGTGCGCAGGGTGACCTCCAGCATGCGGATGCCGCCCGCCACCAAAGCGCGCGCCAGCGGCACGGCGTGCGCCACGTCGGTCAGCACAATCACCGGAATCACCGGCGCATCCTGCATCACCTGCAGCGCCGTCAGGACGGCAGAGGCATCCACTTTCACATCCATGAGGGTGCTCCTTCTTCGGCCGTCAAGGCATGCCTGCGCATGCCGGCAAACAATTCACGTCCCAGGCCCAGGCCATTGGCCTGGCGCAAGGCCTCGGGCATCTGCGCGCACTGGCGCGCGGCCCAGTCAGCGTCGCTCACCCGGACCTGCAACACACCGCTGATGGAGTCGACCAGGATCACATCGCCGTCGCGCAACTTCGCCAGCGGCCCGCCCACGGCCGCTTCGGGCGACACATGTATGGCGGCCGGCACCTTGCCCGAGGCGCCGCTCATGCGCCCGTCGGTGACCAGCGCCACCCGAAAACCCTTGCCCTGCAGTACCGCCAGTGGCGGCGTGAGTTTGTGCAGCTCGGGCATGCCATTGGCCTGCGGCCCCTGCCAGCGCACCACACACACCACATCCCGGTCCAGTTCACCCGCGTTAAAAGCCAGATGCAGGTCTTCCTGCGAATCAAACACACGCGCCGGCGCCTCGATGACATGGCGGTCATCGGGCACGGCCGACACCTTGATCACGCTGCGCCCGAGGTTGCCCTGCAGCAGCTTGAGGCCGCCGCTGGCACTGAAAGGCGCAGCGGCAGGCCGCACGATGGCCAGGTCTTTCGACGCACCCATCTCGTGCCAGGCCAGCTGGCCAGCGCGCATTTCGGGCTCACGCGTGTACTCGCGGATGCCGCCTGCACGCACCGTCAGCACATCCTCGTGCATGTAGCCGCCATCGAGCAGCTCGCGGATCACAAAACCGGTGCCGCCTGCCGCCTGGAACTGGTTCACATCGGCACTTCCATTGGGATAGACGTGTGTGAGCAGCGGCACCACATCCGACAGGTCGGAAAAGTCATTCCAGTCGATCAGGATGCCGGCGGACCGCGCGACCGCCACCCAGTGGATCAAATGGTTGGTCGAGCCGCCGGTGGCCAGCAGTGCCACCATGGCATTGACGATGGCTTTTTCATCGACGATTTTCCCTATCGGTGAAAAACGTTTCGACGACTTGACGATGGCCAGCACCGTGCGCGCGGCCTCGCGTGTCAGCTCATCCCGCAGGTCGCCACCCGGCTGCACAAAGGCGGTGCCGGGCACATGCAGGCCCATGGCTTCGAGCAGCATCTGGTTGCTGTTGGCCGTGCCGTAAAAGGTGCAGGTGCCGGGGCTGTGGTAAGACTTGAGCTCGGCCTCGAGCAGCTCGTCGCGCCCGACCAGGCCTTGCGCCGCCAGCTCGCGCACACGGGCTTTTTCCTTGTTCGGCAGGCCTGAGGGCATGGGGCCTGCCGGCACAAACACCGTCGGCAAATGGCCAAAATGCAGCGCGCCTATCAGCAGCCCCGGCACAATCTTGTCGCACACACCGAGCATCAGCGCCGCGTCAAACATGTCATGGCTCAACGACACGGCGGTGGCCATCGCAATCACGTCGCGGCTGAACAGGCTGAGTTCCATGCCGGCGGTGCCCTGGGTCACGCCGTCACACATGGCGGGCACACCGCCGGCCACCTGCGCCGTGGCGCCCTGCAGCCGCGCCTCCCACTTGATCAGGTCCGGGTAAGACTGCAGCGGCGTGTGCGCCGACAACATGTCGTTGTAGGCAGTGACGATGGCGATGTTGGGCGCACGCTGCGTGACCACCTTGAAACGGTCGTCCCGCGGCATGCCGGCCACCGCATGCGCAATATTGCCGCAGCCCATGCGCTCCACGCTGCTGGCCCGGGTGGCGGCGCCGTCCAGGCGCTGCAGGTAAGCCTGCCGGCTGGCCCCGCTGCGCAGGCGGATACGGTCGGTCACAGCGGCAAGGGTGGGGTGCAGGGTCATGGGTGTTTGTGGTGTGGGGCTGCGGCGGGATGCGCGGGCGCGCCAGAAGCGAGCCGGTTTGGTAACTTTATTACGTCGTTCATGGTAGCGGGTTACCGCGTCTTTGAAAAGACGCCGGTTACAAACCGGTTACCGCGCGGGGGCAAGCGCCAGCACCATTTATTGCAGCGTGATCTCGACGCGGCGCGCCTCGGCATCCGCGCCGGAGCCGGCCAGTTGTTGCGGCTTTTGCAGGCTGATCTGGCGCTCGGGCACACCCGCTGCCTGCAACGCCGCCTGCACCGCCAGCGCCCGGCGGCGTGCCAGATCGGCATTGGCCAGCGCACTGCCCTTTGAATCATGAAAGCCGGCAATCAGGACTTTTTTTCCGCCTTTGGCCGCTTTCACCACATCGACCAGCGCATCGGCCGCGCCGCCGGCCAGCCCGGCGCTGCCGGACGCAAAATAAAACTTCACCACGCCGTATTCCACCGTGACACTGGCCGCATCGGAGCTGGCTTGCGTGTAAGGCGCGGCAGGGGCAGAGGCCACGGCTGCAGCTGCCTGGGCAGTCACGGGTTTTGCGACGGCTGGCACCGGCGCCAGATCCGGCGCCGCAGGGACCGGTGGGTTAACCTGCGGGCGATGCAGCGCAACCGCCATGACAAGAACCAGCACCCCTGTGACCACCACCGCCACCAGGCCCAGCACCAGGCCCAGTTGTTCATCATCCGATTGCGAAAACATGCAGAAAATCTCCGTGAAAACCGGCTTGTTGCGGGCACTTGCCGCAGCCCCACAATCGGGCGAAGGCGCTGACGGCGCAGGCAGCTCATTGTAAAGTGTGGCTGTGGACACGCCCCCGCATTCCCCCCTGCACCCGGTGCGCGATCCGGCCCCCATGCTGGCGCGTTTTCTGCACCAGTGGGGCGGCCGCGAGGACCTCTGGATTTTTGGCTACGCCTCGCTGATCTGGCGCCCGGACTTCGACTTCAGCGAGCAGCGGCGCGCCAAAGTGCACGGCTGGCACCGCGCGCTCAAGATGTGGAGCCGCATCAACCGCGGCACGCCCGAATGCCCCGGCCTGGTGTTTGCCCTGCTGTCGGGAGGCAGCTGTCATGGCGTGGTGTACCGGGTGCCCCGGCATGAGGTGCCTGAGGTCATGGCGACACTGTGGCTGCGCGAAATGGTCACCGGCGTTTATGACCCGCGCTGGCTGCGCTGCAACACGCCCAAAGGCCATGTGCAGGCGCTGGCCTTCACACTGTCCAGGCGCAGCCCGAACTTCACCGGCGAGCTGAGCGCGGCCCGTTACCAGCAGATTTTTGCCGACTCCTGCGGGCGTTACGGCAGCACCCACGACTACGCCCGCCAGACCCTGGAGAGTTTGCACAGCCACGGCATTTCCGACGCCGCCCTGGCCCGGCTGCTGCAGCTCGCGCAGCAGGACAGGCAAGAGCAGGCCGGGCTTGCCAGCACCCGTCCACCCGACTAAAGTCCGGACAGGACATTCTTCCTGATTCCCTCACGTCCGGAGACAAACATGAAAACCCCCCTGATCCTTCTGGCAGCAACCGCTTTGCTGGGCGCTTGCGCCAGCATGTCGTCCGGCCCACGCGCCAGCGCACAGCTGCAATCGACGATTGGCAACCCGACCAGCGGCAGCGTGACTTTTGTGCAGGCGGGCAGCAAGGTGCGGGTCAGCGGCGAAGTGCGCGGCCTCAAACCGAACGCCGAGCATGGTTTTCATGTGCATGAAAAAGGCGACTGCTCCAGCGGCGACGGCATGAGCACAGGCGGACATTTCAACCCGTCGGGCGCGCCACATGGCAACCACGGCACGGGCATGCACCACACCGGCGACCTGCCCAGCCTGAAGGCCGATGCCGGCGGTGTGGCCCGCTTCAGCTTTGAGTCCGGCAGCATCGCCGTCGGCAGCGGCATCACCGATATCGTCGGCAAGGGCCTGATCGTGCACCGCGACCCGGACGACTACAAAACCCAGCCGACCGGCAACGCCGGGCCGCGCCTGGCCTGCGCGGTGATCACGCGCAGCTGAAACTAGGTCCGGCGCGCGGCCAGCAACTTTTCGGCGCGCGCCAGATCGTCCAGCGTATCGACATCGGTCACAACACCGACATCGTCGAGCTCCAGAACTGCTACTGAATTCATAGCTGCCTGCGCACGAACCACAGGGGCTGCACCCTGATTTCCCTCTAAAGCCAGAAGCTGGTCGCGGCACGCAGCGGAAAACCCGACCGGGTGGCCGCGCACGCCCTGGTACGCGGCCATCACCACCGCATGTGGCCCCAGGGCATCTGCCACGGCGCGCAAGGTGTCGCCGCGCACCAGTGGCAAATCCCCCGGCAGGATCAGCCAGCCGGCCGCATCAGGCGTGGCGCGCACCGCCGCCGCAATCGAATCCCCCATGCCGGGATGGCCCACCTGCTCCAGGTGCCAGGGCAGGCCGCTGGCCGCCACAGCGTCCAGCGTGTGTTGCAGCACCGGCTTGCCGGCCAGCAGGGCCTGCAGCTTGTGGGTGCTGCCACCAGACGCGGTGAAACGTTCACCGCGGCCCGAGGCCAGCACCAGCACCGTGGGCAAGTCGGCTTCAGGCCGGGCAGTGCTCATCAGGCCAACTTGAAGGGCAGCTCGCGCGGTGCCTGGCCGGTCAGGCGCGCCAGCGCGTTGGCAAAAGCCGGCGCCAGCGGCGGCAGGCCGGGCTCGCCCATGCCGGTGGGTGCATCGGCACTGGGCACCACAAACACTGCGACCGTCGGCATGTCGGTGATGCGCGGCACCGCGAAGTCGCCGAAGTTGCCCTGCTCGACCACGCCGTCTTTCAGCGTGATGGCCGCACCCGGCAAGCACATCGACAGGCCCATCAGCGCCGCACCCTGGATTTGCGCCTCGATGCTGGTCGGGTTGATCGCCAGGTTGCAGTGCACACCGGCCGTGACCGCATGCAGCACCGGCGTCTTGTCCTTGACCGAGGCTTCGACCACATAGGCCACCACGGTGTTGAAAGACTCATGAACTGCCACGCCCCAGGCGCGCCCTGCCGCCAGTTTGCGTTTGCCGTAGCCGGACTTGTCCACCGCGAGCTGCAGCGCTGCGCTGTGGCGCGGGTGTTTGCTGCCAAACTGCTTCATGCGCCAGGCCACCGGGTCCTGGCCGCTGTTGCGCGCGATCTCGTCGATCAGCGTTTCCATCACATAAGCGGTGTGGGTGGAGCCCACACTGCGCCACCAGAGCACCGGAACGTTGACTTTGGGGTGATGCACCGACAGCCGCATCGGAATGTCGTAGGGTTCCTTCATGCCCTCGACCATGGTGGTGTCCACGCCGTCCTTGACCATGAAGGCTTCAAAGGGCGAACCGGTCACGATGGACTGGCCGACAATCACATGGTCCCAGGCCAGGATATTGCCCTGCGCATCCAGGCCGATCTCGGCGCGGTGCACATGCATGGGCCGGTAGTAGCCGCCCTTGATGTCGTCTTCGCGGCTCCACAAGGTGCGCACGGCGGCGTTCAGGCCGGCGCCGCGCGCTGCTTTGGCAACCGCGCAGGCCTCCACCACATAGTCGCTGCTTGGAATCGCGCGGCGGCCGAAACCGCCGCCCGCCATCTGCACATTCATCTTCACGTTCTGCGGCGCCACGCCCAGCACCCCGGCGGCTGCCATGGTGTCCAGTCCGGGCATTTGCGTGCCCAGCCACAGCTCAGCGCGTGTGTCGGCGCCCTGCCCGCTGAACTGCACCGTGCAGTTGAGCGGCTCCATGGGTGCGTGGGCCAGGTAGGGAAACACAAACTCGGCGCTGATTTTCTTGGTCGCTGCCGCCAGCTTGCCGACATCGGCGTTGTACTTGATGGCACCCGTGGTTTGTGCCAGCGCACGGTAGCTGGCCAGCTGTTTGGCGCTGTCCACCTTCTCGACGGCACTGGTGTCCCACTCGAGCTTCAGCGCATCGCGGCCCTGTTTCGCCGCCCAGTAGCCCTCGGCCAGCACCGCCACGCCCTCGCCGCCGCGGTCCAGTGGCACGCGCAGCACGGCCTTGACGCCGGGGATGGCGCGGGCCGCAGCATCGTCAAGCGATTTGACCTTGCCCGCAAACACGGGTGGGTGTGCGACCACCGCCGTCAGCATGCCGGGCAGGCGCACATCGATGCCGTAGCTCTGGTTGCCGGTGGATTTGGCACGCGCATCAAGCCGGCCCGTGGGCTTGCCGATGATGCGGAACTGCTTCGGGTCTTTCAGCGTGACCTGCTCGGGCACGGGCTGCTTCATGGCGGCTTCGGCCAGCTCGCCGTAAGTCAGGCGCTTGCCGCCGGGGCCTATCACCACACCCTGCTGGGTGCGCAGGCTGCCTGCGTCCACACCCCACTGCGTCGCAGCCGCCGACACCAGCATGGCGCGCGTGCGGGCACCAAGTTCGCGGTACTGCGTGTACGAATTCTTGATCGCGCCGGAACCGCCGGTGAGGTGCATGCCAAAAGCCGGGTCCACATAGGCCGGGTCGGCATTGCCGTGCTGGCTCTTCACCAGGCGCCAGTCGGCATCGAGCTCCTCGGCCAGGATCATGGGCAGGCCGGTCTGCACGCCCTGGCCAAAATCGAGGCGGTTGATGGTGACGGTGACCGTGCCGTCCTTGGCTATGCGGACAAAGGCCGAAGGCTGCTGGGTGGGCTTGAGGCCGGAAGCCGTCGCAGGCGCTGCGCCCTGGGCCTGTGCCAGCAGCGGAAAAGCGCCGAGCGCAAAACCACTGGCCGTGGCAACCTTGAGAAAGCTGCGCCGCTGCAGGCCTGCCATTGCTCCGTTTTCAGGAGCGCCTTGCGCTTGCTGCGCAAGGGCTTGCAGGCCTTTTGGCAATTGATTGAAGATGTCGGAAGAAGTGGTGTTGTACATGCTGTTCTCCTTCAAGCCAGCGTCACGGCGGCGTCTTTGATGGCAGCGCGAATGCGCACATAGGTGCCGCAGCGGCAGATGTTGCCGGCCATGGCTGCGTCGATGTCGGCGTCAGTCGGTTTGGGTTTGGTCTTGAGCAAGGCGGTGGCGCTCATCACCTGTCCGCTTTGACAGTAGCCGCACTGCGCCACGTCATGTTTGACCCAGGCGGCCTGCACCGCCTTGCCGACGCGGTCTGCGCCTACGGCTTCGATGGTGGTGATCTTCTGGCCCACGGCTGCCGACACCGGCGTGACACAGGAGCGGATGGGTGCGCCGTTGAGATGCACGGTGCAGGCGCCGCACAAGGCGGCACCACAGCCAAACTTGGTGCCCGTCATGCCCAGCGTGTCACGCAGGGCCCAGAGGATGGGCGTGGACTCGGCAGCGTCGACGGGGACGTTTTTGCCGTTGATGTTCAGGGTGGGCATCGTGGAACTCCTTTTTTGGGGGAAGTGTCTCAGGGAAGAAGTAACTGACGAATTTTTATTCGTTTAAATTAGGTGAGTGTTAGCTTGAATCCATCAGGGTCACGCCTTGATGGCGTCCCAGCACAGCGAGAAGGCAGCCAGCTGCACGGCCTCGTCGTCAGCCAGCACGCCAGTACGGATCAGGTTGGCAGTTTCGCGCACCGAGCCCACCACGCTGGCCGTCAACAAAGGCAGGGGAACCGGTTTGAAAATTTCCTGCTGCTGGCCTTCTTCCATCAGCGCCAGGAAACCGGCCGCGAGCCGGGTGGACAGTTCGCGGTTGCCCTGGGTGAACCAGGGCGAGTTGTAATACTGCTCCTGAAACACCACTTCGGCATAACGCTCGAGCCGGTGCCGCAGCAAATTGCCCCAGATGCGGCGTACCCGGCTGCGCAAGGGAATGCCGACCTGCACCCCTTCCATCAGGCGCTGCATGGTTGCGGTTTTGGCATCCTGGTAAAGCTGGCTGATGAGTTCGTCCTTGGACGGGTAATAGACGTACAGCGTGCTGGTGGCGATACCGGCCGTGCGGGCGATGTCGGCCATGGTCAGGCCGCTCAGACCGGTCTGGGCCACCAGATTAAAGGTGGCCTCGGCAATCGCACGCTGTTTTTCGTCGTCTTTGGGTTTCATCGAGACGCGAATATAACCGAATATTAATTCGCTTTCAAGAAACTGCTACATGCGGTCAGCCGTCAGTGACAACATGGCCGCAAGCACCGCTGCGCATCCGGCCTTGCGCGCGATTTGCGGCAATCCCGATGCGGGGACCGCGTTTGCACGGCTAAGCGCCCCGGCCCAGAAACTCCTGAATCGTGGTGAGCACAAGTTTCAGCCCCATCAGCCCCACCATCAGGCCCGCCACTTTATTGAGCGTACGAAAGTGCCGCAGGTAGGCGCCTTGTACGACCGGCCGGGACAAGGCCAGCGCCAGGGATGAATGCCAGACCACCGAATTCATGAACACCAGCGCAACCGCCAGAAACACCAGGGTGCTGGACGGATGGGCCGGCAAGGCGGTGGCAAACACACTGCCGTAAAACAGCGCGATCTTCGGGTTCAGGGCGCTGGTCACAAAACCCACGCGGAATGCTTCGACCGACCCCAGCACCTGAGCCGATGCCGGGTCGGGCGCCTGGCCCGCCTGCCAGAGCTTGACCGCAAGGTAGATCAGGTACAGGCCGCCCGCCATCTGCGCCGCCTGCCGCACGGCGGGATAGGTCGTGAACACAATGCCCACCCCCGCCACGGCCAGCAAGGCCCACATGAGGGTGGCTGCCGTCATGCCGGCCACAGCCGACAGGGCCGTGCCGCGTTGCCCCGCAGCCGCAAGCTGACCGATGAGAAGAAAGTTGAACCCCGGCAGTATCAACACCGCCCAGTGCAGTATGGCGATGGTGGTGAGGGAGGAAAGCATGGTGTTGTGAACGAAATACCCGTCAAACCGGCCGCAGTTGGTCCGCGAGGGAACGGGTCTTTGCGGTGCTGACCGTGCCGGTGTGCAGCGTTGACTTGCGCTCAATGAGCAAGAGATGACACTCCTGCTCGGCGACCGGATTGTGGCGCACGCCTTTGGGAACTATGAACATTTCACCCTCGCCCAGCTCCACCGCCCCGCTTTCCAACTCAATGCGCAAATGGCCTTTGAGGATGAAAAACAGTTCGTCTTCGTCGTCATGCGTATGCCAGGCCAGCGAACCGTGCACCTTGGCCACCTTGATGTACGCATCATCGACCTCACCGATGACACGGGGCGACCAGAGTTCAAGCAGGGAGGCGGCGATGTTTTGGGGGGACAGGGCGTGGGACACATGGACTCCTGCGGGTTAGCGGTTGGTATGAATGGCGGGCCTCAAGCTCAAGCGCGGTCGGGCCTGACGCGCCCGAGCATGGGCTGGTTGTTCACCAGCCACTCGGACGCCGTTTTCTGCCAGGGCCATACGCCGGAAGTGGAGGGCCAGACGATCTGGACCACAGCGTAGGCCTTGTCGCCGTAGTAACGGTCGCAGCCCAGCGTGTACTCGGCCAGGCGCTTCTGGCGGGCCGGCTCGATATACACCTCAAAGCCTTCGATAAAGCCCGGGTACAAGACCCCTCGCTGAAAACGGGTGCCGGCACGTACCTGGCGGTTGTACTCGTTGATCATGAAACCGCTGAGGTTTGGCCTCAAACCGATCACGATGGCCTCTGGCACAGCGCTGGTCTCCTGGATGCCGATGGAGTAGGAAAAAGACGGTTCCAGTTCTTCCGGATCAAAAACGCTGATCACGTGGCATCCGTACTCCTGGATGTTGTCGGCCACACGTTTGTCATTGGCCGCGCGTTTTTTGGCAGTGATTTTCATGAAGCCATTTCCTCCCTACAGAAGCCGGGGCATCAGCTTTTTGCTGTGACCCACATGGAGATATTCCGGCCTATCAGCGCCGCCGATGCAAGCAGCAAAGACAAACCCGCCAGCACTTCAAACCAGATCGTCAGATTGGTGGCCAGGGTGTGGTCAGAGCACAGCGCCAGCGTGTAATGCGCCAGGCCATCGACGCCCAGTGCACCATAAGCCGCGACCAGCACCAGGCCCAGGACTTTCCATTTCGTCCGGTACACCAGCAAACCTGCAAGCCCCACACTGGCCCCGGCAACCCAGGCCAGGTAAACATTTTCCCGGCTCAGCCAGGACGGCAGGCCTGGGTAGTAGGCGATGTACTCGGCGTTATGCACAAAGTGTGTGAGGTTGGCGACGAAGAAAACCAGGAGAAGGTATTGGATGTGTTTGGGCAGGGGTGAAGGAGGCATGGGGAGCATTCGCTTGAAGCAAGGGTTGGACGTCATTGGAGCGCCTGTAGACCCATATGGTCATAGAACCAAGTCGCGGGCGATGTGGCTGTCAATACCGGGAAGGGAAAGCAGAGATCCAACTCCGACAGACTGGATGCCTGCGAGATGCCTTCAAGGAAGCGCGCCTTCGCTTCTGGCCTGACGCGCCGATCGCGGGCAAGGAACTGACCCCACAACGGCATTCGCTGATAGGGATGCGCCATAGGCTGCAGGCTGGCAAGATACGTTTCGGGAAACAAGCATCGGTAGGATCGCAAGTTGTACAGCCACGACGCGCCAACGATTCGCATTGATGACGACGACGAGGCTCTCAGCTTCGAGAGCAGCGCAGCCAACTCGCGTTGCCGGAGATGGCGGTTCTCCATGGACAGGGGGGACCCGGATGTGCGCTCCCCAGGGTGAAAATGAAGCCGTGCACGATCCTGTCCGATCAGCGCATACGAGAAGCAGCCTACGGCGTTGGCGAGCGTTGGCCCTGCAGGAACATGCAGACGACGGGCATGAACGGCATGTGTGTATTGCGCCTTCTCGTGCACTGTGCCCAACCCTGCGAGATAGTCTTGCCAGTCTGAATGGGTGATATCAAGCCCTTGGCCCATTCCGAGGCGGACGTAGATGTTGGTGTGGCTTCCAACGGCTTCCGTGAACGAGACTCCGGAGAGCTCGGCTACCCGCTTCGCAAAGCGGAGTTGCAGGTCAAAGAAGTCGACACTGAAGAGATCGTTCTTCGCGGTAGCCACGCGGGTAGGTCCTCAGGATGACGTCCAACGTCGGAGTTCCCCGGGGGCCAAAGATTCAGAGCGCCAGTGGCGCGAGCCGCTTGGGACGTCCGTATCGAACAACATGTTAAGCGGCAAGGCGCTCGAAAGCCCATTTGTCACAGTCATCCTCCCTTGATTGATCCCAGTTGTTTTCGAGGTGCGCGAGTTCGTGTAGCACCAAATGACGGAGGAACAGGACCGGGCTCTTCCTCATTTCTCCAGTTTCATCCCAGTGCCCGCGAAGATCGAGGCGACCAAGCACAACTGCCAAGTCTTCTTCGTTCAGTTGGGCCCGAACCACCACAGCGCGAGGCAGCTGACCGCGGATTGGGATGGAGGTACCTATAGGGTTCCCCTTGACGATGATGTGATTGGCCTTAGCCCACTCTGCGACATCAGGGACAATCTCAAGCGAAATCTCTTGTGTCGCATGGCGCCGAATTTCCAGTTCGAGAGCCGGGCGGTAATCGTCGACCTGGATTTCCATGCCGTTTAACGTCGGCGTTGACTGGCGCGCACCGGCACTGCGCCGCATGGCGTAGGCTCATCCACACGCTTTGCGGCGCAGTGCCGGTGCGTGTCCGCGTCGAACCACCTGTTAGCTCTCGCTTCGCCGGGCATACCGTGCGGCCTCCTCATTCAAGTCCATGTTAGCGGCCGCGTGCCGCAACTCGAGCCAAAAGGCAGCAGGTGCTTGGCACATCTCTCCCAGCGCCTCTGCTTCGCTCAACGCGAGTCCGAACTCGTTGTGATGAAGGTAGTGTGCGAACTCCCGCTCTGCAGCTCGTGCCTCACCCATCGGCAGATGCTCGGCAAGATAGAACCGTGCAGCCGCCAGATGACGAAGCGTCACAGCCCAGGACTCGGCAAGGTCTCGGTGATCCATGAGAGCTAACTCTGATATATCCCGCAAAACTGCGGGATAACATCGCCGCTTGCGAAATAAACTGGCCGGTGCTTTTGTAAATTCTTCATAGTTATCAAAAGCTTACCCCAAGGAAAGCGCAACCCGTCAAGGATATTGAAAACGGCAAAGTCGTCGGCACCAGTTCGCGATCTGGCGTTGCGCGCAGGACACGAATGCCTCGCGGGCCTGAGCGGTGGAACATGCGGCATGGATCCCGGCTCAAGGCCGGGATGACAGCCTTTTTGCTGATTTAAGTGCCATTCGAGTGGGAGCGGCGCCGCGTTTCATCAGCTCAGTAACCCATCCCTGAGCCACCTAACTTCGCTATATTTTTAATAGCGGCCTGCGCACGTCAAACAAGGGCCAGAGCCCGATACTGCTTGAAGACTCAGCGCAGGCGGCTCAGGACGGCACACGCACCACGCCACACACCAGTTCACCCGCATCGTTCTCCACCACCGCACGCTCGTTCTTCGCGCGCGCGACTTCCATGTCGCGCGGCAGCACAATGCCGTTTTTCACGGCCAGCACTTCGGCCATGACACTGACGGCAATCTCGGGCGGCGTCTTGCTGCCGATGTAAATGCCTATGGGGCCGCGCAGGCGCGCCAGGGCGGCTTCGGTCAGGCCGAAGTGTTCGGCCATGCGCTGGTGCCGGGTGTTGTTGTTGCGCCTGGAGCCGATCGCGCCTATGTAAAACGCGTCGGTGCCGAGCGCTTCCATCAGCGCCAGGTCGTCGAGTTTGGGGTCGTGGGTCAGCGCAATCACGCAGCTGCGCCGGTCCGGCTTGAAGGCGATGACCACGTCGTCGGGCATGTCGCTGAGCACTTTGGCGCCCGCCACCGACCAGGCGCTGCGGTACTCTTCGCGCGGGTCGCAGACGGTGACGGCAAAACCGCTGAACAGCGCCATGGTGGCCAGGTATTCGGTCAGCTGGCCTGCGCCTATCAGCAACATGCGGTATTCGGGGCCGAAGGTGTTGACCAGTTCGGTGCTGGAGAGACTGAGTTCGGCCGGTGCCGTGGCGGTCGCCAGTACTACCGCGCCATCGGTGAGCCGCACGCTGCGTTTTGTCAGGCGCCCGGCTTCCAGCGCCAGCACCAGCTCGGCCAGTGCTGCCGCGTCAGGGTCGTATTCCAGCAGCAGCTCCAGCGTGCCGCCGCAAGGCAGGCCGAAGCGGTGCGCTTCGTCGGCGGTGATGCCGTATTTGACAAAGGTGGGCGGGCCGGACGGAATGGTTTTATTTTCTGCACCCGCACCGGCCGCCGCATAGGCCTGGGTGTAGCGGTAGATCAGGTCGTCTTCAATACAGCCACCCGAGACCGAGCCGACCACGGCGCCGTCTTCACACAGCGCCATGATGGAGCCGACCGGCCTGGGCGACGAGCCCCAGGTGCGCACCACCGTGGCCAGCAAGGCGCGTTTTCCCGCTGCGCGCCAGTCGCGCAGGGTACGCAAGACCATCACATCGAGGTTTTCCATTTGCTTTCCTTTTACCAGGCCGGCTGCAGCGTATTCAGCTGCCCAGCCAGACGGCCAGCGCCAGCAGCGCGGCACCCACCCCCCAGACCCACAGCGGGATCGCGGCTTTGGCTGGCGCGGCAGGCGGCGTGCCGGTTTCAATCTCGCCCATCACCATTTTGGCCGCATAACTCTCGGGGTGCTGGCGCTGCATTTCTTCGTCAAAACGTTTGAAAAAGTCTTCGGCCATGGACTTGGCCGCGCCGTCTATCAGACGCTGGCCCAGTTGTGCCACCTTGCCGCCCACCGAGGCATGCACGGTGTACGACAGCTCGCAACCCTGGTCATTCGGCGTCAGCACCACCCCGGCGCTGCCTTTGCCGAAACCGGCCACGCCGCCCTGCCCGTCAAACGCCAGCTTGTAGCTGGCCGGCGGGTTGATGTCGCTGAGCGTGATCTTGCCGGTGAACTTGGCCGACACCGGTCCAATTTTGAGGGCCATGGCCACCGCGTACTGGTTCTCGCCCGTGGCCTCGACCTTGTCGCAGCCGGGGATGCAGGCCTTGAGCACGGCCGGGTCATTCAGTGCATCCCAGGCCTGTTGTTGTGTCACCGCGAGCTGGCGGCTTCCTTGCATGTCCATGTTTTTTCCTTTTTTTCTGAACTTTGGAGACTTGTCATCCCGGACTGAGCCTGTCCCGGACTCGATCCGGGAATCCGGGATCCATATGGGCACTCTGCAAATTGCCGGGTTGATGCGGCATGGATTGCGGGTCAGGCCCGCAATGACAAGTCAAAAATTTCATTGCTTACTTCTTCATCAGAGCCGCGAGGCTGGCCGCAAGTTCCTCCAGTTTGCTGAGGTTGTGCACCGCCAGCATGCCGTGGGCGTGCGCATGCAACACCGCAGCACCACGGGCCAGCGGAGCGTAGCCGTCAAAACGCAGCAGCGGATTGAGCCAGAGCAAACGGCGGCTGCGCCGGCGCAGCCAGCCCAGCTCGCGCGCCAGGTCGGCCGGTTCGCCGGTGTCCAGCCCGTCGCTGATGATCAGGACCATGGTGCGGCGCCCGACCAGGCGGCGCGCATGGTGCTCGCGCAGGCTGGCCAGCGAGGCGCCGAGTTGCGTGCCGCCGGCAAAGTCTTCAATCGCTGCGCTGGCGTGGGCCAGCATCTCGTCGGTGTCGGCCTGGCGGAAAGCCGGCGTCAGGTCGGTCAGGTGCATGCCAAAGGCAAACACATCGCGCTGCGGATGGCGCCGCGTGGCCGCGTGCAAAAAAGCCAGCAGCAGCCGGGCATAACGCTCCATCGAGCCCGACACATCGACCAGCACCAGCAAAGGCAGGGCCTGCTCACGCCGCTCCAGCCGCGGCAGCTGTATCAACTCGCCACCGGTGCGCGCGGCCTGGTGCATCACGCCGGGCCAGTACATGCGCTTGCCCTTGCGGGCGGGCCGGCTGCGGCGCGAGGCAAACATCGGCAGCGGCAGCTTGATGTCGCGCGCCAGCCGCTCGACCAGCCGGTATTCGGTGGCCGACAGGGCATTGAAGTCGGCATGTTGCAGGCGCTCTATGTCGCTGGCCGTCATGACCGCGTCAAACTCGACCTTCTGGTCTTCGGTCGCGGGTTTGGCCTGCTGGCCAAAGGCTTTTTGCGGCGCCAGGGCCTCACGCACGCGCGGCCGGCGCTTGCTGGGCTCGGCCTTGCCTTCGGCGCTGGGCAGCAATTGCGCCAGCAGCTTGTTGGCCACTTTCGGGTCCTGGAAATAGATGTCGAACAGTTCGCGAAACACCAGACGGTCCTGCTCGCGGCTGATCATCACGGCCTCAAACGCGGCGCCCAGGTCTTCCCGCTCGGCAATACCGACGGCCAGCGCCGCCTCCTTGGCCAGGCCAATACGCTGGCTGTCCACCTTGACACCGGCGCGGCGCAGGGCCCGGCCAAAGCCGGCAATGTTGTCGGCGAGTTTGCCGCTTCTTGCGTCACCTAATAACACAGGCCGGCCTCATACAGTCTCACGCAGCCGCCGCCTCTTCAGGCTTGAGCAAGTCGACCGCCAGCGTGTGCGTCAGCGCCGCCACATCTTCACGCTGCTTGAACAAAATGCCGGCCGTATCGGCCACCACTTCCGGGTCCACCACCAGCGTGTCCAGCGCCACCAGGGCTTTGGCCCATTCCACACTTTCGGCAATGCCAGGCGCACGCTGGAAGGCATTGCCCAGCGGCGAGCGGCGCAGCCGGTCCACAAAAGCCGCGACCTGGGCCGACAGCTGTTCGCCGGCCTCGGGCACCTGGGCGCGGATGATGGCCAGCTCGCGCTCGCGCTCCGGGTAATCGAGCCAATGGTAAAGACAGCGGCGCTTGACCGCGTCGTTGAGCTCACGTGTGCGGTTGCTGGTCAGAATCGTCACCGGTGTCACGGCGGCGCGCACGGTGCCGATTTCGGGAATGCTGACCTGGTACTCGCCGAGGTACTCGAGCAGAAAAGCCTCAAAGGGCTCGTCGGCGCGGTCCACCTCGTCGATCAGCAGCACCGCGCCGGGTGCCGGTGCCTGCAGCGCTTGCAGCAGCGGCCTTCGTATCAGGTAGCGGTCCTGATAGACCTCGCGTTCAACATCTGCGGCGTCGCTGCGACCTTCAACGGCCCGCATATGCAGCAGTTGCGCGGCGTAATTCCATTCGTATAGCGCTTCACGCTGCTCGAGGCCGTCGTAACACTGCAGGCGTATCAGCTGGCGCTGCAGTGCCACAGACAGCGCCTTGGCCAGCTCGGTTTTGCCGACACCGGGCTCGCCCTCGAGCAGCAGCGGGCGCTGCAGCTTGAGCGCCAGGAAGACGGCGGTGGCCAGCCGGCGGTCGGCAAAATAGCCAGCGCCCTGCAGCGCCTGCAACAAGGCATCAATCGTGGGAAAAGGTGTCATCGGTCCAGTTTAGTACTTGCCGCGGCCGCTATGTTTTTCATAGCTGCTTGCGCCCGTCAATCGGGGGCTGGAGGCATAAATGGCTTGAAACCGCCGGCCGGCACGGTTGCAGGCCGGCAGGGGGCCACCCGCCTATGCCAGCGCCTTCGCCACGCCGCGCTGCGCCTGCACACTGATCAGGTTGGCGCGGTAGGCGGCGCTCGCATGGATGTCGCTGTTCAGATCGGTCGCGGCAATCTTCACCGCCGCAGCGGACTCGGGCGTGAAACTTTTGCTGAGCGCCGCTTCCAGACCGGCGTGGCGGAACACGCCGCTGGACGCACCGGTGACCGCGACCCGCACACCTGCGTCAAACTGCGCCACAAACACGCCGACCAGCGCAAAACGCGAGGCCGGCTGCTTGAACTTCATGTAGGCCGCGCGTTTGGGAATCGGAAAGCTGATCGCAGTGATCAGTTCGCCCTCGTTCAGCGCGGTGGCAAACATGCCGAGGAAGAAGTCGTCGGCCGCGATTTTGCGCGTGGTGGTGTGAATCGTCGCACCCAGCGCCAGCACCGCGCTCGGGTAACAGGCCGAAGGGTCGTTGTTCGCGACCGAGCCGCCCAGCGTGCCCATGGCGCGCACCTGGCGGTCACCGATGTTGGCGGCCAGGTCGGCCAGCGCCGGCAGCGCCGCCTTGATGTCGGCATGGTTGGCCACATCGAGGTGGCGCGTCATCGCGCCAATCACAAAGGCATTGCCTTCCCGTTTGATGCTGCTCAGCTCCTTGATGCCGCTGAGGTCGACGAGCTGGTCGGGACTCGACAGGCGCAGTTTCATCGAGGCCAGCAGGGTCTGGCCGCCGGCCAGGGGTTTGGCGCCGTCGGTGGACAGTTGCGCGGCCGCAGCCAGGGAAGTGGGTCGTTCCAGGGTGAAGGGATACATGGGGTTTTCTCCTTGGCTAGCTGTTTATTTTTTGGCGGACTGTATGGCTTCCCAGACACGGCTGGATGAGGCCGGCATGTCGAAGTCGATCACACCGAGCGGCCTCAGCGCGTCCAGCACCGCATTGATGACCGCCGGCGGCGAGCCGATGGCCCCGGCCTCACCGCAGCCCTTGGCGCCCAGCGGGTTGTGGCTGCACGGCGTGCACAAGGTGTCCAGCTTGAAGCTGGGCATGTCGTCGGCACGCGGCATCGCGTAGTCCATGAAAGATCCGGTCAGCAACTGGCCGGACTCCGGGTCATAGACGCAGTTTTCCAGCAGCGCCTGGCCTATGCCCTGCACCAGCCCGCCATGCACCTGGCCTTCGACAATCATGGGGTTGATGATGTTGCCAAAGTCATCGACCGCGGTGAAGCTGTCGACCCGCACGACACCGGTGGCCGGATCGACCTCGACCTCGCAGATGTAGGTGCCGGCCGGGAAGGTGAAGTTGGTCGGGTCGTAAAACGCGGTTTCGTTGAGGCCGGGCTCCAGCTTGTCGAGCGGGTAGTTGTGCGGCACGTAGGCCGTCAATGCCACCTGGCCGAACGTGACCTTCTTGTCGGTGCCCTTGATGGTGAACTCGCCGTTGGCAAACTCGACGTCGGCATCGCTGGCTTCCATCAGGTGCGCGGCAATTTTCTTGGCCTTGGTTTCTATCTTGTCGAGCGCCTTCATGATGGCCGTGCCGCCCACCGACATCGAGCGCGAGCCGTAAGTGCCCATGCCAAACGGCACACGCCCGGTGTCGCCGTGCACGATGTCCACCGCATCCACCGAAATGCCAAGCCGCGCGGCGACCACCTGCGCAAACGTGGTTTCATGGCCCTGGCCGTGGCTGTGCGAGCCGGTGAACACCGTCACACTGCCGGTCGGGTGCACGCGCACCTCGCCGCACTCAAACAAACCGGCACGCGCACCGAGCGCACCGGCGATATTGCTGGGCGCCAGGCCGCAGGCCTCGATGTAACACGAGTAACCGATGCCGCGCAGCAGGCCCTTGGCAGCCGAGGCGGTTTTGCGCTTGTCAAAACCCGCCACCTCGGCCAGTTCGTTGCCGCGTTTGAGCAGGGCATGGAAATCGCCCACGTCGTACTGCAGCGCCACCGGCGTCTGATACGGGAAGTCTTTCACGAAGTTGCGGCGGCGAATCTCGTCCTGCGCCAGACCCAGCTCCCAGGCGCAGCGCGTGACCAGGCGCTCCAGCAGATAGGTCGCTTCAGGCCGTCCCGCGCCGCGGTAGGCATCCACCGGTGCGGTGTTGGTGAACCAGGCATCGACCTCGACATAAATCTGTGGGCAGGTGTACTGGCCGGCCAACAGCGTCGCGTACAGGATGGTCGGCACGGCCGGCGCGAAGGTGGACAAATAGGCGCCCATGTTGGCGTCGGTGTGCACCCGCATCGCGAGGAACTTGCCGTCCTTGTCCAGCGCCATTTCGGCATGGCTGGAATGGTCGCGGCCATGCGCATCGCTGACAAAAGCCTCGCTGCGGTCGGCCGTCCACTTGATGTTGCGATTCAGCTTTTTCGAGGCCCAGGTCAGGCACACGTCTTCGGCGTACAGGTAGATCTTGGAGCCGAAACCACCGCCTACGTCGGGTGCAATCACGCGCACCTTGTGTTCGGGCAGGCCCATCACAAACGCCGTCAGCAAGAGGCGCTCGACATGCGGGTTCTGGTTGGAGACATACAGCACATATTCGTCGGTCGCGCGGCTGTAAGAGCCAATCACCGCGCGCGGTTCCATCGCATTCGGAATCAGCCGGTTGTTGGTCAGATCCAGTTTGGTCACATGCGCGGCCGTGGCAAACACCGCATCGACCTGGCCCTTGTCGCCAATCGCCCATTTGTAGCAATGGTTGTCGGGGGCAGCCTCGTGCAAGGCCGTGGCCTTGGCCGCGTCGGTGACACGCACCACGGCGCTGAGCACCTCGTAATCGACCTCGACCAGCTCGGCGGCGTTTTTCGCCTGCTCCAGCGTTTCGGCCACCACCATGGCCACATGGTCGCCGACATAACGCACCTTGCCCTGGGCCAGGATGGGGTGTGGCGGCTCTTTCATCGGGTTGCCGTCGGTGGAGGTGATCAGCCAGCCGCAAGGCAGGCCGTTGATCTTGTCGGCGGCCACGTCTTCACCCACAAACACATCAAGCACGCCGGGTGCGGCCTTGGCAGCGCTGGTGCTGATGCTGTTGATCTTCGCGTGGGCATGCGGCGAACGCACAAACACCGCGTAGCTCTGATTGGCCAGCGTGATGTCGTCGGTGTATTGCCCGCCACCGGTCAGAAAGCGGTAGTCCTCCTTGCGGCGGACCGAGGTGCCAATGTTTGGCAGGTTGACGAAGTCGGATGCACCCATGTGTGTACTCCAGAAACGGTTGAGTTAATTCAGTGAAGGAGCAGCGCGCCTTGTGGCGGCACCGCAAGAAGCGTGAAGCGGGCGGGTCCGGTTCAGGTCGCCATCGCGGCAGCACCCTGCTGCACCGCCTTGACGATGTTCTGGTAACCGGTGCAGCGGCAGATATTGCCTTCGAGCAACTCGCGGATTTCGCCTTCGCTGGCCTTGGGGTGGTGTTTGCACAGGTCCACCGCACTCATCACCATGCCGGTGGTGCAGAAGCCGCATTGCAGGCCGTGGCATTCCTTGAAGGCCGCCTGCATCGGGTGCATGGTGCCGTCGGCAGCCGCCAGGCCTTCGATGGTGGTGATGTCCGCACCTTCGGCCTGGGCCGCCAGGATGTTGCAGGACTTGACCGCGCGGCCATTCATCAACACGGTGCAGGCGCCGCACTGCGCGGTGTCGCAACCGACGTGGGTGCCGGTCATCTTGAGCTGCTCGCGCAACACCTGGACCAGGAAGGTGTTGGGCGGCGTCTCCACACTTTTGGCTTTGCCGTTGACTTTGAACTGAACTTGCATGGGCTTGTCTCCTGATGGCTGTTTGTTGTTGGCTAGTACTGCAATCCGGAAGTAGCAAAGCAAAATGAAAGTGATGGATTCGTGCCCAGGGCAAGGCGCAAGCCGCAGCGAAGGCTGGACGCCTTCGCAAGGGTTGCAACGCCGCCATGGGTGCGAAGACGCGCTTTCATGTTTCGATATTTCCGGACTGCAGTACTGGGACTGAGCCATTGTTGAAGTGCCCACCGAACACCCGACTAGGTTAAACCCTAGGAGCTTGCCAAAGCGCCGCGATATTCTCAAAATGATGCAAATCCAGCCCGGTGCCGGTCGCACTTGTCACGGTCTGGTAGGCTGCATCCACTGCGGGCATCCCCCCGCACCTCCCGCCCCCAAAAAAAGAGCATCGCCCACCATGCTGACCGCCCTTCCGACCTCTCCCGAGCAGCGCCTGCAGCAAATTGCCCACGCGCGCCAGGCCGTGTTGCAGGGCGGCAAAAACCAGTCCGGCCTGCTGGCCGAGCCGTGGATTGAACGCTCCTGGCAACGCTGCCTGGACAGCGGAAAAAAACCCGAGCAACAGGTCACGTTTGACATGTTGTCACCGCACACATTGCGCCGCACCGAAGAAGCCAATCAGGTGCTGGTTCAGGCTGCGCGCCCGGTGCTGGAAAAACTCGGTGCCGCGATTGCCAGCACACGTTACTTCGCCATACTGACCAATGCCCAGGGTGTGGTGGTCGATGTCAATGGCGCGATAGACCGTCGCGACCGGCGCGTGGACCTGATCACGCGCATAGGTGTGGACCTGTCGGAGGACAGCGTGGGCACCACCGCCATAGGCGCGGCGCTGACCGAGCTGCAGCCGGTCTGGCTGCACCGTGGCGAGCATTTTTTCAACGCCAACTCGGCTTACAGCTGCGCCGGTGCGCCGCTGTTCGGGCCCGATGGCCGTTGCGCCGGCATGCTGGACCTGACCGGCGTGGACACGGTGGAGCGCCCCGAGCT
Organism: Asaia bogorensis; assembly: GCA_943371375.1. Taxonomy (GTDB): domain Bacteria; phylum Pseudomonadota; class Gammaproteobacteria; order Burkholderiales; family Burkholderiaceae_C; genus Polaromonas. The sequence goes on from CALRUM020000003.1 coordinate 94,870, forward strand.
CAAACACCTGGTGGTGCAGTCGGCGCGCAGCATTGAAAACGCGCTGATGCAGAACCGGCCGCACGACCTGATGCTCCGCCTGAACTGGTCCAGCCAGAGCCTGGGCGACGACATGGACGGTTTGGTCTGCCTGGACCCGGATGGCTGGGTCAGCGGCGCGAATCCGGCGGCGCGGCAAATGGTGCCGGCGCTGCAAAACGCCGGCCCGGCAGCGGTGCACTGCAGCGAGCTGTTTGCCATGCCTTACGAGATGTTGTTTGACGCCGCCAAAAGCAACCCGCTGGCTTATCCGCAAGCCATCGACGTGCCTTTGTGGTCCGGCCTGCGCCTGCACGCCCTGCCCCTGCTGCGCGGCCGCGCGCCCGCCGCCGGCCGGCTGGCTGGCCGGGGTGCGCCCGCGCCCGTGCTGCAGCTCAAGGAGATAGAAACCGCGCTGATACGCAAGGCGGTCAGCGACGCGCGCGGCAACATCATGAAAGCCGCCAGGGCGCTGGGCATCAGCCGCGCCACCGTTTACCGGCGCCTGGTCGACAAAGCCAAATAGTCAGTGTTTGTGGCTGTGCGCCGCCTCGGCGGCCGGCGCAGCGGCGCTGACCGGCAGTGTCAAAGCCAGCCTGCTTTCGGCGCCTTTCTTGTCCCTGAACACCAGTGTCAGCGGCACGCTGCTGCCCCTGGGCAAAGCCTGCTTGAGTTCCATCAGCATGAGGTGGTAACCACCCGGCTTGAGCTGCACGGTTTTACCGGCAGGCAAGTCCAGCGCGGGGACGGCGCGCATGCGCATGATGTCGTTCTCCATCTTCATTTCATGGACTTCCGCCACACCGGCCACCGGGGACGACACGCCCACCAGCGTGGCGCCTTCTCTGGCCGTGATGGCCATGAAGGCGCCTGTGCCCGACTGGCCGGGCACGGCGGCACGCACCCAGGCATCCTTGACTTCGACGGGTTGCGCATGCAGGGCAGCACCCGACAGCGCCAGCAACAAAAAAGCAATTTTTGATTTCATGGGAGTTTCTTTCTGGAGACAAGGGTTATGCAGTGGCGATTCAGTGGTGATGCGGCGCGGCAGCTTCGGCCGGCTTGACCTGCAGCAGGACGGCCGGCGTCTTCAGCCCCTGGGTGGAAGTCCCGGTGGCGGGAATTTCGCTCCAGTCATTGCGCCCGTTTTCGCAGGTCTGCAGCACCTTGAACCAGAGCGGCCCGGCCGTCTCCGGCACTTTGGCACGCAGGATGAACTCGTCAACCTGGGTGTCCGGCAAGGCAGCCTCCTTGCCGGCCGCTGTCCAGCGCAGCAGCGTGACATCCTGCGTCGCAGGCAGGCGCTCGATGGCGACAGGCCAGCCGGCCTTGGGGTAAGGCTTGACGCCGGTCACACCGGCCGGGATGTACACCGCCACGGCCGTAGTTGCCGAGCCCTGGCAGCCATGGCCCACGCGAAACGCCGCCTTGTGGTAACTGCCCGCGAAGGCGCTGCCCTGCTCCAGAACAATGTGCGAAAAAACGGGTGTGGCGCCGGCCAGCAAGGCGCAGGCGGTTGCAATTTTGAGAGTGAGGGAGACGGTCATGAAAAATCCGGACTTTGAAAGAACATTGAATAACGCGCCTGCCCTCAGGCTGGCGCGCGGCAAACCTCCGCAGAGGCGGGTTCAGTTCAAAGTACAGGCGGGCCGCGGCTGAAAGGCAGCCCCGGCGAGGAGGCCGAGCGGACTGCATCCTCGAAAACAAGCGCCATCGCGGTGACGGTCGCGGGACGGGCGCCGCTTGGGTTCTGCGGCAGCAGGCCCAGGCCGGCCGAACCACACAGATCGCAGTGCCCGCCGGTTGGCGACGCATCGTCGCTGCCCGGCTGATTGCCGCCAGCCACGCTGCAGAGCCCACCGAGCTGGCCGGTGCGCACATCTTCGGCCAGCGTGGACACGGGGGCCAGCAGTGCCGCGAAGACGGCCAGAAACCCCAGCCACGCGGCAAAGCGGGCCCACAGCGGGCGGGAGGACGGGGTGGTTGGCACCGGGTGATTATAGGGAGCGGTCCAGAGGCCGCACAAAATGCTACAAAATCAGGAGCTGGCTACGCAAGCCAGTAAAGGGCTAGAGGCCGATTTGATTCATAATGGGCGGGGAAAGCGCCCACGCCACATGTTCCCGCACCAGCTCACTGGCATCCGCACGCCGCGCCAGCAAAGCGGCGCGGATCGCCCCACCCTGATCACAGCCGCCGCCGCTGCGCAAGGCATTGCCCATGGCCACGGCGATGTTGCGCAACCAGCGCTCATGGCCTATGCGCCGGATGGCGCTGCCTTCGGTGTGGCGCAAAAACTCCTCTTCGGTCCATGCAAACAAGGTCACCAGTTGCTGGCCGCTCAGGCCTGCACGTTCGTCAAAGTCCGGCAGTGCGCTGCGCTGCGCATACTTGTTCCAGGGACAGACCAGCTGGCAGTCGTCGCAGCCGTAAATCCGGTTGCCTATCAGCGGCCGCAGCTCCAGCGGAATCGCACCCGCATGTTCGATGGTCAGGTAGGAGATGCAGCGCCGCGCATCGAGTTGGTGCGGCGCGACAATGGCCTGAGTCGGGCAGATATCGATGCAGGCACTGCAACTGCCGCAGTGCGGTGTCACCGGCGCGCTGGGCGGCAACGCCACATCGACATAAATTTCGCCGAGAAAAAACATGGACCCGGCTTCGCGATTGAGCAGCAGCGTGTGTTTGCCGCGCCAGCCCTGGCCGCTGCGCGAAGCCAGTTCGGCCTCCAGCACAGGTGCCGAGTCGGTGAAGGCGCGGTGGCCCAGCGGAAACACATGGCCGGCAATGCGCTCTCCGAGTTTTTGCAGGCGCGTGCGCATGACCTTGTGGTAGTCGCGGCCGCGCGCATAGACCGACACCACCGCTTCGCCGGGCCGCTGCAGCCGCGCCCGCTCCAGCGCCTGCCATTGCCCCGGCTCTTGCGGCGTGGAGGCGGGCAGATAGTCCATGCGCGCCGTGATCACGCTGACGGTGCCGGGCACCAGTTCGGCCGGGCGTGCCCGTTTCAGGCCGTGCGCCGCCATGTAATTCATGTCACCATGAAAGCCGGCCGCGAGCCAGGCCGATAATCCGGGTTCCGCCGATGACAGATCCACGCCGGCTATGCCAATTTGCGAAAATCCAAGCTCGCGCGCCCACGTTTGAATTTGAGAAACAAATTGATGGCCAGTAACGATCACCCGCCCATTGTAAAAAGTATTGCCTGGGCGAGCGAAGACCAGACCCGGGTTTTTGCCGGGGCGCTGGCCGCAAAGCTGCTGGCGGCCCCACCCCCTTGCAACACCCTGATCCAGTTGCACGGCGATCTGGGGACCGGCAAAACCACGTTTGCGCGCCACCTGCTGCAGGCCCTGGGCGTGTCGGGCCGCATCAAAAGCCCTACCTACGCAGTGGTCGAACCCTACACCGTCGAGGGGGCAGGCGACCCACTGAACATCTGGCATTTCGACTTCTACCGTTTCAACGATCCGGACGAGTGGGAAGAAGCCGGCTTTCGCGACATCTTCGCAAGCACCGGCCTCAAACTGGTGGAATGGCCGGAAAAAGCCGGCGAACACCTGCCCGCCGCTGACCTCGACATCGCCCTGGAGCTGCGGGACGGCGATGTGCGCGCCGTGAACCTCAGCGCCCACAGCGCCGCCGGCGCGGCACTGCTGCCATGACAGGCCGGCCAAACCGGCGCAGCGCGCTGAAGATGGGCACCCTGGTGCTGCTGCTGGGTGTGCAGCAGATTGCCCGCGGCACCTCGATTCTGGCGGTTCGGGTCTGGCCCGCCAAAGACTACAGCCGGGTCACGATAGAGTCCGATACCGGCCTGAAAACCAAATACTATTTCATCGCCGAGCCGCCGCGCCTGGCCGTGGACATAGAGGGCATAGACCTGATTCCCGCGCTGCGCGAACTGGTGGCCAAGGTCAAACCCGACGACCCGAACATCGCAGGCATACGCGTCGGGCAAAACGCACCGGGTGTGGTGCGCCTGGTGATTGAGCTCAAGCAGCCCATGCTGCCGCAGGTTTTCACGCTGCCGCCTGTGGCCGCTTACCAGCACCGGCTGGTGTTTGACCTGTACCCGACCCAGGTGGCCGACCCGCTGGCCGCACTGATTGCCGAGCGCCTGAAAGACAAGCCGGAGGCGCCGGCCGCCGCCGATCCGCTGGGTGAGCTGATGGCGCGGCAGACCACCCGGCCGGCGCCCGGCAAAAGCGCCGACCCAGCGCCTGCCGCAGCACCCGCCCCGCAGAAAGAGCGCCCTGCCGCAGTTTTCAGCCCGCCGGAGGCCAGCCCGCCGGAAAGCGCCGGCGCAGGCAGCCGCAACAAGACCGACCGCCTGATCATTGTGGCGCTGGACCCCGGCCATGGCGGCGAAGACCCCGGCGCCATAGGCCCGGGCGGCACGCGCGAAAAAGACGTGGTGCTGCAGATCGCCCTGCGCCTGCGCGACCGCATCAATGCCGTCCCCAACATGCGCGCCTACCTGACGCGCGACGCGGACTTTTTTGTGCCGCTGCACATCCGTGTGCAAAAGGCCAGGCGTGTGCAGGCCGACCTGTTCATCAGCATCCATGCCGATGCGTTTTTCACGCCGCGTCCGCAAGGCGCCAGCGTTTTTGCACTCAGCGAAAAAGGCGCTTCCAGCAGTTCGGCGCGCTGGATGGCCGACAAGGAAAACTCTGCCGACCTGGTCGGTGGCCTCAACGTCAAGGCCAAGGATGCGCAGGTACAGAAAGCCCTGCTCGACATGAGCACCACGGCGCAAATCAACGACAGCCTCAAGCTGGGCGGCGCGATGCTTGGGGAGATTGGCAGCGTCGGCAAGCTGCACAAGCCACGGGTAGAACAGGCCGGCTTTGCAGTCCTCAAGGCGCCGGACATTCCGAGTGTGCTGGTCGAGACCGCCTTCATCAGCAACCCTGACGAAGAGGTCAAGCTGCGCAGCGAGGACTACCAGGTGCAACTGGCCGACGCGCTGATGCGCGGCATCAGCCGCTACTTTGCAAAAAACCCGCCGCTGGCGCGCAACCGGCCCCTCTGAGGGCAAGACCCTGCGCGTGCTGACGCGGGCAGATGACAGCACGCGCAGGCCCTTTCCTACAGCTGCGGCAGCCTGCAAAAACTACAGTACAGCTACAGGTAGCAACAAGGCTTGATCCCGGGCTTCTTGAGACTTGCCTGCAATCCGACAAAGGTGAACATGATGACAAAGAACATTCTGATGGCAGCCGCAGCCGCATCGCTGATCGCACTGACCGGCTGTGGTACCTCACTGACCAACCAGCAAATTGGCACGGGCACCGGCGCTGTGCTCGGTGGTGTGGCAGGCAGTGCACTCGGCGGCGGCACACTGGGCACCGTGGGCGGCGCAGCAGCCGGCGCGGTGATCGGCAGCGAGATCGGCAAAAAGCAGGATCAAAAACGCTGATCAGTACGGGATGGCTGACGGCAGCGCCGCCAGCCACCCTGTGCAAACCCGGTGAGCCCCTGCGGCCACCGGGCCTGCGCAAGGGCTTATCTGCCCATGTTGTCCAGAGCGGCCTTGGCTACCACGCCGTCCTGCTCGGACGTGCCGCCGGACACCCCAATTCCACCAATGATTTTTCCATCGACCACGATGGGCAATCCGCCCTCTACCGTGTTCGCGCCACGCAGCGTCAGGACACGCAATCCAACACCACCGGCCGCCAGGACATCCTGAAATACCTTGGTTGGACGCCGGTACATCGCGGCCGACGCTGCCTTGTCCTGGGCGATGCCGGTGCTGGCAGTCTGGGTGTTGTCCATGCGTTCAAACGCCACCAGCTGGCCGGCGTTGTCCACCACCGCAATCGCCATGGGCAGGTTCTGCCGGCGCGAATCGGCAACAGCGGCGGCCACCAGCTTGCGCGCCTGCTCCAGATTGACGTTGGCACCGTATTGCGGCACCTGCGCCAGCGCCGTCTGGGACAGGCCCAGAAGCAAACCGCCGGCAAGCAGGCTCAGTGTATTTTTCAGCTTCATGTGAGTCTCCGATGTGTTGATTTATGAATCGCCAGGGCCTCATTGTTAGCACGCTAACCCAAGCGCCGTGAGTCTAGCAGCGTGTTTCCCGCGCGAACAGGGCGCGGGCAAAGCCCGACAGTTTCACACCGGATATATCAGCGAATTCAGGATCATCTCGCTGTCGTACACACACAGCCGGCGCCTGAACTTCAGGCCTGCGTCGGTGCGAACGATGTCGTCGATATAGCGCCCGACGTTGTAAACCTCGCTGACACCCGCAGGCCGGGTGCGGAACACCGCGTAGTTCGCCTGCGCCGTGATCAGGTCCCCCTCCACCGACAAGACCTGCGCCGGGCTGATGACATGCCGGGTGTAATACGGCCCGTGGTAAATCGTCTGGGTGATGCCATACACCCGGTCTTTCATCATGCCGCGGCTTTCCAGGTCCATCAGCGCCAGCGGCAATTGACGGTCGAAGTTCTCCCTGGCCTGCAGGGTGTAACGCCCGTCTTCCAGAAAAAATTCCGGCCAGGCGTCGAAACGTTTTTCATCGAGGGCTGCTGCATACGCCGCGTTAAGCTGGTCAATATCAAATTGCAGTTGTAGCCTTTCGACAGGCTCAGGGCGAACGGAATCTTCGGTCATGGTGCCATCACCCTCTTCCAGTAGGCATACATGCTGCGGATCAGGGTTTCGGTCACCATGTGTTCTGTCATCTCGGTGCCGGTGCCGCCGAGTTCGCACAGCGTTTCACCGGACTCTCCCCACTGCGCAAAGCCGGCCTGGCTGAATTCGATGACTTCGCCGTCGTCGGCACTGACAAAACCCGCCGGTCCGAACAGGTTGGCCTGGCGCAGCCGGCGCCGGGTCATCTCGGGCGTGTCATCGGCAAAACCAAAATGGGTCCAGACAAAATCGAACTCGCCCTCGCCACGCGGCACGATGTGGCGCGTGCTCAGCGAATTGACCTGCTGCTGGATGATCAGCCCGGGAAACAGCGTGATCATGGTCACGGTGGGCGTGATGGCGCTGCCGGGGTTCGCGGGGTCATCGACTTTCCACCAGGCCTCGGGCACCACGTCAAGCAGGCGGTCGTCGTGCAGCGTCATACCGGCCTTGAACGATGTCACGCCTTCCGTCACCGCCGCCTGCCCGCCCTCGTTGCGGCGCGAAATCATCACCGCATGCCGGCCCTGCGCATCCATCACCATGCGGCTTTTCTGGTCAGCGCGCCACAGGCCGAAGGTCACAAACCAGGTGTGCAGCAGCCCCGGGTGGTAAGGGTCCTTGATGTTTTCCATCATCAGTTTCCAGTTGCCCGGAATACGCTGGCGGTTGTAGCCGAGCAAGGTCAGTTGCCGGCCCTTGAAGATACGCTCCAGCCAGGGCAGGATGTCTGGCCCCAGGTAGTCTTGCAGCGGCTCGGCCGCATCGCTGAAAGTGGCAAACACCAGGCCGTGCAACACCGCCACCCGCAGTTTGGTCAGGCCGTGGTCTTTCAGGTCGAAGCCTTCGGGCATGCCGCCGTTGACACAGTCGCCGTCTTTCACGCCGTCCTTGAAGGGCAGACCGGCCAGGTCGCCGTTGAGCTTGTAAGTCCACTGGTGGTAGGGGCAGACAAAGCTGCGGGCATTGCCCTGCGGGTTCTGGCAGAAACGCACGCCGCGGTGGGCGCAGCGGTTTTCCACCACGCGTATGCCGTGGTCCGTGGCCCGGTCTTTGGGCGCGACCCGGTCACGCACCAGAATCACCTGGCGCTCACCGACGTGGCTGAGCTTGAAGTCACCGGTCTGGGGAATTTCAGCCTCCAGCCCGACATAGCCCCAATGCGGCCCATAAAAAATTTTGTCCAGCTCGCGCTGGTACAGCTGGGCGTCGGTATAGGCCCAAAAGGGCACGCGGCTGGAGCCGGGCTGGCTCCATCGCGACAGGGCTTGTGCTGCGTTCATCTGAAAGTGTCTCCGGCGCGGCCACCACCCGGCGCCGCTTCAGCATAAATAATACGCTCACTTATTACTTTCAGCCAGACGCCGCCGGGGACCCACTGGTTTTCCACCATTTCGCGCGCACCGGCAAGGCCTAATATGGCGGCATGAAACTGCCTGCCCGCCTTTATTCCGTCCTTGCCCTGGTGGTGTTGGCCTGCTACGGCTGCGCAACACCGCGTGTCCAGGCCCCGCCGCCACAACTGCAGGCCTGCCCGGCCGAAGTTCCGGCCGGCGCCCGCTGCTACAACGGCGAGGATGGACGCGGCGCCTTCTACCGCATCGCGATCCCCGCCAACTGGGACAAACAGGTGCTGGTCATGCATGCCCACGGCGGCCCCGCTGACACCGGCCCGGCCCAATCCGCGCGCAGCGAGGAAGACCTCAAACGCTGGGCGGTGACCGTCAAGGCCGGTTATGCCTGGGCCGCCTCCAGTTACCGCCGCGGCGGCTACGGCGTGACCATGGCGGCTGAAGACACCGAGCGCCTGCGCCAGATTTTTGTGCAGCATTTCGGCACGGCGCAGCGCACGCTGTTGCACGGCCAGAGTTATGGCGGCGGCGTGGCTTCCAAAGCGGCGGAAATGTATGCCACTGTGGCTGGCCGACGCGGGCCTTACGACGGGGTGTTGCTGACCAACAGCGTATTGGGCGGCGGCCAGCTGGCCTACACCTTCCGGCTCGACCTGCGGGTGGTTTACCAATACGTCTGCAAAAACCATCCCAGGGCGGACGAGCCCCAGTACCCGCTCTGGCACGGGCTGCCCATGGACGGCGCCCTGACCCGCGCCGAGCTGGCGTCCCGCATCAACGAATGCACCGGTGTGCGCACGCCTGCTGCCCAGCGCAGCCCGCAGCAGGCGGCCAATCTCGCGACCCTCCTGCAGGTGCTCAAGCTGCCCGAGCAGTCGCTGGTCGGCCACATGAACTGGGCCACCTGGCTGATGCGCGACCTGACCCAGCTGCGTCTGGACAAACGCAACCCGTTTGACAATTCCACAGCGGTGTACCGCGGCTCGGCCAACGACGACGCCCTCAACGCCGGTGTGCTGCGTTACAAGGCCGACCCGCAAGCCGTGGCCGAACTGGCCAGAGACAGTGCACCCGATGGCCGCGTCAACGTGCCCACACTGATGATTCATGGCGCCAACGATCCGACCGCTTTTGTCGAGCTGGAGTCGGCCTACCGGGAGGTGCGTGAGCGCGCCGGCACGGCCCACCTGCTGGTGCAGACCTTCACCGACGAGTCCGAACACAGCTACCTGGCGGAGGCGCAATACCCGGCTCTTTTCACCGCGCTGCTGGACTGGGTCAACCGGGGCGACAAACCCACACCGCAAAAAGTGCTGGCCTTGTGCCGGGGCTACGAAGCGGCCTACGGCAAGGGCTGCCGCATCCAGCCCGACTACCGCAGCCCGCCGCTGGCGAGCCGCGTTACACCGCGTTAGCCTTGGCGCGGCTGGCCTTCCAGGCGCCGTAAAGCACCACCAGGCCGGGAATCAGGATCATGGCCCAGATGATCTTGCTCAGATTGGCCTGCACCCAGGGCAGGTTGCCGAAAAAGTAGCCGGCACTGCTGACACCCACCACCCAGATCAGCGCGCCCAGCACGTTGTAAGCGCTGAACTTGGTGCGGCTCATTTCTGCCACGCCCGCCACAAAGGGCGCAAAGGTGCGCAGAAAAGGCATGAAACGCGCCAGGATGATGGTGATGCCGCCGTAACGTTCGTAAAACTCATGCGCCTGGTTGAATGCGCGTTTGTTGAAGAAACGCGACTGCTCCCACTGAAACACCTTGGGCCCGAAATAACGGCCAATCGAGTAGTTGCACTGGTCGCCCAGAATGGCAGCCGTCACCAGCACCCCCATGGCCAGCGGCAGGCTCAGCAGGCCAATGCCACACAGGGCGCCCACCACAAACAGCAGCGAGTCCCCCGGTAAAAAGGGCATGACCACCACACCGGTCTCGACAAAAACAATCAGGAACAGCAGGGCGTACACCCACATGCCGTAGTTGCGGGTGAAAGCCTCCAGGTGTTTGTCCACGTGGAGGATGAAGTCGATCAGAAAGGCGAAATATTCCATGGGGGGGATTTTGACATGCGGGTTTGCATTGACACAGTTCAGTCTGCCGGCAAGCCGGGTCTCGCCCCGGCGGGCGAGGCTGGAGTCATCGCAAGCGTCACGCTCCGTTACCGGTTTGCCTTGGGCAGTAGGGTCTAACTCCCCACTCCCACCCCTAACCCCTCCCTCGCCCCGCTGGGCGATGGAGGGGGACTTCATTTGGCCGCGTGTGCTGCTCCCGCGTGCAAACATGACGGTCTGTTGGGATTCCCGTCCTTGAAGCGCTGCGCGCTTCAAGGACTCCGGATTTTTCTCCCCGCATTTGTTTCTCTCCACCACCCGTTAGGCTGGGCCGAGGAGCGGAGGTCAAAGCGGATCAGGGCGAGCGATTGTCTGAGCGAAGCGAGTTCGAGCTCGACCCCGCTTTGACCGAGCACCGCAGGTTACCCGTAGCGAAGCGGAGGGACCCAGACTGTCGGGTCGCCTTTTCTTTGGTGACTTTCTTTTGGCGACGCAAAAGAAAGTTACTTGCCGCCGGGCAACCCCCGGCTAGCAGGCGAACCATCACCCTCACGAAGCTCCAACAAACCAACAAAACACTTCCTCTAAAATCCCCAAGTGCCCCACCCTTCCCTTCCCCGCCGCCCGATCCGCGAACTGCCCGACGAGTTGATCAGCCAGATTGCCGCCGGCGAGGTGGTCGAGCGACCGGCTTCGGTGGTGCGCGAGCTGGTGGACAACGCGCTGGACGCGGGTGCGCAGCAAGTCAGCGTGCGCCTGCTGGCCGGCGGTGTGCGGCTGATTGCGGTGGAGGACGACGGTTTTGGCATTGCGCCGGGTGAGCTGGCCATCGCCCTGCGGCGTCACGCCACCAGCAAGATCGCTTCACTGCAGGACCTGGAGTCCGTCGGCACCATGGGTTTTCGCGGTGAGGCGCTGGCCGCGATCAACTCGATTGCCGACATGAGCCTGCTGTCGCGCACCGACGACGGTGACCCTTCCGGCCACGCCTGGTTGCTCGATGGCCGCACCGGTGAGTTGAGCCCGGCGGCGCGCGCGCGGGGCACAACTGTTGAAGTGCGCGAGCTGTTTTACGCCACACCGGCGCGCCGCAAGTTTTTGAAAACGGATGCGACCGAGCTGGCGCATTGCATTGAAGCCGTGCGGCGCCACGCCATGGTGCGGCCCGACGTCGGCTTTGCGATCTGGCACGAGGGCAAACTCGTGGAGCAATGGCGTGCCTGCACCGGTGACAACGCGCACGAGCAGCGCCTGGCCGACGTGCTGGGCAGCGAGCTGCTGGCCCAAAGTGTGGCGGTGGACTACAGCGCGGGCCAGCTGCGTATCACCGGCCGGGCCGGCATTCCGGATGCGGCGCGCTCGCGTGCCGACCAGCAGTTTGCCTACGTCAATGGCCGTTATGTGCGCGACAAGGTGCTGACCCACGCCGCACGCAGCGCCTATGAAGACGTGTTGCACGGCCACCGCCAGCCGGTCTACGCGCTGTATGTGACCATGGACCCGACACGCGTGGACGTCAATGTGCACCCGACCAAAATCGAGGTGCGTTTTCGCGACAGCCGCGAGATCCACCAGGCGGTGCGCCATGCGGTCGAAAATGCGCTCGCGGCGCCGCGTGCAGCGGCGGCCGCGCTGGCCGCTGCAGCCACAGAGTCAAATCAGGCTGCAGCCCTTTCTCCATGGGCGCAACCAGCTATCAATTTCGGAGCAGCCTCAGGGTACCGGGCAAACCCCCAGGTGTCTGACTTTGACGCCATGTGGCCAGCGCCCTCCTCCGTTCGCCCTGAGCCTGTCGAAGGGTTTTACGCGGCTGAGGCTTCGACAAGCTCAGCCCGAACGGAAAAAGACAATGAACACCTGCCCCCCGGCGACTGGCCGCTGGGCCGCGCGGTCGCGCAATTGCAGGGCATTTACATCCTGGCTGAAAACACGCAAGGCCTGGTGGTGGTGGACATGCACGCCGCCCACGAGCGCATTGTTTACGAGCGCCTGAAGAGCCAGATGGACACGGCCAGCATCGCCAGCCAGCCGCTGCTGATTCCGGCCACTTTTGCGGCGTCCCCACAGGAAGTCGCCACGGCCGAAACACATGCCGACACCCTGCAGGCGCTGGGCCTGGAGATCACGCCGTTTTCACCACGCACCCTGGCCGTGCGCGCCGTGCCGACCAGCCTGGCGCAGGGTGATGCGGTGGAACTGGCGCGCAGCGTGCTGGCCGAGCTGGCGCAGCACGAGGCCAGCACCGTGATACAGCGCGCGCAAAACGAGCTGCTCTCCACCATGGCCTGCCACGGTGCGGTGCGCGCCAACCGCAAGCTGACCCTCGACGAGATGAACGGCCTGTTGCGCCAGATGGAAGCCACCGAACGTTCGGACCAGTGCAACCACGGCCGCCCGACCTGGCGCCAGATCACGGTCAAGGAACTGGACAGCCTGTTTCTGCGCGGCCGCTGAAGCGCCCCGCTTTACAGGCAGCAGGCTGAACTTTTTCAGGCCCAGCGGCTCAGTCAAGCCATGAAACGCCGCACCCTCTTCGCCTCCCTGTCTGTCCTGCTGGCCCTGGGTATTGCCGTGCTGGCCGGTTGCAGCACGCTTGACGAGCGCCAGCGCGCCTGGATTTTCCAGCCCAGCGACCGGACCTGGGGCGGTGGCCTGGCCGCCGCCGAGGGCATGGAAGATGTCTGGATCAACTTCCAGCCCGCTGCCGATGAAGCACCCGCCCAGTTGCACGGCCTGTGGCTGCCGGCGGCGCGGCCCAATGCCCCCATCCTGCTTTACCTGCATGGTGCACGTTACAACGTGACCGGCTCGGCGCCGCGCATGCGCCGCATGCAAGAGCTGGGTTTTGCGGTACTCGGTGTGGACTACCGCGGTTTTGGCAAAAGCACACAGGCGCTGCCGTCGGAAGAGTCGGCCTACCAGGACGCACGCGCCGCCTGGCGCTGGCTGGCCCAGACCTACCCGGACCGGCCGCGTTATGTGTTTGGCCATTCGCTGGGTGGACCGATTGCCATCCACCTGGCCACCGAGGTCGATGACGAAAGCGGCACGATTGTGGAGGGCACTTTCACCTCCATCGCCGACGTGGTCAGCACCTCCAAATGGGGCTGGGTGCCGGTGTCGCTGCTGATCACCCAGCGTTTTGAAGCGGTGCGCAAGGTGGACAAAATCGGCTCGCCGCTGCTGGTGGTGCACGGCGGTGAAGACCGGCTGATCGCGCCCAGCCTGGGGCGCAAGCTGTATGAAGCGGCGGCCCAGCCCAAGCTTTTCATGCTGGTCGAAGGCGGCTCACACCACAACACCAACTCGGTCGGCCAGTCGCAGTACCGGCAGGCGCTGGCGCAACTGTTCCGCCTGAAGTAGCCTCGCAGGCCTGGCGGCAGGCATCGATCTGCTACGCTCAGATCAATGCCCGCCACCCCTCCTCCCCCTCTGTCCGCAGCCGCTGCACCCACCGCCATGTCACCCGCGCTGGTGGTGCTGCTGCTGTCCCTGCTGCTCGGCATACAGCCGGTCACCACCGACCTGTATTTACCGGCCCTGCCGGCGCTGACCGAAGGTTTTGGCGCCAGCATGGCGCAATCACAACTGACGCTCAGCGCCCTGCTGCTGGCCTTTGGCATTTCGCAATTGTTCTGGGGCCCGTTGTCGGACCGTTTTGGCCGCCGGCCCATCCTGCTGTGGGGCCTGGGGGCTTATGTCGTCGCCGCCATTGGCAGCGCCTTTGCGCCGTCCATGGCCTTGCTGATCATCTGGCGCATTGTGCAGGGCGCGGCCATGGGGGCGGCCGTGATGTGCGCGCGCGCCGTCGTGCGCGACCTCTACACCCCGCTGGCGGCAGCCCGCGCCATGTCGCGCGGCCTGACCGGGCTCGGTGTGATTGCCTGCCTGAGCGCGCCGCTGGGCGGCCTGCTGTCCGATCTGTTCGGCTGGCGCGTGGCGATGCTGGCCACCGCAGTGTTTGGCGCGGTGGCACTGGCCGTGGTGGCGCTGCGTTTTGAGGAAAGTGCGATGCAAAAAAACCCGCGCGCACTTGAGCCCGCCACGCTGGTGCGCACCTGGTGGGTCATCCTGCGGCACCCGACCTTTGTGGCCTTTGCCCTGTTGTCCGCCGCCTCTTACTGCGGACTCTTCACCTTTCTGGCCACCTCCTCCTTTGTGTTTATCAAGGTGCTGGGCCTGTCCAAAACAGAGTACGGCCTGGTGATGTTTTCCATGGCGCTGGTGTATGTGGTGGGCACCTTCTGGTGCCGCCGCCTGCTGCCGCGTTTTGGCGTGCGGCGCGCGGTATCCATCGCCGCCGCGCTGACACTCAGCGGCGGCGGGCTGATGGCGGCGCTGGCCTGGGCCGGGCTGCACAATGTCTGGGCGCTGCTGCTGCCTTTTTATCTGTTCATGTTTGCGCACGGCGTGCACCAGCCCTGCAGCCAGAGCGGGGCGGTGGTGCCGTTTCCGCAGGCCGCCGGTGCGGCTTCTGCGCTCAGTGGTTTCCTGATGATGATTGCCGCGTTTGCCGTGGGTGGCTGGCTGGGCGGCCACATGGACGGCACCGTGTTTCCGCTGGCCTACGGCGTGTGTTTCTGGAGTGTGTGTATTGCTGCCGTCGCCTGGACGGTGGTGCAAAAACACGGCGAGCCGGCCCCGCCAGGCAGGGCCTGATGGCTGCCCACTGGATCGCCCTGACCGGTCCCACCGCCAGCGGCAAAACCGCTGCGGCCATGGCGATTGCAGCGCAACACGCGGTCGAAATCATCAGCGTCGACTCTGCCCTGGTGTACCGCGGCATGGACATAGGCACGGCCAAACCCAGCGCTGCCGAACGCGCGGCGGTCGTGCACCACCTGATCGATATCCGCGACCCGCTGCAGGCCTACAGCGCGGCCGAGTTTGTGGCCGATGCCAGCCGCCTGATTGAAGACATCAGCGCGCGCGGCAAGCTGCCGCTGCTGGTGGGCGGCACCATGCTTTACCTCAAGGCCTTGCAGGACGGACTCGACGACATGCCGCCGGCCGACCCCGCCGTGCGCGCCCAGCTGCTGGCCGAGGCCGGCGCCAAAGGCTGGCCCGCATTACATGCCGAGCTGGCCAGCGTGGACGCGGTCACGGCGGCCCGGCTGGCGCCGAACGACTCGCAGCGTATTTCGCGCGCACTCGAAGTGTTTCGCCTGACCGGCCAGCCACTGGCGTTTTTTCACCAGAAAAACGCTATCAAAACAGGAGCTGCTCACGCAGACCCCGCAAGGGCTGGAGCCCTGATTTCCCTGGAGCCCGAAAACCGCGCCTGGTTACATGAACGCATTGCGCAGCGTTTTGACACGATGCTGGCAGCCGGCTTTCTGGACGAGGTACGGGCGCTGCGCGCGCGTGGTGACCTGTATGCCGACCTGCCGTCCATGCGTTGTGTCGGTTACCGCCAGGCCTGGGAGGCGCTGGACGGCAGTTCGCCCATGGCCGAACTGCGCGACAAAGGCATTGCCGCCACACGCCAGCTCGCCAAGCGCCAGATCACCTGGCTGCGCGCCATGCCAGAGCGGCAGGTGGTGGCCTGTGATGCGCCGGGCGCGGTGCAACAGGTGCTGGCCCTGGTGGCACAGCAATGACAAACTGCACTGCTTCTATCGGCTGTCATCCCGGACCTGATCCGGGATCCATGCCGCATGAACCAGCGTCCCAGCCCGCAAGCATGGATTGCGGGTCAGGCCCGCAATGACAGAAGGGTGGATTCCCACATGACACTGGCCGTCTCTAATCTCGGCAAATGGTATGACGAGGTCGCGGTGTTCCAGAACGTCTCGCTGCAGGTGGCCGCCGGCGAGTTTGTCGCCATCGTCGGTGAATCCGGTGTCGGCAAGTCCACCCTGCTGAACTGCATGGCCGGCCTGGACAGCTGGGACACAGGCAGCGTGAGCCTGGCCGGGCAGGACCTGGCCACACTCAGCGACGACCAGCGCGCCCTGATACGCCGCGCCAAAGTTGGTTTTGTATTTCAGGCTTTTCATGTTCTGCCGCACCTGGATGTGGCACAAAACGTCGCCCTGCCCTTGCTGCTGCTGAACCAGCACAACGATGACCGCGTGCAGGCCATGCTGGCGGCGGTCGGGCTGGACGGCCTGGGCACACGCCTGCCGCAGCAGCTCTCGGGCGGGCAGTTGCAGCGTGTGGCGATTGCGCGCGCCCTGGTGCACCGCCCCAGGCTGCTGCTGGCCGACGAACCCACCGGCAACCTCGACCCCACCACTGCTGCCAAAGTGATGGATGCACTGGTGGCACAAACGCGCGAGCACGGCGCCGCGCTGGTGCTGGTGACACATTCCGAGGCGGCGGCCGAACGGGCAGACCGCGTCCTCCGATTGACTGTGGAAGGAGTTTTTTGATGAATCGATGGTTTCGAACGCTACTGGCTGTCACGCTGCTGCTGGCCAGTTCGCTGCCCCGGGCACAGGTTCAGCAGGACTGGCTTGAATCGACGCCGGCCGAGCAGGGCATGAACGCTGAACTGCTGGCCCAAATGCGCCAGCGGCTGGAAAGCAGCGCGCCGCACATCCGCAGCGTGCTGGTGGTACGCAACGACCGGCTGGTTTTTGAGTACTACGGCCAGGGCCTGGGCCGCAGCGACTTGCACCTTGTGAACTCGGTGACCAAAAGTGTGCTGTCTTCACTGGTAGGCATTGCCTTGCGGGAAAAGCTCATCACCGACCTCGACCAGAAAATCAGCGTCTGGCTGCCTGAGGCCCTGGCCCCCGACGCCGATCCCAAGGCCAGAAACATCACCGTGCGGCACCTGCTGACCATGACAGCGGGTTTCGACTGGGACGAGCAGGCGCGTGACAATTGTTTTGCTGCGCGCAGCGCCAGTTGTGATCGCTTCAACGACAAGGGCGAGCCTGTCAACTTCGCGCTGCGCCGGCCAGTCACTGCCGAGCCCGGTACGGTCTTTCGCTACGACTCGCACAGCTCGCATCTGCTGTCGGTGATCTTGTCGCGCGCGACCGGCATGAGCGCCGCAAAGTTTGCCGAGAAGCACCTGGCGTCCACGCTGGGCGTGTCGCGTTATCAGTGGGCCTCGGATGCGCAAGGCCACAGCCGGGGTGGCTTTGGCCTGCAACTCACGGCACGCGACATGGCCAGGTTCGGCACGCTTTATCTGCGCGGCGGCCGTTGGGCTGGCCAGCAAGTGATCCCGGCTGACTTTGCTGAAGCCTCGGTGCGTCAGCAAAGCACGGGGGGTTACCCCTGGCCGGCGTGGGCGCGTTATGGCTACCAGTGGTGGGTGTTGCCCGATCCGGGTGGCCCGGCTGCCTACGCGGCCAATGGTCTGGGCGGGCAATATATCTACGTGGTGCCCTCCTCCGACCTGGTGGTGGTGATCACCTCGCGTCCGGACGAACGCAGGGACACCGCTGGCATCGTGCGGGAATATGTTCTTCCCTCCCTGCGGCCCCGCCAGCCTTGAGCTGCCCGGCAGCCCTTACCAAAACCAGAGCCCATGAACCCTGACCCCCTGGACACCCTGGAACTGCTGCCGGTCACCGCGCCGCGGCAACTGTTTGTCTTGCTGCACGGCGATGGCGGTGCCGCCGTGGACATGCTGGCGCTGGCCACGCTGATAGGCGAATCGTTTGGCGAAGCCGCGGTCGTGATGCCCGAGGGTTTTGAAGCCATACACCTCGGCAAGACAGTGCGCCAGTGGTTTCCGACCTTTGAGCTGAGCGACAGCAACCGGGCGGAACGGGTGGCCAAAGCCGTGCCGCAGCTGGCCGCCTTCATACGCCAGCAGCAGCAGCGCTTTGGCATCCTGCAGTCCGACACCGCACTGGCCGGTTTTGCCGAGGGCGCCACCCTGGCGCTGGCACTGAGCGACATACACGACGGCCTGGTGGGCCGGGTGCTGGCTTTTTCGGGGCAGTACGCCGCCTGGCCGGACAAGGCCCCCACGCTGACCACCCTGCACCTGCTGCATGGCCAGCAAGACGAAGTGGTGCCGGTGCGGCTGACCCAGCAGGCTTATGCCGAGCTGATGGCGCTGGGCGCCGACGCAACCTGCGACATCGCGTCGAGCGTCGGCCATGAGTTGCACCCGGCGCTGATGGCACAAGCCATACACCGGCTGCAAACCTGCGTGCCACTGCGTTTCTGGCGCCAGGCATAGAGGCGGGTCCTTCGATGCTACGCCTGCTCAGCACCTTCTCCTGGCAGGAGCTGCTACACCACAAGTGGCGCAATGCCGCTGCCGTGGTGGCGGTGATGCTGGGCGTGGCACTGGCGTTTTCGGTGCAGCTGATCAATGCCTCGGCGCTCAGCGAATTTTCCCAGGCCGTGCGTTCGGTCAATGGCCAACCCGATCTGGAGCTGCGCGCGGTGCGCGGCGGTTTTGACGAGGCGCTGTTTATCCGTGTCGCCAATGATGCGCAGGTGGCGCTGGCCAGCCCGGTGCTGGAAATCAACACCTATGCATTGGCCGCTGACGGCAAACGTATCGCGCTGCGTGTGGTCGGTGTCGATGCGCTGGTGGTGGCAGCACTGGCGCCGGCGCTGATGCCGCTGCCGGCCGCCGGTGCCGACCGGCTGGCGCTGCTGGCGCCGGGCCAGGTGTTTCTCAATGCTGCCGCACGCCAGGCCCTGCCCGGCCAGCGGCTGCAGGTGCAAAGCGGCCTGCAATGGCTGGATTCCACTGTGGCGGGCAGCGTGGCCGCCGCCGGCGCGCCACTGGCGGTGATGGACATAGGCGCAGCACAAGAGCTGTTTGGCCGCAACGGCCAGCTGTCGCGCATCGACATACGCCTGCGTGCCGGCGCCGACCGCGCGGCCTTCGTCACAGCGCTGCAGCTGCCAGCCGGTATCACCGCCACCGAACCCGGCGACGACGCCCAACGTATCAGCAACCTGTCGCGCGCCTACCGCGTCAACCTCACGGTGCTGGCGCTGGTGGCGCTGTTCACCGGCGCCTTTCTGGTTTTTTCGGTGCTGTCGCTGAGTGTGGCCAAACGTGCGCAGCAGTTTGCGCTGCTCGGCGTGCTGGGCCTGACCGGCCGCGAGCGCCTGCGCCTGGTGCTCAGTGAATCGGCGCTGCTTGGCCTGCTCGGCAGCCTGGCCGGCCTCGCCCTCGGCACGGCGCTGGCGGCGCTGGCGCTGCGCCTGCTGGGCGGCGACCTGGGTGGCGGCTACTTTTCAGCCGTGGCGCCAAAGCTGCAATGGAGCGGCAGCAGCGCTGCGGTGTACGGCCTGCTGGGTCTGGCCGCAGCGCTGGTGGGCAGCTGGTGGCCGGCCCGCGCCGCGCAAAAACTGCCACCGGCGCAAACCCTCAAGGGCCTGGGCGCACCGCCCGCCGGCGGCACGCCGTACCGGCTCAGCCTGGCGCTGCTGGCGGGCGCCGGCCTGCTGGCCCTGAGCCCGCCGGTTTTTGGCATCGCGCTCGGCGCTTACCTGTCGGTCGGGCTGCTGCTGCTGGGCGGCATCAGCGCCCTGCCCTGGCTGATCGCCCTGCTTTACGACCGGCTGGCGCCGCTGGCGGCGCGGCGCCTGCTGCCGCTGCTGGCGGTCGAGCGCGCGCGGCGCGTGCGCGGCAGCGCGGCGGTGGCCGTCAGCGGCGTGGTCGCATCGCTGAGCCTGGCCGTCGCCCTGACGGTGATGGTGGCGAGTTTTCGCGGCTCGGTCACGCAGTGGCTGGCTGTGGTGTTGCCGGCCGACCTGTATGTGCGCACCGCCAACAGCAGCGCCGCCAGCGACACCGCGTATTTGCCGCCCGACTTTGTGCAGGCGCTGGCACAACTGCCCGGTGTGGCACGTATCAGCACGCTGCGCGGCACACAGCTGCTGCTGGATAGCAACCAGCCCACGGTGGCGCTGATTGCGCGCGATCTGGGCCAGCCCGCCGCCAGCCTGCCGCTGCTGGGTGAGGCCCTGCCGGTGCCGCCCGGCCTGATCGCGATTTATGTGAGTGAGCCCATGCTGGACTTGTACGGCGCGCGCCCGGGCACAGAGTTTGCCCCGCTCTCAGCGTCTTTTGGGGCTCTGGCCCTTGCTGCACCTGCGCAAGCAGCTATCAATTCAGGAGTAATTCAGGTGCCCGGCACAACGCCCCGGTTTTATGTGGCCGGTGTCTGGCGCGACTACGCGCGCCAGTTTGGCGCCATTGCGATGGACCAGCGCGACTTTGTGGCCTTGACCGGCGACAGCCGCATCAACGACGTGGCGCTGTGGCTGGCGCCTGGCGCCAGTGAGGCCGCCGTGCAGCAAGCGGTGCGCACGCTGGCGCTGGCACAAACCGGCTCAGCCGAACTGATCGAGTTTGCAGCCAGCGGGCAGATACGCGCCACCTCCCTGAAAATTTTTGACCGCAGCTTTGCCGTGACCTACTGGCTGCAGGCGGTGGCGATTGCGATTGGCCTGTTTGGTGTGGCGGCCAGCTTCAGCGCGCAGGTGCTGGCGCGGCGCAAGGAGTTTGGCCTGCTGGCGCATCTGGGCCTCACGCGTCGGCAAATTCTGGCACTGGTGGCCGGCGAAGGTGCGGCCTGGACAGCGGCAGGCGCCATCGCCGGCCTGGGGCTGGGCCTGGCCGTGGCCCTGGTGCTGGTGCATGTGGTCAATCCACAAAGTTTTCACTGGACCATGGACCTGGCCCTGCCCTGGCCGCGCCTCTTGGGCCTGTGCGCGGCCGTGCTGCTGGCCGGCACGCTGACCGCCTGGCTGGCGGGGCGCGCAGCCGCCGGCCGCGATGCGGTGCTGGCGGTGAAGGAAGACTGGTAGCGGCGGCTCATCCCGCACTTTGGCTGTCATCCCGGACTTGATCCGGGATCCATGTCACAAAAACTACTGCCCCAGGTCAGTGAGGCATGGATTGCGGGTCAGGCCCGCAATGACAACTTCTGTTCTGCTCAGGGCTCCATGGCAATACCGACCACGCGCTCGCCGCCGCCTACCGTGCCGAGCGACCGGGCTGCGCCGGTTTTCAGGTCTATGGTCACCCAGCGGCTGGCGGTGCTGCCGTCGCTGTTCAGGGCCGCGAAAGCCACGTCGCTCAGGGCCTGGATGTCAAAAGAGGCGGTCGTGAACGCCATGCCGGTAGCGCCTACCGTCAAAAACTGTCCGGTATTCGGGGATACGGCCGGCATCACCCCTTCGCGCGTCCCTTGCGTCACGAGTGCGCCAGTGGCAGCATCGAGCGCAAAGTTGGTGGTGATTTTGGTGTCGGCCTTGTTGTAGCTGTAAGCCGCACCCACCGCGCTGGGCGACTTGCCAAAGTTCACGTCGCCGGCTGCATAAGCCAGTTTGCCGTCGGTTTGCACACCTTCAAGCGTCATATTGCTGTCCACCACCGCGCCGGTGTCAGGGTGCAGGCGCAGGTTTTGCCCGGTGTTGCTGACCACACGGATGCGGTCCACCGTCGGGTTGAAGTCAAAACCAAACTGCGTGCCTTCGAGCTTGACGGCAAACGGCATGCCCACCACGGTGGCGGCTGCGGTGTCCTCATTCAACGTGTACAGCCGGCCGCTGCTGCCCAGGGCGTAAAGCTGGTCTTTGGCCACGCGGTAATCAATGCCCAGCAGGGTTTCACCGGCTTGCAGGCCCGTGATGTTGAGGGTGGTCAAAATGCGTCCCGGGCGGCCCGCATTGAACTTGAGCAGCTTGTTGGACGCGGTCACGGCGACCGCTTTTTCAGCGCGTTCCGGGCCTTCGGGCGCCATGGTGGTGCAGGCGGCCAGGCTGGCCAGCGTGAGCGCGGCAAGGCTGGCAAGTTTGAAGGAGGGGGATGTGTTCATGGCTGGCCTTTCGGTGAAGTTTTAGGGGGGAGCAACTCAAATACGCCAGCCAGCCCCCATCGGATTCAAAAAAGTTGAAACGAGCAAATTGGGCAGCCATGGCCCGCAGCGGCGGCTTGCAGGGCTGGCGCCGGCGGCTGAGCCCGAACTCAGTGCGTGATCACCACCAGCACACTGCAGGGGGAATGTTCAATCAGCGACTTGGACACCGAGCCACGCCACCAGCGCGCCGCCCAGCCGTCCAGGTGTTTGTGGCCCACCACAATCAGGTCGGCGCTGATCTTTTTGGCATATTTGGTCACTTCGTCCACGGTCTCGCCCACCAGCACCTCACCGGTGGCCTGGTGGCCCGAGCTGGCCAGCTGGCGCAGCCCCTCGGCCAGCACGGCGGTGTATTTTTCTTTCTCATGCTCGGCCAGCGTGCGGTCGTAAACACCGCCCTCCACCCCCACCAGGTCCATGTACAGCGGTGTCACGGCAATCAGGGTCAGGGAAGCCTGGCTCCATTGCGCAATCTCGCTGCAATCGAGCAAGGCCTTCTGCCCTGATTTGGAACCGTCATAGGCCAACAAAATTCGCTTGTACATGGTTGATCTCCCGAATGAAGTCAAAGCTGGAAGGCTGGGTAGCACTTGAGGCTTGTAGGATAGACCCTGGGGAAGCGCTGAACAAGTCCCCATTCCCGCAAGCGCAACAAGCCCTGAAGCCCAGCCCCTGCTGCGAGAATCAGGCCATGTCTGCCATCACCCCGCCCGCCCTCTTGCCCGCCGGCCTGCCGCGCCGCCGGGTTTTGCTGGCCGCCGGGCTGGCCGGCATGGCGGGCAGCGGCCCGCTGTGGGCCCTGCCAGCCAGGGCACTGCAGTTTCCGCGCGATTTTGGTGCGCATACCGACTTTCGCACCGAATGGTGGTACGTCACCGGCCATGCCCGCACAGGCGATGCTGCTGGAGGGGCGCGCGATTTTGGTTTTCAGCTGACGTTTTTCCGCTCGCGTGTGGACGCCACCCAGGGCATGGCCTCGAAGTTTGCGGCCCGGCAACTGATTTTTGCGCATGCCGCCCTCACCGATGTGTATGGCAAAAAACTCTGGCACGACCAGCGCATCGCGCGTGAAGGGTTTGAGGTGGCCAGTGCCAGCACACACACCATGGCGCTCAAGCTGCGCGACTGGACATTGCAAACCCAGGGCACAACCCACACGGCACGCGTGCCCGCCGCCGACTTTGCCCTGGCCCTGCAATTCACCGAGACCCAGCCGCTGCTGCTGCAAGGCCAGCAAGGCCTGTCGCGCAAAGGGCCGGAGGCGAAACAGGCCAGTTATTACTACAGCCTGCCGCAGCTCGCCACACGCGGCAGCCTGCAGCTCAAGGGCCAGACTTTTGAAGTCAGCGGCAAGGCCTGGCTGGACCATGAGTGGAGCCAGGAAGTGTTGCCCCCCAACGCCGTGGGCTGGGACTGGATAGGCATGAACCTGGACGACGGCAGCGCCCTGACCGCCTTCCGACTGCGCGACAAGGACGGTCATGCGGTGTGGGACGGCGGCTCCTTCCGCCCGGCCAAAGGGGATGTGTATACCTTCAGCCGCGGTGAAGTGATCTTCCAACCGCAACGGCGCTGGAAAAGCCCGCAAAGCCAGGCCAGCTACCCGGTCGAATGGCTGGTGCGCACACCGGCCGACATCTACACCGTGCGCGCCGTCATCGACAACCAGGAGCTCGACAGCCGCCAGTCCACCGGTGCGATTTACTGGGAAGGCCTGAGCGAGCTGATAGACAGCAAGGGCCAACGAGTGGGGCGGGGATACCTGGAGATGACGGGGTATGCGGCGGTGTTGCGCTTGTGATGGGGGGGTGTATACACGGCGCGGCTCCCGCTCATCCCTCTGGCGGACTCAAGCGGACTCCCTGCAGTTTCGCGTGATGTGCCAGTTCTCTCAGCAGCACGATGTCGGCAACGAAAGGTTCCCTGCCCTGGAGCCTTGACGCGAGATGCGGCCTTGCGCTCATGAAGTCGATTTCCAGAAAAAGCGACTCCAGCTGCCCTGTATCCCATTGGCGGTTTTCCGTCGCCAGAACTTCCTGCAATCCGGATTCCAGCCGACCCGTCGCGTCGATGACGTCGAGATGAGACCCTTTGATCAGGGCAACATGGGGCATCAACCAGTCTTCGGCTCGTTCGATAAGCGTTTCGAGTGCTCTTTGATCGACTGAGCGGTCCTGCGGCAGCAGGGTGCTGGCTCCGCCTGCCAGCACGGCAAGCTCGATCCAGTCCTCCCCGCTGCGGCGCGACAGACGGTAGCTCGATGCATCGATGGTGAGTCGCGTCAGCATACCGCGCTACACGCTCAGCACCACACGGCCGCGAGGCCGGGATTCCGCACAGACATGCGCGCCAGCGATGTTGTCGAGCGCGAAGTTATGGGCGATGTGTATGCCGGGCCAGCCCGCTGCCAGCATGGCATTCGTTTCCCGGGCAGCCAGCAACTTGTCCGCTTTGGTGAAATCATCGCTGCCGAGCAGCAGGATGCGGGCGTTCTTGAACAGCAAGGGCCAGAACGGTATCGCCGGCCGCGCCGTGCCCGTGGCATAGGCCGCGATGGAGCCGCCCAGCGCCAGCACCTGCTCGTCCATATCGACGTTGGCGTCGAAGGCCACGTCCACGACATGGTGCACCCCATCGGGCGCAAGTTGCCGGATCCTGGCAACAAGATCAGCCGCCGTTTGCAGGTCTGCGCGCAGGACGTGGTGCGCACCGGCCTTGCGCGTTGCCTCTTCATCGTGTGCGGACCGCACGGTGGCCGTGACCCGGGCACCCGCACGGGCTGCGAATCCGACCGCAAAAATGCCCACCCCGCCTGCGCCGCCCTGCACCAGAACTTGTTTGCCAGCCACTGGCCCGCCAGCATGCACAGCCCGGTGCGCCGTGAGCGCCGGAATGCCCAGACAGGCGCCTGTCAGAAAGTCTGTGTTTGCGGGCAGGGTGATGGCCTGGTCTGCAGGCACAAGCACGTACTGCGCGGCCGTGCCGAAAGCGCGGTAGCTCTGCGCGCCGAAACACCACACACGTTCACCGATACGGTTTGCAGCGACGCCCCCACCCACCCGGTCGATCACGCCCGCTCCGTCGCTGTGCGGGATCACGCGTGGGTACGGCATACCGACGCCGAAGGCATCTTCCCGCTTTTTGAGGTCACCGGGGTTGATGCCAGAAGCGGCGACGCGGATGCGCACCTCGCCGTGGCCAGGCACAGGGTCGGGCATGTCACCCACCACCAGCACCTCGGCCGCTGCGCCTTGCGACTCGTACCATGCAGCTTTCATCGGAAAGTCCTTTCAGCTTGTACCCGGACCATGATGCCTCAAGCGAGATAGCCCAGCAGCAGGCCTAGCGCCCTTGCGTCTATGGAGTGCGCGAGGCCGGATAACACATCGAGGGTCACCGAGCCACCAGCCACTTCGATGCCGGCGGCCGCTTCCTGCGCAAACCGCGCCGGCACAACGCCATCGTCTGCACCGTGCACCAGGTGAAAGCGCACCCCGGGTGGCGAGCGGCGGACGGGCACAGCGAACCGTCCGGCCAGCGCCACCACCTGTGCGGCGAGGGGCGCCATGTCGGTTTGTGTGGATTCCAGTGACATGATGGCGCCCTGGGAGAACCCGACGAGCGTCGTGTTTTCCGGGCCGATGCCGCTGCGTTGCTGCCAGTCCGCGACGTTTTGCCTGAACAGGGGCATGGCCTGTGCGATACGCGCGGGCCGGTCCTGCTCGGTGATGCCAAGCACCGAGAACCACTCGCGTCCGCTGCCCAGTGTGGAGGGATGCGGTGCGTCCACACTCACGACCACTGCGTCAGGGCATGCTTGCGCGACCGCCTCGCCCAGCGGGGCAAGATTCCGCGCCGACGAGCCGACGCCGTGGAACAGCAGGACCAGGCGGCTGGCGCCCTCAGGCCGGGCAATCAGCACCGACTGCTCATGCATGTTGCGCCTCCCCGACAGGCAGCACGACGGACCGCCCGAACACATACGACTCCATGGCCAGCACGCCGTGCCGGATACCCCCATCGAGAACTGTCACCGGCCCGGCATTACTGGCGGCGCCGGCTGCGACGAGCAAGGGCAGGAAATGCTCTGTTGTCGGGTGCGCGCGCTGTGCATGCGGTGCCCGCTCAAGCGCGTGTATCAGCTGCTCACTGTCGCTACGCTCCACCGCATCCCGGACCCAGTGCGTGAACTCCAGCGCATAAGCAGCCACTGCGTCATCACCGATTCTGAAGTCGCGCAGGTTGTGCGTGAGGCTGCCCGAGCCAATGACAAGCACACCTTCGCCCCCCAGGGGCGACAGCGCCTGGCCCAGGGCCCATGCCTGCGCCGCCGAACTGGCGAAGGGCAGCGACACCTGGACAACGGGCACGTCGGCGTCCGGGTACATGTGCAGCAAAGGCACCCAGGCGCCATGGTCGAGACCGCGAGTCACATTCAGGAAAGGTGTGGGACTGTGCCGCTGCAGCAATTGCGCCGCACGCGCCGCCAGTGCGGGGGATCCGGGTGCCGCATAACGGATGTCATAAAGCGCCGGCGGAAAGCCGCCGAAATCGTGGATGGTTTCCGGATGGGCAATGGCCGTGATCTCCACGCCACGCGTCATCCAGTGTGGGGACACGATGACAATGCCCTTCGGCTTGCCCAGAGCCTGGCCCAGGGCGCGCAGTTGTGCGCCGGCAAGGCCAGGGTCCAGGGCGAAGGTGGGCGCGCCGTGTGAAATGAACACCGAAGGGAAACTTGTCATGACATCCTCCTCAGGCGACGCGCTGACTCAGTGTGCGGTCGACCGAGCCACGGCCTGCGCCACTGATGGCCAGGGCCACGCTGATGCCCAGCAGGGCGAGCGCGTACTCATAACCGTTCTTGTCCACAAACAATCCCTTGCCGATGTGTACGCTGAAGATGGCAACCAGCATCGCGACGGCGAGTGAGGCAGCGGCCGGGCGTACCAGCAAACCGGCGATCAGAGCCAGGCCGCCAAAAAATTCGGCGGAACCGGCGACGAGTGCCACCAGGTAGCCAGGCGACAGGCCGATCGAGTCCATCCATTGGCCAGTGCCTGCCAGCCCATAACCGCCGAACCAGCCAAACAGTTTTTGCGCGCCATGGGCGGTGAAGATGATGCCTGCGGGGATGCGCAGGGCGAGCGGGCCCCAGCCCGCGTCGGTGGACAGCAAACGCTGAAAAAGTGAAGTGTTGTTGTTCATGGTTGTGTCTTTTCAGTTCTTGTTGCTGATCCAGGCCGGTGCGACGCTGGTGCCCAGCCCGGCGCCATAAGCGAAGTAAATGTTCAGGCCGGCCAGCGGCTCGAGGTAACGTGCATTTTTCAGCCCGCCAGCGTCCATGGTCTGGAAACCCATGCTTTCAGCCAGCGCCTTCGCTGTCTGTTTGGCGCGCTCGCTGTCGCTGGCCACGAACACGGTCACTTTCTGGTCACCGTCGAAATCCGCGCCTGCGGCCAGAACCTGGGCAAACACCGTGTTGAAGGCCTTGACCACTTCGATGCCCGGCACAGCCTGCGCAATCTCTTCGGCGGCCGAGGTGCTGTGACCCAGCGTCAGACCCATGTAGTCGGGCGTGAGGGGGTTGGTGATGTCGATGACGACCGTACCGGGCTGCGCACCTGCTGTGTGCAGTGCGGCGGACGCTTCGCCATAAGGCGTGGCCACCACCACGGCGTCAACACCCATGGCGGCATCTTTTGACGCAACAGCTTTGGCGCCGAACTGCTGGGCCACGGCCTGCGCCTTGGTGATGTCACGCGCGCTGACGCTGACCTGATGGCCGGCGGCTGCCAGCTGCTTGACGAAGCCTGCGCCCATGTTGCCGGCGCCTATGACGAGAACTTTCATATCGTTTCCTTTGAAGTGTTTGACCGAAACCCGCAGTGCGGGGATGTAGTGACTGTATTGATCCGCCGTAATAAGATAAATAGCCATTTTTATGATGAATAGTTCATAATATCGGGACAATGGACAAATTTCAGGAAATGCGTGTTTTTGCTGCAGTGGTGGACGCGGGCAGCTTTGTGGGTGCCGCTGACGCTCTGGGCATGTCGAAAGCGGCCGTTTCGCGCTACGTGTCCGAGCTGGAGCAGCGGCTGGGCGCGCGGCTGATGCAGCGCACCACGCGCAGGCTGTCGCTGACCGACGAAGGGGAGGTGTTTCTGGCCCGCAGCCGGGACATCCTGGCCAGCATTGAAGAGTCCGAGGAAGAAATCTCCACACGCGCCAGCAGTGCCAGCGGGCTGCTGAAGGTCAGTGTGCCGGTGAGCTTCGCGCTGAAACACCTGGCGCCGCTTTGGAGCGATTTTCTGGCAGCGCATCCGCGGCTGACCCTGGACGTGCACCTGGCAGACCGCGTGGTGGACCTGGTCGACGAAGGCTTCGATCTCGCACTGCGTATCGCCCGCTTGCCCGACTCGTCACTGGTCTCGCGCAGAATCGCGTCGACGCGCCTCGTGTTGTGTGCTTCGCCGGCTTACCTGAAGCGGCGCGGCAAGCCCGTGCATCCTCTGGATCTGGCCTCGCATGAGGTGATCGGTTACAGCCTGCTGGCGATGAAAGACCAATGGCAGTTTGACGGGCCTGAGGGGGCTGTCACTGTCAAGGTCACGCCCCGGCTGTGGACCAACAATGGCGACACCAGCGTTGCCGCCGCAGTCCGCGGGGCCGGCATCACTTTGCAGCCGACCTTCCTCCTCGCGGACGAATTGGCGGACGGTCGCCTTGTGGAGGTGCTGCCAGACTTTCGGTCCATAGAGCTCGGCATCTACGCGATTTATCCCAGCCGCAAGTTCGTGCTGCCCAAGGTGCGCGCGCTGGTGGAGTTTCTTGCGACTGCGTTTGCCGATGCGGCCTGGTTGCGGACAGACAGTGTCGCTCCGCGTTCTGCCAGGGGAAAAGGCGCAAAAAAAGTAAGGTAAAGGGCTTGGGGAAACCCGTCGAACTTGACAGCCGCCAGTGCACCGGCGCGATTTACTGGGAAGGCCTGAGCGAGCTGATAAACATCAAGGGCCAACGTGTGGGGCGCGGGTATCTGGAGATGACGGGGTATGCGGGGGGGGGTGAGGTTGTGATTAGGCGTAATTGCTGGCTTGCGGCAATATGTACTTATCGATAGTAAGCCGGCCGTATGCAGATTGGGGCCTGACCTGTCAGTCGACGACGGAAATCAGCGTGTTTGACGCACAGGCCGAACACTTTGGAAAGCACCGCCGAACTATCTTGACGTCCGATTTCGTCCGCATTGTGCTAGTCGAGCGAACGCGCGGGATGCAGAGCGTCACTCTACCGCGGCGTCTTCCTCAACATGCGGACTGCGCGCCAGACTGATGGTCTTAAACGACTTTCCTAGGAAGCTAAACTTCTTTGAAAACAGCGATGCCACGCGAGTGTCTGCCGTCGCAAAGAAGATTTGCCGACCCGAGTTCACAGCCAGATCGCGCAGGTAGTCAAGGAACGACAGCGCGTTGAGGTCGTCGACGTGCGCGATAGGGTCGTCGATGAGCAGGACCGGAGGCGCCGATGCGGCCGTGCGATTTCTGGCAAGGAATATTGACAAGGCAAATGCCGCACGCTGCCCGGTGCTGACTTGGTCCAGCGTGCGAGCGTCATGCCCGTCAGCGGTCTGCAGAAGAACGCCAGGGGTACCGACGTACTCGTACTCTTGGGGCGAGTGGATGCGCGAGAACACCTCATTGATTTGGTCGCCGATGGCGTCAAGCGCCTCCCGCGTCGCGTTCTCCAGCGAAGCGTTCTCAATGAGGTCGTCCAAGACCTTGCCCGCCTCAAGGAGCGCCTTCTCCTCGTTGCGATGCTTCCCGAGGCTGAGCTTCCAGTCTTGAATCTTTTTTGGCAGGTCCTTTTGCTCGGCCGAGCTTTCCGAATCGCTGCGCGACGCTTCATCAGCTTGCTTGAACGCGGAGGCCACGGTGGCGATGCGCGCCTGGACCTCGACGAGCGGAACATCTTCCTCAACATCAAGGTAGGAACGAAGCCCAGAGGCGTTACTTGTCGCGGCAAGGAACTCATCTCGCAGTGCCACAAGCGATGCGAACGTGCCGTTGATTGCTACAAGTGTGACCCAGCCGTCCAGGTCGATAGCCCGAGCGATGCCCAGGATGGAACGGGCAAGCGCCTCGATGTTGCGGCGGCACT
Organism: Asaia bogorensis; assembly: GCA_943371375.1. Classification (GTDB taxonomy): domain Bacteria; phylum Pseudomonadota; class Gammaproteobacteria; order Burkholderiales; family Burkholderiaceae_C; genus Polaromonas. Next base: position 124,901 of record CALRUM020000003.1, read on the forward strand.
CGACAAGTGCTTTTCGGTTCGCTTCCACAAATTCCGACTGGCGATTGCGTTCCGCAGACGCGATGTCCGCAGTCAAATTGTCCGACTCAAGCTCGAACAGCCCAGAGATGCGACCCCACACCAGGTCAGCCTCGTTGCTTGAGAAGCCTTCAATGCGCAGGTCCTGCCCTTCCTTGGTGATACGCTGGAGTTCCTGCTGCGCTTGGTTCGCCCGCTCGCGCAACGCGACCAGTTCTTCAAGGACCTCCTTGGGCGTGCTCCCCTTCAGCTGCAACTGCGCCGCATACTTCTGACAGAGCTCAACTGCGCTCGCCGCCCGACGCGCTTCGTTCGCCTCGTCTCCCGCCAGGCGCAGCGACTCCGCAAGAGCCTTGACCTCCTCAGTGGTCTCCGGCCCTGAGGTGAGCTCCTCGATAAGGTGCATCAATGCGCCGCTGGCGTGCACGGTGCGGCAGACCGGGCACATGTCCGGGTTCTCCGACGACTTGAGCGCTTCCGTCGCCGCGTCCTTCAGCTTCGCGGCCGCCGCAGCGCGGGCCGACGCGGCTCTGCCGTGTAGGTCCAGGGTTTGCTGGGCACGCGCGAACCTCACTTGGGCAGCAGCGGCCGCTTCGCCTGCAGCCTGCACGGTGTCTTGCAGTTGGAGAGACGCGTACTGCTGCGGTACCTGCGGCAGGTCACCGGCGACCAAGCCTCCAAGACGCGTGGCCAGTTGCTCCGAAACTTCGCGGGCCGACTTGTATCGCCGGCGCACGTCATGAAAACCAGCGGACTCATAGGCAACCCAGCGGTCCAGGTTTCTGACGATGGCCTCAAGCTCCTCAATCTTCGAGACGAGTCGCTTCTCTTCCCCAACGTGCCCCGCGAGCTGCGTCTCTACCGGCTTTGCGTTGCTGGCTGCGACTTCCAGTTGCGCCGAGCGCTGCTCGATATCCTTGATGGTTCGAGCTGCGCCTCCCAGGGAGACCAGCGCTTGCACCTGCGCCAGCGCGGCAAGGAGGTCTTGACCTTCCGCTGACGTGGGAACGCCAGCTTCTGATGACCTTCTCCAACCGATGCCTGCCAGCGCGGCGCGATACGCGTCCGTCAGCGTTTTTGCCGCGGACGGCTTGCCTTGGAGCTCCTTTAGCCGCCGCTCTAAGACCGTCAACTCCGCCTGCAGCCCATCGGCGCGGCGTTGCGCTTTGTCCCAAGCCTTGTCGACGTCGACGCGAATCTTCTGAAAGTAGTCGAACGTCGTCGCAGCTGACGAGCCGACCAACAACCGGCTCAACTCAGTCGTGATGTCATTTGGCTTCAGATTGCCGGACAGACGATATGCGGCATCTGTGTCGAGGAAGTTGTAGAGCGAGAAGCTGTCAACGATGTCGGCAACGTTGTGCTCCTTGCGGTTGTACCAAGCAAGATTTCGAGCCTTGATGCGAGGTCCGTCTTCCGTCGATGAAAGCTCCACGGTGCTGCCGCCCGGGCGAGGCAACAGCTTTCCTTTGAGGCGAACCGGCCCCCCGGCCGAGCTTCTGCGGTTGTTCCCGCAGTAGAAGTACTCGACAGCCTCGAGCAGAGATGTTTTGCCGCTCCCGTTCGCGCCCACGAGCAGCGTGACTTCGCCGAAGTCATAGGTCTTGCCGTTGTGTATCGGCCGGAATGTAGCGATGTTCAAGCTCAGCAGCTTTGCCGCCGCCAGCGGCATGTCGGCGGCGTTCAGCTCCTTCACCTGCTGCTTCTCGTTCGAAGTCGCACTTGCCGCGCGCTGGGCAATTTTCTCCACCGCGGTGGTGCGAGGGGTAGGAGCGTCGAGCAACAGCTCGAGCCCTGCTGCTGCCAGCCGTTGCCGCCAATCCGTCAGCACGTCATAGGTGCTTCCGTGCTCTGCTGCCTCGAACAGCTTCGGCCCGCCCAGCAGGGATTCGAGGTCGTCCTGCGAGATGACGCGCTTGCGCGCGTAGTCCTTGTCAGCCTCGATTGCGGCCTTAGCCGCAGCAAACTGAGGATTTGCCTTCGAGTTGGGGCCGGCGACGAAGTAGAGGTACTTGTTCCAGCGCAGGTCGCCGGGCGTGTCGAAGAAGTCGTCAGCAAGAATGCGCTCCTGGAAGTCGCGCAGGTGCTGCGAGCGCTCCACCACTTCATCGGAGAAGTCCACGTAGGCAACGGCGTAAGTCTGCTCGCCAAGCTTCTTCTCGCCGCGCACGACGGAATCGTCAACCTCGTGAAGCTCGACCAGAAGATGGTTCAGCGCATCGCGTGCAGCTTGCATTTCAGACATATCACTGCTCCCCGGTGATGGACGCCATGCTGCTTCCATCGTAAGTAAATTGAGTCTGCTGCTTGATGTCGAAGAACTTCGTGTCCCCAGCAACTGTTCGATAGCAGATGGCCACGCGAGTCTCGTTGCCCTTATTCTCTCGTCGCTGGAGTTCGAACGCGTTCTCGCTAATCGTCTTGACTACATCCAGTGGCGGGTTCTCGCCGAGGTAGGCAACCAGCGCCGGACGCGCACCCGCCTTTGTCACGTTGGTGTTGGGCGATTTGGGGGACCAGCTGATAGAAGCTCCGCCACCGGCAAGGTCCTTGATTTGCGGCGGCAATGGAGCCGTCTGGAGGATGTGTCCCAAGACCGTGACACGGCTGATGCGCTTCTGGCGTTCCTCTGAGGCTGCGGCATCCCGGTCGAGCTGAAGAGTGGCCCGACCCACGACTTCGGTCTCTGGGATACGGCACACGTCCAGATTGTCCACGCGGTGCCACTGCTCAATCATGGTGTGAGGACCGCATGAAAGCGAGATGGCTCGTTCGATGTGCAGCCGGTCTTTGATGTCTGTCAGGCTCTGGAACGCTGCGGTGACTTCAGGGCTCGCGTTGATGATTGCGCTCCACCCGGTCTCTGGGCAACTTGCGCTCTCCCGCCATGTGCCAGTGTTGGCGTTCCAGATGAACCGCGTATCAAGTTGCGGTCCGATGAGCACGTCGTGGACCGCAGCGCCGTCTTGCAGAACTTTGGGGACCGTCAGAGCAAAAACGGCCTCGTCATAGTGGAAATGCAGGACGTGCCGCTTCTTCTCATGCCGTGTGTAGTACAGGCCCTTGGCCTCGTTGTTGGCAACTTCGTCATCCTTCACCGAGCAGCGTCGTTCTGGCAAGTACCAGGCCGAGCCGCTCTCGTTCTTCCACTCATGCGGCGCATGGTCCGGCGATTCGTGTTGGACGACGTTCTGAGCCCAGTTCAAGCAGATGATGTCGCAGTCGGTCGTGACTGGGCTGCGCCGGAAAACCTCATTCCGGTACCGGCGGTAGTCGGTTTGCTTGGGCTTTGGGTTCAGCTGGATGTGGATGAGGACGGTTCTGTCCGACAACTTCTTGTTCGCATCAGCGTCCTCGCCAAGATCCAGCGCGTCGGAGCAGATGATGGTCGAGAGCTTGATGTAGCCGTCTTTGCCTTGGAACCGGTAGATGCTGCGACCGCAACGCAGCTGCCTGTTCTCAAAGCCGTGGTCATCTCGGGACGGCGCGGTCTTGAACTGAAACAAGACGACTCGCTTGAAATTCTTGTCGGCGTCCCGGGTGATGAAGCAGTAGGCTACGGGGTCGAAGTAGTTGCCCTGAACGGCTGGAGCTGGGTCCTCTTCGTAGATAACGTCGCAATACCCGGCGCAGTGCTCCTTGAAGCTGGCAAGCTGTGCGGGTGTCATGCTTTCACACCCCAGCACCCAAAGGGCACCCTCGGCGGGAAAGAGGTCGCCCTGCGCCGCCTTCGCCAGGGAATTCACCGGGAGGAAGTACTCCGGGGTGACCACGAGTTGGTCCCCGCGATCTGCAGCGAGCCTAAGGAAGGCGTCGGCTTGGGCGGCTGTGCCAGCAAGATTTAGGGGGCCAATTCGCTGGGTATCCGCGTAAATCGGACCCGACGGCTGAAGAAGGAGCGCGCGATAGCTCTGATGCGTTGCCTGGAGCAGCGCCAAGTCTGGAGTCTCCAGACCACGCAAGGCAAGAACATCCTCGACGTCGATGATCAATACAGGCGAAGCCACTTTCCCTCCTCAGGCGGTGCCCGCCGTTATCTTTGAGTAGATGTTAGCAATTTGTTGCAGACGGGTGCAGTACCAAGATCTTTTGGCAAGCCATTTCCGGCCTGGAGCCTGCACCATATCTGTGAGGCCACCGCTCGCGGTTCCGCGTCAACGTAGAACGACGGCTTCAGGTCGCAGAGTTAGATGAGTCGCAGGACCGCACTCGCTGCAAGGCGGTCGTCTCTATCTGACGTTACACAGTTGGCAAGGAGCTTGACTCTATAGACTCGATCTGCGGCGGTCCGGTGTCGGCGCGGAAACGATTCTTCAGCATGCAAGTCGATTGCTCCATGGCAAAACCAACTGGTCGCGCTAACTATCGATAACTACATATTGTCGTGAGCCAGCGGGATTCCGTCCTTTCAGTGCTTCGCCTGCGCTGCCCCAGCCGCAGCACGAGCTGCCGGCTTCGCCGCCAAATACAACCCACATGCCAGGCTGCGCATGGAGTGGTTGCGGATGATGTTGGCTTTGGGGTCAAAGTTGTAGCGGTACTCCCAGATCGCCGGGTGTTCGCGGCTGATCGCCAGGCGGCTGGTGACCAGGCGGACAAAAGCCAGCGCCTCGCCATGCTCGTAAATGCGGTTGATTCGCAGATTGCGAACGTTGTAAGTGCGCGGTGGATCGTCTGCTGCGGACCAGCCGGTGACGGGAGAAGGGTCAAAGGCGAACACCTCGGCCACACGCGGGCCATTGGCCGGCTGTGACGATTGACGGAACGTGTACGCAAAGTGCTGCGCCAGGCCGCCACCGAGCGAGTGCCCCGTGGAGACAATGCGAATCGGCGCACCGGACGCGTTGCGCAATACGCCGGCATCGGGGTCCACTTTGTATCGCTCGGGTTTTGAGTTGAGCCGCTGGCTGAATTCCTGCGCGACGCGGCGTGCGGTCAAGGTGTACTGATCTTCGAAACCGGGGATGAAGCGCAGGAACCAGCGCAGATTGGCGGTCCAGTCAGGCATCTCGGTGAAATTGGTGCCCTCAAAAATGACGACGATCTCGTGCGGGTTGGTCTCACGCTCCATCACCAGCAGAAACAGGCCTTTTTTGCGCATGTCACTGTCCAGTTCAGGACTTGGAAAATCAGGCCAGGGGGTCCAGTTTGCAGGAATCGGTGGTCGCACGACAGGGCCGCAGGCCTGCGGGCGCTCCTCGTCGGTCTCGGTCTTGGGACGGCCAGAATCAAGCGCCGCACGGCTGCGGGCCTTCTCATACGCAAAGTCGCTCATCGACGCGTATTCCCACTGCACACCGGCATGGGACTGCGCTTGCACCGGATCGTCAAAGTGGCCTGTCTGGGGGTTGCGCACCAGGACCTCGTCCGCATCCTGCGAAAAGACGGCGCAACCGGAGATCGCAAAAGCGGCCATAACAACCCAAACCACGGTTTGAGCGAATCTGAGCATCGGACCACCCCCCATACGATTAACCGGCCTGTGTGCGCCTGGCGCATTCAAACGGGAGAGCCGCAAGACGCCGTGAACGGACTGGTGCACTGTCGCAGTTCAGCAGGATTCGCACATCCCCCGAATAGGGGAGATGGCAGCGGGTGAGACTACCCGTATGCCGGATTGTTCGCGCTATTTACGCGGCGCACAAAACGTATGTGTCTTGACAGTGGCCGCCGTATTCCTGCCCATATCCGTGAATGTGCAGTCCGATTCCTTGTACGACACAACAGCGTCGCGACCGCCGCAGAAGCGGATGGCCTTGTTTTCGGCCATGCCCCGTGCCTTGGCACAGGCATCTCCCTTGCTGGGTGCCATCTGGACGGTTTCGTCCTTTTCGCCCTTGTCGGCCCAGACAGCCGGGGCTACCAGGCACAGCAACAGCACCGACCCCATCGATAAACGTTTCATGACAGCCCTGCTTTCAGAAAAAGGGAACTGCGATGGTCTTCGATGAAGTGGGTGATCGCAGCCTCACCGTGCCACCAGAATGGGCGGGTAACGGCAAGCCATTGTTGCCGCCACCCGTGCCGATCAAAAATCGCCCGAACCGGTGATTGCACGCAGCGCCACGCTGTGTTAGCCGCAAGCCGCATCAAACGGCATGCAGTGGCTTATGACCCGGCAGCCAGCGACTCTTCCCAGCGCTGAATCCACAGCGGCTGCTCGCCAGGGAAGGCGCCAAACATCTGGCTGGGCGCCACCGTCACCGGGCCTTTTTTGAACTTCATCTTCACCAGCACTTCAGCGTGGCGGGCCTCACCGACAAAAAAGCTGTGGCTGAACCAGGCGCAGCGGCTGTCGGCAAACACCACCTGGGTCTCTACCCGCACGCGCGTGAACAGGCGAATCGGTTTGACGAACTTCACCATCAGCGCGGCGTTGACGAAGTTGTAGCCATTACCCAGCGTTTTTTGAATGAGCCCGGTCTTCAGCATGTAATCGACCTGCGCCGACTCGGCGATCTGCAGGTATTTGTCGCTTTTGAGCGTGGCGATGCCGGTGTCAAACGGCGTGATGAAGAAGCAGGCCGATGTGCGCGCCAGCGGCAGCACCGTGTTGTAGCGCCACAGCGCCCACACCATGGTTAAAAAATTTCTGAACAGACCTGACATGAGATGGCTCCCGGGCCTGAGGCTGCCCTGCCGGCAGTATGGGGTCGCGCGCCTTGCGTCCATGTCGCAAAAGAGGCAGTCGAAGTAACAGCCCAACAATGAGCCAGGAGCGCTTCTTCAATCGCGTTCACGTCACTACGCAGTAGTCTCTGGATTGTCATCCCGGACTAAGCCTGTCCCGGACCCGATCCGGGAATCCGGGATCCATGCCGCATGTTCCACTACACAGGCCCGCGAGGCATGGATTGCGGATCGGGCCTGCCCCGGACCACGATCCGGGGTCCGCAATGACAACTGGGGAAACGGCTGAGTAGTTACGCGCTCACATGTGCTTCAGGCGTTTTGCCCTTTATCCACGGGCGCAAGCAGCTATTAAATAAATAGCATTTCAGGCACCAGCCCCTTACAGCGTCACCACAAAAGAGGTGCGGCGGCCCGGATCGCTTTGCACCTCTATGCTGCCGCCGTGCAGTTCGACCGCGGTTTTCACAATCGCCAGCCCCAGCCCCGTGCCGGGGATGTCACCGACGTTGCTGGCGCGGTGAAAGGACTCGAACAGATGCGCCATTTCGTCTGCCGGAATGCCAATGCCCTGGTCTTCCACTTCAAACACGGTGCGCCCTGCCTGGTCTGAAATGCTGAAAACCACCTGAGTGCCGCGCGGTGAATACTTGATGGCGTTGGACAGCAGGTTGCCAAAGATGTGGCGCAGCAGCTTGGCATCAAACAGCCCGGTGGTCACACTGGGTGAAAAGCGGGTTTCCACCGTACAAGCGCCTTTGGACTGCAGGCGCGCCTCGTCCACGATGGCGTGGCACAGCGCAGGCAGGTCCAGCTGCTGCGGGCGAAACTCCAGCATCTGGGCGTCCACCTGGCCGATCAGCAGCACGCGGTCCAGCATGCGGGTCATGCGCTGCACACCGGCGCCTATGCTTTCGAGGATTTCTGCTTTTTCGCTTTCCGGCATGCGGTCGCTGTACTCGCGCAGCAATTCGGCGGCCGACAAAATTGCCGCCAGCGGGGTGCGAAACTCATGGCTGGTCATGGAGACAAAACGCGAGCGCAGGTCATTGAGCTCTTTTTCGCGCTTGAGTGCGGCCCGGATGTTGTCTTCTGCGCGGCGCCGCTCGGTGATGTCCAGCAGCGTCCAGATCACACCGGCTGCCGGGTTGTTGGCGCTGACACAGCGGCCGGCCAACTGCACCCACAGGGATTCACCGTCGCGCCGCAGCAGCAGCCGCTCTTCCACATACACGCCGTCGCGTATCAGCGCCGCCCGGGTTTCGAGCCCATGCGCCTCAAAGGTCTGGTCGTCGGCATAAAACAGCCGGGTCGAACGGCCCACCAGTTCCTCGCGGCTGTAGCCGGTCATCTCGACATATTTGTCATTGACCCACTGCATGCGCCTGCCGACGTTGTAGCTGATGCCCACCAGGGCACTGTTGAAAATCGCCTCGCGCTCGGACGAGGCGCGTGCCAGCGCGGCTTCCAGCGCCTTGCGCGGCGAGATGTCCATGACCGCCCAGACGCTGCCCTGGGCCTGATCGATCACACTGACCGGTTTGCCCGACACGGTGGCCCAGAACAGGCTGCCGTCCAGCTTGCGCATCTCCAGATCACTTTGGTAAATGCGGCCCTCGCGCTTGCAATCGGCTATTTCCTGGGCCACGCGCAGGTAGTCATCGGGTGAAGCAAACAGCGCGCGCCAGTCGGTCGGCCCGCCGGCTTCTGGCGCCACGCCAAACATTTTGGCCAGCGCACGATTCGACCAGCGAAACGCGCCCTCCGGTGTCAGAAAAGCAATGCCCACCAGGGAGTTTTCAAGAACCGTCTCACGCTCCTGCAAGGTGTCGCGCAGCTTTTGTTCCAGGCTGCGCCGGCTGCTGATGTCCGAGAAAAAAGTCAGTGCGGCCTGCTCGCCGTCCCAGGGCACCACGGTCACGCTGATGCCTATCCAGCGCACCTCACCGTCGGGCATCAGCAGGCGAAGTTCATAACGGCTGGGCACCGCTTCACCGGCCAGGCGCCGGTTCTGCCGGTCCAGCACCAGTGCATGGTCGTCGGGGTGCACGCGGTGCAGAAAGCCGATCTGCTGCATGTCTTCCAGCGACATGCCGGCAATTTCTGCGGCACGCGGATTCGCAAAAGCAACGCGCTGGTCCTTGATGACAATCATGCCCTCGTTGACATGTTCGATCACCGCGCGGTATCGCTCCTGCGACAGGCGCAAGGCCTGCTCGGCCGAGCGCCGGCCGGCGATGTCGCGGATGAAGGCGCCGAAATGGATGGCTTCATCGACCACCACGCTGAAGATGGACAGCTCAATGGCCACCAGCGCACCGCTTTTGTGCAGCGCCTCTATCTCCAGCAGGCGGTTCACAGGCTGGCTGGAGCCGCTCTGCAGGTAACGCGCCATCCCCGCTTCATGCGCCTGCCGGTGCTGCGGCGGCACAATCAGCTGGCACATGGCCTGGCCCAGCGCTTCGGCGGCGGTCCAGCCCAGCATGCGTTCGGCGCTGGCATTCCAGCTGGTGATCAGCCCCTGGGCGTTCATCTCCAGCACCGCGTCCCGGGCCGACGCCAGCAAGCTCACCATGTGCCGCTGCCTGGCCTCGAGCGCGCGTATCACTTTGGCCGGATCGGTCGGCGTTTCAGGCGTGTTCCAGCCGGCAGGCGGCAGAGTCAGGGTTCCAGACGGTTCAGGATCGGTGTTCATGGCGCTAGAGTGAAGAGTGAAACGTCTGGGCGGCGGGCCGCGGAACTGGGCGGGTGCTGCGCCCTGAAAATAGCAAAACCGCTGACTCCGGCTTGCAGCACCTGCGCGCATTCTCTGCGATGCCCATGGGACGGTCAATCAAAAAGCAGACAGGCCGGCAGATGCCGCTGCGGCCTGGCGCCGGTGTATTTGCTTATAGAATCCTCCGGACCACCACCGCGCCACCGCCACCTGCAGCGGCAAGTGCTGAACCAGACGGGCAACCATGGCGCGTATCCTGATTGTTGACGATGACCCGGCCCTGCTGAGGCTGCTGTCCCTGCGCCTGCACTATGAAGGGCACAGCACCATCGAAGCCGGCAGTGGCGCCGCCGCCCTGTCCAGGCTGGACCACGAACTGCCCCATATCCTGATCACCGACCTGCGCATGCCGGGCATGGACGGGCTGCAACTGTTTGAAGCCGTGCACCGGCGCTACCCCCTGCTGCCGGTTCTGATGCTGACCGCCAACGGCACCATTCCCGATGCGGTGCAGGCCATGCAACGCGGTGTTTTTGGCTACATCACCAAACCTTTTGAGGGCGTGGATCTGATGCGCGAGGTGGACCGTGCGCTGGAGGTGTCGTCCGCACTCGGCGCCGACATGCCGGGCGAGCAGCCTGGACAGGCCTGGCGGGAAGCGATTGTCACGCGCAGTCCGCGCATGGAAAAGCTGCTGGCCGAAGCGCGCCTGATGGCGCAGAGTGATGCGTCGGTGCTGATCCATGGCGAAAGCGGAACCGGCAAGGAGCTGCTGGCGCGCGCCCTGCATGCCTCCAGCGCGCGCGCCACGGAAGCTCTGGTGGCCGTCAACTGTGGCGCGATCCCGGAAAACCTGGTCGAGTCCGAGCTGTTTGGCCATGTGAAAGGCGCTTTCACCGGCGCGGTGCGTGACAGTGTGGGCCTGTTCACCAGTGCCGACCGCGGCACGATTTTTCTCGATGAAATTGCCGACCTGCCGCTGGCGATGCAGGTCAAGCTGCTGCGTGTGTTGCAGGAGCGCGAGGTGCGCCCTGTCGGCGCCAGCAGCCCGCACAAAGTCGATGTGCGCGTGATCTCCGCCTCCAACCGGCGGCTCGAAGAGGAGGTCGCAGCGGGGCGCTTTCGCGAGGACCTGTTTTACCGGCTCAATGTGGTGGGCCTGACGCTGCCGCCGCTGGCCGAGCGGCGTGAAGACATCGCCTTGCTGGCCAACCACTTCATGCGCAGCCTCGCGCAGCGTTATGCCAAAGCGCTGACGGCGTTTGCCCCGGGCGCGCTTGAACTGCTGGGGGCGGCGTCCTGGCCGGGCAATATCCGGCAGCTGCAAAACGTGGTGGAGCGCTGCGTGGTGCTGAGCACCGGCACGCTGATCCCGGTCAGCCTGGTGCAAAGTGCACTGAGCAGCCAGGGGCCTGAGCTGTTGCCGCTGGACGAGGCGCGCAAGGAATTTGAGCGCGGGTATTTGACCCAGTTGCTCAAGATGACGAATGGCAATGTCGCGCAGGCCGCCAAGCTGGCCAAGCGCAACCGGACCGACTTCTACGCCTTGCTGGCGCGCCACGATCTGGTGTCGACCCGCTTCAAGAACTGAAGCGGGTGCATTGTCGGTTTTCACCGACAGCCTGAGCCCCTGTTTTTGCTGGCCTTTTTCCCCGGCAGGGAAATGTTGTCTGTGAAGACCGACAAGCGGCCTTTCCAAATTCCCGGTAAACCCTTGATTTCATTGAAGAAATGATCTGGCACAGATCTTGGATGAGAAGGACGGTCCATCCAAAAAACTTCACGAGGAAACCCCATGAACGCAGAGCAGATCCAGCTGGTGCAATCCACTTTCGACCTGGTGCGCCCGATTGCCCCCACCGCCGCCGACCTTTTCTACAAACGCCTGTTCGAGCTGAACCCCTCGCTGCGTCCGATGTTCAAGGGTGATCTGGTGGACCAGGGCCGCATGTTGATGTCCATGCTGAACGCGGCCGTCAACGGGCTCACAAACCTGGAGTCCATGATTCCCGTGGTGCGCCAGCTCGGTGCGCGGCACGTCAAGTACGGCGTGCGCGACGAGCACTACCCCACGGTCGGCAGCGCCCTGCTCTGGACGCTGGCGCACGGTCTGGGTGACAAGTTCACACCGGCGGTGGAGGATGCCTGGACCGAAGCGTACGGCCTGCTGTCCAGCCAGATGCAACTGGGCGCCAGCAACGCCAGCAAGCTGCACGAATCGGTGGGCTGAGCGGCCGGCACCAGCGGGCGCGCCGGCTGGGGATCCAGACACCCGGCGCGGCGCGGTTCAAATTTGCACACGCGAACCCAGTTCGATCACGCAGTTGTTGGGCAGTCTGAAAAAATCGGCAACACTGCCCGCATTGCGTGACATGAGGGCAAACAGGGCTTCGCGCCAATGCGCCATGCCGGTGCCTTTGGTGGGGACCACAATGTCGCGGCTGAGGAAATACGAGGTTTCAAACAGGTTGATGGGCAGACCCTGGGTCTGGCAGAGTTCCAGCGCCCTTGGAATGTCCGGCGTGTTGATGAAGCCGTAGTTGACCTGCACGCGCCAGAAACCGGGTGCCAGCGCCGTGACCTGTACCCGCTCTTCAAAGGGAATCCACGGCACGTCCTGAAACACCACCGTCAGGATCAGGTTACGCTCGTGCAGCACCTGGTTGTGTTTGAGGTTGTGCATCAGGGCTTGCGGCACGGTGTCCGGATTGGCCACGGCATACACCGCTGTGCGCGGGACGCGATGTGTCCTGTCAGCGGCCAGGGCCTGGATGAAGGGCATCAGCTCGGGGTCGTCGCGGCGCATGCTCTCCATCAGCAGCTCGCGGCCGCGCCGCCATGTGGCCATGATGACAAAGATGGCCGCGCCCAGCACCAGCGGAAACCAGCCGCCCTGCCAGAACTTGAGCGAGCAGGAAATCACCAGCAGCAGATCAAGCGCCATGAAAACGCCAGTTGCCGCCACGGCCACAGGCAGCGGGTAGCCCCAGGCATGGCGCACCACAAAAAAGGTCAGCACCGTGGTGACCAGCATGGTGACCGTCACCGCAATGCCATAGGCCGAAGCCAGGGCTGACGAGCTGCCGAAACCGACCACAGCCAGCAGCACAGCCACCAGCAGCAGCCAGTTCACTTCAGGCATGTAGATCTGCCCGGCCTCTTTGGCCGAGGTGTGCTGCACCCGCATGCGTGGCAGCAGGCCCAGCTGCATGGCTTGTTGGGTCATGGAATAGGCGCCGGAAATCACCGCTTGCGAGGCGATCACGGTCGCCAGGGTGGCCAGCACCACGGCGGGGACGAGCCAGCTCTCGGGAAACAGGCGGTAGAAGGGATTTTCAAGCGCGGAAGGGTCGCGCATCAGCAAGGCACCCTGGCCCATGTAGTTGATGGTCAGGGCCGGCAGCACCAGACCCATCCATGCGAACTGTATCGGCCGTTTGCCAAAATGTCCCATGTCGGCGTACAGGGCCTCGGCCCCGGTAAAGGCCAGCACAATGGCGCCAAACGCCACAAACATGTGCCAGCCCTGTGCCTGCAGAAACACAAAGGCGTGCACTGGATTAAGCGCCGCCAGAATGGCGGGCTGCTGCACGATCTGCACCACACCCACCAGCGCAAGCACGGCAAACCACACCACAATGATGGGGCCAAACAGTTTGCCCACCGCTGCAGTGCCGAAACGCTGCATCGCAAAGAGACCGATCAACACCCCCAGGGATACGGGTAGGACGTAAGGCTTGAGCGCCGGCGTCACCACCTCCAGGCCTTCAACCGCGCTGAGCACCGAGATCGCCGGCGTGATGACGCTGTCACCATAAAACAGTGCCGCGCCAAAGACGCCCACCAGCAGCAAAATGACGCGCCGCCGCGGCGTACTGCCTGCCGCCTTGGCGGCCAGTGCGGTCAGCGCCATGATGCCGCCCTCGCCCCGGTTGTCGGCGCGCAGGATCAGCAACACGTATTTGAGTGTGACCACCAGCATCAGGCCCCAGAAAATCACCGAGGTGGCGCCTATGAGGTTGGCAGGGGTGAGCGTGATGCCGGTGGCGTGGCCGAAAACCTCTTTCATGGTGTAGAGCGGGCTGGTGCCAATGTCGCCGTACACCACACCCATGGCGCCCAGGGTCAGCGCTGCCACGCTTTCGCGGCTTGTCGTCTTGTTCATGTCCATCCATCTACAGTGAAGAAGACTCCACTGTCAGCGCCGGGGCATCAGGATCGCATAAGTGCGCGCGGCTTCAGGCGGTGGCCAGCCGGTATCCGACACCGGTTTCGGTGAGCAAATGGCGCGGCTCGGCGGAGTCGCGCTCGATCTTGGCGCGCAGCTGGCCCATGTACAGGCGCAGGTAGTGGGTGTGATCGCTGAACTCCGGGCCCCACACGTCGACCAGCAACTGGCGGTGGGTGACCACCCGTCCGGCGCTGCGCACCAGGCGGGCCAGCAGTTTGTATTCGGTCGGTGTCAGGTGCACTGCCGCGCCGTCACGCAGCACCTCGCGCAGCTCCAGATCAATGTGCAGGTCATCAAGCGCATGCACAGTCACTGCAGCGGCCAGCGCCGTGCCGCGGTGCCTCAGCGCCACGCGGATGCGCGCCAGCAGTTCCCCAACGCTGAAAGGTTTGGTCAGGTAGTCATCGGCGCCGGCATCCAGCAGCCGGATTTTCTGCGCTTCCTGGTGACGCGCCGAGACCACGATGATGGGAATGGTTTTGTGCCTGCGCACTTCGCGCACCAGGTCGGCCCCGTCACCGTCCGGCAAGCCGAGATCGAGCACGATCACATCGGGGGCGTGGTGGTGCAGCATGGCGCCGGCTTCGCTCAGCGACACGGCGGTCTGCACTTCAAAACCCTCGACCGACAGCGCTGTCTGCATCAGGGCGCGAATTTCACGGTCGTCCTCGACCACCAGAACGCGAAGGCTCACGACACCCGCCCCTGCGGCGGCTGGGCCTCCACCGGCAAGGCCAGCGAGAAACTGCTGCCGCCGCCCTGCCGGCGCCTGAGCGTCAGCCGTCCTCCGTGCGCCTGCGCAATGGCCCGGCACACGGCCAGGCCCAAGCCGGCGCCGCGCGGCCCCGGGCGGTCGCCGCGCGCATGGGGTTCAAAAATGGCGGCCTGTTCGGCGTCCGGAATGCCTGCACCACGGTCCTTGACCGATACCACCAGCTCGTCGCCCTCAACGCGCACCACCAGGTCAATTGCACCCTCGCTGTATTTGAGTGCGTTGTCCAGCAGGTTGGCCAGCAGCTGCGCAAGCAGCACCGGATCGGCTTTCACCAGCGGCAAGCCTTCGGCCACCCGGGACCTGATGCGCCGGCCCGGGTCATGCTGGCGAACCCGGGCCAGCACCGCACCGACAACTTCCTCCATCGCCTCCCAGTCGCGCCGCAGTTCCCGGGCCGAACTTGTCAGTTGCACCAGCTGCAGGGTGTTCTCGGTCACCGCAGACAGGTAGCTGGCCTCGGCGGCAATGCTGCCCAGCAGGCGGTCCTGCTCTGCAAGGCCCAGTTTGTCGCGCTGCGTCTGCAATGACGAGGCGGCACCCACAATGGCGGCCAGCGGCGTGCGCAGATCGTGCGAGATGGCCGCCAGAAAGGTGCTTTGCAACTGCTGGTGCTGTGCCTCGTTTTGCGCAGCCAGCACAGAGCTGGCCAGGCGCAGCCGCCACAGCGCCTGGGCCAGCAAGGCGCACAGCGCCTGCGCATGTTGCCTGCCGCCTTCGTCGCTGGCCATGGCGGGCTGCACACAGGCGGCGCCCACCACAGATCCCTTGTCCCCCAGCGGCAGGTACCACCCATCGAGGCCGGGCCAGCGCCCGGTACCGGGCCCCAGCACCGCCGCGTCGGCCATGCATTGGCGCATGCCATCGCGTACAGAAGCCTCCAGACCCTCAGCGCGCTCCAGTTGGGTGTCTGCAGTGGCCAGCGCCAGGAAACAGGGGCCTTCAAACGCAGCGTCCAGCGCCGACCGTCCGCATGCCAGCACCTCTTCCCGGGAAGCAAGGTTGGCAAGCCCCGTCGCCAGGGCTTGCAACTGCCGGGCGCGTCCCTCGTTCACACGTGCCGTTTCCATCTCGCGGCGCAGCCCGGTGGCAAGCCGGCTGATGACCAGCGCGACGGCCAGCATGGCGGCCAGCGCAATTACGTTTTCCCGGGTGTCGACCACAAAGGTCCAGCGTGGCGGCACAAAAAAGAAATTCAGCGCGGTCACGGCGCCCACCGCACATACCGTGGATTCCAGCCAGTCCAGCCGGTAGGCGGCAAGCACCACGGCGAGCACATACACCATGGCCAGGCTTGTCAGCGACACGTGCCGGTCCAATACAAGCCCGGCTGCAGTTGCGGCAGCCAGCAGCGCTGCCACCGCCAACCAGCCCCTGGCGGAGCGGTTGGCCGATGGAGGAATGTCACGGGGGCTCATGGCTTGCCAGCGTAACACCGGCGGTATCAGGATCGCATCAGTAAGGCCGGACCCGGCGGTGATACGGCTTTACGCCGATACGCCGGTAACGCCGTGCGCTCAGCGCGCCAGGTAGCCGCCATCCACCGGGTAATAGGCACCGGTCACAAACGAGGCCTTGTCTGAGGACAACCAGGCCACCAGTTCGGCCACCTCTTCGGCGCGGCCGAGCCGGCCTATCGGATGGGCGCCGACCAGCATGGCATTGATTGCGGGGTCTTGTTCCAGCCCGCTGATCATGGGCGTATGGATAAAACCGGGCCCGACCGCGTTGATACGCACGCCCAGCGCGCTGTACTCGAGCGCGGCCGCCTGGGTCAGCCCCAGCACCCCGTGTTTGGCTGCGGCATAGGCGGGGGCGCCGGCAAAACCCACCGCACCCAGGATCGACGCCATGTTGACGATGGAGCCGCCGCCGCTTTTGAGCATGGCGGCGATCTGGTACTTCATGCCGTAGAACACGCCCGACAAATTGATGTTGATCACCTGGGCCCAGCCGTCCAGCGGGTAATCGGCGGTGGGCGCCTGTGGCCCGCCTATGCCGGCGTTGTTGCAGGCGATGTCGAGCCGGCCATAGTGGGCCACGGTGCGCGCCACCAGCGCCTCGCCGTTTTCGGGCTTGCCGACATCGGCCAGCACAAACAAGGCGTCACCGCCCTGGGCGCGCACCAGCGCTGCGGTGGCTTCACCTTCCTGCGGATTCAGGTCCGAGACCACCACCCGGGCGCCTTCACGCGCCCAGACCAGCGCCACCGCCCGTCCAATGCCCGACGCGGCGCCGGTGACCAGAGCCACCTTGTTTTTCAGCATGTCCATGTTTTTTCCTGTTGTTGCACGGCCCGCTGCCGCTGCAACAAACATTGTGGGACGCCCTTCAGCGGCCGACTTGATCCATGACAAGCCGGCGCAGATGCAGCGCGCCAGGCCCCGGAATCACCCGGGCGGCCTGGCGTGGCGGCTTCCCGTGGCACGTCATGCCAAACAGGCCACCAGCCCTTTATTCATGCGCATCAGAAGCTACCAAATAGATAGCAAACTGGAGGCCAGGCCCGGCTGAAAGGCAGCTGGTTTATTGCGGCTCTATCTTCGCGTCGCGTATGGCCTTGGCCCACTTGGCGGTTTCCATCGTGTTGCGCTGGCCCAGGGCTTCAGGCGTGCCGGGCTCCACGGCAAAACCGATGGCCGAGAATTTTTCCTGGATGTCCTTGCTTTGTGCGGCGGCGTTGACGGCCTGGTTCAGTCTGGCAACGATGTCGGGCGGAGTGCCAGCCGGCGCAAACACGGCGAAGTAGGCGATCAGCTCATAGTCTTTCAAACCCAGCGCTTCATTGACAGTGGGCAGCTCCGGGATGGCCGGCGAGCGCTTGGTGGATGTGACCGCCAGGCCGCGGATCTTGCCGGCCTTGATCTGGGGCAGCATGACCGCAAAGTCGGCGGTGAACATCATCACCTGGCCGCCTATGAGGTCGGTCATCGCAGCAGGGCCGCTTTTGTAGGGCACGCTGGTGAAGGAGATGCCGGCCATGCTGGCGAGCATTTCAGACGAGACCAGTTGCGAGGTGCTGGCACTGGCCGAGGTGATGTGGCCGGCTTTGGTTTTGCCCAGGGCCACCAGCTCACGCAGGTTTTTGGCCGGCACGTCGTTGTTGACGGCGACGATCAGCGGCACCGAGCCGATGTAAGCCACGGGCGTGAAGGCGGTGTCCTGGTTGTAGGGCAGCGTTTTCATCAGGCTTTTGAGCGCCGCGTTGGTGCTGTTGGTGCCGATCAGGATGGTGTAGCCGTCCGGTGCCGACTTGGCCACCACGTCCGCCCCCAGCATGCCGTTGACGCCGGCCTTGTTCTCCACCACGACGGTCTGGCCCAGGCTCTCGGACATCTTGGCGGCAAAAGCCCGGCCCACCGTGTCGGTCGCGCTGCCCGCGGCGAAGGGCACGATGGCCTTGATCGGTTTGTTCGGAAAGGCCTGGCCAAAAGCCGTGAAAGAAAGGCTGGCCAGGGCCAGGAAAAGAATCGATTTGCACTTCATGGTGTTGTCTCCGGTTTAAAAATAATGGTGGCTTGAAACTGAAACTGCTGTGTGTTTACTCGACCGGCATCGCGAGGATGGCCGAGCTCAGGCATTTGCCGTGCGCGTCCAGCGCCAGAGAGCGGGTCACGCCGCCGCCCAGCGCGTTGTGCAAGACAAAGTTTAAGGCACCGAGCTGGGGCAGCACATAACGCTCAACCTCGCCTTTGACGATGTCGCCGTAATAGGTGCGCACACGTTCTGCCGTGATGCAGCGCTCCAACGTGGCAAAGTCCTTCAGGTCGAAGGCAATGACGGAAATGGTGGACCGGTTTCCCTTGTCACCGGTGCGGGAGTGGGCAATGTCGCGCAGCAGCATGTTCAGACCTTGTTCTAAAGTTCCATCGTGGTCACGCGGGTCCGCACCAGATCGCGCGGCAGCAGCACGGAGGCGGCGGCAATCACCTCACGGACCGACTTGCTGACACCGCCGCCGCTGGCCGGACCGTTGAGGTACATGGCCTCCACCTCGTTGGCCACCCGTTCAGCGTCCTTGCGCGTGGCCACACGCAGGGCCACACGGGCCCGGACTTCGTAGGGCTCGTATCCGGCGGACAGGCTGGGGCCATGAATCGCGTTGACACCGATCAGTTCATAACGGCTGTCCAGCGCCTGAATGCCCGAGGCATCCAGCCGTTGCCGCAACACATCCAGCGCGAGCTGGCCGCGCGCCTGCGCACCCAGCCCGGCGTAGGAGATCTGGCCCTCGCCGATAAAACCGTCGCGGTAACCCACGGTGACTTTCAGGCTGGCCGGGCGCTGCCGGCCGGTGGCGCCTTCGACCAGCACCCGGTTGGGCGCCAGCTGGGTCAGCGTGACGCCGGAAAAGTCTGCCGCCACATCGGGTTGCAAATAACTCGCGGGGTTTTCAATCTCGTACAAAAGCTGCGCCGTGCAGGTGGCCACGGTGACACAACCGCCAGAACCCTCCACCTTGGTGATGACGGCGCGGCCGTCCGCCGACACTTCGGCAATCGGGAAACCGAGATTGGCCAGATCGGGCACATCGCGGTAACCGGGGTCGGCAAAATAGCCGCCGGTGACCTGGCCTGCACACTCGAGCAAATGGCCTATGACCGTGCCCTGCCCCATTTTTTCCCAGTCCGACGGGGACCAGCCAAACTCGTGGATCAGCGGGGCCAGAAACAGCGCCGGGTCGGCCACCCGGCCCGTGATGACCACATCCGCACCCGCCTGAAGCGCTTGCACCAGCGCCTCGGCGCCCAGGTAGGCATTGGCTGACAGCACAGAGCCGCGCAGCGACTGCAGGGTCGCGCCGCTCTCCAGCAAGGGCAGGTCCTGCGCATGGATCAGAGGCAAGACGTCGTCGCCATGCACCACCGCCACCTTCAGCCGCGTCAGCCCGAGCTCGCGCGCGATCTGCAGGACCTCTTCGCCGGCCGCCTGCGGATTCGCAGCCCCCATGTTGGTGATGATGGTCACGCCCTGGCGGGCGCAGGACAGCAGCACCGCTTCCATGCGATCCCGCAGCAAGGGGTCAAAGCCGCGGCGCGCGTCCTGGCTGCGCTCCAGCTGGGCCAGGGCGATGGTGCGTTCTGCCAGGCATTCGAACACCAGATAGTCGAGAGCGCCCTGGTCTGCGAGCTCGACGGCGGGCGCAATGCGGTCGCCCGAATAACCGGCGCCGGCGCCTATGCGAATGATTTTGCGGGAGGGGTCGGTCACAAATATCCTGGCTTGCAAGTTCAGCGTGGCAAGGTCGCCAGGGACGAACCATGAACGAAGCGGAGGGCCACTGCAAATTCTAGGACTTTTCCAGCGGCGGTGAGTGCGGGCTTGCCCTGCCATCCGCAGGGCGCGCGCCCAAGCCTTTGCCGCCGCTCGCCTGACCCCGACTAAACTCCCTGCATGGCTACCTCTTCTGTCTCCGACGCGCCCAAGGGCGCGCCGCGCTCCCTGTCGGGCCTGCTGCCCTTTCTGCGTCCTTACCGGGGCCGGATTGTGCTGGCCGGCTTCTTTCTTGTGATGGCTGCGGTGGCCACGCTGGTGTTTCCGCTGGCCTTGCGCAGCCTGATTGATGGTGGCCTGAATGCGAGCGACAAGGGCGCGACGGTGCTGGCGCTGCGCGAGCACTTTATGGCGCTTTTTGCAGTAGCCGTGGCGCTGGCGCTGTTTTCCGCCGGGCGCTTTTACATGGTGAGCTGGCTTGGCGAACGTGTGACTGCCGACCTGCGCAATGCCGTGTATATCCATGTGGTACACCAAAGCCCTGAATTTTTTGAAACCACACAAACCGGCGAAGTGTTGTCGCGCCTGACGGGCGACACCACGCTGGTGCAGACCGTGGTCGGCTCTTCACTGAGCATGGGGCTGCGCAACGCGGTGATGGGTGTGGGTGCGCTGGCCATGCTGGTGTATACCAACCCCAACCTGATGGTGAAGGTGCTGGTGGTGTTGGTGCTGGTCGTGTTGCCGTCGGTGTGGTTTGGCCGGCGCGTGCGCAGGCTGTCGCGCGCCAGCCAGGACCGGGTGGCCGACTCCAGCGCGATTGCGGCCGAGGTGCTCAATGCGATACCGGTGGTGCAAAGTTATACCGCTGAAAAACGCGAAGCGGCACGTTTTGATACCTCGACCGAAAACGCGTTTGTGACCGCTATCCAGCGCACGCGGGCGCGATCGGTGCTGATTGCCTTCATCATCATTGCCACCTCGGGCGCCTTGTTGTGGGGGCTGTACACGGGCACGCAGGCGGTGATGGCAGGAAAAATCACGGCCGGGCACCTGGGCCAGACGGTGGTGTATGTGATTATTCTGGCCGGGGCCATAGCGGTTCTGGGCGAGGTGTATGGCGACCTGCTGCGCGCCGCCGGTGCCACCGAACGGCTGATGGAGCTGCTGGCCGCCCGCTCCCCCGTGCTTTCACCCCTGAACCCGGTTCCGGCCCCTGTGGTCACGGCGGGAAGCGCCATCAAGTTTGAAGCCGTGACTTTTCACTACCCGTCACGCCCCTTGCAGGCGGCGTTGACCGATTTTTCACTGACGGTGCTGCCCGGCGAGACGGTGGCCATCGTGGGGCCCAGCGGTGCAGGCAAAAGCACGGTGTTTCAGCTGCTGCTGCGGTTTTACGATCCGGCTTCGGGCCGCATTGAGCTCGACGGTGTGCGGACCGCCGACATGGCGCTGCATGCGCTGCGCGAGCGCATAGGCATCGTGCCGCAGGACGCGGTGATCTTTTCCAGCAGCGCGCTGGAGAACATCCGTTACGGCAAGCCGCAAGCCAGTGACGACGAAGTCAAGGCTGCGGCCAGCGCTGCGTTTGCGCATGAGTTCATCATGGCGCTGCCCGAGGGTTACGACACCTTTCTGGGCGAGCGCGGTGTCCGCCTGTCGGGCGGACAGCGCCAGCGTATTGCGATTGCGCGCGCCATGCTGAAGAACCCGCCGCTGCTGCTGCTCGACGAAGCCACCAGCGCGCTCGACGCCGAAAGCGAACGAATGGTGCAGGCGGCGCTGGAGTCTGCGATGAAAGGCCGCACCACGCTGGTGATTGCACACCGCCTGGCCACGGTGCAACAGGCCAACCGCATCCTGGTGCTGGACCACGGACGGCTGGTGGAACAGGGAAGCCACGCCGAACTGGTGGAGCGTGGCGGCATTTATGCGCGCCTGGCGGCGCTGCAGTTCAACGCCTGAGACGCGCCCCACCCCGACTGTGATCCCGGAGCCCGGATCAAGTCCGGGGCAGGCCCGATCCGGGATCCATGCCGCCTGAACCACAGTCGCGGGCCCGCGAACATGGATTGCGGCTCAAGGCCGCAATGACAGCGGGTGATCAAAACCTGGTTATGCATTAATTGCATGAGATGACATAAAGCTGGCCTTGGACAGTTGCTGGCCGCAGGCCTAAGCTCTGCGCATTGATTGTCCACAAGGAGTTTTTCATGTCGCCAGCTTCCGGCCCCAGCGCCACCCCCGCCACCCACCCCCTGCCCTCTTACCTGCAGGCCGACAAGTTAGGCCCCTGGGGCAACTACCTGCAGCAGGTCGACCGCGTGATACCGCACCTGGGCAGTCTGGCGCGCTGGGCCGAGACGCTCAAACGCCCGAAACGCATCCTGATTGTGGATGTGCCCATCCACATGGACGACGGCACGGTGGCGCACTTTGAAGGTTACCGCGTGCAGCACAACGTTTCACGCGGACCCGGCAAGGGCGGCGTGCGTTTTCACCAGGACGTGACGCTGTCGGAAGTGATGGCGCTGTCGGCCTGGATGTCGATCAAAAACGCGGCGGTCAACGTGCCTTACGGCGGTGCCAAGGGCGGCATCCGTGTCGATCCGAAAAAACTCTCGCGCGGCGAACTCGAGCGCATGACACGCCGCTACACCAGCGAGATCGGCATCATCATCGGCCCGAACAAGGACATCCCGGCACCCGACGTCAACACCAACGAGCAGATCATGGCCTGGATGATGGACACCTACTCGATGAACACCGGCTCCACCGCGACCGGCGTGGTCACCGGCAAACCGGTGGACCTGGGCGGCTCACTGGGACGGCGCGAAGCGACCGGGCGCGGCGTCTTCACGGTAGGTGCCGAGGCGGCCAAACATATTGGGCTGGACATTGCCACTGCCCGGGTGGCGGTGCAGGGCTTTGGCAATGTGGGCGGGGTCGCCGGCAAGCTGTTTGCCGAAGCCGGTGCACGCATTGTGGCGGTGCAGGACCACGGCGGCACAATCTACCGCGAAGCCGGCCTGGATGTGCCTTCGCTGCTCAAACATGTGCTTGAAACCGGCAGCGTGGGCGGTTTTGCCCAGGCCGAAAAAATCGCCGATGACAAGTTCTGGGATGTCGATTGCGAAATCCTGATCCCCGCCGCACTGGAGCAACAGATCACCAAAGACAACGCCAGCCGCATCAAGGCCCGCATGATCATTGAAGGCGCCAATGGCCCGACCACGCCCGAGGCCGACGACATCCTGCAGGAGCGCAATGTGCTGGTGCTGCCGGACGTGATTGCCAACGCCGGCGGCGTGACGGTCAGTTATTTTGAATGGGTGCAGGATTTTTCGAGCTTCTTCTGGGACGAAGCCGAGATCAACGCCCGCCTGGTGCGCATCATGAAAGAGGCCTTTGCCGGCGTCTGGCAAGTGGCGCAGGACCACAAGGTCAGCCTGCGCACCGCGACCTTCATCGTCGCCTGCAAACGCATACTGCACACACGCGAGTTGCGCGGTTTGTATCCCTGATTGAATGCGCAACACGGGCCAGCAGACGCAGCTTGTACGTTGACAGCATCACGCTGCTGTCGCGGTTTGCCGCTTGCAGAAATCCTGCGTCACGCTGCGCCTCGGGTTCGCATTGGGCAGTAGGGTCTAACTCCCCACTCCCACCCCTAACCCCTCCCTCGCCCCGCTGGGCGATGGAGGGGAACCTCATTTGGCCGTGTGTGCTGCTCTCGCGTGCAAACATGACGGCCACTTGGGATTCCCGTGCAGGAAGCGCTTCGCGCTTCCTGCACTCCGGAGGGGTTCGGTATGCGGTATTGGTTTTCTCTCCCCCCACCCGTCGGGCTGGGCCGAGGAGCGCAGGCAAAAGCGGATCAGGGCTCGCGATTGTCTGAGGCGAAGCCGAGTTCGAGCGAGACCCCGCTTTTACCGAGCACCGCAGGTTGCCCGCAGCGAAGCGGAGGGACCCAGACCATCGGGTCGCCTTCTCTTTGCTTACTTTCTCTTGGCGACGCAAGAGAAAGTGAGTCGCCCGCCGGGGCGAGACCCGGCCAGCAAGCACACCTGAGCAGTGCGGACTATCCAACATGGATCCCGGATCAAGTCCGGGATGACAGCCCACAGGCTCTCAGGCCAACACTACTGCAAGGTCTCTTTCACAGCCGCCGGCAGCGGCAAGGGCATGACGTCTATGCCCTCTTCGAGCAGTTCGATGGCCTCAGAGCGACTCGCCTGGCCACGGATGTTGCGCTGCTCTGCGTCGCCGTAAAACATGGCGCGGGCTTCATCGGCAAAACGCTCGCCCACGTCTTCGGTATGGGCCAACACATGGCGCAGGGCTTTTAGAAACTCGGCTTGCCCCGCTGGCTGGCCGCCTGAAGCGACCACCTGCTGCGCCGCAGGCACAGACACTTCACGCGAGGTGCTTGCAACTTCCGGAAGCGCGGTGGAGGCGCCCAGGTTGAGCCGGGGTGCACTGGGCATTTTCTGGATCGCCGGGTCGGCGCACAGCGGGCAGGTCAGCAGACCACGGGTCAGCTGGCTCTGAAAATCGTCCTCCGAACCGAACCAGCCTTCAAAGGCATGCTGGTGCGAACACTGGAGGTTGAGGACTTTCATGCCCCGATTATCCGCCCGTCAGGCCAAAGGGGTGGCGGCGCCGGCCTGCCAGTCCAGCGTCCATGCGCCCGACAGCACGTTTTGCAGCCACAGGGCACCCACCAGGGTCTTGCCGTCGGTCACACGGCCATCACGGCAGCCCTGCAGCAACTCGGCCGGTGTGGCCGTCAACACGTCGAGAAACTCGCCGGCATCGAGCTTGCGCGGGCCGGGCGTCAGGTCTTTGGCAAACCAGATGTCGATGAACTCGGTGGAGTAGGCAATCACCGGATGCATCACACCGGCCCGGGCCCAGGACGCAGCGGTGTAACCGGTTTCTTCGAGAAGCTCGCGCTGCGCACAGGCCAGCGAGGCCTCACCGGCATCGAGCTTGCCCGCCGGGAACTCCAGCATCACGGCTTGCACCGGGTAGCGGTATTGCCGCTCCAGCACCAGGCGGCCATCCGCCAGCTGGGCAATCACCACCACCGCACCGGGGTGGCGCACGTATTCGCGCGAGGCCTCACGCCCGTCCGGCAAACGAACCATGTCGCGGAAGGCATGCAGAAAATTGCCGCGCAGCAGCTCCTGGCTGCTGAGCCGCTGCTCGACCAGGTGGCTGTCCGCCACTTGCCCGGCGGCCGGTGTGATGGGATCACCAGTGGCCATGGCTATCGGTGCTTGAACAGGTAGCGAAAGACAAAACCGGGAAAGGCAAAGGTGATGAACAGCGTGGCGGTGATGGCGTAAAACTCCCAGCCCTGCGGCGCGATCTGGCCGGCGCTTTGCTCCAGCAAAAGCGCGATACCGCCCACCACAAAGTACCAGAACACCAGTTCACCGAGACGAACGGCCAGATTTTTGGGGCCCTTCAGCCGGTACACCAGCAGCAGGCGGTTGCTGATGAAGGCCAGGTTGGCCGCAAGCAGGGCCAGCCCGACCACCAGCCACACCGAAATGCTCTGGGTCACTCAGGTCCCCAGGGACTTGACGACGCTGGCGATCGCCTGGGTACACAGCGTCATCAGCCCGCCGGGCATGATGCCCAGCAGCAGCACCAGCGCGCCATTGATGGACAGCACCACACGGGCATCGGCCGGCGCGTCAATGGCAGTTGGCATGCCGGCATTGGGGGCATCAAAATACATCACCTTGACCACACGCAGGTAGTAGAAAGCGCCCACCAGCGACATCAACACCGCAAAGACGGCCAGCACCACATACAGGGTCTGCTGCGACGACACCAGCGCCTGCAACACGCCCAGCTTGGCGTAAAAACCGACAAGCGGCGGTACACCCGCCAGCGAAAACATGCAGATGGCCATCACGCCGGCAAACAGCGGGCTGCGCTGGTTCAGGCCGGCCAGGTCGGTGATCTCCTCGGACTCATGGCCCAGACGCGCCAGCAGCAGGATGACACCGAACACCGCCAGCGTGGTCAGCACATAGGTGATGGCATAAAACATCGCCGCGCCATAGGCCGATTCGGCATTGAGCTGGCTGCCGTTGACCACGCCGGCGAGCAGCGCCAGCAGCAGAAAACCCATTTGCGAGATGGTGGAAAAAGCCAGCATGCGCTTGAGGTTGGACTGCGCAATTGCCGCGAGGTTGCCGACCAGCAGTGAGCCGACGGCCATCAGCCCAAGCATTTGCTGCCAGTCAATGGCGAGAGGAAGCATGGCCTGCACCAGCAAACGGATGCAGATGGCAAAGGCAGCCAGTTGCGGCGCGGCACCAATCAGCAGCGTGATGGCTGTGGGCGCGCCCTGGTAGACGTCGGGCAGCCACATGTGAAACGGCACGGCGCCGAGCTTGAACGCCAGGCCGGCCACGATGAAGACCAGGCCGAACACCAGCACCTGGTGATTGACCTGACGGCTGGCGATGGCTTTGTACACCTCGTTGACCTCCAGCGAGCCGGTGGCGCCGTACATCATGGACAGGCCGTACAGCAGGAAACCCGAGGCCAGAGCGCCGAGCACAAAATACTTCATGGCCGCTTCGGTGGCGGTCGCGTTGTCGCGGCGCAGCGCCACCAGCGCGTAGCTGCACAGCGTCATGAGCTCCAGCCCCAGGTAGATCACGAGGAAGTTGTTGCCCGAGATCATCACGAAAATACCCAGCAGCGCAAACATGCCGAGCGTGAACAGCTCGCCACCACGCAGCATTTGCCGGTCTGCGGCATAGGGACGGCCATAAACCAGAGTAACCATCATGGCCAGACTGGCGAAACACTTGAGCCAGTTGCCCATGGGGTCGCTGACCACCATTTTTCCAAAACCGTACACCGTGTCGCCGCTGACGGCATGGACCGCCGTGAGCGCGGCCACCCCGGCCAGGGTCAGCAGGGTCAGCACATAGGTCAGCGTGCGCTGCGGGCTTTTGACGCCAAGGTCCACCAGCAGGATGACGCAAGCCATCGTCAGCAGAACGATCTCGGGGGAAACCGCGATCCAGGATAGTTTGTCAATCATCTGAATTCTTATGTGGGTTGCTTATTGCAGTTTGGACGCCGCGACATGTTTGAGCAGGCCGGCCACCGAGCTGTCCATCACATCGGTGAAGGGCTTGGGATAAATGCCCATGAACAGGACGGCGATGGCCAGCAGGGCCAGCATCAGGAACTCGCGGCCGTTGATGTCGGTGAGCCCCTTGACATCGTCATTGGTCACCGGGCCCAGGTAGACCCGCTTGAACATCCACAGCGTGTAGGCAGCGCCAAAAATCAGCGCGGTGGAGGCGGCCAGACCGATCCAGAAATTGAACTTGATGGCGCCCAGGATGACCATCCATTCGCCGACAAAACCGGCGGTGGCCGGCAGGCCGCAGTTGGCCATGGCAAACAGCAGGGCAAAGGCGGCAAACTTGGGCATGGTGTTGACGACGCCGCCGTAGCTGGCAATCTCGCGCGAATGCACCCGGTCGTACAACACGCCAATACACAGGAACATCGCGCCCGACACAAAGCCGTGTGCAATCATCTGGACAATGCCGCCGGACACACCGAGGTCGTTGAAGATGAAAAAGCCGAGCGTGACAAAACCCATGTGCGCCACCGACGAATAGGCCACGAGTTTTTTCATGTCCTGCTGCACCATGGCGACCAGGCCCACATAAATCACGGCAATCAGCGACAGCGCAATCATCAGCCAGGCCCACTCGCGCGCGGCGTCAGGTGCGATCGGCATCGAAAAGCGCAGGAAACCGTAGGCACCGAGCTTGAGCATGATGGCCGCCAGCACCGCAGAACCACCCGTCGGGGCTTCCACGTGTACATCGGGCAGCCAGGTGTGCACCGGCCACATCGGCACCTTGACCGCAAAAGCGGCGAAGAAGGCGAAAAACAGCAGGGTCTGCGCCGTGCCGCTCAGCGGCAGCGTGTACCAGGTGGCGAGATCAAAGCTGCCATTGGACTTGACGTAAAGGAAGATCAGCGCGATCAGCATCAGCAGTGAGCCGAGCAATGTGTACAAAAAGAACTTGAAAGCCGCGTAGATCTTCCTCGGCCCGCCCCAGACACCGATGATCAGGTACATCGGTATCAGCGTGGCTTCAAAAAACACGTAAAAAAGCATGCCGTCGAGTGCGCAGAACACGCCAATCATCAAACCGCTGAGAATCAGGAAGGCCGCCATGTACTGGTTGACCCGGGTTGTGATCGACTCCCAGCTGGCAATGATGACCACCACATTGATGAAGGCCGTCAACAACACAAACCACAGCGAGATGCCGTCCACACCGAGGTGGTAGTTGATGTCAAACCGGTCTATCCAGGAGGCCTTTTCAACAAACTGCATGGCGGGTGTGCCGAGCTCGAAACCACCGTACAGAGGCAGGGTCACCAGAAAACTGACAAGGGCACCGATCAGCGCGACCCAGCGCACGCTGCGCGCCTGATCGTCACGTCCGAGTGCCAGCAACACAACACCGAAAAATACCGGTGTCCAGATGGCAAGGCTCAACAATCCCATTTTTATTCTTCTCCTAGTACGCTGGTCAGGCTTATTTGCCGAGCAGATTTTTGATCAGGGGCCAGGTCGAGAAGTAGCTGATCAGGATGAAGATGCCCATGATCATCGCCAGCGCATAGTGGTAGATGTACCCCGTCTGCACCTTGCGCACCACCCCGGACACCCAGCCCACCAGCTTCCAGGAGCCGTTGACCAGTGTGCCGTCTATCACCTTCTCGTCGCCGCCCTTCCAGAGACCGATGCCGAGCGCACGTGCGCCGCGAGCCAGCACGTTTTCATTGAACCAGTCCATGTAGTACTTGTTCTCGAGCAGGGTGTAAAGCGGCTCGACCCGGCGCTTGATGGCCGCCGGCAGCGCCGGGTTGACCATGTACATGTAATACGCCGAAGCGACGCCAGCCAGCGCCAGCCAGAACGGCAGTGTCATCAGGCCGTGCAGTGCCATCTGCACCGGGCCGTGGAACATTTTTGCCAGCTCGGCCATGGCCGGATGTTTGTCGGCGTTGACGATGATCGCGTCCTTGAGAAAGTCGCCGAACAGCATCGGACCTATGGTCATGAAACCGATCACCACCGAAGGAACGGCCAGCAGCAGCAGCGGTGCAGTGACCACCCAGGGCGATTCGTGCGGTTCGTGGTGCGCCGCATGGTCATGGTGATCATCGTGATGAGCATCGTGGTGGGCATCGGGGTTCTGGTCAAAACGCTCCTTGCCGTGAAACACCAGGAAATACATGCGGAAAGAATAAAAGGCGGTCACAAACACGCCGGCCAGAACCGCAAAATGCGCGAAGCCGGCACCCGGCAAGGTGCTGAAATGCACGGCTTCAATGATGCTGTCCTTGGAATAGAAGCCGGCAAACAGCGGTGTGCCGATCAGGGCCAGCGAACCGAGCAAGGCGGTGATCCAGGTGATGGGCATGTACTTGCGCAGCCCGCCCATCCAGCGGATGTCCTGGTTGTGGTGCACACCCATGATGACCGAACCGGCGGCAAGAAACAGCAAGGCCTTGAAGAAGGCA
Source organism: Asaia bogorensis (assembly GCA_943371375.1). GTDB lineage: Bacteria > Pseudomonadota > Gammaproteobacteria > Burkholderiales > Burkholderiaceae_C > Polaromonas. The sequence goes on from CALRUM020000003.1 coordinate 154,076, forward strand.
TGGGTCATGAGGTGAAAGACCGCCACCGAGTAGGCAGAGGCGCCGAGCGCCACCGTCATGTATCCGAGCTGCGACAGCGTGGAATAAGCCACCACACGTTTGATGTCGTTCTGGATGATGCCCAGAAAACCCATGAACAGCGCGGTGATGGCGCCAATCACCATGATGAAACTCAAGGCGGTGTCGCTGAGCTCGAACAGCGGCGACATACGCGCCACCATGAAGATGCCGGCGGTGACCATGGTGGCCGCGTGGATCAGGGCCGAAATCGGCGTCGGGCCCTCCATCGAATCAGGCAACCAGACATGCAGCGGGAACTGGGCCGACTTGCCCATGGCGCCAATGAACAGACAGATGCAGATCACGGTGATCAGCATCCAGCCGGTGCCGGGCAGGCTGAGCGCGGCAATTTCACCCGACTTGGCAAACACCTCGGTGTAATTCAGTGTGCCGGCGTAAGCGGCCAGCAGACCGATGCCGAGGATGAAGCCGAAGTCGCCAACGCGGTTGACCAGGAAGGCCTTCATGTTGGCAAAGATGGCGGTTGGCTTGTTGAACCAGAAACCGATCAGCAGGTAAGACACCAGACCCACCGCCTCCCAGCCGAAGAAAAGCTGCAGCATGTTGTTGCTCATGACCAGCATCAGCATGGAGAAGGTGAACAGCGAGATGTAGGCGAAGAAGCGGTTGTAACCTTCGTCTTCTTCCATGTAGCCTATGGTGTAGATGTGGACCATCAGCGAGACAAAGGTGACGACACACATCATCATCGCCGTCAGGCCGTCGACCAGGAAGCCGATCTCCATCTTCAGGCCACCGACCACCATCCAGGTGTAAAGCGTCTCGTTAAAACGCGCGCCGTCGATCGCCACGCTTTTGAGCGTCATGGCCGAAAGGATGAAGGCAATCAGCACACCGAGGATGGTCAAGGTGTGCGACAGGCGTTTGCCTATCCAGTTGCCGCCAAAGGTGGTGCCGAAAATACCAGCCAGCAGGGCACCCGCCAGCGGCGCCATGGGAACGGCCAGCAGGGTGCTGGCAGACAGGGTTTGACTCATGTGTGATTAACCCTTGAGCGTATTGAGTTCGTCCACGTTGATGCTGGACTTGTTACGGAACAACAGCACGAGAATCGCCAGGCCTATGGCCGATTCGGCCGCAGCCACCGTCAGAATGAAAAACACGAAAATCTGGCCATGCATGTCACCGAGGTAATGCGAAAAGGCGACGAAGTTGGTGTTGACAGCCAGCAGCATCAGCTCAATGGCCATCAACAGCACGATCAGATTTTTCCGGTTCAGGAAAATGCCAATCACCGACAGCGCAAAAAGCATGGCCCCCAGTGAGAGAAAGTGTCCCAGGGTCAAGATCATGATTTTTTCTCCTCGGCGGAGGCCGGCGGTGCTGGCGCAGCAGGGGCAGCCTGCGTGGCCGCCACTTTCACGAGTGTGACGCGGTCCTGCGCCTTCACACGAATCTGCAGGGCCGGGTTGATGTGTTTGCTGTCCTTGCGCTGGCGCAGGGTCAGGGCAATGGCGGCAATCATCGCGACCAGCAAAATCGTCGCGGCAATCTGCAGCGGGTAGAGATACTCGGTGTAAAGCAGTTTGCCCACTGCCAGGGTATTGGACACCTGTACCACCTGGCCAGCGGCATTGAGCTGTGCGCCCCTGGACTGATCGGTCCAGCGCACGCCCATCAGAACAGCGGCCATTTCAAGCGCGATCAGCACCCCGACGGTAGCGGCCAGCGGAAAGTGCTTCCAGAAGCCCCTGCGCACGGAGTCCATGTTGATGTCCAGCATCATCACCACAAACAGGAACAGCACCATCACCGCGCCCAGGTACACCAGCACCAGCGTGATGGCCAGAAACTCGGCCTTGAGCAGCAACCACACTGCAGCCGCCTGGGAAAAAGCGAGCATCAGGTACAACACGGCATGCACAGGGTTGCGCGCCGTGATCACCCGGAAAGCTGCAAACAGCAGCACCAGGGAGAATAAATAGAAGAAACCTGTTTTAACGTCCATGTTCGGCGAATCTTTCTTGAGCCAACTGCTTTGCGGCGGTTTCAGCGGTATTTGGCATCCGCTGCCCGGTTGGCGGCGATTTCTTTTTCGTAACGGTCACCCACGGCCAGCAGCATCTCCTTGGTGAAATACAGGTCGCCGCGCTTTTCGCCGTGGTATTCGAGGATGTGTGTCTCCACAATCGAGTCCACCGGGCAGCTTTCCTCGCAGAAGCCGCAAAAAATGCACTTGGTCAGGTCGATGTCGTAGCGCGAGGTGCGGCGGCTGCCGTCTTCGCGCACATCCGACTCGATGGTGATCGCCATGGCCGGACAAACCGCCTCGCAAAGTTTGCAGGCGATGCAGCGTTCCTCGCCGTTGTCATAACGGCGCAGCGCATGCAGGCCGCGAAAACGCGGGGAAAGCGGCGTTTTCTCTTCGGGGAACTGCACGGTGATCTTGCGCCGGAAGGCGTAACGGCCGGTCAGGGCCATGCCCTTGAGCAATTCGACGAGCATGAAGCTCCGGAAGAAGTCCCGGAAAGAAAAAGTTGAAGCGGTTGCGCTGGCCATGATGATTTTCCGCTTAGTTCCAGATGTTCCAGGGCGTCTGCATCCACAGGCCCACCACCACCAGCCACACCAGGGTGACCGGGATAAAAATCTTCCAGCCCAGCCGCATGATCTGGTCATAACGGAAGCGCGGGAAAGTCGCGCGAATCCAGATGAACATGGACACGACCAGGAAAGTCTTCAGGCCCAGCCAGATCCAGCCGGGGATCCAGTTGAACAAGGCACTGTCCACGGGTGACAGCCAGCCACCGAGGAACATCAGTGCCGCAAGAATGGCCACCAGCCACATGCTGGCGTATTCCGCCAGGAAGAAGATGGCAAAACCCATGCCCGAGTACTCGACCATGTGGCCAGCCACGATCTCGGCCTCACCTTCCACCACGTCGAACGGGTGGCGGTTGGTTTCGGCCACACCGGAAATCAGATAGACCATGAAGATGGGCAACAGGGGCAGCCAGTTCCAGGACAGAAAGTTCAGGCCCATGCCAGCCGCCGTGCCCTTGGCCTGTCCCATGACGATGTCGGTCAGGTTCATGCTGCCTGAGACCATCAGCACCACCACCAGGCAAAAGCCCATCGCGATTTCGTAGCTGACCATCTGGGCCGACGCGCGCAATGCGCCCAGAAAAGCGTATTTCGAGTTGGATGCCCAGCCGGCAATGATCACGCCATACACCTCGATGGAGGTGATCGCCATGACCAGCAGCAAACCGGCGTTGACATTGGCGAGCGCCACCTCGGGGCCGAAGGGAATCACGACCCAGGCCGCCAGCGCGGGCATGATGGCCATGATGGGGCCCAGTACAAACAGGCCTTTGCTGGCCGCCGTCGGGCTGATGATTTCCTTGGTCAGCAGCTTGACCGCATCGGCGATCGGCTGCAGCAAGCCGAACGGACCCACACGGTTCGGCCCCAGCCGCACCTGCATGAAGCCCAGCAACTTGCGCTCCCACAGCGTCAGATAGGCCACCGCGCCCATCAGGGGCAGCAACACACAGACGATCTTGATCAGGATCCACAACACAGGCCAGACCATGGTCGGCCAGATGCCGCCCATCAAGCCCTGGCCAAAGCCGAATATGCTGTCAATCATGCGGTGACTCCCTCAGCTGCCGCGGCTTGCCGCGCATCTGCGCTCAGCTGCAGCGACGTGGCGCGCCGGACCAGGCCGTCGAGCTGGTAAATGCTGGCGACAACAGGCGCGGCGGCGGTCGCCGACAGATCGATGGCAGCTTGTGTGGTGTTGCCCAGCCGGTCTGCCGGCACCATCGCAGCCTGCGCGCCCTGAATCTGCCGCAGCACATCCTGCGCGGATTCAAAATCAAAGTCGGGCAGCGTCAGCAGGTTGGCCAGCACACGCAGCACCTTCCAGGCGGGCCGGGTTTCACCCAGGGGTTTGACCACCGCATGAAAACTCTGCACACGGCCTTCGGCATTGACAAAAGTGCCGGGTGTTTCTGTGAACGGCGCAATCGGCAGCAGGACGTCGCTGAAATCCATATTGGCTTTGAAGGGGCTCAGGGTGACGACCATCTGGGCACTGTTGAGCGCAGCTTTCGCCGCAGCGCCTGCCGCCGAGTCGTATTCCGGCTCGTTGTTCAGCAGGATGACCGCCTTGAGTTGGCCCGCCAGCATATGCCCGGCATGGAGGCCCTGGCCGGATGGCATGGCGCCGGCCAGCTGTGCACCCACGGTGTTGGCCGCTTCTGTCAGGTAACCGACGGAGGCCCCGGTCTGTTCGCCAATCCAGCTGGCAAGCGCCAGCAAAGTGCCTGCCTGTGCATGGTGTGCTGCCGCATTGCCCAGCAGGATGGCCTTGCGCTCACCGCCCTGCAATGATTTGGCCATCGCTTTGGCGGCGCCCGTCGCCTGGCCGGCAGCAGGAGCGGGCACGCCCTTGTCTGCCGCTATCGCAGCGGCGACATCGGCCAGCGCCTGCGCCCAGGCACCGGGACCGGTCAAAGTCGCGTGCGCCAGCGGCATCGCCCAGGCGTCGGCAGAGGCCAGTTCTGCTGCTGAATTGATCACACTCAGCGCGCAGCCCTTGCGCACAGACTGGCGGATCCGCTGCGCAAACAGCGGGTGATCCTTGCGCAGGCCGGAACCCACCACCAGCACACGCTGCAACTGCGACAGCGAAGCAATCGAAGTGCCCAGCCAGCGCACGCCCTGCGAAGGCGTGAAATCGGCGTGACGCAGGCGGTAATCGATGTTGTCGCTGCCCAGGCCACGCATCAGCGCTGCCGCCAGATACAGCTCTTCAAGGGTGCTGTGCGGGCTGGCCAGCAGGCCGATACTCCCGGCGCCGTGGTCGGCCTTGATCTGCTTCAGGCCGTTGGCCACGTATTCGAGCGCGGTCTGCCAGTCCACCGCTTTCCACTCGCCGCCCTGCTTGAGCATGGGACTGGTCAGGCGCTGCTCACTGCCCAGGGCTTCGTAGGAAAAGCGGTCGCGGTCGGCAATCCAGCATTCGTTGACATCTTCATTTTCCAGCGGCACCACACGCATGACCTTGTTGCCCTTGACCTGGACAATCAGGTTGGCACCGGTGGAGTCATGCGGGCTCACCGACCTGCGGCGCGACAGCTCCCAGGTGCGGGCGCTGTAGCGGAAAGGCTTGCTGGTCAGCGCGCCCACCGGACAGATGTCAATCATGTTGCCGGACAGCTCGGAGTCCACCGACATGCCGACGAAGGTTTCGATCTCGGCATGTTCGCCGCGGTGCGACATGCCGAGCTCCATCACGCCAGCCACTTCCTGGCCGAAACGCACACAGCGTGTGCAATGGATGCAGCGGCTCATCTCTTCCATCGAGATCAGCGGGCCCACGTCCTTGTGGAAGACCACACGTTTTTCTTCTTCGTAACGCGAACCACTACCGCCATAACCGACCGCGAGGTCCTGCAGCTGGCATTCCCCGCCCTGGTCGCAGATAGGGCAATCCAGCGGGTGGTTGATCAGCAAGAACTCCATCACGCCCTTCTGGGCCTTGATGGCTTTCTCGTTTTTGGTGTGCACGATCATGCCCTGCGTCACCGGCGTGGCACAGGCCGGCATGGGCTTGGGCGCTTTTTCGATATCGACCAGGCACATGCGGCAGTTGGCGGCAATGCTGAGCTTCTTGTGATAACAAAAATGGGGAATGTAGGTACCGGCTTTTTCGGCCGCATGCATCACCGTGCTGCCTTCGAGCACTTCCACTTTCTGACCGTCGAGTTGAATTTCAACCATGGTGAATTTTTGCTTTTTGGGGAGGCGCGATTAGGCGTAAACCGGGACCAGACAGGTCTTGTGGGTGATGTGGTGCTCAAACTCGGCGCGGAAATGTTTGATCATGGCGCGTACCGGCATGGCGGCCGCGTCACCGAGCGCGCAAATGGTGCGTCCCTGGATGTTGTCCGAAATCGAGTTCAGCATGTCCAGGTCGGTCTCGCGTCCCTGGCCGTGTTCTATGCGGTCCACCATGCGCCAGAGCCAGCCTGTGCCTTCGCGGCACGGCGTGCACTGGCCGCAGCTTTCGTGCATGTAGAAATAGGACAGGCGCAGCAGGCTTTTGACCATGCAACGCGTTTCATCCATCACGATGACGGCGCCCGAGCCCAGCATGGAGCCGGCCTTGGCAATCGAGTCGTAGTCCATATCGGTGGCCATCATGATGTCGGCCGGCAGCACCGGCATCGACGAGCCACCGGGAATCACGGCCTTGAGCTTGCGCCCGCCGCGCATGCCGCCGGCCAGTTCCAGCAGCGTGGCAAACGGCGTGCCCATGGGGATTTCGTAATTGCCGGGGCGCTCGACATCACCGCTGATGGTGAATATCTTGGTGCCGCCGTTGTTCGGCTTGCCGCAATCGAGGTAGGCCTGGCCGCCGTTGCGGATGATCCAGGGCACGGCCGCGAAGGTTTCGGTGTTGTTGATGGTCGTCGGCTTGCCGTACAAGCCAAAACTCGCCGGAAACGGCGGCTTGAAACGCGGCTGGCCTTTTTTACCCTCCAGCGATTCGAGCAAGGCGGTTTCCTCACCGCAGATGTAGGCGCCGAAACCGTGGGCCGCATGCAGCTGGAAGCTGTAGCTGCTGCCCAGGATGTTGTTGCCCAGGAGGCCCGCTGCACGCGCTTCTTCTAGCGCCTCTTCAAAGCGCTTGTAGGTGGTGAAAATTTCGCCGTGGATGTAGTTGTAGCCAACACTGATGCCCATCGCGTAGGCGGCAATCGCCATGCCTTCGATCACGATGTGCGGGTTGTACTGCATGATGTCGCGGTCTTTGGCCGTGCCCGGTTCACCTTCGTCCGAGTTGCAGACCAGGTATTTCTGACCCGGAAACTGGCGCGGCATGAAGCTCCATTTGAGCCCGGTCGGGAAACCCGCACCACCACGCCCGCGCAGGCCGCTGCCCTTGACCTCGGCGATCACCTGGTCTTGCGTCAGGCCTTCGCCACCGTCCTGGCCCAGGATCTTGCGCAGGGCCTGGTAACCGCCACGCGCTTCGTAGTCTTTCAGGCGCCAGTTCGAGCCATCGAGGTCGGCCATGATCTGCGGCTTGATGTGACGGCCATGAAAGGAAGTCTGGACACCGGTGGCCTCAAACTGGGAAAGAATGCTGGAAGCAGACATGGTTACTTTGCCTCGGCAGATTGAAGGCCGGCGATCAGCTGGTCGAGCTTGTCGTTACTCATGAAGCTGCACATGTGCAGGTCGTTGACCAGCATGACGGGCGAGTCGGCGCAGGCGCCCAGGCACTCGGACTGCTGCAGGGTGAACAGGCCGTCGGCGGTGGTGCCGCCCATGGTCACGCCGAGTTTTTGCTCCAGATAGGCCAGCGCTCTGGTGCCGTCACGCAACTGGCAAGGCAGGTTGGTGCAGACATTGAGCTTGTACTTGCCCACAGGCTTCTGGTTGTACATGTTGTAGAAGGTCGTGACCTCATGCACCGCAATCGGCGCCATGCCCAGGTACTCGGCCACGAGTTTTTCGCTCTCGGCGCTGACGTAGCCCTGCTCTTCCTGCACGATGGCCAGGCAGGCCATGACGGCCGACTGCTTCTGGTCGGCGGGGTATTTGGCGACTTCCTTGTCGAAGCGCGCTCTGGTAACTTCAGAGATCATCGGTCAATCTCTCCAAAAACAATGTCCATGGTGCCAATGATCGCCACGGCATCCGCCAGCATGTGACCACGGGCCATTTCGTCCAGTGCAGCAAGGTGTGCAAAACCGGGCGGGCGGATCTTCAGGCGATAGGGCTTGTTGGCGCCGTCGCTGACGATGTAGATGCCGAATTCACCTTTGGGGTGCTCAACGGCGGCATAAGCTTCACCTTCGGGCACATGGAAGCCTTCGGTGAAAAGCTTGAAATGGTGGATCAGCTCTTCCATGTTGGATTTCATGGACTCGCGACCCGGCGCCGCCACCTTGTGGTTGCTGGTGATCACCGGGCCCGGGTTGGCGCGCAACCAGGCCACACACTGCTCGATGATGCGGTTCGACTGGCGCATTTCCTCGACCCGCACCAGATAGCGGTCGTAGCAGTCGCCGGTCTTGCCCACCGGGATGTCGAAGTCCATGCGCTCATACACCTCGTAGGGCTGCTGCTTGCGCAAGTCCCAGGCGATGCCCGAGCCGCGCAACATCGGACCGGTCATGCCCATGCTGAGCGCGCGTTCCGGCGACACCACACCCACACCAACCGTCCGCTGCTTCCATATCCGGTTGTCGGTCAGCAGGGTTTCGTATTCGTCCACATAAGCGGGAAAGCGCCGTGTGAAGTCGCCGATGAAATCAAGCAGCGAGCCCTGGCGGTTCTCGTTCATCGCCTCTATCGCCTTGGCATTGCGGATCTTGCTGACCTTGTACTGCGGCATGCTGTCGGGCAAATCGCGGTACACACCGCCGGGACGGAAATAGGCCGCGTGCATGCGGGCGCCGGACACGGCTTCGTAGATATCGAACAGGTCTTCACGCTCGCGAAAGGTGTAGATCAGGATGGTGGAGCTGCCGCAGTCGTTGCCGTGCGAGCCCAGCCACATCAGGTGGTTCAGCAGGCGCGTGATTTCCGAGAACATGACACGGATGTATTGCGCGCGTATCGGCACGTCGACACCCAGCAGCTTTTCGATGGCCAGGCAATAAGCATGCTCGTTGCACATCATGGACACGTAGTCGAGCCGGTCCATGTAAGGCAGCGACTGGATGTAGGTCTTGCTCTCGGCGAGTTTTTCGGTGGCGCGGTGCAACAGGCCGATATGCGGGTCGGCACGCTGCACCACTTCGCCATCGAGCTCCAGGACCAGGCGCAATACGCCATGGGCTGCGGGGTGCTGCGGTCCGAAGTTGAGTGTGTAGTTTTTGATTTCAGCCATGTGGGTCTCTCACCGCGCTCCTTACTGGAGCCCCCCGTAGTTGTCTTCACGGATCACGCGCGGTGTGATTTCACGGGGTTCTATCGTCACCGGCTGGTAAATCACGCGTTTCTGTTCGGGGTCGTAGCGCATCTCGACATAACCGGTGGTCGGGAAATCCTTGCGGAAAGGATGGCCGATAAAACCATAGTCGGTCAGGATGCGCCGCAGGTCGTTGTGGCCTTCGAAGATGATGCCGAACAGGTCAAAGGCCTCGCGCTCAAACCAGTTCGCTGAATTCCACAGCTCGTTGACAGAGGCCACCACCGGAAAATCATCATCGGCGCAGAAAACTTTCAGGCGGACACGCTGGTTCAGGCTGACGGACAGCAAATGGGAGACCACGCAAAAGCGCCGGCCATCGTATTGCCCGTCGGCATATTCAGAATAATCGACACCACACAGATCCATCAACTGCTCAAACTGGCAGCCTTTGGCGTCGCGCAGGATCTGGGCAGCGGCCTTGTAGTCGGCCGCATCAACCAGCACAGTCAGCTCACCGAGTGCGACCGTGACACGTTTGGCTTTTTGACCGAGGGCAGCGGAGACGATGCCGGCGAGTTCTTCAGCAGTAGCGGGATGCAAAGGACCCATCAAGCCCTCGCAATGGTGTTGGTGCGGCGGATTTTCTGCTGCAGCTGGATGATGCCGTAGATCAGCGCTTCGGCGGTGGGGGGGCATCCCGGCACATAAACGTCCACCGGCACGATGCGGTCACAACCCCGGACCACCGAATAACTGTAGTGGTAGTAGCCGCCGCCATTGGCGCACGATCCCATGGAAATCACCCAGCGCGGCTCGGCCATCTGGTCGTACACCTTGCGCAGGGCCGGCCCCATCTTGTTGCACAGCGTTCCGGCCACAATCATCAGGTCGCTCTGGCGCGGACTGGCGCGAAACACCTCGGCGCCGAAGCGGCCGATGTCGTAACGTGCTGCGGCCGAATGCATCATCTCCACCGCACAGCAGGCCAGCCCGAAGGTCATGGGCCAGAGCGATCCGGTTTTGGCCCAATTGACCACCGAGTCGTAACTCGTGGTCATGAAGCCTTCGTTGAAAACACCTTCTAGTGACATACCCGTCCCTTTGTGGCGACCGCCTGCGCTGCCGCTGAAATCTTGCCGAGCTATTCCCAGTCCAGGGCGCCTTTTTTCCATTCGTAGGCAAAACCCACGACCAGAATGCCCAGGAAAATCATCATGGCCCAGAAACCGGTTGCGCCGATGTCCTTGAGCGCCACCGCCCAGGGAAACAGGAAAGCAATTTCAAGGTCAAAAAGAATGAACAGGATGGCGACCAGGTAGTAGCGCACATCAAACTTCATGCGGGCATCCTCGAAGGCCTCGAAGCCGCACTCATAAGGGGAATTTTTTTCGCTGTCCGGCTTGTTCGGGCCCAGCAGACGCCCGAGCAACTGGGGCACCACGCCGACAGCCACGCCGACCAGGATAAACAACAGGACGGGGAGGTATTGGTCGAGGTTCATCGTCGATTCAACTTCTGCAAGCCGCTTGTGCCGTGTGCCAGTTTGCTGTTCCGGGCCCGTCGCCCTGCCCGTGCAGCGCAGACCCGTGCCTGTAGGTGGTGCGGACGGCGAGACTCGAACTCGCACAGCTTTCGCCACTACCCCCTCAAGATAGCGTGTCTACCAATTTCACCACGTCCGCGGTTTTAGCTGTCTGGTGGCATGAGGAAACCCGGAGGTTTTTGGCTTTCCAGACAGTCTCAGAGTTTACCCTGAATTCGGGCTGCTCCCTGCGGCGCAGCACCCCTTGATCGCGCTATTTCGTGGGGATCTGTCCAGCGCCGGAAGCAGCCGGCGCCGGCGGCACAGCCACAGCACCCGCGGTGGGTGCAGGCACTGCGGTGCCCGGGATCTGTCCGGCACCCGGCACCACTGGCGCAGGCGCGGTGATGGCTGCACCTTCCAGCACGCTGCCACCGGACTGCGGCCGTGCATTGCCGAAATAGGCCAGCATCAGGGTGGCGGCAAAGAAAACGGCAGCCAGCACGGCCGTCGTCCGGGACAGGAAATTGGCACTGCCGCTGGCGCCAAACAGGCTGCCCGAGCCGCCGCTGCCAAAGGCCGCGCCCATATCGGCACCCTTGCCGTGCTGCACCAGGATCAGGCCTATCATGCCGAGCGCGGTGAGCATCTGGATAGCCAGAACAACGGTTAACAAAGCATTCATGTTTACTCCTAAATAAATAGCGCTACACGCACGTCAGACAGCGGCGGCAGCAATAATGGTCAAAAAATCGGCGGCTTTCAGCGAAGCGCCGCCAATCAGGCCGCCATCGATATCGGCCTGCGCCAGCAGCGAAGCAGCGTTGGCAGCGTTCATACTGCCGCCGTACAAAATTTTCACACGCTCCGCATGGCCGGTCGCGGCCTTCAGCTGTGCCCGCAACACCGCATGCACCGCCTGCGCCTCTTCGGGCGTGGCGGTCTTGCCGGTGCCAATCGCCCACACGGGTTCATACGCCACGACGATTTCACTGATGCAGTGGCCGTTGGCATGGATCACCGCCGCCAGCTGCCGTTTGACGACGTTTTCGGTCTGCCCGGCCTCACGCTCGGACAGCGTCTCGCCGACACACACAATCGGCGTGATGCCCGCAGCCAGCGCCTGCTGTGCCTTTTCCGCCACCAGCGCGTCGGTCTCGAAGTGGTACTGGCGCCGCTCGGAGTGGCCGACGATGGCGTAGCGGCAGCCGAAGTCCTTGAGCATGGACGCACTGACTTCGCCCGTATACGCCCCCGAGGCTTTGGCAGAAACATCCTGCGCGCCCAGGTCAAGGGCAGACAGCGCAGGCAGGGTCAGGGCCAGGGCCTGAAACTGGGCCAGGTAAGGCGCAGGAACACACACCGCCACGGCACACGCCGGCTGCACCGGCATGCCGGTCGCCAGCGCCTTGAGCAAGGCCTCGTTGGCCGCCAGGCCGCCATTCATCTTCCAGTTGCCCGCAATCAGCTTTTTTGCATTCATGACTTCACCATGTCAAAACAATTTTGCCCACATGCTGGTTCGACTCCATCAGTCCATGTGCCCCGGCAGCATCGGCCGCAGCAAAGGTGCTGTGGATCACGGGCTTGATGGCGCCGCTTGCCAGCAGTGGCCAGATTTTTTCTTTCAGTGCCGCTGCAATTGCAGTTTTGAACGCCAGCGAACGCGGACGCAATGTGGAGCCGGTGATGGTCAGGCGTTTGCGCAACACCAGACCGGCATTGAATTCCGCCTTGACGCCGCCCTGCACCGCAATGATCACCATGCGTCCATCGTCGGCCAGGCATTCGACCTCGCGCGCCACATAGGCGCCTGCGACCATGTCCAGAATGACGTTGACACCTTTGCCCGCAGTCAGCTTCTTCACCTCTTCGGCAAAGTCGCTGGTTTTGTAGTTGATCGCGTGGTCTGCCCCAAGCTGCAGGCAGGCGGCGCATTTTTCGTCGCTGCCGGCCGTCACGATGACGGCCGCACCCATGGCCTTGGCCATCTGTATCGCCGTCACACCGATGCCACTGGAGCCGCCCTGAATCAGCAGCGTCTCGCCCGCCTGGAGTTGCACCCGGTCAAAAACGTTGCTCCAGACCGTGAAGAAAGTCTCAGGCAAGGAAGCCGCTTCGATATCACTGAACCCGCTCGGCGTCGGCAGGCATTGACCCACAGGCGCGACACACAGTTCAGCGTAGCCGCCGCCGGCCACCAGCGCACAGACGCGGTCACCGACTTTGAAGCCGGCACGCGCCATGGCCTCGGCATCACCGCTGACAATCACACCCGCCACTTCCAGGCCCGGAATATCCGAGGCACCGGGAGGCACCGGGTAATTGCCGGTGCGCTGAAGCACATCGGGCCGGTTGATGCCGGAGGCAGCCACGCGAATCAGCAGCTCACCGCTGCCCGCCACCGGCGCAGGCCGCTCGCCCAGACGCAAAACGTCAGGCGCGCCGTAGGAGGTGATTTCGACTGCTTTCATCAGGACTTTCAATAATTTTGTGCTGCAGCCCTTATCAGACGGGCGCAAGCAGCTACAAAATCAATAGCAGATTCAACCCTGGTCCTGGCCTTGCGCAGGACGGTCCAGCAGCGCCTTCATGGACAGCTTGACGCGGCCTTTTTCGTCAGTTTCAAGCACCTTGACTTTGACGATCTGGCCTTCGCTCAGGTAGTCGGTCACACGCTCGACACGCTCATGCGCGATCTGGCTGATGTGCAGCAGGCCGTCTTTGCCGGGCAACAGGTTGACCAGTGCGCCGAAGTCCAGAATCTTGGTGATCGCGCCTTCGTACACCTTGCCGATTTCAACTTCGGCGGTGATCTCGGCGATGCGGCGCTTGGCTTCATCGGCCTTGGCGCTGTCGTTCGACGCGATGGTGATGGTGCCGTCTTCCTCGATATTGATCTGCGTGCCGGTTTCTTCGGTCAGCGCGCGGATGACGGCGCCGCCCTTGCCGATCACGTCACGGATTTTCTCGGGGTTGATCTTCATGACATACAGGCGTGGTGCAAAGTCCGAGACCTCGGCCTTGGCTTCGCCCATGGCCTCCTGCATCTTGCCCAGGATGTGCATGCGGGCTTCCTTGGCCTGGGCCAGTGCGACCTGCATGATTTCCTTGGTGATGCCCTGGATCTTGATGTCCATCTGCAGCGCGGTGATGCCGGCGGTGGTACCTGCCACCTTGAAATCCATGTCGCCCAGATGATCTTCATCACCGAGGATGTCGGTCAGCACCGCAAAGCGGTTGTCTTCCTTGATCAGGCCCATGGCAATGCCGGCCACATGGGCTTTCATAGGCACGCCGGCGTCCATCAGCGACAGGCAGCCGCCGCAGACCGAAGCCATCGACGAGGAGCCGTTGGACTCGGTGATCTCGCTGACCACACGCATGGTGTAGGGGAATTCTTCCTTGGTCGGCAGCACGGCGATCAGCGCGCGTTTGGCCAGACGGCCGTGACCGATTTCGCGGCGTTTTGGCGAGCCGACGCGGCCGGTTTCGCCGGTGGCAAACGGAGGCATGTTGTAGTGCAGCATGAAGCGGTCTTCGTAGTCGCCCGACAGGGCGTCAATACGCTGCGCGTCACGCTCGGTGCCCAGCGTGGTCACGACCAGGGCCTGGGTTTCGCCGCGCGTGAACAGGGCCGAACCGTGGGTACGCGGCAGCACGCTATTGCGGATTTCAATCGCACGCACAGTGCGGGTGTCGCGGCCGTCGATACGCGGCTCGCCCGAAAGAATCTGGCTGCGGACGATTTTGGCTTCGATGTCGAACAACATGCCTTCCACAGCAACGCTGTCAAACGCAGCGCCGTCGGCCTTGAGCGCGGCCATGACTTCGGAAGTCACGACGCGGCAAGCCTGGGTACGGGCCTGTTTGGCGCGGATCTGGTAAGCGGCCTGCAGCTTGGCTGCGGCCAGTTCGTTGACACGGGCGATCAGTGGCTCGTTCTTGGCCGGTGCCTGCCAGGCCCAGACGGGTTTGCCGGCGTCACGAACCAGTTCGTGAATCGCGTTGATGGCAATGTTGCCCTGCTCATGGCCAAACACCACGGCGCCCAGCATGATTTCTTCGGACAGTTGTTTGGCTTCGGACTCGACCATCAGCACGGCGGCTTCGGTACCGGCCACCACCAGGTCCATGGTGGAATCCTTGAGCTGGGTCTTGCCGGGGTTCAGCACGTACTGGCCGTCGATCCAGGCCACACGCGCAGCGCCAATAGGGCCGTTGAACGGGATGCCGGAGATGGACAGCGCGGCGCTGGAAGCGATCAGCGCCGGGATGTCGCCTTCGACTTCAGGGTTCAGCGACAAGACATGGATCACCACCTGCACTTCGTTGAAGAAACCTTCGGGAAACAGCGGACGGATAGGACGGTCGATCAGGCGCGAGGTCAGGGTCTCGAACTCGCTGGGACGGCCTTCACGCTTGAAGAAACTGCCGGGGATGCGGCCGGCGGCGTAGGTTTTTTCGAGGTAGTCGACGGTCAGGGGAAAAAAGTCCTGGCCCGGCTTGGCGTCGGCCTTGGCCACCACGGTGGCCAGCACCACTGTGCCGTCCATGTCCACGATGACAGCGCCGCCGGACTGGCGCGCGATTTCGCCGGTTTCCATGGTGACCTTGTGCTGGCCCCACTGGAAGGATTTGGTGACTTTGTTGAAAATGCTCATGAGTTTTATCTCCACTAGTTTCAAGCACTTGAGGCAGTGCGGAAGGCCCGGAGTGGTGGCTGGCAGAACACGATGCCATTCCACAAAATGCCTGCGATTTCAGGTCTTTTTTTGTGGAATGACACAGCGCGTGATCGTTTTGCCTTGCTCCGAAGTAAAAAACGCCTGAGCTAGTTAACTAACTCAGGCGTTTTGCAGTCGTATCAGCGATTATTTACGCAGGCCAAGCTTGGCAATCAGGGCCACATAACGGGCCGCGTCCTTGGACTTCAGGTAGTCCAGCAGCTTGCGGCGGCGGCTCACCATGCGCAGCAGGCCACGGCGACCGTGGTGATCTTTTGCATGGGTTTTGAAATGGGGCATCAGCTCATTGATGCGGCCGGTCAACAGGGCCACTTGAACTTCTGGGCTGCCGGTGTCGCCAACTGCGCGTGCGTTGGACTGGACAATCTCGGCCTTGATGGATTTCTCGATCATGGGTTTTCCTTGGAGGTACTTGCGAGCGGTACAGTGTTCCCGACGTGGGAGTTGACCGTGGCCGCCGTGTTCTGCGACGCGCTGCTTCACGGATGAAAAAGCACGCTTTTGGGCAGAGCCTTGGATTATAGCCCAGACTCCGCGGCTCAGGCGCCCGGCAGCCACCCGGCCAGGCGCTGAACGCCCTGCCGCAGCCGGTCCAGGTCCCGGCTGGCAAAACACCAGCGCAACCAGCCCTGGGCCTCGGGCGCGGGATGGACCATGAAGGCATTGCCCGGCGCCAGCCCCAGGCCGGCCTCCACCACCAGGCGTTTGGCCGTGGCCAGCGAGTCGCCAAAGCGGTCCTGGTCGGTCAGCCGGAAAAACGCATACATGCCGCCCCTGGCCGGCGCCAGCTCCACACCCGGCACCGCCTGCAGCAAGGGCACCAGCGTATCGCGGCAGGTTTTCAGATGCGCCACCAGTTGCGGCGTCACTTCGCTGGTCCGCTGCATGCCCGCCAGCGCGGCGCGCTGGACAAACACCGGCGCACACGAGGTATTGAACTCCACCAGCTTGCCCATCTGCGGCGTCATGGCCGGCGGCATCACCAGCCAGCCCAGGCGCCAGCCGGTCATCAGAAAACTCTTGGAAAAGCTGTGTACGACCACCAGCCTGTCGTCGGCCTGCGCGATGTCCAGAAAGCTCGGTGCACAGCCGTTTTCCGTCGGTTCGAAATAAAGCCGCTCATACACCTCGTCGGCCAGAATCCAGGTGCCGGTCCCGCGGCAGTGCGCGAGCAGGGTTTCCTGCTCGGCCCGGCTCAGCGTCCAGCCGGTCGGGTTGTTCGGAGCGTTGACGATCAACAGGCGGGTCTGCGGCGTGATGGCGGCCAGCAACTCGTCCATGTCGAGCTGCCATTCACCCTTCACCGGTCTGAGGCTCACACAGCGCAGCCTGGCACCCATGATCAGCGGCTGCGCCGTCAGGTTCGGCCAGACCGGCGTGACCGCCACCACCTCATCACCGGCATCGACCAGCGCCTGCACCGCCAGCATCAGGGCGTTCACACCGCCCGACGTCACCGCAATCCGGTCTGACCTTATCGGTGCGGCACCCGCGCAGCGCAGACCCGTGGCGTAGCGGGCAATGGCTTCGCGCAGCTCCGGCAGCCCGAGGTTGTGCGCGTAAAAAGTCTCACCCTGCTGCAGCGACGTGATGGCAGCCTCACGGATAAACGCTGGCGTGACCTCGTCACTTTCGCCAAACCAGAACTTCAGCACATCGCTGCGCCCCAGGCCGGCATTGGCCACCTGGCGGATCATGGATTCTTCAAGGTTTAAAACGGCTTGCCGCATCGGTGTCTTTCGTGTTGGGCGTTGTGGAGGGGACTCAAGGCCGGATCATTTTGCAGCTGTGCGCCTGTTCGGAGCGCGCCGCATCAATCGTCTTGATCACGCGAAAGCCATAACCCGAACCTTCGACGTCGAACCTGACGCCGGGTGCGCCCTGTTTGTCCATGACGGCCACCAGCAAAGGCTGCTGGAACTGGTGGTCGGCCGCGCGCATCACACCCTTGTGGGCGGCAAACAGCACAGTCGCCTTTTCCAGCTGGGCAGCAACTGCCGCCGACTCCAGACTGCCGGCTTTTTCGATGCTCTGGGCCAATGCCTCCACCATCAACTGCATGCGCATGTGCACATAGTCATCCTGCGGCCTGGGAAAACGCTGGCGGAAAGACTGGTAAAAAGCTTCGGACTGCGCGCTGGGTGCGTTCGGAAACCAGTCGGCCACAGCGATGACCTTGCCTACGCCGGCTTCACCCAGGACCGCCGGAACGCCCAGTGCATTGCCGTAGAAAGTGTAGAACCTGCCTTCAAAACCGACCTCCCTGGCGGCCTTGATCAACAGGGTCAGATCGTTGCCCCAGTTGCCGGTCAGCACAGCCTGCGCGCCGCTGGCCTTGATCTTCGCCACATAGGGCAGAAAATCCTTGACGCGGCCCATGGGGTGCAATTCATCGCCGACGATCTGCACATCGGGGCGTTGCACAGCCAGTTGCCGGCGCGACTCACGCAACACCGCCTGACCGAAACTGTAGTCCTGGCCGATCAGGTAAATGCTTTTGAGCGCCCTGTCGTCCTTGAGTACATCCATCAAGGCGGCCACGCGCATGTCGGCATGGGCGTCGAAGCGAAAGTGCCAGTAGCTGCATTTTTCGTTGGTCAGCACCGGGTCAACCGCCGAATAGTTCATGAACAGCACACGTTTGCCGGGCTCGCGTTCATTGTGTTTGTTGATCGCATCAACCAGCACGGCCGCGATGGCCGAGGAATTGCCCTGCGCCACCAGGGTGATGCCGTCGTCAATCGCGGAGCGCAGCGCCGACAGGGCCTCTTCGTTCTGCCCTTTGCTGTCATAACGTTCGAACACCAGCGGCCGGGTGCCGCCCGCCAGCCTGATGCCGCCGCGCGCATTGACACGTTCAGCCGCCCAGACCAGGTTGCGCAGCACCGCTTCGCCGGTGTTGGCAAAAGGACCGGAGAGGCTTTCTATCAGCGCCACACGCACGGGAGGAGCCTGAACGGCAGGCGCCTGCTGCGCAGCCGCAGCCAGCGACAACACGCCGGCGAATAGGGTCAGCGCAGTCCGTTTCAAGAGCTGTGGAGCAAAAAAATACATGCAAAAATTTCCTTGAAATAACTTGCGACGCGCCTACCTGCTGTGCATGCGGCGATCACGGTTGAGAGCCGCGAAGTGTAAGGGGAATTTTTTCTCCTTCAACCCAAAGGAATTCACATGTTTTATTCACTTGCCAACCGTCCTGCACGCAGCTATCAGCGTCCCGCCTCCCAAGTGGTGAGCAACCTGGCTCTGGAGAAATTTCTCGATGACACGCTGGGCTCCATGTCCGGAACCCGTTCAGCCCCGTCGGCCAGCGTCGAAGATGGCGACAAGGCCTACTCGCTGCAGCTCGATGTGCCGGGCCTGAGCAAAGAGCAGCTGGACATCGGCATCGAAGCCGATGTGGTGCGTGTCACCAGCAAGGCCGACGCGGCCCGCACCGTCAAGGCCGCATGGCGCTTCCCGCTGGAAATCGATGTGGCTGCCAGCACGGCCAGGCTGGAAAACGGGGTTTTGACGCTAAGCCTGGGCAAAAAAGTCCCGGTCAGCAATGTCACCACACTGACCATTCAGTAACCCGCCATCGCGCAGAACCGTCGGATGTTTTCCGACGGGCCGCCCCCAGGAAAACGCGGCCCCCTCGGAGGGCAGGGAGTCACACGCAGTGGGCGACCGTGGGGGCAATTTCCGCCAGGCCCCAGCGCGGCTTCACATCAAAGGTGTAGCCGCGCTGCACGGCTTCCAGGCCCGCCTGCAGGCGCATGCCGGCGGCCAGCGCAATCATCGCGCCGTTGTCCGTGCACAAATGCAGCTCCGGGTAATACACACGGACACCGCGTTGGCCACAGGCCTGGTTGAGTTGTTCACGCAGCAGCGTATTGGCACCGACACCACCGGCCACCACCAGGCGACGCAAGCCGGTCTGATCCAGCGCCTTCAGCGATTTTTTGACCAGCACTTCCACGATCGCCGCCTGGGTGCTGGCCGCCAGGTCGGCCCTGGCCTGCTCGCCCATGGGTTCACCGAGCTTTCGGGCCTGGGTCAGCACCGCTGTTTTGAGCCCGGAAAACGAAAAATCCAGATCACCGCTGTGCAGCAGGGGCCGGGGCAACTTGAAGGCCCGGGCGTCGCCCCCCTGCGCCAGCCTGGCCAGATGCGGCCCACCCGGGTAAGGCAGGCCGAGCAACTTGGCCGACTTGTCAAAAGCTTCGCCGGCGGCGTCGTCAATGGTCTCGCCCAGCACTTCGTAGCTGCCGACACGGTCCACGCGCATCAGCTGGGTATGGCCGCCCGAGACCAGCAGCGCGACAAACGCAAATTCGGGGGGATCCCGGCTCAGAAATGGCGACAGCAGATGCCCCTCCAGATGGTGCACACCCAGCACCGGCTTTCCCAGCGCTGCGGCCAGCGCACACGCCACGCCGGCGCCCACCAGCAGAGCCCCGGCAAGACCAGGCCCGCGCGTGAAGGCCACCACATCCACATCCTTCAATGTGCGCCCCGCATCAGCCAGCACCTGTTCGGTCAATGGCAGGACGCGGCGGATATGGTCACGGCTGGCCAGTTCCGGCACCACGCCGCCATAAGCCTGGTGCATGGCAATCTGGCTGTGCAAAGCGTGTGAAAGCAGGCGCGGCACAGCTGCGCCAGAGGCATCCACCAGTGCCACACCGGTTTCGTCACAACTGGACTCAAATCCCAAAACAATCATGGCCCAAGTGTAAGGTTTGGCTCAAATCTTGCAGCTGGACGGGCATGACGCCCTCCCAGTCCCTGCGCCTGGTCATCATTGCTCCGGATCTGCTGGAAGGCATCAGCACGGACAGTCATGCCCGGGCCCAGGCGGAGCGCTCGCGGCAGTTGCGCATAGGGCTGCTGGAAAACGGCTACAACGTTGTCGCCGTGTTGCCCGCCGACACCTTTCTGTATGAGCGCCTGGCGCAGTTGCAACCCGACATGATCATCGTGGACGCGGAAAGCGAGGCGCGCGATTCGCTGGAGCATGTGGTGATGGCCACCCGCGACGCGCGGCGGCCGATTGTGCTGTTCACCAACGACAACGACACCAGCCATGTCAAGGATGCGGTTGCAGCCGGTGTGTCCGCTTACATCGTGGCTGGTTTGTCGCCGGAACGCATACGCCCCATCCTCGACGTGGCGATGGCGCGCTTCGAGCATGAGCAGGGCCTGCGGCGCGAGCTCGCCGACGTCAGGACCGAGCTGCAGGACCGCAAAATCATAGACCGCGCCAAAGGACTGCTGATGCAAAGGCAAAATCTCAGCGAAAAAGCGGCCTACGACAAGCTGCGCAAGGCCGCGATGGACAAGGGCCTGCGCCTTGGTGAGGTGGCCCAGCGCATGCTGGACGCCGCCGACTTGCTGGGTTGAGACAACCCGCATCACGCCGAAATGGTGCAGCGCACAAATACAGTGCAGAGCCCCAAAGCCCGTCCCGCCGCTCCGCTCCTTCCCTTCAATGCTACAACTTCGATAGCTGCTTGCGCATACCAGTAAAGGGCTGCAGGCTGATTTGATCATCACGTTCAGGCCGGGGCGGGTAAAAATCGGGACTGGCACAGGTTTTGCTGAGGAATAGGCATCAGGTAGTCCTCTTCAACGGCGAAGCGGCAGACCTTCATGAACAAAGGCGTTCGCACCCAGCAGTCACATTTTTGTGTTTGCCCGGGTCGAGCGCCTTTTTGTTTTTTGTTTTTTTGTTTTCACTTCTGGAGTCCCGACCATGACCGAACTGCTGAAATCTTCGCTGACACGCCGCACTGTTTTGCAGGCCGCAGCCATAGGCGCCACCGGCATCAGCCCGGCCTTGCGTGCTGTTGTTTATGCCCAGGGCTCGGACGCCCCGGAAAAGAAGGAGGTCAAGATCGGCTTCATCCCGCTGACCGACTGCGCCTCAGTGGTCATGGCCTCGGTGCTGGGCATCGACAAGAAATACGGCGTCACCATCATCCCGACCAAGGAAGCCAGCTGGGCCGGCGTGCGCGACAAGCTGGTCAGCGGCGAACTAGACATGGCGCATTCGCTCTACGGCCTGATTTACGGCGTGCACCTGGGCACCTCCGGCCCGAAAAAAGACATGGCGATACTGATGACGCTGAACCAGAACGGCCAGGCCATCACGCTGAGCAAAAAACTCGCTGACAAGGGGGCGGTGGACGCCGCCTCGCTGGCCAAGGTGATGGCCGCTGAAAAACGCGAATACACCTACGCCCAGACTTTCCCGACCGGCACCCACGCCATGTGGCTGTACTACTGGCTGGCCAGCGTCGGCGTCAACCCCATGAAGGACGTGAAAGTCATCACCGTGCCGCCACCGCAAATGGTGGCCAATATGCGGGTCGGCAACATGGACGGTTATTGCGTCGGTGAGCCCTGGGGCCACCGCGCGATTGCCGACGGCATAGGCATCACAGCCGTCACCACCCAGGACATCTGGAAAGACCACCCTGAAAAGGTGCTGGGCACCACCGCCGATTTCGTCAAGAAGAACCCGAACACAGCGCGTGCCGTCACCGCAGCCATCATTGAAGCCGGCAAGTGGATAGATGCCAGCCTGGGCAACAAGAACAAGATGGCCGAAACCGTGGCCGACAAGTCCTATGTGAACACCAGCGTGGACGTGATCAACCAGCGCATCCTGGGCCGCTACCAGAACGGCCTGGGCAAGACCTGGGACGACCCGAACCACATGAAGTTTTACAACGACGGTGCGGTCAGCTTCCCTTACCTGTCCGATGGCATGTGGTTTTTGACCCAGCACAAGCGCTGGGGCCTGCTCAAGGAGCATCCCGACTACCTGGCCGTGGCCAAGCAGATCAACCAGATCGACATCTACAAGCAGGCTGCCACCGCCGCCAAGGCCAGCGTCCCGAAAGAAGTCATGCGCAGCAGCAAGATGATCGACGGCGTGGTCTGGGACGGCAAGGACCCGAAAAAATACGCCGACAGCTTCCGAGTCCACGCTTGAGTGCAAGCTCCAACTTCAAGAGGTGATGCCATGGTCAGTGCCGTATTTCATTCCCCGCTGGAGCCGATCACGGCCCCTGCCGCGCCCTCCGGTGGAGGGTCTGCGAGAGCGCCGGCAGCCGCGCAGCACACAGCCATGCCTGCGCCTGCAGACACTCCCGCACCGATTCAGAAGGACAAGGAAAAAACCCCGACACCCTTCGACTGGCGCGGCGTCTGGATGGCTTTTCTGCCGCCCCTGCTCGGGCTGTGCCTGCTGGTCGGAATCTGGGAGCTGGTGTCCGTCGGCACAGCCCGCAGCATCCCCTCTCCGCTGGAGACCTGGAAACAGGCCGTGGTGCTGTTCAGTGATCCGTTCTACAGCAAAGGGCCCAACGACCAGGGTGTCGGCTGGAACGTCCTGAGTTCGCTCAAGCGCGTGGCCTTCGGCTTTGGCATGGCTGCCGTGGTGGGCATTCCTGTGGGCTTCATGATTGGCCGCTTCGAGTTTCTCTCGCGCATGTTCAACCCGCTGATCAGCCTGATGCGCCCGGTGTCGCCGCTGGCCTGGCTGCCTATCGGCCTGCTGGTGTTCAAGGGCGCCAACCCGGCGGCGATCTGGACGATTTTTATCTGCTCGATCTGGCCCATGATCATCAACACAGCCGTCGGCGTGCAACGCGTGCCACAGGACTACATGAACGTGGCGCGGGTGCTGAACCTCAGCGAGTGGAAGATTGTCACCAAGATTCTGTTTCCCGCCGTGCTGCCCTACATGCTGACCGGCGTGCGCCTGGCCGTCGGTACCGCCTGGCTGGTGATCGTGGCAGCCGAGATGCTGACCGGTGGCGTCGGCATCGGCTTCTGGGTCTGGGACGAGTGGAACAACCTCAACGTCAAGAACATCATCATCGCGATTTTTGTCATCGGCATCGTGGGTCTGGTGCTGGAGTTCGCACTGATCAGGCTGGCGACCGCCTTTACCTTCGAAGAAGTAAAAAACTAGGCACAGCCTGCCAACCAAGGACACATCATGAGTTCGTTAACCACCAAATACATCGAGATCCAGGGTGTTGAGCAAACCTTCAAAACCAAGAAGGGTCCGTTCTGCGCCTTGCAAAACATCAACCTCACGGTGGCCAAGGGTGAGTTTGTCACGCTCATTGGCCACTCGGGCTGCGGCAAGTCCACGTTGCTCAACCTGATTGCCGGCCTGACCACGCCAACCGAAGGCAGCCTGCTCTGCGCCAACCGGGAAATTGCCGGACCCGGGCCCGAGCGCGCGGTGGTGTTCCAGAATCACTCGCTGCTGCCCTGGCTGACCTGTTTCGAAAATGTGTACCTGGCCGTCGAGCGGGTTTTTGCAGCGACCGAGACGCGGGCCCAGCTCAAGGCACGTACCGACGCCGCACTGGCCATGGTCGGCCTGAGCCCGGCCGCTCACAAGCGCCCCGGCGAAATTTCAGGCGGCATGAAGCAGCGGGTCGGCATTGCCCGCGCGCTGTGCATGGAACCCAAGGTTCTGCTGCTCGACGAACCCTTCGGTGCGCTCGACGCATTGACCCGGGCCAAGCTGCAGGACGAACTGCTGCAAATCGTCGCCACCACGCAGAGCACCGTGGTCATGGTCACGCACGACGTGGACGAGGCGGTGCTGCTGTCAGACCGGATTGTCATGATGACCAATGGGCCTTCGGCCACCATCGGCGAGGTCTTGCACGTCGAACTGCCAAGGCCACGCTCGCGGGTTGCGCTGGCCGAGGACATCCGCTACCTCGGCTACCGCAAAGCCGTGATCGATTTTCTCTACACCCGCCAGGGCCATGTGGAAAAACTGAGCGCCTGAACCCGCAGTCAAGCCTGCGCCGGCTGCTGGCCGGTGAGTACCAGATCAAGTGATACGCGGCGCTGGCGGGAGCCAACACGCCTGTCCGAAGAAAAAACATCCACGGGAGGACTGCCATGTACGCTGCCTTGCCTGCTACCGACACCCTGGTGGCCGCATCATCCAGAACCACTGCGCGGCGCAGGGCTTCGGCCCCCAGGAGCCGCTTCACCTCTTTCGGCAAGTACCGCGACATCATCATTGCGGTGGCCTTGTTCCTGCTGTTTGACCTCGGCGTTCTGGTCCTGAACTTCTACACCTCGTTCCAGATTGCAGAAGATGCGCTGGGCGTCAACCTCTCGGGCCGCCAGCGCATGTTGTCGCAACGCACCGCCAAGTCCCTGCTGGCTGTGAACGCAGCGCGCAGCCAGGGCCTGCCGGTTGAGAAGGACCTCGATGAACTCAAGGCTGCGGTCAAGCTGTTCGATACATCGCTCAAGGGTTTTCAGGGCGGTGCCACCTTGCCTGGCGGCGACGGGAAACCCGTCTTCCTGAAAGCCGCCGAAGGCGACAAGGCGCTGGACATCCTGAAAAAAGCGCAGGACATCTGGACCCCTTACCAGCTCAAGCTGCAGCCGGTATTGAGCGACACCTCCTCTGCTGCGCAGCTGCAGGATGCGGTGGACTATGCCAAAGCCAACAACCTGAAACTGCTGGGGCTGATGAACGAGCTGACCACGGCGCTGGAAGCCGTGGCGTCTGACCGTGCCACCGCGCTGCGCCGCGTGCAGACCATAGGCATTGTGCTGGCGCTGCTCAATTTCGCGTTCATCCTGTTCAAGTTCCTGCGCCGCCTGAACACCTCGGATGCCGCCATCGAGGCCGCCACGGAGGAAAACCGCGAGATTCTCACCAGCGTGCGTGAAGGCCTGTTCCTGCTGACACCTGAGCACCGGCTGGGCATGCAGCTGTCGCGCTCGGCCCACGAGCTGTTCGGCAAAACACTGGTCCCCGGACAGAACTTTTTTGAGGTGCTGGCCACCCTGGTGTCCGAAAAGGCCCTGACCGATGCGCGCGACTATGTCGAGCTGCTGTTTTCACCCCATGTCAAGGAACAGCTGGTGCAGGGCATCAACCCGCTCGCCGAGGTGGAACTGACGGTCAAAAACCGCCTCGGCCAGGAAACCCCACGTTATCTGTCCTTCCACTTCAACCGCGTGCATGAGGGCAGTGCCGTGCGCCATCTGCTGGTCACGGTGCAGGACATCAGCCAGAAAGTGGAGCTGCAGGCGCGGCTGACCGGGGAACGCCAGCGCTCGCAAAAGGAACTGTCGATGATGCTCAAGGCCTTTGAGACCGACCCGGCCATGATGCGCGGTTTTGTCGAACGCGCAGAGGCCTCGCTGCTGGAAGTCAACGACTTGCTGCGCAGCACGTCCTCGGCCGCCACGGAAACGCAGGTTCTCAAAGCCGTTGACGGTGCCTACCGCCGCATCCACGCCATCAAGGGCGACGCAGCTTCGCTGGGCCTGGAGATACTGGCCTCGCTGGCGCACCAGTTCGAAAACGAATTGCAGAAACTCAAGGACAGCGGTGCCGCTACCGGCGACGCCTTGCTGGCACTGCCCCTGCCCCTGGAAGACCTGCTGTCCAAAGTCGCCGCGTTCAAGGCCATGAGCCGCAAAAGAGCCGGCGATCCGGCGCCGAACGATGCCGCACCACAGGCACTGAACGCCAGTCTGACCCAGCTGGCCACCGATGTCGGCATGGACTGCGGCAAACCCGTCAACGCCACCGTGCGCATGGGCAGCGCCATGGACCTGCCGGCTGAAAAAATGGACCTGGTCCGGGAAATCACCATCCAGCTGGTGCGCAACGCCGTGGTGCACGGCGTGGAAGCGGCGCCAGCGCGGCTGGCTGCCAGCAAGCCGTCCGAGGGCCAGGTAGCGGTCAACCTCACGCGCGACGAAAGCGGTCAGTGGCAACTCAGTGTGCGCGATGACGGTGCCGGGCTGAACGCGGCCCAGGTCCGCCGCCGCCTGCTGGACCTGGGCTGGTACAGCGCCGAACAGCTGCTGGGTTTCAGCGACAAACAAATCGTTGCGCACATCTTCAAGCCCGGTTTTTCCACCGCCGTCGCCACATCGCCGCATGCCGGTCGCGGTGTCGGTCTGGATCTGGTGCAGGCCAATGTGCAGAAGCTGGGCGCGCGGCTGCTGCTGGCCAGTGTCCCGGGGCAACACACCGAGTTCAAAGTCTGTTTTGTCTGACAGGGTCCCACCCAGGCCGATCGGCAAGACAAAGAAACCGGGAGGACCTTATGCGTCTGATGATTGTTGACGACTCCAACATGATCCGCACCCGCATCTCGCGGGTGGTGCAAAGCGGTGGCCTCAAGGGCATCGTGCTGGCAGGCCTGGCCAGGAATGGCCGTGAAGCAATACGCCTGGCACGGGCTACACGGCCGGATGTGGTGACCATGGACCTGACCATGCCCGAGATGGACGGGATTGAATGCATCGCCGAGCTGCTCAAAATCGACCCAAAAATCAACATCCTCGTGGTCAGCGCGCTGAGCGACAAATCGACCGCCATCCAGGCGCTCAAACTCGGTGCGCGGGGTTTTGTGGCCAAACCCTTCACCGACGAAGAGCTGCAGATCGCGCTGCTCGACGTTGCCGAAGCCAGTCACTAGCAGGCTGAATCAATGAAATTCACTGTCACTCGACCGCCCCTCGCCGCGCCATCCGGCGTTGCAAATGCGCGCCGGGCCTGCGGGCCCGCCTGTGCTTTGCGCCTTGCCTGGCACACCGCTGGGCAGCCGCTTGCCAGCGACTTCACTGATTCAGCCTACTAGGAATCCGCCGTGGCCACACTCACCGACACCGATCTGAAGCTGTTTG
Source organism: Asaia bogorensis (assembly GCA_943371375.1). Taxonomy (GTDB): domain Bacteria; phylum Pseudomonadota; class Gammaproteobacteria; order Burkholderiales; family Burkholderiaceae_C; genus Polaromonas. The sequence continues at coordinate 180,993 of CALRUM020000003.1, forward strand.
TCGATTCGATCAGACATTACCTGAAAGTCACCACGCGGCAAGAACCGGTGATCACCTCTGCCTTTCTGGGCACGGGTGACATCGAGGGCTTTGAGTTCAACGGCATCGTCACCTTTGCCGGCAGCCACAATGGCCATGTCGTCGTTTCCATGCCGGGCAAGCTGGTGCGCGAAATTCTGCTGCTGCAGCATGAGACCGATCTGGGTGACAGCAACCTGCTCGACGCCGTTGGTGAAATTGCCAACACGCTGGCAGGCAATGCGCGCAAGGCGCTGGGGCCGGAGTTGCAGATTTCGGTCCCCATCAAACTCCAGGGCGCGCAGGGCATCAAGGCCAGGGTACGCACCCGCCCGTATGTGATCACCCTGCGCTGGAGCCACTACGCCGCCATGGTGTGTGTGGACATGGAGCGCAAGCACTGACGGCCGGAAAATGCCCGTAATTTGTGCGATGCACCAAAAGAAGCACAAAGTCCACCGGTATTGCGCCGTCAGAGTGCATTTTCTGCGCCCCAAGTTGGCACGTTTCTCGCACTGATTCTGTGAATTCACTTTTCACAGAAAGAGCTTGCACCATGGCAGGGTTCCGTCATTTTCTGAAAGCCGGCCATGCGCCCACATTGGGCGCTGCGTTTTTCTATTTCGCGTTTTCCTGCTGTATCTGGGTCATGAACGGGGCCATGGCCCCTTTCATCTCGGAAACCTACAACTTGTCGCCCACCGAAAAAGGGGTGATGTTGTCGGTCCCGATTTTTGCGGGCGCACTGATGCGCTTTCCACTGGGCGTGCTGGCCCAGTACATAGGCCGGAAAAACGCCACGCTGGTCGAAATGGGCCTGATCATGGTGGCGCTGCTGTTCGGCTACTTCCTGGTCGACTCCTACAGCAGCCTGCTGGCCATGGGGGTGCTGCTGGGCATTGCCGGTGCCAGTTTTGGCGTGGCGCTGAGTCTGGGCTCCGGCTCCTTCCCGGCGCGCTACAAGGGCCTGGCCATGGGCCTGGTGGGCGCCGGCAACGTCGGCACCGCTGTGTCGGTGCTGGTGGCGCCGGCACTGGCGCAGCGTTTCGGCTGGCAAAGCGTTTATGGCATCGCCGCGATCGCCATGCTGCTGCCGCTGATCGCCATGATTCTTTTCGCGAAAGAGCCCGACGACGTGGACAGCCACGCCACGCTGCGCGAGCATGTGGCCTGCCTGTTCGAGAAAGACGGCTGGGCCTTCAGCCTGATTTACGCGGTGACCTTTGGCGGCTTCATAGGGCTGGCAACCTTTCTGCCCTCCTACTACTACGACCAGTTTGGCGTGAGCAAGGTGCAAGCCGGCCAGTTGTCCATGCTGGCCGCCTTCATGGGCGCAGCCCTGCGGATTTTCGGCGGCTGGATCTCCGACCGCTGGGGTGGCGTGAACACACTGAGCGTGGTGTTGCTCACCATCGCCGCCACCCTGGTGTTGTGCGGGCTGGCCGGCAGCTCGCTGGTGGCCACCACGCTGCTGGTCATGCTGTGTTTTGCCGCGCTCGGTGCGGGCAACGGCGCGCTGTTCCAGCTGGTGCCGCTGCGCTGGCCGCTGGCCACGGCGGTGGCCGGCTCCATGATCGGCGAAATTGGCGCACTCGGCGGCGGTCTGGTACCCAACGCCATGGGGGTGTCCAAACAATATGCCGGTACCTACATGTGGGGCTTCTTTTTCTTTGCGGCACTGTCGCTCGGCATGCTGGTGATGCTCAGGGTCATGCAAATCCGCTGGACCAGAACCTGGGCTGAAAAGGGTGGGCGAGCGCGTAGCGATCACTGAGCGTAGCGAAGGAAAAGCGCATCGCGCTTTTGCCCACCCTTTCAGCGCAGGCTAACTTTTCGAAGAAAAGTTAAGCGCAGCGGGGCCGAAGCTAAAAGGTTCCCCGTGCCGCGCACGCAGTGCGTGATCGGCGCAGCCGATAAAGAGCCGGAGGCGATTTGCCTCCCTTTCAGTGAGGCTAACTTTTCGCAGAAAAGTTAAGCGCAGCGAGGCCGGAACTAAAAGGGTGGACGAGCGTGTAGCGCCTAGGAGCGAAGCGAAAAAAGTGCATCGCACTTTTGCCCACCTTTTCAGTGCAGGCTAACGTTTCGCAGAAAAGTTAAGCGCAGCGGGGCCGAAACTAAAAGGGCCCGATCGCGGGGCGTTTCAGCGCAGGCTTACTTTGCTCAGGCAAAGTCAAGCGAAGCGGGCCGGAACAAAAAAGGTGGGAGGGCGCATGGCGCCAGGAGCGAGGCGAAGCGTGGATGCCAAGCCACTGCGAGGCAAATTGTTACTCTTTTTTGCTTTTTGTCCCTCTACAGTGCTCACAAGCAGCTGTCCATGGGTCAGCAAATTCATGCCAGCGCTTTTCCTGCGTCGTCGCCAAGCCAGGCTTTGGCAGAGCTCTTGCAGAACCAGGCACAAGCGCTGGTAAGCTCCCCATCTGCCGATTTATCTTTCACCTGGAAAACGCAATGGCCCTGGTTGTGGCAATCGATGATGACGAGACCATCCGGGAACTGATTGCCGCAGCCTTGCGCTTTGAAGGCTACGAGGTGATGGAGGCTGACAACGGCGCCTCGGGGCTGGCCATGGTGCGCGACTACCGGCCTGATCTGGTGGTCAGCGATGTCAACATGCCGGAGATGGACGGCTTTGCCATGCTGGCTGCGCTGCGTGCCGACCCGTCCATCCAGGCCACGCCCGTCATTTTGCTGACCTCGCTGCAGGAGCGCGAGCATGTGCGCAGCGGCATGACCATAGGTGCCGACGATTACCTGACCAAACCGATTGTTTTTGACGAATTGCGCGAAGCCGCCGCCGCCCAGCTCAACAAGCAGCTGATGCGCCAGTCGGCGCAGGCCAAGGCCACCGACACGGCGATTGCTGCAGCCCTGGACACCCAGAAAAAACAGTTGAGCCGCCTGTACGAGGAAAAACTTCTGGCCGAGCTCAGTGACAAATGGCCCACCGCCGAATCGGCGGTGGAGGACTGCAAATTCTCCAATGCGGCGGTGTTGTTTGTGGACGTGGTCAATTTTTCCGCCCTGACCGAAAAACTCAGCAGCACCGAGCTGAGCACGGTGGTGCGGCAGTTCTACAACAACGCCGGCGACACGGTGTATCTTTTTGGCGCCTACCACATGCAGTTTGTCGGCGAAGGCCTGCTGGCCGTGTTTGTGGACAGCACCGACACGGAAACCGTCAATTGCAGCCTGCGGGCGACCCGGGCCGCACTCGGCTTGATCGATGCGGCACAGCGCGTGCAGGGCTTTCTGGTCAGCCATTTCCCCGGGCGCACGTTGCCGCGCTTTGAGGTCAGCGTGGGCCTGAACAGCGGCGCGGTGACCCTGGCCAGGCTGGAAGACCCGCTGCGTGGCAAGTCCCAGATCCTGCCGGTCGGCGACACCGTCAGCGCCAGTTTGTTGCTGCAAAAACAGGCGCACCAGGCCGGCTGGAAAATTGCCGCCAGCGCCAGCCTGCTGCGCGAGGTGGCCGGCGCGGTCCAGACCGGCCGCCGCAAGCGTTTTGCGCTGGCCGGTCGCAGCAGCGCCATGGACGCCGCCGAACTGCTCGGGCTTTCGCTCTAGGCCTGTCCGCTATCAAATCAATAGCTGCCTGCGCCCGTCCGGCAAGGACAAAACCCTGAAAACGCCTTCACTTGAATAGGGGGCGGTTCCGGTGGGCAACACGCCGGCGGCCAGCCCTCTAGCGCGGCAAAAACAGCAGCCAGTAAACCAGCAAGCCATTGAGCAGGACCGACAGCGCCAGGGCGATCTTCCACAGCGCCACCGGGTCGCGCTGGATCAGCGGTGTTGCCGGAAGTGCCGTCAGCTGCCGCGAGGCACCGCGTTCGATGGCCAGCAGCAGCTCTTCCGCCGTCTCGAAACGCTGGCGCTTGTCGCGCGCCACGGCCTTGAGCAGCACATGGTCGAGCCAGATCGGCACCTCGGGGTTGTGCCGGCTGGGCGGTGTGGGGTCGCGGTAATAACGCCCCGCCTGGTAGGGCAACACCTCGCCATAGGGCAGTTTGCCGGTGAGCAACTGGTACAGGGTGACGCCCAGCGCAAACAGGTCGCTCTGCGCGTCGGCCATTTCTTCCGGACCTTCCTTGCCCACCGCCGCTGCCCGGCTGCTGAACCCCCATTGCTCCGGGTTGATATAACTCGGTGTGCCGGCGTGTAATTGGCGCATGGCCTCCGGCTCGCGCCCGGTCAGCGCCACGCCCAGGTCCAGCACGCGCAACACGCCATCTTCGCCCTGGTGCAGATTGGCCGGCTTGATGTCGCGATGCACCACATGCTGGCGATGCAGCAAACCCAGCGCGGTGGCGGCCTGTGTGGCCAGCGACAGCGCCTGCGGCAGGCCAAACCGGTGCTGGCGGTCCAGCATCTGCTGCAGGGTTTCACCGGCGTGCCAGTCGTACAGCAGGTAAAAAGCGCCGAGCTCGCCGCCGTCCGGCAAACGGTCATGGATCTGCACCAGATGGCCTGCCACCCGCGACGAGCGCATGCGCCTGGCCAGCCAGGCTTCGTGCGCCAGCATGGCGCGCTCCTGCGGGTCATGCGCGCGCGCCGGGTGCAGGGTTTTGATGGCATACAGCTTGCCGGGGGCTGGGGACAGCGCGGTACGCTCAGCAGCAGGCGCGGGGGCGGTATACCTTGCCTGGTACAGCACGTTGATGCCGTTGTCGGCCACCGGCGCCGTGATGGTCAGCCCGTCCAGGCTGTCGCCGACCTTGAGCCTGGCGGGGACCGCAAGCGCCAGCGCGCGGCGGTTTTCATCGTCCAGCGTGGCGTCCAGCAAGCCGAGCACACGCACGACCAGGGCCGTGGCGTTGTCCTGCGTACCGGCGGCCAGGGCCGCATCCACCAGCTGGCGGCTGATGCGCTGTGCCTGGCCCTCGACCTGGCTCTGCAGGTCCGCCCCGGCCAGGCCCTGGAGCTTTTTGTCCGTCATCACGTTGTGCACGCCGTCGGACAGCAACACAAACACATCGCCGACCTGCAGGTCGCCCTGGGTGTAGTCCATCACCAGCCGGTCTTCCGCACCGACGCAGCGCAGCAGCTGGTGCCGCAGATCCGGGTGGTCCATCACATGGTCGGTGGTGAGCTGCGTGAGGCGGCCCTCGCGCAGCAAGTAGGCGCGGGTGTCGCCCACATGGGCGAGGGCGTATGACTGGCCGCGCAACACCAGTGCCGTCAGTGTGGTGAGCCCGATCAGGGGGTGGCGGCGCCGGTTCAAGCCTGCGAGCCAGGCGTTCTGCGCGCCTATGATGCGGTCCAGGGCCACCGTGGTGTCCCAGGTTTCAGGCGTGCCGTAATAGTCGCGCACCAGGCTGGTCACGGTGGTTTGTGCAGCCTCCTTGCCCATGCCACCGGTGCTGACACCGTCGGCAATCGCCACGATGGAGCCCATGCCCTGCTGGCCGGGCTCCGGCAGCATGGCCGCGCAAAAGTCCTCGTTGACCTCCTTGCGGCCTGCGAGGCTTGCAAAACCAATGTCTATGTCAAATGCCATGCACCAAAGCAAGCAAGTTTTGCGCCCAATTTTGGTGCATCGCAACAAAGCCGCTCAGAGGCGGGCATCTGATCAACCGACCAGCATCTGCATGCTGCGCCCGTAGTGCGCCGACAAGTTGTCAAAAACATCGAGCAAATCCTCACTCGCGGTCGCCACACGCTCCAGATCGGGCGCCTGGGCGCTGGCACCCGGCGCACTGGCGGCCAGCATTTGCGCCCAGCTGACGGCAGCGGCCTCGAGCAGGCTGCGGATTTCCCTGCTGCTCAGCGGAATGGTATTGAGGTAAGCCAGAGCTTCTTCAAAAGCAGCCCGGGCTTGATCCAGGCCCCGGGCATCCGGTGCGATGCCGGCCTGCGCGCCCAGCATGCCGGCCAGCGCGTACTTGGCAAAACGCTGGCTCAGCATGCGCTGACGCCCGGCCAGATTGAGCACCTGCAGCGGCGGCATGGCGCCGGCGTTTTCCAGGCTGCCGGTCAGGCGTTCGGCGTCCTGCAGCAGCTGCCCTGCCAGCTGATCGAGTTGTGGCATGCGCTCCGGTGCGGGCGCGCCCTGCAGCAGAGGCTTGAGCTGTGCCCAGGTGCGCTGGACCTGTTCCAGCAAGTCGCCAAACGTGGGCTGTGACAGGTTTTTGCCCAGGCCCGCCAGATTCGCATCAATTCGCGTGACCGAGTCGGCCAGCTGTCCCTGCACCTGCGCCGCATACACACCGGCCAGTTGCAGCAGCGCCAGCTTGACCAGGCGCTGGGACAACATGCGCAATTGGCCAGACCGGTTCACGTCCTCGGCAAAACGCGCGGAATGAATGATGTGCTCAGACACCTGGCCCAGGCGCTGGTTGCTGTGCATGGAGGCCGTGCGCAGCATCTTGAAGGCATCGTCGTCGGACACCTCTCGCGCGCGCATCAGGATGCCCTTGGCACGGTCCACCACCTTGCGCTCCTCGAGCCGGCTGGCGATGTCGCGCATCTCCTCGCGCAGGGCCTGCTCGCGGCTGAAGCGCGCCTGCGCCAGGTGCACCAGTGGCCGCAAGCGCTGCCGGCCGTAACCATTGACCACATAGGCGTGGATGCCGGCCTCGGTGGCGCGGGTTATCCTGCCGGCGTCCGTGTCGGTGGTGAACACAATCAGCGGCCGGGGCGAGGTGTCGCCGACGATCTGCAGCGCCCTGAAAAACTCTTCGGCAGGAACCGGGCTGTCGCAGATCACCACATCGGGCTGCTGGCGCAAAACCTCCTGCACCAGTTTGCTGCATCCGCGCACGGTTCCCAGCACCTGGATGCCCACCGCTTCCAGGTCGGCCGTCAGCGGATGCGGGCCATCGGGGCCATTCAGAATTACCAGAGCGGTCGTCATAACAATCAGGTTTTGAGAGGGGAAACTGCCTGCAGTCAACGCAAGTCGCGCGCCATGCGCGAGGCCGCGACGATAACACCCACAGGCCTGCACCATGATATGGCACAAGTTTTGCGTAGTTCATTCGCGGGCGTAACGGAGCGCCCAACCTTAGCGAAAGCACTGCGGGTTCTGCGCATAACGACGTGCGTAATGGTGTGCCTCATACCGGCCAGACGGCCGTGTCCCTGTTCAACAGGAGAGAGCATCATGGTTCCAACCTCATATTTCCAGCGCCGGCCTGCCGGCCTGTACGCCAGTCCCGGCCTTGCAGCCCGGTCGCGCCTGCGCACCGCTGCCCTGCCCTTTTGCCCGCTTGAACCCGCCAGCGCAGCCTGCCGCCGTGGCATGCCGCTTGCGATGACCCCCCTGAATCAATCTGGAGTGAGCGCATGAAAAAATCAAAACTTGTGATGGTCGGCAACGGCATGGCCGGCGTGCGCACCATCGAGGAGTTGCTCAAGGTCGCGCCCGAGCTGTACGACATCACGGTCTTCGGCGCCGAGCCGCACCCCAACTACAACCGCATCCTGCTGAGCCCGGTGCTGGCCGGCGAACAGACGCTGGACGAGATCGTGCTCAACAGCTGGGACTGGTACAAGGACAACCACATCACGCTGCACGCCGGCAAGAAGGTGGTCGAGGTGGACCGCATCAAACGCATCGTGCGGGCCGAAGACGGCACCGAAGAAGAATACGACCGCCTGCTGATGTGCACCGGCTCCAATCCCTTCATCCTGCCCATTCCCGGCAAGGACCTGCAGGGCGTGATCGCCTACCGCGACATTGCCGACACCAACGCCATGATCGACGCCTCGGTGAAGTACAAAAAAGCCGTGGTGATAGGCGGCGGCCTGCTCGGCCTGGAGGCCGCCAACGGCCTGATGCTGCGCGGCATGGAGGTCAGCGTGGTGCATGTGATGCCGACGCTGATGGAGCGCCAGCTCGACAGCGTGGCCGGCAAGCTGCTGCAGAAGTCGCTGGAAGACCGGGGCCTGAAGTTCCTGATGGGCGCGCACACCCAGGAGCTGGTGGCCGGCCCGGACGGCCGGGTCCGCGCCATCAAATTCAAGGACGGCACCGAGCTGCCCACCGACCTGGTTGTGATGGCCGTCGGCATACGCCCGAACACCGAACTGGCCGAAAAAATGCGCCTGCACTGCAGCAAGGGCATTGTGGTCAACGACACCATGCAGACCGTCACCGATGCACGCATTTATTCCGTCGGTGAATGTGCGGCGCACCGCGGTATTGCCTATGGCCTGGTGGCACCGCTGTTCGAGCAGGCCAAGGTCGCAGCGAACCACCTGGCGCAATTCGGCATCGGTCGCTACACCGGTTCGCTGACCTCGACCAAGCTCAAGGTCACCGGTATCGATCTTTTTTCGGCCGGCGAATTCATGGGCGGCGAAGGCACCGAAGAAATTGTCATGAGCGACCCCTTCGGCGGGGTTTATAAAAAACTCGTCATCAAGGACGACAAACTGATTGGTGCCTGCCTCTACGGCGACACCGTGGACGGCAGTTACTACTTCAAGCTGCTGCGCGACGGCCGCAGCGTGGGCGACATCCGCGACCGCCTGATGTTCGGCGAATCGAACATCGGCGACGCCGGCCATGAGGGCCACAGCAAGGCCGCCGCCATGCCGGATTCGGCCGAGGTCTGCGGCTGCAACGGTGTCAACAAGGGCACCATCTGCAAGGCCATCAAGGAAAAAGGCCTGTTCACGCTCGACGAGGTGCGCAAACACACCAAGGCCAGCGCCTCCTGCGGCTCCTGCACCGGCCTGGTCGAGCAGATCCTGATGTTCACCGCCGGCGGCGACTACTCGGCCACACCCAAACTCAAGGCCATGTGCAGCTGCACCGACCACGGGCACCAGGCGGTGCGCGACGCGATACGCGCCAACAAGCTGCTGACCATTGCCGAGACCTTCAAGGTCATGGAGTGGAAGACGCCCAATGGCTGCGCGAGCTGCCGCCCGGCCGTCAACTACTACCTGATCAGCACCTGGCCCAAGGAAGCGAAGGACGATCCGCAAAGCCGCTACATCAATGAACGCAGCCATGCCAACATCCAGAAAGACGGCACTTACAGCGTGATCCCGCGCATGTGGGGCGGAGAAACCACGGCCAGCGAGCTGCGCCGCATTGCCGACGCGGTGGACAAATACAAGATTCCGACGGTCAAGGTCACGGGCGGGCAGCGTATCGATTTGCTTGGCGTGAAAAAGGAAGACCTCGTCAATGTCTGGAAAGACATAGGCATGCCTTCCGGCCACGCCTATGCCAAGGCGCTGCGCACGGTGAAAACCTGCGTCGGCAGTGAGTGGTGCCGCATGGGCACACAGGACAGCACACAAATGGGCAAGGACCTGGAACGCGCAATGTGGCGCATGTACGCGCCGCACAAGGTCAAGTTTGCGGTCAGCGGCTGCCCGCGCAACTGCGCCGAATCGGGCATCAAGGACGTCGGCATCATAGGCGTGGATTCGGGCTGGGAAATGTATGTCGCCGGCAACGGCGGCATCAAGACCGAAGTCGCACACTTCTTCACCAAGCTGAAAACCGCCGCCGAGGTGCTCGAGTACACCGGCGCCTTCTGCGAGCTGTACCGCCAGGAGGGCTGGTACCTGGAACGCACGGTGCACTACGTGAACCGCGTTGGCCTGGACTATGTGAAAAAGAAAATTCTGGAAGACCACGAAGGCCGCAAGGCGCTGTGGGAACGCCTGCAGTTTGCGCTCGACGGTGAGCCCGACCCGTGGTTTGAACTGAAAGAAGCCGCGGTTGATACCCGGCAATTCACCAAACTGGAAAGCGCGGGGCAAGCGGCATGAAGACCCATGAATGGACGGTGATTTGCCGGGTCGAAGACATTCCCGTGCTGGGCTCGCGCCGCGTGGCCAGGGCGCAAGGGGTGGACGTGGCCGTCTTTCGCAACTCGGAAGACCAGGTGTTTGCGCTGCTGGACCGCTGCCCGCACAAGGGCGGCCCGCTGTCCCAGGGCATTGTGTTCGGCACCAGCGTGGCCTGCCCGCTGCACAACTGGACCATAGGCCTGGCCGACGGTTGCGCCCAGGGCGCTGACGAAGGCTGCACGCCGACCTTCGCCTGCAAGGTCGACGCCGGCCAGGTCATGCTGGACCCGGCCGAGCTGGCCACGCTGGCCCTGGACCTGACAGTGCCGCGTGCCGGTCCCTGCGCATCAACAGGTGCGCTGGGCGACCAGACTTTCGATGTGCAGGCCCCGCACACCGCGTGATGCCCAAGGAAACGCGATCAACCTGTCCCTACTGCGATCTCGCGGCTGAAGCCGCGGATCGCTTTGCGATAAACATGAAACACCGCAGCAGGGGCAATAGATAATGCGCGAAACGCGCTCGACTTGCCCCTACTGCGGCGTCGGCTGTGGCGTGATCATCGAATCTGCGGGCGATGAAATCACCGGTGTGCGCGGCGACCCGGATCATCCGGCCAACTTTGGCCGGCTGTGCACCAAGGGCTCAACGCTGCACCTGACTGCGTCAAGTATCGTCACGCGGCAAACCCGGCTGTTACATCCGATGCGGCGCGAGCACCGGGACGGCCCGGCAGAACGGGTCAGCTGGGACAGCGCGCTGGACTTTGCCAGCGAAGGTTTTGCCGACATCATCCGGCAGCACGGCCCCGACTCGGTGGGTTTTTACATCTCGGGCCAGCTGCTCACAGAGGACTACTACGTCTTCAACAAACTCGCCAAGGGCCTGATAGGCACCAACAACGTCGACACCAACTCGCGCCTGTGCATGAGCAGTGCGGTGGCCGGCTACAAGCAGACGCTGGGCGCCGACGCGCCGCCGAGTTGTTACGACGACGTGAACCACGCGCAGTGCATCTTCATCGTGGGCAGCAACACGGCGTACGCACACCCGATTCTTTTCCGCCGCATCGAGGACGCCAAAGCCGCCAACCCGGCCATGAAAATCATCTTCTGTGACCCACGCCGCACCGACACCGCAGGCATTGCCGACCTGTACCTGCCGATACAGCCCGGCACCGATGTGGCGCTGTTCAACGGCATGCTGCACATCATGCTGTGGGAAGGCTGGACCCAGCCGGCTTACATCGCCGAACACACCAACGGTTTTGATGCGCTGAAAACCACGGTGCGCGACTACACACCCGACATCGTGGCGGACACCTGCGGCATCAAAAAGGAAGACCTGTTCACGGCCGCCAAACTGTTTGCCACTTCCGCCGCAACACTGAGCCTGTATTGCCAGGGCCTGAACCAGTCCAGCAGCGGCACGGCCAAAAATGCGGCGCTGATCAACCTGCACCTGGCCACCGCGCAAATTGGCAAACCCGGCGCGGGGCCGTTTTCACTGACCGGCCAGCCCAATGCCATGGGCGGGCGCGAGGTCGGCGGCCTGGCGAATCTGCTGAGCGCGCACCGCGACCTGGCGAATCCGCAGCACCGGGCCGAGGTGGCGGCGCTGTGGGGCGTGCCTTCCGTGCCCGAAAAACCCGGCAAGACGGCGGTGGAAATGTTCCAGGCCGCAGCCGACGGCGAAATCAAGGCCTTGTGGATTGCCTGCACAAATCCGGCCCAGTCGATGCCGGACCAGGCCACCGTGCGCCGCGCGCTCCAGCGCGCCGAACTGGTGGTGGTGCAGGAAGCTTTTGCCACACCTTCGACCTGCGACTATGCCGATCTGCTGCTGCCGGCCACCACCTGGGGCGAAAAAACCGGCACCGTGACCAACAGCGAGCGGCGCATCAGCCGCGTGCGGCCGGCGGTGCCGGCGCCGGCGGAAACGCGGCACGACTGGTCGATTGCCGTGGCCTTTGCGCAGCGCCTGGAAAAACTCCTGCCGGTGCAGAAAATCAGCACGCTGTTTCCCTGGTCCACGGGCGAGGAGAGCGCCGCTGTGGAAAACATCTGGAACGAACACCGCGAATCCACCCGCGGACGCGACCTCGACATCACCGGCATGAGTTACGCCATGCTGGAAGCCGCGCCGCAGCAGTGGCCACTCAGGGAAGGTGAAAGCAGCGGCAAGGTGCGCCTGTATGAGGACGGCCTATTTCCGACCGAAGACGGCAAGGCCCGCTTCGTCAACACCGTGTACAAGCCGGTGGCGGAGCCGCGGGAATCGCGTTATCCCTTCTCGCTGACCACCGGCCGCCTGCGGGACCAGTGGCACGGCATGAGCCGCACCGGCACGCTGGGCCGCCTGTTTGGCCATGTGGCAGAACCGTCCATCCAGATGAATGCGCAGGACATGGCGCGGCGCCTGCTCAAGGACGGCGACCTGGTGCATGTCACTTCCAAACGCGGCTCCATCGTGGTGCCGCTGCAGGCTTCGCCGGAAGTGGCGGTCAGTCAGGCCTTCATGGCCATGCACTGGGGCGACGACTACCTGAGCGGCCTGTCGAGCAAAGGCGAGCGGCTGGCCGGCGTCAACGCACTGACCACTTCCGCTTACTGCCCCAGCTCGAAACAGCCCGAGCTCAAACATGCTGCGGTCAAAATCCTCAAGGCTGAGATGCCCTGGTCGCTGCTGGCCATGGCCTGGCTGCCAGATGAGCAGGTGCTGGCGGCGCGTGAGCGGCTCAAGCCGCTGATGGCCAGCTTTGCCTTCAGCACTTGCGTGCCGTTTTCCAATGAGTTGCCGCTGGGCGAAGCAGGCCGCCAGCGCAGCGGCCTGCTGTTTCGCGCCGCCAGTTTTGAAGCGCCGCCCGAAGGCCTGCTGGCGCAAATCGAAAACATCCTCGGCCTGGACGGCGCCGATACCTTGCGTTATGCGGACAAGAAGAAGGGCCAGCACCGCACGGCGCGGCTGGTGCGCAAGGGCGAGCAGGCCGAGCTGGCCGGTTTTGTGCTGGCCGGTGATGTCAGCGCCCAGGCCTGGATCAGGACCTTGCTGCAGGACGAATTGCCGGCGCAAGCCTACGGCCGCTTGCTGCTGCTGCCGGGCGGCAAGGCGCCGCTGGCGTTGCAAACACGCGGCAAGCCGGTGTGCAGCTGCTTCAGCGTCAGCGATGCCGAAATCGGCAGCTGCCTCAATGAGATCAATGAGGCGGCGGGGGCTGCCGCTTACCTGGCCAGCGACGAGGACCGCCTGCGCCTGCTGCAGGACAAGCTCAAATGCGGCACCAACTGCGGCTCCTGCGTGCCCGAGATCAAACGCCTGATCCGGACCGCCACCGAAGCCCGGCAGCCGCCGGCACCCCATGCCGATGGCGAACGCGCGGTGATCCCGATCAAGGTCGTCGCCTGACCGGCCAAGCTGACTCGCTTAAGCTTATAACGGCAGCTTATCTGCCTTCGCCGACAATCACGCATGTCCATCGCTCAGTACATCAAGGTCATAGGCCGTGGCAAGGACGGCGCCAAGCCGATCACGCGCGCGCAGGCGGCCGACCTGTTCGGCCAGGTGCTGGACGGCAGCGTGACCGATCTGGAGATAGGCGGCTTTTGCCTGGCCATGCGTATCAAGGGCGAAACCCCTGAGGAAATGGCGGGTTTTCTGGACGCCACTTACCAGCGCATGTCCCGTTTTCCGGCCAGTGACAGACCCACCGTGGTGCTGCCGAGCTACAACGGCGCGCGCAAGCTGCCGGTGCTGACACCGCTGCTGGCGCTGCTGCTGGCGCGTGAAGGTTTGCCGGTGCTGGTGCACGGCACGGCCACCGAGTCCAGCCGGGTATTCACATCGAATGTGCTTGCAGCCCTTGGCATACCTGCACAATCAGCTATTAAAACGATAGCTAATGGCGAGGTGGTGTTTGCCCCCACCGAACTGCTGTGCCCTGGCCTGAAGCGCCTGCTGGACGTGCGGCGCGCCGTCGGCCTGCGCAACCCGGCCCACAGCCTGGTCAAGATCATGAATCCCTGCCTGGGCCAGGCGCTGGTGGTCAGCAGCTACACACATCCCGAATATGCGATCTCCATGGGCCAGACCTTCGAGCTGATTGGGGCCAACGCCCTGCTGCTGCGCGGCACCGAGGGCGAAGTGGTGGCCGATGCGCGCCGCACGCCGCAGATGGAAGCCTTTATCGGCGGCCAGCGCACGCTGCTGCAGGAATTCCAGCCCGGCACACTGGCCAGCGTGCCGGATCTGCCGACGGCCATCGACAGCGAAAGCACCGCCAGCTATATCCGCGCCGTGATGTCGGGCTCACATACCGTGCCGGCATCGATCACCCGTCAGGTGGAACATATCTTGCAATTGAGCTCCCAACTATGACAAGCGGCAAACACACTTCTTCTTCCAACGGCCACTGCACCCTGGTCGGCGCGGGTCCGGGCGACCCGGAGTTGCTGACGATCAAGGCGCTCAAGGCCATACAGACCGCCACCGTGTTGCTGGTGGACGACCTGGTCAGCGACGAGATTGTGGCCTTTGCACAACCCGGCGCGCGCATTGTCCATGTCGGTAAACGCGGCGGCTGCAAATCCACGCCGCAGGCGTTTATTGAAAAACTCATGATCATGGCCGTGCGCGAAGGCGACAAGGTGGTGCGCCTCAAAGGCGGCGACCCCTTCATCTTCGGCCGCGGCGGAGAAGAGGTCGAGCATCTGCGGGCTGCCGGCATTGACGTGCGCGTGATCAACGGCATCACGGCCGGCCTGGCTGCCGTGACCTCGCTGGGCGTGCCGCTGACACATCGCGCGCATGCCCACGGCGTGGTGTTTGTCACCGGCCACGCCAAACCGGGCGACGCAGGCACCGACTGGCGGCTGCTGGCCGACACCGCCTTCAAGGCCAGACTGACCTTGGTGATTTACATGGGTGTCAGCGGCGCCGGCCGCATCCAGGACGAATTGCTGACGGGCCTGCCCGCCTCCACCCCGGTGGCCGTGATCCAGAATGCCTCGCTGGCTACGCAGCGCCACATCACCACCACGCTGGGCCAGCTGACCGGGGCGATCAGCGCATCCGGCCTGGCCAGCCCGTCGGTCATCGTGGTGGGCGACGTGATCAGCGGCGTGGCGGCAGCCCTGGAAAGCCCGGCACAATTCAGGGCCGCCTGAACCCCCGGCTCGGGCGCCAGGGCTACACTCCCGGAGTGAAACAACAGCCGGGGTGAGGGCGTCATGCTTGGGAAACTCAATGAACTGACAGAAAGCCACGGTGCCTTGCGCCGGGGCCGCGGCCTGGTCAGCGGCGTGATTGCGCTGAGCCTGGGCATTCTGTGTTTTCTCGGCGTGCTGGCCTTTCATTTCCCCCAGTACCTGACCACTCCCCAGCTGCGCCAGAGCTACGACGTGGACATCATCCGCACGCTCATGTTCGCGGCGCTTGTGCTGGCCGGCGGCATGTCCCTGGTCAATATCATCTTCAACCGCTCGCGCTGGTTGTCTGGCGCTGCTTTTCTGCTGGTGGCCGGTGCCGCGCTGCTGGGCGGGCACAAGGTGCCGGTCACCGACTTTGCCGACAACACGCCCTACATAGGCCTGGACTGGTTCATCCTGGACCTGCTGGGTTCGTCGCTGATCTTCATCTTCATTGAAAAGCTGTTTGCACTGCGCAAGGAGCAAGCGGTCTTCCGCGCGGAATGGCAGACCGACTTCCACCACTTCATCGTCAACCACATGGTTGTGGGATTCATGCTGCTGGCCACCAACCTGCTGGTGCACCGCCTCTTCGGCTGGGCCGCGCATGACGGCCTTCGCGGCTGGGTCCAGGGCCTGCCTTTCTGGGCGGCAGTGCTGCTGATTGTGCTGGTGGCCGACCTCACGCAGTACTGGATACACCGCGCCTACCACCAGGTACCGGTGTTGTGGCGCCTGCATGCGGTCCACCACAGTGTCAAAAGCATGGACTGGCTGGCGGGCTCACGCCAGCACATTGTGGAGGTGCTGATCACCCGCACACTGGTTCTGGCGCCGATTTATGTGCTGGGTTTTTCCAAGGAGGTGATTGACGCCTACATCGTCATTGTCGGCTTCCAGGCGGTGTTCAACCATGCCAATGTCAGCGTGCGCCTGGGGCCGCTGCGCCATGTCATCGTCACGCCCAACTTCCATCACTGGCACCACAGCCAGGACCAGGAGGCGCTGGACCGCAACTATGCCGCCCACTTCGCCTTTATCGACCACCTGTTTGGGACGGCGGTCAAAAGCAGCCAGTTGTGGCCCGAACGTTACGGCGTGCTGGGGGACTATGTGCCGAACGGGTTTATCCGGCAAATGAAGTTTCCTTTCACCTGGAAAGGCTGAGCTTGCGCGGCCTCCCGTTCACTATGGTTTTTATAGCTGCCTGCGCATACCCGACATGGGCCAGAGGCCCCATTGACTGAACAGTTTGACGTGGTGGTGATAGGCGCGGGCGCTGCGGGGCTGTTTTGCGCCGGCCTCGCGGGCCAGCGCGGCCTGAAGGTGCTGCTGCTGGACCACAGCGAGAAGGTGGCCGAGAAAATCCGCATCTCGGGCGGCGGCCGCTGCAACTTCACGAACCGTGACAGCACGCCCGCCAACTTCCTGAGCGAGAACCCGCACTTTTGCCGCTCCGCCCTGTCGCGCTACACGCCGCAGGACTTCATCGCCCTGCTGCAGCATTACCAGATCCCTTTCCACGAAAAACACAAAGGCCAGCTGTTTTGCGACCGCTCCGCCGAGGACATCATCCAGATGCTGCTGGCCGAATGTGCGGCCGGCGGCGTCACACGCTGGCAGCCCTGCCGCGTATCTGGCATCCAATACGGCTCCAGCCGAGACGGGACGGGTACCTGCAGCTATCAAATCGAGAGCGATCGCGGGCTGATCCAGGCACCGCAAGTGGTCATCGCCACCGGCGGGCTGTCGATTCCCAAGATTGGCGCGACCGATTTTGGTTACCGCATCGCGCAGCAGTTCGGCCTGCGCCTGGTCGAGCCGCGTGCCGGCCTGGTGCCGCTGACTTTTGACGGCGAGTCCTGGGCGCCCTACACCCAGCTTTCCGGCCTGGCGCTGCCGGTGCTGATAGAGACCGGGGCGGCTGACGCCACGCCGAAACAGCGCAAGAAGGCCGTGGTTTTTGCCGAAGACCTGCTGTTCACGCACCGCGGCCTGAGCGGCCCGGCGGTGCTGCAGATATCGAGCTTCTGGCGCGAAGGCCAGCCGGTACGCATCAACCTCGCGCCCGGCGTGGACCTGCCCACGCTGCTGATACACGCCAAGGCCAGTTCGAAAAAGCTGATCGCCAACGAACTGGCCAGTTTGGTCCCCACCCGCCTGGCCGACGCCTGGGTCAGCCGCGACCCGGCCTGGCAAAAACCGGTCAGCGACGCCACCGACAAGGCCCTGACCGCACTGGCCGAGCGTCTGCAGGACTGGCAGCTGATACCGACGGGCACCGAGGGCTACAAAAAGGCCGAGGTCACGCTGGGCGGCGTTGACACGCGGGATTTGTCATCCCAGACCATGGAATCGAAGCAGCCCGGCCTCTATTTCATTGGCGAGGTGGTGGACGTGACCGGCTGGCTAGGCGGTTACAACTTCCAGTGGGCCTGGGCCAGCGCCCATGCCTGCGCCGAGGCCCTGGCCGGCCATTCGGGGGCGGAGGCCAAAAACTGAGCATGGGCTGCGCCGCCCATCGATGTTTCAATGATTTGCATTGAAATCCCGCTATAATCTAAGGCTTTGCTAGCAAACCCGCGCCCGGCCTGATCCTGATCAGATCATCAAAGGCGTACCCTTTTGGATCAACCCATCAATGACGACCATTCGTGTAAAAGACAATGAGCCCTTCGACGTGGCTCTGCGCCGTTTCAAGCGCACCATCGAAAAACTCGGCCTGCTGACAGACCTGCGCGCCCGCGAGTTCTATGAAAAACCCACTGCCGAGCGCAAGCGCAAGAAGGCTGCCGCCGTCAAGCGCAACTACAAACGCATCCGCTCCATGCAGTTGCCCAAGAAGCTGTACTAAATCAGTACACGCCTTCCGGCCCAAAGCCCGCACGAGGACGCTCTGCGGGCTTTTTGACTTTTTACCCCCTAACGACTGATGGAGAACACCATGTCCCTCAAAGACCAGATCACCGAAGACATGAAAAACGCCATGCGCGCCAAGGACAGCGAGCGCCTGGGCACCATACGCCTGCTGCTGGCAGCGCTCAAGCAAAAAGAAGTCGATGAGCGTGTGGTGCTGGACGATGCCGCCGTGGTCGCCATCGTCGACAAGCTGATCAAGCAGCGCAAGGATTCGATCGAAGCCTTCCAGAAAGCCGAACGCAAAGACCTGGCCGACAAGGAAGCGGCCGAACTGCTGGTGCTGCAGGCCTACCTGCCAGCCCGTCTGAGCGCTGAAGAAGTCGCTGCCGAGGTCAGGGCCATCGTCGCCGAACTCGGCGCCTCGGGGCCGGGCGACATGGGCAAGGTCATGGGCGCAGTCAAAGCCAGACTCGCCGGCAAGGCCGACATGGGTCAGGTCTCGGCAGCCGTCAAGGCTGCACTGGCTGGTTAACCCTCAGAGCACGAGGCGACAGGTCTTCAATCAAGCAGGGGCCGCGGGTCCGGCTTTGCCGGCCCACAGGCGCAGCGGCCCCTTTTCCAGTGCAAGGGGCAGGGGGACGCCGCAGGCTCGCAGTGAGCGACCGTGGGGGTCTTTAGCTGCCGGCGACCTTCATCCGGTTGATGAGGATTGATCCGACGCTTTTGGCACCGTAGTTGTAGACATCAGCGCCCACCGCCTGAATGCCCATCAGCATGTCCTTGAGGTTGCCGGCAATCGTGATTTCCTCGACCGGAAAGGCGATCTGCCCTTTCTCGACCCAGAAGCCGGACGCACCGCGCGAATAGTCGCCGGTCACGTAGTTGACGCCCTGCCCCATCAATTCGGTCACAAACAGGCCGGTGCCCAGTTTTTTGAGCATGGCATCGAGGTTATCGCCGGCTTTGGTCTGGCGGCTGCTCATGATCAGGTTGTGTGAGCCGCCGGCGTTGCCGGTGGTGCGCATGCCCAGCTTGCGTGCCGAGTAGGTGCTCAAAAAGTAGCCGCGCACAATGCCGGCGTCCACCACCGTGCGCGCACGGGTCTTGACACCTTCTTCATCAAACGGCGAGCTGCCCTTGCCTTTTTTCACGAAAGGGTCTTCCGTGATGTCGATGTGCGCCGGAAAGGCCGGTTTGCCGAGGCTGCCCAGCAAAAACGTGCTTTTGCGGTATAACGCGCCACCGCTGATGGCCTGCACAAAGCCGCCCAGCAGGCCGGCGGCCAGCGGCGACTCAAACAGCACCGGGCACTGCACGGTCTTGATCTTGCGGCTGTTCAGGCGTGCCAGCGCACGTTCGGCGGCATAACGGCCGACGGCCTCGGGGCTGGCCAGCTCACTGGCGTCGCGCATGGAGCTGTACCAGGCATCACGCTGCATCTGGCTGCCTTTGCCGGCAATCGGCGCGACCGAGATGCTGTGGCGCGAACTCGCATAACCACCGCGAAAACCGCGCGTGTGGGCGCTGAAAAAGTGGCTTTGCTGGGCCGATACGCCCGCGCCCTCGCTGTTGGTGATGCGTTTGCTGGTGCTCAAGGCTGCTTCTTCGCACTGCAAAGCCAGCTGTGCCGCGCCTTCAGAGTTGATGGCCCAGGGGTGAAACAGGTCCAGCTCGGGGTGCACACGCGCGATGTCGCGGTCCGCCGGCAAACCGGAGGTTTTGTCTTCGGCGGTGAAACGCGCGATGTCGTAAGCCGCCTTCACGGTCTGCTCGATCGCCGCTTTGGAAAAATCGCTGGTGGCCGCGTTGCCGCGTTTCTGGCCGACATACACCGTGATGCCCAGGGACTTGTCGCGGTTGCGCTCGACGTTTTCGAGTTCGCCCTTGCGCACGCTGACACTGAGGCCGCAGCCTTCCGAGGCCTCGGCAGCGGCATCGGTGGCGCCAATCTTTTTGGCATGCGCAAGCGCGCTATCGACCAGTTCCTCAAAAAAATCACGGTGGTAGCTGAAACCGGATTGCGGCTGGGCTGTTTGTTTCGGGCTGGATGCTGTTTTGGGGGTCTTGGGGGTCATATGGGTAGCTATGATACTGACTGCTATGAACAACAAGACTCCCAAGGCCATCAAGGGCTACTGGTCACACGGCCGCTTCGTCAAACCCGAGGAAATCGCGCTCGAAGAAGTGGGTCCGCCGAGCAAGACCCAGCTCAAGGCCGAGGCCGATGAAAAGCAGGCCCTGGGCGAAGCCCTGCTGACCCTGCGCGCCGACCTGATGGCGCGCCTGGACCTGCCGGAAAAACTGATAGACGCGATTGCCCAGGCCAAAAAAATCACCAACTTCGAGGGCAAGCGCCGCCAGATGCAGTTCATCGGCAAGCTGATGCGGCCGCTGGACACCGAACCGATACGCGCTGCGATTGACGAGCAGAAAAACGGCTCGGCCCAGCTCACGCTGGCCCTGCACCTGGCCGAGCAGTGGCGCGACAAGCTGATTGCCGACGACGACGCGCTCGGCGACTGGCTCAATCAACACCCGGATACCGACGCGCAGCAACTGCGCGCGCTGGTGCGCCAGGCGCGCAAGGACGCCAAGCCCGAAAAACCCGGCGAGGCGCCGCGCCATGGCAAGTCCTACCGCGAGATCTTCCAGCTGGTGCGCGAAGCGCTGGTGCCGGAGGCGTCATGAGCAGCGCCTTCGATGCCGTCAGGATAGGCATCGTCTCGGTCAGCGACCGCGCCTCCAGCGGCGTCTATGAAGACAAGGGCTTGCCGGCACTGAAAGAATGGCTGGGCCGCGCCCTGCTGAACCCGATCGAATTTGCAGAACGCCTGATTCCCGATGAACAGGCGCAGATCAGCACCACCCTGATCGAGCTGGTGCAGGCCGGGTGCTGCCTGGTGCTGACCACCGGTGGTACCGGCCCTGCCCTGCGCGATGTGACCCCGGAAGCCACTTTGGCCGTGGCGCACAAGGAGATGCCGGGGTTTGGTGAGCAGATGCGCCAGATCAGCCTGAAGTTTGTGCCGACCGCGATTTTGTCGCGCCAGTGTGCGGTGATCCGCGACCAGAGCCTGATCCTGAACCTGCCGGGCCAGCCCAAGGCGATTGCCGAGACGCTGGAGGGCCTGAAAAACGCCGATGGCTCGCAGGCAGTCGCCGGCATTTTTGCGGCTGTGCCGTATTGCATAGACCTGATAGGCGGGCCTTACCTGGAAACCGACGAAGCGGTCTGCAAGGCGTTCCGGCCGAAGTCGGCATTGCGGCCCGCGCACTGAGCAGCCGCCCCTCCGGGCGGCGCTCGCGGCCAGGCATCAGCGCTTGAGCAGGGCCTTCAGCGCGTTCTGCACCCGCCGTGCATTGCCGGCATCAAAGCTGGCAGCCAGCACCTTGGCAGCGTCTTCACCCCAGGTCTCTGCCGGTGCAGGCGCGTTGCGTTTGGTCAGCAACTGCAGCTGCAACATGCGGCGCGCACTGATGTGTTCAGCCGGCGTCGGCAGCTCGGCAGCGATCTCCAGGCGCAGCAGCGCTTCGGAAGCGTCTTTGCCAGGTGCGGCAGCCAGCGCCTGAACCCAGCTGCTGCGCACCGCCGGGCTGACCAGTTTGCCGAGCTCCTGCGCGGCTGGCAATTGCGCCGGATCGCGCTTTTCCCAGGCGGCCAGCAAATTCGTCAGCACTTCACCGTGCGCCTGCATGGACAGCTTTTTCAGCGCCTGGTTGGCCGCTTCAAAAGCCTCGCGCTGGGCGCGGAAGGCCGCGTCGCCCAGCCGTGGGCCGCGCTCTTCAAAGGCCGGACGCTCGCCGCGATCTGGACGCCCCTCGAAGCTGCGCTCCGGACGGTAGGGCTCAAATTTGTTGTCGGTGCTGGCGCGCGGGCCACCAGGCTTGCCACCCGGGCGCGCATCCTTGCGGTCGCCAAATTTGCCGCCACGGCCGGCAGAGGCAGGTTCGGCCTTGCGCATGCCCGGGCGGTCATCACCGCGCATGGCCACCACCGGTTTCGGTGCGGGTTTGGGCGCGGGTGGAGGAGCGGCGGCTTCTTCGGCGGCCGGCGTCTCGGGCGCAGGCTCAAGCCCGGCAGATACTTCGGTCGTTGCCGGAACAACTTCCACCGCCTCTTCTGACGCTATCATTTCAGTAGCTGGTTCCGCAGGTTTTTCCTGGTCTGCAGGCTGATTCTGTTCTGAATCCGGGGCAGCGTCGGCCCTGCCCGTGGCGGCAAGCGGCGCAGCAGCCACAGCTGCGGCCGGCACAGCGGCTACTGGCAACTGCCCGCGAACCACCGCCTCCAGCGCTTTCGCGGCGGCGTGAATTTTCTGCGCATCACCGGTGGCCGCGGCGGCCTCCACGGCTTTGGCCGCTTCCAGCACATGGCGGTCATGTTCACCGAGGGCCGATGCAGCCTTCTCGCGCTCGGCCGTCTTGCGCTGGAAAGCATCGTCAATCGGCTTGCGGAAGGCGTCCCAGAGCTTTTGCTCCTGCTTGCGCTCAATAGGCACGGCCTGGGCCTCGTGTTGCCAGCGCTGCTGCAGCTGTTTGACCGCATCAATATGCAGTTGCGGCTCGGCACCCAACACCTGCGCTTCTTCAATCATCGCCCGGCGGCGTGCCAGGCTGTCGGCGCGCGCGGTCCGCAGCGCGGCGTCGGCGGCATCCATCGCGGCTTTCCACTGCGGCTGGATCTCGGCAAAAGCCTTTTCGCTCAGATGACCGGCCGCCGTCCATTTTTCGACAAAACCGTTGAGGCTGCGGATCTGGTGCTTCCAGTCGGTGTTGCCCTGGTTCGCTTGCGCCCAGGCCAGCACCTCGTCAATCAACAGGCGGCGCTCGGCCTTGACGGCTTCGCTTTGCTCCTTGACTTTCTCCAGCCAGACCTCCACCACCTTGTGCGCCTCGTTGCAGGCGTCGTCAAAACGTTTCCACATGGCGTGGTTGGGTGTGCCGCCCTGGTCGCTGGTTTTCCAGAGTTCGCGCATGGCGCGCAGCGCCTCCTGCTGCTTGCGTCCGCCCAGCGGCTTGGCCACCAGCGCTTCAGCCTTGGCGACGAGTTCTTCACGGATCTGGTCGGCACGCCAGCGTTGCCAGCCCTCGAGTTCACCAGCAGCCGTGAGCGCCGCATGGGCGGCAGCCTCCAGCGTGTTGTCAATGTTGCGGATGTTTTCTTTCAGCGCCTGGCGCAACTCGGCGGCCACTTTGGGGGTGGACTTGCCGTGGCCCTCGGTGACTTCATGCTCGAGTTTGGCCAGCGCAGCCTGCACGATGGCGCTTGACTTCTCGCGCATCTCCTTGAGCACGGCAGGATCGATTTTTGCCTTGGGTGCACGTGCGGGATGATCCCCCGCTGCAGCGTCTCCGCCGCGTGGTGTGCCGCGTGCTGCGCGCAACTCGTCGGCCCAGACCGGCACCGCCGGCAGCGGCGCCGCGGCATCGCCGGCAGCAGCAACCGCCAGCGCCAGCGCGGCCTGAAAAGCTTCCCAGACAGCCAGCAACTGGCCGCGCGATGCGTCGAGCATAGGGGGAAACTTCGCATCGACGCTGGACCAGTTGGCGTCTTGCGCCAGCTCGTCGGCTTCGGTCTGCCAGTGCGTCACATCAGCGCGCAAGGCATCCCAGGCGGCCTGTGCATCACGCCATGATTTGGTAGACAGGACCTCGACGCGCTGGGCCATCAGCACGGCGGCTTCGCGCTGCACCTGGGCACGATGCTGCAGGTCTTCAATGGTCTTGACGCGGTCGGCCAGTTGGGCTTTCAGGCCAGCCAGCGGCTCGCGTGACAGGGGGGCACCGGCCTTGGCGGCGTCGCGCTGCCAGGCCAGGGCGTCGGCGAGGTTGAGTTTTTTCAGCGCCAGCAGCGCATTGCCCTTCTCGGCCCACTCGGCGGCTACGGTTTCCTGGCTTTTCAGGCGCTTGGCTTCGTCCAGCTTTTCCTTGAGCGGTTTGGCCGCGCCCTTGTCGCGGTTGGCAAGGTCCTTGTAGACATCGGCCATCTGCTCGGCGCTGGGGCCGGTGGCCAACCATTCGCGGATGCGCGCTGTGCGCTCACCCGAAGTGGGCGCGGAGAAGGCGCCGCCCGTCAAACCGTCCAGCGGATGGCTGTCGGCACTCTTGGTGGAAGGCGTTTTCACGGCGGAGGTATCGGGCTTGGCAGATTTGGACATGGGGAAACGCAGCATAAAGGTAAGTGGACCGGCGAAGCGGGGATCTTCAGCAGTCAGGGAATGCAGGTCTGGCCTCGGGCCCTCGGGCTGTTGGCGTCAAGGGTGAAGGCCGGACCGGCGTCAAAAAGCGGCGTTGCAGAACGGTGTGCCTGCAACGCCAACCCAAGCTTCAGGAATAAAGCAATGCGGGTATTTTCGCCGCTTTTAGGGCATCGCCCCATTAACTTGTCCGGCGATCTTCAAGCCGGTATGAACGAGGGCTTGTCGCCAGCCACTGGCGGGCAGGGTGCCCAGACCTGTTCCTGTGCATCTATATAGAGGTCGCTGCCATAAAAAAACCCCGGGCAGCAAGGCCGACCGGGGCTGACGGCGGGCGTTATGCTCATGCCGTCGGGCTTCGCAAAGAAGAGAAGATCGTCTCCAGTGCGATGAAAGCAAGTGATTGCTCTCGGTTTTGCCGGGGTTGGTTACCTGGCGAATGCTTGAGTGATCAAGCCATTGCAGGTTAAACCTCCCGCTTGATTGGTGCAAGCCAAAATTTGTAATCAATTCCAGGCCCGCGATCGAAGATTTCTGCCAGCTTTACACGGCGCGAATTTGTCCTACACAGATATCAGACTGCCGCCAGCTGCACCGGTCCGGCGCCGCAGCCCCCTGTTCTGGTGATTTCTGTAAACCCTGTCCAAGCGCTTGATTTTCAGGGAAATCGGTCAAGCGCCGGTTTTTTTCCCGGCGGTTTTCGTCGGCTAGAGGCAAACCCCAAAAACAGCCCTGTCCGCCAGAAACAGGGGCTTTGAAGGCCAGAACAGGTCATTTAATGACAATATTGATATATTGAATTAACTTTATATTATTGACAAGTTATTTAGACGCCCTCTAGAATCCGCCATCCCAAGAAAACCAAGGGACAACCCGAATCCGCTGCCGAACCCGGCAAAGTCAGACAAGGGGTCAACACCCCCAAGGCAAGTCCTTGGTTTGATGGCGACCCAATCAAAGTGCACGGCCCAAAAATCCGGTGTACGTAGAAAGGAGTGCTATGACAGCGCTAGGACAATCCAGCCCCGCATTGATGATGCGCAGGCTTCAAAAGAACATTGGCAACAGTCTTGCCAACATTGCCGACGACATCGCCCAGGGCTTTTTCGAAATCACCCACAACAGCTTTGCCCTGGTCGGTCTGGCCGTCGTGTTTGCGGTGATCACGCTGACCGCACGCCCCGACCTGCGCCAGGCTGGCGAAGCGAAACTCATGAGCTGGTTGCTGGAACGCCAGGAAGCGGCCATCGGTTATACCGAGCCCGATGCGATCGACCGCGCCACTGCGGCCAACCCCAAAGACCTGCCGCGGCAGCAGGCGGCCGTGGCTTACTGGCTCAGCAAAAAATACGGCGTGGCACCCGAGCCATTGAGTGTGCTGGTGGCCGAGGCCTTTGAAATTGGCCAGAAAACCAAGCTCGACCCGACCCTGATTCTGGCCATCATGGCGATTGAATCGGGTTTCAACCCCTTCGCACAAAGCCCGGTCGGTGCCCAGGGCCTGATGCAGGTCATGACCAACATCCACCATGCCAAGTATGAAAACTTCGGCGGCAAACTGGCCGCGTTTGACCCGGTCACCAACCTGCGCGTTGGCGTCAAGGTGCTGCAGGAATGTATCGCCCGCGCCGGATCGGTAGAAGCTGGCTTGAGGTTTTACGTCGGCGCCGCCAATCTTGAAAACGACGGTGGTTACGCGGCCAAGGTCATGGCCGAACACGCCAGGCTGCAGGCGGTTGCCGGTGGCCGTGCGCCGGCCTACAGCCCGGCGGTGCGTGCGCCGCTGGCCATTCCAGCGTCCCTTCCTGCCGATATGGACGCCGGCGACAAGGCGCCCGAAAAAGTCGCCGCCCTGACCATTTCCTGAATCCCCCGGTTCCCTGAACGCAGTTCCGGACCGCCCCGGTCGGCTCCGGGCGCTGCGTCCGTTACACTAGGGCCGTGCGCGACTGGCGATAGGCAACCCCTGATGGAAAGGGCGCTTGCTGACGTGGGATACCACTGGGAAGCGCACCGCTGATCTCCAGCAGTGGATACAGCGTTCAGCCGTTCGCCTGGGCAGCCCTTGTTTCATCGACCCGATGGCAGGGACCACGTCTTTAAAGGACTGCCATGTATAGCCGCGACATTCTTGTAGAACAAACCGACCCTGAACTGTGGGCCGCCATCCTGGCGGAAAATGCGCGCCAGGAACACCACATCGAGCTGATCGCCAGCGAGAACTACGCCTCACCCGCGGTGATGGCCGCGCAGGGCTCACAGCTGACCAATAAATACGCCGAGGGCTACCCCGGACGCCGTTACTACGGCGGCTGCGAACACGTGGATGTGGCCGAGCAACTGGCGATTGACCGCATCAAGCAAATCTTCGGCGCCGAGGCCGCCAACGTGCAGCCGCATTGCGGCGCATCTGCCAATGAAGCCGTTTTTCTGGCTTTTCTCAAGCCTGGCGACACCATCATGGGCATGAGTCTGGCCGAGGGCGGCCACCTGACCCATGGCATGGCACTGAACATGAGCGGCAAGTGGTTCAACGTCGTCAGCTACGGCCTGAACGACAAGGAAGAAATCGACTACGACGCAATGGAACGCAAGGCCCACGAGTCCAAGCCCAAACTGATCATCGCCGGCGCCTCGGCCTACAGCCTGCGCATCGACTTCGAACGTTTTGCGAAAGTCGCCAAGGCCGTCGGCGCGATCTTCATGGTGGACATCGCCCATTACGCCGGTCTGGTGGCCGCAGGCGTGTATCCAAACCCCGTGCCACACGCCGACGTGGTGACATCGACCACGCACAAAAGCCTGCGCGGCCCGCGCGGCGGCATCATCCTGATGAAGGCCGAACACGAAAAAGCCATCAACAGCGCGATTTTCCCCGGCCTGCAGGGCGGCCCGCTGATGCATGTGATTGCGGCCAAGGCCGTGGCCTTCAAGGAGGCCTTGATGCCCGAGTTCAAGACCTACCAGCAGCAGGTCCTGAAAAACGCGCAAATTGTGGCCGAAACCCTCACTCAGCGCGGCCTGCGTATTGTCAGCGGCCGCACCGAAAGCCATCTCATGCTGGTGGACCTGCGCGCCAAGGGCATCACCGGCAAGGAAGCGGAGGCCGTGCTGGGCAGCGCCCACATGACCATCAACAAGAATGCCATCCCCAACGACCCGGAAAAACCCATGGTCACCAGCGGCGTGCGCATCGGCACACCGGCCATGACCACACGCGGCTTCAAGGACGAAGAGGCGCGTTTGACGGCCAACCTGATCGCCGATGTGCTCGACAACCCGCGTGACGCTGCCAACATCGAGGCGGTGCGCGCCAAGGTCAGTGCGCTGACGAGCCGTTTTCCGGTTTACCGCTGAATCCGCAGCGCTGCGCAGACGCTATTATTTTTATAGCTTCTTGCGCTTGTCCAACAAGGGCTGGAGGCCAATTGTGCTTATAAACTCAGGCAGGGCAACATGAAATGCCCGTTCTGCGGCAACCTCGAAACCCAGGTGGTTGAAACCCGGGTGTCGGAAGACGCAGACTTCATACGCCGCCGCCGTCAGTGCGGCGCGTGTGAAAAACGTTTCACCACCTACGAGCGGCCCGACGTCAACTTCCCGGCCATCGTCAAGAAAGACGGGCGCCGCATTGAGTACAAACGCAGCAAAATCCTCGGCTCCATGAGCCTGGCACTGCGCAAACGCCCGGTCAGCACCGAGCAGGTGGACTCTGCGATAGAGCGCATCGAAGAAAAACTGCTGAACCTCGGCCTCAGGGAAGTGCCTTCCACCCGACTGGGCGAACTGGTCATGCGTGAACTCAAAAAGCTCGACAAAGTCGCCTACGTGCGTTTTGCCAGCGTTTACCGGAGTTTTGAGGATATTGACGAGTTCAAGACGCTGGTGGACGAGGTGAGGCGCTAGGCCGCCGCCACACCAGCCATATGGCGCCGTCGGTCCAGTCCGGACAGCCGTCTGTCTCAGGCGTATCCGCGCCTGACATGTTTGGGGTGAAACTCCGGCCATGAGTGACTCAAGAGGCTTCACGCTGATCGAACTGATGGTGGTGCTCACCATCACGGCCGTCCTGGCAACCCTGGCGGCCCCGTCTTTCACGCGGATGATTCAGTCCAACACGATTTCGTCCAACGTCAATACTTTCATGGCAGATATGCGCTTTGCCAGAAGCGAGGCAATCCGTCGTGGCGGCGCGGTTGTCATGTGCCGAAGCGACGCTCCAGAAGCGACCAATCCAACCTGCGGAAGCGGTTCAGGCCCGGGAGGCAATGGATGGGTCAGTGGCTGGATCATCTTTCAGGATTCAAACAACAACGGGTCAAAGGCATCGACGGAACCGCTGATTCGGGTACAAGCCGCCCTGACTTCGATGGACTCGATTGTTGAAGGCGGTTCGGGTTCATCCACCAAGTTCAGTTTTACTGCAACGGGTCGACTTTCCGGTTTGTCATCAGCCACCCAACTCCAGTTTGGTGGCGGCAACTACGCCAATGACGTTCAACGCGTGCTCTGCGTGAATTTAAGTGGTCGGGCGCGCATTGTCGGCAATGGCACCACTTCATGCACCACAAGCACAGACCTATGACTACGCCAACACGCCGGGATCAAGCGGGCGCTTCACTCATTGAGGTGCTGGTGGCCGTGCTTCTTCTGTCCTTTGGCATGTTGTCGCTCGGGAGCATGTTGGCCTATGCGGTACAGATGCCCAAGCTTGCCGCCTACCGGGCTGCGGCCGCCAATCTCGCAGCCGGGCATATTGAAAGAATGCGGGCGAACACACAAGGCGTCGTCAACGGCAGTTACAACGAAACCATGACTTACAACGCCAGCCTGCCTACCGTGACGCCCTGTTCATACCCGGCTTGTGACGCTGATTCGATAGCAGCCCTGGACAAGAATGAAACCAACCAGGCCATTCGCCAGGAACTCCCGCTTGGAGGCATGAGGATGACCTGCAACGGCGCATGTACCGGTCTTGACGGCAACATATGGGTGATGTGGCAGGAGCCAAGCACCTTTGCGGCCATGAATACGGCAGATTCCGATGAATGCCCCGATTCAGCGACAGCGCCTACGTTTACAGCATTTGTGGATCCGAAGCCGCGCTGCCTGCACGTCCGGTTCAAATTATGAAATTGCCACCCTCCAGCCGCTACCCGTCAAAAAACCAGGGGTTGTCACTGATAGAACTGATGGTGTCCATCGCCATCGGCCTGGTATTGATGATCGCTGTGATATCCACTTACCTGGGCTCTGCGGGTGCAAGCCGCATGGCAGAAGCGCAAGGCCGCATGAACGAAGATGCGCAGGCCGCACTGACCATATTGAGCCAGCAACTGCGCATGGCGGGCAACAACCCCAAACAATCCAACTACGACAGTGCAACACCCCGCAATCCGATTTACGGGTCCAGCACGTATATCGTTCGCGGCTGCGACGGCACCTTCAGCGATATCAAAACCGCGACGGATATCGGCGTGCTGACCTGCGCTGCAGGCGGCGGCAGTGCGCCAGACTCCATAGCCATCACCTACGAAGCCGACATTTACAACACCATTCCAACCAGTGGCGGCAACCCAACTGATTGCCTGGGGCAGAGCCTGCCGGTGGTTACCACTTCAGTCAACGTTTGGGACGGCACGACTTTGGTTCCGACGAACGTCAGCTATAGGGTGGCCGAGAACCGTTTTTTCATCGGCACCTCGGCAGTGATCACCGCGCCCACCCTGTATTGCAAGGGAAACGGCGCGATCAATGAGCAGCCTTTGGTTGAAAACGTGGAAGACCTTCAGTTCTTCTATGGTACCGCCGCGCCTGCCGCCGCCACACTGTCGGTAGCCGGTTATCTGGACGCCGCCACCATTCTGACGCAGAGCGGCCTCGCAGCCCTTGCTGACGATCCCACCCGTTGGTCCAAGGTCGTGACAGTTCGCGTATGTGTTGTGGTTCGCAGTGAGTTGCCGGTTGTGTCTGATGCGGCCTCTGCGCAGTATGTGAAATGCGACGGCACCGTGAACACCGCCCCGCCTGACCTGCGTTTGCGCCGTGCCTATTCAACCACCGTGGTACTTCGCAATCGACTGGTTTCCTAGAAGTATGCCCCGCAAGAGCCACAACATGTCGCCACGTTCCCATATACCCTCTTTCCGTTCTTCGCTGGCGCTTACGAAAAAGTCTGCAGCTCGCCAGCAGGGCGTGGTGCTGATTGTGTCGCTCATCATGCTGGTGGTTATTTCCTTGCTGGCCACTTTGAGTATCAAGAATGCGGTTTCTACCGAGGGCGTCTCCGGCAATGTACGAACCTCTCAACTGGCCAGTCAGGCTGCAGAGATAGCCCTGCGTTACTGCGAAGACGCGGTTTCGCAAATCAGCACGGGTACCGGGACACTGGTCGATCTTCCCACCATTCAGAATTACGCAACCCCACCGCTTTGGCAAACCGCAAGCAACTGGGACAGCGCAAGCAGCGTGGCATTTGTGATCCCTTCTGCTTTCGTCAATGAAACCAGCGGTTCGGCGACCTTCAAACGTCTCCCCGAATGCATGGTGGAGCGGATGCAGGTGGTTAACGCTGGCGTGGTCTCAACAACGTCCACCTATGTCATTACTGCGCGGGGCTTTGGTCCAGAGGTCGCCGCTGCCGACTCTGCCCGCAGCCGACCTGAAGGCAGTGAATCCTGGATGCAGTCGACGATTGAACTCAACTAGAGGTACCACCATGCCCAACCGCCTACTCAAACCCGTGCTTGGACTTTTAGCTGCAGGCTGTGCCGTCGCA
Source organism: Asaia bogorensis (assembly GCA_943371375.1). Lineage (GTDB taxonomy): Bacteria > Pseudomonadota > Gammaproteobacteria > Burkholderiales > Burkholderiaceae_C > Polaromonas. Next base: position 211,778 of record CALRUM020000003.1, read on the forward strand.
TCACTTCATGCACAAATGGCGCAGGACCCGCTGCTGTCGCGTACTGCGGCCGTTGAACCCAATATTGTCCTGATGTTCGACGATTCGGGTTCCATGGTTGCCACCGCCATTTACCAGTATGGCGGTGTTGCGAGCGGCATGGGCATGACAGGCCCCAACAACGATGCGGTGTTTTGTGGATGGAGTATTTGCTCCACATGGACCAGCCCTCCTACGACTTTTTATGGTCGCTCACCAGACGTCAACCTTATTTATTACGACCCGCGCATCACCTACTCCAGGCGAATCAACGCGGATGGCACATTTCAGGCGGCTGGCGCAACTGGCGGCATCACCTCTTTCAATACCTACTTTTACAAAGCAACCACCGCTTACAGCGTACAAAGCGCAACCGTCACGACCAAAGGCGCCGGATACCCGTCCAGTGGGGTAACCGCGATATTTTCCGCAGCTCCCGCCGGTGGTGTGACTGCCACAGGTACGGTCACCACCACATCGACACTGGGTGTCAACTCAGTGACGGTCAACAATGCCGGCTCCGGTTATGCACTAACCGGCGTCACCGCCACATTTTCTGCACCTCCAGCTGGTGGTGTGAGAACCACCGGTACCGTCGGCATCGGCAGCTCAGGGAGGGTGGGTTCTGTCAGTGTAGACAACGCAGGCAGCGGCTATCCGGCCAGCGGGGTCACTGCTGCATTTACCGCAGCGCCTTCAGGTGGCGTGACGGCCACCGGCACTGTCAACATGCTTTTAGGTACGGTCAGCTCTGTGACCGTCACCGCCGGTGGCAGCGGTTATGGCAATTCCACTAACGTCACCTTTTCTGCACCACCCGCAGGTGGAGTGAGGGCCACAGGCACCATGACGCGTGGGACTTCCGGCGCGGGTCGGCCCATCATCTCGATCAGCATCAGCAATCCAGGCTCTGGCTACCTCACCGCGCCTACGATTACCTTGAGCAACACCAATGGGGGTAGTGGCGCTACGTTCACCACGGCGATCACCAACCGCATCAGCGGTGTGACGGTCACCAACGCGGGTTCCGGCTACACGACCACGCCCGCCATTACGCTGGGAGGCGTTGGCTCCGGCAGCGGTGCCACTTTCTCCACCAGCCTTTCAATTGGCGTCACGGGCATCACCATTACAGATCCTGGTTCTGGTTATACCAGTGCGCCCACCATCACCCTCAGCAGTACAGGGGGTGGCACAGGAGCGACGTTTACCGTCGTCACAGGAACCACCAATGTGGTATCGGGCATCACCATTACCAATGCCGGCTCTGGATACGTCACCACACCCACGCTGACTCTGGGCAATACAGGCACAGGTTTTGGCGCAACATTCACGGTCAATACCAATCTGGTGACTTTGGCCACACCCATCAACCGAAGATGGGCGGGGGAAAATACGCCCACCGCCTTGACGAATTACTTCAACCCGAGCTACACGCCTGACGCGGGTAGCCCGCTGGCAACGGGTGCAACTGTCATCGCTTACCCGAATACTGCGTCTTCGGCCACGGCCAGTTATCCGAAGTTCCGCAACAGAACCGACTGCAGCAGTTCCACGTCGTGCACCTGGGCCGAAGAGCTTCAGAACTACGCAAACTGGAAGACCTACCATAGCACCCGCCTTGACCTCGCCAAGACCGGCATCGGGCTGGCCTTTCAACCCCTGAACCCAACTTTCCGCCTCGGCTGGGGCACCATCAATAAACTTAATTCTTCAAGCCAGCTTGCTTCCGGCGTACGACTTTACGATTCCACCACCCAAAGCAATTTTTTGACCTGGCTGTATGCCATTGTTGACGACGGTGGTACCCCCAACCGGGTAGCGCTGAACAAGGTCGGGCAATACTTTCAGCGCGCAGACGATGGAGGACCCTGGGCCACCACACCTCCCCTGGCCGTGCCTGCTGATGTGACCTCAACGGCAGCCGAGAACACAGGGCATGCCTCATGCCGACGTTCTTACGCCCTGCTGATGACCGACGGCTACTACAACGACTCTTTCAGCAGCGTGGGCGATGTGGACACCAGTACGGCTGCCTCCATCACATCGCCCAGCAATTACACCTATACAGGGACCATCGGCCCCTACGCCGACACGGCGAACGGCCTGACGAAATATTCAAACTCCTTTGCCGATGTCGCCATGAAGTATTGGGTCACCGACCTCAGGCCCAACATCAAAAATAGCGTCAAGACATTGAGCACCGATGACGCCTTCTGGCAACACATGAATTTTTATGCGATTGGCCTGGGCGTCACGGGTACGCTGGACGCCACCGATGGCGAAGTTCTGAAGAGGCTCACCGGCGACACATCCACCCCCCCTTTTCGAACGCTGAATTGGCCCACACCTGCCGCCGAAGCCCGCGAGTCGATTGACGACATGTGGCACGCCACCATCAACGGGCGCGGCAAGTTGCTCAATGCCAAAAACGCCACCGACTTGAATGACTCGGTGACCCAGATGATGGCTGAAGTAAGCGGCAATGAAGGCACGCAGTCCGGGGTGGCGGTATCAACAGCCAGCCTGACCCAGGGCACCAAGAAGTACACGCCCAGCTACACCCCGGTGACCTGGAACGGCAACCTGACGGCCTACAACCTGGACGCCACCTCAGGCAACCAGATTGGCGTGGCATGGCAGGTGGAAACTCTGGTCTCGACCAATCCGACGACGGGCGCCAAAACTTACTCTTCCATCATCCCCGCACATGCCAGCCGGAATATTTTTGTCGGCAACGGCGCCACCACCGGTACCCGCGCAGTACCGTTTACCTACTCGGCCATGGGCACTGCTGGACTCACCAGCACCATGAACGGAACCGTCAATTCGAACTTGATTGACTATCTTCGTGGTGACGCCACCAACGAAGACAGCCTCACCACCACCGCGAGCACCACGGCGATCTACCGGCCCAGAACCACGCGCCTGGGCGACATCGTCAACTCCACACCCGTGTTTGTCAAAGATACGCTGGATCTGAACTACAACCTGTTGCCAAGCTCCACGCCGGGCCAGAGTACCTACCGGGCCTTCGTGGACGGTGCTGGTTCCCCGCTGGCCGGCGGCAAGAAGCAGCGTGCTGAAGGCGTGTTGTTTGTAGGCGCCAACGATGGCATGCTGCATGCATTCCGTGACGGCACATTCGATGCAACCACCGGCGCCGTGGTCAATCCGGGCGGTATTGAAACTTTTGCCTACGTGCCCAAGGCGCTGCTTCCAACCCTCAACCAGCTGGCAGACAAGACCTATGTCCACCGCTACTACGTGGATGGGCCCAACATCGAAACCGACGCCTACTTCACGACGGGGACCCCGCGCTGGGCCAATGTCGTGCTGGGAACCACCGGAGCAGGTGCAGGCGTAGCGGCGGCTGCAGGTACCAGCCCAAGAACCGCGGTGTTTGCCATCGACGTGACTGGCTTGAACAGCAGCCCCACATCCCTGAATGCTTCCAACGTGTTGTGGGAGGTCAGCTCCAGCGATTCAAACTTCAGCGAATTGGGTTATGTTCTGACCGACGTACAAGCGGGCACCACCATAGGCGGCGACTGGGTGGCCATTTTTGGCAATGGTTACGACAGCAAATCTTGCAAGGCCATGCTGTATGTCGTCAACCTCGAGACCGGCGCACGCATCCGGGAGATCGACACTGGCGCGGGCAATTGCAGCACTGCCAAAAATGGCCTCGGTGGCGTGCGTGTGGTGCGCAACGCCAACCAGCAAATCATCGGCGTGTATGCCGGTGACCTGCAGGGCAACCTCTGGAAATTCAACCTGAACAACAGCAGCAGCGCCTCCTGGGGGGTTGATTTGGGAGGGGCCGCATTGTTCACAGGGGGGGCCACCCAACCTATCACGGCGGCACCCGCTGTACTGGCCCTGAGCAGCACCATGTCCCCGAAGACGGGTTACATGGTGGTTGCAGGAACCGGCAAATTTTTTGAAATCAGCGACATCACGACAACCACCCAGCAGTCCTTGTATGGCATTTGGGACCCCCTGGCTTTTGGCGCTGCGAGTATTCCGGCAGGTACGGCGCTGACAGACAAGACTCTGCTGATCCAGCAAACCATAGGATCAGCGCAAGTCGACGCCAGCGGCAATACCTACTTTGCTGTTTCCACCAACGCAGTGGACTACGTTGGAACGACCAGCCCGTTCCTGGCCGCGCGCCGGGGCTGGTACATCAACTACCCCAATTCGGGCCAGCGACTGGTGTACCCGCTGGACCTGTTGTCCGATCGTTTTGCGGTGGCAGACACCATTTCCCCGTCCAACGTTTCGCTCGACCCCTGCTCACAAGCCAACGGGGGGACAGGTTACCTCTACCTGGTTGATGCGCTGACCGGTGCGGGCCCCACGCTGGCTATTTTTGACACCAACGGCGACGGAAACATCGACAGCACGGATCTGGTTGTCAGTGGACTGGAAGCCAAGGCTGACGGGCGCAATGTATCCCTGCTCGGTGACAAGAACGCTGCCCGCACAACTTACGTGAACGTCAGCGGCGGGTCACCTGGCGGTACCAAAATCAGCATCTCCTGCGTCCTGACTGGCACCTGCATTTCAACAGGCGGGGGGGTGACTCCCAAATTCAAGAGCCGGGAATGGCGCCAGCTGTTCATGCGCTAGGATGGTCACTCATCAGCAATGGATATCACCATGAATTACCCTGAATCACACCCCGGCAACAAGTTACTCCCGAAAAATGGGTTTACCTTGATAGAAGTCATGATTGTGGTGACCATTGTTGCGATTCTCGGCGCCATTGGATTGCCTGCCTATACAGGTTACATAGCCCGCGCCAACCGGGCCGATGCCAGGGGGCAACTGCTGCAGGCTGCCCAGTTCATGCAACGGTTTTACACCGCCAATGACCAATATCTCAATGATAGGTCTGGCAACAACATATCAACTCAAATGCCTGCCAATCTGGCCAGAGCGCCCGCCGATGGCACGCAGCTTTATGCCCTCACCATAGCGGCCACCACGAGTACTTACACCCTGACGATGACGCCCCAGGGCAGCATGGCCAGTGATGCATGTGGTGCGTTTACCCTGACTTCTACAGGGGTACGCGGTGTGACAGGCACCAAGCCCAGAGACGAATGCTGGAAATGATCCCTGGGTGGCGTGGCGCCTGAATTGCTGACCCTGGCAGCCCATGTACACCGCTGACAGCGCCATGGCTCAGGCCCTGGCGCTTGCACGCAAGGGCCTGACGCTGACTTCGCCCAACCCGCGTGTGGGTTGCCTGATATGCAGCCCGGACGGCCAGGTTCTCGGCCAGGGCCACACCCAGGCTGCGGGCGGACCACATGCGGAGGTCATGGCACTTCGCGATGCCACCGCGCAGGGCCTGGATGTTGCCGGCGGCACCGCCTATGTCACGCTCGAACCCTGTTCCCACCACGGACGTACCGGTCCTTGTTGTGACGCCCTGATTGCCGCCGGCATCAAAAAGGTCGTGGCATCGATCGCCGATCCCAATCCGCTGGTCTCCGGACAGGGCTTCGCGCGCCTGCGGGCTGCAGGCATTGAGGTCGAGGTCGGTCAGGGAGCGCAAGAGTCGCGCGAGCTCAACATCGGGTTTTTCAGCCGCATGACGCGCAAGACACCGTGGGTGCGCATGAAGCTTGCTGCGTCGCTGGACGGCAAGACGGCGCTTGCGAATGGCGTCAGCCAGTGGATCACTTCTGACGCGGCACGTGCAGACGGCCACGCCTGGCGCGCGCGTTCGTGCGCGGTGCTGACCGGCATTGGCACGGTGCTGCAAGACAATCCGCGTCTGGATGTACGCCTCGTTGACACGCCGCGCCAGCCGCACCTGGTGGTGGTGGACAGCCGGCTGGAAACACCGCTAGACGCTCATCTTTTTATAGCTGGCCGCGCGCTTTATATCTACGCCGCAGCGCCAAACGACGCCAAAAAGGCGGCACTGGAAGCGCACGGCGCGACCGTCATCTACCTGCCCGGCGCTGGGGGCAAGGTGGATTTGCAGGCCATGTTGCAGGACCTGGCCAGTCGCGAGGTCAATGAGCTACACGTCGAGGCCGGGCACAAACTCAATGGTTCGCTGATTCGGGCCGGCCTGGTGGACGAGTTGGTGGTGTATCTGGCGCCCAAACTGATAGGCGAAGGCGCAGGCATGGCAAGCCTGGGGCCCATCACCGAACTTTCGCAGGCGCTGGAACTGGAATTTCGCTCTGCCGACAGGCTGGGCCCCGACCTGCGCCTGCTGGCCAGGGTACGCGGACGCGACCTCTTTTGAGCCTGATCCGGCCCTGACGGGGTCGCCGCGCCATGTGCGGCGGCAATCTCTGCGAAAATACCCCGATGTTTACCGGAATCATCACCGGCGTGGGGCGCATCGTCGCTGTCCATAGCCTGGGCAGCTCTTTGGACCACGGCAAGCGTCTCAGCATTGAGGCGCCTGCGGCTTACCTCGACGACGTGGGTCTGGGCGACAGCATTGCCATCAACGGCGCCTGCATGACAGTCACCAGCGTGGACCCCTCCAGCAAGCAGTTTTTGATTGAAATTTCTGCGGAGTCGCTGGCCAGAACCTGCGGCTTGTCCGAGCCCGGCCCCGTCAACCTTGAAAAGGCCTTGCGCGCCCATGACCGCCTGGGCGGTCATATCGTCGCCGGGCATGTGGACGGCATAGGCACGGTGACGCATTTTGCGGAAGTCGGCGAAAGCTGGGAGCTGCGTATCCTGACGCCGCATGAACTCGGCAAATACCTGGCCTACAAGGGTTCCATCACCGTCAACGGCGTCAGCCTGACCGTGAACCGGGTCGCCGACTTGCCCGGACAAGCCGGTTGTGAGATCAGCATCAACCTGATTCCTCACACGGTACACCACACCGCCCTGCAGCACCTGCGGGCAAAATCGCCGGTGAATCTTGAAATTGACCTGATCGCGCGTTACGTCGAGCGCATGCTGGGAGCCCGTCGGGCTTGGGACGTCGATAGCGAAAAGCGGCCCCTGCGAGGACAGTTTTTACCGGATTCGCAGGCCCATAGCCAAGCTATGGGGCCAGAAGACGGTGAAAAATGGACCGCTGCGGCCGATTTGCAGCCGACGTTTCCCATGCCTGGCGGGCTCCCCAAGAACGAAAAGCAAAGCTGAACCATGACCATCGCCATCTCCCCCGTTGAAGACATCGTGGCCGACATGCGGGCTGGCCGCATGGTCATCCTGGTGGACGAAGAAGACCGTGAAAACGAGGGCGACCTGGTGCTGGCCGCCGACCATGTGAATGCCGATGCCATCAACTTCATGGCGCGTTACGGCCGGGGCCTGATCTGCCTGACCCTGACACGCGAGCGCTGCGAGCTGTTGCAGCTGCCGCCCATGGCCACACGCAACGGTACCAAACACAGCACCGCCTTCACGGTGTCGATTGAAGCGGCCGAAGGCGTCACCACCGGCATCTCGGCTGCTGATCGTGCCCGCACCGTGCAAGCCGCAGTAGCCAAAAACGCCAGGGTCAGCGATCTGGTTCAGCCCGGCCACATCTTTCCCCTGCAGGCGGTCGATGGCGGGGTGCTGATGCGTGCCGGTCATACCGAAGCGGGCTGCGATCTGGCCGCCATGGCCGGCTGCTCGCCCACGGCCGTGATCTGCGAGATCATGAAAGACGACGGCACGATGGCGCGCCTGCCCGACTTGCAGCTCTTCGCCGCCGAACACGGCCTGAAAATAGGCACCATCGCCGACCTGATCGAACACCGCAGCCGCCACGATTCGCTGATCGAAAAAATCGGCACCCGAACCATTCAAACAGCTTACGGTGAATTCACCGCGCACGCCTTCAGGGACAAGCCCAGCCAGAGCCTGCACCTGGCGCTGGTGAAAGGCCAATGGTCAGCCGGCGATTCGGTGGCAGCCCGCGTGCATGAGCCCCTGTCCGTCCTCGATGCCCTGGAAACCGGGCGCGCCATGCACTCCTGGAGCCTGGACCAAAGCCTGACGCACATTGCCGGGGAAGGCAAAGGTGTGGCGGTGCTGCTCAATTGCGGCGAAAGCGCTGCACAGCTGCTGGCCCAGTTTGAAGGCACGGCCTGCGCGGCCCAGGCGCCAGAACGTGGCCGCATGGACCTGCGCACTTACGGCATAGGCGCGCAGATCCTGCGCGAGTGCGGTGTGCACAAAATGAAACTCATGGGCAACCCGCGCCGCATGCCCAGCATGACCGGTTACGGGCTTGAAATCACCGGCTACATCGCCAACAAAAAGGAATAACAACGTGTTTGGTGCAGAAAAAGGCTCGGCTGGCCAGCTGAGCGGCAAAAAACTGGCTATCGGCATTGTCCAGGCGCGCTTCAACGAAAGCATCACCAACGCCCTGGCCCAGGCCTGCTGGCAGGAACTTCTGGCGCTGGGCGTGGAGGAAAAAAACATCCACCATGTGAAGGTGCCGGGCGCACTGGAAATTCCGTCGGCGCTGCAAGCCCTGGCCGAACGCGACCAGTACGATGCCTTGATCGCCCTGGGCTGCATCATCCGCGGTGAGACCTACCACTTTGAGCTGGTCGCCAACGAAAGCGGCGCCTCGGTCAGCCGCCTGGCGCTGGATTACCAGTTGCCCATCGCCAACGCCATCCTGACCGTTGAAAACATGGCGCAGGCCGAAGCCCGCCAAACCGACAAAGGCCGAGACGCGGCGCGTGTGGCGGTCGAGATGGCCCATTTGTTGAACGAGCTGGCCTGATGCCCACCCCACACAAGAGCGACATGACTGAAAAACCCCCCGCCAAACCCAAGCGCCCGCCGCAGACCCGCACCGGTCTGACCGACACCGGCGTGAAAAAAGCGGCTGACAAATCAGGCCGCACCCGCGCGCGCGAATTTGCACTGCAGGCCTTGTACCAGCATTTGGTGGGCCGCAACGAGGCGGCATCGATTGACGCCTTCACCCGCGATCTGGTGGGTTTTCACAAGGCCGATTCGGCCCACTACGACGCCTTGCTGCACGGCTGCATTGCAGAAGCGGTGGCGCTGGACGCCGGTATCACACCGCTGCTGGACCGCAAGATGGCAGAGATATCCCCTGTGGAGCACGCGGTGTTGTGGATAGGTGCCTATGAATTCAAACACTGCCTGGACGTGCCTTACCGCGTGGTGATCAACGAGTGCATCGAACTGGCCAAGGCTTTTGGCGGCACCGACGGCCACAAATACGTCAACGGGGTGCTGCACAAGCTGGCGCCCGGTTTTCGGGCGGCGGAAGTCGCTGCCGACCAGAAAACCTGAGGCCGCGCAGTGAGTGCCCTGCGTTTAGCCCGGCGTGCCCAGCGCATTGAGCCTTTTTACGTCATGGAGGTGGCCAAGGCCGCTGCCAGCCTGGCAAAACAGGTGGCGCACAGCGCGCAGCCCATGATTTTCCTGAACATCGGCGAGCCGGATTTCACCGCACCGCCGCTGGTTCAGCAGGCCGCCGCCCGCGCGATCCACGATGGCAACACGCAGTACACCCAGGCCACCGGCCTGCAAAGCCTGCGCGAGCGCATCAGCCACTGGTACAGCACACGTTTTCAGGCCGATGTGGCGCCGTCCCGCATCATCGTTACGGCCGGCGCTTCGGCGGCCCTGCAGCTGGCCTGTCTGGCACTGATAGAAGCCGGGGACGAGATACTGATGCCGGACCCGAGTTACCCCTGCAACCGGCACTTTGTCAGTGCGGCCGAGGGCAATGCGGTGTTGATACCGACAACAGCCGAAGAACGCTTCCAGCTCAGCAGTGCCAAGGTAGAGGCGGCCTGGACCGACAGGACCCGTGGTGTGCTGCTGGCCTCGCCGTCGAATCCCACGGGCACGTCGATCGCGCCGCAGGAGTTGCGGCGCATCCACGAGTTTGTGCACAGCCGCGGCGGCATCACGCTGATTGACGAGATTTACCTCGGTTTGAGTTACGAAGAAGACTTCGGGCACAGCGCGCTGGCCATGGGGGATGGCCTGGGCGAAAGCATCATCAGCATCAACAGCTTCAGCAAGTACTTCAACATGACCGGTTGGCGCCTGGGCTGGCTGGTGGTGCCCGAGGAACTGGCGCCGGTGATTGAACGCATCGCGCAAAACCTGTTCATCTGCCCCAGCACAGTTGCGCAGCATGCGGCACTGGCCTGTTTCGAGGAAGACAGCCTGGCAGAGTACGAAAGGCGCCGCGCCGAGTTCAAGGCCAGGCGCGACTACTTCATCCCCGAACTCAACCGCCTGGGCCTGCAGGTGCCGGTCATGCCCGATGGTGCTTTTTATGCCTATGCCGATTGCACCCAGGCCGCTGCCCGCCTGGGCGTCAGCGGAAGCTGGGACTTTGCCTTTGAGCTGATGCAGCGAGCGCACCTGGCAGTTACGCCAGGTCGCGATTTCGGCACCGATGCACCGGAACGCTACGTTCGCTTTTCAACGGCCAGCTCCATGGCTGAATTGAAAGAAGCCGTCGCGCGGCTGGAGAGCGTCCTTGGCTGACTTCCAGTGGCCTCTGCGCGTTTACTGGGAAGACACCGACGCCGGCGGCATTGTGTTCTACGCCAACTACCTGAAATTTTTTGAACGTTCGCGTACCGAGTGGCTCAGATCCTTGGGATTAAACCAGCAGCAACTGAAGGAAGCCACCGGCTGCATGTTTGTGGTGAGCGAAACCAGTCTGCGTTACCACCGCCCGGCGCGCCTCGATGATGAACTGATTGTTACCGCCCGCCTGATCGAAAAGGGCCGGGCGTCCTTGATAATCGCGCAGCAAGCGCTATTAAAATCAGAGCGACCAGCGTTGCTGTGTGAAGGTACGATACGCATCGGCTGGGTCGATGCGGCCAGCCTCAAACCTGCCCGGATTCCTGCCCACATTCTTGACCTTCTGGAAAGCGCCCCATGAACCAGGATTTATCCATCGTCAACCTCATCCTCAACGCCAGCTGGGTGGTCCAGGGTGTCGTGGCGCTTCTTGTCGGCGTGTCGGTGGCCAGCTGGGCAGCGATCTTCCGCAAGATCATCTCGCTCAAGCGGGTGCAGTCGCTCAACGACGAGTTTGACCGGGAGTTCTGGTCCGGCACCAGCCTGAACGATTTGTTTGCAGCTGCCGCGCAAAACGCCAAACACAGCGGTCCGATGGAACGCATTTTTGCCAGCGGCATGCGCGAGTTCCAGAAGCTGCGCGAGCGCCGCATGGCCGACCCCGGCATTTTGCTCGACGGCGCGCGCCGCGCGATGCGCGCCAGTTACCAGCGCGAGGTCGATGCGGTGGAGTCCAACCTGTCTTTCCTGGCCACGGTGGGCTCGGTCTCGCCCTATGTCGGCCTGTTTGGCACGGTGTGGGGCATCATGCACGCCTTCACCGGCCTGGCCGCGCTGGAGCAGGTCACGCTGTCCAGCGTGGCGCCGGGTATCGCCGAAGCCCTGGTGGCCACGGCCATTGGCCTGTTTGCGGCCATTCCGGCGGTGGTGGCCTACAACCGTTTTGCCCACGACATAGACCGCGTCGCCAACAAGCTGGAGACCTTTATCGAGGAGTTCTCCAACATCCTGCAGCGCAACCTGGGCGCGAGCTCCCCCTCGGGCCACTAGACCGCCATGCCAGCAGTTTCATCACGCGGCCGGGGCCGCCGCACCATCAGCGAGATCAACATGGTGCCCTTCATCGATGTGATGCTGGTGCTGCTGATCATCTTCATGGTGACGGCACCGCTGATCACACCAAGCATGATCGCCTTGCCCAAAGTCGGCAAAGCCCCGGGCCAGCCGCCCAAACCGATACAGATCGAGATCAGCAAGGAAGAAGTCATCCAGATCAAGTCGGGCGGTAGCACCACCCCAGTCAAACTGGCCGAGGTCGGCGCCGCCGTCAAGCGCCTGCAACCGGCTGTGCCTGCCAACGAGCAGCTCACACCGGTGGTGATCAGCGCCGACAAATCGATCAAGTACGAAACCGTGGTCAAGGTCATGGACGCCCTGCAGAAAGCCAATGTGGCCCGCGTCGGCCTGTCGGTACAAACCGGCAACTGAGCCGGGCCGGATTGCGCATGACCAGTACCGCCGATCGCCTGGAGTTTGCGCCGCACGCTGATGCTGGCGCATTGCGGGCCTTTGTTCTGGCGCTGCTGGTGCACATGCTGCTGATAGGCGCGCTGACCTGGGGCGTGAACTGGAAGCGCAGCGACCCCGATCTCTCGTTCGAGGCCGAGCTCTGGTCCAGCGTGCCGCAGGAAGCCGCGCCCAGGGAAGTGGAAGCGCCGCCGCCACCACCACCGCCGGCCCCCGAAACACCCCAGCTCAAGGCACCGCCACCCCCACCGGCCCCCGACGTGGACATCGCACTCGAGCGCGAGAAAAAGCGCAAGCTGGAGCTGAAGAAGAAAGAAGCCGAGCTGGCAAAAGCCAAAGCCGAGCAGGAACGGCTCAAGGAACTTCAGGCGAAAAAGGAAAAAGAGCAGAAGGCGAAGGAAGAACTGGCCAAGCGCAAAGCCGAAGAAGCCAAAAAACTCGAGGCAAAAAAGGCCGACGACAAAAAGCAGGACCTGAAGGAAGTCGAGAAGAAAAAGCTGGCGGACGCCGCAGCGGAAAAGCAGCGCCAGGACAACATCAAGCGGGCCATGGGCCTGGCCGGCGCCACCGGCAACACCGACGCCAAAGGCACGGCGCAAAAAGCCAGCGGCCCCTCAGCCAGCTACGGCGGCAAGGTACGCGCCAAGGTCAGGCCCCACATCGCCTTCACCGACGACATCCCCGGCAACCCGACCGCCGAGGTCGAGGTGCGCACCGGACCGGACGGCACCATCCTCAGCCAGCGGCTGATCAAGTCCAGCGGCAACAAAGCCTGGGATGAGGCTGTGATCAAGGCCATCATACGCACCGAGACCATGCCGCGCGATGTGGATGGCCGCGTTCCTACACCGATGATTCTGGAATTCCGGCCGAAAGACTGAGCACCTGCAACCTTGGCTGTCATCCCGGACTCGATCCGGGATCCACGCGGCGCGAACCAGCCGCTGTGATGATCCAGCATGGATTGCGGGTCAAGCCCGCAATGACACCGCTGGAAGCATGCTATCTCAAACCCGACGTGCAACTCAATAGCTATACATTTAATAGCTGCTTGCGCCCGTCAAATAAGGGCTAGATCCCGTTTTCACTCATAAACAATGTGCGCCTGCCCCTGGTCGGCCTGCGCCATCCAGCTGGCCAGCGCCGCGTCGGTCGGGAAAAATTTTGCCGCTTCACCGAGCTGCAGCTCGGCCGCCACGCTGCTGCGTTTGAGGCTCAGGCGCACCGCCAGGCCGCGGCTGACCTCGCCCTGCTCCGACATCTCCTTGCGCGGCGGAAAGTCGCGCACCATGCGCTGCACATCGGGCGCCGTGCCATTGACCGCCACACGCAAGTACTTGCCGAAGCGGCAGCGCGCCGACTCCAGGCTCCAGACCTGCGTCACCTTGAAGCGCCGCCCAAAACGTTCTGATGCTGGCTGCAGGGTGCCTTGCACAATCACCAGTTCGTCGTCTTTGAGCAGGTTGCGGTTGGCGTTGAAAGTGGCCTCGTCCACCGAGGCTTCCAGCGTGTCGGTCTTGTCGTCGAGCTTGAAGATGATCAGCTTGCCGCGGTTGCCGTTGATGACACGCAGGTCGCTGACGATGGCGGCCAGCAGGGTCTGATCGCGCGAATCCATCAAATCGTCGATCTTGCGTTTGACGAACTGCCGCACCTCGGTTTCCACTTCGTCGAACAGATGGCCAGACAGGTAAAAACCGATGGCGGTTTTCTCCTGCACCAGGCGCGCCTTCACGCCAAAAGGCATGGCCTCCACCAGCGGTGGCTCCTGCGCGCTTGCGGCGTGTGAGTCCATGTCGAACAGGCCGCCCTGGTTGACGTTGGCCTCGGTCTGCGCGGCGAACTCGAAGGCCCGCTCCACCGACGCCAGCAGCGCGGCCCGGTTCAATTGCAGGTTGTCAAAAGCACCAGCCCGGATCAGCGCCTCCACCGTGCGCTTGTTCACCCTGGACTTGTCCACCCGCACGCAGAAATCGTACAGCGAGGTGAACAAGCCACCCTCCTCACGCGCCGCGACGATGGCGGCAATCGCCTGCTGGCCCGTGCCTTTGACAGCACCCAGGCCATAACGGATGCTGGTGTTGCTGATCGGCTCGAAACGGTAGTGGCCGCGATTCACATCGGGCGACTCAAAGGCCATGCCCATCTTCTGCGCATCACCAAAAAGAATGCGCAGCTTGTCGGTGTCACCCATCTCCACCGTCATGTTGGCGCAGAAAAACTCGGCCGTGTAATGGCGCTTGAGCCAGGCGGTGTGGTAGGCCAGCAGAGCGTAGGCGGCCGAGTGCGACTTGTTGAAGCCGTAGCCGGCAAACTTCTCCATCAGGTCAAACACCTCGTCGGCCTTTTCCTGCGACAGGCCATTGGCACCGGCACCCTTGCGGAAGATTTCCCGCTGCGAGGCCATCTCCTTCTCGTCCTTCTTGCCCATGGCGCGGCGCAACATGTCGGCGCCGCCCAGCGAATAACCACCGAGGATCTGCGCGGTCTGCATCACCTGCTCCTGGTAGACCATGATGCCGTAGGTCTCTTCCAGGATGGGCTTGACACGCGGGTCCGGGTACTCGGGGATCTCCTTGCCCTGCTTGCGCGCAATGTAGGTCGGGATCAGGTCCATCGGACCCGGCCGGTACAGTGCATTCATCGCAATCAGGTCTTCCAGGCGGTTCGGTCTGGCGTCGCGCAGCATGCGCTGCATGCCTATGCTTTCAAACTGGAAAACCGCTTCGGTCTTGCCTTCCGCAAACAGCGCGTAGACCCTGGGGTCATCGAGTGGCAGGTTTTCAAATTTGAAGTCCTTCTGCGCCGGATGCCGCTGGACGATAAATTCGCGCGCCAGCTCCAGGATGGTCAGCGTGGCCAGGCCCAAAAAGTCGAACTTGACGAGGCCAATGGCCTCGACGTCGTTCTTGTCAAACTGGCTCACCGCTGACGTGCTGCCGGGCTGCAGGTACAAGGGGCAGAAGTCTGTGAGTTTTCCGGGCGCAATCAGCACGCCGCCGGCGTGCATGCCGACATTGCGTGTCAGGCCTTCGAGCTTGCGCGCCAGTTCAAGCAGGGTGCGCACGTCTTCTTCCCTGGCCTCGCGTTCGGCCAGCAGCGGTTCGGCCTCCAGGGCATAGACCATCTTGTCGTTTTTCTTGCGGTCGGCGGGCACCAGTTGCAGCGTCACGGCCTGACCCGGCTTGTTCGGGATCAGTTTGGAGATGCCGTCGCAAAAGCCGTAGGAAAGGTCGAGTACCCGGCCCACGTCGCGAATTGCGGCGCGCGCGGCCATGGTGCCGAAGGTCACAATCTGGCTGACAGCGGCGTGGCCGTACTTGTCTTTCACATAATCGATCACGCGGTCACGGTTGGTCTGGCAGAAGTCGATGTCGAAGTCGGGCATGGACACCCGCTCCGGGTTCAGGAAACGCTCAAACAGCAGGTTGTATTGCAGCGGATCCAGGTCGGTGATCTTCAGCGAATAGGCCACCAGCGAACCAGCGCCCGAGCCGCGACCCGGACCGACCGGGCAGCCGTTGTTCTTGGCCCAGTTGATGAAGTCGCCCACGATCAGGAAGTAGCCGGGGAAACCCATCTTCAGGATGGTGTTGATCTCGAACTCCAGCCGCTCCACGTATTGCGGCCGCCTGTCGTTACGGACGGCTTCGTCCGGGTAGAGGTGCAACAGCCGCTCTTCGAGGCCTTCAAACGAGGCATGGCGGAAGTACGCGTCGGGCGGCATGCGCACGCCATTGACCTCGGGCGTCGGGTACTCGGGCAGCATCGCTTTGCCCAGCTCGAGCTTGAGGTTGCAGCGCTTGGCAATCTCCAGGGTATTGGCCAGGGCCGATGGCAGGTCGGCAAAGAGCTCGGCCATCTGCGCCGAGGACTTGAAATACTGCTCGCGCGTGAACTTGCGCACGCGCCGCGCGTTGCCCAGAATTTCCCCCTCGGCAATACACACACGCGCCTCATGCGCCTCGTAATCGTCGTATGTCAGAAACTGCACCGGATGGGTCGCCACCACTGGCAGCCTGAGCCGCGCGGCCAGCTGCACCGCTGCGACCACATGTTGTTCATCGTCAATGCGCTGGGCACGCTGCAGTTCGAGGTAAAAGCGGTGCGGAAAAATCCCCGCCAGGTGCAGCGCACATTCGGTCGCGCGCGCCGCATCACCCTGCAGCAGCGCCTGCCCGACCGCGCCGCCCTGCGCCCCCGACAGCGCTATCAGGCCTTCACCGAGCTCTTGCAGCCATGCCAGGCTGACAATCGCCTGGTCGCGCACCACACCGCGTGTCCAGGCCCGGGTCAGCAGTTCCGACAAATTCAGATAACCCTGGCGGTTTTGCACCAGCAAGAGCAGCCTGGCCGGCGCGGCCCCGGCCTCCTTGCCCGGCACCTGTACCCAGACATCCGCACCTATCAGTGGCTTGATACCCGCGCCCCGGGTTTCCTTGTAAAACTTGACAGTGCCAAACAGGTTGCCCAGGTCGGTGATCGCCAGCGCGGGCTGCTTGTCCGCGACTGCGGCCTGGACGATTTCATCGATGCGGTTGGTGCCGTCAACCACCGAAAATTCGGTGTGAATACGTAAATGAACAAACATGGATTCATTTTAGGCGCCGTGTTCCGTCGCCGGGCCGCCGCTGCCCTGCCTACAATCGCCGCTCATGCTTATTCTGAACATTGCGGCCTACAAATTTGTAGCACTGGACCGGTTGCCGGAACTGCAGGCGGCTGTGCGCGAAGCGCTGCAAACCCGCGTCATCATGGGCACGGTCCTGCTGGCCGAAGAAGGCATCAACCTGTTTCTGGCAGCACCTGCCCCCGCCATTCATGATTTTTTGGCATGGCTGCGGGAGGACCCGCGCCTGTCTGACCTGCAGGGCAAGGAAAGCTGGTCGCATGCCGCGCCGTTTCGCAAGCTGCGGGTGTTGATCAAGCCGGAAATCATCCGCATGGACCACCCGGCCATCCAGCCCTCGGCTGGCCGCGCGCCGGCGGTGGATGCGGCGACACTCAAACGCTGGCTGGACTGCGGGCATGACGATGCCGGAAGGCCCGTGCTGACCCTGGACACGCGCAATGCCTTTGAGGTGGACGTAGGCAGTTTCAAAAACGCCATAGACTGGCGCATCGCCAAATTCACCGAGTTCCCGCAGGCCTTGCTGGCGCACCGGGACGAGCTCGAAGGCAAGACTGTCGTGAGTTTTTGCACCGGCGGCATACGCTGCGAGAAAGCCGCCATCTTCATGCGCGAAGCCGGTGTGCAAGATGTGTTTCAGCTCGACGGCGGCATTCTGAAATATTTTGAAGACAGCGGCCACGCCCATTTTGACCGAGAATGTTTTGTCTTCGATGAACGGCGCGCACTCGACCCGGGCTTGAAGCCCCGGGTCCATGTCGGGGCATCGTCTGACAGCCCGGCACGGCAAGTCATGGAAAGCTGAACAGGTTTTTCGGGGCACACCGTCCTCACACCCTTTTTTGCATCGAGCTGCCATGCCCACACCCACTGCCGCCCGCCACGCCGCCACCGGGACTTCCAGCCTGACCCAGCGCTTCCGGCAAGTCCGCGGCCAGACCGAAGGTCTCGCGCTGCCGCTGAGTGCCGAGGACTGCCAGCTGCAGTCCATGCCCGATACCAGCCCCACCAAATGGCACCTGGCCCACGTCACCTGGTTTTTCGAGACCTTTGTTCTCGAGCGTTTCGAAAAGAACTTCCGGCCCTTCGACGCCAGCTTCCGCGTGCTCTTCAACAGCTATTACAACGGCGTTGGCGCCAAACATCCGCGGCCGCAACGCGGCCTGATCAGCCGCCCCACGCTGGAACAGGTCATGGCCTATCGCGCCCAGGTCGACGAACGCATGCAGCACGTCCTGGAGCAGCTGCAGGCCGGCCCTGCCGGCGACGAACTGCAACAACTGCTCACGCTGGGCCTGCAGCATGAACAGCAACACCAGGAGCTGCTGCTGACGGACATCAAACATGCACTTTCCTTCAATCCGGCGCAGCCGGCGTATGCACGGCAATGGCCGCTGGCCGGCATCAGCCCCCAGCCGCTGCAGTGGATGGGTTTCGCGGGTGGCCTGATTGAACACGGGTTTGAGCCTGCCCTGGACGGCCCCTTTGCCTTCGACAACGAGACACCGCGCCACAAGGTCCATGTCGCTGCGTTCGAAATCGGCAGCCGGCTGATCACCAACGGCGACATGATGGCTTTCATGGCCGATGGCGGCTACCAGCGCCCCGAACTGTGGTTGTCCATGGGCTGGGACTGGGTGCAGGCGCGCGCAGCGGCCATGCCGCTGTACTGGCAGGCGCGCGCCGATGCCGGCGGCTACGAGAACTTCACGCTCCAGGGGCTGGTACAGGTGGACGCACACACGCCGGTTTGCCACCTCAGCTATTTCGAGGCGGAGGCTTATGCACGCTGGGCCGGCGCGCGCCTGCCGACGGAGTTTGAATGGGAGCTGGCCGCACGTGTGATGCAGGCGGAACAGGGCATCAAAGGCAATTTTGTGGAGAGCATGGCCTACCACCCGATTGCCCTGCAGCAGCACACACCGGGGCAGCCGGCCCAGATGTTCGGCGACGTCTGGGAGTGGACGCAATCGAACTACAACGCCTACCCCGGCTACAAGCCCTGGGAGGGCCTGGTCGGTGAATACAACGGCAAGTTCATGTGCAACCAGCTGGTGCTGCGTGGCGGCTCCTGCGTCACACCACAAAGCCACGCGCGTACCAGCTACCGCAACTTTTTTCCGCCCGACGCGCAGTGGCAGTTCAGCGGCCTGCGCCTGGCGCGCGACATGGCCTGAAGCGCCGGCCCAGGCCCGATCAGTCCGGAATCAAACGGCGTTCCGGCAAGGGGATGAGTTCCTCGTCGCCAGCGACCCGGCCCATGGCCTGCTGCTCCCAGTCCTGCGCGGCCTGGACGATGCGCTCCTTGCGGCTGGACACAAAATTCCACCACATGAAGCGGCGCTCCGGCAGCGCATCGCCGCCTATCACCATCAGGCGGACAGCGCCGTTCGCCTCAATCGTGGCAGGCAGGCCGGGCTCAAGCAGCACCAGGGTATGGGCTGCCACACGCTCCCCGTCAAGCAACACGCTGCCATCGACCGCATACAGCGCCATGTCATCGGCCAGCGGCGGCAATTCAAACACCGCACCCGCAGCCAGCTCGATGTCGAGGTACAGCGTTCGGGAAAAAGTCCGGACCGGCGAGCGCTGACCAAAAGCTTCACCGATCAGCAGGCGGACCGTGGCTGCGCCCATCTGCAACACGGGAATGTCGGACGCCGGGGTATGCACAAAATCCGGCGCCACTTCTTCGTGCGCAGCCGGCAAGGCAGCCCACAGCTGGATGCCGTGGTTCACATAGGTCTGGTTTTTCAGATCGTCCGGTGCACGCTCCGAATGCACAATGCCGCGCCCGGCGGTCATCCAGTTGATCGCGCCGGGCTCAATGCGCTGCGTGGAACCGAGGCTGTCGCGGTGCATGATGGCGCCGTCAAACAGATAGGTCACGGTCGCCAGCCCGATGTGCGGATGCGGCCGCACATCGTGTGTGCTGCCCGGCCGCAGCGTGACCGGGCCAAAATGATCAAAAAACAGGAAAGGCCCCACCGACTGGCGCCGCACGTCGGGCAGGAGGCGGCGCACCTGAAAGCCGCCACCGAGGTCCTTGTCGTGACCGCTCAGTGTCTGTGTGATGGGCATGGGGGCTTGCCTGGCGGCATCAGGGTCTAAACCTGGCCGCCACAGCGGCCACGCGCTGGCCAAAAAGCCGGGCGGTTTCCAGGTCACCCGGCGACATCTCGGCGGCGCCGCTGTCCGAAGGCGACTGGGCAATCGCGCCGCTGTAAGACACCAGGTAATTGACGTCGTCGCGTTTGGCAGCCCTGGTGTTCGAGGGCATCAGGCCCTGGCTGACCCAGAGCATGCTGTGTTGCATGGCCAGTGTGAACAGCGCCGTCAGCGTGCCCTGTTTGTCGCCATTCATGCCTGCGCTGTTGGTAAAACCCGCGGCCAACTTGTCTTTCCAGTCCTGGCTGAACCAGGGCTTGGAGGAAGCGTCGGCAAACTTCTTGAACTGCCAGCTGACGCTGCCCATGTAGGTCGGAGAACCAAAGATGATCGCATCGGCCGCCTTGAGCTGCTCCCAGCCGCCGTCGGGCAGATTACCCTCTGCATCAATGGCCAGCAACTGTGCGCCAGCCCCGTTGGCAACGGCTTGCGCCATGCGCTGGGTATGGCCGTAGCCCGAGTGATAAACCACCACGACGTTTGTCATGTTTTGTCCTTGCTGCTGTTTATCCACAGGCCGGCTGGCAGCCGGCCTGACAAATCCGGGTCAACGGTCGGCTCAGCCCTTGAACTTCGCGTCCACGCTGAGCGGGCCGGCACCCCAGGCGGCAATGGTCAACAGCCCGCCCACCACGGCGATGTTCTTGAAAAAGGCCTGTTGCTGCATCATCACCATCTCGGCGGGCATGGCCCAGAAGTTGTGGAAGATGAAGGTGATGACCACGGTGAACAGCGCGATGCCCAGGGCGGCCCAGCGTGTCTGCAGACCAATCAGGACCAGCAGGCCCAGGCCCAGCTCGACCGCAATCGCAATGGCTGCAGCCACCTCGGGAAGCGGCACACCTTTGGAGGCGATGTAACCCGCCGTCCCGGCAAAGCCGCCTATCTTGCTGAAACCAGCGGGAATGAACAGCAGGGCAATCAGCACACGGCCAATCAGGGACAAGGGGGTTTGCAATGAATTAAGCATGATGAATCCTCGGTTAAAAATGATAAAAAAGAAAAAGCAGGGACCCCGACAGCCGGGGTCAGAAAATCAGTATGCAGCAGGGTGATGAAACTTGCTTGCCACGCCCCCGCGCATACCCCGGCCGGCACTAGGGCGCGAGATCAAAAACCAGCACCTCGGCCGCCTTGCCAGCTGACAGTTGCAGACGGCTCTCCCCCTCCAGCAGGGCAGCGTCGCCGCTGTGCAAGCGCTCGCCATTGACCTGCAGTTCGCCGCGCACCAGATGCACATAGGTTTTACGCCCGGCGCCAAGCGGCAAATCGGCAGCCTCTGCGCCGTCAAACAGGCCGGCATACAGCCTGGCATCGGCATGTAGCGTGACCGAATCCTGCGCCCCATCACCGGAGGCCACCAGTCTGAGCTTGCCGCGCTTGTCGCTGTCAGAAAAGCTTTTCTGCTCGTAACTGGGCGGGATGCCTGTGACGTTGGGCTCTATCCAGATTTGCAGGAAATGCGTGGTTTGCCCGTCGGCGTGGTTGAATTCGCTGTGCTGCACACCGGTGCCGGCGCTCATGCGCTGCACATCCCCTGGCGGGATGCCCTTGACGTTGCCCATGCTGTCCTTGTGCGCCAGCTCACCGCTGAGCACATAACTGATGATTTCCATGTCGCGGTGGCCGTGGGTGCCAAAGCCCCGGCCTGCGGCAATGCGGTCTTCGTTGATGACGCGCAGATTGCCGAAACCCATGTGGGCAGGGTCGTAATAACCGGCAAACGAGAAGGAATGGAAGGACTTGAGCCAGCCATGGTCGGCATAACCGCGTTCGCTGGAACGGCGTGGGGTAATCATGAAGAGCTCCTTTCGAGCGGTCTGTGAATAGCTCCAATGTAGGGGCAGACAGCGCTCTGGCCGTTGCGCCGCTTTGATGGCATCATTCAAATTATTTGAACTCTTCCTTCTCCAATGATCCGAAACCGCGTGCGTGACGCCCTGACCCCGGAAACCCTGGGCCTGATTGAAGCCGTACACCGCTACGGCAGCATGGCGGCGGCCGCGCGTGAGCTTGGCGTGGTGCCGAGTGCCCTGACCTACCGGATCCGCCAGGTGGAGGACGCGCTGGACGTCCTGCTGTTTGACCGCTCTTCGCGCCAGGCGCGGCTGACCGAAGCCGGCAAGGAACTGCTGCGCGAAGGCAGCCGCCTGCTGCTCGAGCTTGATGCGGTGGCGAATCGTGTCAAGCGGGTGGCCACAGGCTGGGAACCCTCGCTGACGCTGGCGGTGGACAGCGTGATCTCGCGCACCACGGTGATGGAGCTGTGTGAGGCTTTTTTTGCGCTGAACCCGCCCACCCGCCTGCGGCTGCGTGAAGAGGCGCTGTCCGGCACGCTGGAAGCGCTGACATCGGGCCAGGCCGACCTGGCCCTTGGTGTGGCGATTGAGCCCGGCGTGCACCAATCGGTGCAGAGCAAAGCCCTGGGCAACATCCACTTTATTTACGCCGTGGCGCCGCACCATCCGCTGGCGCTGGCCGCCGAACCCGTGACCGACGCGATGCTGATGCCGCACCGCGCCGTGGCGGTGGCCGACTCGGTGCAGCGCGGCAGCGGCGTCACCATCGGCCTGATGGGCGGGCAGGACATTTTCACCGTGCCCGGCATGCAGGAAAAACTGGCGGCGCAATTGCGTGGCCTGGGCGGCGGTTTTTTGCCCGAGTACCTGGCGCGGCCCCACATCGCCACCGGCCGGCTGGTGGAAAAGCGCGTGCAGCGGGCTGCGCGCGTGATACCCATCGCTTACGCCTGGCGCCGCAGCGACAGCGGCCAGGAGGGGCGCGCCCTGCAATGGTGGCTGCAACAATTGGCGCGCCCGGCCACTCGCAAGGCGCTGCTGGAGCGTGATGCGGCGCTGTAAGGACCCTCTGCCTGACTTGCGCCGCGCGCGTTCGGGCCCAAAAGGGGAGATTTGCTCGCCAACACCACGCTGCGTGTAGAGTGCGTCCATGGTTTTCGTTTAAGGTTACGTTGTGACCACATCCAGAAATAACAAAGACATGACTTCAAAATCCCGCCCCACACCCGCTGCAGCACCCTTGCCCCGTCATTTCGCCGTGGTCGGCGCGGGCATGGCCGGCATCACCTGCGCGCGTACGCTGGTGCAGGCGGGCCACCGTGTGACGGTGTTTGAAAAAAGCCGGGGCCCGGGCGGCCGCATGGCCACGCGGAACACCGAGTTTGGCGGCTTCGACCACGGTACCCAGTACTTCACGGTGCGCGACAGCCGCTTTGAAAAGGCACTGGCCACCAGCCCCGGCCTGGTGCGCCCCTGGAGTGCCAACACCGTGCGCATTCTGGATGAAGCCGGCCGCGTTGTGGCGGCCTCGCTGCCGCCCAAGGAGGCCCACTGGGTCGCCACACCCGGCATGAACGCGCTGCTCAAACACTGGGCCCAGCCGCTGGCCGCCAGCGGCTCGCTGGCGCTGGAAACCCAGGTCAGCCGCATCGAAGCCGACCGTCTGCACCCCGAACGCTGGCAATTGCAGACCGAGGGGCCGGGCGCCAACAGCCGCGTTTATTCGGGTTTCGACGCCGTGGTGCTGGCCCTGCCCGCCCCCCAGGCGCACGCCCTGCTGCTGAGCTCCCAGCATGGCAAAGCCCTGATGCCGGTATTGGCCGGTGTCAGCATTGCACCCTGCTGGACCCTGATGCTGGCCTTCCCGCAAGCCATGCAGCCGACGCTGCAACACCTGGGCCCGCACTGGAATGCAGCCCGCAGCACCCACCACCGCATCGCCTGGCTGGCGCGCGAGTCGTCCAAGCCGGGGCGCGGCGCCATAGAGCGCTGGACCGTGCAGGCCAGCCCCGAGTGGTCAGAGCGGCATCTGGAGGACGACGCCGAGCGCGTCAAGGCCAAGCTGCTCAAGGCTTTCACCGAAGTGACCGGCATTCGCGCCCAGCCCTCACATGCCGACGTGCACCGCTGGCGTTATGCGCAAACCACTGAGCCGCTGGACAAAAGCCATGTGTGGGACGCCAAATCGCACATCGGCGCTTGTGGCGACTGGTGCCTGGGGCACAGGGTTGAAGAGGCTTTTGTCTCCGGACTTGAAATGGCCCTGGCAGTCTGTTAACCCCCACGGTTGCTCACTGCGTGTAGCGCCCTGCCCCACTAGGAGCCTGTCGGGCTTGGGGCGTCGAAAGCGAAAATCGGCCCCAGCGAGGACAGTTTTTGCCGGATTTGCAGACCCATAGCCAAGCTATGGGATAAAAAGACGGTGAAAAATGGACCGCTGCGGCCGATTTGCAGCCGACGATTCCCATGTCCGACAGGCTCCTAGGGGGCCGCTGCGCCTGCGGTCTGGCAAAGCCAGTCCCGCAGCCCCTGCTTGATAGGGAGAGCGCCTCGCATAGTGCTCCCAGGCTGTCACCGCCGATGAGGCATATTTCTGTCCATGCAATCTCCAGCTAAAGGATTTCCAGTGGGCTACATCGGCAGGTTTGCGCCCTCACCCACCGGCCCGCTGCATGCAGGCTCTCTGGTCGCTGCGCTGGCCAGCTGGCTCGATGCTCGGGCGCATGCGGGCCAGTGGCTGGTGCGCATCGAAGACATCGACACGCCGCGCTGCGTGCCGGGCGCCGACGTACTGATGCTGCAGCAACTCGCCGCCTGTGGCCTGTTTCCGGACGAAACACCGCTTTACCAGTCGCAGCGCAGCCGCTTTTACCAGTCGGCCATGGACCGGCTCAGCGCCGCTGGCCGCGCCTACCCCTGCGCCTGCACGCGGCAGGACATCGAACGGGCGCTGGCGTCCAGCGGGCAGGCGCGCAGTCGCCACCAGGAGCTGCGCTACCCCGGAACCTGCCGCGAAGGATTACACGGGCGTCCCGCGCGTGCCTGGCGCTTTCTCACCAAAACTTGCGAGCCATATGTGCATCCAGCCCTTGTTCGGTCTGCGCCATCAGCTCCTGATTTCATAGCAGATCAGGTGCTGCACTGGACCGACCGCCGCCTCGGTCCACAGCAGCAAAACGTCGGGGAAGCGGTGGGCGACTTTGTGCTCAGGCGCGCAGACGGACTCTGGGCCTACCAGCTGGCGGTGGTGATCGACGATGCTGCGCAGGGCATCACCGACATCGTCCGGGGCGAAGACCTGGCCGACAACACAGCGCGGCAAATCCTGCTGCAGCAGGCCCTGGGCCTGCCACTGCCGCGTTACCTGCACACGCCGCTGGTGCGGGGTGCGAACGGAGAAAAACTCTCCAAACAAAACGGCGCCACAGCGCTCGACAGCAGCCAGCCGCTGCAGGCACTGGATCAGGCCGGGCAGGCACTGGGCCTTCCTGCAGGCCTGCCTGCGGACACGCCCGCTGACTGGCTGCAGCAAGCCGTCGCCGCCTGGGGCCAGACGATTAAAATTGGCCGGTGATTGAATCCCCCACCATGACCCCACCGCCCCAGCCGCCAGAAGCCGCCTTGCCGGATGCCAGCCACCTGCGCACCATCCGCAGCTTTGTGCTGCGCACCGGCCGCACCACCGCAGGCCAGGCCAGGGCTTTTGCCGACGCCGGTCCGAAGTTTCTTCTGCCCTATTCGGCAGCGCCGCTGGATCTCGAAGCCAGCTTCGGACGCGTCGCACCCACCATTCTGGAAATCGGCTTCGGCATGGGCGAAGCCACGGCACAAATTGCGGCCTTGCTGCCCGAAAAAAACTTTCTCTGCTGCGAGGTGCACACACCGGGGGTCGGCGCACTGCTCAAGCGAATCACCGAGCAGGGGCTGGAAAACATCCGCATCCTGCAACACGACGCGGTGCAGGTGCTGGACCACATGCTGCTCCCCGGCAGCCTGGACGGTGTGCACATCTTTTTCCCGGACCCCTGGCACAAGAAAAAGCACAACAAGCGCCGGCTGATCCAGGGGCCGCTTGTTGCCCAACTGGCAAGCCGCCTGAAACCCGGCGGCTACCTGCATTGCGCCACCGACTGGCAGCCGTATGCCGAACAAATCCTGGAGGTTCTCCAGGCGGAAGTTTTGCTGAAAAACACGGTGCAAGGTGCTGGCGCTTATGCCGCCAAGCCCGACTACCGCCCATTGACCAAGTTCGAAAACCGCGGCATCAAGCTCGGGCACGGTGTCTGGGATCTGGTGTTCACCCGCGTGTGAAAGTCAAACCCGCGCTAGGCGGCCTGCCGACCTCCGATGGCGTCAGTCCCAGTTGTGTCGGCCTGCCCGCCGGCCACTGGCCCACCATCACCGATTTTCTGGTCGAGCGTTTTCCGGCCATTCCCCGCGCGGTCTGGCTGGAGCGCATGCAGAAAGGGCTGGTTGCTGACGAGCACGGTGCGGCCGTGACGGCCGGGCGGCCGTACCAGGGCCACCTGCGGGTGTATTACTACCGCGCCCTCGAGGACGAGGCAAAAGTCCCGTTTGAGGCCACGGTCCTGTACCAGGACGAGCACCTGGTGGTCGCCGACAAGCCGCATTTTTTGCCGGTCACACCCTCCGGGCCTTACCTGCAGGAAACCCTGCTGGTGCGGCTCAAAAACCGCCTGGGCCTGACCGACCTCGCGCCGATACACCGCATAGACCGCGAGACCGCAGGTCTGGTGCTGTTTGCGGTGCAGGCCGGCGAACGCGGCGCCTACCAGGACCTGTTTCGCCAGCGCGAGGTGCGCAAGGCTTACGAGGCGATTGCCCCCTGGCGCGAGGGGCTGGCCTTTCCGCGTGTCTGTATCAGCCGCATCGCCGAGGGCCAGCCGTTTTTTCGCCAGGCCGAGGTGGCGGGCCCGGCGAACAGCGAAACCCATATCGATCTGATGGAAGTCAGCGGCACGCTGGCGCGTTACCACCTGAGCCCGGTGACCGGCAAAAAGCACCAGTTGCGCGTGCACATGTATGCCCTCGGCCTGCCCATCGTCAACGACCGCATGTACCCGCCGCTGGACCCGACACCCCACGACGATTACCAGCTGCCGCTGCAGCTGCTGGCGCAATCGATCGCATTTGACGACCCGGTCACCGGACAGGCCAGGTATTTCCGGAGCGAGCGCCGGCTGGCACTGCCGCCTGCGGCCTGAAGCCCGGGTGGCTGGGTTATATTCCGGCAGAGCGAGGAGACAACAGCCGGTGACGATGGCAAGCATGAACCAATCGGGTCAGCCCCCAGCGGCGCCCGGCCACTGCGGCATTGTGGTCCGTGGCGTAGCCGAGCATGGGGCCATGACCGCGCTGCAGTCGCTGCTTGCGCAGCTGGGCGTTCAGGACCTGGCGCCATACATCGTCACGCGGGAAGGCACGGACGCAGCCGGCCGGTTTGTGGCCTTCACGCTGGCCAGCGATCAGGCCGCTGCCTGGGCGCCTGGCCACGACACCCTGCAACTGTGCGAACGGCTGCAACTCGACACCGACAAACGCAGCGCTGACCTGACCCGCGAAATTGTGCTGGCCTTGCTGCTGGGGCCGATGGCGCATGAGTTCCCCGGCATGGACGAGCTGATGTCGGCCGTGCGGATTCGCCATGCCATCGTACAGGCGGCGCGCCGCACCACACTGGATTTCCAGACCAGCCAGGCCGAACGTCCCGCGGACTGCTGGGCCTACAAGGAAGACTGCGGTTTTGTGATTCTGCCCGGCGCCTCGCTGATAGAGGCGCTGGCCAAAGCGACCCAGCCGGAGGTGTCGGGCACGCTTTATTCCTTCTCCTGTTACCGCGCCACCGAATATGTGATGCTGCTGGGTATTGCACAGGAACTGGCACGCTGCAACCCGCCCCTGCTGGCGCAGCTGCAGCAGCTCTGGACAGCGCGGCCCATCAAATCGGGGCAATTTCACGATGTGTTTCTGCGCGAGCAGGGCTCGATGGAGCACCCCCTGCCGCAGCGCTACTTCGTGCCGGGCGACAGGGTCTGGTTTCGCAACCCCGATGCAGCCTCTGCGGAAGCCTCGGGCTACGAGGGCTCCTGGGTCATCTACCTGGGCGCCGGCCTGTTCAGCAACTTCTGGAAGCGCCACCAGCCCTACACCCTGACCTCCAAATGCCTGGAGATTTACCAGTGGCGCCACGCCTTATACCTCGATGCCGACGGCCTGGAGCGTATCGACGAAGCAAAAGTCGAGGCGCTGATGGCCGCCGTGCTGACGGATGCCACCGAGGTAGAGCGCATTCTCACGCTGATGCAGCGTTACCGCGCACCCCGGGGCAGTCACGAAAATGGCGGTTGTATGGACACCACGCGGGAGTTTGCGCGCTGGGTCTGCCCGGCCACCTCGGATCTGGTGCTGCCGGTCCACTGAAAGGGCTGTAAGGAACGCTGGCGGATCACGACTGATGCAGGTACGCACCCCCCTGACACCTGCCAGGCAAACTGCAAAGCGACAACGTCCTACAGCGCCCTTTATTTCCCTGCTTTCCAATGGCCTGTTCCACCCCTGCCGGATATCCACCTTGAATGCTCCCCTGCCCCCCCGCAGCCTGGCCCTGCCGCCGGCTTCGCCGCGATTCATCAACTGCCATGGCGATTTCCTGCCGGGACAGGCGCCCAGCGCCACGCAGGAGCTGGCCGCCGGGCTGAGCGCGCCGGCGGCCAGCGTGTCGCCCAAATATTTCTACGACGCACTGGGCTCCCAGCTGTTTGAGGCCATCACGCGTCTGGACGAGTACTACCCCACACGCACCGAGGCCGGCATTTTTGACGCAGCCGACAGCCAGATGGCCGCCGCCATGGCAGGCGCCGGCATCAGCCGCGCCTGCCTGATTGACCTGGGCGCCGGCAATTGCGCCAAGGCAGCGCGGCTGATACCGCAGCTGCAGCCGCAGCAGTATGTGCCGGTGGACATCTCGGTGGATTTTCTGCGCGACGCGGCCGTCCAGGTGCAGACGCAGTTCCCGGCTCTGGACATCGTCGGCGTGGGCATGGATTTTTCAAGCGGCCTGCGGCTGCCGCCCGAGGTGCAGGCGCATGACCGGGTGTTTTTTTACCCCGGCTCCAGCCTGGGCAATTTTTCGCCGGCGCAGGCCCTGGGGTTTTTGCAGCACATGGCCGACCCGGCGCAGGGCCGGGCGCGCGGCCTGCTGCTGGGCATAGACCTGGTGAAAGACAGGGCCACGCTGGAAGCCGCCTATGACGATGCGCCCGGTGTGACCGCCGCATTCAACAAAAACCTGCTGCGCCACGTCAACCGCCTGCTGGACGCCGACTTTGACCTGCACCAATGGCGCCATGTGGCGCTGTTCAACCAGGCCGAGTCGCGCATCGAGATGCACCTGGAGGCGCTGGCCGACCTGACGCTGCGCTGGCCCGGGGGCGAGCGCCGCTTCAGAACCGGCGAGCGCATCCACACCGAAAGTTCGTACAAATACACGCAGGCCGGCATGACCGCCCTGTTGCAGCAGGCGGGGTTTACACAAACCCGCTGCTGGACCGATCCCAGGGGATGGTTTGCGGTGTTCTGGGCCTCGGTGGACTGAACCCGGCTTTTAGCCGCGACCGACAAACGGCATCTTCGTGGCCATGATGGTCATGAACTGCACATTGGTGGCCAGGGGCAGGGCCGCCATGTGCACCACCGCATCGGCCACATGGTTGACATCCATCAGCGGCTCAATCGCAATTTCGCCATTGGCCTGCGCTACCCCTTTGGCCATGCGCGCGGCCATCTCGGTCTGTGCGTTGCCAATGTCAATTTGCCCGCAGGCGATGTTGAAGTGGCGGCAATCGAGCGAAATCGACTTGGTCAGGCCGGTGATCGCATGTTTGGTCGCGGTGTAGGGCGCTGAATTCGGACGCGGCGCGTGGGCCGAGATGGACCCGTTGTTGATGATGCGCCCGCCCTGGGGCGACTGGGCCTTCATCAGCCGTATCGCCTGTTGTGCGCATAAAAAGGAGCCGGTCAGGTTGATGTTGACGACGTTTTGCCATTGCTCGAACGTCAGCTCTTCCATGGGCACCGGTGGCGCGCCGACACCGGCGTTGTTGAACAGCAGGTCGAGTCGGCCAAACACCTCCAGAACTTTGTCAAAGGCCGCACGCACAGCCTCAGGCTGAGCGACATCACAAGGCAGAGCCAGCGCGCGCTGGCCCGCGCCCGAGGCTGTGACCACCTCGTTCAGGGGTTCGGCACGGCGGCCTACCAGCGCCACGCTGTAACCCTCGCGCAGCAGCGCCAGCGCCACGGCCTTGCCTATGCCGGTCCCCGCCCCTGTGACCAATGCCACTTTGCCTGTGCCGCCTGATGTCATGCCGTACTCCGAAATGTTGTTGATCATGAGGAAAGCGCCTGTCTCCGGACGCCAGCCAGAGACTGTACAACCCACGGCGGTTTGACGCTGGCGGCATGTATTTCGGGAAGCTGTTGGAAATAACCGACACCACAGGGTTTTGGGTGGTGATAACTTCAAAAACATGACAAGTTTGCAGCGCCGGATCTGGGACATTTCGCCCGCCGTGGACGAACACGCCGCCGTGTTTCCGGGCGACGCAGCCTATTCACAAAAGCTGCACTTTGCGCTGTCACCCGATTGCCCGGTCAACGTCAACACCCTGACTTTTTCGCCACACACCGGCGCCCATGCCGATGCGCCCATGCACTACGCCAGCGGCGAGGCAGCGATTGGTGCGGTGGATTTGCTGCCTTATATCGGGCCCTGCCGCGTGATCCATTGCCTGGACTGCGGCCCGCTGGTCGAGCCGCAACACATTGCCCATGCGCTGCAAGACCTGCCACCGCGCGTGCTGCTGCGCACAGCTGGCGTTGCCAGCCAGTCATGGACATCATTTACCGCCATAGCCCCCGCCACCCTTGCGCTGCTAGCTTCCAAAAACATAGCGCTTGTCGGCATAGACACGCCCAGTGTGGACCCCGCCACCAGCCAGGACCTGCCCTGCCACCAGCTGCTGCTGCAACACGGCTTGCGCGTGCTGGAGAACCTGGTGCTCGATGAGGTGCCCGCTGGCGACTATGAACTGATTGCCTTGCCGCTGAAACTGACAAAAGCCGATGCATCTCCCGTGCGCGCCATCCTGAGAGACTTATGAGTACCACCCTGAACGATTGCCGCGTACTCGACGCCGGCGACCCCCTGCGACCGCTGCGCGGGCATTTTGTGCTGCCCGAGGGCGTGATCTACCTGGACGGCAACTCGCTGGGTGTGTTGCCCAAAAGTGCGGCGGCACGTATTGCGCAGGTGATCACCGAGGAATGGGGCCAGGACCTGATCCGCTCCTGGAACAGCGCCGGCTGGTTCCACCTGCCGCAGCGCCTGGGCAACAAGATTGCACCGCTGATAGGCGCCGGCCCCGGCGAAGTGGTGGCCACCGACAGCACTTCCATCAATCTCTACAAGGTGCTCAGTGCAGCGCTGAATATGGCCGCCGAAGATGCGCCCGCCCGGAAAACCATCGTCAGCGAACGCAGCAACTTTCCGACCGATCTGTATATCGCCGAGAGTCTGTGCCGTGAACGCGGCTACCGCCTGCAGCTGGTGGAGCCTGAAGGCATCATGGCCGCGCTGGATGGCGATGCCGCGGTGCTGATGCTGACCCATGTGAACTACCGCACTGGCGCCATGCACGACATGGCGGCACTCACGCAGTCAGCGCATGCTGCGGGGGTTCTGGCGGTGTGGGACCTGGCGCACAGCGCCGGCGCTGTACCGGTGGACCTGCAGGGCGCCAACGCTGACTTTGCGGTCGGCTGCGGCTACAAATACCTCAATGGCGGTCCCGGCGCGCCGGCTTTTGTCTGGGTCCATCCCCAACATGCCGACCGCTTCCGCCAGCCGCTCTCGGGCTGGTGGGGCCATGCGGCGCCGTTTGAGTTCACCCCCGACTACAGGCCCGCCGCCGGCATCACGCGTTACCTTTGCGGCACCCAGCCCATGCTGAGCCTGGCCGCGCTCGAGTGTGGCCTCGACGTGTTCGGCGCGGCGGAGGCGCTGGGCGGCATGGCTGCGTTGCGGACCAAGTCACTGGCACTGACCGACCTGTTCATCACGCTGGTCGAAGAACGTTGCGCCGGCCATGGCCTGGGCCTGGTTACCCCGCGCGCGCATGCGCAACGCGGCTCGCAGGTCTGCCTGAGCCGAGACCAAGGCCCCCACGCTCCGCCGCTTCGCGGGTCGCTGCCCCCCGGGGGGGCCGTCACCGCCTTGGGGCGGCCCGGCGACGGTGAGTCAGGCGCCTATGCCATCGTGCAGGCGCTGATCGCGCGCGGCGTGATTGGCGACTTCCGCGCGGGTGATGGCGCCGCGCACGCGGACATCCTGCGCTTCGGCTTCACGCCGCTGTACATCGGCTTTGAGGATGTCTGGCATGCGGTGGAGCATTTGAAGCAGGTGCTGGAAACCGCTGAATGGCAAAAGCCTGAATTCAAGCAGAAACACGCGGTGACCTGATCATGAGCACTCCCGAAAAAATTGTGACCGACGAAAACGCGCAACTCGACTTCAGCCGCGACATGAGTTACAGCGACTACCTGCAGCTCGACGCCATTCTGGGCGCACAAAAACCGCTGTCACCCGCACACGATGAAATGTTGTTCATCGTGCAGCACCAGACCAGCGAACTCTGGATGAAGCTGATGCTGCATGAGTTGCGCGCGGCGATTGCCAATGTGGCCAACGATGAACTCGGCGACGCCTTCAAAAAGCTCGCGCGTGTGAGCCGCATCATGGAACAGCTGGTGCACGCCTGGGACGTGCTGGCCACCATGACGCCGCCGGAATACAGCGCCATCCGGCCTTACCTGGCCAACTCCAGCGGCTTCCAGAGCGCGCAATACCGCTGCATCGAATTTGCACTGGGCAACAAAAACGCCGCCATGCTCAAGCCACATGCACACCGGCCTGATCTGCTGGCCCAGGTGCAAACCGCCTTCGAAGCCCCGTCGCTGTACGACGAGGCGCTGCGCCTGCTGGCCAGACGCGGCCTGCCGGTGCCAGCCAGCCACATGCAGCGCGACTGGACACAAGGCTATGTGGAAAGCGACGCGGTCGAGCAGGCCTGGCTGCTGGTTTACCGCGACCCCAGGCAGTACTTTGACCTGTACCAGCTCGGCGAGGAACTGACCGATCTCGAAGACGCCTTCCGTCTCTGGCGCTTCCGGCATGTCACGACGGTGGAGCGTGTGATCGGTTTCAAACGTGGTACCGGTGGCACCGGAGGGGTCAGTTATCTGCGCAAGATGCTCGATGTGGTGTTGTTTCCGGAGATCTGGAAGTTGCGTACGGATTTGTAGGCTAAATCGGCCACGGACCCACGAAAGACAGGCGCAAGCAGCTATTGAATTGATAGCTGAATCCTCGGGGTGTTTGTCATCCCGGGCTTGATCCGGGATCCCTGTTGGATAACTCGTACAGCTTGGTTCACCAACAAGCCGGGTCTCGCCCCGGCGGGCGAGGCACTTTTCTTTGCGTCGCCAAAAGAAAGTCACCAAAGAAAAGGCGACCCGGCTGTCCGGGTCCCTTCGCTTCGCTGCGGGCAACCTGCGCTGCTCGATTCCGGCGGGGGGCGTCAGAACTCGCTTCGCTCAAACAACTGCCGCCCTTGACACCGCCTCCATCTGCGCTGCTCGGCCCGGCCAAACGGGATTGGGGGAAGAAATCGGATTCGGGATCGGGCTCCGGCGAGGACGCGCAAAGCGCGTCCTCG